>NZ_CP045571.1:1924113-3415726 GCF_009662475.1 Acidithiobacillus thiooxidans ATCC 19377
ATGGAGTCCGCAATCAACTCCCGGCTCGGCAATGAATAACGCATGCCATCATGCCCCATAATGATGCCATCATCCACGCCTATAGTATTGAATTCAAAAGGAATACCGCCTGCCGCCCGAATATTTTCCTTGACGATGCGCCCGAACTCCTGCAAATGCACATGGCCGGGAATGATATCAATATAGGAGTTCGCCACACCGATGAAGGGCTTATCCATGTCACTGTCCGTGACCCCGCAAGCCTTCAAGAGGGAACGATGAGGGGTCCGTTCAAAACCTTTTTTGATCATATCTGAGCGCATGTAAACCTCGTGCTGTATTCAGGAGGCCGACGTTTTTAACGCGGCCAGAAAGCGGAGCGGCAGCCGGAAAGCATAGTGGCCGACCGTCTGGTTGGTCTGAGGAGTATAGAACCAAGCGCCCGACAGGCCAAGCTGTCCCACCTCAGAAATTCAGGTTTCAGCAGACGGTGGGGGTTGCAACCATTCCCGCCAGATGGCGAGCAGGACGGCGAGGATGACCGGCCCCAGAAATAATCCAAGCAGACCAAATGTCAGAATGCCACCCAGCACCCCAAACAGGACGAGCAGAAAAGGAATATGCACTGCGCTGGAAATCACCAGTGGCCGGATCAGATTATCAATCCAGCTCACCACCAGAGCCCCCCAAAGTGCCAGCCCCACACCCGCAGCGATTTGTCCATGGACCAGCAGCCAGATACTGGCAGCCCCCCACACCAGGGGCGTACCAAATGGTAAAAAAGAAAATAACAGCGTTATTACGGCAAGCAACACCGGGGCAGGTAATCCTGCTGCCCAATAGCCCAATCCCGCAAGGGCACCCTGAGCCAGGGCCGTCGCCAGAATTCCGTAAATGACAGCGCGAATGGTGTTGGCCACGGTTTGCAGATAGTTATCCCCCCGCTGACCCAGAACCTGATGGACCATACGCCGCAGCTGATCAAGCAGTTCCAGTCCGTAACGGTAAAAGAAAAACGCCGTAATGAGGACCAACACCAGCAGGGCGGCAAAGCGACCAATCCCGCCTGCCAGCATTCCGATATGCCCCGCCCAGGCGGACAAATCTGGAGACAAAGCCCCCGGCCGAAACTGCGCTTTCCAGGAAGACGGTATTTGTTCAAGCAGGTTCTTTATCCAGCCGCTATGAGTCCATTGAGTGCTTATCAGGATATGGGCATCCTGCTGACTGAGTTCTGTCAGCACATGATGCAACTCTGTACCCAGGGTCATGCTAAGAAACAGAACAGGGAGAATGAAAATCAGCGCCAGCATGAATGTCGCTCCGCAGGCGGCCAGCAGGGGTGGCCAGTGACGGCGCATGGGCTTTGCCAAAGGCCACGTTGCGTAAACCAGAATGGCAGCCCAGACAATAGCAGGCAGGAAAGGTGCGAGGATTTTCCAGACTAATGCAAAAAAAACAAGGGCAGCGAGAAGTTGCCCGAGGGCAAGTCGCAAATCGCGAACCGTCAGATCCGCGAGGCGCATGCTTGCCTAGAGACGGGAGACGCCGCTTTTGCGCGCGGCTGCACTCACTGCACCCGCCACCCATTGTCGCAGGCGCGGGTCAAGGGGCTTGGGAATGAAATATTCAGGCCCAAAGCTCAGTCCGTCAGTCCCTGAAAAACCATAGGCTTGTTGAACTTCTTCAGGAACGGGCTCCCGGGCCAAACGCGCCAGCGCATCGACAGCGGCCAGCAGCATTTCCTGATTAATCTGACTTGCGCGACAATCCAGGGCACCCCGAAATAAAAACGGAAAACCCAGGACATTATTCACCTGATTGGGCATATCCGAACGCCCGGTCGCCATGATGGCATCTGGACGCAAGCGTTTTACGGCAACGGGATCAATTTCCGGGTCAGGATTCGCCAGGGCAAATATCACCGGCTTTGCAGCCAGTCCGGACAAAGCCGCTTCGGGAATGGCACCGCGTACTGAAACGCCGATGACCGCATCGGCATCCGCCAGCATATCCATCAGGGTCCAATGCGCAGGTGCCGTAGCAAAGGGCTGGTGCCAGTGCGTCAGGTCGCTGCGGCCTGCATGCAGCACGCCATGCACATCACTCAAATACACCGCCTCAACACCAAGAGCGCGCAGCATCTTTGCAATGGCCAGACCCGCCGCACCGGCTCCAACAATGGCCACTTTAACGCCCTTAAAGACCTTACCCTGCAATTCCAGTGCATTTTGCAAAGCAGCGGCGACAATAACGGCAGTGCCATGCTGATCATCGTGAAAAACCGGAATGTCCAACATTTTTTGCAGGGCTTCTTCCACCTGAAAACACATGGGCGCCGCAATATCTTCCAGGTTGATGCCGCCAAAACCCGGAGCAATCGCCGCCACAACGTCAATCAGATGTTCCGCATCGCGGGCCTGTACTTCAATATCAAAGGCATTGATGTCCGCAAAATGCTTGAAAAGCAAAGCCTTGCCTTCCATGACCGGCTTACCCGCCAGTGTCCCGACATTACCCAGTCCAAGAACCGCCGTACCATTGCTGACTACGGCAACCAGATTACCCTTGCCCGTATAGTCGTAGGCTTTTTCCGGGTCAGCAGCAATTTCCCGTACCGGTGCCGCAACCCCAGGGGTATAGGCAAGAGATAAATCATCCTGACTTTTACAGGGCTTGCTAGGTATGACTGAAAGTTTACCGGCAGGACTTTGGGCGTGGTAATCCAGCGCCCGCCGTCGCAATTCTGCCTGGGCTTCAGCCTGTTCCATGGATACTTACTGACCGCCGCCGTAACGCTTGCGGAACTTCTCAACCTGACCCGCAGCAGAAACATTGCGCTGCTTGCCGGTATAAAAAGGATGGCATTCGGAACAAAGATCAATGTGAAGATCACGATTGGCCGTAGAACGGGTTTTAAACACATTTCCGCAACTGCAGGTCACAGTGATTTCTTCGTACTTGGGATGGATTTCGGATTTCATAGTTGAGCTACTCTCGGGCCTGAATACAAAGTGGCGAATTATAGGGATAGAGGGGGCAAACGTCCAGCCAATCCTCAGCGATTCATGGAATCAAAAAATTCCGCATTGTTTTTGGTGGCGCGCACCTTGTCGAGCAGAAACTCCATGGACTCCAAAGAATCCATAGGCGCCAGCAACTTGCGCAATACCCACATTTTGCTGAGCAAATCGGCAGGTACCAGCAATTCTTCCCGACGGGTTCCGGATTTGTTGAGATTGATGGCCGGATAAGTGCGCTTCTCGGCCAGACGGCGATCCAGATGGACTTCCATATTACCGGTGCCCTTGAACTCCTCAAAAATCACTTCGTCCATTTTCGAGCCGGTTTCCACCAAAGCCGTAGCGATAATAGTCAGACTACCACCCTCTTCAATATTTCGGGCGGCGCCAAAAAAGCGTTTGGGCTTCTGCAGGGCATTGGCATCCACACCACCCGTCAACACCTTGCCGGAAGATGGAACAACCGTATTGAAGGCTCTGGCCAAGCGTGTAATGGAATCGAGCAGAATTACCACATCGTGCTTGTGCTCTACCAGCCGCTTGGCTTTTTCAAGAACAATTTCAGCAACCTGGGTATGCCGGGTTGCGGGTTCATCAAAAGTTGAAGAAACCACCTCGCCTTTCACCGAGCGTTGCATATCGGTCACTTCTTCCGGGCGTTCATCAATCAGCAGCACAATCAAATAGCATTCAGGATGATTGGCAGTAATGGCGTGAGCAATTTGCTGGAGTAATACGGTTTTACCGGTTTTGGGCGGCGCCACAATCAAACCACGCTGCCCCTTACCAATGGGCGAAACCAGGTCAATAATGCGTGGTGCCACTTCACCGTAAGCCACAGCATCATATTCCAGACGCAAAGGTTCATCGGGAAACAAGGGAGTCAAATCATCAAAATTGACCTTGTTGCGGGTCGCTTCAGGCGATTCAAAATTAATGCTCTCCACTTTAAGGAGGGCAAAATAGCGCTCCCCTTCCTTGGGAGGACGAATTTGCCCGGACACCGTATCACCCGTCTGCAGGTGAAAACGCCGAATTTGCGAAGGAGAAACATAAATATCATCGGGTCCGGCCATGTATGAGCCGGAAGCTGCACGCAGAAAACCAAAGCCATCCTGCAAAATTTCCAGCACGCCCTCGCCATAAATAGCATCGCCATTACGGGCATGCGCCTTCAGGATATTGAAAATAATTTCCTGCTTTTTCTGGCGAGCGGTACCGTCCAACCCCATTTCCTGGCAGATAACGGCCAACTCAGCAGCAGTTTTCCTTTTTAAATCTGTCAGGTTCATGGCTGTAGCGCCAGGATTTGGCGTCAGCAGAATCTCTTCTTCTTCAAGAAGAATATCTTCGTTGGGAAAAGACTTGGGTGTACGGGGTGATTTACGGCGGGGACGTGGTGTATTCAAAGTTGGCTATCCAGAAATGCCGTCAGTTGGGCTTTACTCAAGGCTCCGACTTTCGTTGCTTCCAGCTTTCCATTTTTGAACAGCAACAAGGTGGGAATACCACGAATACCATACTGAGGGGGGGTGTTGGGATTTTCGTCGATATTGAATTTGGCAATTTGTAATTTGTCAGCATATTCAACGGCAACTTCTTCAAGAATGGGTGCAATCATTTTGCAAGGGCCGCACCACTCAGCCCAAAAATCAACCAGAACCGGCTTGGAACATTGCAGCACATCGGTTTCAAAACTGTCATCAGACACATACGTAATAGCATCGCTCATGGGAGATAGCTCCTCTGTCTCAGATTGTTACAGCGCTTTGGGTGGAGGTCATTTAGTGTGTTTCATATGGGATAATCCCAAACTCTAGGCACCGGACGGCGCTGGCAGGTTTGATCTTCTTTCAAATTGAAGGTGTGTGAAAGGATAGCACGATATAAACGGTATGCAAGTAGCAAGTTTCTGGACATCTGCATTACAAAGGATTGTAATCAACGATACTGCAGTAGAATCAAGTTATGGTCAAGCCATAGTCATGAATTGCCATCAAAATTCATTTCCCGATTACCGACACTTTTCCGCAGACCAGCAAAAAAGGAGCACCATCATGTTTGGATTCCATACTGTCAGACACCCATGCAGGATATGGGAGCGCATGGCATTCGTATGGGGGGTTTAACGGGTCTGGGTGGTGCCGCTTTGGGCATGATCGCCGGGCAGATGGCCGACGATGGTGAAGATGCCTTCGAGAAAAGGCTGAAGGTGCAGGTCGCTGTCTGCCCACAGTGTAGTGATCTGTCATTCAAGTATCATGGTGGGCTTTCTGTGATTTTACTTCCAGCACCACCATGCCACTACCAAGATGGCAGCGCTACTCAATGTTATAGCACCACTGATCAAAAGAAGTTTGAGTAATGCCCGTGCTTCGGCATAATGCGAATCTTCGCTCATAATATATCTGCTGCTTTCCAGGTTGAACCCATTGGCACGATTGGTAGAAAAACGGTAACTTCCCGTCCTCTTAGTGGACAATTCTTTGCGGTTTCCGTTCAATGAAGAATTCGGCACTGGGGCTTTGATTTGCCTGTTTGCCAGTTGCAGCACCATATCAATGCGCCGAACACCCAAAGTAAGACGAAAAGAAAGACGCGGCCAAGCTGGAAAAATTAAAGCCACTAAAAATCAGGGGCTTATTAGCAATGTGTGGCGGAGAGAGAGGGATTCGAACCCTCGATGGAGTGTTTAGCCCCATACTCCCTTAGCAGGGGAGCGCCTTCAGCCGCTCGGCCATCTCTCCGGTAGGCGGATAATACCCTGTTGTCTGGTCTGAGGTCAAAGTCTACCGACAAACGAATTTTCCCGGATTTTGAGCGTCTGACAATTATTCCACAGCTTGTGGTAACTTATTCGTCCCTGACAATGGAGAAATTTCCAGTGACCGCACTTCTGGTCTTGAAGGATTTAGCCAAACGACTCCCCGGCAATAATGACAAATGTTTGTTCCGTGAAGCCAGTTTGGAGGTGAGTGCGGGAGATTTTGTGGCCATCATGGGAGAAAGCGGCGTCGGTAAAAGCACCCTTCTGAACATTATCGCTGGCCTGGAACGACCGGATGGCGGACAAATGCATTTTCGGAATCAGGCACTCAACACCATGGATGATGACAGCCGCACCCTGCTCCGCCGCCGTCATATGGGTTTTGTGTTTCAGGCCTTTCACCTGATTCCGCAATTGAATGTTACCGAAAACATCGCCCTGCCCTGGCGTCTCAACGGTCTGCCACGCAAGGACCTTCCCCAGCGTATTCAGCATCTTGCCGAACAGTTGGGCATTGACGGAAAGCTGCAGGCCTGGCCCAGGGAGCTTTCTGGCGGCGAAATGCAAAGAGTCGCCGTTGCCCGGGCGATTGTGCATCGTCCTTCCCTGATTCTGGCTGATGAACCAACGGGCAGCCTGGATGCAGAATCTGCCGAATCGGTCATGAATTTGCTCTACACCGCACTGGAAGCGGAGGGACCGGCTGTACTGCTGGTCACCCATTCTGAGGCTGCAGCTAACCAGGCGCAGCGCAAACTGCACTTTGATGCCCAGGGATTCCACGCCCTGTGATGATGCGAATTCCTTGGCGGGCTGCAGTCTGGCGCCCCCTGCGACAACGTCCGGGTGCTACCGTTCTGGCCATGATCGGCATTGCCTTGGGGGTGGCTTTGGGGTTGGCCATTGCGCTCATCAATGTGCAGGCGGTCAGTGATTTTTCGGCGGGACTTCGCCATATGGCGGGTCAGGCAGATCTGACCCTCAGCGCTCCGGGTCCAGGTTTTAATAACGCCTGGTATGCACGCCTGAGCATGGCGCCAAATGTAGCGATAGCGGCGCCCGAAATCCATTTGCAGGCGATCCTCATTCAACCCGCACACCAACAACCCCTTCAGATTCTGGGAATCGATGCCTTTCAGGCCGCCAGGATGGGGCAACCCCTGATCCCCCTGAATCTGCGCAGCCCGCTGGCCCTGCTGGACCCGCTGAATATTGCCCTGAGTTCCCCGGCTATGCAGAAGTTGAATGTTCACACAGGCGATTTCATTACTGTCAATGCGGACGGAATACCGCGCCGCCTCAAGGTGATCGGCACCCTTCCTGATGTTCCGGGCGTAGGAGTAATGGGTGTCATGGATATTGCTGCGGTGCAATGGTTATGGGGCCGTGGAAATGAAATCAATCAGGTCGATTTGCGCCTGCAACCCGGAATCAGCAATCAGGCTTTTGAAAAGCAGTGGCGGCCACTACTGCCCCCCGGAGCGCTTCTCGAAAGTCCCGCCCAGCAGGGTCGGGTAGCGGCTGATGCTTCAAGAGCCTATCGCGTCAATCTGCTGGTACTCTCTCTGGTGGCGTTATTTACCGGGGCGTTTCTGGTGTATGCCACACTCGCCATGGGGGTCGTGCGCCAGCGCCAGCAACTGGCACTTTTGCGGGTATTGGGTTTGCGTCGGCGCGAAATCATTATGGCAGTCATGCTGCAGGGCGTGGTGCTCGGCGTGCCCGGTGCGCTGCTAGGATTACCACTGGGGGTTATGACTGCCGGATTGGCTCTGATGCATCTCGGCGGAGACCTGGGCGCAGGATATTTCAGCAGCGCTGCCCTGCAATTACATTGGCATCCATTACTCATGAGTATATTTTTTGGGGCGGGGATGGGTGCCGCACTGATAGGGGCCTTTTTACCCGCCTGGGAAACCAGTCGTGCCATTCCGGCCCAGGCTCTGCGTGCCGGTGCAGAAGAACAAAGTCATCTTCATCGCCAACATCCACGCATCGGCTTACTGCTGCTGATCATGGCTCTGGGTGGAGCTCTGGCCCCTGCCATTCATGGCATTCCCTATCTGGCTTATGGCGCTATTGCCTGTCTGCTGTTTGCCCTGCTCTTCCTGCTGGCTCCATTGCTGCGCCTTATCGTCCAGTTAATCCCCTTACCTGAAAGCAGTCTCTGGCGCCTGGCCCTGCTGCAATTACGGGGCGCTCCGGGGCGCGCCGCACAAAGTCTGGCCGCCGTCGTGGTAGCCTTCAGCCTGGTGGTAGCCATGGCCATTATGGTCGGTTCCTTTCGTGATTCAGTGGCCAACTGGCTGAGTGACATCCTGCGGGCTGATTTGTATGTGCAGGCGGGAAGTAATCAGGACGCATTACTCGCTTCCGGAACCGCACAATCCCTGTGCACGCTTCCAGATGTTCGCCATTGTTCACCGTTGCGCCGCATTCCATTGAATTTATTACCGGGTCATCCTCCCATCATGTTGCTGGCGCGCGGTATGAACCTGCAAGACCCCGGTCGGGAACTGCAAATACTCCGGTCTGTTCCTCTTCATACGCTGAAAGCACCGCCCGTATGGATTTCGGATATTCTGGCTGGCATCAGTGCCTGGCATCCAGGCCAGAACATCCGGATTCCTCTGGGCGGACAGCTTCGGACCGTCAGCATTGCCGGTATTTATCGCGACTACGCCTATCAGCAAGGATCCATTTCCATCCCGTTACAGGAATATCAACAGTGGTCCCATGATAAAGGCATCAATGGCGTAGCACTCTGGTTACAACCGCATGTGCCAGTCTCTGCCGCACTCGCACAATTGCATCAAAGCATCGCAAAAAGTCGGCAACTGCTGATTGCCACACCCCGGGAAATTCGCCACCGTAGTCTGCTGATTTTCAATCAGAGTTTTGCTGCAACTTATGCGCTGGAGGCCGTAGCCATGATTATTGGCCTGCTGGGAGTAAGCAGTGGTTTTGGTGCACAGACCCTGATGCGCCGCAACGAATTTGCCATGCTCCGGCATCTGGGGCTGCGCCATCGTGACCTGCTGGCCCTGCTTTTTGCCGAGGGCAGCATGCTTTCATTCGCCGGCATTCTCATTGGTGGCAGCCTGGGCATTGCCATCAGCGTGATTTTGATTGCGGTGGTCAATCCGCAATCTTTTCACTGGCACATGGGGTTTCAGCCTCCCTGGTTATTATTGGGAATAATCAGCGTGATTTTATGGATAGCAAGTACCGCTACCATGATCCTTGCGGGACATCGCGCCCTGCGCAACAGCCCGGCGGTGTTACGTGATGACTAAGCGACGGTTCCCTGCAACATGCCGGGGCCTGGTCAGCTTATGGGGGCTTTGGGTCATGATCCTGCTGATCGCTTTACGCAGTACTTCAGTAGCTGCAGCGATCCTGCCACCCCGTGTACTCCCCCTGCAAAACCCGTCCCATGTTGCGGTGTCTGCACAAAATCCTCTGCATTTTCCCAATGCTTACGGCAGTCACCCTGATTTTCCGATCGAATGGTGGTATATCACCGGCTGGCTCAAGAATGCTTCAGGACATCCTTTGGGTTTTCAGTTGACCTTTTTTCGCGTACGCCCCGCCATGGTCTGGGCAAACCCCAGTGCATTCAATGCGCGTCAGCTGATATTGGCCGAAGCCGCCATCAGCGATCCAGCCGTCGGGCACTTACTGACTGCACAACGTATTGCCCGCTCCGGTCTGGGCTTGGCGGGCGCAGATCAAAACCATACCCGGGTCTGGATTCGACACTGGTTTCTGCAACAAACCTCATCCGGCTATCAAGCAGTCATTCAAGGTAAAAACATGGGCTATCGGCTTCATTTTCAGATAACCCAAGCGCCCCTGCTGGAAGGCCCCAAAGGCATCAGCCAAAAGGGTCCTGACCCTAAAAATGCCAGTTATTACTACAGTATTCCGCATCTGCAGGTCAGTGGTGACGTAAGCATCAAAGGACATAGTCAGGCGGTTCAGGGCGAGGCCTGGCTCGATCATGAATGGTCTGCCGCATACTTACCGAAAGCTGCCGTAGGCTGGGACTGGCTTGGACTGAACCTGCACAATGGCGCTTCGCTCATGCTGCTCATGATGCGCCGTGCTGATGGTACTCCGCTTTGGCTGTCGGCCACCGAACGCAGCGCAGATGGACGGGTGCACTATTTCCATGCGGGGCAGATTCATATGCAAGCCACGGGCTGGTGGAAATCCAGCCGGACGGGCATCCGTTATCCAGTACGTTGGCAGATTCACGTCGGGGAACAGAAATTTTCCATTATGCCCCTGATGGACAACCAGGAATTTGATGCCAGCCACAGCAGCGGCACCATTTACTGGGAAGGGGCCGTGCGCGCCATCAGCCAGGGGAAAACTCTGGGTCACGGCTATCTGGAAATGACCGGCTACGGTGGTCGCCTGGCCCTCGGAGCCTCCTCTGAGTCTGAAGGACGCCAGACTGCGCCGAAACAACAGTGACATCCGGATTGAGGCTGAGAATTGCAGCAGGCCTGGGGGCTTTTTGCTCCAACGTCCCTTGCCTGTCGTTCTACGGCTCATCCTGCTGTCAGGAGAGAACTCGCCCTGCGGGCTCAGACAGCTCTCCTGACGGGCGCAGGATTTCACCAAGAACAACAACGGCGCGGGCCAAAGTCGCGGCAAAGCCGCCAGGCCTGCTGCCATTCTCAGCTTGGATACTTAACGACTTGACCTAACAGTTTTTTGTGTACACAATTTCGCCTATTAATTCCAATATTGAGGACACATAATATGGAAATTTCCATTCGTGAGTTCAGAGCCCATCTTGCGCAGTACCTCTCTGCAGCACAGCAGGGACAAACCCTCGATATCACCTCTCATCACAAACCGGTAGCCCGCGTTATCGGGATACCGTCTGTGACAAATTGCGGCATCACCCGTCTTCTGGCCAGCGATATGGCCCAATGGCAAGGCGGCAAACCGTTGGGTGCAAGCATTTGTCTTTCATCCACTGCACGCAGCGTGTCAGAAATAATACTGGAAGATCGCGGTTGATTTTATTTTGTGACACCTCCGCATTGATCAAGCTTTATCTGACGGAAGCGCACAGTGATGCTGTCAAAACCTTGCTTGCACAGGCCGACGTAGTTGCTGGCTGTCGTATTGCCTGGGCTGAAGCCTGCGCGGCCCTTTCGCGGCGCGGACGGGAATCACCCACAGACATGCCCCTTATTGAACAAGCCAAGCAGTATCTGGCCAAAGACTGGCCGCATTACCTGATCATCGAAGTGACTCAACACATTGTTGAACAGGCCGGTGATTATGCCGACGCTTTTGCCCTGCGCGGATATGACAGCGTACAACTGGCAGCCGCACATCAAGCCCAACAGGTTTCCGGAATGTCCGTCATGTTTGCCTGTTTTGATTTGCGCCTCAACAAGGCCGCACAGTTGCTGGGTATGGAAGTGCCCTTCCTGCAAAAAAGTGGCCGATAATGCCTTACGTTGCTACACTGAAAGCATGCCAAATTCCATTCCGCATCTACTCCTGCAAGAACAATTTCTGAACCGTTTTAATGGGCGCACCCTCATCGTCCATCGCGGTTTTCCTGATCAATATTTCAAGGAACTGCTGGAACAGCCTGGTGGAGGCGGGCATTTCCGGATAGATGTGCGGATTCCTCCCGGCACGCCGCCGACACCCATTGAATGGGTTGTTCATCAACACGTCATCCCTCTGGATTTACCCATGCCGCTGCTGGTCAAGGTCGATCCGGACTGTCTGTATTTGCGCCATTTGCTGCATGGTGAGCATGTCGGGCATCCCAGCGAGATTCTCTGGATGCTAGATGCCATCCGTGAGCGTTATCACATGCGTCTGGAGCGCCAGCAGGGCTATTACCAGCCCGTGCCGGGGATGCCTGTAGAAGAAAATGACCTTGACTATGACTTCAACAATGACTGACTCCCTGGATGATGCCGCCCTAATGCGTTACTCCCGACAGATTCTTCTGCCGGAAATTGACCTCGAAGGACAGAAACGTCTGCAGCTAAGCCGGGTACTGATCATCGGCATGGGTGGACTGGGTTGTCCGGCATCGCAGTATCTGGCTGCGGCAGGAATTGGACAACTGACCCTTTGCGATGGGGACGTTGTAGAAATCAGTAATCTGCAACGTCAGATTCTTTATACTGAAGCGGACCTGGGACGGCCCAAGGCCAGCGCCGCCCGTGAACGACTGCTGGCCATGAATCCCCATATCCGGGTGAGTGCCTGGACTGAAAACGCCAGCAGTGAATCGCTGGGCAGCGCCCTGGAAACCCATGATCTGGTTCTGGATTGCTGCGACAATTTTCACAGCCGCCACGCCATCAACCGCGCCTGTCGCGAGGCTCGCGTACCACTGGTCAGTGCCGCCGCCATTCGCTGGGAGGGGCAGCTCAGTGTGTTTGATTTCCGGGACCCGGATACCGCCTGCTATGCCTGCCTGTATCCAGAACAAGGCGAAGAAAACGGTGAAGACACCTGCTCCCGCAACGGAGTGCTGGGGCCCCTGCTGGGCATTCTCGGCAGTATGCAGGCCGTTGAGGCTATTCGTCTGCTCAGCGGTCACAACTCCCCGCTGAGCGGACAACTCCTGTTGGTCGACGCCCGCCACTGGCAATGGCGTCAGGTACAACTGCGCCGCGACCCAGCCTGTGGGGTTTGCGGCGGGGTCTGCGCATGAACCCTTTGATTTTACCCCGCACTCTGGCCAACGCCCTGCTCGGTGATCTGCAGTCCGGCGCTGGACAAGGGCTGGTCGGCGCTTTGCAAGAACGCCCCTGCTCCGTTTACCCGGTCAGTGCCGAACAACGCGGCATGGCGCTGGATCTGCTGACCAGCCGGGGCGAAACGCTTTTTGCCTACTATGCGGCGGCTCCGCAGGAACCTTACAGCACTTTGCCCGAAAGGCCCCTGAGCCCCTTTGATCCACCCTACCAAATCCGTCTGGCAACCGACATCCGTGGGGTGATCGTACTACGCGCCTATGCCCGGACAGCCGGACAAGGCTGGCAAGAAAAAATCATCGAGCTGGAAAATGACTGAAGACCATGGATTTTCGGTCATGTCCTTCAATATTCAGGTGGGTATTGGCTCTCATCGTGCCCGGCACATGCTGCTCCATGGCTGGAAATATGTAATGCCGCACGGCCAGAGTCTGCGCAATCTGGAACGCATTGCCGAAATTCTTTCAGAAGCGGATGTTGTCGGCCTGAATGAAGTAGATGCCGGCTCGTTTCGCAGCCAGTATGTGAATCAGGCCGGTTTTTTGGCAGAACGGGCGCACTTTCCTTACTGGGCACAGCAACGCACCCGTGATTTTGGCGAGCTGGCCCAGCACAGTAACAGCGTACTCTCGCGCTGGCCCATTGCCCGCAGTGAACCGCACACTCTGCCGAGCTTCATGAAAGGTCGGGGCATGCTGGAAACCAGCACCGAAATCAATGGTAGGCCTCTGACTGTCGTCATCACCCATCTGGGCCTCAGTCGTCACGCCCGTTTCAGTCAAATCCGCGATCTCGCGCAACGTCTGCGCCAGCGCCGCCATCTCATTCTCATGGGCGACCTCAACTGCACTGCCCGCTCTCCGGAAATCCGCCTGCTCCTGGCCGAAAGCGGGCTACAGGCGCCGCCCTGGAACCCGCCTACCTTTCCGAGCTGGTCTCCGCGCTTTTCCTTTGACCACATTTTCTGTAGCCCGGACCTGGAATTCACCGAAATTGAAAGTATTGGCGAACCCCTGTCCGATCATCTGGCTCTCAAGGCGCGATTGCGCTGGAACTCGAAGACAGCGGCAAATGTAACGACCCGGTCACATTAAAAGGGATCCGGCTATTGAAAAGTCCTGTCACCAGATAGCCCTTGACCGCATAAGGCAAGCCTTTCTGACTGTCGACACTGCCTAGTTCACCCAACACGGGCAACAAATTTCCCGTAACCGGGATGGAGACTACGCTACTTCCATACGCCGGAACCTGTACGGGCTTATCCAGCAGGCCATAAGCCACCTGCCGGTTTTGCACCAACAAACGCGCCTCCCCGGCCTTAGCGCGCAAGGCGCTGCTGTTGGGATTGCTGATTTTCAGATCCAGGGTAAAAGTCTGCGACACAAAACCTACCGACTGGGGATGAATGCTTTCCAGTTGCACCTGCGGCGAATGGGCCGGAAAAGCGCTGCAAGCCGTCAACGGCAAAGCGGCCATCATCAGCAAAGGCCAACGCCAAAAACTTTGGGAGAAGCCAGCACTTCGTGTAACAATACCCATCAGTCCACTCCAGCAGATCCAAGCGACTGAGTATAACCCAAGGAATATCCGATAAAAGCCCATATCGCGCATGACCGACCATAATCCCCAAGAGCCTCGCTGGCAGCTTCAGGAGCAGACCATTACCCTGAGCGGTCGCTGGACCTTACGCCGCCTGGGCGGCAGTTTTGCCCGACAGCAAAAAATGCTGAGCAACATTCACGCCGATCTGCTCTGGGATTTACGCAATCTGGAAGCTCTGGACAGTGCCGGTGCGCTGCTGCTCTGGCAGGTCTGGGGAAACCGTTTCCCCGAAAAAATACAGTTGAACGATCTGCATCAGGCCATATTCACCCGACTGGCCGATTTACAACCTTTGACGCATCCCCCGCGCCGTCCCTTTCAGATTCTAGACGCTCTCGGTGCTTTTCTTGTCGAAACCGGCGGTGATCTTTGGGGGATTTTTTTGTTGATGGGTGCGCTACTGCTGGAATTCGGGCGCGGCTTGCGGTATCCCCGCAGCTTTCCCTGGCGGGAAATATCCGCCACTATTGTCAGCACCGGCCCCAGTTCCCTGCCTATTTTGACGCTCATCGGTTTTTTGATCGGAGTGGTAATTTCCTTTCAGTCGGCTTCCACTCTGGCCCAATATGGAGCCAACATCTACATCGTCAATATTGCCGGTCTGAGTATTTTGCGGGAGTTTGGCCCGTTGATCACGGCGATCATTCTTTCCGGCCGTTCGGGTTCGGCGTTTACCGCCCAGATCGGGGCCATGCGCGTTACCGAAGAACTCGATGCCCTGCGCACCTTTGGTATCCCCCCCATCCGCCGTCTGGTGCTACCCAAAGTCATCGCCCTGGCTCTGGTGGTTCCATTGCTGGTGTTGTGGACGGACATGGTGGGGATTCTCGGCGCCATGCTGGTCGCCAAGGCCAACCTGGGCATCAGCTATCACTTTTTCATTCAGGAAATGCCCGTTGCCGTTCCCAGTTTCAATTTATGGCTGGGTATTATCAAAGGCGCCGTTTTCGGCATACTGATTTCTTGGATTGCCGGTTTTCATGGCCTGAAAGTCAAGCCCAACACCACCAGCCTGAGTCGGGAAACCACCAATTCCGTGGTGTTCTCCATCACCCTGGTGATTCTTATTGACGCCATCCTCGCGCTGGTATTTGCCAATACGGGGATTAGCTGATGGAACGACCTGATGCCATCATCATGGAAAATATTGGTACCCGCTTCGGAGACTACTGGATTCACCGCAATCTGGACCTGAAAGTCCACTGCGGTGAAATCCTCGCCATTGTCGGTGGCAGTGGCACCGGCAAAACCACCCTGTTGCGGGCCATGATGGGCCTGGTCCCCATTGCCGATGGCAAGCTGACCATACTCGGCAAAAATCCGCAAACCCTGACCCTGCGCGAACAAATTGCCCTGCGCCAGCGCTGGGGCGTACTTTTCCAGCAAGGTGCCCTGTTTAGCGCCCTGACCGTTTTCGAAAATATTGCCTTTCCCCTGCGTGAATGGGGACACCTGACCCGCAGCGAAATCAATGATCTGGTGGCCCTGAAATTACAGATGGTCGGACTTCAGCCCAAAGATGCCTGGAAACTGCCCGCCGAGCTTTCGGGCGGCATGATCAAGCGCGTGGCCCTGGCGCGAGCGCTGGCCATGGAAGCGGAAATTCTCTTTCTGGACGAGCCCACCTCGGGACTGGACCCCATTGCCGCCTCGGATTTTGATGCACTGCTGCGGCAGGTACATGCGGATATCGGCTTTACCGTGGTCATGGTCAGTCATGATCTGGACAGTCTCGCGGCCACCGCCAGCCGGGTGGCGGTACTGGCCGACCACAAGGTACTGACCGTGGGCCCCCTCAATGCAGTGCAGGCCGTGGATCATCCCTATATTCAGGCATTTTTTCATGGGGAGCGCGGTGAAAGGCTGCTCAACAGCCTCCGCGCCACCGGCAAGCTGCCTACTCTCCCCAGCGACGACCAATCTGGTTGGGCACGCCAATCTGATCCAGCACCCGCGCGACCATAAAATCCACCAAATCTTCAATGCGCTGGGGACGATGGTAAAAACCCGGACTGGCCGGCAAAATCCGCACCCCCATGCGCGCCAGACTCAGCATATTTTCCAGATGAATGGTCGAAACCGGACTTTCCCGGGGCACCAGCACCAACTTGCGGCCTTCCTTGAGCATGACGTCTGCCGCGCGTTCGGTCAGATTATCGGACAAACCATGGGCAATAGCCGCGAGAGTGCCTCCCGAGCAAGGGCAAATCACCATGGCGCGAGGCGCATTGGAACCCGAAGCGACGGGGGAATACCAGTCATGCGGGGCATAAACAGACAACAGACCAGGCTCGGTCCCAAAATGGATATTGAGAAAGCGGGTGACACCCTCGGGCTTTTCCGGCAAATCCAGCCCCAGCTCTTCCTTGCAGACCACCCGCGCCGCGTCGGAAATCAGCAGATAAACCTGAATCCCGGCGGTGAGCAGGACCTCCACGAGACGCATACCGTAAGCTGCCCCCGAAGCACCCGTCATCGCCACACAAATACGGTCCTGCGGACTCTGTTCTGCCATTATTTTTCTCCTGTTGTGACGGTATTTCTGCGCGCCAGTTCCGCCAACAAGCGCCCATGAATGCCCGCAAAAGCCCCGTTACTCATCACCAGAACCTGATCTCCGGCCTGTAATTCGTCAAGAATCTGCTGCAGCAGCTCATCTATGTCCGGGGAAACTTGCGCCGTTCCCGCCAGGGCAGCGCGAACATCCCAGCCTATATCGGCGGGGGCAAAAACAAAAGCACGATCAGCCCCCTGCAGGCTGGCAGCCAAAGTCTGCTGATGTATTCCCAGCTTCATGGTATTGGAACGCGGCTCCAGTACGGCAATCAAGCGGCCGGAGGCGCCCATCTGCCCGCGCAAGGCGGCAATGGTCGCCGCAATGGCCGTGGGATGATGGGCAAAATCATCATACACCGACACCCCGGCAGCGCTGCCCCGTAATTCCAGACGCCGACGCACCCCCCGAAAACTGCGCAAGGCGGCTATGCCCACGTCCAGGGGGACTCCAGCATGCCGCGCCGCCAGCAAGGCCGCCAGAGCATTTTCAACATTAAACACCCCCGCCGTATCCCACTCAGCCTGCCCACGCAACTGCCCCTGCTCCACAATACTGAAGCGCCGGCCATCGGGACTATCCAGTTGCACCTGCCAATCGCCCCCGTCGGCAAAATGCTGCACCGGCGTCCAGCAGCCCTTGTCCAGCACTTGCTGTAAAGCGGGTGCCGCCGCGTTGACGATCAACGCACCAGTACCAGGCACTGTCCGCAACAAATGATGGAACTGGGTGATGATGGCCGCGAGATCCGGAAATATATCGGCATGATCATATTCGAGATTATTCAGTATCAGCGTACGCGGATGATAATGCACGAATTTGGAACGCTTATCGAAAAAGGCCGTATCGTATTCGTCGGCCTCAATCACAAAAAACGGACTATCGGTAAGCCGCGCGGAAATCCCGAAATTCAGCGCTTCACCACCAATCAGAAAGCCCGGATTGAGTCCCGCTTCCTGCAAAATCCAGGTCAATATGGAAGTGGTGGTGGTTTTTCCGTGGGTGCCCGCCACTGCCAGTACCCAGCGACTGGCGAGAATCTCCCGCGCCAGCCAGGCAGGGCCGGAATCATAAGGAATCTGCCGATCCAGTACCGCCTCCACACAGGGATTCCCCCGGGACAGGGCATTACCAATAATGACCAGATCAGGCGCGGGATTGAGCTGTGCGGGGTCATACCCTTCATGCACCACAATCCCCTCGCGGGCCAGCAGCTCGCTCATGGGTGGATAGGTGTGGGTATCAGAACCCGTTACCTGATGTCCGGCGGCACGCGCCAACAAGGCCACTCCACCCATGAAAGTCCCGCAAATACCGAGGACGTGAATATGCATGCGGGATTAGTGCATGGTACTGCGGGATGGAGCGCCCAAACGCTGATCAAGCATCTGATTGGCCAGTTCAAAAAGTGCAGAAAATTTTTCCAGCAACTCCTGATAACGGGACATCAACGCTTCTTCTTCGGCCAGCACCGGATGGTCGTCCAGAGAACGGGCCAACATGTCCCGGGCCATGCCCAAACGCTCCACCACCTCAAAATACGCCCAACCATCGGGAGGCTGGGCACTGGCTGCGGCCATTTCCTGCTGGTAATACCAAACCAGGGCGCCCCGGGTAACAGCCTGGGCAGCAGTGGGTTCTTCCACTTCCGTCAACTGCCACTCATGACTGGTGGGTTCCTGCCAGTCCATATACACATGCCAGCGCTGACCGTTTTCGTCGGACATAAACTCCAGACGCACCCCAACCCCCTGGTCGCCAAGGCGGGCAATCAGGCGTTCTGCCTCTTCCCAATCATCGGCATAATCCGGAATGGGACTGCCGGGGACAGAACCCATGACCAGCAGCTCCACCTGCTCCAGATAATGGTCGTCCAGCGCGGCGCTACGGGCGATTTCCAGCGCGTCATTGCTACTCAAAGAAGGTTCCTTCCAACGGACTGCTGGCGCTGGCATAGAGCTTGCGCGGCATCCGGCCAGCCAAAAATGCCTTGCGCCCGGCATCCACACCCAGACGCATGGCTTCCGCCATCAATATCGGATCCTTGGCAGCGGCAATGGCCGTATTCAGGAGTACCCCATCACAACCCAGTTCCATGGCTACCGCCACATCCGAAGCCGTACCCACCCCTGCATCCACCAGAATCGGCACCGTCGCCTGTTCAAGAATAATGCGCAGATTGTACGGATTACGGATCCCCAACCCCGAACCAATGGGCGCAGCCAGCGGCATCACCGCCACACAGCCCATTTCCGCAAAGGCCTTGCAGGCTACCGGATCATCCATGCTGTACACCATCACCTCAAAACCATCGGCAACCAGGGTTTTGGCCGCTTCATAGGTTTGCCGCATATCTGGATATAGGGTCTGAGGATCGCCGATGACTTCCAGCTTGACCAGTTTCCAGTCGCCCAGTTCACGGGCCAGACGACAGGTGCGCACCGCGTCTTCAGCAGTATAACAGCCCGCCGTATTGGGAAGAATGGTAAATTGATCCGGAGGCAAAGCCTCCAGCAAATTGGGGGCGTCGCGATCCTGGCCAAGATTCACCCGACGCAGCGCCACGGTAATGATTTCCGCGCCCGCCGCATCCACGGCCGCCCGGGTTTCCGCAAAATCCTTGTACTTGCCCGTACCGACCAATAATCTGGACTGATACGCACGCCCCGCGATCACCAGGGGATCTTTATGTATGGTCATTATCTCACCTCAAAATAGGGATTGATGCCGCAGCGCCAACCATTAACCGCCGCCCACCGCCTGAATAATTTCCAGACGATCACCCGCAGCAACCATAACCTCGCCATGGGTGCTGCGCGGCACAATTTCGCCATTGCGCTCTACCGCCACCCGCCGCTCCGCCCAACCCAAATCGGCCAGTAGCTCCAGCACCGTCATTTGCTCCGGCACCTCACGGGGCACACCATTTACCTGTATCAGCATGCCTGCGATGCTAGAACCTCCCCGCAGGGGCGTCAATCCCGCAACTCTTGCAAAAGATCCGCACTCCGTTTACGCCATCGCGGCATTTCTGCGCGAAATGCCGCAAGTCTTTCGAACGGGAGCGCGCTCGTGCCATTCTCCACACTCTCAACGCGCGCCACAGGACGCCCATGACGCGTAATGATAACCGTCTCACCATTTTCGACCTGATGAAGAATTTCACTCAGATGCGTTTTTTTATGCGCCAGCGTATAAGTTCCCATCATTTTCTCCCAAGATGGCTATATTTATGGCCAAAATAAAGGACCTAAACATCAAGATCAACAATTTTGGGGGTGATGCCTTGTATATAAACCAAAGCCCGCCTAGGATAACGAGATTATGCCCACCATCGATCACATAGACGCAGCGCGGGTAGTGATCTACCTCAACGATCATCGTCCTGCTCATGTGCACGTGGTAAAAGGGGATGGTAAGGCAGTATTCATATTGCATTGCCCGAAAGGGCCACCGGAGCTACGGGAGAGCACTGGCTTTTCCAGGACGGAGATACGTCACATACTGGAAGAAAGCATATCCCGATTGGCATTATTCTGTTGAGAGTGGGAGAGGTACCATGGACCAGATAGACAAAATTCTTGAGCGCGACTGGGACGCTGCAAATCAGCGTGGACAGGAGACGCTTGCTGCTGGCCCACTGGCGGAGTCCGCCTACTATGACCAACCTACGGGAAAGGTCGTGATAGAGCTGAACAACGGTGTTGGTCTACACATCCCACCAGCATTGATTCAAGACATAGAGAATGCCACCCCCGCAGATATGGCAGAGATCGTCATTCAGGGACGTGGCCTTGGACTACACTTCCCGCGATTGGACGCTGATCTGTACGTCCCTGCATTGGCGCGGGGCGTTCTCGGTACATCGGCATGGATGCGCAGCCTTGGGCAGAAGGGAGGCGTATCAAAAAGCCCCGCCAAGGCAGCGGCAGCCCGAAGAAACGGACGGCTTGGCGGGCGACCACCATCCACAGAAAAGAAGGCTGTATCGTAATGTCTCATGTTAGGCAGAGAGAGGCCCACAAGACACAAGGACGCATTCTGTCTAACAAGATGAGCGTTGATGAATATCTAGCCGGCGAGCAGGACGGTGAGTTCCGGCACGAATATATTGATGGCATGGTCTATGCCATGGTCGGTGCCAGTCGCCGTCACGCGCTGATAGTCACTTCCCTCACTCTCTTGTTGGGTCCCAAAGCACGGCAGCAAGGCTGCCAACTTTTCACCAATGACATGAAAGTGCGTATCCAGCAGGCCGGAGAGGAGAGCTTTTATTACCCCGACCTGATACTCGGCTGCGATCCCAACGATCGGGAAACTTACTTCAGCACCCGCCCCTGCCTGATTATCGAAGTACTTTCTGAAAGCACCGAACGCATCGACCGGCGCGAAAAACTCTATGCCTATACCGGCGGACTGCCCAGCCTGCACGAATACCTGCTGCTCGCTCAGGACTGTCGTCATGCTGATCTATATCGCCGCAGGTCAGAAGGCTGGCAGCATGAAAAGCTTGTCGAAGGCAGCATCCATCTGGATTGTCTGGATATGGACGTGAGCATCGATGATATCTACCAGGATGCCGAGCGTGCGTAACAGCCCCATGCGTCGCCCAACGCCTTGACAGCATTCAGCCCCGCCCCCTAATCTCCTCACTATGACCGCCGCTCCACGCCCTGCGCGCTATGAAGATCTTTTGGACCTGCCTGAAAACATGGTGGGTGAGATCATTGCTGGCCAAATGCACACCCAACCCCGGCCGGCACCTGCTCATGCCCTTGCCACATCAAACCTTGGGGTTGAACTTGGACAACCTTTCGGACGTGGGCGCGGTGGCCCCGGCGGCTGGTGGATTCTGGATGAGCCGGAACTACATTTGAATGCAGACATTCTCGTACCCGATCTCGCTGGCTGGCGCCGCGAACGCATGCCAGTGTTACCTCAAACCGCCTGGTTTGAAATGGCTCCGGACTGGGTCTGCGAAGTGCTCTCCCCCACCACGGCGCGCACAGATCGCATTCTCAAACTCCCCCGCTATGCCGCTGCTGGCATCGCCCACTGCTGGTTAATTGACCCCGAAGTCCGCACTCTGGAAGCTTTCGCCAATCAGGACGGTCATTGGCTGCTGTTGGGCACCTGGGGCGGCGATGATGAAGCCAGCATTGATCCGTTTGCGGCGGTGCCTTTGTCGCTGGCTGGGCTATGGGTGGATTGAAGATATGCGCCTCAGCCCCCTGCAAATCGCCCAGATCCGCCAGAGCGCTGCCGAAAGCTTCGGCCCCGAAGCCCGTGTCTGGCTCTTCGGTTCGCGCGTGGATGACCGCAAGCGGGGCGGCGACATTGATCTGCTCGTTCAGACGCGCGCGCTGTCGTCTGACGTTGCATTGCGGTGCAAAATATGCATGCTTGGCCTGCTAGAATCCCGCCTTGGCGAGCAAAAAATCGACCTTGTCATCGAACAGCCTAACGATGATCGCCCTATTGTGCGCGTCGCCCACGAAACCGGACTTGCCTTGTGAAACAGACGCCAGAACGACTCGCCTTGGCTCATGCCTATTCGACATGCCTTGGTCACGCGGAAGCCTTGCAGGAGGCGCTCGTTGATCTCCATCAGCGGGATCTGCACGAACTCGAGTGGAATAAGCTTGCCAAGGAAGATCGCCGTCTGCTCGATCAGTTCGCCTACCGATATACGCGCATTCAAGACGATATGGGTACACGACTGATGCCCGCCATTCTGTGCGCATTGGAGGAGGATATCGCCGCCATGCCTGTCGTGGATCGCCTCAATCGTCTGGAACAACTGGGCTGGCTACCCTCTGCGGCGGAATGGTCGGAACTTCGCCGTATCCGCAACGCATTTGCCCATGACTACCCGGAAACGCCAGCGGGACGCCACGCGCAGTGGCGCTTGGCTATAGCTGCCGCTGAACAGGTATTGACCATACTGAATGGATTTGCCACCCGTATGCACACAGTGCTGCCGGACTGAACCCTGTGCGCCTCAGCCCGGAACAAATCGCCCAACTCTGCCAGAATGCTGCGGAAAACCTCGGCCAGGAAACAGGCAGCCCATGTGGCCATATATTATGACCACCGTATGGTTTGAAATGGCCCCGGACTGGGCTTGCGAAGTGCTTTCCCCCGCCACGGCGCGCACAGATCGCATTCTCAAACTCCCCCGCTATGCCGCTGCTGGCATCGCCCATTGCTGGTTAATTGACCCCGAAGTCCGCACTCTGGAAGCTTTCGCCAATCAGGACGGCCATTGGCTGCTGCTCGGCACCTGGGGCGGCGATGATGAAGCCAACATTGATCCGTTTGCGGCGGTGCCTTTGTCGCTGGCCGGGCTATGGGTGGATTGAAGATATGCGCAAGCGTCCTGAGCAGATTGCAGCAAATATATTCTCAACGGAAACGTTTGAATGAGCGAGTCACCCAGTCTCACCGAGCCTGAAACAACACCAATCCTCAATGGTCCTCGCCTTTCCCATTCCACCTTGTTAAATCTAGCAGGTGCGGCCATCCCAGCGCTATTGCTACTGATAACCGTACCCCTTTACCTTCATCTCATTGGTGAAGCACGCTATGGGGTCCTAGCCATCGTCTGGCTACTTTTGGGCTATTTCGGCGTGTTCGATCTGGGATTTGGTCGAGCCGTTGCTAACCGAATCGCCATTCTCCACGATGCTACCGCAGAAGAGCGGCAGGGTATCTTCTGGACAGGTTTGGTTATCAGCGCAGTGACTGGACTGGTTGGCGGGGTTATTCTGTACCTGATCGGCGACTGGATTTTTGTCCACATCCTTCATATTCAAAGCGCTTTGCGTATTGAAGCAGAAAATGCCATGCCATGGCTGGCATCGGCACTGCCTCTCGCCATTATTATTTCTTTATTGTCGGGTGCCTTGGAAGGTCGACAAGCCTTTATCGCACTGAATGGAGCACAAATTTTTGGTACGGTGCTCTATCAAATTTTTCCATTAATCATGGCTTATTCTGGATGGATCACGCTACCTTATTTGATTGCAGCTGCCATCACCGGCCGACTACTCAGCGCATTTTTACTTTTTGCACTGGCATATCGTCATGTACCCCTATCGCCGCGCCCTTGTTTTGACTTCAAACAAATACGATCATTGCTGCACTATGGCGGATGGATCACAGTCACTGGATTGGTTGGCCCTCTGTTGACCGTTTTTGACCGTTTTATTATTGGTGCCCAAGTGGGCATGGTGGCTGTCACCGCTTACACCGTACCCTATAATCTGGTCATGCGCTCCACTATGTTACCTAGCAGCCTGCAAACAGCTTTATTTCCCCGATTTGCAATGCAAGAACCCGCCGATGCAGGGGCACTAGCGACACGGACAATAGTAACTATTGGGGCTCTCATGACCCCGATAGTGGTGTTGGGTTTGCTACTTCTCAAGCCTTTTATGATTTTTTGGGTAGGTACAGGCTTAGCAGAAAGGGCAGCCCCCGTCGGTCAAATACTTTTAGTTGGAATATGGGTCAATGCGCTGGCGGGAATACCCTATACCTATCTACAAAGCAGAGGACGTCCTGATTTACCAGCGAAATTTCATGTCCTGGAACTGATACCCTACATTGCAATTCTGTGGCTATTGATTGAACTGATTGGCATAGCGGGTGCAGCCTGGGCATGGGATCTACGCGTACTGGCGGATACCATGCTCTTGTTCTGGGCGGCGAAGACAACATCAGGACTGAGCCTTACTTTTGCTAGTTTACTACCAATTATTACGGCTTTTGTTATTGCTTTTGAATTGCCTTATGACTCCGTGCTATATATTATCGCATCTATATTTTTGACAAGTATAAGTATCGGATGGTCTCTTGTTAGTATCCCGCAAGATCAACGTACAACCGTATCGCGTATGTTTTTGATGCAAGCAATAAACTTCTACTCAAGGTTGGTTCATAAAAAATATGACGCTTGACACTATTGAAAGTCAAAAATGGCCCGAGGATGGATTAGAACGGGTAGAGTGCTGTCCAATCTGCGGAGAGCCAGACAGAAAATTGCTCCATGCAGAACTAACCGACAGAGTATTTTTTTGTGCGCCGGGGAAATGGTCACTAAATCAGTGCACGTCTTGTGGGACAGGTTACCTGGATCCTAGACCGACATCAGATACAATAGCTTTGGCTTATAAGCATTATTTCACTCATAATGAAGAAAATGACAATCCGAAAAGCAACTTTGCGTATATAAAACGAAACCTACGCAACGGCTACCTCAATTATCGCTACAAAGCGGATATACAACCCGCATGGATAATTGGAAGATGGATTGCGGTTCTATGGCAGCGAAAAAGAAATCAGATAGATGAAAGCGTTCGCCACTTACCCAACAGTAACAACTCTGGACTATTGGTTGACATTGGCTGTGGTAATGGGCATTTTTTAAATACCGCGATGGAATTAGGATGGGAAGCCTGGGGTGTAGATATTGATCCAAAGGCAGTGGAAACCGCGCAAAAAACGGGAGCTAGAATTCTGCAAGGAGGCTTCCCAAAAACCGGATTACCTTCGGAACACTTCGATATAGTAACATTAAGCCATGTGATTGAACATGTGCATGACCCTATAGCCGCCCTCCAAGAGGCATTCCGAGTTCTTAAACCTGGTGGTCAAATTTGGCTCGCAACTCCTAACATGGATAGTTTTGGTTATGCACATTTCCGTGAAAATTGGTTTGCGCTTGATTCCCCACGACATTTAGTTCTTTTCAATCCAATCAGCATGAAAAAGGCACTAATAAAATCTGGTTTTATAAATGTTAAAGATAAATCTTGCGCTATAAATACATCAGATACCTTTAAATTCAGCCTACGCATCTCTCGCGGTCAAGATCCATATCATGCAAATGGCAGCAATCTACCTATGACCTTGCAAATTTTGAGCAATCTTGCTAATTTCATAGAAACCATAGATCCCTCACAACGCGAAAATTTAACCATAACAGCACAAAAGCCACAATCCAATTAACATACAGGAAAAAATTGATTTCCGAGGAATAGACAACACTTAATAAAATACTATCAATAGCCTAAAACATAAAAATAACACTTCAGTTATGACCATCACCACGAACCACAACAAATAGAGATATTAATAGCGAACAAGATAAACCATGAAATAACTCCTTCCGATGTAACAGTTATCACTGTTACTTATGGTGACAGAAGAAGCTTCATAGACAGATTAATTCAGGCTGTTGCAAATGAAAAAATATTTAAAATTATTATTGTTGACAATGGCGCAAAATGGGATGTTGATATATGTAAGGAAAAATATAATGAAGAGTTTATTAGTGTTCTCAAAATGGGTAAAAATACTGGTTCAGCAACCGGATTTTCTGCAGGAATAGAATATGCCATAAACTCAGGATCAAAGTACTTATGGTTACTTGATGACGATAACAAACCTGAATGCGGATCCTTGCAGCAACTGTTAACACAATATATAAAATTATGCGAAAGCACTCCTGAAGAAAATTTGGCAGTCCTGTCATATCGACCCGCACAACAGATTATTCTTTCAAGTGGCGAATCATTAAAGTATGTCAATCCAAAAAAATCATCTTTCCATGGCTTTCACATTTGCGATATTCCTCATAAAATTCGTCGCAGAATTCCTTTCATTGATAATCATTATCGTAAAAACATACCAGACTGCGTATCTTTAGATGCGGCTCCTTACGGTGGACTTTTCATAAATTATAAACTAGTCAAAAAAATTGGACTTCCACGAAAGGATTTCATTCTTTATGAAGACGACACGGAGTATACCTATAGAATCACACAAGATTCTGGAAAAATATTTTGCATACTATCTTCAAAGATTGAAGACATGGAAGTTGCTTGGAATGCTGTCCAGCGTTTCAATAATTCGTTTACCGCCATCTTGAAAGGAGCAGGAGATTTTAAAGCATATTATAATATGCGGAATTGTACATATCTTGATGAACATGTCCGCAAAGATAATAGCATCATCTACTTTATCAACAAGAATATTTATATATCTATATTAAAATTTATGTCAATAGTTCATAAAAAGCCCGAAAGATTTAAACTTCTCTCTGATGCAATAAAAGATGGAAAAAATAAAGTTATGGGCATAAAGGAAGGATTATCATTACCGTCCCACCAAAATAAAGACATATCTTACGAAGATTCGGAATAAAATCTTATGGTAAAAAAAATTCTAGTAATAATACTTAACTTCAATAAACCCATTGAAACATTACATTGCCTTGATAGTATATACAATAATAACGGTATATTTGATATTTTGATCATTGACAATGGATCCGAAAAAAAAATCAACAAGCACTCTTAAATAAAATAAAAGAGAAATACTTTGGTTCCTCGTCATTTCAAGTGGGTAGCCTGAGATCCAGCTTGCCCAGGATCAGGTAGGCCATGTTGATAAAGTTCTTGTGCGTGCGGTAACCCCGAGCCTTGGCCTTGGCGGATTGAATGAGGCTGTTGAAACCTTCCAGAATTCCATTGGTGATCTGGCTCTCGAACCATCGGAGCACGCCATCCCAGTGATTCATGATGGTGTAGGCGACCCTGACGATAGGCGGCAGATCGCTGGTTCTGGCGTTTTCCAACCAGGCTTTCAAGAGGGTAGCCCCCTGGTGGCGATTCTTGATCGTGAAGATGTCCTGAAAGGTCAGGCGGAACTGGTAGGCCTGCGCCGTCTTGAGGTTCTGGTCTTTGAGCAATTCCTGCAGCTTTTCTTTCTGCTTCATTTTGAGGTTGCAATCGTTCTTGAGCCAAAGCCAGCGGGTCTTTTTGAGATTTGGCTGGGTGAGGACTTCCCCCTTGCGCACGTCGTCTACGGCCTCGTTGACGAGCTTCATGAGGTGAAAACGATCGAAAGTGATCTCCGCATTGGGCAGGTGCTCGGCAGCCCCTTTCTGGAAGGCCGGCGAGAGGTCCATGCTCACATCGGTGATCGCTTCCGCGCTACCACCATGGGCCTGTAGATCTGCGGAGAATTTCTCAAAGGTCTTGGCATCCTTGCCGGGAGTAGCGAACAAGAGTCGCCGGGCATTCAGATCCACGAAGAGCGTGATGTAGTCATGTCCATGCCGACTGCTGGTTTCATCGACGCCGACGGCATGGACATTGGCCATATCCACCGCAGCACGAGCTTCGGGCACATAATGGTCAATCACTCGCCACAGGAGCTTGTCGGTCTCACCGACCATGCGAGCTGCCGTCAATACCGGCATCTCCCGCACCAGGGTCATGATCAGCGCTTCAAAGAGCAGGGTGAAACGCGAGCCTTCCCGCGCCCAGGGAACAGATATCTGATGCACTCCATGCTCCTGGCACTTCACACGAGGTACACGGGCATGGAGATAGGCTTCATGCTGGAAGAAATCCATGTGCCGCCAGGTATGGTCACGGGTATCATGTACCGGACACTCCTCACCACAGACGGAGCAAGCAAAGCGACTACCTTTGGGAAAGTTGATGTGCAGATCCAGGCGTTTCTCCTCCACCGTGAAAGTCACATGATCCACCAACCACGGCGGAACCAATCCTAACGCGAGAGAAAACAGCTCTTCAGGGACCATCAGCTAACTCCTATTCAGGGCACGACCGCTCCACAGCATTCTACCCCCTACCCACTCAATCTGACGAAGAGCCAATACTTTCAAATAATCATAACAATCGATGAAATCATAAATAATAACCTAATAAAAAATAATAAAAAGAATGTTTATTTATTATTTTCAGAAAAAAACAATGGTTATTCTAAAGGCAACAATATTGGCATCATGTTTTCTATTAATAATGGCTATATTTATTCTTTAATTTCTAACAATGATATTTATACCACTGATATAGATACCATCAATATACTAGAGAAAGCTATTAACCAAGATAACGGAACCGCATGGGTTGCGCCAAAAATAATCAATGTAAGCAATAAAACTGAAGGCCCATTTAATAAAACAGAAATTTCTGAGCTTTTTTTCAAAAAGGGTTTTTTACTTCCTATCTGGATTTTATTTTTAAGAAAAAAAGAAAAACGGAACAACGACCTGCTTGTAAATAAATACGAATCTGGAATTGCAAATCCCTATATATTTGGCGGATCATTTGGGTTATTCAGAAACTCGTCACTTTTTGAAGTTGGTTTATTCGATGAGAACACTTTTTTATACTCCGAAGAGCAAATTATTAGTGAACGATTGAATTATAAAGGATTTAAAAAGAAATACGTTCCTGAAGTTAGCGTAATTCACAACCATCATTATGACAAAGATGGGCTTAATTTTAGGCTAGAGTTTATTTTTTTGAAATCCAGGATTTACTATTACAGAAAATATAGAAATTATGGCTGGCCTTTAATCATACTAGGAGCAGCATCACGAATTTTCTGGCTAATTTTTTACAAGCCGATTATCATTATGTTAAAAAGATTTTTGTAGCTATCTTACAGATTATAATAAGCATTTTATATATTAATTTTCAATTTTTTCAATTCTACATAAACCGCTCCGCCCGATAAGGCTCCGGATCCGTAAACGGCGTTTCACCGCCCATCATTTCTGCCAGCAGGCGTCCGGTTGTGGGGCCGAGGGTCAGGCCCTGGTGGCAGTGGCCAAAGGCGTACCAGAGGCCTTTCTGGCCGGGGGCGGGACCGATAATGGGCAGCATGTCGGGGGTGCAGGGGCGTGAGCCCAGCCAGGCTTCCGGGTCCAGGCGCTCACCGAGGCTGGGCAGAAGTCGCCGGGCCTGGGCTTCGGCGCGGGTCAGGGGAATGGCAGAACGGGGCGCGTCGCGGTCGGCGAATTCTGCGCCGGTCGTCAGGCGAATACCCCTTTGCATGGGGGCCAGTACATAACCCTGATCGGCGTCCAGAACCGGGTGGCAGAGCGGCGTGGCGGGCTGGCGGTAATGCATGTGGTAGCCGCGTTTCACGAAAAGCGGCGGATGAAAACCCAGGGCGCGGGTAATATCCGGCGACCAGGCTCCCAGGGCAATCACCAGTTCGGCGGCTTCTATGGGACCGTGTGCGCTTTGCACGCGCCATCCCGCTTGTTCTTTTTGCACTTTTTCAGCATTACCGGTGCGGAACTCGCCGCCCAGTTGGGTAAAGTAATTCAAATAAGCGCGTGTCAGCGCGTGGGGGTCGGTAACGGCCAGCGGTTGGGTCCAGTGAATACCTCCCGCAAGACCAGGGCGCAAAGTCGCTTCCATCTGCGCCACTTGTGCCGTATCCAGTGCATCATAAGTGACTCCAAAGTGCTCAGCCTTGTAGGCGGCCTCCTGCAGGGCATGATCCAGGGATTCTGCATGGGCATGAACCTGCAGCCAGCCACCGGCACGAAACAGGTTTGTCGCTCCGGCCAGACCGGCCAGGGCCAGATGATCATCCAGGCAATGGGTGATCAGGGCGGCATAGTGGCGGGCAATGGCCCGGTGCCGTTCTTCCTGGGAGTTGTACCAGTATTGCATAAAGGGAATAGCCAGACGGGGCAGCATGGTGCCGCGATAATAGGCTTCCGTCGAGCGATTGCGGGCGTAACTCAGCATCTGCGCCAGGGCACGCGGAAAGGGGTGCGGCATGACCGCCTCGCGCTGAATCAGGCCGGCGTTGCCAAATGATGTCCCCTCCCCCGGACCCTGGCGGTCGAGCAGCAGGGTTTGCCGACCGCGTAGTTGCAACTGCAGGGCAATAGATACACCGACAATGCCGGCTCCCAGGACGATGACAGCGTGTTGATTGGCCATCAGTACGGCTCTACTTGCCCGCGTGGAGGGCAACGAAGCTCCATAACTTCCACGTTCTCTGCCATGACGATCCCCTCTAAATGGCTTTAAAGCGAGATTCTGCCCCAATCACCTGCATTATGCTAATACAGCCTCCAGACGAAGCGAATGCGCAGCAGGCCGCACTTCTTTTTTTCGTCCGTGACCCGGCAACGGTTTTTCCTCGACAATAACCATTCCGGAATCCGCCAGCACGTCTATATCCCGCTTCACAGCACTACGATCACGCCCGAGACGTTCCGCAATCTCGGTAATGGAAAGCGGTCTTTCCAAAACCACTTGCATTAGAGCAAGTCGGGCTGTAGTCAGCAGATGCAGCAAGTCTGAGGGGTCTTCAAAACTGATGATTTTTTCTTCGGAAATGGGTTGTCCGGCATCTGCTGTACGGGCAATTTTCTTGCCGCGTTCAAAGAACGTTTTTTCATGGGCTACCTGCAGTAACATCTTATTGCCTCCTTAAGGCCATCCAATCCTCTTCAAAACGTACTTCGATATCCTCAAAACTGATAAAATCTATCGGGTGCATATCCCACAAATAATGACGATGGTGGTATCCGTGCTGGTTGTCATATCCCACAACACGACCATTATCCACTGCGCATATCGCGTGATTGATATAGGCTAGGTTGTACCGCGTTACTTCGCCCCTTTCATCCACCCACACTTCCCGGCGCAGCTGCCCGTTCCCTCGCTTTCTGTAAATATGATGAACCTCATCAACCAGTTGCTTGTCAGCCATGATTAAATATATCACTTCTGATACCAAACAAGCCACTTATCTTCGCGATCACCTCAAATTTTCTTTTGGTGGCTTGAGCAACTTGACAGAAGGCAGTGGCTCGGCCATGGTTGCGGGAAATTGTGAGGACACCCATGCTGCATTTTCCTGATATCAATACCGTTGGTTTTCCCCTGGGTCCAATTACCATTCACTGGTATGGATTGCTTGAAATCATCAGCTTTGTCATTGCGACGGTATGGCTGATTCGGCGCGGCAAAATGTCGCACTGGAACTGGCGCAAGGAGCAGGTCGTCGATCTGGAATTTTATGTGGCAGTCGGGGCCATATTGGGTGGTCGGGTGGGTTACATTATCTGGTATAACCTGCCCTACTATCTCAGTGAACCCCTCAAGATGCTGTATATATGGGATGGTGGCATGTCCTTTCATGGCGGATTGCTGGGCGTGGTGCTGGCCTGCTGGGCGTTTGCCAAGTCTCATCAAGATCACAGTTTTCTGCCCACCCTCGATTTTATTGCGCCGGCCGTACCCATTGGTTTGGGGCTGGGGCGTTTGGCAAATTTCATCAACGATCAGTTGTTTGGCCGGGTCAGTCACCTGCCCTGGGCCATGGTGTTTCCTGCCGGTGGACCGCAACCGCGCCAGCCTTCGCAAATTTACGAATTTCTGCTGGAGGGGGTGTTGTTGTTTCTGATTCTGGCCATTTACAGCCGCAAACCCCGTCCAGCCGGGTCTATTGGCGGGATGTTCGTCCTGTTCTACGGGATTTTCCGTTTTGTGGCTGAGTTTGCCCGCCAACCCGATATTCAGTTGGGTTTTGTGTTTGGCCCGTTCACTATGGGACAGGTCTTGTCCGTACCGATGATTATTCTTGGCCCGGTGATTATCTGGTGGGCGTATAAGGGAGGCTTTGCCGAGTCGCCGCCGGCAACAAAACCTGCAACCTCCAGCAAAACCGTCAGCGAACACTGATTTTCGACATTTTCGGGAGCTACTGACCAGTGGCTGATGAACTCAATGCACCGCAATTGGAGGCCGTCCACCACGTTCATGGCCCTCTGCTGGTTCTGGCTGGCGCGGGTTCCGGCAAAACCCGGGTCATCACCCGTAAAATTGTGCATCTGATTCGTGATCAACAGGTGGCCCCCAAACATATTTGTGCGGTGACTTTTACCAACAAGGCCGCCCGCGAAATGAAAAGCCGGGTCAGCCAATCCCTGCAGGGGCATAACAGCCGGGGCCTGATGGTATCTACCTTTCATCGTCTGGGCCTGGATATTTTGCGCAAGGACATTGAACGCCTGGGTTATCGCAACAACTTCAGCGTCATTGATCCGGGAGACAGTCTCAGCATGGTGCGCAACCTGCTGCGCGATGCCAATGGTCCCAGTGATCTGGCAGAGGCCATTCAGGCGCGCATTTCGCGCTTTAAAAATGACGGATTTCTGCCCCAGGAGGCCCAGGGGGAAGATCGGCTGGGGGAAGAAGCAGCGGTCATCTACAAGCCCTATCAACGTGCCCTGAGTGCCTGCAATGCGGTGGATCTGGATGATCTGATTCTGCTCCCTACCCGCCTGCTGCAGGAAAACGAGGAAGCCCGCACGGCCTGGCAGGATCGTATCCGTTATTTACTGGTAGACGAGTATCAGGACAGTAATGGTGCCCAGTATCGTCTGATCCGCAATTTGCTGGGCGTGCGTCACAACCTGACCGCTGTAGGGGATGATGATCAGAGTATTTATTCGTGGCGAGGGGCTGCAGCCGACAATTTGCATCGTCTGGCCCAGGATTATCCGGCCCTGAAAGTCATCAAGCTGGAGCAGAATTATCGTTCTACCGGCCGTATTCTCCAGTCCGCCAACGCGGTGATTGCGCAAAATCCCCATCTTTTTGAAAAGCGCCTGTGGAGCACTCTGGGCGATGGACATCCCATCCGGGTGCTGAACTGCGCCGATGAAAGTGATGAAGCCGAACAGGTGGTCAACGCCATTCTCCGTGACCGTTTTCAGCGCCAGGGAGAGTATCGGGATTATGCGATTCTTTATCGCAGTAACCATCAGTCCCGTCCTTTTGAAGCGGCTTTGCGCAATGCCCGCATTCCTTACCAGATTTCCGGCGGGTTGTCGTTTTTTGAGCGCAGCGAAATCAAGGATTTTCTGGCCTATTTGCGTTTACTGAGTAATCCCGATGATGATCCGGCCTTTTTGCGCGCGGTCAACACCCCGCGTCGGGGCATTGGCAGCAGCACCCTCGAAAAGCTCGGCGAGTTTGCCAAGGCCCAGAATTTATCTCTGTTTGCTGCGGTTTGGGAAGATGGGCTGGAACTGCCGGAAAAAGGCCGCAACGCCCTGCGCAGTTTTGCCGGATGGGTCAACCTGAAAGCCGATGAAGTCGAGAAGGCGGAGCTGATGCCGGCCCTGCAGAGCCTGCCCGATGATATTGGCTATTTGCCCTACTTGCATAATGAAGGGGATGAAAAAGATGCAGCCCGGCGCTGGGAGAATATTCAGGAACTACTGGCCTGGATGCAGCGCCTGCAGGAGCAGGTAGATGGCCCGCAAACCCTGGTGGAAATTCTCAACCGGCTAATGCTGTTTAATGTGCTGGAGCGGGAAGAAGACGATGACCGCGATGTGCTGCGCCTTTCGACCCTGCATGCCGCCAAGGGCCTGGAGTTTCCCCAGGTGTTTCTGGTGGGCGCGGAAGAGGAGTTACTGCCGCATCGTAACAGTGAAACCCCGGAACAAATCGCCGAAGAGCGGCGCCTGTTTTATGTGGGAATGACTCGCGCCCGTTTCCGCCTGACCCTTAGCCGCTGCCGCAAACGACGGCGCTATGGTCAGGACGTCAATCCCAAGGCCTCCCGCTTTTTGCAGGAAATCCCCAAGGAACATCTGGACTGGCAGGGTGCAGACAGCGAGGCAGAGACCATGGACCCCGCCGTGGCTTTTGCCCGCCTGCGCGAAATGCTGGGTAAAAACTGAATGCCGGGTAAAAACTAATCTGATTCTGCATCAATACGCCAGACATCAAAATCATCTTGCACGCATGGAGCATCCATGTATGCAACTATGACCGCATCGCAGGAACAAAAAGCATTCAAGACACCCACCGGATGACGCTTACGCAAAAAGGGCCATCCACAGACAGCCCCTTTCAGTGACAACAGCGCGCTGCAATCAGTGTGCGGCGACGCTACCCATCGCCTTGACGCGTGCAGAAAGACGGCTCTTGGTACGTGCAGCAGCGTTAGGATGAACGATTCCCTTACCGGCAGTCTTGTCGATGACCGATTCTGCGGCATGCAGGGCCACGCGGGCTTCTTCCTGATTACCAGCGTGGACGGCCTTGAGCACCTTCTTCACGTAAGTACGCAGGCGTGAACGCATGCTGGCATTGCGCAAGCGGTGGTTTTCGTTTTGTAACACGCGCTTGCGCGCCTGAGCTGTATTCGCCAAGTTTTACTCTCCGTGTCTTTGCGTAGCTGATTACTGCTGAATTTTGAAGCTGCAGATTTTGACCCTTTCCTGCAACATTGTCAACGGATTATCTGCACATGCCGGGGTGGCAGGCGCAGCGTAGTCGCGACGGGGAAGACCTTGGCATTCGCTGTTCAGGTGTAATAAGGTAACACCTATTACTGATAGCAGGAGGTAAACTATGCCAGCCACTGCAGCAAAAACCGTATCGGTGAAACTGGATAACGATATACGCGATCGCATCCGGCATCTTGCCGATGTCCGACACCGCACAACGCATTGGATAATGCGACAGGCCATTGAGGAATATGTAGAGCGCGAGGAAAAGCGTGAGGCGTTCCGGCAGGGTACGCTCAAGGCATGGGAGGAATATCAGGAAACCGGCCTGCACGTCACTGGAGACGAAGTAATCGCCTGGCTGGAAACGTGGGGCGACGATAATGAGCAGACTGCACCGGCATGCCACAAGTAAAGTTCGCGCCCGCTGCCTTGCGGGACTTGGAGCGGTTGCGTGAATTTTTGCGTCCGAAGAACCCGGTGGCCGCTAAACGGGCTGCTGCAGCCATCGTGTAATCCCTGCAAGCACTTGGACATCATCCGCATATTGGGCGCACGGTTGAGGGCTTGTCGGAAGAATTCAGGGAATGGCTGATCGAGTTTGGCGACAGAGGATATGTGGCCCGCTATCGCTATGACGGTGCTGCGCTGGTGACGATCCTGGCCATTTGGCACCAGAAGGAGGCCGGGCTTTGACTTTTGTCAAAAACCGCCGAGTTATTCTGCCGTCATTACCTGCACATGCCGGGGTTGCACGCAGACCTTGAGGAAGTTTCCCACGGTGATCTGTGCGTCTTCGGCCTGCTGGCGGGATAGCAGCATTTCCAGTGAGGCGGGTCCTTCCAGATAAAGGCGCATGCTCAGACCTTCCTTTCGGCAAGCTTTGACCTGCACCGACAAGGGATTGGGACAACAATGCGCTGCTCCATCCTCTTGCAGGTAGATGTCTTCTGCGCGCATGGCCAATTGTACGGGCATTCCTACCGACAGAGCTGCTTGCCACCCGGCCTGCATCTGCCATCCGGAGCCCGCTACCTGCAGGCGGGAGTTGTGCTCAGAACCGACAATCTGACCCGATAGAAAATTACGGAAACCCAGCAATCGGGCTGAAGCAACATGACGCGGCCGTGCAAACACTTCGGCAGGGGCGCCTTCCTGGACAATGCGGCCATCGCGCAAAATAGCCATATGGTCCGCCAGCATCGCCAGATGCGGATCGTGACTGACCGCCAGTACAGGAATCCCGAATACGTGAACCTCCCTTACCAGCTCATCCAGCACCTCGTCCCGAGTCGCCATATCCAGCGCTGAAGTGGGCTCATCCAGCAATAATAATTGAGGTTTTCGTGCTAGCGCCCGCGCCAGAGCCACCCGCTGTTTCTGGCCTCCGGAAAGTTCAGACGGAAAACGATTCGCCAAATTTTCAAGACCAACCCGTTGGAGCAAGGCCAGGGCATCCATATGGCGATGGGCAGAGCGCGACAGGGGAAATGCGACATTTTCCCAGGCCCGCAAGTGCGGAAATAGTGCATAGCCCTGAGGCAAATAAGCAATGGGTCGTTGCTCTACGGCCAGATCTCCGTAAGGATTGACCTGGGCCGGGAGCAAACCGGCAACGGCCTTCAGCAGCGATGATTTACCTACACCGGAGACGCCCAACAGTACGGTGAAGCCTTGTACCTGCAAGCTGATATCCAGGGCAAGAGGCTGCTGCATCTGGCAATGAATGTGCAGGGCGGGAGCCGATGGCTTCAAAACATGGCCTGCGTCTGCCGCCGGGCGCGCAAACCAATCCAGAGTGGCAAGGGGACAGCCACCAGAAAAAATATCCACAGCAAGGGGTAAACTGCACTGAGACCAATATCTTGCAAATTGACCCACAATTTGACCGGGATTCCCTCAGGGAAATAAGCCACAATCAACACAATGCCAAACTCACCCATGGCCCGTACCCAGGCCAGGGCCACCCCGGCTGACAAACCAATGCGCGCCAACGGTAAGGTGACCCGCCAAAAAGTCTGAACGCGGTTGCGCCCCAATGTCCTGCTGATTTGTTCGAGTTCGCGGGGAACACCTTCAAAAGCTGCCCGCGCTGCGATGATATAATAAGGCATCGCCCCATAAATCTGGGCGAGGATAAACGCCGGAGCCGTATTGGTGAGATAGATGCCGGCATGGCTGAATAAAGTACCCACGGGTGAATAGGGACCATAAAAACTGCTCAGTAAAATACCCAGAGCCAGGGGTGGCGTCAGCAGGGGCAACATCAGCAGGGCATCAAAAAACCACTTGCCACGGCCCTGCCCGCGCGCCAGCCACCAGGCCAGCGGCGTTCCGGCCAGCACGGAAATAATCAGGGCCAACGCACTGTAAAGTAAGGAAGTCCGGATTGCACCAAGATCGCCATCGGCAAAATGAAAATCAGGCCAGTCCGTCGCAAATAGCAGCGCTGCAAAGGGGGCCAGCAAAAAGACAAATACCAGGCCAGCCAAAGCAGGCCCCATCCAGCGAAAACGGTCAAAACCCGTTGTCATCCGATAGGCTGGAAAGCCTGGGCCATGATCCGCGCTTTGCAATACTCCTCCCCATAAAAGGTGTGCCAGGGAAAACCTTACGTTATTCCCAGCTAAACATATCCGCAAGGTTATAGCGCTGCGGCACTACCCAGTCAAGCCTGCAGCAACAGCCCGGCGCAGCAACGGTCTACAGAGCAAGCTCAGGCCAAGGTCGAATAGTACATACATTATTCCGGCTTTTTTATGCTATACTTATGGAATAGATAGCGTTAACTATCCATTAAAGAGTCAGACATAATGCACTGGACCATCCTCCTCAAATCCGACCCCGAAGCAAAGGGTAATCCTGTTCTGCACGGCCTGCGCATGGCGGCGTCGGCTGTGGCGGATGGCGTTGAGGTGAGCGTTTTTCTTGCTCAGGAAGCCTGCCCCCTGGCTTTTCTGGATGAGCAAACCGGGGCAAAACAGTTGGTTCATCAGGATCTTATTCATGAACTTCAGGAACTGGGTGCGAAGGTATATGTGGTCGGCCTGGAATGGCTGCATCAGTCTGAAAAAGCCCTGCTCAACTCCAGCATTGAGGCGGCCAGCATGAAAACCCTGGTCCGCCAGATGAAAATCTCCGATCAGGTCATCACCCTTTAAAACCATGGGTGCTACTTACGCTTTAGGAGATCTGCAGGGTTGTTGTGCCCCTTTCAACGAACTACTGCAAAAAGTCGACTTTGATGTGCAGCATGACCACCTCTGGTTGGCAGGTGACCTGCTGAATCGTGGTCCCGATAGTCGTCCATTACTGAAAAAGCTTTTCAACTGGCAGGATCGCCTCCACATTGTGCTGGGTAATCATGATTTATATGCGCTTTCGCGCTGGGCGGGTATTGTTCCTGCCAAAAAAAGTGACACCCTTGCGGTACTGCTCGCTGACAAAAATGCCGGTGACTGGCTGGAATGGCTAAGGCAGCAACCCCTGCTCCATCATGACGAAGCGCTGGGCTGGACGATGGTCCATGCCGCCATCCATCCCGACTGGGACATTTCCAGCGCTGCAGAGCATGCTTTGCAGGTGCAGGAGGCACTATGCGGCCCGCACTGGAAACGCTTTTTGAAATCATTGTGGGCTGCGCCCGCTCCGGATCGCTGGGAAGGTTGCCGCAACGAAGTAGACGCTCAGCGTTTTCGGGTGGCGGTATTTACCCGCGCCCGTTATGCCACCGCAGATGGTCTTTTCAACTGGCCCAGCACCCTACCCAAAGACCTTGCGCATATGTATGCGCCGTGGCATCGATGGTTTTTTGAACGGCAGAGCAGTGGTTCTATTATCTGCGGGCATTGGGCGACTCAGGGTCTGCTGGTGCATGACCGCTTGCTGGCCCTGGACAGCGGCTGTGTCTGGGGTCGGCAGTTGAGCGCAGCGCGCATTGATCTCGCCGAGCCACTGATTCAGCAGATCAATTGCCCCGCCTATGCTCAACCCGGTAACTAAGGAATAACATCAGCTCAGCAGACATGCCCACCATTACGCCCTCTCTCGAAATCCTGCGCCACACATTCGGCTATGAACAGTTTCGAGCCCCTCAAGAGGAAGTCATCGCCACACTCATGAGCGGCCAGGACGCACTGGTGTTGATGCCTACCGGGGGCGGCAAGTCATTGTGTTATCAGATTCCTGCGATCTCCCGTCCTGGTGCTGGTGTAGTCATATCACCACTCATCGCGCTGATGGAAGATCAGGTGAATGCCTTGCGGCAGGCGGGGGTTGCAGCGGCGGCTCTCAATTCCAGCATTCAGCCCCGGGAAATCCGCGAAACCGAAGAAGCCCTGCGCAGCGGCCAACTGGATTTACTGTACATTGCCCCCGAGCGTCTGCTGCAGGATCGTACCCTGCGCCTGCTGCAACAATGTCAGGTCAATCTTTTCGCGATTGATGAGGCCCATTGCGTATCCCAGTGGGGACATGATTTTCGCCCGGAATATTTGCAACTGAAGGTTCTTCACGAACGCTTCCCGGCCATACCGCGCATTGCCCTGACCGCCACCGCAGACCCCAAAACCCGTCTGGAAATCATCGAACGACTGGGACTGCAACGCGCACGCATTTTTACCCGGTCTTTTGATCGTCCCAATATCCGCTACCACATCCACAGCAGCAGCCAGGGTGCGCGCAACGCCCTGCTGCGTTTTATTCGCGACCACCATGATGGTGAAGCAGGCATTGTTTACTGCCTTTCCCGTAAACGCGTCGAAGAAATAGCTACATGGCTTCAGGCTGAAGGATTGGACGCCCTGCCCTATCACGCCGGCCTTTCTGCAGATGAACGGCGTCGCCATCAACAGCGTTTTCAACGCGATGAGGGTGTCATTATTGTAGCAACTATTGCTTTTGGTATGGGTATCGACAAGCCCAATGTGCGTTTTGTGGCCCATCTCAATTTGCCCAAAAGTATCGAAGCCTATTATCAGGAAACCGGTCGGGCGGGGCGTGACGGTTTGCCGGCTGAAGCCTGGATGCATTATGGCCTGCAGGATGTGGTGCAACTGCGGCAGATGATCCAGCAATCTGAAGCCGACCAGCAACGCAAGCAAATGGAAGGCCAAAAACTGGATGCCATGCTCGCTCTTTGTGAAACGACGCAATGCCGGCGCCAGACCCTGCTCAGCTATTTTGGCGAAACCCTCGCCCAGCCCTGCGGAAATTGTGACAACTGCCTGACCCCTCCGGCCACCTGGGATGCCACCGTCGCTGCACAAAAAGCCCTCTCTGCGGTACACCGCACGGGTCAGCGTTTTGGAGTTCAGTATCTGGTCGATGTCTTGCTTGCCCGCGATGATCCCCGTATTCAGCAATGGGGCCATCATCAACTCCGGGTCTATGGCATTGGCAAGGAATTATCTGCCAACGCCTGGCGCGCCTTGTTCCGCCATCTGTTACTCCGGGGCCTGGTTGAAGTAGATAGCGAAGGACATGGTGGCTTGCGTCTGAGTCCGCTGAGTCGTCCCATTTTGCGCGGCGAACAAACTCTCACCCTGCGCCAGCACGACAACGCCCAGCCCCGAAAAAAAGAGAAGGTCCAGGAAATTCCTGCCAGCGACAAAGCACTATGGGAAGATTTACGTCAGCATCGCCGCGCCCTGGCACAAACCCAGGGAGTACCTCCCTACGTGATCTTTCATGATGCGACGCTGATGGAAATGCTGCGCCTGCGCCCCCTGAGCCTGGCCAGTCTCGCCACGGTGCCCGGCGTTGGTGAACGCAAACTCGCCGCTTATGGGGAATCGTTTCTGGCCATATTACTGAATCACGCAGGCCGGTCCTAATGGATCAAAACTTGCCCTGCAACAGGTCAGGTCGCATCATAGGACCAAACTTGAGGAAACCCGAATGAACGAAAAAAGCTTTGCCGTCGCCGTTGAAAACACTCTGACAGAATTGCTGACCCGCATTGAGGAACGCACTGCGGATGTGGAATGTGATCTGGTGGACAGCGTGCTCACCCTGCTCCTGCCAGATGGCAGCCAGATTATCATCAATCGTCAGGAGGCCGTTCAGCAAATCTGGCTGGCCTGCAGTGATGGTCCCGCCCGCTTTTCGGCCAAAGATGATCAATGGCTGGACAGCCAGACGGGAGAAAACCTGACGACCGCCCTGGGCCGGCTACTCAGCCATCGTTTACATGACCACATCATCCTGGACTGAAATAATGGCCTACTGGTTAATGAAAACTGAACCTGAAGACTTTTCTCTGGATGATCTCAAGGCGCGCGGCCAGGAACCCTGGGACGGTATCCGCAATTACCAGGCACGGAATTTTCTGCGCAGCATGCAGCCGGGGGATGGCATTTTTATTTATCATTCCCGGGTCGCGGTGCCGGGTATTGTCGGGATGGCCGAAGTCGTCAGCAGTGCCCGACCCGACCCCACCCAGTTTGATCCGCACAGTCATTATTACGATTCCGGCTCAAGCCTTGATAAACCCCGCTGGGATCTGGTGGACGTTGCCTATCGGCGTAGTTTTAGGCAATGCATTTCCCTGGATAGCCTGCGCAACATGCCGGAATTTGCGGATAGCCCCCTGGTACGCAAAGGCAACCGCCTGTCCATTCTGCCCATCACCCAAAGCCAATGGCAGCATGTGCTAAGCCTTGTTGACGATGGTCGCCAATGAGCGATTCCGCCCGCGAAATCCACCTGTATCACCGTTGGTCATCGACTGCCGGGCAGATGCTGCGGATGGTGTTGAGCGCCAAAAAACTGCACTGGCAAGATCATCCCTGTGCCCTGCGCGACCAGGAAACCGCTTTTGATCTGGACTATGCGGACTTGCCGGTACTGGTCCATGCCAATGGCAAGAAACAGCAGGCGACGCTGTCCGAATTGGCGGAACTAGATCGGCTCTATCCCGAAACTCTACCTATGCAGCAGAATATTGCCGAGCCGGAATGGGCGGCTTTTTGTCAGTGGCGCAACAGCCTGACACCGCTGCTGGAAAGACTGATCGCTCCGGTTTTGCCGGCTTATGATGAAATCAGTCATGATGAAGAAGACATGAATTTTTATCGGAACGAATGTGAACGCCGTTTCCAGCAATCCGTCGAGGCTTTGGCCAATGATCGCTACGGCGCGTACCAGCAACTTGAGAGTCGGGGACGATTACGCGAATTGGGCAAAATCCTGGCTCGCCAGCACTTTTACACGGGTGATTTGTCACTGGTGGATATTATCCTGACGGCCGACCTGCATTTACTCAGATTGCTGGATGGCGTGACCATTCCTTTGGATCTGCAATATTATTTTCAACGTGTCGCTGATGCCTGTAATATCTCGCTGAATGACGGCATGACCCAGTCCCTTTGATTTTCTGGAGTAAGTAATGACTTATCAAGAGTTGGTGGAATTTTTGAATCATCACCTGGGATATCCTTTGCTCGGTGATCTGAGCCCCGCAGAAGCCTTACAGGCTGCACAAAACAACACGCTGGAAGACCCCCTGACGGCGGAAGTGCTTATCGCCATTTACCAGGGAAACCAATGTCAGGCTTTGGGTGATCCGGTAGACCGTGCCCACAGTTTTGACGGACTGGCTCGCCTGCGGCTGCGCGCCCAGGCCGACGATGCCGACCCTTTCATTTTTCGCAAGGTGCTCAAATTGTCCCAGGAACTGGATAACGCCTTTGATCAGGAACTCATCCGGCAGCGGCAGTAAGAGCTGCAATCTCCTGAATCAGGTGCCGCTCGCTAATCTTTTTTTTCAGCCGCCAGAATATCCAGATAACTTACCCAGTACCGGGGGCGGCTTTGTTTGTTACGTTTGGCAACATAAAGGGCTTCATCCGCATGGCGCAACAAACCGTCTGAATTGGCTGAATCTTCAGGATACAAGGTCAGACCGGCACTGCAGCCTACCGATACCTTAATTTCAGCCTCTAGCACGAAAGGCGTAACTACGGCTTTGTATATATTATCCATGACCGGCAGCAGATCATCCGCCTTATGCAAACCTTCCAGTAAAATAACAAATTCGTCCCCCCCGAGGCGTACCAGAAAATCGGTACTACGCGTTACGCTCTTCAAGGCCTCAGACACTTTGATCAGTAGTCGATCACCCGCTTCATGACCATAGTTGTCATTAATGGGTTTAAAATCATCCAAATCAATAATCAAAATAACTAGCAGGGTATTATTGCGCTGCGCCCGCAATATGGCATGGGTGAAATAGGTATCCAAACCTCGCCGATTATTCAATCCCGTTAATGCGTCATGATTGGCTAACCAACTTTGCCGATTTTGCTCATCCGCCAGTTGCTTTTTCAGGTCCATTTCATCCAGACCGCGACCCAGCAATGATGCAACTCTATGCAAGAGCTCGTTCACATCCGCACTGATGAGATGTTCGACCAGACAACATCTCACCACCAGAACACTCCACAACTTAGCGTTGCGAATAATCGGCAAGAGCGCAACCGGGAGCTCCGCACTATTTGCGCTGCCAGCTTCTGAGGGAAATAGCGCCTGTCCGGTTTTCCATACATGCAGCACCCTATCGCGCAGCAAATCGGCGGTAATTTGCTCCATCAAACTATTAGCATCCTCGGTTACCGACGAAACAAAAGCCAAGGTCTCCAGAGATAGATTCTCAGCAGGACGAGTCAGCCAGGCCGACTCAAACAAGGTGCTGCCTACCAGACGTCTGCATATTTCTTCTAACAAAGGTTGTTCTGCATTCATTTTGAGAACAGCATCGGCCTCATCCAGTAATGCCTGATAAAGCAAATTGCGGCGGAGAATTTCTGCCTTGTTACTGATCTGCTGATCGGCAACATGTAAAATTTCTGTGAGCTGATGCAGAAAAATCTGGAGATTATTACTGAAATATTCGGGATCCGTGCTACTGACAAACAAAACTGCATGAACACCTGAATCATCCCACAAAGGCCATGCACCGATCACCGCAACATTTTTCATTCCGGGTTCAGTATTTTTCCAGGTTTGCAAAGCTGAATTTAAACGCAGCTCATCCACAAAAGGACGTTCTTTTTCGCGGACACGCTCCATGACCGTATCTAACCATCGCCAGCTTACACTGTCATTTTCCAAACCCATCCTGAGTAAAGCCTCAGGTATCTGCCCTCGAGAAGCCACTAATAAATTGGAAGTGTTTGTCTGTTTCTTATCGGGGTAGGCAACAATCCAGGCACTGAGGGCATCAGCACGCGTAGTGAGCACGGAAAGGGCCAAGTTATAGGCCGCCGACAATTCCCTAACCTCAAGAATATCCTTAAGAAAATCGACAATCGCTAACTGATATCCTGAAATACGACTGACACTGACGGCATTCTTGCGCCTTTCCAGAAAAACAACAAAATCATCTGCTAGTCGAGTCCATAAAGTATGACTTAATGTAACTGTATTTATCGATTTTGGCAGAAAAAAAACAATAACACCCTTTTCACCATCCAGACTACGGTATGGCACACTCAGACTCACATGAAAGGTGGCATCATCAGCAATTGGCCAATGTTTATAGGAAGCATCTCCCTTAAGCGACAGACGCTGGACACACCCACTATCCAATGTTTTCCGTACAGAACCATCTGCATCAAGAGGAATCGTCAGGCTAACAGCGACCTCTCTATGTGATCCCTCCAAAGACATGACGCTTACAGCGTTATCTATTGTTTTCTGCACACCAATCCAGACCAGAGAAGCATCCAGACGTTTAGCAAGGATGTCTGCCATCTGTCGCATAGTTGACGAAATGTCTTTGGTCAAAGAATCACCCAGAAGCCTATCCACTTCCAACAGGGCAGACTGCAAATCAGCTTTGGCGTTCATCTCCCGGAACATCTTACGATTTTTAACCAGCGCACGATAAGCTAGAGACAATCCGACTAATAAAAATAGGAGTAACAGTGTTTTCAGCATAAGCATTGTCCGGCCATCTATAACAGAGACCCCTATATAGAAAACTCTTCGTTGGAGTTTTTCCGTAAACCAAAATCCGGAATTATATCCATCAAATCACACAATGCTGCATAAGTTTCATTCAACATTGTGAGATTTGATTCCTTACCTTGTCTTTGTTGACTGAGAGACTGAATACGTGGCTGGATATTGGTAGATGAATCTACAATAGCTTCCAGTGCGGCCATTTTCTCTTTCGACTGAGCAGCAAAAAGCTCTAATTGACGATTCATCAAATCCAGAGACTCATTCACCCAATTGCGCAGCTCTTTTCGGGTTTCTTCTACAAATGCCTCAATTTGCTGGGCGAGAGAGAAAAAGGCTTTGCGAACTACAGATCCTTGAGTAGAAGCAGCGATTTCCAAACGTTTCCCGAAGCGCTCATAGCGATCAGCTATTGCCAGCAACTCGGCACGCCGGGGTAAAATAGCATAGGGAATAGTGTCAAGTTTGGGCAAACCATACTGTTGCTCAAGTATTCTATAGGCATCCAACATGAGTGCTGAAAGGCGATTAGCCCGTTCCAGAGCATTATCAAATTGTGCAATAGTTTCTTCAAAAAACCGTGAAAACCGGTCATAAATACCGACCGTAGTCCAGGCAGCCAACAACTCGGTACGTGCAGACATGACAATCTGATCAAGCTGTTCCAAAGAAAGCGCCTGTAATAACCAGGAATTGGCCGATTCCAGAAATTCTTGTTCTTTCAAGACAAAAGAATCACGATCACCGGCAAATGATCGCAACAGTTTTTGCTGCCTTTCCAGCAATCGCGGCAGCTGCTCGCCAGTTTGCGCCTGAAGCCGTTCCATACTTTCAATCTCGCCGCCGAGGTTCTTGATTTGCTCCTCCAAAAGCACCCGCTGATCAATAACCACTCTTTTAATCAGTCGTTGCGCACTATCAAGAATGGATTTGCACCTTCCTGGAATAAGCGTTTCTGCTATGGCCTCTTCCAGCTCTTTCAGTCCACTTCTGGCAGACAATTGATCATCATGCCGGATGCGACCTAATAGGCCTTTCTGAGCAGAAACGGCTATGACCTGATCAACATTTAGACCTAACTGCCCTGCAGTCTTTTCCCGTTGGGATTGAACAACTGCAGACTCCTGTCCGGGATCTCGTAAGTCATCCCATAGCGTATCTACCTTATTCAATACCACCAACTGATTTTGTAAGGCATGGCGTCCGAGCGATTGTTCCCATATTGCGAGATCACTTTGAGTTACACCAGTATCGGCGCTCAGCACAAATATCAGAGCATCCGCACTACGCGCTGCCTCCAGGCCCAAATCCGCCTCGCTGCCCAAAGAGTTAAGACCCGGTGTGTCCAAGATGACCAATCCGGCCTCCAGAACCGGATGCGGCCATTGCAACAAGGCGTAACGCCAACGGGAAATCTTCACCATCCCTTCCCCGCAAGAAGCACAGTGCGTTGTTGCTATATTCGAACCCAATTCTTTAATCTGCGGGCATAATCCATAACTTCGGGCTTCTTGCACTGAAACACAAAGAGTTTCTGTCAACTGTCCCATAAGCTTTGCACAATCGTTCAGGTCATCGGGATTCAATGGAGAAAAAGTCCACAGACCAGAATTTTTCTTTAATTTTTCTATTGAATCATTGAGTGTTCTACTGCGTATTGGTAACAATTGAAGCGAAGGCGGCGCCAAGCCATAAGTAATTTCAACCGGACACATAGTGGTCTGCCCGGGACCAGAGGGCATCAGACGCGCACCAAGATCTGAAAAAAACAGGGCATTAATGAGTTCGGATTTACCCCGCGCAAACTCACCAAAAAATGAAATACGCAGCTGATCTCCGGCGATTTCCCGGGATAGATTCTGCATCCGCAACATGGTACCACTAGGAAGAATTTCCAAATCGACAGAAAGCTTTGCTATTTGATCCACAGCATTTGCGATACGCATGCGCCATTGATGATATTCTCTCAGGTGTTCAATCAGCAACGGTAAGGCCATGATCATCTCTCCATCCAACATCCGGGGCATCTGAAATCGTCTGGTACAATTCCTAGGAAGTTGGCAACATTATAATGTAAAAAGGCGGGGTAACAACGAAAAAAAACAGCCAATAATTTCTTTTAAGTAATACGATGCAAAAAACCGGCGATAAGAACAAATAGAACAATGGGAAACAGCGTAGCCATTACCGGGCTGATCCCTCCAGACACACTGATATATCCAGACATCTCCGTCAAAAAGTGAAACCCCAGCCCGAGCACCAGTCCGGCCATCACCCTGGCGGCTAGCCCTCCACCACGGGGATTGCGGGTGACAAATGGGACCGCCAACAGAATCATGATCAGGCCTACACACGGATAACTCAAGCGTCGCCAGAACGCCAAGGCAAAACGATTCATTTTAATTACCCCGGTTTGCAGATTCTGGTAGTTGCGCCAGAGCGTGGGCAGGGTCATGGTGCGCGTCGGATGGGCAAAACTGCTGAGCGTAGAAGGCGGCATTTTGATGTTCCAGAGCAAGCTTTGTTCATGCCGCATCTGTAACTGTTGCGGCGAAATCGTGGTCAACTCAACATTCTGCAATACCCAATGACCTGCCTCATAATATGCAGAAGCTGCGTGGGTCATGGTCTTCAGTCCCACCATCCCGGGACTGAGTGAGACGATGCGTACATCCTGCAGTATCTTGCCTGAATCACCCACTGCACCAATCTGAATGAGTTGCTTATCACGCCGCAACCAGAGCCCCTCATTTCCCATATTATGAAAACCGGCGCCGGGCTGACTGGCATTGGCCCACATGGCTTCAGATGCCGGAGCCGTAACAGGAATCACCCATTCTCCAAGGGCGAACATCAAAACCGTCCCCAGCAAGCCAACCAGCAACAAGGGCTGCTCCAGACGCCATAGGGACCAGCCGGACATGCGCAAGGCAATCACCTCAGAGTGGCCACTGAGAATACTCATCCAGACCAAGGCGCCAAGCAACAGGGCCAGAGGTATAACATCATAGGCAACTTCGGGCATTTGCAAAGCCGCGTACTGCATGAGTCGCGTCATATTCCAGATACCGTGCCCCGGCCCTGAAGCTTTGGCAATCAATTGGGCAACATAGACCAGCGCCAACAACAACAGCAATACAATACTGCTGTAGGCCAGCATGCCACGAAACAACAGTCGATCAGCGCGTTTCATGCGCACTCTGACTGAACAATACAGGCAGCAAACCCAAATCCCGACTCCGGCGGAGAAAAGTATAAAAAGCGATCAAGGCGATGCCCAGCACTACCCAGAGAAATCCCGGAAAAAGCGGCATTTTGCCCGCCATCATGTGCTCTTTTATATAGATCAGAACGTTATTTATTGCCAGCAGGAAGAGAACGCCAAGCAACATTCCGGCGGCTCGACCACCACCGCGCGGCTCGCTGTAAGCCAGTGGAATAGCTAACAATGCCAGAAGCGGCAGGGCAATAGGCCATATCAGACGCCATTGCAGCTCCGTCACCGCATAGCGCCTGTCCAGACCAGAAAAATGATCCACCAACTGGGTCAAGGATGCATTAGTCCAGCTGATTCCGCCAGCCTGGTTGCTACCATTGATAGCAGAATTGCCAAGCATCACCCGGTAACGCGCAAATGACAGCACCTTGAAACCATTTTGTCCGGGTTGACCGAGATAGCGCTGCCCATCAATAAGCACCAGACTGAGTGCGCCATCATCACCCGGTTTGATTTCCCCATAAGCTGCGGTTGCCATATCGGATTGTGCACCTTGGGCGATGGAGAGAAAAATTTCATGGTAACGGTGGGTATTTTTTCCGATGGCAGAACCCACATAAATCACCCTCCCCCCCGATAAGGAGGTGAAACTGCCGGGCTGCAGCATCGCTTCTGCAGCGACATTGGCCAGCCTTTCAGACTCCGACTGAAGCGTGCGTTGGGCTGCAGGCGCCCAAATCAACGCTAAACCCAGCTCCAGACAAAAAACAACCCCAGCCACCACGGCTACTGCAGGCAATAATCCTGTCAAACCGGTGCCTGTACTGCGAATTGCCACCATTTCATTGGAACGATACAAATTGTTGAATACCAGATATACCGCGAAAAAAAACGCAAGGGGCAACACTGTCACCAGCAGTGTTGGTAGGGCCAGCCCCAACAATTGCAGGACAACCGGTAACGGCAACTGCCCCGATGCGACCTGCTTCAGTAGTTGGGTCAATTGACCAATCGCCAGAATGGCCAAAATGACCAGACAGGTCAGCAGAAAGGTGACTGAAATATTACGGATAATCTGCAGATGGATGCGGGTCATGGACGATTCTCTTGTAATCCATCACTTGATTCACGGCGCCTTTGGGGCTTACTTTGTACACTTTCGTTCATATTGAATTCCTCAGTCACAGATTATCAGGAGATTTACCGTGGAGATAGCCATTCATGCCCTCAAGCCCAATACCGACAAAGTGGATTGCATCGTCGTCGGTGTTTATGAACACGGTATCCTGAGCCCTGCAGCCACCCTGGTGGATATAGCCTGTGACGGCGGCCTGCAGAAATTTATGGCGATGGGAGACTTCAGTGGCCAGTGTGGGGAAACCCAAATTCTCTATCAGCTACCCGGGTTGGCTACCCAGCGCGTGATGCTGCTGGGCTTGGGCACCCATGGCAAGCTTAAGGACAGCAAATTTCGCAAAGCGGTACAAAGTGCCGGCAAAGCCTTGCAGCAGGCGCAAATCAGCCAGGTCAGTTTTTATCTGCTGGAAACACCCGTTGCCCGTCGCTCACCCGCAGCTTTGAGCAAAATTGTAGTGCAGGCAGTCATGGATGCCGATTATCAGTTTGATCATCACAAGGAACCTTCGGAAAAACCCCGGCGCAGCCTGACCCATCTGCATTTAAATGTAGCTGGTGGCGCGGAAGAAGAAGCGGCTGTAAAACAGGCCAGTGCCGAAGCGCTGGCGACCGCACGGGCAGTCGCCTGGGCGAAAGATCTGGCCAATGAACCCGGCAATATCTGTACCCCCACCTGGCTGGCACAACAGGCCGAAGCCATGGCGCAACGAACCGGAATCAAAAGCACCATTCTCGGTCCAGATGCCATGGAAGCACTGGATATGCGCTTATTACTGGGTGTTGCTCAGGGATCCCGTCAGGAACCACGCCTGATTATTCTGGAATACTGGGGAGGAAACGATGAACAGGCCCCCATTGTTTTTGTAGGCAAGGGCCTGACTTTTGACGCAGGTGGCATTTCTCTGAAGCCTGCTGACAAAATGGATGAAATGAAATATGACATGTGTGGAGGTGCTGCAGCTCTTGCTGCTATCCAGGCGGCTGCCGAACTGAAACTGCCTTTGAACATCATCACGGTAGTGCCTGCGTCTGAAAACCTGCCTGACGGCCAGGCCACGAAACCCGGTGATATTCACAAGAGCATGAAAGGGCTGACGGTAGAGGTCATTAATACAGATGCTGAAGGTCGCCTGATTCTCGCTGATGCCCTCACCTACGTTGAACGCTTCGAACCTGATGTCGTCATTGACATGGCCACCCTGACCGGAGCCTGTGTTATTGCCCTGGGGCACCAAACCACCGCTGTGTTGGGTAACCACGAAGGGCTGGTTCATGATCTGATCAGCGCTGGCAAGGAAAGTATGGACCGCGCCTGGGAATTACCTCTTTTTGAAGAATACCACGAACAGCTGAAGAGCCCTTTTGCGGATCTTTCCAACGTCGGTGGTCGTCCGGCCGGAACCATTACTGCCGCCTGCTTTTTGTCGCGCTTCACGGAAAACTATCATTGGGCACACCTGGATATTGCGGGCGTAGCCTGGAAAAGCGGCGAAAATAAAAGTGCCACCGGGCGCCCCGTCCCTTTGCTGGTCGAATATCTTCTCAACCGATCCCGTCAAACTGCCTGAGGGTAGCACCTTGCCGGCTGCTTCCTTCTATGACCTGCCAGCCACCCTGTTGACCCCGCAGGAACAATTACGCGCCATTTGTCGGGTCATCAACAAGGTCTGGCAAGTTGTTGGGGAAGCAGATATTCTCTGCGCAGATTTGGCAACCGCTCAGAGCGTGGACGACATGCTCTGGACTTTTCAAGCGGATGCTTTTATTCCTCATGGACTGGGGGCAAAGTATTCTGTACGCATACACTACCAACAACCATGGCCGGATGCCTGCGTGGTTGCCGTGTTGTGTGCCTTGCAGAATCTTCCTGAGCCACTTCCGGCGTGTGAAAGACTGGTAGATTTTATTCCAGCCGAGAGCAACGCTCGCGACCTGGCAAGAGAGAGATATAAAACATTGAAGAACATCGGATACACTTTGCAGGTACATACCCTGGAAGCCTAACCGGAGATACCACAATGAATAAACAATCTGATCGCAAGGAACCAGTGCTTGAAGAATCACTGGAAGACAACGACGACGCGCCCTTGCTGCTTACCAAGGTTGTACGCGAAGGTTTACCTCCGCAGCTTTGGCGCCATGAAGAATCACCTTTCATGCCGGAACCCAATAGCGAATCCCATAAAACACCAGCACCCCTTGATGCCGGACAGGCCGATAAATTTTCGATGCAATGGGAAGAAGCTGAATCTGGCTCTACAGCCGTCGCTGACACAGAACAGGCTAAAATATACACGCAAAGTGAAGCACGTTGGCAGCCAGCAGAAACAGCCAATCCGCAGCAGGACTTTGAAGACCGCGACCTGGAAGCAGCACTTAAGCGTATGCGCCAGGGACTCATGCAGTTTACCAGCTCCAGATCCGAGCCTACATTTGGAGAAAAAAGTGATTCCGATTTCGCAGATCAATCCATTACCGGTCTGGTCAGCGAACACCTGAAGCCTGCACCAATAAATCCGGAACCCGCTGAAAAACCAATACGGTTTGAAGAGGATATTGGCGAATCGCCAGTGTCTGAAGCCTTGCAACCTGAGCACATTATCAATGAAACTGCAGAGAGCAATCCCGAACCCGCCGAAGAACCTGTTGAGGAAGTAACTGTAGATGCTACCAGGGTTGAGCCGGAGGCTTCCATTACAGATACGGCCGCAGATGCGGCAATTAAGCCATCCGTCGAAGAACATCAAGAAGAAGAACATCAAGAATTTGTGGAAGGACATCCAGTACAGGAATCCGAGCCATCACCTGTGCCAGAAAAAACTCCTCTTGATCTGGATTTCCTGAAAGATTTTGAGCAATTACTGTTTCAGGAAATAGAAAGACGGGTCATTAACGAGATGGAAGAACAGATGATTCAGCATCTGCAGAAAGTCTGGAAAGAACAGGTCAGTCTGACCTTGATGCGTACGCTGGCGCTGGAAGGCATTAAATTGCGCGAAAGTCTTGCCCAGGAAATGCGCGCTTCCCTACCTGAAATTCTTCAGCGGGTACTGCATAATGGCCTGGAACAAATCACCCCCACCGAACCTGACTGATGAAGGCTCATGACTGACCATTTAGACCGCCCGTTCGCCCCCGCCGAAATAGAACAGACCTGTTACCAACGCTGGGAGGGACTTGGAATATTCCAGCCTCAGCCCGGGCAAACCCCCTACTGCATCATGTTGCCCCCCCCCAATGTCACCGGCACCCTGCATATGGGGCATGCTTTTCAGGATACCCTCATGGATATTCTTGTCCGGGTTCACCGGATGCGCGGCGAAGAAACACTTTGGCAACCCGGCACCGACCACGCCGGAATTGCCACACAAATGCTGGTGGAACGGCAGATTGTTCAGGAAGGTGGTGATCGTCATCAGATGGGTCGCAGCGCCTTTCTGGAGAAAGTCTGGGAATGGCGTCATGCGTCAGGGGGGCATATTACCCGACAGATGCGCCGTCTGGGCGCCTCCTGTGACTGGTCGCGGGAACGCTTCACCCTCGATAGCGGCTTGTCACAAGCGGTCACCGAAGTATTTGTGCAACTTCACGATGAGGGCCTCATCTATCGTGGCAAACGTCTGGTCAACTGGGATCCGGTCCTGCGCACCGCCGTATCCGATCTGGAAGTACTCAGTGAGGAAGAAGACGGTTTTCTCTGGCACATTCGTTATCCACTGAGCGATGACAGTGGTTCTCTGGTGGTGGCGACCACCCGTCCGGAAACCCTGCTGGGAGACGCCGCTGTTGCTGTGCATCCCGACGACCCACGTTATGCCTCCCTGATTGGCAAAACTCTGCGTCTGCCCATCATGGGGCGAGAAATTCCGGTCATTGCCGATCATTATGTCGATCCGGAATTTGGCTCGGGATGCGTCAAAATCACTCCGGCCCATGATTTCAATGACTATCAGGTGGGTCAGCGTCACCATTTACCCCTGATCAACGTATTCACCCCCGATGCCCGTATTCGGGACAGCCTTGAGATATTCAACAGCGCAGAATCCACTCCGGCCGAAGAAATTCCAAGCGCACTCAGAGGACTGGACCGCTATGCTGCGCGTAAGCAGATACTGGCCCAACTGGAAAGCGAAGGACTTTTAGTCCAGACAGACGCCCACAAGCTGATGGTGCCGCGTGGCGATCGTTCCCAGGCGGCCATTGAACCCTATTTGACGGATCAGTGGTATGTAAAAGTGGCACCACTGGCTGAACCCGCCATCAAGGCCGTAGAAGAAGGCCGGATTCGCTTTGTGCCGGAAAACTGGAACAAAACCTATTTTGACTGGATGAACCGGATTGAAGACTGGTGTATTTCCCGGCAGCTCTGGTGGGGACACCAGATTCCGGCCTGGTATGGCCCCGACGGGCACATATTTGTCGCACGCCACGAAGAGGAAGCCCATAGTCAGGCCAGCCGCCATTACGGGATGCCCGTGGTCCTCGAACGGGATCCCGATGTGCTCGACACCTGGTTCAGCTCCGCCCTCTGGCCATTTACAACTCTTGGCTGGCCGGAAAAAACACTGGATCTCGCGCGCTTTTATCCGGGTAGCGTTCTCGTTACCGGATTCGACATCATTTTCTTCTGGGTCGCACGCATGATCATGATGGGTTTACGCTTCATGGATGAAGTACCCTTCCAGGAAGTGTACATCCATGGCCTGGTCCGCGATGCCGAAGGTCAGAAAATGAGTAAATCCAAGGGTAACGTGCTGGATCCCATTGATTTGATCGATGGTATCAGCCTGGAAGATCTGGTTGCCAAGCGCACCAGGGGACTCATGCAGCCGCAAATGGCTGCCAAAATCGAAAAATCCACGCGCAAGGAATTTGCCGAGGGGATTCCCGCCTTCGGAACTGACGCCCTGCGTTTTACCTTTACTGCTCTGGCCACCCAGGGTCGGGACATCAAATTTGATTTGAAACGCGTGGAAGGTAACCGTAATTTCTGCAACAAACTCTGGAATGCCGCGCGTTTTGCCATGATACAGGTTCCCGAAATCAGCCTGCTGCACGGCGAGAGAGAACTGATGGCCCCGGAACGCTGGATTATCGGACGCCTGCAGCACTGTGAAGCAGTAGTAAATACTGCCATTGATCAGTATCGCTTTGCCGATGCTGCCCACGCACTATACCAATTTTTCTGGAATGATTACTGCGACTGGTACATTGAACTCTGCAAACCGGTGCTGCGTGAAGACAGCCCGTTTACGGCGGCGCAGCAATGCGGAACCCGCAACACCCTGTTGCGGGTACTGGAAGCCGGTTTACGTCTGCTGCATCCGGTGATGCCGTTCATCAGTGAAGAACTCTGGCAGCGCATTGCACCCATGCTCGACAAAGGCGGTAGCAGCATTGCTGTAGCGCCCTACCCCATAGCCGATCTGCAACGTGTGGATCCCGAGGCCGATGCCGATACGGAATGGCTCATCAATGCCATTCGCGCCGTACGCTCCGTTCGTGGTGAGATGGACATCCCGCCCAGCAAATTACTGCCAGTTTTGTTGCAAGGCGGCGTTGCCCGGGATCGTACCCGTGCAGAGCACTACCAACCCTGGCTGTTTGCCCTGGCCCGTTTAAGCAGTCTGGAATGGCTGTCAGACAGCGAAGAAGCCCCCCGGCCGCTCTGCAACTGCTGGGAGATCTGAAAGTCCTGGTCCCTCTGGCCGGGGTCATAGATGTGGGTGCCGAGCGGGCACGTCTGCACAAGGAACAGCAACGTCTGGAATCCGACCGGGGTAAGACCCTCGGTAAACTGAGCCAGGAAAGTTTTCGTAGCCGTGCTCCCGCCGAAGTCGTCGCCAAGGAAGAAGAGCGTTTGCGGGAAATTGAAGCGGCCCTGCAGCAACTGGAGGAACAGGCAGCACGACTGGAGTTGCTCTGAACATGGCGGATTCCGAGTCTCGCCAAACACATTACTACCCCCTCGAACTGCTCTTTGGCAAGGTCTTTTCGCCTTTCGAGCAGTTTTTGCGACGCGCGACAGCAGGTGGAATTATTCTCATTGTCGCGACACTGCTAACCCTGTTCCTCAGCAATTCCCCCTGGCATCAGTCCTATCACCTGTTTTGGGAAAATCATTTCGGCATCCATTGGGGTCATTGGATACTCGACCAGAGTCTGCACCACTGGATCAATGACGGACTGATGGTCGTGTTCTTTTTTGTGGTCGGTCTGGAATTAAAACGGGAATTTATGGTAGGAGAATTATCTTCCCTACGGGACGCAGCCCTGCCCATTATTGCCGCAGGGGGCGGGATGCTGGTACCTGCACTGATATATCACCAAATCAATCCCAGCGGGCCTGCCGCCGAAGGCTGGGGAATTCCCATGGCCACAGACATTGCCTTTGCCATTGGCATCCTGGTTTTACTGGCCTGGCGGATCCCGCGTAACCTGATTGTATTTCTGACCGCTCTGGCTATTGCCGATGATCTTGGCGCGGTACTGGTCATTGCTATTTTTTACACTCCATCACTGAATGTTTCGGCATTGATCATCGCCGGCTTGATTCTGCTGGCCTTGATTCTGCTTAACCAGAGTGGCGTTCGCAAAGTTCTGCCTTACCTGATTCTGGGGCTGCCTTTCTGGTATTTTGTGATGCTCTCCGGCATTCATGCCACGGTCGCCGGCATTCTGCTCGCCTTCACCATCCCTGCACGGGGACGGGTTCGTCCTGACCAACTGGCGGACACCCTCAGCGCCCGCAGTGAAAACCTGCGCGATACCATCATTCACAGCAAACGGCTTGATCCGCTGGTCAACGGCAAGCTCGCGGGCATCATTCAAAGCATTGAACACAGCAGTGCCGAAGCCATTGCCCCGCAACAACATCTGGAACATCGCCTCCAGCCCTGGGTAACTTTTGCCGTGATTCCCATTTTTGCGCTGGCCAATGCCGGCATCAATTTCGCCCACATCAGCATTGAAATACTGCTCAGCCGGGTCACGTTGGGTATTTTTCTGGGACTGGTGCTCGGGAAATTTGTCGGCATTTCCCTGGCAAGCTGGCTGGCCATCAAAATCAGAATGGCCCGCATGCCCAGCGGGGTGAGTTGGCCCCATCTTCTTGGTGCTGCCGGTCTGGCCGGGGTCGGCTTCACCATGTCTCTATTTATCAGTGACCTGGCCTTTAAAGATGCATTGCTGGTAGAAGAAGCCAAGTTGGGCATTTTACTGGCTTCATTGACTGCCGCCTGCGCAGGATTAATCTGGTTGTTTTGGGTAGGCAGCAAAACCAAGGAGTTGGAATGATTCCTGAAGACCTCATAGATGTCGTCAAACAGGCCCTTCGCGAAGACCTCGGGAGCGGTGATCTGACCGCTGCACTCATTCCCGAAGCGCAGACACTCCAGGCCCGCATCATCAGTCGTGAGCCGGGGATTCTCTGTGGACAACCCTACGCCACGGCCACGTTTGCCGCAGTTTCCGAGCAACTGAAGCTACACTGGGAAGTTGCCGAAGGGAGCGCCGTTACCGCCGATCAGGTGCTGTGCCAACTCGAAGGCCCAGCCCGCGCCCTCCTCAGCGCCGAGCGTTGCGCCCTGAACTTTCTCCAGACCCTGTCGGGCACCGCAACGGCCGTGTATCATTTTGTAGTATTGCTGAAGGGCAGCAGGACCCGCCTGCTGGACACCCGCAAGACCATACCCGGCTTACGTCAGGCACAAAAATATGCGGTGCGTGTGGGTGGCGGGCACAACCATCGGCTGGGGCTGTTTGACGGGATTCTCATCAAGGAAAATCACATTGCCGCCTGTGGTGGCATTACGGCGGCGCTGAGTGCTGCCAGGTCCCTTGCTCCGGCCCTGACCCGCACCGAAATTGAGGTGGAAAATCTGGAACAACTCGAAGAAGCTTTGGTGGCAGGGGCGGACATGATCCTGCTCGATAATTTCGGGCTGGAATCCCTGCGCCAGGCCGTGCAGAGAGTGGCCGGAAAAATTCCTCTGGAAGCTTCGGGGAATATGGGCATCCACAACATAGCCGCTGTGGCCGCTACCGGCGTCGATTTTATCTCTGTCGGCAGTCTTACCCGGAATTTACAGAGCCTGGATTTATCCCTGCGCTATTTTTAGCTCAGGCGCGGGCTTCTGCATCCAGGCTGCGCAGCGTCTCATCAGCGCCAGCAGCAGCGGTCAGATCAGCGACATTTTCCTTGGTGAAAAATCCCTGAAAACCACCAAAACGCTGCACGTATTCAATAATCAGGGAAGAGTGCTCAGAAGCACTGGAAAAAATCTGTTTCAAGCCTTCCTGCTCCGAACCGATGACCTGCAACAGAAACTTCTGCCCGCAATTTCGCAGAGCGTCCACCACATAATCAATGTTGATCTGATCCTGAGTACGTCCGTCTTGCACGCCCACGGCAATGTGATGCAGGCGGGGGCCAAAATTACGCACAAAGGCCTCGGTGGGTGAAGGCTGACCAATCAAATGATTGCAAAAATAAGGATGATTGGCAGCGGTAAACACCTTGGCAGGACTATTCAACACATTTTCATAATGCACGCTTTTGGTAACATTGGTAGAAGAGTTCTGGTCTGGAATATCGTAAGAACCCCAGTAGTAATAACTGGACAGAGTCAGATATTCGAGAATGGCGGCTTCCCGGTTCTGACTGTATACCCGGGTTGCCAGATGATCGATGGGCAGCAGTAATTGCTCCAGACCCAGTTGTTCTCGTAACACTTTGGCTTGTTCAAAAGCCACCTGCATATCATCGCGAATGGAAGACACGCCGAGGGAATAAACGCGGATGTCATCATCAGGCCGTTCCCAGTAACCGACAATATTGTGGGTATAGGGAGAAGGTTTGACGATAACCATATTGCCCGGCAACTCCAGGTGCCGCACCTGCTCCTGATTAAAAAACCGAACTTCGCGGTTTTTTTGTACGACAACTACTTCATGGAGATTTTTGACCTGAAAGACTTCTCCCATGTATCGCGAGTTGGGACGCTTGGCCCCCACTGGATACACCTCGTTCAGGCTGCGGAAAATACCATGCAGATTGGGATCTTTCACTTCACGAACCAACACATCGGGCGCATTCATATCAATGCGGAGAATGTGGGTGGAATGCTGATCGGTTTCGAGGGTGACCAGATAATTGTAAGGCGTCATCAAACACAATTCATGCACATAAGCGGCAGAATGTCCCGGCTCTACCGTAATCATCAGCGCATCGATGCGGCCAATATTTTCCGTAAGCCCCTGGCGATCGCGATCTTCCAACAGGCGCCCTAACCATTCTTCAAAAAAAGCCGAATTCTGCTTGTCACCCTGCCGCTGAAAATCTATTGATGCTTTCATCCACCACCCCGATTCGCCTTCAAACACTGCTTGTCAGTTTAACGCGCTGAACTCATTTTCCCAAACCGGACGTATGCTTTATTGACAAGATACCGTTTGGTCGGTATCTTCCAAGCTTATGATGACTATGAGCCAACGTAAAACGCGCAATCCCGAACAGACCCGCAACGATCTTCTGGATGCTGCTTACCACGAAATTCTGGAATCCGGCTTTCAGGCTGCGAGTCTGGAGCGTATCCTCGCTAACACTTCCGTAAGCAAAGGGGCGCTTTATCATCATTTTGGTACCAAGCGCGATCTCGGGCTCGCGGTCATTGAAGAAGTGATCGGGCCGCAACTGGAAGAGCGCTGGTTTACCATGCTCGCCCAACACGATAATCCCATCATTGGTCTGTACAACCTCATTGCAGAAAAAATTTCCCAAGCGGATGAATCCGTCATTCGCTATGGTTGCCCGCTCAACAACCTGATTCAGGAAATGAGTCCTCTGGATGAATCCTTTCGGCAGGGTCTGCAAAAAATCATTGAACGTTGGGTAGAAGTCGTCACACAGGCACTCAAGGAAGGTCAATCCGCAGGTCAGGTACGTCAGGACTCGAATCCCGAGGATATCGCCCTTTATATTGTTGCTTCCATTGAAGGCTGTGTCGGGCTGGGCAAAAACGCCCAATCCATCGATGCCTACCAACGTTGCCTCCGGCAACTACAAGTTTATATTCAGTCTTTAGCGGTCTGATCCCGTAATAATCCCCCCTTCCCTTTTTTCATGCTCGAATAAGGAGGTAGAGTGATGTCTGAAATTCATTCCGAATGGCTACAACTGGAAAATGGTCCCCGCGCCTGGTACGCCCGCCCCGGCGGCAACGGCCCGCATCCTGGCGTCGTCATATTTATTGAAGCTTTTGGCGTAAACAGCCATTTTCAGGAAGTAGCCGAACGATTTGCCAGGGCGGGATACTGCGCCATCGTCCCAGATTTGTATCATGGCAAGGTGTACGAATATGCCGACTTTGAAAATGCCATCGCGCACCTTAAAACCCTGAAAGATGATCTGGCCATGCAGGAAGCGGGGCTGGCCATTGCCGAACTGCAAAAACGTCCCGAAGTCATGAAGCACGCCATCGGCGCTGTCGGCTTTTGTATGGGCGGCCGCTTTGCGTTCATGGCCAATGCCGTACATGCCGACAAAATCGGCGCGTCCGTCGCCTTTTATGGCGGTGGCATTGCCCCGGATAAGGATCCGGCCGGACGCCAACCGCTCCTGCATCTGGTCGAGCAGATGCGCGCCCCGCTGCTACTCCTTTACGGGGCCGAAGATCAATCCATCACCCCGGAAGAACATGGACGCATTGCCGCAGCCCTCAGCACCGCCAAAAAGCGTTATACCCTGACGCTGTTCCCCGGTGCCCCTCACGGGTTTTTTGCCGACCCGCGTGACAGCTATCGTCCCGAAGCTGCCGCCGAAGGCTGGCGCCTTACCCTGGATCATTTCAGTCAGCATCTTGGAGGGCAGGCATGAGTCACAAACTGTTCACACCCTGGACCCTGCGCAGCATAACGCTGCGCAACCGCATTGTCGTCGCCCCCATGTGTCAGTACTCCACCCCGGACGGGGTAGCCGGTGACTGGCACATGGTTCACCTCGGCAGCCGCGCGGTGGGTGGCGCCGGACTGGTCATGGCCGAAGCCAGCGCTGTAAGTCCCGAGGGTCGCATTTCTCCGCGCGATCTGGGTATCTGGAACGACTCCCAAGCCGAAGCTCTGGCACCCATCGTCCGCTTCATGAAAAAACAGGGGGCCGTAGCTGCCATACAAATTTCCCATGCCGGACGCAAGGCCTCTACTCAGGCCCCCTTTGCCGGCGGCGCACCTATCGCGCCTGATGCAGAACAGGGTTGGCAACCTTATGGCCCCAGCCCGCTGCCTTTCAGTCCGGCTCACACGGTACCCGAGGCCATGACTGCTCAGGATATCGAAAAGGTCCGCAAGGATTTTGTGGCTGCTGCACAAAGAGCGCTCCATGCCGGATTTGAAGTTCTCGAACTGCACATGGCCCATGGTTACCTCCTGCACAGCTTTCTTTCGCCCATCAGTAATCATCGGGATGACGCCTATGGTGGCAGCCTCGAAAACCGGATGCGTCTGCCTCTGGAAATCACCGATGCCGTGCGCGCGGTCTGGCCCGACCATCTGCCTCTGTGGGTTCGCATTTCGGCCACAGACTGGGTACCCGGTGGCTGGGATCTGGAACAATCCGTCGCCCTGGCCAAGCAGTTGCAGGCAAGAGCTGTGGACGTTATTGACTGTAGCAGCGGCGGAATGACCCCTGATGCGGTCATTCCGGCTGGCCCTGGCTTTCAGACGCCCTTCGCACAACAAATACGCGAACAAACCGGATTACCCACTGTTGCCGTCGGACTGATTACCGAAGCCATGCAGGCCGAACATATTCTGCTTACAGAACAAGCCGATGGTATCGCCCTTGCCCGGGAATTACTCCGCAATCCTTACTGGCCCCTGCACGCCGCCCGTGAACTGGGAGTAGACTTGCCTTGGCCAGAACAATACGATCGGGCCAAATTGCGCTAAAACGTCGCTTATCTCTCCACAGGGAGGGGTTAAGTGAATCGCCGGGATGGGTTGCCATCCCGGTTTTTACATTCTGGAGCCACAGACTGATGCCTTCCCCCAAAAAACCGGTGACACTCTGGCCTTTGGCTGCACTGGCCCTGTTGTCCATAATCTGGGGATATAACTGGGTCGTCATGAAAGTCGCCATAAGCGACTGCCCACCCCTGCTGTTTGCCACTCTGCGCGTTTGGCTAAGTGTCATCGTCCTGATTCCCCTGATCATCTGGCTGAAAAGACCACTGCGGATGCCCTCAGCCCGCTATATCATTCCCTTCGGCCTGTTGCAAACCACCGGTTTTATTGGGCTTGCCCTCTGGGCGCTGGAATATGGCGGCGCCGGAAAAACGGCCATTCTGGTCTACATGATGCCGCTTTGGCTGATTGTGTTTGCCTGGCCTCTACTCGGTGAGAAATTGCACGGATTACAATGGCCCGCCGTGCTATTGGCCCTGTTGGGTCTGATTGCCATTCTGAAGCCCTGGAGTTTCGACGGCGAATGGACTGGCAGCGTGATTGCACTGATTTCAGGCATTTTGTGGGCCAGTTCCGCCCTCTGGCAAAAGCGTTATGCGCCCCCCGACATGGATTTATTCAACAGTACTTTGTGGCAAACCATTTTCGGCGGACTCGGGCTGATTGTCATGACCTTGTTTATTGACCCGCTGACGGTTCATTGGACACCCGTATTTGTCGGTGCCCTGCTTTATAATGCTATTCCCGGTACTGCTCTGGCCTATTTTCTCTGGGCCTACGCCTTGCAGAAACTGCCCTCGGGAATCGCGGGCATGGGCACCCTGGCAGCGCCGCTGATTGGCGTCGTTGCCGCCTGGCTGCAATTGGGAGAAACTCCGGGAGGCTGGGAAGGTGTGGGAATGGTCTGCATTTTTGTCGCACTGGCTTTGGTCAGCTGGCAACACCTGCGCCCCCGTGAACAGGAAAACGCTATTTTGCCAACGGGTCAGGAATAAATCGAAAATTTTGGATGTTAAAGTCCCTTTCGCGTCTGCTCTTATTCCAGCATTTTGCGCAATTGCTGACCAGTTGCACGCTTCACTGGTTTTCCATCCACAGGCGAAGCGGGACTGCGCCGGTCTTCATCCAGCGCAAAAATGACCAGACGAATCTCCGTGTCTGCGTAGTCAATTTTCAGGCAGGGATATTCTTGCGCCGGGGCATCGCCAAAATGCAGGCGCTGCCAGCTTTCTTCATAGGGCGTTTTCTGATCCATCAAAAAGAAAATGACCGTCTCAGGGGCATCCGCAAATAAATGCAGGGTAATTGCCGCATGGCGCGTAGCCGTACCATTCAACACCGGGCCGGTCAGACGCGGCTGAAACACCTCCAGCCACTGCATGGCTTTCAGCGCCCGCTCGCGCAGTTCGCGCAAATCCACCGCATGGGCAGGTCCATGAAAAAGCTGCAGGCGGGCATGTAATTCTGATTCTATCTCACTGTTATTCGGCCAGTGGTGCTGGGCATCCCCCCCCGCACCCAAACGCCGCGCCGCTTTTTCCTTGGCTACCCGAAAATCCACGACGCCCTCCTCCGCCATGATCCGCGCCGACTCCACTGCCAGCAAACGGCGTAACCGATGGGGTTGCTGTGACTTGCTCATGCTCGATACTCCGATGATTGTCGTCCGGGACTATTCCGCATAAGATAGCGCGTAAGCGAGAGTGGCGGAATTGGTAGACGCACTGGATTTAGGTTCCAGCGCCGCGCGGCGTGGGAGTTCGAGTCTCCCCTTTCGCACCAAATACTTAGAGTCAATTCGCAAATTCAAATTGATTTTACGCTGCACATATGCTGCACTAAGCTTCCGGATTGATTGCAGCGGGAGTGCAGCATGGCGACTATAAATTCACGGGAAGACCAGGATGGCGTCACGATTGGATGGCAAGCCATCGTGCGCAAAAAGGGGTATCCGAGCCAGTCGAAAACTTTTCGGACCAAACGGGATGCGGAAGCGTGGGCACGGCTTACAGAATCTGCTATGGAACGCGGGTTGTGGCAGAATCAGAGCGATGCGGACAGCACAACGCTGGCTGATGCTTTGGATCGTTATGGAAGAGAAGTTTCTAGCCTGAAGAAATCAGGCAAGATTGAACTGTACCGTATCGGCAACCTCAAGACAGACAAAATCGCCAAACTGCACTTATCACGAATTCGCGGCGCTGACCTCGCAGAATATCGAGATCGGCGATTGAAGGCGGGTCTTTCTGATAGCTCCGTTCGCCTGGAACTCGCCATCATCTCCAATCTGTACACGGTCGCCATGAAGGAGTGGCGTATGGAAGGGTTACGCAATCCGGTATTGTCAGTGCGAAAACCATCGCCAGGTAAGGCACGGGACCGACGGTTGTCACCTATTGAAGAAAAAAAACTATTGGGCGAATGTACTCCATCATTAAAGGCTATCATCCTATTCGCTCTGGAAACCGGGATGCGGCGGGGGGAGATACAGAAGTTACTCTGGAAAGATGTTGACTTTACCAAATGTACTGCCCAACTACTTGACACTAAAAATGGGGAAGATCGGCTCATTCCTCTGTCCAGCCGCGCCATTGCCGTCCTGAAAAAGTTACCGCGCAACATCAACGGCAAGGTTTTTCCAGGCACAGATATTTCCCATTCATTTGCCGCCGCCTGCAAACGCGTTGAAATAAAAGATCTGCGTTTCCACGACCTCCGTCACGAGGCCACCAGTCGCTTCTTTGAGAAAAGACTTAATCCTGTGCAGGTTGCCGCCATCACTGGACACAAGACCTTGCAGATGCTGAAACGCTATACGCACTTGAGGGCAGAAGATCTGGCGAAGTTGCTGGAGTGATTCAATATCGCGCTCAACTTCTGTATGGTCGCCGGGTGGTTTTTCCCTACTCCCAATCAAACGTTGACACAATCGCAGGTGCTGGTAGCGAAATTGATGCGGATTCATCCCCACTCTCTTTCCGCATATGCACCAACGGATCATGCGGATCCGACAAAGCCCCCGCTTTCCATGCATCGGCGATGTCTTTGGTGCCGGCTGGTGGCATCCAGGCAAACACCTTTTCGCAACCGAGCTTCCAGATTTTATCGATCTGCTGTTCGTGGGCGGCATCGGTTTTGGCCTGGGTTTTGGTATTTTTCTCGCGTTCCATAGCCACATAAACTGTGTCTGCCTCTTTCAGCATCTTCTGCACATGCGTCCGGTCTAACGAGCGGACATTCGCCCCGCCAGAGACAATGACGCAAGGGATAGGCTTCCGACGGGTCTTGTACCAATCGATAACAGCCAGCGCGTCCATACCGCCTTCCACAACCCAGACAGAACCTCGATTATCCCCATGCCAGATGGCTGGATAGGAGTTATCGGAATGCTTTACGTCCAACTTTGTCAGTGGTTTCTTCCCATCCCAGGACGGAATAGATTGGGTCAGCCTGAGGGTCATGGATCGCAATTGACCATCCCCCCTGCCGCAAAAGGCTGCAGAGGGGATCCCTTTGTAATCCACAAAGCGCAGGAACCCTGCCCCTTGGGCACACCGGATGGTTTTTTGGCTAATACCGCGTTCCTGCAAATAGTGCATGACCGGATCAGAATTCCGACAGACCGGTGGAGCAACAGGCAGTTGATGAGATAGGACCGTTCTTTTTTCCGCTTTTTTCGTGATCGTTGAACCTGAAAGATCGGCCAAAGCCTGCTGAAAACTCAATCCCATCTCTTTCACGCAAAAATCGATGGGATCACCACCATCAACACCAGCCCAGTCACACCAGACAAAATGACCATCCTTTTCTTGTGTTACGCGGTAACGGTCATCCACCACCCAATCCTTCACCCCGTCTTTTTTGATGGGCAAGCCAATAGACTGCAGGTACGCCACCAGATCAGCCATGTGGGCGGCATCACGCAAACTTGGATAATCAGCCTGTATATCAGGTGAATCTTGCTTTTGTTCTTTAGCCCGACGCTTTGCCGCAGACGCTTTTTTGAAGCGATCATTCCAATTCGTTACCGTAACAATCCCAGAATCATCCCTATCACGACCGCTGCCAGTATCGCCGCTGATCCTGCCGCTATCCAGAACTGTTGCCGTATCTTTTGAATCTCCTCCCGTAAAGCCTTTGCTTCCTGCTTCCAGTAATTCAATTCCCGATTCGATTGCATCGCTTTCTGGCGAGATTCCCTGGCCATTTTCACCGACCGTTTCACTTTGTCCTGCGAAAGCGTTTGCATCTCTTTCTGGATGGCGTCCACGGCGGCCTGTATCAGAGGCTGCATGATCGCTCTCTGCGTATCCAAACCCTGATCCAGGGCTTGAGCCATTTCCTCCATCGGCCCCAAGCTCTCGTCTATTTGATTCGCCATCGCTTCCGGCAACCGCGATAGCTCCTGCCGCATCTGCTGGATTTGCCGGATCATCTCCGGCGCATCGATCAGCAAGGAAACGTGCTGCTCGGTCTTTTGCTGCGCGTATTCTTTCAATATCTCTGTCTTGCTCATAGGAAAGCCCCTTCTTCTGCATATTGCTCAATCTATAACCACGGCCGAGGCTATTTGAGGTGAAGCGATAATCACCGTAGTGATAGGCAAAGCCGGACAGTTTTCCGGTGGTGGCCAGGTTCGGCTGAACGATGACGCCCAGCGTTTCAAGATCCTCGATGAACTGCGTCACGGTCCGCTTTTTCTCCAGGAGCGCATCCAGAGCCTGCTGCATGAACAGGCGTGCAGGTATCTCGCCTTTTTCTATCGCGATGAAATCCCCTTTGGTCGGGGCCTTCTTGTGAGTGAGGGCATTTTCTGGCTCCAGTAAAGAGGAAGGTTCCACCTTCACCAGATTGAAATCCTGCTCTATTTTCCGGACAGCGGCCTCTCCACGTCGGTAATCGTTGGAATCGGAAACCACGGAACCATCGCTGTTGATGCGGGAAAACAGGATATGGATATGGTCGCCATGACAGACGGTGGCGTAGGCATCCATACCCATATCTGAGCACCATTGATCACTGATCATGGCCCATTCCCGGTCAGACAAAACCCGATCCCCTTCAGGAACCCGTAGGGAAACATGTCCCACGGCTTTCTGTAGATTCGGGCGCATCCGGCGCAAAACCCCTATTTCTGCCGCCAGTTCTCGGGCACTACGTCCCGAAAGCGTGCCGCCGATCAGGTCATGCCTTGGCCGCACGTCGCCGTTATGGTCTTTTTCAGCCAGCAGATAGTTCGCCAATCCGCGTGCACCGGTGCCTTTGATGATTTTTTCAATCATCGTCTGCCTCCACGCCCAGCAAAGCCAAACGGACGGCACGAATTGCCTTTATCAGCTGCGGAATCAAATCACGGTCCCACGCATGGGCCTGGCCTGCATTGATGGCCCATTGGTACTGGTTGGCATTGGCCGCCAACCTTGCCAATTCTTGCCATACCTGAAGATTGATCGGCGGCACTGGCGGGGCGGGTAATTTGGCATCCGTAATACAGAGCCGCATGTATTCTCCGACCCGCAATCCCTGCGCAGCGGCCTTGGCTTTCAGGTCGGCCAGCTCGATCGGAGAAAGCCAGACTTCGCGCCTGATCGTCCGATGCACATCATCCGGCAATCGAGGACGACCCCCACGCTTTTTGATCGGATTCTGAATCTCATCCGTCATGGCAAAACCTCCGTGGCCATCATCGCCGACCCTGCAACCGGAGGGCGCAGGTAAAGATGATGGCGGGGGTCAAGGGGGTTCACCCCATTGCGAGACGTTATCACCCGGCAAACGTAGTGCGCGGGGGGATAACATGGCTCGCTCCTCACCGAATACCCCCGCATTCTCAACGATTCCCCCAATGCGAACAGACCGATTCCTTGCAAAAGATGTTTTTCACTATCCCTGAGGGTGCATCCCTTCCACCCACTGATCACCGAATCTGCCCGCCTGTCTTTCTGTGCTTTGGAATCGCCATGGGGATTGGCAATGTCGCGCTGTTGCCCGTTCGCTCTTCTTCCCCGCCGGTAATACCCTTGGGGGTCGGCGCCATCGGCGCCGGGGGGAAAGCCACCGGATGACCGCACCATCATGTCCGACCAGGAAAGATCTCCAGGAATATCGTAAAAGCTGAGCGGGGTATGAACACCATTTAAGAACTGAGCGGCCAATATGGGGAAAGTAGCGGTCCCTCGTCTGTAGCCCATGGTTGGACGGAGCATTGCGCCTGAAACGCCTAACACAATGATGTTACCCATCCTCATAGGTCACCTCCCTTTTTTCGGGAAATGAGACGCGGACGGCCACGTCGGCGTGGGCTGGGCACTACGGGAGTTTGCGAATATGACGGAAGAGCATTTTGGGAGAAACGCTCTGCAGTGAGGGCGCTTTGTTCAATCTGTTCGATCAACCCAATGGGGAATCGGGGACCGATTGGGAGTTTATGCGGAGTGGGGAGTTTGCCCAGGCAAACCTGATTGCGGAGGGTTTTTTCCGAACAGGCCCATCGGTGCGCGAGATCGGCAAAGCTCAGAAAGCATGGAGGAACGATGATAGCGCGAGGCGGCTCTCCGCCCGCATCCCCTCCAGGGTCATCGGAGCTGGCTTTTTTGGCCGATTGTCCACCACCCTGGCGTTTTATGCCGGACTGGCGGCCCTGGGCATGGGAACCGTTGAGTCGAACACCTACCGAACCTTTTTGGAGCAGGCCTTTAGGGAACGTTTGCTCATGAAGCGTTCGCATCGATCCAGGTAAAGTTACTGCTGCTCTGGCGATCTTGGTCGCGTAAACCCAATAAGCATTGGTGGCATTATTAATCTCCCAATCAAACTGCTTGGTTCTAAATACATGCCAGATCATACCAGCTGGATAAGCAACAATGAAATTGCCAAAAATACCTAAACCCATCCAGCCAAACCACTGCGGGAGGTGTAAATGGAGGAAATGAGCGCCCATCACAATCACAAAAAGCATTCCAGCCAGATAAATGCTTCCCGTGATATAGAGGCCACGAATCGTGGGTTTTTGTGTTTTCATCTTTTGTTCCTTCACATTCTCATCAACAGCAATAATATACGCTATTAAAAATCTATACCAGATGAAATTTATCAGATATCTAGACCGAACGGAAGAGATCATTTATTGGATTACCTACCTATTTAACAATAGCAGGTTGATTCAGCAAGCCCTGCACTGGAACCACATCTTGAAACTGAACATCTGGCTTTTATCCGGGTTAACTCGAACTGTATATTCACCTTATATCGTTTCAATAAATTTTACTTAAAAATAATATATTCAATGAGATGAATTTATCATTTGAGGTTCGCTGATCAGATTCCAGCATCGGCATGAATCGAAAGAAACCTACAGAGATCTCCGACCGGAGTAATCTATATTTCCTCATTTGATAGATCATTAACTACTCAAAAACAGCAGAAATTTTCTTTACCCTTCTCTAACGAAAATGAATGGAGCACTGCAAATCTCTTGTGAACTTGTTGTCAATTGATCGTGTACTGAATGGTGACGAAGTGGAGACGCTACACATCCTGATTGGCGCCAGTCATAGCACTGGTGACAATGAGGCTCCGGACTGAGCATCAAGTGGATCCACTGTGTATTCACCAAGTACTTTTTTTCGCGACATGAGAGGCTTCTGACCGCATGGAAGCCAGCACTTCGCCCAAAACCGGCTCCCCTTTGGTCTCCGTCCGGCCAATCCGCAATGATTCCCCCCGCAGCATCAAGACCCATTGCCCCGCTGTATCGGTGGCAAAAGCCTCCGGCAGCCCACAGCCTTGTGTTTTTTTATTTTAACCAGCCATTTGTCTCCAGTCGCCGGATCGACATACCAGCGCAATGCTTGAGCTTTTCCCCATTGCAGGCCCTGATCCACCAGAAAGCTCTGATCCAGCCGCAGAATTTCCAAAGGATTTTGGCGTTTGTCTGTGAGGCAACACGCCGGACAAGATAATTGTCGCTGAGCAATGGGGATAAATACGGATGCTGGTCTGGTTCCCGAAAATCCATTGGCGGTGATTGAGCGCAACGGCAGATTGATCAGGGACGTGATTCGTAAAGGTCCAGGTGTCAGAATCGTTGTACTACCCGAAACGGTGGCAGGATATTGGTGGACAGGTACGGCCGCTCAATTCCGTAACAGCGTCCCTCATGGCCAGCTATGGCTGATCGGCGCATCGGTTTGGGAAACTGATGGCCGACGTTGGGATGCCCTGGTGCCCATCAGTGATGATGGTTTTTCTTCCCATCTTCCCCTTTTACGTGCGGCCTTTCCTGTGCCGGTTTCCATGTGGCATCCATGGCAGTCAAAAGGGTATTCAGCGGCATGGTGGGAAAGGAGCAAAACCGTTGCCGGAAAAACAGTTTTCGCCAACATCTGTTATGACCAGCTATTACCATGGGTATGGCTGGAGGCACTCATTCAGAATACGGATATTATCCTGGCTGTATCCAACGTTTGGTGGGCCAAGGGGACAAGCATCCCGCGAATCGAGCAAGAGACATCAGAGGCATGGGGTAGGTTGATGGCGACACCGCTGGTTTTGCTATCAACCGATGAGATCTCACCACCGCCTCCACCACTTTCACCGGATGGGCCCGCGCGGTAAATCGAGCTCTATACCCGCCAACCGTTGTTCCAGATAACGCTTGCGCCAACCTGCGACTTGCACGCGATCCACCCCCAGGCGCTCCGCAATTTCTTTGTTCTGCAAGCCCTCTGCCGCCAGCAATATCATCCGTGCCCGTAATGACAAGCGGACACTGCTTAGTCGGGAGGCGACTATACGGGACAACTCGGACAGCTCTTCGCTGGTTAAAGTGACTGTAGGCGCAACTCGCAAGGCTGGACTCCATTCATACCCTCAACATGGAGCCGTTTTATCATGATCAATTTTAAGCCTGAAGTTTAGACATTCAGCTTCCTCGCCTGTCTCAGTGAGTGGCGATATGATGCAGTAAATTTGGGGTAGAAGTGCGTCAAGCAGCCTTTTTGCGGGGTGGTTCATCAGTATCGGCCCAAAAGTCAGGATTTGGGCACTGGAATTTCCCGGACTTTGGATCATAGCCCGTCCAGAAGGGAACCCGCAGAAAATGCAGATGGAGCCATTGGGCCATGAGTCCTGCAGTGACGGGCGTAGCGATACGCCAAGGTGCTATGGCGGTCATGGGAAAGTCCTCGGTGACCGTTTCCGCGAGGAGCTGCACCATGGACCAGGCAATGCAACGAATTTGCATCCAGCGTTCGAGAACCGCGCGCCTTTGCTGCCAGAGGTTATTGATGCCCCACCAGCGTTTCAGGTTATGGAAGAGGGGTTCGATCTGCCAACGGTTGCCATAGAGGGTGACGACTTCAGGGGCGGTCAGATCGGTTTCGGAAGCGAGATAAAGGCGTGTGGGCGACCATCGATGGTGTTTTGCATCGTAGAGAGCGCTCCAGACTGCCCGGACGGGATGGCCGTTGAGGAAGCGTGCCTGGACGACGATGGATTGAAGACGGACTTTCTGCCATTTCCCATAAACAAACAGGGTGAGGATCTCCGTGGGGAGTGAGGTCAGGGTTTCCGGGGTCAGTTTGTCCCCATATTTCCGGGGCCGACCCCGTTGCGCTTTGGCGGGTTTGGGCGGGGGCTGCCGATACAGTGCGGTATCCTGGCGCACCTGGCCGATGAACTGGCCGCGCTGACGCAGCAGGGGCAAGAGCAGGCGGCGGCGCATGAACCAGGCATCGGTGAGCAAGCGGACGGGTACGGGGATGTGGGGTATAAAGGCCCGCAGTAATGCCCCGGCGATTTTCAGCTTGTGGGTATTACCGGTGCGGGGCACGAGGCGCAAGCGAATGGGAAAGGAAAGGGCTTTGCCGGAGCGGCTCCGCAGGGTCAACGCCAGCCCTACCCAGTTCTGGGCGAGGACATAACGGGGGCGGTTGTGCTTATGGCTGTGATCGAAGTGGATGGTCGCGCCTGGGGCCTTGTTAGAGTGTCGCAGGACCAGCGTATCGTCGATGATCAACTCAACGATCGGCAGTGGCGGCAAAGCGGACAGGAGCCAACGGACTTGAGCGATGGCCAGAACCTGGGTCCGCAAGGATTCACGCTCCAGGGGTTTGTAATAAGTGGACCAATGGCAGCGCAGTAAAATATGGCTGAGGGCACGGGTGACCCAGCCATCAGGGGAGATCAGGCACCCGCAAAGCAGTTCGAGGAAGCTGCGCCGCGAGCGGGGCGGCACGGCCGCGAGAAAGTAGGTAATCCACTCTGAAAGGCGGAGGGTAACGAGACGCTGAAAGGACATGGCAGTGATTCCGAAAAGCCTAAAACGCTTCTCATTGGCCGACCCTTTTTTCCGAGCTATACTCGAAAGTGGTGTACGGGCGCGTTACAACTGGCTTGAATGAGGTGGCGTACTGTTGCTACAAAGGGTTTCCGACTCAAAGAGCAACATAAGGAGTACGCCGTGGAAAAGAATACCGTAATAGCAGGTGGGATGGGAGAGTTGGGTCTGGGCATTGAAGGGATACTTCGACGCGCGGCACGCTCTCTGATTGAGCAGGCCATAGAGGCAGAGGTGGCGGTATTGCTGGAAGAATTTGCGACGGTGCGGATGGTTGATGGGCGTCAGGCGGTCGTGCGTAATGGGCATCTGCCGGAGCGCGAGATCATGACCGCTCTGGGTCCGGTACCCGTCAAAGTACCCAAGGTGCGGGACCGCTCAGGATCGGGGATCAAATTCAATTCGGTACTGGCGCCTCCGTATGTACGCAAATCGCGAACGGTAGCCGCTACAGTACCTTGGCTCTATCTGCATGGGGTGTCTTCCGGCCACATGCAGGAAGCCCTTTCCATTTTGCTGGGTGATGAGGCCAAGGGACTTTCACCTGCGGTGTTGGGACGTCTCAAGGCGGAGTGGGCGCAAGAGTATGCCCATTGGCAACACCGCTCCCTACAGGGAAAGCGCTATGCTTACTGGTGGGTTGTTAATCAGCGTCATCTTTTACCATATGTCAGCATCATGCATTTACCATGCGACTTAGTTAAAAATGAATATTTAACCACGTGATAGATTGACATATTTTGTGGAATACATGTTAGGTCAAGGGCAAACCATTTTGACGCTGTTTTCTGCTAAAAACTGATAAATCTCAAGCGCTGTTTAACACGCCAGTGTGTCGTGGCATTGGCGCAAGCATGGCCTCAAGCCCTATCTACTGCGTGGTTTCAAGGTGTCACGAGACCCACATTTTTGTGGAAAAGCTGGAAGATATTGTGGGGTTGTATATGTCTCCCCCGGAACATGCCTTGGTGCTCTGCGTGGATGAAAAAAGTCAGGTACAGGCCCTGGACCGGACCCAACCGGGACTCCCCCTCAAAAAGGGCCACGCAGAAACGATGACCCACGACTACAAACGTAATGGCACTACGACCTTGTTTGCCGCACTCAACGTGCTGGATGGTCAGGTCATCGGGCAGTGTCAACAGCGACATACCCATGTGGAATGGCTGAAGTTCCTGAAGAAAATTGATCGGCAGACGCCCAGGGACAAGGCTCTGCATCTGATTGCCGACAACTATGCGACCCATAAACACCCGGTAGTACAGGCGTGGCTCGACAAGCACCCGCGTATTCACATGCACTTCACGCCCACTTCGGCATCCTGGCTCAACATGGTCGAGCGTTTCTTTCGGGATATCACGACCCAGCGATTACGTCGTGGGGTGTTCACCAGTGTGCCTGAACTCATCCAGGCCATTGAGGGGTACATCGACCACCACAACACCCATCCCAAACCTTTCATCTGGACCAAAACCGCACGCGACATCCTGCAAAAGGTCATTCGCGCCAACAGCCACTTAAGCAGCAAACAGAATGCCACACCAGGTGAACAAATTTTATTCCACAACTCTGTAAGAATTTAAGCATAGCCACGACTAAGAGATTGAGGACCATTATTTCAATCTCTAAAGAGGAGGCTACAATGAATTCCACAAATAACGATCATCATCTGTCTAAGCAACTGATTATGGCTGGTATGCTGGCCCTTGCCGGGACTGTCGGGGCGACAACTCCGGCATTCGCCAGTCATGCCCCTTGGGTCAAATGTTATGGTATTGCCCGAGCGCACAAGAATGATTGTGCCACCACCACCCATTCCTGTGCAGGCCAATCTATCCATAATGGGGGCAAATATTCCTTCCTACTGATCCCTCAAGGGCTGTGCCAAAAAATAGTCGGAGGTAGTCTGACGCCTGGCAAATAAGACAAGATCATCCACCGCTATTCTATTCATGCATTCCGCTTTTGAGCTGATGGATCAACAAGCAGCGGGTGAACAATGAAAAACGAGAAGTTTTCATCAGGAGGAATTTGCATGGCTACTTGCTCTATTGCTTTCCATAAAATGGAAAAATGGTACGAACGTATTGTGCGCTGGTTGCATTATCTCGCACCCGTGGCCGATCTGTCAGCACGACTCTGGGTGGCGCGGATATTCTGGATGGCAGGCATGGTCAAACTGCAAAGCATGACAGCTACTGTCGCCCTGTTCAGATATTATGTATCACGTGCCATTGCTTCCTCCCGTGTGGGCAGCCTATCTGGGTACGGGCATTGAAATCTTTTTTCCCATACTGTTGGCGTTGGGTCTGGCGGGTCGTTTTGCTGCCGGTTTTTTATTCATCTACAATATCATTACGGTGCTTTCTTATCCGCAAATGGGTGTTGCTGGAATGATGGATCAGGTGCCTTGGGCCATTTTCCTGCTTTTTACGACGGTTTATGGTCCTAGCCTCTTTTCTTTGGATTATGGTTTGAGTCGTATCTGGAAAAGTACGCCACCTGCCGTCCATAAATCTGTCTGATCAAGCATTGTCTCGCACCATTGGGGTGTAAGACATATTTCCCTTTGGGGAAAACCACGTGGTTGTTATGAAAAAGGAGTTAATCATGAGTAAGGAAATGACAAATCGCAAACATACGTTCCAGCGTGCACTGCTTGCTGGGGCTGTCGCTATGGCTGGAGTGGGTTTTGCCGGGACTGCGATGGCGGGGATGATGCCACAGGGCTATGTCAAGTGTTACGGCATTGCCCGTGCTCATCAAAACCAGTGTATGTCCATAGGTGGTATTACGCGCGGTTCCGCAAAAACCAATGGTAACCCCGATGCCTGGTTGGCCGTACCGAAAGGGGTTTGCCTGAAAATCGTGGGTGGCAGCCTGACCCCCGGAAAGACCCCCACTAAAACCCCTGCTAAGAAATAAATAGGGGGGCCGAGGTCTCACTGGCCTCGGCATATTTTTTAGAATGCTGAAAAAACCTTTTTTGAGCATTCTGGTAGCCAGGAGAACACGCTGATGATCCAGGACACTACAGCAATTCACACTGGTGCCTTATCCAGGGAGATCCCAGTAGCTGCAGGGATTGGCCTACGTGCCTGCCATTATCGCGATTTCCAAAACGGCAAACCGCCAACGGCCTGGGTCGAGGCGCATAGTGAAAACCTGTTTGCTGCGGGTGGCTTGCCTCATAGAGTGATGCACCAGGTGCGCAGTCATTATCCCGTGAGTCTGCATGGCGTCGGTCTGTCTCTGGGAAGTGCGGACCCGTTGAATAAGGAACACCTCCAACAACTGCAGCAAGTGATCAGCCGTTATGAACCGGGACTGATTTCCGAACATCTCTGCTGGGTGTCATCGGAAGGACGCTATCTGCACGATTTATTACCCATACCGTATACCGAAGGCATGCTGCAGCATGTCAGTGATCGGATTGACCAGGTGCAGAATGTTCTGCAGCGCCAAATCCTGATCGAGAATGTTTCGGCCTATCTGCATTTTGCCGACAATCAGATGGCAGAATGGGCTTTTTTGAATGCCCTGGTAGGACGTACGGGGTGCGGGTTATTGCTGGATATCAACAATCTGTACGTCAACAGCCGGAATCTCGGAATAAATAGTGATGAGTATTTGGTAAATCTCCAAGCCAATGCCATCCATGAGATTCATTTGGCAGGATTTTCGATAGAAACTGCTTTAGGTCAGGAAGTGTTCATCGATACGCACAGCCAGGCAGTCTGGCCCGAAGTCTGGACGCTTTATCGACGGGCCCTGCAGATTATCGGCCGCCCAATCCCCACACTTATTGAATGGGATACGAACATTCCGCCACTTGCTATTCTGCTGGAGGAAGCTCAAAAAGCACAGCATATTTTGGAGGGGATCCATGCATGATGCGCTGGACTACCAAAAATCCTTTGTAGCTGCCGTCCTGTCACCGGAAGAGGGCCGCGTTATTCCCGGACTGAGCGGATCAATTTCTGCGGCTGTTGCAACTGCCATTTATCGCAACAATATTCTGGAAGGCTTCAGCGAAAGCCTCAAAAATGTTTACGGTGCGATCTTCGTGCTGATTGGAGAGGATTGTTTTCGTGAAATCGCTTATTCCTATGCTCGCTCCATTCCCTCATTATCTGGCGACCGCAACGCCTATGGCGAGCACATGCCTGCCTTTCTTGCCCACCATCCTCTCACCCGGAAACTCGCCTATTTACCCGATATGGCACGGCTGGAATGGGCCAGTCATGAAGCTTACTCTGCAGCAGAAAACTTCATCGTTAATGGATTGCATGCTTCCCTGCATCTGGTGGAGTCGAGCTATCCGCTGATGGCGCTCTGGCAACTGTGCCAGCACCCCAATGAGGAAGGCACGCTGGATTTGGATGCACTTGGTGGTGATAGCGTCCTGGTTGTGCGCCCACAGGAAGACGTACTGATGCGCAGCTTGTCCCCGGGCGAGGCGGCTTGGTATCGGGCCTTACTGGAAGGACATACCCCCGATCAGGCCACTGCTGCCGCCCGAACAGTTGAACCGGACTGTGACCCCATGTTGTACGGGGAAACAGCAGTCGGTGATGGGGTTTTACAACAACAACACTGAGGTAGCGAACACGAATGAAGTATCCAGTTATGAGCAGCACCTCTCAGGAACGAGGAGATCATCTCATCAGACTAGCGGGAAATGCCTTTTTTGGGCTGTGGGCACCGCTCATCGTATTGTTGCTGATGCTCTCTCCATCCGCCCTTGCCAGTTCATTGGTTTCAATAACGAGTCTCAATGCTTCGTCATTGATGTCGTCCACCAATAGCGTGCATCACTCACCGTTTCTGGCACCGGCCAAAGCCTTCCTCTTTAAGGCGCGCATGGCACCAAACGATACCCTGGTCCTCCAGTGGATCGCCGCGCCTCATTATCACCTCTACCGCAATCGGATCACTTTACAGGTAAGCCCTCGTTCTGCCCATTTGGCGCCTTATACCCTGCCACCGGGCAAACCGATGGATATACCGGGGGTCGGAACCCTGGCTGTTTATGAGGGCGATACCACCACGATTCGGGTGCCCGTACATTTCACGGGCACGCCCCCCAAGCAACTTCGAGTCACCAGCAGTTTTCAGGGATGTGCCAATGCCGGTGTCTGCTACCCAGTCATCACGAAAAGCTATACGCTAAGCCCGACGGGAATTATTGCCAGCACCGTACGGCATGCTCCGGCTTTGGCCGACACGCATCCTGCTCTGCAGAAGCCGGTTCAACCTTCTGTGGTGGCCGGTCAATATGGGCAGTTCGCAGCGGGATTAGCCGGCGGGCAAGTCCTCTTAACGCTACTGCTTTTCTTTCTGGCGGGCCTTGGACTAGCCTTCACACCCTGCATTTTCCCCATGATTCCCATTCTGTCCTCCCTGGTGGTCGGTCAGGGGAACACTCAGTTGACCGTGAAACAGTCCAGAAGGCATGCATTCTGGATTTCTCTGGCCTACGTGCTGGGTATGTCATTGGCCTATACGGTTGCCGGGGTTCTTGCAGCGATCACTGGATCCTATCTGCAGGCCTTTTTTCAAAATCCCTGGGTGCTCAGTGGATTCAGTGCATTGTTTGTCGTACTGGCGCTCTCCATGTTCGGTTTCTACGAATTGCAGATGCCCAATGCCATACAATCGCGCCTGTCCCGTTACGGGAAGGGCGGACACTTTCTCAGCGCCTTCGTGATGGGTGTGCTGTCCGCCCTGATCGTCGGACCGTGTGTCGCGGCCCCATTAGCGGGGGCTCTGCTGTTCATTGCCCACACCGGCAACGTAGTTCTGGGGGGGGTGGCCCTGTTCCTTCTGGGGTTGGGCATGGGGGTCCCCCTGCTGATCATCGGGACTTCTGCCGGACATTTTCTGCCCAAATCCGGCGCATGGATGAATGGCGTAAAGGCCGTCTTTGGCGTGGTTCTGCTGGGAGTGGCCATCTGGTTCCTGTCACGAATTGTGCCGGGACCGGTTACGCTGGCCTTATGGTCAGCGCTCGCCATCCTCTCAGGTATTTTTCTGGGGGCGTTTGCAGCCAATTCCGGAGGATGGCCCCGATTCTTCCAGGGACTCGGCATACTGGCTGTTGTCTATGGTGTGGTTCTCGGAGTCGGTGCCTCGGCGGGTGCTTCTCTGGTGCTTGAACCTTTGGCCCCTTTCGTGGCAAAAGAGGTTTCAGTCGCCCCTCTACAAAACCATGCACTTCAAAAGCATCATCCCCTCCATTTTACCGTGGTTCGCAGCCTTCCCCAGCTGCAATCGGCTTTGGCCGCAGCAAAAGGGCACCCGGTATTGGTGGATTTCTGGGCAACCTGGTGTGTAGAGTGCCAGCGTATGGATGTCGAAACCTATGACAATCCCCATGTAGAAAAGGCCTTGCAACCACTCACGCTAATTCGGGTGAATGTGACAGCAAGTGATGCCGCATCGCGCCACCTGCTTCATCATTTCCAGTTATTTGGGCCACCGGCAGTATTGCTGGTCAATGCGCAAGGGCATCTGGTTGCCCAATATGAAGGCTATGAAGGACCCGAAACGCTCCTGCAGCACCTGCAGCAGAAGCTGGGCCATACGATGACTGATCATTGATGTTATAAAAATTATATTGAGGAGATCGCTATGAACTGCAACACAAGACTGACCGTTTTAACCGGCATGCTGATCGGCATCTTGGGCATAGGATCTGCCCTGGCAGCCACAGAACTTCCGCCTTTACCCAAAATGGCTCAGAACAATTATTGGAAGGACATCGGCCAGCGACTGACCTATATCCAGGAAGGGCATAAAGGACCGGTCATTTATGATTTTTTTGATCCGAATTGTCCTTATTGCCACGGTATGTACGATGAGGAACAACCGCTAATCAAAGCCGGAAAACTCTCCGTACGTTATGTGCCGGTCGCTTATCTCATGCCCAGTAGCACCCCTGAAGCTGCCGCTATTCTGCAATCCCCGCATCGGGTCCAGGCGCTGCAACATTTTGAGGGATTGGCTGCCAAGAGTTTCGCGGCACCTATGGGACCCCAGGGGCCTGTTGGTCTGCCGCAAGCCAAAGCACTTCCACAGACGCTTCACGCTTTAAAAGTGAACATGGCTGTACTGCAAAGTGCCCACTCGATGGGCGTACCCGCCATTTTGTATGAACGCAAAAATGGCACAACAGGATTAATGCCCGGCATGGTATCTCGCGGGGAACTGCTGACCATCATTCCGAATCTGAAATAATCTGCATACCAGGAGAATAGCGCGACATGGAAAACAGGATGAGAACCCGCTGGCTGAAATGGCTGGGAATCGGGCTATTCGGCAGTAGTCTATTACTTTTTGGCACGACTTTCGCTGAAGCGCAGACAGCAACGGGAACGGCTACAGCGGTACCGCCAAAAAAACTGACGGCGAATGTTCTTTGGAAGCATATTCTGGCGCATCACCTCACTTATATTCAGGAAGGCCACCACGGTCCCATCATTTATGATTTTCAGGATCCCAATTGTCCTTACTGCCATGTGATGTACAACCATGAGGCCGCCTTGATTAAGGGCGGAAAATTGACGGTCCGTTATGTCCCCGTGGCCTTCCTGACGCCACAAAGTCCGGCAGAAGCCGCCGCTTGGCTGCAATCTTCCCATCCTCTGACAACATTGAAACATTTTGAATCCATTGTTGGTCCGGCGTTACAGAGCGGTGACTATCGCAGCCTTCCCAAAGCCACACCCACAGCAAAAACAACCCAGGATCTTAAGCATAATCTGGAAATGATGGGTGCATTGGGTTTCAATGGCACGCCCGCCATGTTGTATCGTCTCAAAAATGGTCATATTGGCCGCATCCCCGGCATGATTTCTGAAAAACAGCTTTCCGGGCTGCTGCCGCATTTGCGGTGAGTATTATAGGAACGTGGATGGCTATTGGGTCATTCCCTTCCAGGAAGCGTCACCGGAGATTGTTCGCCCAAGAGACCATTACCTACGGGTTATTGAGGAGTGCGCTATGAAGAAAAGAAGGTTGTCAGGATGGCTGCTGACTGGATGGCTGATCACACTTCCGTTGGCGGCCACGGCTGCACCTGCCCAGGAGAACATGCTTTTTCAGGAAATGACAAAGCCCCAACACGCCAATCCCAAGGCGCTTCCTCCAAGTGCTATTGCTGCAGCGATAACCCACGCACACACTTTTCTGGTCGGGCATCAGGGGCCTGAGTTAACGGCATTTATGGACCCTAACTGTATCTGGTGCCATAGATTGTATGAGAAAGCTCTGCCCATCATCGGGGCTGAAAAATTGCGGTTGCGGGTAGTTCTGGTGGGATTTCTGAAGCCCTCCAGTCCGGCCAAGGCCGCATCCATCCTGATGGCGAATAATCCAGCCAAGGCATTGGCCTATGATGAATCGCATTTCAATACCCAAACAGAAGAAGGCGGGATCCGTCCAGCCCCCAATCCTCCGCCCTTGATACGTCGCGCCGTGCGCAATAATACCCGGCTGCTTATCCGTACGGGTGAGGAAGCAACGCCCACGTTACTCTACCGGAACAAACATGGGCAGTGGGAACTACAACATGGTTTGGGGAGCCATGGGTTGCATAAAATCATGGAGATCATCTCATAAGTTGTCATGCCTCTGAACCTTTCTCATCATTAATTGCCTAATTCCATATAAGTCATATGGTTGGAGGTGCATAAATGAAAGCAGAAGCCATGAATTTGCTGCAATGGCAGGCGCGGTTTGGTACGGAAGAGAAATGTGCCGAAGCGCTGAAACAACAGCGCTGGCCCAATGGCTTTCAATGCCCGCATTGTGGGCACGATCAAGGCCACTGGGTAGTGTCTCGCAAGGTCTACCAGTGCAATCATTGCCGACGCCAGACCTCTGTAACGGCTGGCACCCTCTTTCATTCCACCAATCTGCCCTTGGTGCAGTGGTTTCTGGCCATCTATCTGATGGTCTGCGACAAAGGTGGCTTGTCGGCCCTGCGCCTCTCCAAGCAGATCGGGGTCTCCTGGATTACTGCTCACCTGATGCTGCGCAAGATGCGCCACGCCATGGCGGACCGGGACAGTATCTACCGCCTGGGTGGATTGGTTGAGTTGGATGATGCTTTCGTGGGCGGACGTCGATCCGGAGGCAAAAGCGGACGCGGTGCAGAAGGGAAAACACCGATCCTGGTAGCTATTGAAAGCCGGGATAAGAAGGCGGGTTTCATGGCTATGGAAACCATCCCTTCGGTATCCGCTGGAAATATCCGTCAGTTCGTTCAGCGTCATTTGCTCCCCTGGCAGACTACCCGCACGGATGGCTTGATGGCATTGCGCGTTCTGGGAGAAACCCAGCACCATGAAGGCCGTGTTACACCGCCAGAACAGTTAGATGAATGGCTGCCCTGGGTACACATCGCTATTGGCAACCTTAAAGCGTTCTTGCTGGGAACTTACCATGGAGTCACCGGCAAATATCTGCAGGAATACCTGGATGAGTTCATCTATCGCTTCACCCGACGCTTTTGGGAGCCTGAGTTGCCATTGCGCCTGCTCAATGCCTGTATGGACCATATCCCTGTCCGATTGGTAGCTGAAAAAGGTTAAGAGGCATGTAATTTGTTAAGAATTCCGGAGAAATTACGACTCATAAAATGAAGGCAGCTAGCTGAAGCCAGGCAGATCCATACAACAGCCCTGAGGGAGGTACGGATTATGGACAAATGTAAAGAGCTCTTTTGTTTGCTTGTGTCTATTTGGACACGCATAGTAAATAGCGGAAGTGCTGGAAAATGCGACAACACCCAGCAATTTGATGTCATGGTAATGTGCGAAAGTGGTTTCCACGCCAGTTGGTATCCACAGGGTCACTAGATCAAGATGGGTAATCTGCCTTCTCTGTCTATATTGCTCGCAGCACTGAAGAGAATAGTAGAATCCAGTAATGACTAGGAATTATTTAAAAAATTTCCCCTGAATCAGGAGATCAAAGATTATGAGAAAGTACCTGTGTATGGTTGGACTGGCAGCACTCTGGATCAGTCCTATGGCCTCGGCTACCTCACAATCGATGACACGTATTCAGAGTCACCACAGCGTGTCTATCACCGTTAAACGCTTAAAACAGGTTATTGTGGCCAAGGGTGCCACCATATTTGCGGACATTAATTTTGCACATGGCGCCAAATTGGTGGGGATGCCTTTGCGACCTACGCAGCTACTTATTTTTGGTAATCCTCGCTTGGGTACCCAGCTACTTGAATCGCGTCAAACCGCCGGACTGTACCTACCACCGATGAAAATACTGGTGTGGAGGGATGCTCATGGTCAGGTATGGGTGGGGTATCGTAATCCTCAAAAGATGGTCCATGAGAGTGGTGTCGTCGGCCATGTCCGATTAATCCGCAAAATGCAGCATCTGTTGGGAGTTTTCAGCCAACAGGCCGTTGGCCAACCATGAGCATGGGTATCACCCTGCCTGAATTTTAACCACATATGACGGCCAATCTAGGCGATACGAAGCATCAAATGCCACCAGATCGGAATGATCAGGTGCATGCCTGTCAGCCCGAACACTGGCTGGATCGATATGGAGATGGACTCTACCGTCAAGCCCTTTTCCGTACAAGTAATATGGCGGTTGCTGAGGACATTGTGCAGGAAACATTACTGGCGGCGTGGCTGGGGTACGCAGGATTTTCAGGAGCAGCACAAGAACGTACTTGGCTGTATGGCATTATGGAACATAAAATTCAGGATTATTATCGCCTGAACGCGAGGACCCCAAAGATCAGCAATCTGGAAGTAGATGATCTGGATTCGGACATTGAAGAGTCCGCGTTTCAAAGTAATGGTGCCTGGGCCAATAAACCCGGCGCATGGGGTCGTGACCCCCAAGAGGCTGCGGAGTCCAAAGACTTCCTGCGTATTATCCAGGGCTGTTTAAATGAGCTCCCAGAGCAGCAGCGTTCTGCATTTATGTTGCGTGAATGGTATGGCGAAGAGATTGCTCTTTGTGCAAGAACTCTGGCTGTCACCGCCAATCATCTCTCGGTTTTGCTCCATCGCGCACGACTCCAGATCAGTCGCTGCCTGGAGTTTCGATTTGCAGGAGGAGAACAACAGTGAAGAAGCGTCTTATGCTAACCTGCCAGGATGCCTCAAAGCTCTTGTCTAAAGGTCAGGAACAAACATTGCGTTTTCGCGAACGCTGGGCACTCAAAATACATCTTTTTTTCTGCGTTTCCTGCCGCAACTATGCCCGACAAATCGGGTGGATAGACCAGGTGTTTCATCTTATCGCCGACCGATGGAACACCTATCACCTGAGTCACGAGGCCAAAGAACGTATTCGGGATATGTTGAAAAAGGCCGAGCCCGGATTGGGTTGTGATCATAGCGAAGAGGAGAACCACCTATGATTATGAATGGGACGATTTTCAAATCCGAATCATTGGCGGCACAATTATGTCAACACAAAGAAGATTTTCTTGCGCAGGTGCCCGCCATCATCGCCACCGTGGGCGATATGAAATCCTTTCGGTCAGGGCGGGAGTTTGCGGCTTTTCTGGGGCTGGTTCCCCGCCAAAGTGGGACCGGTGGCAAGGTCCGGTTGCTGGGTATCAGTAAACGCGGAGACAGCTATCTGCGAAAGCTGCTCACCCACGGAGCGCGGGCAGTCGTGAATCGCCAGATCAAGAATCGGAACCCATGGATTATTAAACAGAATGCAACATTACACTAGATAATCAGTTAGTTACAATTAGAACAAATTTACCGTGGCTAATGCCTCAGGTTTGGGCAGTATGATGAGAAACATCATAGGGGGCTATTCCTGGAAAGTGCCGGCGTCATGAAGTTAGATACGGGATCCAGTCACCAAAAACATGTGTAATCTCAACCCATTGCCATCCGCCCTGATTCTCTTTATATTTCTCTGAGGTGGCGCGAGTCGCAATGGACGTTAGATAAAAAGTGTGACATCAGACTCACCAGCAAATTCAAAAAAGGCGGCGGCACCACCCAGTTCAATACCTTCGATAAAGTCAGCAGTATCAAATTCAAAAAGATCGACCGTCATTTGGCAGGCAATCATCCGTACCTCGGCCTCAAGGCATAGCCCACGCAATTCATCCAGGCTAGCCACGCCCTTGGCTTTCATTTTGCTTTTCATCATGGAGGTAGCCAGTCCTTCCATGCCCGGCAACACCATCATCAGGGTAGGAATAGGAACAGGCATCGGCATGGCTGGGTTACCCAGAGGGCTGACGCGCAGATGACTCAGATCTTTCTTGAGCAATTGCAGACCATAAAAGGTGAAAAAAATTTCCACGCTGTAACCCAGGGCTGCAGCAGTGGAGGCCAGGATGAAGGGTGGATATCCCCAATCCAGGGTACCTTTTGTCGCGACAATAGCTAACTTTTTCTCGTCCATTTCAACTCCTTTGTAACTCTAGATAGGCATTGTTTATCACAGTTTTTTCAGTCAAACCTTTTGAATGAAGAAGATAAATTCACCGTCTACTTCTGCATGCTCCAGAAGAGGGTTTAGCGTCTGCTTGGAAAAGGCCTCAAAATCTTTTACGGCACCTGGGTCAGTAGCGGCGATCTTCAACACCTGACCGGAATTAAGTAAGCTGAGGACTTTCTTGGTGCGTAAAATGGGTAATGGACAATTCAAGCCTCGTGCGTCGAGTTCTTGATCTTCTTGTAACATGAGTTAATCTCCTGCTATAAGTTTATGATCCAACCAAATTAAAATACTGCGCCTGATGAGTGCTATGTACATACGATTTTACCACACTCAACCAGAAATGGGGATCTATATCATCAGACCCAATTCAATCCGCGCATATTAAGGATATTTAAATACCCGCTACTTGGCGTGGGCGACAATCATTCTAGGCATCAACCACAATCTATAGGGGAATATGTTGTTGATTCACCCGTATTCGTGTTTTCATGTCTACCTTAAAAAAGTGCACACAGCAGCGCTTATCAGGCGCATCAACCAATTTCTCCTTAACTCGAAAGGCCTAGCCTGAGTCTTGGCAGCCCGATTTATAAAGATCACGGGGCCGCCAAAAATAGTCAAGGTTTCACATAATCAAAGCCATGAGATTCTAGCTGCATGATGCGCACGATGCCAGCCGGAACGATCACCGCAGAGGGAACCAGTTTAGGTAAATGACCCAGCTTTTTAGCCATCTGCAACATGGTATTGTGACAGGCATCAAACTCTACACCCTCCGCATTCATAGCAGCAATAGTCTTGGCCACAGGACTGTTTGCAACAAGCATTTTAAGTCCCGGACCAAAGGCTACTACAACAATCTGAATTTTTTGCTGTCCAAAGAAATTAAGCAGGTTCTGCGAAGTGTTCAATACCAGAGTCCAGCGTGCCGGGTTGTCCTGACTAACCTGAACAACCAACTTATGCGTTGCAAAAGGTAAGGCATGTATAAATTTGGGATGCGCAAAGTTGAAATCATGCAACATGGAAACATTGGCTGAGGCAACGCCCATACCAAGCAGCATGGCCAAAGGAATCAAAAAAGAACTAATCATACGGCGTAAAGTGCAAATAGACACAGAAAAATCTCCTTGTTACGGTTAAAATGAAATCATGGCTTGCATGGCAAATTCATTATCCACCACCTTGCTAACTGCCGCACCCGGCGAATTAGAAGCAACATGGGGTGCATCCACGGTGCGGAAATAATAGCCTGCCATAATTTTGGTAATTGGCGTGATATGATACTGGAGCGCCAGTGCCCATGTCTTGAATATACGCTGCTGCCCTACAGAGGCGAGATTAGGCAAGCGATCATAATAGTCATATCGGATGTTTGCTTCGATGTGCTTGGTCAAGAATAAACCACCCTCAACATAGTACCCAGAAGCAGAGTTGTTGACATTAGGATAAAGCTGCGTCTGATAAAGCGCAGGTTGTAAGCCTAATTGCTGGCTAAATGCGGAGGGGGCATCAATCCATCCGTTGCCACGCATGTATTCAAACTTTAATTGTCGACCCCAAGGGTGCATATAACCTTGTAGGTACTGGAAACCCAGACCCTCTCTTTGCATTGCATAACTATGCCCTAGATAGTCTGGTTGGGCATACTGATACCAGAGCCACCCTGTAAGATCACTACGGAAGGGGCCATGGCCGCCAAATATGTAGGACTCTTGGACACGTGCGGCATATAAAGGGCTACTGGACTGATTGCCCGCCGATACGCTCCCAAACATGCCAACCATAGCCCCATAGGCAAATTGCCAGTGGCCCCAGTTTTTCCAATCAAAAACCTGGACTCCGGGATATCGGAATGCATTGACGCCCAAACTTTCATTCCCGGGCACCAAGACGGATCCGGATGGACCTACAGCATACGGCCGGCTGGGTTGAGAGGCATAAAAAGGTTGAAGCATGAGTTGATTAATGACCGTGGGGAAAACCACGTAGTTATAGGCCATGTAGCCATTCATGGCATCCTCTGCACTTGGTGCCCGGATAATGCCTACTTCAACACGGGCTGCCGGTATGTAACTGAATACTACGTGTGCATCTTGCAGTTGCGGGGTATATTGGCCACGAATATTAGTGGCTGCATTATTTCCAAATTCACCCGCAAAAAAATAGGAGATGTGTGGATTCAACCATCCTCTCACCATTAATCGTGCTCGCTGGATGAGGAACGTGGTGCTTTGCCCAAAATTAGGGCCGATCAGATTCACATGAGGTGTAGCATAAATAAACCGTTTGAGCGCAGTATTATATATTCCAGCAGGAGTTCCTGCCATCACATACAGATCGGGCTCTATAAATCCTGAAAAAAGCGAAACCTTTTTGGGGTTTAAATCTTGCAGCTTGAACCAGTTCGCGGCGGTGGCCGTGGGGACATAAGCAGCTAAGCAGGCTATAGTTAATGCTTTAATAATATTTTTGCCTCTACGGAATTTTTTTATTGGCATTTTTCCTCGTCTCCTTTTTTTGTATACTCACTGTTTGATCTCAGTGGAGATTTCAAGCAAAATCTGTTCCACGCCGATAGACCAAAAAAGCAGCTATCTTGATCAGATAAGCGCAGATTAAAGCCTATAGGTGCGCCATTCAGAACGGCAGTTATTATGAATATTATTTTTAACTTATGAAATCCAAGGAGAAGCTGGTGATTACTCGTCTATATCGTGTTATTTCCCTTTTTGCTTTGCTGGTTGTTGGAACTTTGAGCGCAAGCGCCGCTGATATGTACGTGGAAACGCTACCCGTACCCATGAGCAAAGCCTCAGGTGAGATACAGAAAGCCCTTGCCACGCACCATTTCAAGGTGGTGATGCATATTGATATCCTGAAACGGATTGAGGCCAAGCAATCCATCTTGCACATACAGAACCTCAATCCCGAGAAATTCCAGGATGTACAGGCCATGGTGTTTTGCAATCCGGTACTTTTCAGTGATCTACTGAGTGCAAACTGGCGCTCAGCTGCTGTATGTCCGCTAAATTTGACGATTTATGGAAAAGGGAACCAGACAACCATTGCTTATCCAGAGCGCGCCGCATTTACAAACGGTACTGCTGCTAGCAAGGTGGGTGCAAAGATTGATCACCTAGTCATAGCGGCTTTGAGAAGCATTCCCGGCGCTGCGTCTAAGTAGTCATTCATCTCATTAAAAGTTTACACAATCGACCCGCCCTTTCCATTACTGAGAAGGTGGGTCAATCTGGATGCTCTTTCACGAAAAACACTTCGTTGATCTTCTGCAACCATACTGTTGGACTTTCCGATGTCAACCTCAAAAAAATCTTCATCCAGTCTCTGGACGTCCAGAGTATCTTTCACGTGCAACTCACCCATGATCGTCCTTAGAATGGCACAATTTATGCTTTTGGTTTCCGGACTAGCTGGCTGGTTTTAATGAAATGGAATCTTTCCGCACTTCGCAGAAGAAGATTGTGCCGTATAACAAAGTAACGCAACAGGAAGCAGTGATAAAGGAGCAACCATGAATCACAAAGCACGCCTACTTTTCCCCCTGATAATGGCCTTAACCGGCTTATGTAGTATCTCAGCCGTGGCCAGTCCAGATCAGACACCGGATCAATGGCTCACATACGCAATGAGTGCCGGTCACAATGCTGTGTATCAGTCCGCCTTCCCATCTATCTCCTGGACATTCAGTGTACCAGGAGCAAACACAATCAATCGTAAGATTGTACGAAAATTAACAACTATTAGAGACCTCGTGGGCTTTCCGATTGGTGTTGCGGTAGCTGATGGAATAGTTTTTGCGCCCAATGACAATGGCTATCTATATGCCATCAATGCTACAAATGGGCGCTTGCTTTGGAGTGTTAATGTCTACAATCAAATTATGACAACTCCGATTGTGGCAACCGTAGATAATCATAAGGTTGTTTTTGTGGGTGCAGGAAATTCCGTTTTTTCCTATAGTCATGCCAAATTATTCAACGTTAAAGGTGCCAAGGTTACGCGTGGTACGGACGTATCAGCTATAGAAGCTTTCCACGAAAAAACGGGACGCCTGGAGTGGATATACCACACTAAGGGCGAAGATATGCCCACATCTACTTACATTAACGGTAAACTGATCTTTGGTAACGGGGATGGCCATGTGTATGCCTTAAATGCCAAAAACGGTTTTTTAATTTGGAAAACTGGTATCCGCTCTTTTGTCAGTATGTCATCAGCCACCCCTGTAGACGATGGCAAAATCGTTGTTATGGGAGGTACCAACCCAAGTCGGATTTATGCTATTAACAGCTCTTCCGGGAAATTACTTTGGTCTGTACACCCTGAAGGTATTTTTTCCAGCAGTGGTGGTGATGGCACTTGGGCGGCACGTGGCAATACTTTGATTGGTCAAATAGATGTGCGCAAACCCAATCAGACAAAAGGAACATCGGATTCTGAAGAACTTGCGCTCAATGGACAAACTGGACAAGTTCTTTGGTCACGAAATTTGGGTTCTGGTAAAACACCTCCGCGAAACAAGGATGCGGTTCCAACCATTGTGAACCGCGTAATATATACTGGAAGCCCAGTAACACATACAGAATATGCCATACAGCTGCAAAGTGGGAAAATTCTTTGGCATAAAACACTTTCAGCAAGAATGAAAGCAGCTCCAATGGTAGTTCAAAATAAATTAATTCAGCCTATCGGTAATGGTGATATTTATACGCTGAATTGCCAGAATGGTTCCATAATTCATGTATACCATAACAAGCTCGGTAGCTTTGGGCCTCAAAACGGGGTAATGATAGGTGGTACTTATTTTATTGGCTCAAATTCTGGATATATGGAAGCTATACCATTAGAGAAAATTCTAGGATAGATTAGTTTCCTTAAGAAAATTGCCATACACCCTTGACTAGGTGGCATTCAACTTATAGGAGCCGGATCATGCCAAAACTGAATGTTGTTATGCTGCTCACCATAACCAGTTGTTTTTCTTCTATAGCTTGGGCGTATACAGCCGGACCCAGCCCTGAAGCTCTGTGGAAAGAAGTGCAAATTTTGCAAAAAACGCACGCCATCATGCCCGGAAGCGTGCCTTATCAAGTGGGATCTCGGACTGTGGATCCTTACACCGTGGACCTGGCCAACCCTTTGGCAATATCCAGTATAGAAAAAGCCGGTGGGATACTGAAAGTGAACCGCTATAGTAACGGAAGCTTGGTAGTAAAAGAAAATTACAATGCCCACAAGCAGTTAGTGGGCGTTACCGCCATGCTGAAGGCGGCTAAATTTGATCCTTCAGACCGCAACTGGATCATGGCTGCCTATGATCCCACCGGTAAAGTCCTGGCTTATGGCAAAGTGGGCAGCTGTATCGCCTGTCACGTACTGGTCCGCCATCAAGACTTGGTTTTTGCTCCGCCGCCGACGCAATTGTTGCCGATCACCACTTGGAAGGCTTTTTTCTCCAAGCAGGAAATGAATCCGGCTTACGTGGCACAGATTCAAAAACATCCCGGGGCTGTCGTTCAGTAGCCTGCTCATTAAGGAGGATATTCCCATGCAACGCTTTATTCTGGCCGCTCTGTTTCTGTCACTTGGCTGCCTGTTCACCACTGCCCAGGCTGAAAAGCTCAATGACACTCCGGCACTATCCGGCTTACATGATGCAAAGGCCGTGTTTTTAGTGAATATGCGTAACCCGGCGGCTGTGGATCACCTGGTCAGAGTCATCGGTTTGACCCGCAAGCAACTTCTGCAACAAAAGGTGACGCCGCACTTCATCGTGGTCTTTATCGGTCCAGATGTCGCATTTCTGACCAAAGATCGTCGGGGCATACCTTACACAGAAGAAAGGGATATCGCGGGGATTCAGGGAGAAATCCTGAAGCTCAGCCACAAAGGCATCCAGTTTCAGGCTTGTGGCGTGGCGCTACACGGTATGGACGTATCTCCGAGCATGCTGATTCCGAGCGTAACGCCTGTGGAAAATGGCTTCATCTCTACCATCGCCTACCAAGAAAAGGGGTATGCTTTGGTTCCAGTTTATTAAAACAATACATATCTCTCGTATCTTTCCCTCAACTATCGGGTCGGCAAAAGTAGGCCGTGAATTAAGTCGGATAGCACTTTTTATGTGCATGGCATATTATCTAGCCTAGCAATCCGATTGCATAACCAATCTACAGAAAGCCAGAGAAAGAACGATGAATAAATCAACAATAATGGAGAATATCTATCAACAGTTACGTGATCAGGGAAACAAAGAATTGTCACGACAGGATGTCATTATGGCCGTTGGATTGATCCTCGATCATTGTGCCCATGCCTTGGCTGAGGGAGAGCGTATTGAGATTCGGGATTTTGGGGCGTTTACCCTGCACATTATTGCGGCCCGCGCGGGACGTAATCCAAAGACGGGGAAATCGGTGGATGTCCCCGAGAAACGGACTGTGCATTTCAAGCCCGGTACGGCGATGCGCGTAAAAGTCAATCAGAACAATCGTAGCTTTTGATGAAATGACACTGATCACCGACATCACTTCTTCGGGGGACTACTATCCACCACGCAGCACCTGTCCATACACTGCATTGCGCATTTTATGACATTCCTCTACATTCCGAAGATGCGTATTTTTGAAAGAGGTCTCTCATGAATAAATCCGAATTTGTCGCCGCACTGGCCCTGCATGGCGCCATGTCCAAAGCGGACGCAGAAAAATGTTATCAGGTGTTTCGACACACTCTGGAGACCGAATTGCTGGTCGCAGGAAAAATCACCCTCCCGGGATTTTGTTCTGTTGAGATCGTCGATAAACCCGCGCGTAAAGCGCGGAACCCGGCTACGGGGCAAGAAATTGAAGTGCCTGCCAAGAAAAGTATCAAGTTCAAGGCGGGGAAAGAGTTTGTTGATAAAGTAAATCACTGAAGGAGAGAACATGACAGAAAGTAAAAAACGGGTGCGTCGGACTCCAGAACAGCGAATCGCGGATCTGGAGAAAAAACAGGCAGCGATTCTGGAACGTCAGAAAGCGGCGCTGGCCAGAATTGAGGCCGCGAAAAAACGACTGCTGCAATCCCCGTCAGCCCGTAAGGACAGAATGGAGCAGGACAAGCGCTTTATACGGGCGGCACAGGCCTTGGCTCCGGAATGGGACGCTCGACACTTTATCGCCGCCATCGAAAAAGCCCTTCAGGAAGATGCGGAGGCTCTGCAGGCGCGTGGGGAATCTCTATTGAAAGAACATGGCCAGCCCAGGCGGGGTAGACGGCCCCGTGGAGTTTGAGGCGTCTTTCAAAAGCCTCAGATACTGGCCGGGCACTCACACCAGAATGATCCCTTCCGCCTGATAATGATGCAGAACTCTCCATTCGGGTCAGCAGGTGCCGGTTTTACAGATCCGGCGGTATCCTATCGTGCAGGAGTCTCTACTGGAGACTGTGGACCCATTGCGGCAAGAGCCGGATCGCGAATCCCTCCGGGTCACTTTGTATGGAACGGCCGAAAAGGGCATACAGAGGGATTTCTTGCGAGGAACCTTGTTCAATCTCGTGCGTATCATCCGGGAAAATCAATGGGATAATCTGGACATGCCGTGAGCGACAGCAGCATCCTGCGTGGCTTGTCGGTATTCGCTCCGGTTTAAATCCGTTCACGAACGACGTCTGATGGGTAGCCACCCATGGCAAGGTCGGGGTGACAAGCTTTAGGCCTGTGGCTTATCACCGCCAAAAACAGGACGGTCATCTGAAGCACTCCACCCCGATAGCATGGAACTGTAAGGGATTTTAGACGGAGAGGGCAAACTGACCGTCCTCTTTGCCTATAGAAACCGCTACCGCTACCTCATGGAGGCACTCTGATGGCATGAGCAGCAACTTGATCACCAAGTATAGCGACACTGAAATACGCGGGCTCCTTTACCAGGCGCGCAAAGGCGATGCGACGGCCTTAGCCACCCTTGAGCGACGGGCGCGCGCTGGGCATGTCAATGCCCAGCGTTACCTGGGGGTCTACTGGTTTCGCACGAAAGAGCCGGAACGGGCAGTTGCCTGCTGGTGTGCCGCCTTTCCTCATGGATGTCGCTGGTCACGCTACTACTATGGCAAGGCCCTGTACCTGGGTCGCGGAATCGCCCAAAACCGCTTTTGGGCGTTGCGTCAGTGGCGGCTTTTGAGTGGTCATCCCAGTTCGGTAGGCCGCCTGGCGCGCCATGCCCTTTACCTATATGCCACGGAAATAACGGACTAAGCGCTAAGCGCCGGTATGGATTTATTGTTACCGCAACGAGTGGAGCACCGCGTCCCCCCTGGTTTTGCAAAAGCCTGTATGACAATTACTGCAGAAACGCAGGATAAGGTGCGGCGGGTTTCGTGGTAAATTCCCCAACCTGTACTATTTATGAAACATTACTCGTGCATGTGAAAGGATGCCGTAGAAAGTGCTTACTCATGATGTCCGCTTCTCCAAGGTGGATTGATACCGATGCTACCCTGGTTATTGCGTGCCTGGCTTTTGTTTGTGGTCATTGTGGTGCTGGCTGGAGAAGGCCTGGCTTATGAAACATGGCAGGATGTTTGTCAGGAATACAGCACCAACTTGCGGGTGCTGGCAGCCGCTGTGGCGGATGGCACGCATTTATTTCTCAAGGGGACCCAGTCTTCATTGGCCATGCTGGGTCAGGACACGGGCACAGGAGCCGATGGCACGCCTCTGGCGATTCACGAAAAATTGCAGGACTACCTGGTCCTCAATCCCGATTTCAACAGTGTCGGTGTGCGTACGGCAGGTGACGGAGTGGTGGCTGCCGGGATGGACAAGGGACTGCTGCGGACCTTGCTTTCACTTCCGGCATCGCCGGATGCCCGATCCCGGATTACGGACCAGCAGCGGCAACTGATCCAGCGTTGTAGACAGGCTTCCGACCTTTGCGTCGGTCCTCCTTTGGCGGTGCGTAATCCGGAACACCCCCAACATCCACACTGGGTGGTACCGCTTTTCCTGGGGGCACAAGGGGATCCCCTACCGACATTCCGTAGTGACCAACATGGTGGCCCTGCTGCCCTTGCAGCACGGCCAATTCCCTTTTTGGCACAATCTGCAGCTTCCTGCCTTGAGTTCGGTCTTTCTGCTGCGCCGGGATGGCTTTCTGGAAAGCCTCTATCCGCTGCCCACACAAAGCCCCTTTGGTACACGCCAAAACGGCATTGCCGTCCAGTCCATCCGGGCGCACCCCCAGGCCCGCTCTGCCAGCTTTTATGGCCTGGCTACGGCGTTCAATCAATGGCGTCTCGGGGCCTGGAACCAGGTGCGAGGCTATCCGCTGGTAGCCGGTGTGGGGCTGCCACGTTCCTTTCTGCTGGCCGCCTGGTGGAATCGGATGACCGGACCTTTCGCGGCCATGCTGGCTCTGCTGCTGCTTTCTACCTTCGGCTATTGGACCTTTCGCCGCATCGGCGAAGACCGGCAGCGTGAAAGATCGGCCCATGATCTGAGGTTGTGGGAGGCCAAGGAGCGGGCGGAAGTCACCCTCCATTCCATTGGTGACGGGGTGATAACGACCGACACCCAAGGTCGGGTCACAGATATCAATCCCGTAGCTGAATCCATGCTGGGTTCTGCACGCTCAGACCTTCTGGGGAAACCGCTCGAAACGGTTTTCCACATCGCCCATGAGGGGGATCACCTTCCGGTAGAAAACCCCATCCGCAGAGTCTTGCAGGAAGGCCGGATCGTGGGGCTGGCCAACCATACGGTTCTCCTGCGCGCGGATGGTCAGGAGATCGCCATTGAAGATTCTGCAGCACCGATTCACGGACGGGATGGTCAGGTGTTGGGCGCCGTACTGGTCTTTCATGATGTCACGGAACGGCGTCGTTTGACCGAGCACCTGGCTTATCAGGCGCATCACGATGATTTGACCGGCTTGCCCAACCGCAAGTGGTTTCTGGAGCAGCTCCGCCAGGCCACAGAGACGCAGCCCCTGCCGGGAGACCTCCTCCTGGTTGGCATTCTCGATCTGGATGGATTCAAACAGGTCAATGATCGCTGGGGACACGACCAAGGGGATCAACTGCTTTGTACGGTAGCACAACGGGTCCGTGAAACGCTGCGGCCTGAAGATAGCGTCAGCCGCCTGGGCGGGGATGAGTTCGGGCTGCTGCTGCCCCATATGCACGATCTGGAAGACGCCCAGCATCTCGCCCACCGGCTGATCCAGGCGTTGAACCAGCCTATTGAGATGGACACGCAGGTGGCGAACGTCTCAGCCAGTATCGGATGGACGATTCTCCCCGGGGATACGGGTGATGCCCCGCAGATATTGCGGCATGCGGATCTCGCGCTTTACGCGGCCAAAGCCCGGGGTCGCAATCAGTATTGTTTTTATGAAAAAACCCTGGATGTTGAACAAGAACAGCTGATGGAGATGTTGGCGATGACCCAGGAAGCGCTTGAAGCCCAGAACTTGGTCATGTACTACCAGCCGGTAGTGACCGAGCTATGCTCGAAAGTGGTGTACGGGCGCGTTACAACTGGCTTGAATGAGGTGGCGTACTGTTGCTACAAAGGGTTTCCGACTCAAAGAGCAACATAAGGAGTACGCCGTGGAAAAGAATACCGTAATAGCAGGTGGGATGGGAGAGTTGGGTCTGGGCATTGAAGGGATACTTCGACGCGCGGCACGCTCTCTGATTGAGCAGGCCATAGAGGCAGAGGTGGCGGTATTGCTGGAAGAATTTGCGACGGTGCGGATGGTTGATGGGCGTCAGGCGGTCGTGCGTAATGGGCATCTGCCGGAGCGCGAGATCATGACCGCTCTGGGTCCGGTACCCGTCAAAGTACCCAAGGTGCGGGACCGCTCAGGATCGGGGATCAAATTCAATTCGGTACTGGCGCCTCCGTATGTACGCAAATCACGAACAGTAGCCGCTACAGTACCTTGGCTCTATCTGCATGGGGTGTCTTCCGGCCACATGCAGGAAGCCCTTTCCATTTTGCTGGGTGATGAGGCCAAGGGACTTTCACCTGCGGTGTTGGGACGTCTCAAGGCGGAGTGGGCGCAAGAGTATGCCCATTGGCAACACCGCTCCCTACAGGGAAAGCGCTATGCTTACTGGTGGGTAGACGGTATTTATACGAACCTCCGTGCGGAGGAGGATCCGCGTATCTGCCTGCTGGTGATTATCGGCGTGACGGCAGAGGGCAAGAAAGAGCTGGTCAGTGTCAGTGACGGCCTGCGCGAATCCAAAGCTTCCTGGCTGGAGATTCTGCGTGACCTGCAGGCGCGCGGTCTGGAGGCGGCCCCTTTGCTCGCCATTGGGGATGGTGCCATGGGGTTTTGGGCCGCACTGGATGAAGCCTATCCCGAAACTGGTCAGCAACGCTGCTGGGTGCATAAGACCGCCAACATTCTCAACGAACTTCCCAAAGCCCAACAGAGCAAAGCCAAGGCAGCGTTGCAGGAAATCTGGATGGCCGCCAATCGCCAGGCTGCGGAAAAAGCACTGGACGTGTTTGTGCGCAATTACCAGGCAAAGTATCCCAAGGCCGTGGCTAAACTGGAAAAAGATCGGGCTGAATTGCTCGCTTTCTATGATTTTCCAGCCGAACACTGGCGGCATATCCGGACCACCAATGCCATTGAGTCCACCTTCGCTACGGTACGCCACCGGACTACCCGGACGAAGAACTGTGTATCACGCAGCAGCTTTCTGGGATTGGGTTTCAAGATGCTGCAGCAGGCTGAAAAACGCTGGATTGGGATTTATGCTCCAGAGAAAGTCCTGCAGCTTTTTGCAGGGGTGAAATTTATCGATGGCTTACCGGCTAACCTCACCCTGCCGGATGATCAACAGACCGCCGCCTGATCTATGTCAGAAAATGCTCATACACCAGATTTGACTATAGCTCGTAGTGACCCGGCCTGCCCCTTCTGCGTCACCGGAGCAGGGCGTGATTGGTTTTGAGGCCCTGATCCGCTTGCAGCATCCCCAACGGGGGCTGCTCACGCCCGCTGTGTTCGCCGAAGCGCTGGACCATCCCCGCCTGGCCCGTCGGATTGGCTGCTTTGTATTGGATGCGGTCCTGTCCCAGGGAGAACAGTGGCACCAGGCCGGGCTTCCCTTACGCCTGTCGCTGAATATCAGCGCCCGGCATCTGCTGGATCCCGAGTTTCTGAATGACTTGCAGTGCGCTCTGGCTGCACATCCCGGGATAGCCCCGGCGTATTGCGAAATTGAAGTCACCGAAAGTGCCCCCATGCTGGATTTTCAGAAGGCTCAGGAAACACTCCAGCACTGTAATGCCCTGGGTCTACGCATCGCCCTGGATGATTTCGGAACGGGGAATGCTTCCTTGAGCTATCTGCAGAAACTGCCTGCCCAGACCATCAAGATTGACCAGAGTTTTGTCCTGGACATGCTCAATGATCCTCGTGACTTTGCCATTGTTGCTGGCGTCGTAATGACCGCCCGCATGCTGGGTCTGGAGGTCATTGCCGAAGGCGTGGAAACCGTCGGGCATTTACAGTTGCTGGAGGCTCTGGACTGCCCGGCCCTGCAGGGCTATCTGTTTGCCAAACCGATGCCCGCAGAGGCCGTGCCAGCCTGGGTAAAGGCGTTTAACATAATAAATTACATCGGTAATTCTGCTGCACCACGCAATCACCTCATGGGTATCACGGATACAGGGCTGTTGGGCGCGCACCAGATACGCGTACAAGAATCCATTCAGTACCTCCAGGGGAAGGGCTGTCTGCCGGAGCGGATCTTGGGCCGCGATGATGCAGAACATTGTCATCTGGCCCTGTGGTTGAACCAGCTGCCCGACCGCGCCGCTTTGCCGGTCGACGTGGATCAGCTCCATCACCGCCTGCACCAACTGCTAAGAGATCATGTCGGTCCACCGGGCAGTCCGCAAGCGCGGCAATTAGCTCAGGAGCTGCTGGAAACCAATGCCCAGCTGATAGATGTGTTACACCGCTTTCTGGGGCATCCCCATGTTCGGTAGGTGGGTGCTCTTTACCGGGCCTCAAAGGAAACGGTCTGCGTGGGACGATCATGGGGGGTATGCCAGATGAAGATTGCTAGAAAAATCCATTCCCTGTCCGGAGAAAGCATCACGCCTTTTCAGAAAAGGGTACTCACCCTATTGATCGGGGATTCTGGCCTGTCGGCGGAACGGATGCTGGATATCCTCCTCATGGAGGCCCTCCTGGGCTATTGCGTTGATCGCAGCACGGGGGTCTCTGGTGCTCCGGATATGTCGGCAGCGAGAACCCATGACATTACCCGTCCACAGGGTCCTGAGATCAGTGACCGTGCTTAATGCAGTGGATAAAAAATAGCGAGGAGAGATAACTGTGGCAGAAGAAAGTCAGGCAGTACGGGCATTACTGGAATATCTGGAGGCCCAATTGGAAGGTGATGGGCCGCGTATTGAGCAGATCCTTGTTGAGCACCCCGACTTTGAAGCCCTCGCGCAACCCATGATTTCCCGAGTATTGGGTTTACAGGAAAAAACCCATCAACTGGTGGAGCACTTGCGGGCGGTTACCGTCAATGTGGATGGGGCGGCGGCGGATATTGAAACAGCCATGCAGGAAGTGCAACAAAGTTCTGGTCAGGTTAAATCGGCCATTACGGATAATGTGTCTTCGGTGCAGTTGCTGCTCAAAAAGATTCAGGAAATTAGTCGGGTCGTGGGTACTATCAAGGATATTTCCTATAAAACCAATCTGCTCGCCTTGAATGCGGCCATTGAGGCAGCGCGGGCAGGAGAACATGGGCGGGGGTTTGCAGTGGTGGCTGATGAAGTACGCAGCTTGGCAGCCCATGTTCAGGAAGCAACCGTCGAAATCCGGGAGAGCATGGAACAGATTGCAGATTCCGGAAAAGCCATGCAACAGAAAAACAGCGCAGTTCAGGAGCAGACGGCTGGCGTCGATTCTGTCGTGCAGCGCTTATTGGACAAGTCGCATCATTTGCGGAAGATGACCACGCGATTACAGTTTGAAGCGACACAGGAGACGCACCAGCATTTCGTCGAGGTGGCCTTGCGCGAATCCGAAAAGGGCACCCAGGCACTGTCTCCAGATCACCTGCCGCTGCCCATGGATTCTCATGCCTGCCGTCTGGGGAAATGGTACGATGGTACCGGCCGGATGCAGTTTGCTTCCCTTCGTGGTTTTCAGGACTTGGCCGTCCCGCATCAGCAGATTCATCAGTTAGCTGTTCAGCTCCTGCAGGCGACGCAAGAAGATTCACCAGATTTGCCGGCCTTGCGCGAAGCACTGCAAAAGCAGCACGAAGCATTCCGAAAGGCGTTATCGACGATGCATTCGGATTTGTCCGCTTGAGGCTCTGCAACTCATTATTTATAAGTGGGTTTATCAAACAGATACTCCGGGGTATGCTGCACGCCCAGGGCATTTAGAATCTCTGCCGTTTGATGGTCCTCAACGCTCTCCGCGACCTCTTGAATCGACGAGGTCATGGGCCATGACCACTATAGTGAAACCAGTTTCCTGTGTTAGTATTGACGTAGCGAAAGCCAAATTCGATGTTGCCCTGCTGAAACCCAATGGTAAATATCGCAGCAAGGTCTTTTCCAATAATTCTGAGGGGTTCCGGCAATTCCTGGATTGGTTGGAGAAGCAGGAGGCCCTCAAGGCTCATCTCTGCATGGAAACGACTGGCGCCTATGGCCGAAGCCTGGCGCGCTTTCTGGCGCAGCAACAGTTAGTTATCAGTGTGATGAATCCTGCCTTGATTCACGCCTTTGGTAAAACCGAGCTTTCCCGGGCCAAAACAGACAAAGCGGATGCTCGGCTCATTGCCCGCTATTGCCAGATGCACCGACCTGCCCCTTGGGTGCCACCGGCAGAAGCCATTGTGACTCTCCAGGCTTTGGTGCAGCGTCTGGACGACCTTCTGGGTATGCAGAATATGGAAAACAATCGCCTCGAAATGGCAGAGCCTGCCGCTCGCGCGTCCATTGAAGCCCTTTTGCTTACCATCCATCAGCAAATTGACGCCGTCCGCCGACAAATCCAGGATCATATGGATGATCACCCGGACCTGAAATCCCAAAAGGCGCTTCTGCTGAGTATTCCCGGCATCGGCGAGGCTACCGCAGCTATGCTACTGGCTTTCCTCAGTCCACTCACGCGCTTTCATTCCGCCAAACAGGTCGTCGCCTATGCGGGACTCAACCCGCGTATTCGTGAGTCGGGCCAGTGGGCCGGTAAAAGCCATATTGCCAAGGCAGGCAATGTTCTTCTACGCAAGGCGCTGTACCTGCCAGCCGTAGTGGCCAAGCGTTACAATCCAGCGATCGCCGCCTTTTGCGATCGGTTACTGTCACGGGGTAAATGTCCTATGCAGGTGATCATTGCCGCCATGCGCAAGCTCCTGCATATCACCTATGGCGTCCTCAAATCCGGTCAGCCGTTCGACCCTGAAAAAGCTCTTGCATGGGCGTCATCAAGACGGTATCTGTTTAACAGACGGACAACTGCGGCTAAGTTCGCAGGCGCGTGCCCGCTTAGTGCAGGAATTCACCCAACTGCTGGAGGCAACCCCTAAAAATGGTGGGATAAAGCTTGCCCAACGTATTGCCTACAGCATTACGACTTACCTCGACAGCATGCTAAAAAAGGAATGGGACAGATGGCAGCCGGACATTGGGTCGAACCCTCAGCCTTGGACTGAGGATGTTGATCATGAGACTTTTCTGGATGCCACGGAAGAAACCGACTCCAATATGGAGGATTTTTCGTCATGATTCGGAAGCTCAGACGAGGGGAGTCAGTTTACCAAAGAGGCCTATTTTCACCCATATCCCAGCTGGCTGGGCCTAAAACATCACATTCCACTTCAGTTGGAGGCGGCTTGGTTTTCAACAAAAAGTCTTCCTTTCGCGCTGCACTAGCGCTGCACTGAACAACGGGATAGGCAGGGACACCCTATGGTAACGTGGGATACTAAAAAACATAACCTACTGATAATACATATGTATGAAAAATGCTTATATTTCAAAATGTCCGGAAAATACCCTCAACTGGATTTAGGTTCCAGCGCCGCACGGCGTGGGAGTTCGAGTCTCCCCTTTCGCACCAAATTCAGGGTTAGCCGCGCCAGTCAAAAAACTGCCCGCCCTCAGAGCGTCATATACCAGGACGAAGCGCGCTTTGGGCGGATCAGTCTATGCGGACGTATCTCCCTCAGGATGGACGTAGGATTTGCTGGCCCAGTCCATAACTCACTTTTTCAGAAGTACCCTTGGATGTAATCCATCTCAGGAGATGTCCATATTTGATAGGCCAGCAATTTTCGCTGCCTTCGCCAGATCATTATCCAGCGTAGCCAAGGGCAAGCCTTTGCGCAAAGCTAATTCCAAATAGGCGGCGTCGTAGGAAGACAACTTGAAGCGTCTGGCTAGATTTAAAGTGTCGCTCAAAGCGTGCGTCACCATCGCTTGATCTGTCACGATGTTGAGCCGCTCCAGGATGGCAATGAAATATCGCGAGTTCACCTCGGTGACTATACCCTTGGACTCTAACTTGGCGATGACATTAGCCACTTCAAGCGACCATAATGGGGGTACCAGAGCCTGCGATTCCTTCAGTCTCCTGAGAACCGCACGGGCATAATCAACACCCGCCGGATTAGTTTCAGGCACCAACCAGAGCATGGCGACAGAAGCATCCAGAACAATACTCACGCACGACCCTCGTTGATGAGCGCCTTAACATCAACGGCACCAACCAGGTTGTTATTGGTCTGCATAAAGGAGAGCATATCATCGACAGCGGTCACGGTATCCTGATGCAAATTGCATTCTGCGGGCACAAGATCAGCTACGGCCTCGCCACGTAAAGTAATGGTGTAGCGGTTACCAGCCTGGACGCCGCGCAGCAACTCCGGCAGTTTTGTCTTTGCTTCATAGGATCCGACTTCGATGTTCATGAAAAACCTCCCGCGAATACAGACCAGCATATAGACTGGTCGTTTTTATTGCAACTTACAGACAAGTTAAGTAAAGGGAATCTCGAATAACAAAATTTCGCGAAGCAAGACTAACAGGGCCTTAGCTCGACTGCATACATTACTTTGTGGTGACGGGGTACCAACAGGAGGTTTTTGGAGTTCACTTGGGCGAGTTTTGGGCAAAGTGCCAGAAATCAGTGTGCAACCAGCACTGCAATTCATTTATTTGCTGGAGGTTGAGTTGATCAGACCAGCGGGTTGTCAATCCGATGGTCTGAATAATAGTCGTTACAGAGTAACGAAAAGGCGCGACTGGTCACGTGTTCTCAAAACCTGCCATGTAGAGCATGAAATCAAGCCTGAACCGCCGCCTCGCCCGCGATCTGGAAATTGATTTAGCCGGAGCCGTCCTGGCGGAAGATTTACTGGAAAGCTTGCGACATTAGTTTCGACCCAGGCGGAATAACTCAGAAGGCAGAACATGACCCAACATGGCAAGAACAATCAATACTAAACCCCATTGTGCCAATGTGCCTGGAAGCGCCTCACCCAGCCAAAATATCGATCCTAAAACCGCAAACAATACTTCCCCAGCTTGGGTAGACTCCACGGCAGCAAGACGATCAGGCCAAGGGTACATTGAGCGGGTTGCATAATAGAACAGCCCCGTAGCCACGACACCAGAGCTGACAGCAATCAGCGCAGCAAGGCCAACCTGCTGCAACGGGGGCCAGCCGTACTCAGTCTGCCCCCAAATACCCAAAACACACCAAAATGGCAGACTGCCGATGGTCATCCCCAGCATGCGGTCCATGGAACCCACAGCCGGATCTATTCTGCTGATAATCATCCGATTACCCAAGGGATAGGCAAAACAGGCCAGCAGTACCGGTAGAGCAATAAACAAGCTATCATGAAAAGTCGTTGTCATGAGATGATCCCACAAAATCAATAGCACCCCAAACAGCATTGCCAGTGATATGACAAAAGAACGCCAGGGAAAGCGTCTTGGACATGTTTCCGAATCGTGATTCCGACTGATCAATCCATCCAAGAGCATTCCGGCAAGAATCGTAATTTGCCATAATCCCGCAACTAACCAAGCTGGCCCATAAAAAGCGGCTAAGGTCAAAGGTGCATAAAAAAGACCAAAACCCACCGTTCCCCAAAGCATCCAAAGTATGGGGCGCTTTTTCAGTGAATCCAGCAACGGTCGCTTATTTTTTACAAACAGGAATATAACCAAAAGAATGGGCAGTGTGATCAAATAACGTAGGGAAGCAGACCATTGCCAACTGTAACCAGCGTTGTCCAGAGCTTTATTCAGTACAAAGGTCACACTGAAAAATAAGGATGAAAGTAATCCCGCGCTGATCGCCAGAGAAAATGAATGCTTGAATTTTTTATCAAACACTTTCCACCCTTTTACCCGTTGATATTATTAACTCTTTTTATCAGACGCAATGCATCATTGTGTCTCATGGGCCGGACTGGTCTAGTCCTCAACCCATTGATTGAACCGGACCAGCCTGCTGCCTGGTCCGGGCCCTTATGAGGCAAAATCAGAAACCGTTCATTTTGTGCTGGCTCAAGACAGCTCCAGGCGGCGCTCGATGCGGTCTAAGCGTTCAATCAGACGATCCACGCGCACACTGATGGTGGCTGTGTTCTCTTTGTTATGGGCAATGTCCCGGCGCACACTCGCAACACTGACCTCCAAGGAACCTAAACGGGTCACGACTTCTTCCAGCTTGCGCTTGATACGATCTTGCCCGACCTGAAAGCGTTTAATGAATAGCATGAATAAAGCTTCAACCAACCTCACGCAGCAAAAAACTCGGATCAGGCAAGCAAAGCGCCGCACCTGCCTGAGTCAATCGTTGGGTATCATGAACGCCGCAAAGTACCCCTAAAGGCAGCACTCCTGCAGCTACGGCCATTTCCATATCATGGACGGTATCTCCGACCATGACGGCGGCTTCGGGGGGCAACGCGTAATGATCCAGGAGCTGTTCGAGCATCAGGGGATCGGGCTTGGAACGGGTTTCGTCCGCACAACGACTGGCACTGATGCGTGCCGCCAGGTGCGGGTTTTCGTTCAGCACCTTGTCCAGACCACGGCGCGCCTTGCCCGTTGCCACGGCAATTTCAAAACCGGCATCCGCCAGGGCAATGACCGTCTGTTCCACGCCAGGAAAAAGTGGCATATCGACTGCCGGGGTGGCAAAAAAGCAATTCCGGTACCCCTCCAGAATGCGGGAACGCAAGTTTTCGTCCGCATCGGGGGCGAGAACCGCCAGCGCATCACCAAGGCCTAAGCCAATAATTTCCTTATATTGCTCTTCACCGCGATCGGCCAGTCCGGCATAAGCGAATGCATGGGCGAGGCATCGGCAAATAGTGGGAATGCTGTCCATCAAAGTGCCGTCCCAGTCGAAAATAATCAGACGGCGATCCTGCAGCACGGGATTCATGATTTGGACTCCTGACGTAATTGCTGAAGTAATCCTTCCAGCTCTGCAGGCAACGGGGCCTGGATATGCATGGGCTGCTGATCACGAGGATGCGTAAAACGAATGCTGACCGCGTGCAGGAACAGGCGGCGCAAACCCAGACTGCGCATGCGCTGATTGAAAGCCGCGTCGCCATATTTTTCATCACCCGCCACCGGGTGTTCTATGGCCTGTAGATGAACCCGGATCTGGTGAGTGCGCCCGGTATCCAGATCGGCCTGCAATAAAGCCGCACCCGGGAAATGCTCCAGCAACGTAAACCGCGTATGTGCGGGTTTGCCCTCGACCGGATCCACCCGCACCATGCGTTCTCCCGATTGCAGGGTATTTTTGCGCAAGGCCAAGCGCACGGAGCGCGTCTTGTCTTTCCAGTCACCCAGGGTCAGGGCCAGATATTGTTTTTCCATCTGCCCCTGACGCATTGCCTCATGCAGCGCCCGCAGTGCCGAGCGCTTTTTGCTGAGTACCAGACAACCGGAAGTGTCGCGATCCAGGCGATGCACCAGTTCCAGTTCGCGGGCTTCAGGCCGCAGTTGGCGCAGGGCTTCAATAATGCCCCAGCTCAAACCGGAACCGCCATGAACTGCGAGGCCACTGGGTTTGTTCAGTACCAGGACATGGCTGTCTTCAAAAAGAACCGCCGATTCCAGTTGTCCGCGCAGATGGGCAGGAAGAATGGCCGGATCACTCGGCTCAGCAACGCGCACCGGCGGCAGGCGCAGCACATCGCCAACAGCAATGTGGTAATGCGGCCGCGCCCGGCCTTTATTGACCCGCACTTCGCCACTACGAAGGATTTTGTAGATGTGGGAACGGGGCACGCCCTTCATGACCCGCAGGAGGAAATTGTCGAGACGCTGGCCCGCATCCGCATCGGTCACCAGCCACTGTCGCACTCCGTTTTCCGCCATATTTTCACCGCCCCTGCATTTTTTCGATTGCGATTCTATTCTTTTATGGCATATATTGCGACTGAGGACGCTGCGCTAACAGAGTGCGGCCCCCATTTTAGCATCGAAGGGCAAGCCTTTCGGTCCCAATTACAAACGCTGCGCTCCCCGGCCTGCTTGATTGAGCATGTGGGTTGAGCGCCGGAGAAAGAAGAACTTATGAAAAGGATGTTGATTAACGCTACCCATGCAGAGGAGTTGCGGGTGGCTTTGGTAGATGGTCAAAAACTCCTCGACCTGGATATTGAACGCGCCTACAAGGAACAAAAAAAGAGCAACATCTACAAGGGCAGAATCACCCGCGTAGAGCCCAGTCTGGAGGCGGCTTTTGTCGATTATGGGGCCGAGCGTCACGGCTTTCTGCCGCTCAAGGAAATTGCCCGGGAATACTTCCAGCAACAGGAATCCGGCCAGGGCCGCAAGCGTATTCAAGAGCTGATTCGCGAAGGTCAGGAAGTCATTGTTCAGGTGGACAAGGAAGAGCGCTCCAGCAAGGGGGCCGCCCTCACCACCTTTGTCAGTCTGGCTGGTCGCTATCTGGTCCTGATGCCCAATAATCCCAGGGCGGGCGGCGTTTCCCGACGCATTGAGGGCGATGATCGCACCCAGATTCGTCAGCACCTTCAACTTCTCGACATTCCCGAAAATATGGGTGTTATTGCCCGTACTGCTGGCATTGGTCAAGAACTTGAGGCGCTGCATCGTGATCTCGAATACCTGAAACAAATCTGGCAGGCCATTGTCGATACGGCCGCACCCCGTGCCGCCCCTTTTCTGATTTACCAGGAAGGGAATGTGGTCGTCCGGGCCCTGCGCGATCACTTTTCGGAAGATTTTGGTGAAGTCCTCATTGATGAGGAAGGCGCCTATAACGCTGCCGTGCAGTTTATGGGCGCCATGATGCCGAAAATGGTGCACCGCCTGAAACATTACGATAATGACGTGCCCCTCTTCAGCCGCTATCAAATTGAACAACAGATTGAATCGGCATTCAGTCGGGAAGTGCGGCTGGAGTCGGGCGGGGCCATTGTCATTGATCATACCGAGGCGCTGGTTGCCGTGGACGTCAATTCCGGCCGTTCCACCAAGGGTCAGGATATTGCCGAAACCGCTTTCCGCACCAATCTGGAAGCGGCGGAAGAAATCGCCCGGCAAATCCGTCTGCGGGATCTGGGTGGCCTGATTGTGGTGGACTTCATTGATATGGAGTCTCCTAAACATCAACGTGAAGTGGAAGGCAAGCTCAAGGAAGCCCTCAAGCTGGATCGGGCGCGGGTACAGCTCGGCCGTATTTCCCGCTTTGGTTTGATGGAAATGTCCCGGCAGCGGCTGGGAGCCAGCCTGGAAGAAGCTTCTACGGAACCCTGCCCGCGTTGTAATGGTACGGGCCAGATTCGCGGCTGTGAGGCGACCAGCATGCATGTGCTGCGCTTACTGCAGGAAGAATGCATGAAACCCGGTCCTGCTGAAGTGCAGTGTGAAGTACCGGTGGATGTGGCCGTTTATCTGCTCAACGAGAAACGTCTGCCGATTCTCGAACTTGAGGCAAAAACAGAAACCCGCATTGTCATCATTCCCAAGCCGGAGCTGGTAACCCCGCACTACAACATTGAGCGCACCCGCATGGAGGCGAGCGCCACGCGGACTTTGCCACAAAACCTGAACAATGCTTTACCCGCACGTCCCAGCCGCCCTGGTACCGAATCTGCGGCGCTCAGTCCGCTGACTGCGCCACCACCGCCCGACGTTCTTCCCCCGCTCCGCACTCCGGCGCCAGCAGCCAAAAGCAAAAATACTGGCAGCAGCAACAAGGCTGCCGCGCCCGAAGAGGGGATTCTCGCCCGTCTGGTACGCGCTTTGGTATCGCGTTATGTCCCGGTGGACGCAGCTACCTTTCTGGCAGAAAGTAATGGCGGCGAAACGCCGCCTGCTCCTGAAGAGGAAATAGTCGAAGAAAATTCCGGCGAAGAAAACCGGGGCCGCCGTCGGCGGCGCGGAGGTCGGCGGGCCAGAGCCCGGCGTTCGACCCAGGGTAATCCAGGAGAGAACGAAAACGCTCAGGAAATGGAGGCCGGGGAAACCACACCGGAAACCACTCATGCAGCGCCTAAAGCAGCAGCCAAAACGCCGGCAAAGCCTGAACAGCCGGCGCCGCGTGAACTGCTGATCTATCCCGGGCCGGTTCCTGCCACGGACGACTGGCATCAAATGCTGGTAGCCACTCCGGTGAGCACAGCAGTGCTTAGTGAGAGTCTCGCTACCGAGCCTGCTGGCATTGCAGCTGCCGAGGAAGCGCCAGCGGAAGCTCATGAAGAAACCCGGGCGGAAACATTGGAAGCAGTGGAGATACAGCCTGATTCAGCCCCTGAAACCACGAGCTCCATAACAGAGTCCGTCCAGTCCTCTGATTCTGAAGCAGCAGAGCTCTCTGCAGAGCCAGTGACTGCGCTGGCGGAACCTTCTGCCACCGGGAGCTCCTCATCAGCAGCGACGGCAACCAGTCCTGAAGACTGGCATTTGCCGCTGTTTACTGAAACGGCAGCAACAGCGGCTGTTTCAGTAGGGGACGTTGCAGAAAGTGTTGAAGACCCCGGTCAGCAGTCCCTGCCACTTAACGACGATTAATTCGTAAAGCGGCTACTGCTCGGCAATTCAGGCTCCCTGCCGTCGCCAACTGGTGCCGGCAGGGCCATCTTCCAGAATAATCCCTGCAGCAGCCAATTCCGCACGAATGGCATCTGCACCCGCGAAATCTTTTTTCTGGCGGGCGGCAAGGCGGGCCGCTATGCGCTCTTCAATCCAGGCATTATCGCTTTCATTGGAACCCCGGAAATAGCTTTCCGGGTCTTCCTGCAATATTCCCAGCATGGCTGCCAGTTCGCGCAGGAGGGTGGCCAAGGGTGCTGCCACTTCGCTTTGCTCATCTCGCAAGCGATTGACTTCCCGGGCAAGATCAAAAAGGGTGGCGAGCGCCGCCGGCGTATGAAAATCATCACTCATGGCGTTATGAAAACGCTCCCGCCATTCACTGCCCAATTCAGTCACAATGTGACGTGCTGGCATGCCGCGCAGCGCCGTGTACAGGCGCGTCAATCCGGCACGGGCCTGCTCCAGCCCTTCTTCACTGTAATGCAAGGGACTGCGATATTGGCTGGAAAGAATAAAAAAGCGCAGCACTTCGCCTGAAAAAAGAGGCAGAAGCTCGCGCACCGTTAAAAAGTTATTCAAGGACTTGGACATTTTTTCGTCATTGATGCGCACAAAGCCGTTATGCATCCAATAGTGGGCAAAAGCGCAGCCTGCCCCCTGGGATTGGGCAATTTCATTTTCATGGTGCGGAAACTGCAAATCGGCGCCGCCACCATGAATGTCAAAAGTGCAGCCCAAGGCATCTGCAGACATGGCCGAACACTCTATATGCCAGCCGGGCCGACCCTCACCCCAGGGTGAAGACCAGGAGGGTTCATCGGGCTTGACCGCTTTCCAGAGGGCAAAATCCAGGGGATCGCGTTTATCTTCGCCCAACTCCACGCGCGCGCCCGAAATGAGTTCATCAATGGATTTGCCCGAAAGCTTTCCATATTCCGGAAAACTGCGCACGGCGTAATACACATCGCCGTTGGCAGCTGCATAGGCATGTCCCCGTTCAATCAACTCGGCAATCATGTTTTGCATGGCGCCTACATGCTCCGTAGCACGCGGCTCCAGGTCCGGCTTCTGGCAGAGCAAGGCGGCTTCATCGGCGTGCATGGCCTCAATGAAACGCGCGGTCAGCGCCTGAATAGACTCGCCCTGTTCCAGAGCACGACGGATAATCTTGTCGTCAATATCGGTAATATTACGTACATAGGTCACTTTCATGCCCCGTGCCCGTAAATAACGCACCACCGTATCAAAAGTGACCATGACCCGGGCGTGACCCAGATGACAGTAGTCATAGACTGTCATGCCACAAACATAAATACCCACCTGCCCCGGCGTTGCCGGTTCCAGAATGGTCTTGTCACGCTGCAGGGAGTCGTAAAGAGTAATAGATGGCAGGGATGGCGACATTAATTTCTCGCTTCAGATAATACGCTGGCGGCAGTATGCAGGCGCTGTTGGGCGCGCTCCATACCGATTAAAGGCAGGAGGGCTGCCAGTTCGGGGCCATGACTGCGTCCTGTCAAGGCTGCCCGCAGGGGCATAAACAAGGATTTCCCTTTTAATCCACTTTCCTGCTGCAGGGTTTTGGTCCAGATCCGGTAATCTCCGGCTGACTGCTGGAGGAGCATCGCAGCCAAAGGCCAGAATTCCGCCGGGGTTTCCGCGAGGGCGGCAATTGCTGTGTCTTCTTTTTCCAATGCAGCGAATGCCTCATCGGCAAAACAACGTATTAGCCAATCCACGGCGTCTTCGGGAAACAGCACGTTGGCGCGCACTGCGGCGACAAACTGTATTTGCAGATTTTCATCTTCACTAACAGCCTTCAAAATTTTTTCCCGTAATCCATTTTCAATATCGGATAGGTTGGCGGCAAGCAGACGCTTCCATAGCTGTGCATCGTTCAACGCATACTGCAGATCCCGCCACTCCCATAGCTGTGTGTCGCTCAACGCCTGCAGTGCCAGACGCTGCCAATGCTGAAGCTGAACGACATCAAAATGCCCCGGCGCGCGGCTTATTTTTTCCACCGAAAAGCCCGCAGCCAGAGCCTGATCATCCAGCAAGTCAGTTTCCGCATAATGATGACCGAGACGGGCCAGATAATTGCGCACCGCCTCCGGAAGATAGCCGTAAAATTGCAGATCACGCAAACTGGCCGCGCCGTGGCGTTTGGACAGCGGCTGACCATCACTACCCAGCAGAAGGGGCAGATGGGCATATTCGGGTACGGGCAAGTCCAACGCCTGCAAAATCAGAATCTGACGCGGGGTATTGCTGAGATGATCCTCTCCGCGCAACACCAGATTTACCCCCATCAGGGCGTCATCCAGCGCATTGGCGAAGAAAAAGGCCGGACTGCCATCACTGCGGCGAATGACAAAATCACCCAGATCAGCCAAGGCATAGCTGCGCTCACCCCAGACCCGGTCGGGCACGGTCAACATTCCCGAGTCGGGCACCCGATAGCGCAACACCGGCTGAATACTCCTGGCTTCAAGATCACTGCGCTGCCCCTCATTCAGATGCCGACAACGTCCGCCATAGCGCGGTGACTTGCCGGAAGCCCGTTGCACCGCCCGTTCTGCGGCCAGATCCTCGGCACTGCAATAACAAGGATAAGCCTGTCCTGTTTCCAGCAGAGCTTCGTAGTATTTTTGATAAATATCCAGGCGTTCCATCTGCCGGTAAGGACCCACCGGGCCGCCTATGTCGGGGCCTTCATCCCAGTTCAGACCCAGCCAGCGCAGGTCTTCCAACAGGGCTTTTTCATAAATTTGCGGTGAGCGGGACTGGTCTGTATCTTCCAGCCGCAGAACGAAACGACCCGCAACAGCTCGTGCTGCCAACCAGGCAAACAAGGCGGTGCGGGCGTTTCCCAGATGAAGATAGCCGGTGGGGCTGGGGGCGAAGCGACTCTTGAGATTCATGGTGGTATAGTATTGCGCCATAAGCCGTCTCGCAATGACAAAACGGCAACAGGATACTTGGTAAAAGGCAGTCTCCTCTCTCTTTTGCCAAGCATTCAGGAAATGGAAGAAATAGCATGGCTCAAACTGGCAGCCCCCGTGCGCGTGGCAAGGCACCCAAACGTCCTCGTTATGGACGCTGGATTTTGTTAATCATCGCGCTGATCATCATCAATAATTTCATTGGGATCAGCATTTATGTGTATCGCATCTGGGAAACCCTGCCGCCCGTTCATGAGCTGAAAGAATGGCATCCCGATGAACCTCTGCGGATTTATGCGGCGGACGGGTCGTTGCTCCAGGAAGTCGGTCCGCAAATGCGCTATGCCCTGCCGATTGACCAGATTCCGGTCAAATTGCAGGAATCTTTCATATCTGCAGAGAACGCCCGTTTTTACAGTAATAATCCACTGTACTATCCGGTCAGCTATCCGGGCATCATACGTGCGGCGCTGGTCGACCTGATCCATATGTCTCCTGTACAGGGGGCCAGCACCATCCCCGAGCAGGTTGCCCGTAATTTTTACCTTACACCACAAAAAACCATCACCCGTAAAATTGCGGAAATTTTACTGGCTTACAAACTGGCGGACCACTTCAGTCACAAACAGATTCTGGAACTGTATCTCAATAAAATTTATCTGGGTCAGGGGGCCTACGGCGTTCAGGCTGCCGCCCGCACGTATTACGGCAAGAGTGTCGAACAACTGACATTGGGGGAAATGGCCACCATTGCCGGACTCCCGCCAGCACCCTCGGTACTGAATCCAGTCATGAATCCGGATCTTGCCAAAAAACGCCGCGCTTATGTTCTGAAACGTCTGGTCAATCGCGGTTATATTACCAGGGCTGAAGCCGCCAAGGCCAATGCTGAACCTGTTCTATCCCGTTTCCATGCCCAGGCTTCGGATAGTGCTCCTTACGTCACCGACTGGATCGCAAGCTGGCTGACCCAGCAATTTGGCAGTGATTTCACCTATCGCTCAGGACTCAAGGTCTATACCAGCATCATTCCCAAAGATCAGATTGCCGCCAACGAAGCCGTAGCCGTAGGACTGGAAAACTACGATATGGGACTTTCCAGCATGGACCCGAAAATCTATCGTGGGCCTGTTGCCCGTTTGAGTGGCGATGCCCTGCAAACGGCCCTTACCGGAAAGCGTCCCGATGCCCTCCCGCCTCATGACCCGGCCAACCTGAAATGGGGGGTAGTCATCACTGCCAATAGCAAAACGGCTACGGTTTCACTGGAGGGCAAGAAAAACATCAACATGACCCTGCGTGATGTGCGCTGGGCCCGTCTGCGTTTCAACAGTCCCCTGCCCAGTCAGGTCGATAGTGTTTTACATAGTGGCGACCTGATCTGGCTGCGTCCCTACGTTCATGCGATGACCGCTGGTGCCGGGCAGGAATGGGGTGCCAATGTCTGGTCTTCCGCTGGAAAGGATCCGGGATGGCAGCTTACCCAGATTCCAAAGGTACAGGGCGCGCTGGTCAGTCTCGATAGCCGCAACGGCGCTATTCACGCGATGGTGGGCGGGTTCAGCTACGAACTCAGCCACTTCAATCGTGCGGTATTTGCCTATCGGCAACCCGGCTCAGGCTTCAAACCTTTTGTCTATGCAGCAGCCATGGATGCACCGGCACTGCTAGCATCCGGTCAAAGCACTTACATGACGCCCCAGACCCCCATACCGGATACCCCTCTGTCCATCACCCTGCCCGATGGGCAGGTTTATGCGCCGACCAACTACAGCAAGCAGTTCTCGAACACGCCCATACCGGTATGGTCCAATCTGGCGTACTCCCACAACGTGCCCAGTGTCCGCATTTTGATGGATATTGGCATCCCCTACGCCGCCCAGTATGTGCAGCGTTTCGGGTTTCCTGCCAAGCAGGTTCCAGAGGTACCTTCCATGGTTCTGGGTGCCGGAGATTACAGCCCGCTGCAAATGGCCAGAGCCTATTCGGTATTTTCCAGCGGTGGTTTTCTACCCCACCCTTATCTTATTACCAAAATCGTCAATGGTCGGGGAACCCAGATTTCCTTACTGAACTGCCCCATGGGTTATGCTCCCCCACCCCAACAGACAGCCATACCGCCAGGCGTCGCCTATTTGATGACGCAAATGATGCAGCAGGTCATTAAAATTGGTACGGGTGTGGCAGCGCAAAGCCTCGGACGTAATGATATTGCCGGCAAAACCGGTACCACCAACAATGAAAACAACGCCTGGTTCAATGGTTTCAGTCCACGCATGACCACCAGCGTCTGGGTGGGTTATGACGACAACCATACCATGGGACGCTGGGCAGCCGGGGCACGTGAAGCCTTGCCGATCTGGATTCACTACATGCGTACCGCTATGGCGGGATATCCGGCGACGGGCTTTTTCCGTCCTCCTTCGGTCACCGGGCCCACTATCAGTGGCGGCAGCAACGTCATCGGGGTCAGTGATTATCTGGCGGGTTACCCCCCCATTGCGCCCACTTCTTCCACGGCTTCAACCAGTAGCGGTGCAGGAACGGATACGGGGAGTAAATTGATGGATACTATCAAGAACCTTTTCTGAGGAACGCCGCTTGCAGCAGACGATAATTTATCTGCTGGTTAGCGGCTTGGTTTATCTACTCTATGGGGCTACAGGATGACCATTACGATTGTCTGGTTGCGCCGGGATCTTCGTCTCGCTGATCATCCGGCCTTGTGGGAAGCCTCCCAGGAGGGGGTAGTCATACCGCTGTATATTCTTGATGCGGATGAGCAGGCTGGCGCTGCCGAGCTCTGGTGGCGGCATCATAGTCTGCAACAATTACAGGAATCTCTTGCCCGGTATGGTTTGCCTTTAATACTCAGACGCGGGAAACCTCTGCAGATTTTGCAGGAAATTATTGCTGAAACTTCGGCGCGAGCGGTTTTCTGGAATCGCCGCTATGATCCTGCTGGAATAGCTCAGGATACCGCCATCAAGGCCGAGTTGCGCAGCCAGGGTATTGCTGTGCGCTCTTTTACGGGTGATTGCCTGGTTGAACCCTGGCTGCATCATCATGACGAGAAACCTTATAAGGTTTTTACACCTTTCTGGAAAAGCCTCCTGGCTCGCTTCAGCATTGCGCCAGCATTACCAGAACCCGATTTTTCGGCTTTACCGCATCAACTGACCCAAGACCTGGTAACTGAAACTCTGGCAGAGTGGCATCTGCTTCCACAAAAGCCCAATTGGGCTAAACGCTTTTCGGAATTCTGGGCCCCTGGTGAAACCGGCGCCAAAAACAGACTTCAGCAATTTTTGGATGAATCACTGGTGAACTACAGTGAGGGGCGGAATTTTCCTGCCCAAAATTCCGTATCCCGACTTTCTCCGCACCTGAGTCATGGTGAAATCAGTCCTCGTCAGATATGGCAGGAAACGCATTTTCACTTGCGGCAACATCCCGAGCTTACGGATGAAGGGGAGCATTTTTTGCGGGAACTGGGCTGGCGCGAGTTTTCCTGGCATTTACTGTTTCATTTTCCGCAGTTGCCGGATACCCCACTGCGTCCGGAATTTGCCGATTTTCCTTGGCAAAAAGATACGCTTTTGCTGGAACGTTGGCAGTCTGGACAAACGGGTTATCCGATTGTCGATGCAGGTATGCGCGAACTTTGGCAGAGTGGCTGGATGCATAATCGGGTCCGGATGATTTGCGCAAGCTTTCTTATCAAGGACCTTCTGGTTTCCTGGCAAGAGGGAGAAGCCTGGTTTTGGGATACCCTGGTAGATGCGGATCTGGCTAATAACAGCGCCTCTTGGCAATGGGTTGCCGGTTCGGGCGCAGATGCAGCTCCCTATTTCCGGATTTTCAACCCGGTATTACAGGGAGAAAAATTTGATCCCGAAGGCAAATATCTGCGCCGTTGGATTCCGGAATTATCCGCTCTGCCCGATCGCTTTATTCACCAGCCCTGGGCGGCAGATCAGGACCTTCTTAAAAAGGCAGGGGTGGTTCTGGGAGGCAATTATCCTCAACGGCTGATTGATCATCATGAAGCCAGACAGCAGGCCCTGGATATTTTCGAGAAGCTGAAGAAAAATAATCTGGCAAAATCTGATAATTTATAATCCAATAAAAATATAAAACCGTATTAATATAATTAACCGGAAAACCATCCAAAAAGTTTTTAGTTGAACTTTTGAGATTATCTACTACTCTCAATAAGGAGACATTCATTCAATTTGGATGTTGATTATTGCAATTTCATGACGAAAAAACGGAGGGAACATCTATGAAGCCTCATGTTGTCGTTCTTGGTGGTAATTTTGCCGGTCTCGCTTCAGCACAAAAAGTGCGTGAACTTTGTGGAGAATCGGTGCGTATCACCGTTATTGATCGTAAGAATTTCTTGTTATTTGTGCCTAATGTGCCCGCCGAAGTATTTGAGGGACGCGATCCCAGTAAAACCCTGGCGATGGATATCCCGAGCACTTTGGATGAAGATGATATTGGTTTTATTCAGGCCGAAATCAAAGCCATTGATCCGGATGCCAAGCGTGTGGATTTTGTACCGAATGAGCGTCCCGGTGCTGCGCCCGAAAGCATGTCTTATGACTATCTGGTTGTCGCCGTAGGTAATCGTCTGGCCTATGATAAAATCGAAGGCTTTGCCGAACACGGCCATACGGTCAGCGATTTTTACTACGGTAACAAATTACGTCACTTCCTGGCCCATGAATACAAAGGTGGTCCGGTAGCCATTGGTTCTGCCCGTTTCCATCAAGGCGATGGGACCAAAGACATCAAGTTATATGGTGGTCATGCTTTCCCCACTGCCGAAGCCGCCTGTGAAGGCCCGCCCGTGGAAACCATGTTGTCCATGGCTACCTGGTTAGGTCAGCACGGCAAGGGTGGTCCCGATAAAGTCACGGTGTTTACCCCAGCTTCCCTGATTGCTGAAGATGCTGGTGAAAAAGTAGTGGGCAAGCTTCTCGAAATCGCCGGGGGCATGGGTTTTAATTATGTCAATGAAGCCAAAGATATTACCCGGATAACCAAGGACGGTATTGAACTGGCCAGTGGTAAAAATATTGAAGCCGAATTGAAACTGGTTTTCCCGGACTGGGTTCCCCATGATTTCATGAAGGGACTGCCCATCAGTGATAATGAAGGCTTTGTGGTAACCGATGTGACCATGCGTAATCCCAAGTATCCCAATGTGTTTGCAGCGGGTGACGCGGCTGCCATTACGGTGCCGAAGCTGGGCGGAATTGGTCACGCCCAAAGCGAAATTGTCGCCAAGCAAATCGCCAAGGATCTGGGGAAAATGGCTCCGGCGGAAGCCGACAAGCCTCTGGAACCCGTAGTCTATTGTATTGGTGACATGGGGAATAATCAGGCCTTTTATATTCGTTCCAACAGCTGGTTTGGTGGTCCTGATCAGGTTCTGAAAATGGGCCATATGCCCTTCTTGCTGAAAATGCAGTACAAAAATCTCTTCTTCAAGACGAAAGGTAAAATGCCGGAATGGGGGCTTGATGCTTCTAAATTACTGGCCGAAAAACTCTTCGCAGCCTGAAAAACGAGGGCCGCGAGGCCCTCTTTTACTATTGGCATGATATAAATCAAGGGAGATGCATTATGGCAGCACAAGAATCTTTCACCCCTCAACTCACACCAGAACAATGGGCAGGTCTTGCCCGCTTGGGCGACCTTGCCCATGGTAGCGAAAGCTTTATGGGTAGCCCGGCAGGAAACCTGCCCATGGACCTGGCGCTCAAAGCCGGCACATGGAATGAACGCTATGATCTGGAAGGGAGCATTGAAGAGTTGCTTGATACGCTTAAAGTCCTGCGTGAAAGCGGTCTTTTGTCGCTCATTCGTGAAAATGCCGCTTTTGTGACCGAAAGCATAGCATTAATGAAGCCTTTCATCCCCGGTCTGCTGAGTAAACTCCATGAAATGCCTTTGGCGGAATGGTTATCTGCCCTGCAGATGTTTGGCGAAATCATCCCGAAAATAAATGCCGTTATGGACTTTCTCCAGGGGCCCGCAGGTAGTGCTGTGGTGGCCAAAATCAAGAAACTGGGTGATATCTGGCAGGAAACCTCAGCTGATACCACCATTGTCGAAGCTTTGCGCCTGCTGAAACAGATGCAGGACGATGGCAACCTGCAGCGCGTTGCAGACCTCAGTCGTCAGATCGGTCTTTTTGCTGAAACTATTGATCTGGAAAGCTTACTGGGGCAACTCGTGCAGAAAAGCCAAGGCAATCCGCTGGTCAATTCCGCCGCGAGCCTGATGCAAAGCGGAAAATTAATGGCTGCCGCCCTTGCGGATGCTGCCGAACATGAGGCCACCGGCAAAGCCGGAGGACTATCCGGTCTGTATCACATGCTCAAGGATCCCGATGTTCAACGGGGTATGCGCGTGGTCGCTGTATTGCCCGTTTATCTCGAAAAAGCGGGTGTTCTGCCCAAGCACAAAGATTAATCTTTTTATTGTTTCAGGAAAGGGTACCGGAAGAACAACGCATTTTGATCATTAAATAACACCAGCCGGTACTAGAAATCTGCAGACATTCATCCATCCAGGAGTGATTAAATGGAATCAGTCAGTAAGGCACCGGCAGCACAATGGCGTCATCCGGTATGGTCTACCGCCCGGAAGTCCTGTGTAGGGACAGCACTGGGCACCAGCAAGCTGTGGTTCACCACCGGCAGTGGCATCATTACCGAAGTGTTTTATCCGCGCATTGATATTCCGCAGGTGCGTGATCTCGGATTTATCATTGCCGATGATCAAGGCTTTTGGCAGGAACTGAAAACCCTGCCAGAGCCGGCTCTGGAACTGGATGATCCGCAGGTACCGCTACCGATCATCCGCCATCATCACGCGCGTTTTGACTTTACCATCAAGGTCTGTGCTGATCCTGACCGCGATGTGCTGCTCATCGATTTTCAGCTGGAAGGAGATTCCAGTCTCCGCCCCTATCTGTTGTGTTCAGCGCGACTCGGGGAAGATGCCGAAAACAATCGGGCCTGGGTCGGTAACTGGGAAGGTCGCAAGGTACTGTGGGCAGAACAGGGTCCGTTCGGACTGGCTCTCGCCTGCCGGAATGCCGCCGGTTACGCGGCGCTGGAACGCTGCAGCGTTGGGGAAGTCGGCGCCAGCGACTTGTGGCAGGATTTTCATGAGCATGGACGCATGCTCTGGGAATACGGGGAAGCCGGACCCGGTGAAGTTGCCCTGGCCGGACAAATGCCCCGTCAGGGTACTCTGGCTTTAGGACTGGGCTCCAGCAAAGAAGCCGCCGCGACCAATGCCTGGAGCGCGCTGGCGAATGGTTTCCAGGCCACGTCATCCAGTTATACGGATTTGTGGCAGGCCTGGCACAAAAAGCATCCCCGCCCCCGCAATTTCGCCAGCAAACTTCCCAATACGGCCAAAACTCTTTATGCCCGTTCCAAAAATATTCTGAAGGTCCATGAAGACCGGACTTTTCCCGGCGCGCTGGTCGCCAGCCTTTCGGTGCCTTGGGGTGAAGCCAGTACCAGTCGCGGCGGCTATCATCTGGTCTGGTCCCGGGACCTGGTCGAAAGCGCCGGAGCCCTGGTCGCCATGGGGGCTACCCAAGAAGCCCGACAGGTGCTGACTTATCTCATCAGCACCCAGCAGACTGATGGTCATTGGTTGCAAAACCAGTGGCTCGGTGGCAAACCATTTTGGCAAGGTGTCCAACTGGATGAAACCGGGTTTCCCGTTTTACTGGCCGCGCTGCTCCGCCAGCATGACGCCTTGGAAGACATTGCCGTAACCGATATGGTCCAGCGTGCCCTGCACTTTATTGCCCACGAAGGCCCGGTAACCGGACAGGATCGCTGGGAAGAAGATGGCGGGGTCAATACTTTTACGCTGGCAGTCGCCATTGCAGCGCTGGTAGAAGGTGCCGAATTAATGGGCGGTAAAACCGCTGAATGTGCACTGATGCTGGCGGACTACTGGAATGCACGGCTGGAAGACTGGACCTTTGTCAAGGATACGGATCTGGCCAGACAGTATCAGGTACCCGGTTATTTTGTGCGGATTACGCCGGAAGATGTGCTGGTTCAGGATGGCGCCAAAGATGAGTGGGTGTTGATCAAAAACCGGGCGCATGATCCGCATCTTCCCGCCAGCGAGCAGGTAGCCAATGATTTTCTGCAACTGGTGCGTTATGGACTGCGCAGCGCAGCAGATCCTCACATTGTTGCCTCCGTCAGGGTGATGGATGCCCTGCTCAAAACCGACACCCCCAGTGGTCCGGTATGGCATCGTTATAATGGCGATGGCTACGGAGAACACCAGGATGGCAGCCCTTTTGATGGCACCGGTATTGGTCGTGGCTGGCCATTGCTGGTTGGAGAGCGCGGCCATTACGCGCTGGCCGCTGGAGAAAGCGCCCTGCCCTACATTGAAGCCATGGCCGCCATGACCGGGAAAGGTGGCCTACTCCCCGAACAAATCTGGGAAGCCGACCCGATTCCGGAAAAAGGCCTGGAACCGGGCCACCCCAGTGGTTCCGCCATGCCACTGGTTTGGGCCCACGGTGAATATATCAAACTGTGTCACAGCTTCATAAAAGGGGAGCCCGTAGACCGGCCTGCAGCCACCTGGAAACGCTATCAAGGGAAAAAACCGGATATTGACTACCGCCTTTGGCGCTTGCGGCAAAGGCCCCGGCAATTACCGGCAGGTCAGGAGTTACGTGTGCTGCTTCGCGCTCCTTTTACGGTTCATTGGGGTATTAACGGCTGGCAGGATGTGCAAGATCTCCACTCGGAAGACTGGGAACTGGGCCATGTAGCCATTTTACCCCTGAAACCGTTAAGCGAGGGAGAAAGTGTTCAGTTCACCATCCGTTGGCAGGAAAGCGGAGACTGGATTGGAGAAAATTTTCATCTGGATATTACAGGAGCTTTGGCATGATTCATCTTGATTTGCAGGGACGACGGGCCTTAGTCACCGGTGCCAGTGGTGGATTGGGACGAGCTATTGCGGAAACTCTGGCGGCAGCGGGCGCAGAAGTGGCGGTCCATTATCGCAAGGGCAAGGATGAGGCCTATGCCGTGGTCGACAGCATCAACAAGGCAGGCGGCAAAGCGCAATCATTCCAGGCCGACATCTCTGATCCGGCCGCAGTGGAAAAACTGGTACAGCAAATCGAGCAGGCTTTTGGGGGCCTGGATATTCTGGTCAACAATGCTGGTATGGACGGGCCGCGTGCCCTGGTGGGAGATGATGACCCGCAAATCTGGGAGAAAGTACTGAGCGTTGATCTGCTCGGTCCTTATTATTGTGCCCGGGCAGCCATTCCGCGCATGGAAAAACTCCAGGGCGGGGTCATCATCAATATTACTTCGGTGCACGAATTCATTCCCTGGGAAGGCTATAGTGCCTACACCAGCGCCAAGGCGGGATTATCCATGTTCACCAAAACCCTGGCCCAGGAAACCGCAGACAAAGGCATTCGCGTGGTGGCCCTTGCCCCGGGTGCCATTCAAACACCCATCAACGAATCGGTGTGGAGCGATCCTCAGTCGTTGAAAGATCTCGACAAAAAAATCTCCATGGGTCGCCTCGGCAAGCCCCGGGAAATTGGTAATGTCGTGGCTTTTCTGGCGAGTGATCTCGCCAGTTACATCACCGGCACCACCCTTGCTGTAGATGGGGGCATGTTGATTTATCCGGATTTCCGCCACGGAGGATGACACTATGGATGCCGATGTCATTATTATCGGCAGCGGTGCGGGTGGCGGAACACTGGCCCGTGCCCTGGCGGACTCTGGTTTACAAATTCTGATTCTTGAACGCGGCGATTATTTACCCCGTGAATGGGGAAACTGGGATCCCCAGACAGTTTTCGGTGAACACCGCTATCATACCGATGAACAGTGGCATGATCAGGACGGCAAAGCCTTCTCACCGGTCACCGGCTATCATGTCGGTGGCAACACCAAGTTTTACGGGGCAGCCGTTTTACGTCGCCGCGCCAAGGATTTTGCGCTTCGCCAGCATCAGGGTGGCGATACCCGAGCCTGGCCCATCACGTATAATGATCTGGCACCCTTTTATGATGAGGCCGAATCCTGGTATTTCACGCACGGCGAGGCCGGTGCCGATCCTACTGAAGCCCCCCGCAAAGCTTATCCCTACCCCCCGTTTCCCCATGATGAAGATATCGCTTTGGTGGATAAGGCTCTGCGCGAGATGGGCTATCACCCCTTTCCCCTGCCCCTGGCACTCCACCGTTTGGCCGATGAACCTGAACAAAGCCCCTGCGTGCGCTGCCCGACTTGTGATGGCTTTCCCTGTATGCTCCATGCCAAGGGTGATGCGGAACTGTGCGGTGTCCGCCCCGCATTGCAACACAGTAATGTCCGGATGCTGACCGGCCATCGGGTGCGCCGTCTGATCCATGGTAAAAATGGCAAAACGGTGGAATCTGTCGAGACTGATCAGGGAAGCTTTACGGCCCGGCTGGTGGTTTTGGCTGCAGGAGCGGTCAATAGTGCGGCTCTCCTGCTGGCTTCTGCATCGGAAAAATATCCTTCCGGACTGGCTAACCATAGTGATCAGGTTGGGCGCAATTATATGTGCCATCTCAATAGCGCCTGCATGGCTATTAAACCGGGTCGGGAAAATCGCAGCATTTTTCAGAAAACCCTGGCTTTGAACGATTTTTATGAAGACTCCGGAGACCCGGACTATCCTTATCCACTGGGGCATATTCAGGGGCTGGGAAAGGTCACACCGGCCCTGCTCCATGCGCAGCGGCCGCTCATGCCGATTCCCATCAGCGCCTGGACGGCCAGTCATTCCGTAGATTGGTGGCTGACCACCGAAGACCTGCCTGATCCCGACAACCGGGTGACTCTGGATACCGATGGCAACATTTGTCTGGCCTGGAACCCCAAAAACCGCGAAAGTCATCGCCGCCTCTGCCAGAAATGGCGGGAGATTCTGCAGAAGGCCGGGTTCATGGGCGTATTTTTTCAGGCCATGGATATTTCTGCCACCGCCCATCAGGTCGGAACCTGCCGCTTTGGCGAAGATCCTGCCGACAATGTTCTTGATCCTCATTGCAAGGCGCATGATCTGGACAATTTGTATGTGGTGGATGCCAGCTTTATGCCCTCGATTAGTGCGGTCAATCCCTCACTGACCATCATGGCCAATGCCTTGCGTGTCAGTGCGCATATTATTCAGCACGCCAAAGGCGGCCTGTGAAACGCGGGCTCAGTGCCGTTTATATTGCCGGTTTTTTGCAGGGAGCTGCTTTTGTGCTGATTCCAGCACTGGGTACCACCCTGCGCAGCGCACCTTACGATATGAGTAATGCCACTTACGGCATGTTGTATTTTCCGGAAATCATCGGCGCCATATTGGCGGCTTTGAGTGCGGGGGCCATTCATAAACGCCTGGGCAGCAAGGGGCTGTTTCGTCTGGGAGCCCTTATCAATGCCGTTGCCATGGCTTTTCTGGTAGCGGCTTTTTTCAGTTCCGGGCTGTTCGTTGTGCTGTTACTGCTGGCTGAAACACTGATGCTCGGTATCGGGTTCGGCTTGACTAATGCTGCCATCAATCGGGCTGCGTCGCTCCTCTTTGCGGGCGCTGCGGCGGCGGCCGTCACCATTCTGAATGCCGTCATTGGCGGAGCAACTGCCGTATCGCCCATGATTCTGACTGGCGCACAAAGCTGGTTGAGCTGGGTGGCCTGGCCTGCCCTCATTCTTTTGCTTTGGTTCGTTCTACTCTTATTTCCACTCGCGGAGGATACAGATACGCACGAACTGGGCGGCTTACGTGCCTGGAGACGCTCCATGATGCCCTTCGCTTTTGCAGTAGTGATTTATGCGATCTGTGAAGGCAGCTTTGGCAGCTGGGCCAATGTTTTGGTCAGTGTCGACCGCCATCTTCCCGCCGCGACCGGCGCCCTGGCCCTGTCACTGTTCTGGGGAGGCATGACCGTTGCCCGGTTCATTTTGGGCAGTATTCCCGACCGCTTTCTTTCCCGACGCTGGGTTTATCGCCTGGCGCCTATCGGTATGGCAGCCTGCTTTATCATCATCCCCCATCTGCTCAGTGCAACGGCGCTGTTACTGGCATTTGCCCTCGCCGGTGCAGCTTGCGGTATATACTACCCCTACAGCATGGCTTTCGGAGTGGCCGCACACGGCAAGGAAGGTACGCAAATGGCTGGACTATTGGTTGGAGCGCTGATGATTGGCGAAGGCATCGGCTCTACCGGACTGGGACCACTGCAACATTTCATTTCACTGAATCAGATTTATACTTTTTCCGCCCTATGGGCGATCCCACTGCTCTGGCTGGCCTGGCGCAATAGCCGGCAGCAATAAGCAGGGCGTCTACCGATATTGCGAAAAACTCTTCACGCAACTGAGCTTTCCTCCTTCACAACAGACATCCGCGCAAATACTGTTTCCGGTTGAGAAGCTATTTCCAGCAACTGCGCATCAATATCGACAAGTAATTGTTCTGCACTGATTTCATTCAACAATCCTTCTCTCTGTGCTTGATTTATTTTTTCCTTACGGGCAAGGAGAATGCGACGATACAAGCGCACAAAATCGCCTTGCATAATGTTGTTGTCCGGTTTGTCCAGTTGCCGTAATTGTTCTGTAGCTTCTTTCTGCTCTTCTTCAAGGGCGACTTTCAATACATTCAGAGCGCGCTGATCCCGAAGCCCCTCCTCTCCCAGCTTTTTGAGTTCAAGCAGATCAGACTTTGCTAAAAAAATCCGTAGGCGCTGTATTTCCGTATTTTGATCTGCCCCGCTTTTGCCCAGCACCTTCAACATTCTGGCCAAGGGAGAAATACTTAATCCCTGCACGAGGATTGTTAATAATACCACTCCAAACACCAGATTAATGAGCAACTCCCGGTGTGGAAGGCCAGCAGGCAGACTGAGCGCCAAAACCATAGAAAGGGCTCCACGAATCCCTCCCCACATCAGTACAAAATTCCAATTCAGAGGGATTTTTGCGCGGGTCCGGCTCAACAACGCGCCCATACCATAGACCACGGCAGCTCGGGCAATGGTTACAGCGACATAGGCTGCCAGCACAAGCGCCCAGATATGCATTAAATCCAGCAGATTAATGGTCAAACCGACCAGCAGGAAAATCAGGGAATTTAGTGCAAAACCTATATATTCCCAGAAGGTATTGACAGCCATCCGGACAGATGCCGTCATGCCTTTTTGCGCCCCGTAGTTCCCACATATCAGTCCCGCGACGACTGTGGCAATCACACCCGAGTAACCCAACTGGGTTGCCAGCAGAAAGCTGCCATAAGCGGCCAAAATAGTGATGGTGATTTCGACCATTCCATCGCCAATACGTTTGATGATTTCCGAGCTGAGCCAGCCGACGATCAAACCCAGCAGCGCCCCTCCGCCAACTTCACTGACAAAATCAATGCCCAGATGGGTGATGGAGATGGATTTTCCCTCGGCAAGGGTCAGAAACAGACTAAAAAAAACTATGGCGGTTCCATCATTGAGAAGACTTTCGCTTTCAATCATGAAGGTCAGCCGTTCTGGTGCCATCAACTTGCGGAAAATGGCCACTACGGAAATTGGATCCGTAGCGGCTACAGCCGCACCGAACACCAAGGCTACGGCCAGAGGGATGACAGCACCGGAAAGGTGCGGCAAGTATTCAGAAGCCCAAAGAAATACATAGGCAGTAACTACCATAGACAGGAACACACCGGGTACAGCCAAACCAAAAATGGCCAGACGATCCCGCCACATCGCACTGGCAGAAAGATGATAGGCTGACTCAAAAATCAAACCGGGCAAAAAAAGATTGAAAACGAGGTCATGGGTAAGTACCGGGGTATGAAAAAGATGCAACGCACCCAACGCCAGGCCGCCAAGCACCAGGGCCACGGTATAAGGTAAATGTAAACGGTTGGCGATTAACGAAAGTAATGAGGCAACCACGAACAGTAACAAAACGGCAGTTTCTGGAATCATGGTTCTCCACGCACTGAGTGTTTTTTGGCGACTATTATCCTGAATCAGTGTAACTGGTCTCAGTTACCCAAGCCAGACACAGCGCAGGACTGTTCATAGCCCTTCATGTCATACCCATCGTGCAGATCATTGAGGGGGGCCAAAAGAAACGATAAATACAGGCTTAAAACTAAAAACTACGGTTGACCTGGGGACTTTTCAGCAACTTTAGGCTGCACGTCGTATTGTCTGGTTTGGTCTCAGGCCGCAGACCATGATACAAATCAGTTGATAGCCTGGAACATCCGGGTATTCCGCAAAGGAGTGATGAACATTGGCCCCACGCAAACCCGCCCCTTCCAGGAAAAAAACCTGGATTCTGGTGGTCATTATCGCGCTGATAAGCACAGCCATTGTCATTGGCATTGCCCTCAATATTCCGCTATCCACGCAAGCCGTCAGTCCAACTCCTGAAAAACCGGTACCCGAAAAAACAAATATCCCCAGGCCGATGAAAAAAACTCTGGACTTGGGTTCTTTCGGGGTGATGGTGCGCAGTGCTGATGGTTCTGAAAAAGCATTGACCATTCATCCTGTTGCCATCCTTCACGGGCACGGACCCTGGCAGCCTCTACATGACGCCCAAAACCATTTTGAGAGCCTGATTGCCAATCCCTTCATGGCCTTTCCAGATTTGAATCAGGTTTCACATTCACCGACGGTACAGAAAGATCTGGGTCGTCAGATCATGGACAACATCGCCCCAACCCTGGCAAGACTGGAACCAGGCTGGACTATTGAACACATAGAGCTGCATCCCGCCCTTCAGGAGCCACCGCCATGAACTGTAAGAGCAATAGAATGGAGCAGATATTGTGAAATATCTCGGACGACTGAATCCTCAGGATCCACTTTTTGCCTATTTACGCGATGATGTATATCCGCAAATACTGCCAAATGATCAGGTCCGCAATTTTCGGGTATTTCAGTTTCCTGCTTCCAATGAAGTATTTCTGTATGAAGAAACTCATTCTCAGCAAAAGGTGATCGGGAAATTTTTTCAGCGTCCGGGTAAAGATCCTCAAAACGCCTGGGAAAGAGCCTGGAATGAATGGCAAAATCTGCATTATTTGCGCAACATCGGTCTTAATCATAAGCATTTTCATATTCCTCAGGCTTTTGGCATCGCCCGCCACATGAATAGTCTGGTCGTGGAAGAATATTGTCCCGGTCAATCATTATCGAGTGTTATGAGTCAGAGTCTTGCTGAACACCATGAAGATTTGCTTTATGCCCGTCTCACTGATCTCGCCTGGTTTCTGGCCAAGTTACATAACCACACGGCCGGCGCTGAGACAGTTCACTTTCATACCCAGTTTCCCTACTTTGATAAAATCGTGGCGCGTCTGCAGCGTCGCCACCGCATTACCGAAGCACAAATGCGCGAAGTTTATGGATTTCGCGATCAGTGGCAGAAGTCTCCCTGTATGTGGAGCGATCAGGCGGTTTTGATTCATGGCGATGCCACTCCATCCAATTTTTTGTTTGCGCACCCCAGAACCATTATTGCCATTGATTTCGAGCGCATGAAGCGCGCTGACCGCGTCTACGACCTGGGCATGATTGCCGGTGAAATCAAACACCATTTCCTGCGCAACAACCATCATGGTGAGCAGGCCGAGCCCTTCATCGGTCATTTTCTCTGGGAATACAGCACCCATTTCCCCGACCGACAGGCGGCATTTGCAGCCATCACCCGGAGAATTCCCTTTTACATGGGCATGACTTTGTTACGCATCGCCCGTAATTCCTGGTTGGACTGGCGTTACAGTCAAATTCTGGTTCATGCTGCACTCTCTGTTCTAAGGAGGTAATCTCATGTCTATTCGCGCTGTCTGTTTTGACTTGTATGGCACATTGATCAACATAGAAACCAATGAAGACATGGAGGAAATTTATCGAGGAATTTCTCATTATCTGACGTATCACCGGGTTTTCATGAATCGTCGGGAAGTGCGCGAACGCTATTTCGCCGTCATGAAAGAACGCAAACGCCAATCCACCGAACGCTATCCGGAAATTGATGTAGAAGCCATCTGGCATACCATTCTTATTCAGGAAAACAGCAAGCCACTGAATGGCAGGGAAAAATTGGCCAAGGAACTGGCGCGGCTGCATCGTGGCATTTCCAGAACCCGCCTGGAACGTTATGAAGGCGTCAAAAGAACGCTCAAAAGCTTGCAGGAACAGTACCAGCTTGCCCTCATTTCCGATGCCCAACGCTGTTTTGCTCTGCCCGAAATGCGCGCATTGAATATCAAAAAGTATTTCGACATTCGCATCATTTCCGGTGATTACGGATATCGCAAGCCTGATTCCCGATTATTTCAAATGGCTGCCGAACAACTCGAAGTAGCGCCACATCAGGCCATTTATGTGGGTAACGACATGTTTCGGGATATTTATGGCGCGCAGCAGGCCGGGATGAAAACCATTTTTGTAGATTCCAACCAGGGGGCCAAATCCTACAACGATATTCAGCCGGATTATTTCGCCCACGACTTTTATCAGGTACTGGATGGCGTGGCTTTTCTGGCGCAAAAACATGCAGACAACTGACCCTAAAAACGGCAGTTGCCGTTTTAGGCTGAAGCATTAAGCTGAACGGCGACGCATGAGGATACCCAGAGCAAAGCCCAATCCTGCCAGAATAATAGTCAGAACAATGCCATAGACCCAGCTGTTCTCTCTGGCAAAACGGGCAATCCACGCTTGAAAACCGACCTGGCGGACATCAATCTGCTGCTTGCGGACTGCAACCACCTGTTGCTGCCGGACCAAATAAGTCAGCAATTGATAATGACCCAGAGGCAATGACGCCGGCAGCCTGATTTTCGCCGAAAATAACCCCTGCTTCAGAGTGACCCCAGCGGGATCCACCACGTAATTGCGGTAGCGAATTTTCTCATCCAGAAAGGCTCTTTGCCAGGTATCCAAATGATCGGGTTCGGGATCAAAACGGGCTTTATCTACCAGCGAAGACAGGGTTAATCCCAGTTTCTGCAGGGTATCATCAGGCAGAATGTGCCTGACCGGGGCCGAAGAAAGCCGCTGCCAGATACCCGGAGCCTTGGTCACCGTTACCTTTGCACCATTCAGCCAGATTGGTCCGGTTCGGGTTTTTTGCTGCATGGCTTCAGTGCTGTCGGGCGAACGCAGTATGACAATGACCTGCCCCGGACCCGTGATGGCACCATACACCAGCAGATTTTCCCCGACAAAATGGCTGGTCACGTTCACCTTATCCGTACTGGTAGCCACCACCAGGGGCGTAGACGCTTCGGCCAGCATGGCAGCACCCATAGTCAGCAGCATGAGCATCAGGCGCAGATAAAGCATCTAAACAACCCGCGCCATGCTGAAAATGTGTTCGGGCGCAATAAATAATCCCAACCCCATCTTGATAGCCACTCCCACGACCACCAGGGCCAGCACCAGACGCAGCTGTTCCCCCTTCATATGCGCTCCGGCCCGCGCCCCGAATTGCGTGCCGAAAATAGAACCTAAAACCAAAGCCAGAGCCAGATAAGGGTCTACGGCATGATTCATTCCCGCCTGCAAAATACCTACTTCAGCCGTGGTAAACAGCAATTGAAACAATGAGGTACCTACTACCACCTTGGTGGGCATTTTCAATACATAAAGCATGATGGGCACCATCACAAAACCACCTCCAACCCCCATCAGCGCGGTAAGCAAGCCCACGCCAAAACCCAGTAAAACCGGGGTCAGAAAGGAAAGACGCAGCCCTGAAACCGGAAAATCCATTTGTCCCGGAAGGCGCTGCAGAATGGACTGATTTTTTGTCCGGTTTTTTTGGGATGCATGCCCATGCCGACCACGCAAAGCCAGCAGCGATTCAATCAACATGGAAGTACCGATGACACCCAGCAAAATGACATATAGAAAAGTCACCACCAGACTGAAGTGGCCACCCGCTTCCAGAATCCGGGCAATGTGTACACCGATCAGCCCCCCCGTCCAGCTCCCTGCCAACAGGACAAAAGCCATGCGCATATCGACATTACCCATGCGCCAGTGTGCATAACTGCCAATGGCCGACCCACCGACAATCTGGGCCGCCCCGGTACCCACGGCAACCAGCGGCGGGACCCCGATAAAAATCAGCAGAGGCGTAATCAAAATACCTCCACCCACTCCGGTCAATCCTGACAGGAAACCCACCGCCAAACCAAAGCTGACAATCAGCCAGATATTCACGTCCATATGCGCGATAGGCAGGAACAATTCCACTCAGCGGTCTCCCTGCGACGGATCGGAACAAAACACCGCAGAACACAGTTGATCGATGTTCGTATCAGGCGGCACCAGCAATACCGGAACCGCCAATGCCAGACTCAGTTTTGCACCGAGTCCCCCCAGAAGATGGGGTAACCCTCGCGGTTTACTTTCCGTGCCAAAACCACGCTGCCCTACCACCACCATGATTGTTTCCGGAAGACTCTGGACCAGATGCGGAATTTCCTGTTCGGGATCCCCTTCCAGCAGAAAATATTCTGGCAGCCCAATATCACAATGTTCTTCGATACGTTCGGCAACAGCGCGCAGATTACTCTCCGCCTCAAGACGGGCTTCTGCCAGTAGTCGATCCGTCAGGTCACGAGAAAACAGTCCCCCGCCAAAACCCAGTGGATCCTTGGCCACATGCAGGGAAGTCACCAGCCCGAGACGTGCTCCAAGAAGACGTGAAAACCGCGCCGCCACAGCAGCCGCCAGCAAGGCATTTTGTGATCCATCAATAGCCGTCAACAGGACTGGATCTGACATAAACAACCTACAATGTTGAGAGATTTCATCAATATTAGAGGATGGCCCTATGCCTGTCGAGGCGGCAAGCTCAATGCGTAAAGTCCATAGCCCCGGCAGAACAGTCTATAAGTACTCTTGATTCTCGATGAAGCAGGCCCCACTTCCAGTCTGTCTATTGAAATGATAGCTGCTCAGACTACTTGTCTATACGAAGGAGAGATAATGACCACCAACAAGGAAACTCTACAATTTCAGACTGAAATCAATCAGCTGATGCATCTGATGATTCATTCTCTGTATTCAAACAAAGAGATTTTTCTGCGTGAACTGATTTCCAACGCCTCTGATGCCTGTGACAAACTGCGCTTTGAAGCCTTGGCGGATCCCAGTCTGGTTGCGGGAGACAGCGAACTGAAAGTGGAGGTAGATTTTGATGCCGAACAAGGCACCTTAACTGTCCGCGATAATGGCATCGGGATGAACCGCGACGAGGTCATTGCCAATATTGGAACCATTGCCAAGTCGGGAACCAAAGAATTTTTTGAGAGACTGAGTGGCGATCAAAGCAAGGATGCCAAACTGATTGGTCAATTTGGCGTCGGTTTTTATTCTGCCTTTATTGTCGCCGACCGCGTAACGCTGAGTACCCGTCGAGCCGGCATGGAAGTAGAACATGGTGTGCGCTGGGAGTCTGATGGGACAGGTGCCTACACCCTCGAAACCGTCGATTTGCCAGAGCGCGGTACCGAGATAGTGCTGCACATCCGCGAAGATGAACGCCAGGACCTGCTGAATCTCTGGCGCTTGCGCGGCATTATCAACAAATACTCAGACCATATTCCCCTACCCATTCTGATGCGTAAAGCGGGCGAAGATGGTAAGCCCGGCGATAGCTGGGAGACTGTCAATAAAGCCTCTGCACTTTGGCAACGTTCCAAGTCTGAAATCAGTGATGCGGAATACAAGGAATTTTATCAGTACGTCAGCCATGACTATGCTGATCCACTGGCCTGGGCGCATAACCGGGTGGAAGGTCGCCTCGAATATACTTCTCTGCTCTACATTCCCGGCAAGGCGCCTTTTGATCTTTGGGAACCCAATCAAACGCACGGCATCAAGCTTTACGTGCAGCGCGTTTTCATCATGGATGATACCGAACACCAGATTCTGCCCCGTTATTTGCGCTTTGTACGCGGCGTCATTGATTCCAGCGATCTCCCCCTGAATGTTTCCCGCGAAATTCTTCAGGGCAACCGGGTCATTGACCAGATGCGCTCGGGCTCCATCAAACGGGTACTGGGCCTTTTGGAAGAAATGGCTGAAAAAGAACCCGAAAAATATCAAAACTTCTGGAATGAGTTTGGACGGGCACTGAAAGAAGGTCCTGGTGAAGATTTTGCCAATCGCGAACAAATCGCGAAATTATTACGTTTTGCGAGCACCCATTCAGACACTGAAACCCAGAATGTTTCCCTGGCTGATTATATTGGCCGTATGCGCGAAGGTCAGGACAAAATATATTACATTACTGCGGATACTTTTATTGCTGCCAAAAACAGCCCGCAGCTGGAACTTCTCCGTAAAAAAGGTATTGAAGTATTACTGCTCAGTGACCGTGTGGATGAATGGTTGACCAGCCACCTGCATGAATTTGAAGGCAAGGGACTGAGCTCTGTAGCCAAAGGCACGCTTGATCTGGGTAGCATTGAAACCGAAGAAGAACGCAAATCTCAGGAAGAAATCGAGAAAACCGCAGAAGGTCTGGTGGAGCGTATCAAAAATGCGCTGGGTGATCGGGTTGAAGCGGTTCGGGTTTCCCACCGGCTGACCAGTTCTCCTGCTTGCATGGTCCTGGGCGAACGGGACATGGCCCTGTATATGCAGCAATTGTTGAAGCAGGCTGGACACGAAGTACCCAGTACCAAGCCCACCCTGGAAATCAACCCTACCCATCCTATGTTAACCCGCATAGAAAGTGAAAAAGATGCGTCACGCTTTGCGGAGTGGTCATCTCTGTTACTGGATCAGGCGATTTTGAGCGAGGGCGGACAACTGGATGATCCTGCTGGTTTTGTGGCCCGTCTCAACCAGTTAATGCTCGCCCTGGCAGGCTGATAAACCCACTGACCCTTTTGTTCAACGGTCATGGCATCACCTTCTAATCCACCGAAGGTGATGCTTTTTTATTTGCATATTTTCTTCAAAAGAAGACCCCTTTTTTTAATTCACAAAAAACACCATCGTTAAATTATTTTTAAGATATCAAGTGTAATCATATGTAACCATGTTTCAATTTTTTACATTTATATTATTGATATCTTATATCGAGAGGTTTAGGGTTCAGTAACTCAATGATGATACTGAATTATTCATTAACAAATTAGAATTTTCTAATTATTCAGCACACCTCATGAGAGAATTTACAGCGAGGTTGTTTCACATTTTCAACGCGCGAGGAGAAGTGATGAAATTCCGCAAGATAGTCATATGGTCAGCAGTCAGCATCTTGATTTCCGGGACCGCCTGGGCGCAGACCAATCAGGTTCCCCAGGATCCCATTAACAATACCCTGGACCCCCAAAGTCCCTTTGCGACGCTATATTTACCGCAAAATGCGCCACAGGCCAATGATCAGGTCGGTCCTTCAGAGTGGACCCACGCCTATGGAAACCCTCAGCACAATGCCGGATTCCCTGTTGCGCACAACGCGCCCCGTTGGATTCGTGATGGCGTCCGCTGGAATTTTCCTGAAGCCCGGGCCTGGCCGCTCAATGATAACCATCCCTACGGCGAAAAAGTGGATGGCATCAAGGAAGCACTCCCGGTACAAACCCAGTTTTATGGAAATGCTCTGGGCGTTTCGGTGGTCAAAGGGGTCGTGTATGCGGAAAGCGATGATATGTTCGCTTACGCCGTCAATGCTCAAACTGGCAAGCTGATCTGGCGGAGCAGCCCGGTAGCCAATACCCTCATGGGTAATCCTCTGGTCGTCGGCAAAAAGGTATATCTATCAGCGGGTAGCGTGTCTTTCAATTTTGCCAATGTCATGGAGTACTCCAAGCATCCCAAGCAGGCCGGACGCGGCAAGGATATCAGCTATAACGGGATTTTCTGCCTGGATCGTAAAGATGGCAAGCTACTCTGGAGTTTCAAGACCCAGGGTGATGCCATGCCCACCCCGGCCTATGCAGACCACTCGCTTTTCATCAGCACCGGCGACGGCAATATTTACCGGATTCACTCCACAGATGGAAAGGCCATCTGGAAAACCCATGTAGGGGGCATAGCCAACATGTCCAGCCCCGTAGTCTGGAAAAACCATGTCTATGTCTCCATGTCCGTCATCCCCGGTCTTTATGCACTGAATATCAATAACGGCAAGGTGTTGTGGAAGGGTGAAATTCCCGGTGCCGTCAACACCGGCATGGGCGATGTATCCCCCGTTGTGGATAACGGTATTGTCGTCATGGACACCGTTGCCAACCCCAAAATGGTAGATGGCAAACCCACCATGGAAACCCTGGTTCGGGCTTTTAATGCCAATACCGGACAAGTTCTGTGGACAAACAATATGGGACGTGGCCCCAAGATTCCGGCATTCAAAGGCGGGGTTCCCATGATTCATGATGGGATGGTTTATGTCGGTTCTCCTGTCACCTCGACCTATGAGGCCATGAATCTGCATACCGGTAAAGTGGCTTGGACCTGGCACGTACCCAATCCTGGTCCTGCCGGAGCAGGACGTGGTGCACCGACGTACTATGAAAATATGCTCTATATTTCTACCGGACCGGATATTTATGCCATTCAGCCTAAAACGGGGCAGATGGTTCACGAATATCATGTCGGGGGTCGCTTCGGCATCGTGAATCCCACCATTGTCGGAGGCACCATGTACCTGGGTAACTCGTGGGACTGGATCAACGCCGTACCGGTCAAGGACGTCAACCCGCAATTCAACGCCAACAAGGCTTAACAGGAGTCAAGAATGGCAACGACCATGAAATCTGCAGCAACCGATCAAGCCACGCAACATTCGTGGCGCATACTGGCCATTGGCATGCTCGCCGTGCGTTTTGTCCAGGGCTGGATTTACTGGGGTGGTGGCTCCCGCCGCTTCATTTATGGCCCCCAGAAAATCAATCCGGCCGGACACTGGATGGCCTATAAGTTTCAAACCGCCATGCCGGGAGCGATTCTTGGCTTGAATCATCTGATAGCCTTTTTACTACACCACTTTGTCCTGTTGTATGCGGGAGTCATCATTTTCAGCGCGGTTGAACTCATTTCCGGATTGATGTTGTTATCCGGCTTCATGACCCGCCTCGCGGCTTTTTTAACCCTGGGTCTTTCTTTCTCACTGATGCTGATGTTCGGATGGCAAGGGGCTACCTGTATTGATGAATGGACCATGGCGGCATCCAACTTCGGCATGGGCATCACCCTGCTCCTCGTTGGCGGTGGTGCATACTCCATTGACAACTGGATGATGAAACGCAATCCGGCCTTGGCCCAGAAAGGCTGGTTTCGCTGGCTGGGAGGCAGCTTACCCCTGCCCCTGTCTGACGGCGCTTTCAAAAAGCTGTCCCTGACCCTGTTCTGGATTGCGGTTATTTTCATTGTCGCCACCTATTCTTACTATCGTGGCTCAGTGATCACCCCCTTCCATGGCGATCCTACCGGCGTGAAGGCCCACCATGTCAAAATGACCGATGTGCGGGTTCTGCCCAATGGTCGCGTGGATGTGCATATGTATATTGATGCAGGAACGGCTTCCGTACCGGCGCATATTATTGCCATCCGTCTGCTGGATTATAATGGCAAAGTTGTAGAGTCCTGGGATGGCAAGCAGCTTTCCCACCTGAACCCCAAAGACATTCACAATGATTTTGCCTACCAGCAAATTGCTCCAGATAAAATTCTGGGCCTGAAGGCAGGTCTGGGTGCAGAAGCCATGTTGCATCTGCCGGTCAGCAGTACGGGCTTTATCAATACCAGTTCCGGTCCTTATCAGTTGCAAGTACTGAACATCAATGGTCAGAAAGCGGAAGTAAGCGCACAAATCGCCGCTCATTAAAGGCATTTGACGCGAACCGTTCGGCGGGAGACGATGCTGTTTGTTTCTCCCCGAACGGATTTTTGTATGCAACGCTGTGCGTGGGTACCTCTCGACAAAGCAGATTATGTGCAATATCACGATCTGGAATGGGGTGTTCCCGTCCATGATGACCGGCAACTTTTTGAAATGCTCATTCTGGAAGGCAGCCAGGCCGGGCTAAATTGGTACACAATCCTCAAAAAGCGGGCGGCGTATCGTCAGGCTTTTCACCACTTTGACCCTGAAGCGGTGGCCAGGATGCCGGACACAGAGCTGGAAACGCTTTTAAACAACCCGGAAATTATCCGCAATCGCCTGAAAGTCTATGCAGCACGCGATAACGCTCGTATTTTCCTCACCATTCAAAAAGAATTCGACTCTTTTGATGCGTACGTCTGGCGATTTGTCGATGGTCAACCCCTGATCAACCGTCCCGGCAGTATGCTTGAAGTACCCGTCCGTAACGAAATATCGGATGACCTATCCAAAGATCTCAAAAAACGCGGTATGCGTTTCGTCGGTCCGACCATCATGTATGCCTATATGCAAGCTGTCGGCATGGTCAATGATCACAGCACCGACTGCTTCAAAAGTTTGTAGTCCATAATCCTAAAAACAGCAGTTACCGTGGGTGCATTTTTCTCCGTTGTTCCTCGCCTGTTGTTCTTGGCGTCATCAGAAAGGCTTGCATTTTCCTTTTTATCGGGTTACTGTATTTATATACAGTAACCGTAAGGAGGCTTATCATGATTACGCATCATTCTACTCTGCAGCTCTGGACTAAAACCATGGGAATCATTGTCTTCGGGGCATTCATCGGAGTCTGGCTCGGCCATCAGGATAAGCACTATCAGCCCGGCCCAAGTTCAGTTATGGAAACTGTCGCAGTCCAGCAAGTGCAGTATCTACCGGCCAGCGCACAAGATCCCGTCACGCCCCAAGATCAGCGTCCACAAATATGAGATCGTGATAAACTGCTGCGCGACTACCATCCACCATTTGCAGAGGAAAACATTGGAACTTGATCACAAGGCCCGTGAGGCCATTGAAGACATCATCAACCGCCGGGAAGGCATCAATTCCATTCAGGCACAGTTGAAAGAAGACATGAAGGCCATTGCCGAATATCTGGCCGTCAAACCGGCTCAGGTGGCGCGTCTGATTAATCTGGTAGAACGGGAACGCGCCAAGGGAGATGTACTCGAAACCGAACGTGGCGTCATTGATGCCGCTGAATCCATGGTTCCGGTAACCGCTTCTGCCCAAGAGCCTGCACCCATTTAAGGCAGCCGGGGAACTTCTGGCAGATTGTCGGCGTCATACTGGTTGATCCTGAATAATAGTGAACCAGAGATGCCGCCGCTTACCATTCGTACTTACAAAACCACGTTATCTTCATTTCTTTTTATTTCTGCGCTGATGACCTTGTCTTTGTCCGGTTGCGCCAGCACACCCGATAAAAAGGGCGAGCACATACACGTAGCACCCGTTGCGCAAATGTTCAGACCGGCCCAGGAAGCTCTGCATCGGGGCGATTACGATCGAGCCATCCGGCAATTTGAAAATTTGCAGACAGAATATCCCTACGGCCCCTATTCAGAGCAGTCCCAACTGGATACTGCCTACGCTTATTACCGGTCTGGCGATTCCAAAGCGGCAGCGGCAGCGGCCTCGGCTTTTATCAAGGCACATCCCGCAAATCCACATGTTGTTTATGCTTATTATCTGAAGGCTCTTGCCGAATATGAAGGCATTGAGGGTCCGGAATATACCCCTACTCCCGACTATGAAGCATTAAACACGTTCACCTATCTGGCCAAAACCTTTCCCAAGACACCATACGCAGTCAGTGCCCGACTACACATTGCCAAAATTATCGACATTCTCGGCCAGCGTAATCTGAATATCTGCAAGTTTTATTATATTCGCGATGCTTATGTGGCTTCCGCCAATCGCTGCAGCAGGGTCATCACTGATTATCAACTCAGCCCGGCTCGTCAAGAAGCGCTCTATTATTTAACTAAATCCTACCTGCATTTGGATTTGAACCAGCAAGCACGGACCACAGCGGCCATATTACATGCCAACTATCCCCAGGGACGATTCACCAAAAGGCTGCGCTCACTTTGGGAACAGGCACCCAAAGCCAGTAAAGTCTCTGCAGGATAAATCTCTGTGCTGTCCAACTTAACCGATTTCTATCAGGACAGCGCCCAGCAAAATAATCACAGCACCTGCAATTCTGCGCATTCCGGGCTGTTCGGCAAGAAACCACCAAGCAAAAATCAATCCGAAAAGCAGACTGGTTTCGCGCAGGGCGGCCACTGCACTGATAGGTGCTTGCGTCATTGCCCACAAAGCCAGGGTATAAGCGGCTACCGAAAAAACCGCTCCTCCTGCACCTTTTAACCATGCTGCAAGAGCATCATGGCTCTGCCAGAGCGCTCTTACTTTACCGCGCAACAAAATCAACGCGGCGGGTATTGCCGGCAACACAAAAGTCCAGAGAGCATAAGCAACGGGTGAATGCGACAAACGTACCCCAAAGCCATCATTGATCGTATACAAAGCAATTACCAGCGCATTTAAGACAGCAAAGCCTATGGCATGCCATTCGCCGCTTTTGCCATTACGGCGCGCGAGTAAAAGTACACCGCCACTGATAAGCATCAGGCCAACCCAAGCAAGTTGGTCCATGTAGCGGCCAAATATGAAAACAGCGATGATAGCCACTAACGCCGGTGCCATACCACGCATTACTGGATAAGTCAGGCTGACCTCACCTAACAGGTAGGTCTCGGCTACTAGATTAAAATACAAAACATGCAAAAGTATGGAAATACCCAAATGCCACCACGAAGCAGATGCTGGCGGCATCAGAAAAGGAAGCATCATCACGCCAATGCCACCCGCGCTCAAAAGGAGCATAGCTGTTGCCCTGCGGCGATCCGGACCACCACGAATCCCGACATTCCAGGCGGCATGCATGGCAGCACCACCGACTACCGCGACACTGGCCATTGCGGGGATCACATTAGCCAACCTGATTGCATCAGAGGAACTATTGATTCGATAAAATACGTTGGAAATATCATCGGTTTCGTTTTATGAATTCTGACGTTTTTTCAAAAGAATTTGCATGTCTTCCAGAAACCAGGCACCGACAAATGCCGCCAGACTAAAACTGGCAGCTATCAGAAAATCTGTACGCAAGGTCTGAACAATCATGGCAGCGTGTTCAGCAGATGACGCCACACCGGCCATTAATCCGGAAAAAACGGCACCAAATGCAGCTACGCCCAAGGTTCCGCCCATGGAGCGAAACAAGGTAACCGTCGAAGTAGCCACTCCGAGATTTTTATGCGGAATCGCCAATTGTGCGGACAACACCAATACCTGCATGGTCATGCCAAGACCAAGGCCCAACAACACCAAGGCAGCGTCGATATGCCACATCGGGGTCTGCTCACCGAGTCTGGAAAGCCAACCCAAAGAAACCGTGATCAGCAGCGCACCGATAATGGGAAACTCCCGATAGCGCTGTTTATGGCTGATCCGCCGCCCGGCCATAATGGACATGGACAACATTCCGACCAAAAGATATAACAATTCGAGTCCCGACATGGTGGGTGAAAAATGGCGAACATCCTGGAGATAAATGGGTAAAAAACTGATGGAACCCAACATGGCCAGGCCCACAAAAAAAGACAGGATGACACTCAAGGTAAACGTCCGGAAGTTAAAAAAAGACAGTGGCAGCAATGGTTGAGGATGGTGTTTTTCAAAGATGAAAAATCCGGCGAAACTACCCAAGCCTATCGCCAAAATCAACCATAATTCGGGAGAATTCCAGGCCAATATCGGACCTGCCACGCTGGCAAATAATACCAGCGCACTTAATCCCGTAATCAGCAAAACGGTCCCCCAGACATCCATAATCCATTCAGCCGTACGTAGAGGTTTGGGAAAGGCGGTGCCAATAACCAGCAAGGCAAATATGCCAATGGGCACATTAATATAAAAAATCCAGCGCCAGCTCAACGTCTCCACAATAAACCCACCCAGAAAAGGGCCAATTAAAGTAGCTAAACCAAAAGCAGCACCGACTAGCCCCTGATAGCGGCTTCTTTGAGTTACCGGTATAAAATCCGAAATAGAGGCAATGGCGGTTACCAGTAAACCGCCACCACCAATACCCTGTAAGGCACGAAACAGGATGAGTTCATCAATATTTTGGGCCAATCCCGAAAGGGCTGACCCGGCCAGAAATAATAACACAGCGGATTGCAGCAAATATTTGCGACCCAGCAAGTCACCGAGTTTGCCATACACCGGCAAACAGACCGTGGAGGTCAGCAGATAAGCCGTGACAATCCAGGGCAATTTAGCCAAGCCATTCAGGTCACGAGCAATAGTCGGCAAGGCGGTCGAAACAACAGTCTGATCCATCGCCGCGAGAAAAATGGAGGACAGAATAGCTACAAACATCAGCCACGCCGACCAATCCAGCTGAAAATTCTTTTCGTTATCGGTAGTGTCTGGTTTTATGTCCTGCATATCAGCTCGATTGCTCTGCGTCATCACGCTTCCACCCCTGCCACCAGGCCATCAACATGCCCATCAGCATCGGGCCCACAAAAATGCCCAAAATACCCAGCACCGAAAGCCCCCCAATAAGTCCCATAAAAATCAGCATGAAAGGCATTCTTGAACGACCACCGATGAGTAACGGTTTCAATAAATTATCTGCCAAGGTGGTAATAATGTTACCGGCAATAAATATCACCAAGGCCAGCAGCGGTTCAGATGCGGCCAACCAGACCCATAAGGTCACCCCGGTAAATACTGCCGAAGCACCAAAGGGAATCACGGAAAACACCCCGGATACCGTCCCCCAGATCAAGGCATGTGGTACTCCGCAGGCGGCATATAAGGCCCAAAACAACAGCGCTTCAAACAAACCGGTAATCACGACACTCCAGAAAGTGCCTCGCAAAATATCGAGACCACGGGAAACGACTTTCCACACTTCAGCACCAGCCAGTCCGGTCACCCGTTCGGCCAGTCCCTGAGCCAACGTTTCGCCATGCAACAGAAAGAAAAACAGGAGCAGCAACGCCAGACTGGCATTAAAAGCCGTATCTTCGGCACCCCCAAGAACATTCAGCACCATTTGCCCATGCGCCAGCAACGCATCCGAGCCACTAAGAACCTGCAATCCCGTAAAATGCGGGGCCAAAAGAACACTTTTTGCACTGATTCCTGGTAAAAATGCGCCAAGCCAACCCGTAGCAACGCGCCACAAATGCCGCAACGGATCCAGTAAAATCAGCGGCAAATGCTGACTCATCCAGGCGGGTAAAGCCCAGTGCGATAGTTCTTCCCCAGAAATCCATGGCCCGAGCAAATGCAGACCGCGCAGCATTTCTAAAATCACAAAGGCCAGCGGCAAAAGAATCAAACTGGCCGCAGTCAGTGCAAAAAACAATGCGCCCAAAGGTCGCCATCGCCCCGGTATGCGCGCCACAAAAGGCCAGAAAACCACAGAAAGCACCGCCGACCAGGCCAAGGCTGACCAAAAATCCTGCAATATCCAAATCAATGCAACAGCAATCAGTAAAATGGGTAACCAACGCTGCACGGATTGAGTACGATCCGTCAAAATGCTGCCCTCGTCTGAAATATCTTTTCCATTATGCCTGAAACTGCATTTTGGAGCGTCATAAAATCGCGCCGACATTGCGTGCGGCCGAGCGCCAGAAGGCAGAGGGAAAGTAACCGCATTGAACCGGGATATTGATGCCGGTGTCGCTCTGAAGTGTTTAATGATTATTATTGACGACTTCGGAGGCGATGATATAGCATCAAAACATCATATCATCCAACACGACGAAGGACTGTCTCATGCGTACTACACTGGATATCGAAGACGATGTGCTTGAAGCCGCACGTGAACTGGCGCGGCGTGAGCATATCAGTGCAGGTGCAGCAGTATCCCGACTTTTGCGTGTCGCGTTTACCGGCCATTTCCCCATATCCACAACGCCGCCAGAAACCACTGTAGTGAATGGCTTCCGCCCCATTCCAGCTAATAACCGGCTCGTCACCGATAGTCTTATCGACCGGCTGCGCGATGAATCTGGCCTCTGATGCGCGCCCTGCTCGACGTCAATGTACTGATTGCTCTGCTCGACGCCGCCCACATCCACCACCGCGCTGCCCATCATTGGCTCGCACAGCAGAGTGATGGCTGGGCCACCTGCCCGATCACCGTCAACGGCTGCCTGCGCATCCTCTCACAACCCGGCTATCCTGGAGCTTTGCCTATTGCGGATATCGCCGGGCGGCTAACCGATGCCACCGATTCCCGGTCTCACGCTTTCTGGCCCGACAGTCTCGACCTGCTCCACAACAATTCACTGGACTGGACTAAGGTAATCGGTCACCGCCAAATTACTGATGTCTATCTGCTCGCACTCGCGGTGGACCATGATGGATGCTTTGCGACCTTCGACCGGCGCATTCAGCATAAGGTTTTGCACTCCGCCCGTGAGGAACATCTCATCATGATTCCAGGCAGATGAACTGAAAGATGTTCACTTGGGCAAAATTTGGGCGCAGATTTGTGCATTTTGAAGATGCCATAGAAATTCAATCGAAGCGCGTATGCTGCGGGGCTTGGTTGCCCGCGATGCGCCTTAACTCTCCCTCTTGTACCTCATATTCTCCCAGATGCACACGCATCAGGCTTTTCCAAAGTTTTCCGTGGTTGGGAACCGAGAAGTGGAGCAGCTCGTGAACGATCACGTAGTCCCATAGCTCGGGTTTCAGGGCGGGCAGTTCGTCGCTGAAATTCAAATGACCTGCGGTGGAACACGAGGCCCATTTGTTGCGCATCGGCCGCACCCCCAGCCAGACAATCTTGACGTCCAGCTTGTCGGCCCAGTGGCGGACGCGCTGCTTGAACTGGCCTTTGTGATCGATTGCCATCATTGCGCTAAATCCGATCCGCCTTTTCCAGCAGCGTAAACAACTCATCCACCATCGCCGTCACCCGGTCCAGGTCCTCCGTTTCGGCGAAGAGGGCGAAGGTCACTTTTTTGCGGAGTTCACGCAGGGCGTTTTCGCTGCGCTTCCAGTTCGGAAACTCGGTGAAGGCGTGGCGAATCTTCCGGCTGACCGTCTCGGCGTTCTGAACCTTCGCGTCGAGCAGACTGCGGTAGACAAAATAGGTCAGGCCATCGAAAGACTTCTCGGCCTGTTCCTTCTTCCGCGTTTCGTTGCCTTCCACTTCACGCAGCAATTCGGCCAGGGCTTCGGCCGTGCTGGTCTGGCGCGCCTCGAAACTTTCCTGCACCGCCCGCGCGCGTTCCGCCATGGCGATAAGGTAAGGGTCGTCGCTGTTTTCCTCGGCCAGCTTTTCGATGCTTTTGATCAAGTTGATGACTTTGGTGCCATCCCCGCCCTGCTTGTTCTTGATCAGCTCGATGGTATTACCGTTGATCGCGACCATCTCGCCCAAACCGCCCACGCCATAACTGCCGACCCGATGATGTCGGCCTCGACGTCGTCGAGCCCGAGGCGCTTGGTGCTGATGGCTTCGATGAGGTTGGAGAGGCGGTCGTCGTCGAGGTCGCGCTGGCCGTGGGTGGTGGCGTTGAAATCGACGCGGTCGATGATGCCCTGCAAGAGCGGGTTTTCCCGGGCGATGGCCCGCATGTGGGTGGTGACGCCTTCGCCGATCTTGTCGGCGAGCTTGCGGATGACAGACCAGACGGGCTGCTCGGGATCGTCAGGGACAAGGGGAAGATAGAAGCGGACGAGCTTGTGGTCGGCCCTGGCGAGCTGGAAGGCCTTCTTGCGCGAGCCAACCTAAGCGGCAATGCGATTCAGCTCATCGTCAAAGACGTCGCAAAGGCGCTTAGTGAAAATGAGGGGGAGGATGTAGTCCTTGTATTTCGGCGCGTCCTTGGCACCACGGATGGAACACGCGGCGTCCCAGATCCAAGATTCGAGGGATTTGTCTTTACCGTTATTGTTTGCCAATTGAGGTTGATCCGTACGAACCGCAACCATTTTTCCCCCATTTCTGATGCCTAAAATGGGCACAGCTTGGGAATTATATGGGCAATAGTCAATAAAACAAAAAAAGCACCCAGGCTATAACCTGGATGCTTGATTCTTTTGGCTCCCCGGGACAGGCTCGAACTGCCGACCTAGTGATTAACAGTCACCCGCTCTACCGACTGAGCTACCGGGGAAAAGTGGGCGTATCCTAGCCTTCCCTTTGCTTCGCGTCAAGAACTGTGGGGCATTTTCAGGATGATGTTTCAACACCGCTTCACGGTCGGAGTATTTCGCGATAGACTGCCCCACGCCATAATTTAACGTCCTGATCCTGCCCATCCAATCATTCGGTGAACCCAGCCATGATGTTCCTGAAACGCCTGCCAACCGTACAAGAACCACGATTGTACATGGCGCTGGAACGCACGTATCTAGGTTACTTTAAGCTACTGTTTGTATCGATCGGAACAGGATTGGTTTCAGCCCGTCTTGCCGTACTGTTTTTGGCATTACATTACGCAAAACTGGGCCATTTTTTTACCGAGCTTTTCAATGTACTGACCTGGCCAGCCATTGCTCTGGTTTTTGTGGTAGGCTTGAATTTTATGTTTGATCTGCAACATATTGAAAAAGGACCCCCCGTGGCAGCAAAAGAGATTATTGATCCGCGTATTTATATGGCCGCCGAACGTACTTTTCTGGCATGGGTACGAACGGGTATCGGTCTGATTGCTTTTGGCTTTGTCATCGAAAAGTTCGATTTTTTTCTGGAACAGCTTTCTATCATGCTCCACACCAAGCTGGTTATGGGAGAAGGGTTCTCAGGAATGGGCATTATATTTATTGTCCTGGGAATCACCAACCTGATGATCGGTGGTATCAATTTCATTCGCACCGTCAAGAAGGTAGATGAAGGCTGCTACCATGTCCATAAATTCCTGTATGGTCTTTATGGCGTTATTTTATTTGGTATTACCGTCGCACTGGCGGTCATGATTATTCGGGTTTCCCTGTAAAATCAGGAAAGCGGAATCAATGCATCCTGATAAGCCCAATAACAGGCATGAAAGGGGTATTTTTCGGATCCTTTGCGAGCATTACGCCATACCGGCAATCCGCTTTCTACCAGTAACTCCAGGCAACTGCACACCCGCTGATCATAGGCAGAGGCCGGAATACCGGCATGCCCTCCCCAGGCGATAATCACTCCCGAACTTGCCGTAAGCGTTGTTTTGATGACCTTGTCATTCTGCGGGCCGACTACATGCGCCGCACCCTTCGCAAGCAACGCTTTCCCCACTTCTTTACTGTCTGTACCCCTGAGCGCAAAAAGATTCAAAATGTGGACCCCACCACTTTCCGGGAAATTGCGCCATACATATTCCGAGGCCGTGCGTACGGTTTTATCTGCGGAGAGCTCACTGGCACTGGAAGGGTTTTTGAGAAAAACCGTCATCATAGCGCCTTTACGCTCACGAAATGGCAAGCTCAATCCATACCGCCAGGTACGGCACGGTGAAAAATCTGCCTGAATAGCTGCCATATCCACGGCTGGTGCATGTTGTACGGTTCGCCCGATTCTCAAGGTGCTGGAGGATAGGTTATTCGTCACGTTTTGGATTCCCGTAATCATTGCCTGTTAATCGTCAACCATATCAGGCGGTGGGGTCGCCCGACCAGTCCTAGCCTTTTCCTGCCCATCGCTATCAAAGCCAGTGCATCCTCTGATCAGCAAAAGGACGACCTGACCGCCGCATAGCACTGCAACACTCCGTTGCAACGATTCAACATAATAAAATACATATTTAACAATTAGATAAAAAATTAAATTGTTGCAGTGATTTTTAGGGATTTTATAAAAACCATATTTTACATGCGCTTATTATTTGGCACAGTTTCTGCTAATAGACAGGCAAACACTTTGGGCGTTGCTTAAGCTCATCAAACCTGCAAGGAACCTGTCCATGAAAACAAACACCTGGCGTTATGCATTAGTTTGCGGCCCGCTCCTTTTGGGCATGGGTTTTGGCACGGCCCTGGCGGCCGCGCCGAGCCTCGTAACGGTGCAAACAGCGCCCGGCATTGGCCCCGTACTGGGGGGCCGGGTCATCCCGGCGTTTACGGTCACCCTGCGTGCCCAGTTGCCAGGCCGGGTCAAATTTGTGGCGGGTGAAGCCGGAATGCCCATTGCACCGGGCCAGCCTTTGGTGGCTTTGGATGACGATCAGCTGCTTGCCCAGAAAGCCCAGGCCATTGCGGCCTATCAGGCCGATGAAGTCGCCCTGCACAACGGTTATTCCCAGTACGGATATCAGCTGTACAGTTATGACCCCCCCTCCTTCATGAACCCTTTTACCTGGATGGGCCAGGGCTTCAAGGCCATGATGGGCAACAGCCAGAATCCCTGGGCCACCTATCAATCCAATCTGGAAAACCGGAAAGCTACCGCCCTCAAGGCGCAAACCCAGCTGGAGGCTTCAGCCTGGAGAATCCGTCAGATTGAGGCGGAGATGAACAACTCGGTTTCCATCGCCCCCTTTCAGGGCGTAGTCCTCGCAAAAGAGGTTAATCCGGGGGATATTGTGCAGCCCGGTCAGCCGCTCATGGTGCTGGGCAGTGGTGGACCCAAGCAACTGCTGGTCAAGGTGCCGGAAAGTCTGGCTGGCAATCTGAACCCCGGACAATCCCTGCCCGTCCATCTGGGCGATAACGCGGGCATGGTGAGTGGCAGGGTCGTTCATGTCGCCCCCCAGGCCAATCCCCAAACCCATACGGTGGCCGTCAAGGTCAGTCTGCCCCGCAATGCCGCCATCCGCGTCGGGGCGTACGCGACCATCAGTCTGCCCAGTTACGGCAGCTCTGCCCAGAATGAACCGGCCATTCCCCGTAGCGCCCTCATTCCCGGGACTTCTTTGCCCTCGGTGCTGGTGGATCATCACGGAGTGACTGAAATGCATGTGCTGCGCCTGGGTGGACCCTTGCCGGATGGGCAGATTCAGGTGCTGGCCGGACTGCGCGTGGGTCAGATCATCGTCAATGATCCCCCCGCCGGAATCGGGTCCGGTTATCAGCTCCAGACCAGCGCGTCTTCCGGGGAGTAAGCGCCATGCATAACGGTTGCCAAACCCCTGAGCCGGAAACCCCGGAAACCAGACCCTCGCGCAGTCTGGGATTGGCCGGTTCTATCGCGAAGATTTTTGTCAGTTCGCCGCTGGCGCCCCTGCTCCTGATCGTGCTGCTCGCGGCGGGCATTCTCGGCCTGATTTCCACGCCCAGAGCTTCCAACCCGCAAATCTCCGTGCCCATGATTGATATTTTTGTGGGTTATCCGGGGCACTCCCCTGCCGAAGTCTCGCGCATGGTCAGTGATCCTCTGGAACGCATGATGAGCGAGCTGCCCGGCGTGCGCCACGTGTATTCGGTGTCGAATCGCGGCGAATCCATGGTCACCGTGCGCTTTCAGGTGGGCAGACGGATGGGTCCCTCCCTGGTGGAGGTCTACAACAAACTCGCCGCCAACATGAACCGGATTCCGCCGGGAGCCACCCATCCTCTGGTCCGTGCCAAGGGCATCAACAGCGTCCCCTTCATGACCTTTACGCTCTGGTCCCGGGAGGTCGGTCCCGCCACCCTCAACGAAATTGCCCGCACCGCGTTGCAGCATCTCAAGCAGGTTCCCCAGACCGGGGAGAGTTTTATTGTCCACGGTCCTCAGGAAACACTGACCGTCGATATTCATCCGGGCCGCCTGGCCGCTTATGGCATCACCCCGCAGCAGGTCGCACAAACGATCAAGGCTTCCAATGCCCAGACGGAAACCGGGCGGACCGATGTGCAAAACATGCAGATGCGCATTGTCACCGGACAGTTTCTGCGCACGCCGGCAGAAGTCCGCAATCTGGTGGTCGGGGTGTATGAAGGAGAACCGGTGTATCTGTTTCAGGTGGCGCAGGTCCGACTCGGCCCCAGCGATCCCCACAGTCTGGTGACTTATTACCAGAAGGCTGGCAAAAATCAGCCCGAAGTGGATGGCGCTCCGGCGGTCACCATTGCCCTGGCCAAAATTGCCGGCAGCAACGGCGTGACGGTCGCCCGGGCACTCATCCAGAAAATGCACAGCCTGGAAGGAACGGTCATTCCCGGTAATGTGCATGTCAGCATCACCCGTGATAACGGCAAAAAAGCCAACGCCAAGGTCGATTCCCTGCTCTTCAAGCTTTTTGTCGCCACGGCAGCCGTCACCCTGCTGATTCTACTGGCCCTGGGATGGCGGGCGGCGGCTGTCGTGGTCATCACCATCCCGCTGATTTTGCTGATTACCGTGTTCTCGGCCTGGTTATTGGGGATCACCATCAATCGGGTCAGTTTGTTCGGATTGATTTTCTCCATCGGTATTCTCGTCGACGACTCCATCGTGATTGTCGAGAACGTTTATCGCCGCTGGCTGCAGGAAGGAACAACGTCCACCGAAACCCTCATTGATGCCGTGCGCGAAGTGGGTAATCCCACCATTCTGGCGACTTTTACGGTCATTGCCGCCTTGCTGCCCATGGGTTTTGTGGGCGGGATGATGGGCCCTTACATGGCTCCCATTCCGGTATTGGGTTCCGTGGCCATGCTTTTCTCCCTGTTCACGGCCTTCGCTCTGGCCCCCTGGTTGATGCTGCGCTTCAAACCCAGCCTGAAAACCCTGGAACGTATGCATAAGGGCGAACACCGGCAGGCCACCTGGTTGCGCAAATTTTTCCGGAACACCCTGATTCCGCTGATTCGCCGCAAATTTTATGGTCGCCTGTTTCTGGGTGGCATTGTGGTCGCGTTTTTTGCCAGTCTGGCGCTGTTTCTGGTCGAGTGGGTGCCTTTCACCATGCTGCCCCATGGTAATTCCAGTGCCTTTAACGTCGTCATCAACATGCCGGCGGGTACCGCCATGCCGGTAACCGCCAATGTGACGGCCGAGGTGGTACAGAGCTTACAGGGGATGAAGGATGTCCGGGCGCTGCAAAGTTATGTGGGCACGCCGGAACCGTATGATTTCAATGGCATGGTGCGGCATTACTACCTGCGCAACCAGCCCTGGCAGGCCATGATTCATGTGCAGTTACTGGACAAAGCCGAACGCAGCGCCTCCAGTTCCGAACTCGCTGTCGTCGCGCGGCGGCTGATTACGCCCATCGCGGCACAACACCAGGCCCATATTGTCGTCGTGCAAAGTCCACCGGGGCCACCGGTTTTGGCGCCGGTGGTGGCCGAAGTTTATGGCCCTTCTGCCGCCATCCGCGACGCGGTCACCCGGCAGGTGACGGCCGAATTTGCCCGGGCCAAAAACCTCACCGAGGTGGATAACACCCTGGAAGCCCCCCATGACTACTGGCACTTTCATCTGAATGCCATCAAGGCGGGCATGGCCGGTGTGCGGCCCAGCGCCCTCAACGAAACCCTGGCGATGACCCTCGGTGGCTACAAGCTGGGTAACTTTACGCCCTATGGTCAGAATCTTGCGGTACCGGCCGTACTGCAGGCCCCTCTGGCCCTGCGCAGTAATGTCTATAGTCTGGCGGCACTTCCCGTACCCTCCGTCAGTTATGGCGCCGTACCTCTTTATACGCTGGGGCATTTTAATCGTGAGAGAGCGGAACAACCCATCTACCAGCAGGATCTCAAACCCGTTGAATATGTGACGGCAGGCAGCAGGGGACGTCTGGACGCCCCGCTGTACGGCATGCTGGAAGTCGAAGATGCCCTGTCCGGTTATCTGACCCCCGACGGACACCCGCTGGGCATCGACTGGATCAGCGTTCCCAGCGGTAATCATGCCACGATCAAGTGGGGCGGTGCCTGGACCGTGACCTACAAGACCTTCCGGGATATGGGCATTGCCTTTGCCGTGGCCATTGTCCTCATCTACATGCTGGTAGTCTGGGAATTCGGGAATTTTGTCATCCCCGCCATTATCATGGTGCCCATTCCCCTGACCCTGATCGGGATTTTACCCGGTCACTGGCTGTTTGGGGCGAGCTTTACGGCCACATCCATGATCGGTTTCATTGCTCTGGCCGGCATCATCGTGCGCAATTCCATTCTGCTGGTGGATTACTCCCAGCAAAGAGTAGCCGAAGGCATGCCGGTCATGGATGCCCTGATTGAAGCGTGCGCGACCCGTACCCGGCCCATTGTGATTACGGCGCTGGCACTCATGCTCGGTTCCGCAGAAATCATCACCTCCCCGATTTTCCGGGGGATGGGTATTTCCCTGCTCTTCGGGGTCATGATTTCGACCATTCTTACCCTGCTGGTCATTCCTTTAGGCTGTGTCAGCGGTCGTGCTGCGTTCTGCCCGGCGGGGATGGATCTGGGTGACACGCAGCCGAACAATCCGCCCCCCTTCCCGTTTGCGCCCGCCAGCATGCAGGTCTCCCTGTCTCCCCGGGATAGTCTGGCGCGAAGCGATATTCAATCTGCAGCACTGGTTCAGGATACGCCACCCAAAGATGCTGGTCCCCTGACCATGACCCTGGAAATGATCGGACAGGATATTCGCGCCTTTTTCCGGGCCACTACCAAAATCCTGCTGGCTTTGCTCGGACAACTCTGGACCTGGCTGATGAAGCGCCCGGCCGCCCACAACAAGCCTGAAGCGCCGGGTCCGCAGTCGCCTTCAGGGCCCGTGAGCCCCCCTCAGGGGCCGGATGGATCATCGCAAGGGCCAACGAATCCTCACGCCTCAACTTCAGAAAGTACCAGCGGATCGGCCAAAAGTCCGGTCAGCGGGCAGAGCAATCCCGTCGCAACCAAAGCCGCTGAAACCACTGCGTCACCTTCACCCCGCGCCAAAGCGCGTGGCATTCATTTACGGTCATCCGGTTCCAAACCGAAAAAGGAGGATTAATCCCATGACAAGCCCAACAACCCTTTCCCCCCGTAGCCACAAGCGCCTGTTCTGGCTGGGGGTGGCGGTCTGTACGGCACTGGGCATGCAAGCCCAGGCCCTGGCGTCCGTGGACACGCCCTACTCCAGCCCATATTCGGGAATGCCGGGTCCTGACATGGCCAATAGCGCAACGTCTTCCGGCTGGTCGGAGACCCGTCCAGATCAAGCACTGCCAGCGCCAATGCCAGCAGACTCCACCTATGCCGAGTGGCATGGATATGCCCCGCACCGTACATCCAGCTATCCCTACGAGACCAACGGCTGGCCTGCACCAACTGAAAATGCAGACAGCGCCTGGAACAGCGCAGAACAACAAGCCCCCCAGAGCACGCCACCCGCTCCAGGCTGGAGCAACCATGAAGCTGCCATGCCTACAGCCACATTCAACGAAGTAGCGGACTGGGTTCCCCCACCTCCGGGTCCCTACCCCAATGGGCCTGACGAAGGCGCCATAGATACTACGCCGCCAAGCTCTTCCCCGATGGCGATGGCGCCACAGGGATATGCCCCCCAGCAAGGATACGCACCCCAATATACCCCAGGACCAGCTTATGGTGGTCCGAATGCTGGCCCCATGGAGTCCATGCCCTACCGGGGCCCCAACATGCCCTGGCAAAACGCGCCGAGACCCGGTTATGGTGCGCCCTCTTATGGCCGACCAAACTTTGGCCCTATGGGACCCATGCCCTGGCAAGGCCCCAACATGCCTTGGCAAAACGCGCCCAGACCCGGTTATGGTGCACCGGCTTTCGGACCATCACCTTACGGGCCTAATCCTTACGCCCGCCCGCCTCAATACGGCCCACAATATGCTGGGCCAGATTATGGGGCACCAGCCTACGGGCCATCACCCTATGGACCCCCTCCCGAAGCCCGGCCACCTCAGTCTTATGGCCCGCAGCCTGGTTATGGTTATCCATAAACGGAAATATCGGGATATAGATCCGCCTGAAAAAAGGAGAACGCAATGCAAAAAGCAAAATGGTTAAAGGTAGCCATTCTCTCTGCCGCAATGGGAACACTTTCCATACCTGTTGCTGCTTATGCCTGGGGGCCCTGGGGAGGCGAAATGCCTTGGTCCGGCTGGCAAAACCGCATGCCCTGGAGCGGTTATTCCAATCCCTGGCAAGGGAATTCCGGACCATGGTCCGGTTATGGAGGTCCTTGGCAAGGTAATAGTGGTCCCTGGAGTATGGGTAGTTTCCGTATGACTTTTCCCCATTGGGGTCCGATGAATTTCAATGGCAGTCCCTTTGGCGGCTACGGACGCCCCTGGTCCGGAGATGCGATGCCCTGGGGTGGTGGCGGTATGCCTTGGGGCGGGGGTGGCGGTATGCCCTGGGGTGGTGGCGGTATGCCCTGGGGTGGTGGCGGTATGCCCTGGAGTGGTGGCGGCATGCCCTGGGGTGGTGGTGGCATGCCCTGGGGTGATGGCGGCATGCCCTGGAGTCCCATGTCCTCCATGAACCCCATGTCGCCAATGGGTCCCATGAGCCCCTGGAGTACCTGGTAACACCATAATTCCCAAGTTTGGGGAGTGACATTGCAGTGGCGCCAACTGCAAGGCTTGTGGCGCAAAATGATCAAGGAGCAGATGTGATGAATGCAAAACATTTTGGAAAAGTAGCCGCTTTGGCAGCAACACTCGGATGTGCAGGTTTACTGACAGCTTCGCCTGCTTTTGCCTGGGGATGGGCACCCTGGAATGACATGCCCTGGAGTGGTTACAGTAGCCCGTTTTCCGGCGACAGCGGCCCTTTCAGTGGTTATGGAGGCCCCTTTACGGGCAATAGTGGGCCCTGGGACATGGGCAGCATGAGTTTTAATGGACCGCACGGCGGCCCCATGCAATTCAGTAGTGGTCGCTGGGGTGGCTACAGCCAGCCATATAACGGGTATTACGGCGGTGGTTATGGTCGCGGAGCCTACAATGGTTACGGCTATCGGGATTCAGCCCCTGAAAATGCCTTTCCACCCGCAGAATCCGGATATCCTCAATACGGCAATTATAACAATGCCGATAATAATGCTTACAACGCTCCTTCAGCACCACCGCAATACGCTAACAACAGCCAGCAATATGCCCCGCCACCCGGACCCTACCGTCCCGGTTACGGATATCCATGATGGACGAAAATCCTGCGGGCTGCAGATGCACCGCGATGCCTGCAGGGTTCCAATATTGCCGTGAAATCAAAAATACAGGTGCCAAAAGAGGCCAACCATGAAACGAACTTTGGGTAGAATCATTGGGTTTATTATTCTGGTGATCATTGTGCTGGTAGTGATTGCTGCCATCCAGGATCCGCAACTCTGGCGTCATGACTGGCAGACGACACGGCAATATACGGTGCAAAAATGGCAGGCAATGCATCATTGGTGGGAAAAACAGGAAAGCAAACCCACTCCGGTAGCACATCCTGCAACAGTGCCGATCACAGCCACCGCACCAAAACTACAGCCGGGCGTGGCTGTGCAGCAAGCAACCCCGGTTACCCCGCACGTTAAAATCGTCTTTCCGAAAAACCTTACCGGGTCTCAGTATGCTCTGTTAATGGCTGCAAGACGGGCGTTTTGGGAACATGACGTGAAAGCCGCCATTGCCGATTATCAGGCATTAATTGATCAACTGCCTGAAGTACCGCAACTGTATGGCGAATTAGGCAACATTTATTACCAGACTGGTCATCCTTTATCTGCTGGCAAGGCCTATTCCGGTGCTGCCCGAACGCTAATTGCAACGCATCAATATCCTTCTGCCGCAGCATTATTACCCCTGATCAGTTCTCTGGACCCGAATCAGGCCACCATCATCCGCCAGGCACTGGCACGTTAACCATAAGGAGTAATGAATTATGAGTGACATCCGAGAAGAACCGCAGTTACATTCAGAAGATGCCCCGACCAGCGGCACAGAATATGCCGCAGAAACAAAAGCCAACTTGCACGGCACAACGGAAACTACATATAGCGAGACTGCGCAAAGCCATCATGAAGCTGACCGGCCTGAAATCCATTCGGATGCGGACACAGCTGCAGCGGCAGCAGCGGCCGCCGCTGCAGCAGCCGCTGCGGCGTCAAGTTCCAGTTATAGCAGTTACGCTCCACCCCCTCCCCCTCCTGCACAAAAAGCAGGATTTTTGAGCCGCTTTTGGGGATACCCACTGATCATTTTGATCTTGCTGATCATCATTGTGATTCTGTTTATTTGGGCCATCACCGCCAATCAGCCCGATAATACCCACGTAGCAGTTGCCGCCAAACCCGCGCAAAAAGTCCTGCATGTCACCAGTGCCCCCAGCATTGCGGCCATCACCCAAAACAGCAAACCGTTGACCGCCGATCAGACCAAGTTGCTCATGCAGGCACGCGGAGCTTTCTGGCATCACGACTATGCCGGTGCTATTGCGGATTATCATCATTTGATTCAGGAAGCGCCTGACTCCCCTGCTGCCTATGGCGAAATGGGTAATGTGTTGTACATGACCGGTCACTATCACCAGGCGGGCAACGCTTATGGCCAGGCAGCCATGCAACTGATTCATGCCGGACGTTATGCCGATGGTGCCGCGCTGATTCCTATTCTTGGACGTCTGGATCCTGCGGAAGCACAAAAAGTGCAGGAGGCGCTGTCCCATTCACCCGAAGCCGAAACCGGGATGCCACCGGCCTGATGGTAAGCTGCACAAAACCCACCCGATGGACAGTAACACTGCTATCTGTCGGGTTTACAGTCTGCATGGCGGCTGCACAAGCCGGGGTTACATCCGCTTTGTCGCGTCCAAAATCCGGATGGAACCATCATTACATTCAGCAGCTGATGCAGGCACGCCAAGCCTACTGGCAAGGCAACCCATTGCGCGCCATTCAGGAATATGCGCAATTAATTCATCATGCCCCCCAGCGGTATCTGGCAGATCTCTATGGAGAACAGGGCAACGTTTATTACCGGATAGGCGCATTTTACGCGGCGGGAAATGATTACATTCATAGTGTTAGAAATCTGATCCGGGAGAAAAACTTGCGTGGTGCCCGCACACTGATTCCCATCGTCGCACAAATCAATCCAAATGCAGCCTATCAGCTGACGATCCAATTAAATCATCAGGAGACAAACCATCATGGCGGAACAACCGACTACGCAAACACACTCGCAGTCTCAGCATCATATCGCCGGCCTTTCTGACCGCCAGCTCAGACTGATCGTCTACGCGGCCCTCGTCGCATTTCTGGTCCTCGCCGCTTATGAGTTTTATCTGGCCGTGGAAATGTCGCATGACCTTCATGAAATGACCAAACAGTTCCAGAAAATGAGTCCCAACATTCAACGCAACATGAACAGCATGTCACAAAACATGGCAGAGATGACCCATTCGACCAACTACATGGCCCGGGCCACCGGACAAATGCAGGCTGAATTCTGGAGCCTGAACCGTAACATCACCCCACCCTTTTCTTTTCTGAGTGGCATGTTGCCCTTCAATCACAATGATCCGGACTATGGGCCCAAAGCCCCTCTACCCCCTCCCCGCCAAGAAGCCTATGATGGAGTTCCACCGGGATATAATCCGCAATATCAAAGTGGCTATCCGTATCAGGGGAATGCTTATGGCAACCACTGAGGCTGATGTCGAGGTGCTGGCCAAGGAGAAAAAAATGGCATCGCTGAGCACTGAACTGGAAACCCTCTGCGAGGTTTTGCCAGAATTACTGGATTCCATGGACGCCGGCATTCTGCTGACCGACATTCAGGGAAAAATTGAATTCTGCAACGCCGCCGCCAAAATCCTGTTGAACACGCACCCACTGGAGCACCTGCGCAGCATACCTGGAGGTAGCGTCCAGAAAGAACTGGTGCGAGCGGCCATTGCCGCCGGTCAGGAAGATGCGGTGAGTCGTCCGCAAACCGGCTGCGTCCGCTGGGATCATCTGCTTCCCGTTGCCGAAGGCGAGCACAAGGTCCTGCAGATCAGAACCCGACTGGTAGAGCGCAAACAACATAAACGCCGCATTTTTTTCATCGAAGATGTCTCTGAATTGCGTCATGCCGAGCGGATTCTGGGTGGCACCCGCAGTGTGGGTTTTATTACGGATGATCCGCACATGCGCGATGCCCTCGAATTGATTGAGCAGGTCGCAGCCACCGATGCCAGCGTCATTTTTCAAGGCGAATCGGGGTCTGGCAAAGGCTTGATGGTCCGCCTGCTGCATCAACAAAGTAACCGCTCCAAAAAATCCCTGGTGGAAGTGAATTGTGCCGCTATACCCGATAATTTATTTGAAGCCGAGTTTTTCGGTTCAGTAAGGGGAGCATTTACGGGAGCAGTGACAGATCGCATTGGCCGTTTTGCGGCAGCAGATGGTGGCACACTCTTCCTCGATGAAGTCAGCGAACTGCCCAAACATCATCAGGCCAAACTGCTGAAGGTGCTGGAAGACATGCGCTATGAACCGGTCGGCAGCACCAAAACCCATCAGGTCGATGTGCGCGTGGTTGCTGCCAGCAATCGCAATCTCAAGGAACTGGTAGAAAATGGAGATTTTCGCAGTGACTTGTTTTATCGGTTGAATGTGATCCCTATCCGCATTCCGGCACTGCGGGAAAGGCCCTCGGACATCATGCTCCTGGCCGAACATTTTTTGAAAATTACTACAGGAGGACACAAGAAAAGGCTGGGCTCGGCGGCCAAACATCTACTCCTGGATTACCCCTGGCCGGGAAATGTGCGTGAACTCCGCAACGTGATGGAATATGTGGCCATCTGCAGTGCCGGACCGGAAATCAGTGACAGTGATTTTCCCAAAGACTTCCTGGACAGAATGCACTTGGGGTCGGCCGTTACTTCCAGCCGATCAGAAAACGATCCGGAAGCCATTTATGATCGGGAAAGTCTTTTGCAGTTATTGGATAAACACGGGGGCAACCGTGCCGCCGCCGCTCGTGAATTGGGGATTGATCGCGTAACCCTGTGGCGGCATTTGTCCCGCCTGGGCATTTCCGGAAAAGAGGGTAGCAGTCATCTCGGGCATTGACGGACACAGGGCTTCTGAATAACCCAGAAGCCCCAGCGTCGTTACCTTGCGGACTAGATTTTTGACATCGCAGAAAAACTTTTGACAAAAGGTCCTGCCATCCGTGGATCTTTGAGCATACTCGCGTAGTCTCCTACCTTGAATTTGATTTTTCCGGTGGTAAACGCCATGCCCAGGCCCGTCATACCCGGAGACTTCTCTATCCACTTCAGCCACTGCGGATGCTGGGCGCGAATATCCCAGTTTAAAGGCTGGTCCGTATAAACACCGGAAGCCGTTGCCTTGCCGTTTTGTACCACCAGAAAAGCACGGGGTTTTTCTTCTTCCGGATAACCATAAGCAATGACCGAATTAAAGCCAATCTGGGCAAGAGCGTCAGAAAGCTCGGGATCCTTGTTCCATTCCTCAACAAAACGAGCCATCCAGGCGGGTGAAAATAAATCTGCCACGGGTAATACCTCCTAATACAGGTGAACAAAAATTTGCGGGCGCACGCCCGCACCAAAAAGCGGTTCTCAGGATGTCGGGTCCCTCGTCAAAAATTGTGACTTCAAGTCCTGGCAGGATTGACAATTCCAGTGGCGATATTTTTCGAGAACATCCGCCAAAGGTGTACGCAGATCAGTCTCCATGCCGCCCTCGCTTATTGATGGCAGCACTATGTCCCCATTCCCCCAGATCACTCACTTGTACTCCGACCCACCAGAAAGGGGCCACGCTATCCTGGCCATGTCCACCGACCAGATGCTGGCCGGGGGCCAAATGCACATGGGCAACCAGATGCTCCGCTTCCGCGCGGGTCCGAAAAACTGACCAGGCAACGACCCGCTCCGTGGGGGTCATACCAGATTTTCCAGACCGGGATGCGTGCACCTTTGAAGGTAACTCCCGTGCTTCATCGAGAAAATGACTATCCATGAGGACTATCTCCTTCAAAAAAGTGAATCCGATAACCATCTAGTGTAGTGTTGCATTCTTGGTGAACCTTAAGGTTAATGATGATAAAATAGCTCCATGTTGAGGGTATGAATGGAGTCGAGCCTTGCGAGTTGCGCCCACAGTCACTTTAACCAGCGAAGAGCGGTCCGAGTTGTCCCGTATAGTCGCCTCCCGATTAAGCAGTGTCCGCTTGTCATTACGGGCACGGATGATATTGCTGGCGGCAGAGGGCTTGCAGAACAAAGAAATTGCGGAGCGCCTGGGGGTGGATCGCCTGCAAGTCGCACGTTGGCGCAAGCGTTATCTGGAACACCGCTTGTCGGGCATTGAACGCGATTTACCGCGCGGCGCCCCTCCGGTGAAAGTGGATGTGGCCCGTCTGGTAGAATTGACCACGCAGAGTAAGCCGGAAGCGATGACGCATTGGAGTACGCGTAGGATGGCGGCAGAACTGGGTGTCAGTGCCGCCAGTGTGTCACGGCATTGGCGCAAGCATGGCCTCAAGCCTCATCTGCTGCGTGGTTTCAAGGTGTCACGTGACCCGCATTTTGTGGAAAAGCTGGAAGATATTGTGGGGTTGTATATGTCTCCCCCGGAGCATGCCTTGGTGCTCTGCGTGGATGAAAAAAGTCAGGTACAGGCCCTGGACCGGACCCAACCGGGACTCCCCCTCAAAAAGGGCCGCGCAGAAACGATGACCCACGACTACAAACGTAATGGCACTACGACCTTGTTTGCCGCCCTCAACGTGCTGGATGGTCAGGTCATCGGACAGTGTCAACAGCGCCATACCCATGTGGAATGGCTGAAGTTCCTGAAGAAAATTGATCGGCAGACGCCCAGGGACAAGGCTCTGCATCTGATTGCCGACAACTATGCGACCCATAAACACCCGGTAGTACAGGCGTGGCTCGACAAGCACCCGCGTATTCACATGCACTTCACGCCCACTTCGGCATCCTGGCTCAACATGGTCGAGCGTTTCTTTCGGGATATCACGACCCAGCGGTTACGTCGTGGGGTGTTCACCAGTGTGCCTGAACTCATCCAGGCCATTGAGGGGTACATCGACCACCACAACACCCATCCCAAACCTTTCATCTGGACCAAAACCGCCCGCGACATCCTGCAAAAAGTCATTCGCGCCAACAGCCATTTAAGCAGCAAACAGAATGCAACACTACACTAGGTGGGCATAAATCATGCCAATTTGTAATTGGTTGATTACAATGAAATCACCGTAATGATACTTTCTGTCAATGCAACGCTTTTTATTTCATATTCAATAAAAACAATAGGATGAATAATGCATCAACCTGTTGCATCAGCAACGCATGAAGCCACAACAATTCCAGAATTTTCAGATTATTATTATTAAATAAATATCTTATTATTCTAGGGTTGCACGCGCTCACCGGTATTGTTGCATTAAAAAATTATTAAATAACAAATGGATAAATAATTTCATTATCATCAACCGTTTCACAGTGCATTTCCATAAATTAAAAATCATTTAAAAATCAGAGAACTCGATTTTGGCACATAAAATGCTTATATACTCTCAAATTTTGATGAGCAGGACTTCATCCTTCTTCACTTTATACGGAATAACTAACAACCAGGAGTCAACCTTATGTTGATCGAAAATACGTTACCCGTTTTACTCAGCCGTCTCGATTTTGCCTGGATTACCTCGCTGCATATTCTCTGGACGCCCATGACGATTGGCATGTCGTGGCTGCTTTTCGGAATAGAAGTCCTCTGGCTCCGCACCGGGGATGAGCGCTGGTACAAACTCAATCGTTTTTTTGAAAAAATATTCATTATCAATTTCGGTGCCGGGGTGGCGACGGGTGTCACCATGGAAATGGCCTTCGGGATTCTGTATGGGCCATTTTCTCAGGCAGTCGGCCCCTTTTTCGGCAACATTCTCGGCTTTGAAACCATCACCGCATTCATGTATGAAGCGGGATTTATTGGTCTGATGGTTTTCGGCTGGGGAAAAATCAGTAAAACCATGCATCTTTTTGCCACCTTCAATGTCGGCATTTCTTCCACTTTATCGGCCGGCTGGATTCTGGTGGCGAATTCCTGGATGCAAACGCCCGACGGAGTCGTCTTTAAAAATGGGCTGTTTCAGGTCAGCAACTGGTGGAGCGCCATTTATAACGACAATTTTCATTGGGGATTTCCGCATATGTGGATCGCCTGCGTAGAGCTGGCTCTTTTTGTTTTTGCCGGCGTCAGTGCCTGGTTCATCCTTAAGAACCGCAACACTGAACTTTTTGTAAAGCTGCTCAAACCAGCGCTCCTGGCACTGCTGATTGTGACCCCTTTGCAGATTTATCTGGGGGATACGCTGGGGCGGGACGTCGCCCAGACACAGCCCACCTCTCTGGCCGCCATGGAAGGGCATTACCATACGTATCTCCCCAATGGCCAGGTCAATACCGGCTGGCACCTGATTGCCATACCCAACAGCCAGAATGACGGTACCCGATTTGCGATTACCATTCCTTACGTCCTGAGCCTGCTGGAAACCCATACCTTGACCGGCAAGGTGACGATCATGGACAGCTTCCCTGCCCGTGATCGTCCGGATGTCTGGGTGCCTTTCTATGCGTTCCGGATCATGGTCGCCATTGGCTTTTTCCTGTTCCTCGTCGCTCTTTGGGGTAACTGGCTACGCCTGCGGGGCAAGCTGAATGCGACGGCTCTACGCCAACACCCGTGGTTTCTCCGGGCCGTCGTTTTCTCGGCATTTTTACCCTATCTGGCGATCTGGACGGGCTGGTGGGTGCGCGAAATCGGTCGGCAACCCTGGGTAGTCTTTGGCATGATGCGCACCTACGAAGGAGTCAGCCACATGTCGCTGGGCCAGGAAGTGGTCTGGTTCGTGGGCTACATTATTTTTGAGTTGGCCGTCTGGTCGGGCGCCTGGTACTTCTTCAGCCGCGTCATCCAAAAAGGCGTGAATGACATTCCGGATTCCACCCATCTCTGGGACAAACCGGAAACCATCGACAGTGGAGGTGGCCATGTGTCCCCCCATTTTACCAAAGCATTGCCACACCGAGATTGAGGAGAACCCATCATGACCGATCTCATGGGTAGAATTGCCGTGTCCCTGTCCACCTGGTGGTGGTTGATTCTCGCCTTGTTTTTTATGCTTTACGTGATGCTGGATGGCGCCGATCTGGGGGCTGGCATTTACACCCTGTTTTCGCACGACGAGGAAGAACGCGGGGCGGTCATGGCTTCCATGGCCGGATTCTGGGACGGAAACGAAACCTGGCTGGTGGTTGCCGGCGGGGTCCTCTTCGGGGCTTTCCCGGTGGTCTACGGCTCTGCTTTGAACTATCTCATGATCCCGTTGATGCTGGCCTTGTGGGGGATTATTTCCCGCGCTGTCGCTTTTGAATTTCATATTCATGCGCGCAGCAGCAAACGATTCTGGGGCTGGGCCTTTGCTCTCGGCAGTCTGATCGCTCCCTTTTTTGCTGGCGTATCCCTGGGTGCCACCTTGCAGGGTTTCCCCCTGAAAGCCGGACGGGCCCTGGAAATACAGGGACACGGTCTCCCTGCTTCCACGGATCCGGTACTCCATTATTCCGGACAGGCCTTCACCTTCTTAAGTCCTTTCAGTATATGGGTCGGTTGCGGGGCCGTCATTGCGGCAGGCCTTGCCGGTGGACTGTATTTATGTGCCCGCTTCATACCGGGAGACCCCATTCATGAACGCGCCCGCAAGTGGACTACCGTATTTTCCTTTCTGGCGCTGATCGCCATTCTCGTCACCTTAATCTGGTCCTACGCGATTTTCCCCTGGGCAGCGGCCAAATGGAGCGGTGCCCATTGGTGGATCTGGGCGATCTGGCTGGTCATTGTGCTGTTCTTTGCCTACAAATCGATGATCAATCATTCCCTGCAGCGGGATATTGCCGCCCTGCTCTGGGGCGAGGGTGTGGTGGCACTTCTCTGGATGGCCATGTTCGCCACCATGTATCCCTATGTCGTGCCAGAAACCTGGCCCATCGCCCTATCCGGCAATCCAGCCAACTCCCTGGCGGTCTTCACCTTGTTCATGACGGGATTTGTGCCGGTCATGATCATGTACAACTGGTATCAGATTTGGGTCTTTCGGGGGAGGTTAAGCAAAAAAGCCGCATACGGTGGGCATTGAAAATCTATCTTTAGCGGATGTTGATCCGTCGTTCGTCAGCTGTTCGTTTTCGCTTTGAATAAAGGAGTATTGACCATGGCACATGTAGTGATTTTAGGCGCAGGAACTGGCGGCATGCCCGCCGCCTATGAAATGCGGGATCTGCTCGGCCCCAAACATGAGGTGACGCTGATCAGCGAAAATCCTTATTTTCAGTTCGTTCCCTCCAATCCCTGGGTCGGTGTGGGCTGGCGGCAGCGGGAGCAAATCGTGTTTGATATTGAGCCGCATACCAGTCGCAAGCGCATCAATTTTATTGCCCAGCGCGCAGACCGCATTGATCCGGAACGCAACAACATTGATCTCGCCAATGGTTCCAGTGTCCATTATGACTATCTGATCATCACCACGGGACCCGCTCTGGCTTTCGATGCCGTTCCCGGATCCGGTCCCCATGCCAGACATCAGAAGCCGACCCATTCCATTTGTACGGTCGATCATGCCGAGAAAGCCTATGCGGCTTACATGAACCTGCTGGACTCCAACAATCCCGACCCGATTATCATCGGCGCCATGCCCGGTGCCAGCTGCTTTGGACCCGCCTATGAATACGCCATGATTGTCCTCAGTGATCTGGAAAAACGCGGGGCGCGCAACAAAATCAAGGAATTCCACTTCATCACTTCCGAGCCTTATGTCGGCCATCTGGGTCTGGGTGGCGTCGGGGACTCCCAGGAAATTCTGACCCGGGGCCTTGGGGAAATGGGGGTTCAGGTACACACCAACATGAACACCACCAAAGTGGATGATGGCAAAATGTTCTGCGAGCACCTGAATGCAAAAGGCGAAAAAATCGGCGTCGGCACCCATGACTTCGGTTTTTCGATGATGCTGCCTTCTTTCAAGGGCGTAGATGCCGTAGCCAAGGTGCCGGAACTCTGTAATCCCAAGGGCTTTGTCATCGTCGACGAACATCAACGCAGCCCCAAATATCCCAACATTTACTCGGCGGGCGTTTGTATTGCCATTCCTCCGGTAGAACAGACTCCGGTACCCACCGGGGCGCCCAAAACCGGCTATATGATCGAATCCATGGTCACCGCCCTCGTCCACAACATTCAGGCAGAAATTCAGGGCAAGGCACCCACTGCCGAAATGGGCACCTGGAACGCCATCTGCCTGGCTGACATGGGCACGAGCGGCGCTGCTTTTGTGGCCTTACCCCAATTCAAGCCCCGGCGTGTTGACTGGTTCGGAGAAGGGCCCTGGGTGCATTGGTCCAAGATTGCCTTTGAAAAATACTTCCTCGCCAAAATGAAAGCCGGGGTTTCCGAGCCTTTTTATGAAAAACTGGTCTTCCAGATGCTCGGCATTTCCCGTCTGAAAAGTGACGAACCCGCCCATCTCCGCAAAGTGGGCTGAGGGCACTCCCCTGGCGCAGATTGTCTGCAGATCTGCGCCAGGGGCCGTTATCTTTTCAAAGGAGGACAAATGTGATGAGTGCTGCCGAAATGAGTCAAGCCGTCAATAACCCGACGGAAACGCCGGATTGGTCGCAGGTGCTGGACCTCAGCCATGCCATCGAGGATCAGTTGCGTTTACTATACGCCATGCTGGACGAGGTAACTGCCGATACCGATGTCCGCAGTGCTGCCCTGCATATCGCCTGTGAAGCAGGCCACCTCTGGTCGGCCACCCAAAAACTGGCGCAGGTCACCGGTGTGCATTCTGCCGCCGACCTGGAGGCGCGGGTCGAATCCGGCGTCCGCATGCTGGAACCCCTGCTGGTCGCCATGAGTACGCTGATGGAAACCCTGCCGGAAGTGCTCGGCGATCTGGCCAAATCCGGCACCATGCAGCAGCTGGGCATGGCCACCGTAGAATGGACCGATATCCTGAAACGGATAACCAGCCTTATCCAGGGTGCCTCACCTTCCCTGACGGCACGCGTTTCGGGACTGGTAGACGATGCCAGCCGCTGGTCGGGAGAACTGGTAGTCGCCTGGGAAACCCTGGCTGCGACCCTGCCGGAGGTCATGCAGGATGAGATGCTTCACAAGAACCTGAATGATTTGCAAAAAGCGATTGGTGTCTGGGCCTCGGTCGCCATTGAAGCCCGGACGATGGTCGCCCGCTGTGGGGGAGGCAACATGGCATCAGGTGCGCGGGCTCTGGTCTGCTCCATCCGTGATGGCCTGGACGATGCGGAGCAGAAAGGCGGGTCAGGCAGTGGCGGGATTTTTGCCCTAATACGCCTCGTGCTGTCCGGAAAAACGATCTATGTGCTCCGCAATGTCATCTCCATCGCTTACCGGGTCCTCAAAACCATGAATGCATCCGGTAAAAAAAAGACGGCCGGGTGATGACTCGCAATGCCGGCATACTGGAAATGTTCAAACGGGCACATCGCACGGGTGGCACCATGGTCGAGGTTTTCAAATCGCTGTCCTTGTTCATCATTGGTGCCAGCATCATCTGGTCTGCTACGCATTTTTATGTCCACCTGATTCATCGTGGCTATGCGACCTTGCAGGATTTACTGCTGCTTTTTGTGTATCTGGAAATCGGGGCCATGACCGGCATTTATTTCAAAACCGGAAAACTGCCCGTGCGCTTTCTGATCTACGTCGCCGTGACGGCCATCGCCCGCTATCTGGTGGTGGATGTCGATCATCTCAAAGCGATGTCCGTATTGACCATGAGTATCGCCGTCATTGTACTGATGGCGGCCCTTTGGGTGGGTGATCACATTCATTCCAGCGAGGATTAGGTCTGCTATGTTTTATGGATGACCGACGGCGGTCGGCTTTGATTTTGATCTAACAAGTTACATCCAGGAGGTGAAATATGACTACAGCAACTTCTTCAGTACAGATTATCAAAAAAAGTGGCGGTTTTTATTCCTGGCCACTGCTGGCCATTCGCGGAGTAGCCGCATTGGTGTATGCGCTGGTGGCCCTGGCCGATTTCAAGGCAACCATTCCATTACTGGTCTGGTTTTTTGCCATTTACGTTCTGTTTGATGGTGCTTACGCCCTCCGGGTGGCCGCCGGTCAGCAAATTGATGGGCTATGGACCCGTCTGGCCGTGATTTTTAAAGGTCTGTTAGGCATTGCCGCAGGCATCATCGTCATCTATTGGGATATGAGTGCAGGCTCCACCCTCTACATTCTTCTGACCGTATTCGTCTGGGTGGCCTTGTCGGGTATTCTCGAAGGAGTCTGGGTGATCCGCAACATTAAAAACAAGGAACTCGTGCTGATTATAGGCTCTGGCGCTTATCTGGCTCTGGCGGTAGCCCTCCAGTTTCTGTTCGCACTGGCTCCACAAGCCGGTTCGTCCATATACAGTTGGATCATCATCGGTTTCTCGGCCGCCTTTGGATTAGGCATGCTGATCATGAGTTGGGCCATGCGCAAAAACCAGTTCGGATAAGAGGGGCATCGCTTTACCTGGTGTAGTGTTGCATTCTTGATGAAACTTAAGGTTAATGAGGATAAAATAGCTCCATGTTGAGGGTATGAATTGAGTCGAGCCTTGCGAGGTGAAAGTGGATGTGGCCCGTCTGGTAGAATTGACCACGCAGAAACGATGACCCACGACTACAAACGTAATGGCACTACGACCTTGTTTGCCGCACTCAACGTGCTGGATGGTCAGGTCATCGGACAGTGTCAACAGCGACATACCCATCCGGAATATCCGAAGCCGCTACCACGCCTCCGCAGCGCATGGCTTCCACTCCGGAAAAATCAAAGCCCTCCCCCACGCTGGGGCACACCGTCACCACCGCCTGCCGGAATAACAAGCGCAGGGCTTCGGCAGGCACACTATGGAGCAAAAACAGACTGCCCTGCTCTATCCTGGGCGGCCCTTTGGATAAGATTTTTTGGTGATGGATTCATTATTACCAAACTGCATGCAGATAATTCTGTCGAATCAAAAGATCCTTACTTAACAGAGGCTCTTCATTCACCCTTGCCTGGGCCACAATCAACCGGTCGAATGGATCACGCGTCCAGGCCAAAGAAAAGGCCGCACGACTCACCATCGCAAAGGGGATGGTGCACACTGCAAGGCCGATGGTCTGCGCCAACTCTGCAAATAATGTGTCCGGAGTCACTGTCACCACGCCTTTTTCATTGAGATATTCAATTTCCAGCAAAGCCATAGGAGACACCCTGAGTTCACGCGTCTCCATCACCTGCTGACCTTCCGCTGTGAATTTATCCAGCATGCCCGCATAAAGCCAAACCAGAACGTGTGTATCAAGATAAACGATGGACATCTTCAACCTGCCATTCCGAAGACCAGTCCAGATGCACAATGGTTTCCGGATCCCCCTGAATCACTCCAGGATGAGGGCGGAGACGCGCCAGCTTCGCCATGGACGATAAACTCTCTTTGGGAACAATCTGTAAATGCTGACCTTTCCACTCCACATCTTCCGGCTTACCCGTAGCCAGCACGCGACGGAGTACCAAAAAAAGATTTGCGCGCAATTGTGTCGCATTCATAGCGCCTCCAACATGTACACACAAGCAAAAACTGTACACCCGCAAGCGATAATATACAAACGCCCTCAATGAATCCCTTTGTCGGCCACTGTGGCACAAATCCTGTTAAGGCCGATTAACCAGAAAGATGAGCACAACCCAGTCGCGCCAGGCGACGGGCGCTTTCGCGCTCAATCAAGGCACGCAAAGCTTCTTTCAGCAACGCGCCCCGGTCTTCCACACCAGAAAGATTTTTGGCCTGCACAAGGAGGTCATCATCCAGCTTAACGGTCGTTCGCATTTGAGAAACCTCGCTAATACTCTGGCACTGCTCGGGTTTGAATAATATGGGCGGATCACCCGGAAAAGTTTTGAGATAGTGCACAAGCCCAGGCGGTTTTGATTGCATTGCAGACACGCCGACCTGAGCGTATAAACACTTATGTACATAAACACTTTTGGGAGGGCTTTATGAATACCGTACGCTGGAATATCGCCGTATCGCCGGAAATAGATCAGTCCGTGCGTATGTTTATTGCCGCGCAGGGCGGCGGTCGCAAGGGCGACCTATCGCGTTTCATTGAGGAGGCAGTGCGCGCCTATCTTTTTGAGCGGGCTGTCGAGCAAGCCAAAGCTGCCACGGTGAGTATGGACGAGACAGAACTGAATTCCCTTATCGACGAGGCGGTACAGTGGGCGCGTAAACACTGATGCGGGTCGTCCTCGACACCAACGTGCTGCTGGCCGCACTGATCTCGTCGCACAGCACTCCAGACATCATTTATCGCGCTTGGCTTGCGGCACGTTTTGAACTGGTGACAGGTGCAGCGCAGCTCGATGAACTGCGCCGGGTGAGCCGTTACCCGAAGATCAAGACCATCCTGCCTGCACATCGCATTGGCACCATGATAAACAACATTCAGCGCGCCATTGTGCTCAACACGCTGCCGCCGCTACCGAAAGGTATCGAGGCCGACGATCCGGAAGATACCTTTTTGTTAGCGATGTCTCTGACTGGTAATGCTGATTACCTCGTGACTGGTGACCATCGCGCCGGTCTGCTCCGACGCGGTAACATCGGCCGCACGCGCATCGTCACACCAGTCACCTTCTGCGCCGAGGCACTTTAACTTCAAGCCAATGTCGTGCCGCCGAGGCATTCGGTCTGCAGGTGGTATCCGAGAGCGCGCGCATCCAGTCTCCAGCCCGCGCAGCGCGCTTCGAATGATCCTGCTCGATACGAACGTGATTTCGGAAACACAGCGCCAGGAGCCTCAAGCGCGTGTCCTTGACTGGCTCGACGCGCAAGCGCTAGAAACGCTCTACCTGTCCGCGATCACGGTAGCCGAGCTGCGGGAAATTGCCCAAAAACTTGACCGTGCAGAGATTCTACCGGAAGCAGATTATCACCTGAGTTTTTCCGATTCTGTACAGCTTTTTCGTGAGCTTACGCCAGCGCGGTTGGTGCTGCTGAAACATCTCAAAAAGAATGGCCCACAGTCCATCTACGAGCTAGCCAGGCAGTTGAACAGGAACTACAGCAACGTGCATACCGATGTTCAGAAACTCACAGAGCACCACCTTATCGACAAAACGGAAGATCAGCAGATTTTTGTGCCTTGGGACGATGTGGAAATTCACCTGTCCTTGAGCGCCGTGGCTTAACCTTCTCCCCGCCCTGGAACGGCGGGGAGTTGAGACTGCGCACCCTCTCACGCTATGTGACCATCAGCACGTCTAAAACCATCAATATCTCTGACCGTACTCACATGCTGACCTTGCTCAAGGAAATGTTAGCTGCTTGGAGCAAGACCTGATACAGTGGTGCAATTGTATATGAGCCAGGCCGAAATCGGGCATTGGAGCTCACGGCAGGTCGTAATTTGATCGCGCCAAGTTCCGTTCACTGGGAAATGGGCAATGCCTTTTCGGCCATGATCAAACGTGGTCGTACGACATTGAAGCAGGCCACAGCATGCCTGGATGCCTATTCTGAGATTTCCATCAAGCTGGTTGAGGTGAATCTGAATCAAGCTTTGGCTCTTGTATCCAAGCATCGCATCTACGCATACGACGCCTACTTGCTGGTGTGCGCCATGCAATCCCATTCACCACTGCTTACCCTTGACCAACCTCTTAAACAGGTGGCTGAGTCCTTGAGTATCAAAATCCTGGAGGTCTAGCTCATGAAGGTCTACACATTCTCTGAAGCTCGTCAAAAGTTCTCGACCGTACTTGATTCAGCCCAACTTGAAGGGGCGGTGAAAATCACACGTCGAGATGGTCGCGCATTCCTCATCCGCCCGGTTCAGAAATCTCTGTCTCCTCTGGACGTCAAGGGCGTGAAGTTGAATCTCAGCCGAGACGAAATTGTCAGCGCTGTTAGAGAAGGGCGCGAGCGTGAAGCCCGCAGCTAACAAATCGTTGCAGCGGACGTTTGACCCGGCACCTGCAATAAACAAAACAGACAAGGTCGCAGAAAAGGAAAAAAATCGCATACACTCATAAGGTTAGGTAACCAGGCTAATACTCTGACCCTGTTCGGGTTTGAATAATAAAACAGCCTGATCTGGAGTGGCCGCCTCAATACCGAATGACAAGAAATGCCGGGGATTTCGCGTAATCACAACAAGATGATTAAGCTTCGCGATGTCTGCAATCACTGCGTCCGCCATGCCCGGATGATGACCCGCAGCCGAGGATAAGGCTTCCAGCCGGCCGGACAATACAGCGCCATGGGCATCCAACCCGAGGATTTTATCCCCATAATTCGCCATCAAGCCCAAAAGCCATATTCTGAGATCAGCCGCTTTCGCTGTGGCGCCTTTGCTGTCTAAAAACACCCGGCGAGAGCATGGAAATAACATCCGTGTCGAGCAAAAAACCCATCACAACTCTACGGGGCGTGACGGCTGCGGGTTGCGCCCAATGGGCGAATCACCCGGAAAAGTTTTGAGGTAGTGCACAAGCCCAGGCGGTTTTGATTGCATTGACTGACGAACCGCTTCTGCGACATCCACGGATACCAATGCGGCAACCGGTTTACCGTGTCGGGTGATGGTGACCACCTCGCCATTCATGGCTTCATTTACCATGCTGGAAAATTTGGCCTTGGCGTCTTTGAGATTGATCGTCAACATGATGAAGCCCTCTTGACATAAAAGTAGTCACCGGTGGTCACCATAGGTCAGCGATTCAAAAACTTCAAGCCAAGGCCTTGTCCAAGCGGCGGGCCACTTTCCGGCGTATAAGTGATACTCCTGCTACTTTTTAGGCGCGTCCCGGGCATCGCTGGCAGCTTGCGCCTTGATGTCATATCCATACAATGGGTGCATTGATAGACTTTAATGGAGATATATCAAATGGCCAACGTGAACGTAAGAAATCTGCCCGATGAGGTGCATCGGGCTATCCGCATCCAAGCCGCCCATCATGGCCGCAGCACCGAGGCGGAAATCCGTGACATTCTGGAGCGGGCAGCCAAGCCGGAGGGGCGCGTGAAACTTGGCTCGTTTCTGGCCTCTATGGCTCGCGAGACGGGTGGCCTGACGGATGAAGAAGTCGCCCTCTTCGAGAACGCGCGCATCCAGTCCCCAGCCCGTGCAGCGCGCTTCGAATAATCCTGCTCGATACGAACGTGATTTCGGAAACACAGCGCCAGGAGCCTCAAGCGCGTGTCCTTGACTGGCTCGACGCGCAAGCGCTGGAAACGCTCTACCTGTCCGCGATCACGGTAGCCGAGCTGCGTGCGGGTGTCGCGCTGATGCCGGTCGGAAAGCGCCGGATCAGCCTGCATGAAAACCTGGAAAAGCGCCTGCTGCCGATGTTCGCCAATCGGGTGCTGTCGTTCGATATGACTTGCACGAAAGCCTATACAGAGCTGCTGGTCAAGTCCCGCGCTGCCGGCTTGGCGGTCGAAACGGCCGCTGCCTTCATTGCCGCCGTCGCCCTTGCCAACGGCTTTGCCGTCGCTACCCGTGACACCACCCCTTTTGAGGCTGCCGGGCTGAACGTCATCAATCCATGGGAGGCGGTACAATAATAAACCTGAAAACAATGGTGTATTTGGATGCCAGCTTTATTGCACCATTGTTCATAGCGGAAGATACAAGCGATGATGTGGAACACTACCTACAACATCTTGGAGAAGATTTGTCCACGCCACTGTCCGGCGTATGGGTAATATTCCCGCTACTTATATTAGGCACGTCCTGGGTATCGCCCAAAGTTTTACCTTAACAAGGGGGCGCAGGTACTCGCCACACAACCATTTCCGAGAGATCGCCATTAGGCGCAACATCTCTAAGTGACGCTTTCGCCGTAGCCCTCACCGCACGATCCGCCAGAGCAGATCCTGCCACTGGGGCAGGATTTTTTCGGGGAGGTAGCGGGCACTTTGGGTGGCACCGGCGGCGCGCAAAGACTCCTGTATTTCGGCGGCATCAGGGTGATAAATCATTTGCCGCAGCACCTGCACCAGGCTGCCGGTATCGTAGGGGTCAAAATAGCTGGCGGCTTCGCCATACACTTCACGATGCACCGGAATATCCGAAGCCGCTACCACACCTCCGCAGCGCATGGCTTCCACCCCGGAAAAATCAAAACCTTCGCCCACGCTGGGGCACACCGTCACCACCGCCTGCCGGAATAACAAACGCAGGGCTTCAGCGGGCACACTATGGAGCAAAAACAGACTGCCCTGCTCTATCCATGGCAAAAACCCCTCCAGCGCGGTCTGATAATCCCAGCCGATATGCCCGACAATAATCAGCTTCAGGTCCGGGTCCATGGTACTGCGCAAAGCTTCCCAGGCTTCCAGCAGGCGGCTGTGATTTTTGCGCGGCTCCACGGTAGAAACCATCAACACAAAACGGCTGTCTGGTCCCAGAGCATCGGCATAAAAACGGGTTTTTTCTTCTTCATTGCCAAAAGCCCGGGATAATTTATAGACCTTGTATTTTTCTTGTTTGCCTTTGATTTTCCCCTCAAACTCACCATGCAAATGGCGGCGGACAATACCGGGAATGCGCTCTGGCTCGGGTTCTGCCGGAAAATAATGACTGGGCAGCATGTTATGAATCGTGTGGGCCAAAGGCTCGGCTTCCGGGAACAGATTCAGCAAATCCCGGCGGGTCGCGTTCGATACGCACACAAAATGCGCACCCGCCCGCACATTGGCAGCCATCGCCTGAAAATGGCTGGCCTGATGAAAAGCCCGGTCGGAAATCGTGTGGGGCATCAACACCGGAATGGCATCATGATAATGCACCAGCAGCGCCGTGCCCTTATTCACCCGCGCCGGGAAAGGCGTCTGGGCAATCAGCACATCCACCCCTTGGGTATTCAGGCGCGGATAGCGGGACGCCAAAGAAAGCTGGGCGCGTTCAATACCCACCAAATGCATGCTGCGCCAAGGGTAAGCACAAACCCGATAATCCCCGCGCAGCACCGCCTCCCGATCAGCCGCAGGCAAACTACGCCCATATAATTCCTGCCAAACGTAGTCCCGAAAATAGCGGGTCTCAAAATGCCCCAGTGGAATTGCCCCCATCCCCATCCAGGCTTTTCCGCGCAGGCGCCAGCTTTGGATAAGATTTTCCAGCCATTCGGCGACATCCCCTTTCCAGTCCACGGCAGTGCGGCCTTTCAGGGCCACCACCACCCGCGCAAAACGATGCACCCGCTCGGCCTCACTGAGGGACTTATGCCCATAAACACCACCGCGCACGCTGCGTTTGGACATCTGCAGCAAGCCCGACAATTCCACATCGGGCAAACGGGCCAACACCCCGTAAAGCAAGCGGGTTTCCTGAGGAATCCCGTAAAAGCCATCCAGGGCGGGGCGCATTTCCATGAGTATACGGAGGTTATTTGGTTTATGCTCCATAAAATTCAACTTCCTGTTTATGATAATAAAGTTGACCTTGTCATGGCCGAATCCAGGTCGGCCATTCAGGCGCAACGCTTCCACGCCACAAACTCTGTTCCGCGTCCCAGACCAGGCCCTGCTCAGGCCAGAAATCCCGGCAGGCATCATTGCGGCCAGTGGCACTAAAATGACCGAGAAATTCATCATGCCCACCGGCCTGTATCTGGCGCACAGCTTCGGCCAGGAGAGCAGTTTCAATGCCCAGGCCAAATACCCGGCAAGACAGTACCATCTGCATGATGGCATTGGACTGCAACAAAGCCAGGGCAATCAGCCCATGAGGGGCAAAACGGTCTTGCGTCGAAACGGCGAGCAAAACACCCCCCGCCGCCAGCCAGTTTTGCAGTTCTGCATCGCTCCAGCGCCGGCCAGTGGTATTGAACTGATTGGTTTTGTTGAGTAGCTCCAGCGCACGTGCATAGCGGGGATGCCTGCCATCGGTCACGGTCTCCACCTGCAGAGTGAGCTGCAAGGACTCCAGCCAGGCCGCCCTATCCATGTTCTCAGCCGCTGCATCCCGCTGTTTTTTGGCCTGAACCAGTTCGGTGCGCCGGGCAGACTCTGCCGACACATGGGCGACCTGCGTTTCCACAGCATAGAGCAGCAGATGACGCCATTGCTCCGGGTCACCGCTGAGGGTCCGCATCTGCGGGTAAGCATGGCTGACTTCGGCAATTTCCAGAGGGTTATCATCTATAAACAGCACATATTCAGGTAACAGGTTGGTTTCTGCCAAAATCTGCGCAATGGCCTGAGACTTGGGTTGCCAACTGATGTGTACCGCGCAGAAATCCTCCAGACGCAAGCGGCTCCCCCAGACTTTGGCAAAATTTTCGCGGGTACTGATGTCCTCATTTTTGCTGCAAATAGCCAGCAAAATTCCGCGTGCCTTGCAGGCCAGCAGGGCCTCGGCATAACCCAGGGGCCAACCTTCGGTGACCTCCAGCGGGATAATCTCATCCAGCTCCGCCAACACGCCTTTCCAGAGGGTATTATCCAGATCGGTAATAATCAGTTTGACCTGCTGATCACCCCGCAAAATCTGCAAAGCAGCCTGTACTTTTTCCAGAATCCCCAGATGAATCAAATCTCCCTGCCGACTACTGCGCATGCCCCCATGGGTGAAATGGGTAACATAGCCATCATAGGCCGTGCTATCGCCGTAATGCAGGCGCAAATCGTTCAGCTCCAGATAAAAAGCACGGTGCTGCACCGCCAGGGCCTCTTCCAATGCGTCATTCAGGTGGCGAATCAATGCATATAAGCTATTCTGACGATTACGCCCCAGCAGACCGTTGATCCGGGGCATGGGCTCCAGAAAACCCAGGAAAAACACAGGAAGCCCATCGGGTAAGGCCGCCAGTATGCGCTGCACCTGGTTTTGCAGTTGCTGACCAGCCCGTTCCCGCAAATCGGACCAATCCACATCAGCGCGCAGATGAAATAAATCCCCATCGCCGTTTTCCGCCACCATACTCAGCAAAGAACGCAGGGTCAGTTGCACCAGCACCCCGTCAAAATCCTCCGCAGAAAGCAGGGGCACATGATCATGAGGTCCAGAATCCATCAGATAGTGTTTAACGGGCCAACTCGCTGCGAGCGCGGTTTGCAGCAGGCCTTCCACCTGACAAGTACCCAGTAAAGCTATACGGGGTGGTTTGCGGTTTTGAATAGCTCTTAAGTAAGGCGTTGGAGAATGTTGTTCTCTTTCTTTCCAATCCAGTAGTGCAGAAAAATTTTTCTGGCGTTGATTGTAAGCCTGTCCTTCTACAGAATTTTGAAGCGCCTGTATAACTCGCTGACGTCCCCGAGATGATTGTACACGCTGCAAATAGAAGCTTTTTCCTGTAGGGTCTATGTTTCGCCCCAGATACTTCAAATAAACCGCGTCCAAAAAAGCGTCATTATCCAGTTTCTGTAAACTCGCGGCATCCGCAACGGAACTCTTACGCTGTAGCCAATGCAGCCGCCACGATATTTTTACCTTGCTCGCCAACGTACTCAGCGCCCCCGCCGCACATACATTTCCACACCCCAATGACCACCATGATCTTCCAGACGGGTATGGATTTCCTGAATCCCGGCTTCCTGAAAAGACTGGACCAGACGGTTCAGATTGTAGGCATTCATCTGCATGTGCGGTTCTTTCAGTGGTTTCCCTCGCAGGGCATTGACCAGCAAACGGCCGCCCGGTACATGGTGACTCAAAAAAGTGGAGCACGGATGTCGAGGCATGACTTGTGCGTATTTGAAATGGAAAACTGCCATTCCGCCCGGTGCCAGATGGGTCAATAACTGCTGCAAGAGGCGTTGTCCTCGTGCTTCAGGAATATGCTGAAACACAATAAAAGAAAGCATAAAGTCAAACTTTTTGCTGGCAACTCCCGAAAGCTGATCATCGGCCAATAGCCATTGCACATTGTGCAGGTCGGCTAATTGGGCAAGGCGCCGGGCCTCACTGAGCATCGCCGGAGCCACATCCAGCCCCGTCACCTGCCCAAAGCGCCGCGCCAAAGGCAAGGACAGCCGCCCTACCCCGCAGCCAAAATCCAGCGCACTACCCGTCTGCCCGTTGGCACCAAAAAAGCGCGTGCATTGGTCCAACACCATATTGACGTAACGCTGACCGGAATCCAAAAATTGCGAGAGCTGCGCATCGGAAAGCGCTGGCTCCGCATAAGCCGCCTCACTCAACACCCCAAAATAAGGCCGCTCGCGCGCAATATGCCGCCAATCGGCATTACTGTCAGGAAGCATGGCTCACATGTTCGTATAGTAATGCACGGCTTCATTGATATCCTCAATGACCCGCAAACGCCCGTTTTCGAGAATGGCCGCATGATCACAATTACCCAGAATCAGATCAGAATGATGAGATACCAGCACCATCGCCTTGGTGGCTCGCCGTTTCAGTTCATCCTCACAGCGGCGGTTGAAACGCGCATCGCCCACCGAAATGACTTCATCTACCAGATAACAGTCAAAATCCACCGCCATGCTGATGGCAAAACTCAGGCGCGAATTCATGCCTGAAGAATAGCTTTTCACCGGCTCATCCAGATAAATCCCGAGTTCGGCAAAGTCTTCCACCTGCGCCACAGTTTCCTTCACATCAGCCCCATAAACCCGGGCAATGAGGCGGGCATTATCACGGCCCGTGAGGCTACCCTGAAAAGCCCCCCAAAAGCCAGGGGCCAGGAAACCGTCATACCGCGATGCACGGTTCCCGCATCGGCTCGCAAAGAACCGCTGATAATCTGAATGAGGGTGGATTTGCCCGCCCCGTTCGGACCCATAATACCCCAGCGTTCACCGGGGTGAATCTCCAGGGAAATATCATCCAGAATCAGACGCATATCCCGACCATGGTGGATGGGGAAGGATTTGCTAATACCAGAAAGAATCAGGCTGTTTTCATTCACGGATAATTACTCATCATCATCCCCCATGAGATGACCAGAATCTGGTTGGCATTATAAGGGCAAGCCGCTATGCGAACAATTTCGCGATCTGCCCCATGGGCAGGAACAGGCGCAAAGGGGTTTGCTGGAAAGGCTGAAAATCAAAATGCCGATAGAAGCTCTCGGCCCGCTGATCCTTGGCTTCCACAATCACCGCCATGGCCGCGATCTGTTGCGAAGATTGCAGGCTGCGATGAAGGGCATTTACCAGCAGGAACTCACCCAGCCCCTGACCACTGACCGAGTGGTCCACCGCCAACCTGCCCAGTAACGTGACCGGCAATTGTCCATAGCGCGGCAACTGCTTCATCAGGTCCGGCGGAAGCTCAGCCACCGGGATGATGGATGACGACAGGGTGTAGAAGCCGAGCACTACAGGGCTGTCTGCCTCAGTAAATACAAAAGGTGCGGCGACGCGCTTCTCGGCGTCTTGCCGCGCCTGCTCGCGCAGATAAGCATTCAACCGGTCATTGCCGCAATCGAACGTCTTGCGCTCGTGCGTTTTTTTAAGCGGAGCGATGTTTTCAGAGACCAAAGAAAGCGTCAATCAAAGCCCCGTTTTTTGTCGGTAGCTCCGGACGGCCTTACGGATACGCATGCCCGGCTCGGACGGTGCCAGCAAGGCACTGACAAAAGTGATTTGCTCTTCGCGAGACAAGCGGATGACTTCGTGCTCTTGCACGATCCTGCTCGCCGCTTCCTGAGTACTCTCAATGACTAGTTCACTTAAAGTGCGCCCTGTCAACTTGGCAGCGCGCTGAAAAAAGTCTTTCTGGTCGCTGGAGACGCGCGCCTCCAGGCGCGCATTGCGCGACTTGTCGGATGTTTCAGGCGTGTTCAGCATGGGCGACTCCGTAGAATGGATTTATGTCTTAGTTTTTATTGTACGGCACTTGTCCGTACTCATCAAGGGAGACGCTTTGACGCTATGCAGAGCGGCTTGTACTCTTCCAAACAGCGCACATCATGATCATTGGAAAATTATGGACCGCTTTCTGAGTATTCCCTGGATGGAGGCCTACGCCGCACACTGCAGCGCAGATGAATCATTGGCAGTGGCACTGAAAGGCTTCAATGCCAGCATTGAATACGGCTGGCTGGACAAAGACCACCCCAACATTTATCTGACGCTGGTCAATGGGTTACCACAAGATATTTCAGAAACCCCGCCGCAAAAAGCACTACTGCGTGTCCATGCCAGCCAGGAAACCTGGATGCGCATTCACCAGAGAGAACTGAGCGGCAAAAAGGCCTTTCTGACCCAAGAACTCCAGTTTCGCGGCTCCATGCTGACCTTGCTCAAATATATGGACCCTTTCAATACCACTTTCCGGCGCATGGGGGATATTCCCGCTACTTTTTAGGCGCGTACTGAGCATCGCTGGCAGCTTGTGCCTTGGGTTTTCTACGCTTGGGCTTCAGCTCGCAGATGATTTCCGCGCGCAGGCTGGCTTCATAACGCATGGCGAGGTCTGCCAGGGTCAACCCATACTGCTGATCAAAGGGTGCATCAAAACTTTTCAGTTTTTTGGCTGTGGCTGTTTTTTGCGCGACCACGGCATAGTCGGGACTTACCCCGGCCAGCACCTGCATCAATGATACGGGGGCATCCCCTGCGGCAAGCTCGGGAGATTCCTGCAAACGCAATATTTTATTGCGCAAATGGCTTTCAGTGGATACAAGAAAGGCAGATAGACTTTGACCCGCGATTTGATGAGAGCTCGGGAACCCCGGTGCCGGTCTTCAAAAGCGCGGTAAAAGTCGGGATCAGCCATCAAGTCTCCAGCATCCAGCGCAAAGTCTGTTCCATGGGGATGGGGGAGAATGGGCCGAGGTATTGTTGCATTCTGGCCGCAGAGCCCAGCAGGCGGGGGACTTCATTGGCGCGGACAAATGCCGGGTTCACCCGGATGTCCAGAGAGTGACCACTGAGTTGTTCGGTCAGGGCCATAATCTCGCGCAGGGAGTGGGCTTGCCCGGAGCAGACATTGAAGGTTTGCCCGACCACGTCTTTGGCATCCAGCAGGAGTTTTACATAGCGGTCCACCACATCGCGGACATCGGAAAAATCCCGGCTGACATCGAGATTGCCCAGTTCAACGAAAGGCGCACGGCGTTGGTAATGGCTGACAATTTTAGGAATAAGAAACTTGTGGTCCTGCCCAACGCCGGTGTAGTTGAAGGGACGAGTAATGACGATGGGCAGTTTATCCATCCAGTTATGGGCCATGTGCTCCATGGCTAACTTGCTACAGGCATAGTGATTGACCGGAGCCGGACAGATGCTTTCGTCGATGACTTCCACAGCGGGGGTGCCATACACATTGGCGGAACTGGCGAGCAGAATACGTCGCGGCGGTGTTTTGAGGGTGCTCAAGGCTTCCAGCAGATGGAGGGTGCCGAAAAGGTTGACGGCATAAAAAGCCTGGGCATCCCCATGACCGACGAAGGCCAGCCCGGCGAGATGGACTACATGGGTGGGCTGGACCTGGGCAACAGCGGCCTGTACGGAAGCGCCATCGGTCAGATCGGCACTGATTTCCTCGGCGTTTTGTGCTTCGTCCTGCACCAGGCCAATGACCTGGGCGCCACGGGCACGCAGGGCTTTGGCCAGATACTGCCCGGTAAAACCGCGCAGGCCAGTGACCAAAATTGTCTGGCCTGTAGCACTGAGTGTTGGCTTGGATTCAGGATGCGTCAATTTGGCCTCCGCAGGTTGTTCAGCCGTTCCTCTGCAAGTCGGCTTCGACCATCATGGCACACAGCTGTTCCAGCGTCGTGGGGGTTTCCCAACCGAGTTCGGTCTTGGCCTTGGCGGGGTTACCAATCAGCAGTTCCACTTCAGCAGGACGGTAGAACTTGGGATTGACGGCGACAATCACTTTGCCGGTGGCCGCATCTCTGCCGCATTCGGCTTCGCCCTGTCCTTGCCATTCCATAGTGATGCCTGCGGCTTTAGCGGCCATGGTCACAAAATCCCGGACGGATTCAGTACGACCTGTAGCCAGTACATAGGTATCCGGGGTGTCGGCCTGCAACATGCGCCACATGCCTTCCACATAATCCTTGGCATAGCCCCAGTCACGTTTGGCATCGAGATTGCCCAACTGCAGTTGATCGAGTTTGCCGAGTTTGATTTTGGCCATGCCGTCGGTGATTTTGCGGGTAACGAACTCCAGACCGCGCAGGGGACTTTCGTGGTTGAACAGAATGCCGCTGCTCCCGAAGATGCCGTAGCTTTCGCGGTAGTTGATGGTCATCCAGTGCGCGTAGAGTTTAGCCACCCCATAAGGGCTGCGGGGATAGAAGTTGGTGTTTTCATCCTGGGGAATGGCTTGGACCTTACCGAACATTTCGGAAGTACTGGCTTGATAGAAGCGGATTTTGGGATTGACGATGCGAATAGCTTCGAGCAGGTTCAAGGCACCCAAGCCGGTAATCTGACCAGTAGTGTGGGGCTGATCGAAGCTGACGCCGACGAAGCTTTGGGCAGCGAGGTTATAGACTTCAGTAGCCCCACTGCTTTCAATCAGGCGAATGGCAGAACCCAGATCGGTCAGGTCAAACTCGACCAGATGGAGATTGGGGTTATCGGCGACACCCAGTTCTTCCAGACGCCAGAAGCTTACGGAACTGGTGCGGCGATAGGTGCCATAGACGGTGCAGCCCTTCTCCAGCAGGAGTTGGGTGAGATAGGCACCGTCTTGGCCGGTGATGCCGGTGATGATTACATTCATAACATAAATCTCCATAGTCAAAAATTTGAAATGCATTTCACAAGAAATGATCAACCCGTGACGGCGCTCATGGTTCAAATACTTCTGCTTTTTTAGAGTCACTCGTTTCACTTCGGATTTATGAAAAAAAACATAAAATCATCATACTTTTACAATATAACAGGATATGAACGCCCATGATTAGACTCAAGTTAAACAAGTGATTAAAATCTATCTCAATCTATACTCACATTTTTTTTATTCGACACTTACCTTCCAGCGATTCAAATTCTTCAAAAAAATCATCATAGGCACGCTTAATATCTGGACAAGTGATGTTATCTTCGTGATAATTTGCACCTATCAACTCTCCACCAGAATTAAGTAATGGCCACCAATCATTTAAGTCAGAAATGACACCATTATAGTCATGACTAAAGTCTAGATTTATTAAATCGAAATAAATCCCACGATTTTTAAAAAAAATTGAAGCATTATGAGGGTCTAACGCCAAGGGCAAAACCCATTCTGTCAAGTTTTTGTTCTTAATGTTTTCTAAGAATTGAGAGTAAAAATCTTCCGCATTAATATTAATATCATCACAACTTATAGTATCCTCATTAATTAATTTATAAAAAGATCCAAGCCATGTATCAATCGCAATAATCGTTGAGTCTTTACCATGCATAATCAATTGTTCGGCTAACAAAATAGTACTTAAACCCTCTTTGCATCCAATATTGGCAATTAACTTGATATCTTTTTCTACCACCTCTTTAAAATAAAGATGGGCACAATTTGAGTACTGCATTTCAGTTTGAAGATTTTTTATTAGCTCTTTTGAAAATGGATCAGCTATTGATTCAAGCACCTTGATTATCGATTTTTTTCGCACAACAGCATGTTTTCTATATATTGATTGATACTGATATTCTCGCTCGTTTAATTCATAACTTGTTTTTCTTATATATTTGTAATGATAAATATGTGGAAATTTTTCAAACTGACCCGACGATGGCATTAGCCACTCACCTCCTTGTGGCATTTCGTGAACGTCTCCAAAATATAAAAAACCTTTATTTTTAAGTAGCCTTAATTGCAAATCAGGATATAGAAATGGAGTACCGTTATCTACAAGATTAACCCTTGGAAAATAACAGCCATCGTACCCATTAATACTATTATTCATTAATCCTAACAACAGCTCATGCTGATCTCTCGGGATCTCCTCGTCACAATCAAGGATAAGAATATAATCAAGATATGATGGAACAATATTTATTGATTTATTTCTTGCGTCTGAAAAACTTTTAAACTCAGTAGTTATGATTTCATGACCGATGTTTCTGGCGAGAAGAAAATCGTGGATTAAGGTTATGCTCTCATCTGTAGATCCGGTATCCACCACGCATGCGTACGCTATGATACTACTAACCGAATCAATCATGTCTAAGGCATACTTTCCTTCATTTTTCACAATAAAACTCAGAGCCAATAATGGTTTCTCCATAGGTAATATCCTAAGTAAATTTAGCAAATAATTCCAATAATTACCAGGTGATTTAGTTCGTAAGCAAATCTAAGAGAGTACGCTAACTAAATTCCTCAGTTATAGCATCACCAAAAAGTGACCAGCATTAACTCCAAAACTTTAACCGATCCACCCATTCATCCAGCTTCTTCTGAAGGAAACACCATCTGAATTTTCGCCTCTTCTCTATCTAACATCGAAAAAAGGATACATAGACTGTAAGTTAATGCCCCACGAAATCACAACTCCGTTAACAGTCATCCTGCGCAACAGGGACATCACTCCTTCCCTTGATATAACACGGCGCAGTTGATACTAAATACTTTGACATATCGAAATTCGCAATTGAAAATGGCCCATTATGATAGGGGCTTACGTTCATTTCCACCTCATCCTCGGGTGCTTGGTGATGGCTCAAAATGTTGGTCTCCTGTATGATTATAGATAAAGCATCTGCTGTTACGCCGACAGAATCAAGGGGATTTCATTTTTTTGGTCAATTATCATCAGCTCGTTAATGATAAAATCTGTTTCTTCTGTAACACATATTTGAAACTCAAGATCATCGTATGTGGTATCCAGATTAAAATCATACTCTTGATGATATTGACCAGGCTCGCAAGCGGTCAAATTGACTTGTGACAACCTAAATTCCCCATGATTACAGACTAAATTTAAAATTTCATTTCCCGTCAATCGTTCGGCTTCACCTTTTAGGATAATACGATACCTCCCAGCCTCATAGCGCTCATATGGACCATAGATAAGAAACCCTGCAATACCACTAGTCTTTATGGAACACCCTTTGGTTTGACCCACCTCGGTATGCAAGCGCGGATCGGAACCCCAGTAACGGCGTATACCATCGGGCATCCAAGTGACATAGGGGGCAGACTTGCCTAATACAATATCAAGAGCGTTTCGAACGCTTTGTATCCATGTAAGGTGTGGCATAGTATCAGAGCGCAGGTGCTGCCCCTTATGGTAATGCGCAAGCCAATGGATTACAGCCTCGGCAATCACTTCTGGCTGGCGGGTATCAGCAAAAAAATGTGCCTGACCGGTAGTGACTTCATGGAATACTGGAATGTCCCGCACCAATAAAGGCAGGCCGTGGCGTGCAGCTTCAATAAGTGGTAAGCCGAAGCCCTCACCGTAACTGGCGGCAATAAGACAGGTTGACACAGTGTAAATCTGTTCAAGATATTCATCGCTTGAGCTTTCTAGCCAGAACAGGTGCTTACCACATTCAGGGTGGGTGCGTAGGCATTCCACTATTTTAGGAATATCATAACGTTGGGGACCGGGCACCAGTTTCCAGCCTTCCTTGCCAACAATGACTAAATTGCAATCCACACCCTGCGCCCAAAGCAAATCGAAGGCGTGCAAGGTTTGCAAATAACCTTTTCTCGGTTCGATGGTACCAACCATCAGAAAACTTGGGCGAGCCGTCATACTGTGCAAGGTTTGTGCTGCATCGATGGGCAGGCCAAAACTTGGATTACTTTTATCCACATCCGCGCCTAAATGGAACCAATATACAGAAAAGGGGCTTTCTCGCTTATCGCCAAAAACTTGTAGCCAATCGTACAATTCATCTGCTACTGATTGGGAGATGCACAATACGCCGTCCATGCGGGTAATAGTTTGTAGCCAGCGATGATGTCCTTGTTTTGCGCCCTCCGGGAACGCTTCGGCCATCAGCACCGGTAATAAGTCATAAACAACAAAATAAACGCGAACACCACGATTCCTCCAGGTATTCAAGATGCTTTCCTGTGCAGGAACGACATAAGGATGATAATCTAATCCCCAGAATACATCACCCTGCCAGACTTGCACCGGTGAGTCTTCTGCCCAGTCAGCACGTATATCCAAAAAACGGCACATAAACTGACGGGCATTGCGATAACCCTGCTGATCGTTAGTTGCGTACACCGGCACCACAACCCATCCTTCGGGAGGACTCTCGACGAGTCGATCCAAGATAGCACGGACAACACGCTCAATTCCGCTTTTCAGATCACTAGATACAATGGCAGAGACATCCAATAAAAGTTGTCGAATCCTTGGTGCAGGTGGAAAGTTAGCCGCAAGTGCATTCGCAAAATGAAGATATTCGTTGATAGAAAGTGACGGAGATATTTGTGGCAATTGCTGGCTCAGTCCGTAAATAGTTTGTTCGGCTTTGGAGTAGGCCGTTTCAATAGCCTCTGAGTATTGGTCGGCACAAAACCGAGGGCTGTGTTGGGTACGAATATACGCCATCGCGTTGGTGCTCAGTTTATTTAGGCCACTCTGTTCGTGATACAAGGCAGTAATGGCTTCTGTTAATTGCGAGTCACTAAATACATCGGGTAGCAAACATAAAACATCAACTGGCAATTCGTCGATGCTGCCGTGAGCGTTGGCAATCAGAGGCAGGCCATAATTCATGCAATCCAGCACTGCAGCAGATGTTTCACCTCGTGAAAGAGTGCGTAACTGTACAGCCATATCTGCGGCCACCAACCAATCCTGATAAGTTTCGTTGCTAGTCCAACCGGTGATCAGGATACGGTCTTTGGCAACACTCCTAGCAATGGTTTTTAACAAGACCTGTCCATATTCTCCTCCATCATTTTCGCCCACAAAAACTAGGAAACAGTGCGATTGTGTGGCGAGGGGAGATGCCAACCAAGCCTTTAACAGATGATGGTTCAGTTTGGTTGGCCCCAAAACACCAAAGCTGCATACAACAAAATCATTCGGCGAAAGCCCCAAGTTTTGGCGAGCAGTAACTTTATTTTTTTGTAGCGGAGGTTGGCGCAAAAGCGGGATGATGGTCCAGTCTTCCGCAGCCTGATCACCGTAAAACTGACGGGCAAGTTGTCGGGAAAAATCAGAGTGGACAATAACACCCAAAGCCTGCTGCAGCACATTTAAATTGCAAGGGTAAGTGTTGACCACCTTAACCAGATCGGTCCGGTTGGTCACAGCCAACCGAGCACGCGCAGTATTCCAGCCATGCTCCTGAAGTAAAACACGTACCCAACCATCTTTATCTGAGCCATGTTCATCACGATGCCAGACAGGCCAGGAAAGATAAAAATCATGCAGTACAACGACACCAGGGATAACGGCCAACAGATCAAACATGTGGTCATGGAAAGGCGAGTTGCCAAAATGATAAAGCACGCGATCAAAATTTCGTTCATTTTTGCGGAACCAGGAACCATTGCGTATGGGTGCGTTGGCTTGCACCCAGTGATCGCCCACCACATCTTGCTGTACAATTACAGTAATTTCGTAATGGCGTGCCAGTTCGGGCAAAAGCTCGGCAGCATAATCCGCAATGCCAGTTTTTTCTGGAGGAATAGGGGAAACAAAAGCCAGCCTAGTGTAGTGTTGCATTCTTGGTGAACCTTAAGGTTAATGATGATAAAATAGCTCCATGTTGAGGGTATGAATGGAGTCGAGCCTTGCGAGTTGCGCCCACAGTCACTTTAACCAGCGAAGAGCGGTCCGAGTTGTCCCGTATAGTCGCCTCCCGATTAAGCAGTGTCCGCTTGTCATTACGGGCACGGATGATATTGCTGGCGGCAGAGGGCTTGCAGAACAAAGAAATTGCGGAGCGCCTGGGGGTGGATCGCCTGCAAGTCGCACGTTGGCGCAAGCGTTATCTGGAACACCGCTTGTCGGGCATTGAACGCGATTTACCGCGCGGCGCCCCTCCGGTGAAAGTGGATGTGGCCCGTCTGGTAGAATTGACCACGCAGAGTAAGCCGGAAGCGATGACGCATTGGAGTACGCGTAGGATGGCGGCAGAACTGGGTGTCAGTGCCGCCAGTGTGTCACGGCATTGGCGCAAGCATGGCCTCAAGCCTCATCTGCTGCGTGGTTTCAAGGTGTCACGTGACCCGCATTTTGTGGAAAAGCTGGAAGATATTGTGGGGTTGTATATGTCTCCCCCGGAGCATGCCTTGGTGCTCTGCGCGGATGAAAAAAGTCAGGTGCAGGCCCTGGACCGGACCCAACCGGGACTTCCCCTCAAAAAGGGCCGCGCAGAAACGATGACCCACGACTACAAACGTAATGGTACCACGACCTTGTTTGCCGCCCTCAACGTGCTGGATGGTCAGGTCATCGGACAGTGTCAACAGCGCCATACCCATGTGGAATGGCTGAAGTTCCTGAAGAAAATTGATCGGCAGACGCCCAAGGACAAGGCTCTGCATTTGATCGCCGACAACTATGCGACCCATAAACACCCGGTAGTACAGGCGTGGCTCGACAAGCACCCGCGTATTCACATGCACTTTACGCCCACTTCGGCATCCTGGCTCAACATGGTCGAGCGTTTCTTTCGGGATATCACGACCCAGCGGTTACGTCGTGGGGTGTTCACCAGTGTGCCTGAACTCATCCAGGCCATTGAGGGGTACATCGACCACCACAACACCCATCCCAAACCTTTCATCTGGACCAAAACCGCCCGCGACATCCTGCAAAAAGTCATTCGCGCCAACAGCCATTTAAGCAGCAAACAGAATGCAACACTACACTAGCAGGAAATAATATTACCAACTATTCAACTGACGGTTTTTTCTGAGGATGTTGCCGATGACAACAGGTTATCCGGGTTTGCGCGCTTTGACTGCCAGTTTGCTGCTGGCGGGGCTCGCGGGTTGCTCCTCCTACATGCCTTACGCAGGACCGCGTGTCGGACCTGTGGAGAACGTGTCCCATAACAAAACCTTACGCGGCATTCAGCTGGTCAAGGTGGATTATGCCCTTGCCCATCAGATCCGGACTCGGGCAGATACGCCTCAGCTAAACCTGCTGCGCGACTTCAGTAACCCCAATCCGCGACTGTATACGGTGGGGCCTGGCGATACCTTGCAGGTTTATATCTGGGAGGCACCACCCGCCATGCTTTTTGCTTCGGCCGGGGTAGCCAACAGCACTACGGGTTCCGGTTCGGTGATGACCTCCATTCCTGAGCAAATGGTGGGGAGTAATGGTGACATCATCATTCCTTTTGCCGGTAAAATTTCCTGTGCCGGTAAAACCCTGGACGATATTGGCGCTGAAATCCGCGCCCGTCTGAAAAATATGGCCCATGATCCCCAGGTGGTGGTCCGTCTAGTCAGCAACCATGCCCAGAGCATTTCCGTGGTTGGCAATGTGCGTAAAAGTACCCAGGTTCCGCTGATTCCGGGCGGAGTCAGCGTGCTGCAGGCGCTGGCGGCAGCGGGCGGGGTCGATAAACCGGTGAACAAGGTCACCATTCAGCTTTCCCATCAGGGGAAGGTGTTGCAACTGCCGCTGGAAGACGTGATTCGGCACCCCGAAGAAAATGTTTCCTTGCGTGCAGGGGATGTGATTACCGCACTGTATCAGCCGTTGCATGTGACCGTCATGGGAGCGACTACCCAGACCAAGGAAATTGATTTTGAAGCCTCGGGCATCAGTCTGGCGCAAGCTCTGGCCAGAGCCGGTGGTTTGAATGGAAATGAAGCCGATGCCAAGGCGGTATTCGTTTTCCGTCTGGAAAAACCCGACTTCCTCACCAATTGGCCAGAACCTCTGCAAACCAATGCCGAAGGGGAAGTGCCCGTGGTGTTCCGCTTTGACTTCAGCAATCCCGCCACACTCTTTGCGGCACAAGAATTCCCTATCCAGAACAAGGATCTGATTTATGTGGCCTCGGCACCTATTACCGATCTTCAGAAATTCCTGGGCCTGATCGTGCAGATTGTTTACCCGATCCAGGGCCTGAGTACGGCGGGCATCGTCAAGTAAGCATTTTATGGCAGATCTTGGCGAAGCTCCGGTTTATATAGATATCACCCGGCTTGTCCACCGCATGCGCAAGGGACGCATACCCACAGGGGTAGACCGGGTGTGCCTCGCGTATGTTGGTCACTTTCATGGCCGGGCACAGGCCATGATGATTCATAATGGCGTGGCGGTTGCCCTATCGGTAATCACTTCCATGACCCTGTTTGATACATTGCAGGCCTGGGCGCATGGGCAGCGCCATGGCAGCCTTGCCAAGACAGTTGGGCATATGCTGAAACTGCCCATCCGTCCGGTAAAATCCGGCAGCTGGGTTTTGAACATGGGCCACAGCGGGCTGGACCGCCCCAGCTATCTGGCCTGGCTGCGGCGCAAAAAAATGCGTCTGCTGGTGATGGCCCATGACCTGATTCCGGTGACCCATCCACATTTCTGTCAGCTCGATGCAACCCAGCGCCATGGAAAACGCCTGCAGGTGATTCTCGGGCAGTCGGCAGGTATTGTCAGCAATTCGCAGCACACCGCCGAGGCGCTTCGCGACTATGCAGAAAACATCAAAATGTCGATCCCGCCGATGGCGGTCATACCCCTGGGTACGCATTTAAAGCATCGCCCGCTTAATAGTCCCGAAGTTGCACCGACAAGGCCCTATTTTGTGACGGTGGGAACTTTGGAACCCCGAAAAAATCATGCTTTCCTGCTCTATCTCTGGCAACGCATGATGGCGGAGTGGCGTTGGAATCATATTCCCCAATTACGCATTATTGGCCAGGTAGGATGGATGTGCGGCGATGTACTGTATGAATTGCAGCATAATGAGCGATTGAAAGAGCACGTCGAATTTCTTCCGCACTGCAGTGACGCAGAAGTGCTCGCGCATCTGCGTGGCGCTCAGGCCTTACTTTTCCCTTCGCATGCGGAAGGATTCGGATTGCCTTTGTTGGAAGCTCTGGAATCGGGAGTGCCGGTGTTGGCCAATCCGTTGCCCGTATTTGCGGAAATAGCAGGAAATATTCCGGAATATCTGGATACGGATGACGAAGCAGTCTGGCTGCAGGCAATTCGCGATTTCAGCGAGTGTGATCATGAACGCCGTCAACAGCAACTGCAGAGAATAAAAGGTTTTGTCGCCCCGACGTGGCCCGAACATTTTGAAAAATTCGAAAAATTTGTGAGTTTATTGTGAAAAAAGTTGCAATTATTGGCTATGCCTCCCGATTACCACAATGCCGGGATAAGGGCAGTTTCTGGCAACATCTGTTGACGGGAGATGATCTGATCACCCAGGTGGCTGAAGACCGCTGGGCGCAAGCCTGTCTGCAGCACCCGCAACGCAGTCATCCCGGCACGTCCGTCACTTTTGCCGCCGGTTCATTGGGGGATGTGTCGGGTTTTGATGCCGGCTTTTTCCGCATTTCTCCGCGTGAAGCGGCGGCCATAGATCCCCAGCAGCGCCTGCTGCTGGAAATGAGCTGGGAGGCATTTGCCCATGCCGGCATCCGCCCAGAACTTCTGCGTGGCAGTCGCTGCGGTGTGTTTATGGGTCTGGCCAGTACCGATTATGCTTCGCGGTTGGCTGATGATCTGGCTGCCGTGGATGCCAATACTGCCACGGGCTCAACAGCCAGTATTGCCGCGAATCGGCTGTCCTATTTTTACGACTTGCGGGGGCCCAGTTTTGTCGTGGATACCGCCTGTTCTTCGACACTGGTAGCCTTTCACCAGGCTTGCCAGTCTATACTGCACGGGGAATCGGATCTGGCCCTGACCGGAGCCATCAGTCTGCATCTGCATCCTTACGGATTTCTCATTTTTTCCAAAGCCTCCATGCTTTCCAAACGTGGACGCTGCCGCCCCTTTGATGCTTCCGCAGATGGTTATGTGCGCTCCGAGGGTGGAGGAATATTTATCCTCAAGGATCATGCCCAGGCGCTGCGCGATGGTGACCGGATCCTGGCCGTGGTCGCCCACAGCGCCATCAATACGGACGGGCACAAATCCGGTTTGACCATTCCCGGAGTCAATACCCAGCAAAGCCTGTTGGAACAAGCCTACGCCGCTGCAGGCATTGATCCCCGGCAACTGGATTATCTGGAAGCCCATGGTACCGGGACTTCCATAGGGGATCCGATTGAAGTGGAAGCCATTGGCAGGGCATTGGGCATCCATCGCGATGCCGATCAGCCACTACCCATCGGTTCCGTAAAAAGTAACATCGGCCATCTGGAAACCGCCTCGGGTATTCCGGGTTTGCTGAAAAGTATTCTGGTCCTGCAAAACCGTTTGATTCCGCCGACTATTGGGATAGAAACCCTTAATCCTAGACTGGCTTTGGATACCTACCACCTGGAAGTGGTGCAGCGTATGCGTCCACTCCGTGCCGAAGGCCCCTTGTTGGTGGGGGTGAATTCTTTTGGCTTTGGGGGAGCCAATGCCCACATCATTCTGGAATCCGCCAAAGCACCACGCCGACGCCGATCCCCGCGCTGGCGGAGTTCGGCAGATGGTCACAAACCGCTTTGCCTCAGTGCGGCTACGCCCTCTGCGCTGCAAGCTGTGGCCCGGGATTTTGCAGACTGGCTGGCGACGGCGGACCAGGACAAACTTTATGCGGCACTGTATCAGGCCAATTTCCGCCGGGCCTGGCTGGCGCAGCGCGTTATTTTCTGGCTGAACCCGCAGGAAAACATGGCTGCGCAACTGCTTGCTTTTACTGATGGAAAGGGCGACAGCGTCGCTGTCCAGGCCATGGAAAAAATACAAGGTCCGGTATTTGTCTACTCCGGCAATGGGAGTCAATGGGCAGGCATGGGGCAGGCACTGCTTCAGGACCCGGTGTTCGCCCGCAGCATCGCTGAAGTGGATCATTACTTTGCGCCGCTGGCCGGTTACTCCCTCCACGCTGAACTGGCTGGAAATCTGGGCGACGACCGCTACATAGCCACTGAACAGGCGCAACCGGCTTTGTTTGCCTTGCAGGTCGGCATTACGGCCATGCTCCGTGCCGAGGGAATTGTGGCGGCGGCAGTTGCCGGTCACAGCGTTGGCGAGGTAGCTGCTGCCTGGGCTTGTGGTGCCCTGACCTTGGCCGAGGCGGTGCTGATCATATACGAGCGGAGCCGTTTGCAGGGCCAGTCGCGGGGGCAGGGACAAATGACGGCAGTCGCGCTTTCTGCCGATGCGCTGATACCCCATCTTCACGATTGGGGTCTGGACCAGAGCATCAGTATTGCCGCCTGGAACAGTCACCGGGGTTCTACGGTCGTGGGCAGCAGTGCTGAACTGAGTGAACTGGAGAAAAAGCTTCGGGCTCAAGGCGTCGGCCATAAACGCCTGGATATTGATTACCCTTTCCATAGTCCCTGCATGGATCTGCTCCAGGCTGAACTGATGGAAGTGCTGCAGGGGCTGAAACCGCAGGCGACGCAAATTCCCTTTATTTCTGCGGTCAGCGGTACAGTGCTTGGCGGTGAAGCCCTGGATGCCGACTACTGGTGGCGTAATATTCGTCAGCCCGTGCGTTTCCAGCAGGCAGCAGACGTCGCCCTGGAACAGTGGAATTTGTTCGTGGAAATTGGCGGTCATGCAGTGCTGCGCAGTTATCTGCAGGAGGCGATCAACGCAGGGGGGCAGGAAGGACGAGTAATTCCTACCCTGCGGCGCAACGAGGATGATCCCGAAGCCATACGCCGGACATTGGCGGCCCTGTGGCTGGCGGGGGTCGAACCTGACTGGAAGCGGTATTTTCCGGTTCGCAGTACGCTCGTGGATTTGCCCGATTATCCCTGGGAACGGGAAAAACATTGGCATCAAACGACCCCGGAATCAGCAGGTACTTTATATCGTTATGCGGTGCATCCTCTGCTGGGGCATCCTGTGGCCGGACATCCGCATGAATGGGAACAAAGTCTGGACACGGCCCGCCAGGCTTTTCTGGCAGATCATCAGGTCGGGGATGGCGTGGTTTTCCCCGGCGCGGGTTTTGTCGAACTGGCACTGGCTGCAGCCCGGGAAAAACTGACTGAACGCCAAGATACCCGGGCCTGGACGGTGGAAGAGCTGGATATCCTGCTGCCTTTGCTGCTGGATAGTGCGCACAGCCGGATCGTGCGCGTGGAGCTTCAGGACGATGGTCATTTCCAGATTCGCTCCCGCAAGCAGATGGAAAACAACTGGGCCATTAATGCCAAGGGCCGGGTCCGTTTGGGGGCTACGCAAGGCGCGACAGAGCGCAGTCTGCAAAACTCAGGAAGCCCGGCACCGACCAGCATGCCCGCTGCACCGGCAGATTTTCAGGGGGAAGAACACTACGCACGCTGCCAGGCTGCCGGCCTGCATTATGGGCCTGGGTTCCAGACGGTGACTCAAGGCTGGCTGCAAGGCACTACCATCCATGGGCAGTTGCAACTGTCCGGCAGCGCGATGTCAGAACCCTACCTGCTTCATCCCGCCTTGCTCGACGGCGCCATGCAGTTATTTGTGGATTTTCTGGCGCAAAGTCCGGTTCCGGCCGGTTGGGCGTATGTTCCTGTGCGTTTTGCCGGGCTCAGCGTCTTTGTACCGGGAACGCAGAAGCTGCGGGTTGTGGTCGAAGTGCTGCGCCACTCTCCCCAGTCGCTGCTGGCCCGTCTCAGCTTTTGGGGGGAAGCTGGCGAACTCGTCGCCTGCTGCGACAGCCTGCGTTTACGCCGGGTGCGACTGCAGAAGCCGGAAAAAGAAAAGCTCCGCTATGTCCAGTCGGTGCTGCGTCCCGTGCCACGTCCTGAACATCAGCATTTTGTCGCAGAACTGGATCAGCCGCGCATCCACAGCATTTTTGCCCGGCATCAGGCCGGACAACCCGCTTTGCAGCGTTATGCGCAAGAATATTCGCCTCTGATTCATTCCCTGTTACAGACTTATGCCGCCGAATCTGCTGACCACAGCGACCCGGAAGTGGCGGCGCACGATATCTGGCAAATACTTTTACAGGATTATCCCGAGTTTTTCCCGATTACCCTGGCGGTTGGCCGCTATGGGCTGGGTAGCCAGGGCGAAGCTGCTGAGGATGCTCCCGACGGCTCTTTGCTGGCAGACCTGATGCCGGTATTGATGGATACCCTCAGCCCCTTGCTGGTGCGTTGTCTTCAAGATCTGCAAAGCCAGTGCCTACAGCAGTTATCTGCTGCGCACACTTTGAATTTCATGGAAATTTGCAGTGGCGAGCCGGAAGCCCTCGCGCTCTGGGCAGAAAAGACCGACCCGCGCATATCCCTATGGCGGGCTTATGTATCGGAAGACGCCGAAACCCGGGAAGACAAACCCTGGCAGTCCGTGCAAATCACTACAAATCCTTGTGCAGCCATGCATTTGATCTGGTTGCGTCTGGATGCCGCGCTGTCGGAACAGCATTGGCAGATGCTGGAATTTGCCGAGCGCTGCCTGGTACCCGGCGGGTTGTTGCTGGTCCAGGGAGTGGAACCCGAAAACTGGTGGAGTGAAGTGGATCCTGCGGCAAGCATTTTCCCCGCGCGAACGCAGATTCAGGACTGGCTGGAGCAGCGCGACATCGCCCTGAGTCTAACTTTGACAGCAGACGAAGCAGCGGGAGCTTATGGCTTTATTGCCCGTAAAAGCCCGGAGCAGTCAGCATTCCTCGAACAGATCCGTACCGAACCGGCTGCTGCGGTACTGCTCTGCAGCAGCCCCGACCATAATGGGGTAGAGAGCGTTGCCGCCTGTTTACTGGAAAACGCCCTGGCGTCTAAAGGGCTGGAATGCCGGCATTTACCGTGGCCGATGGAGGATAAGCTGCCGTCGTCCCCTGCACCCGCATCATCTGCAGAAGTTAAGCCGATAGCCGGAATGATTTTTCTGCCGAATTTTGCGGCTGTAGAGGATCTGTCAGCAGAAGGCGTATCAGCCGCCAGCAGGCTGCGCATGGACTGCGAACGCTTACAACAGGCGGGACTCTGGTGTCTGCGCCAGGACCCGGTCATCCCCTTGCTACTGTTGAGTGATGGCGGTTTGGGAGGGACTGCTTCTGCGACTGCCTTCAGAGCAACACACAGTTTGGGACAGGCTGGTCTGTGTGGTTTTGCCCGCAGTCTGCAAAACGAATGGCCAGAACTGAAGTTGCGCATTGTGGATTGGGGGCAGGGAAGTCCCGAGACCGTGGAAATGGTCGTTGAGGAACTCCTGAATCCCGGTCCCGAAACCGAACTTCTGCTGGATGCTCAGGGCGGACGCTATATTTTGCAGGTGCAGGAAGGCACTGCGGCAGAATTAAGTCCTGCTGGTCATGATAATCCGCAAACCCCGACGCAACCCGTTCAGCCCGTACCCATCCAGCAACTCCAGTTTTCCCTACCCGGCCAGCTCCGCCATCTGCAATGGGTAGACGTACCAGAGCGGACCCCCGGGGCGCATGAGGTAGAAATTGCCGTTGACAGTACCGGGCTGAATTTTCGCGATGTCATGTATGCCCTGGGTTTACTGGCGGATGAAGCCCTGGAAAATGGTTTCTCCGGTCCCACGCTGGGCCTGGAATTTGCGGGCAGAATCCGGCGGGTAGGGGTTGCTGTGACACAATGGCAGGTAGGCGACGCAGTGCTGGGCTTTGCCCCGGCCAGTTTCAGCACACGCCTGATCACGTCGGAGCAGGCCATTACCCGCATCCCCGAAGGCCTGTCCATGCGTGCCGCCGCTACTATTCCCACGGTTTTCCTGACCGCATGGTATGCGTTGCACACGCTGGCCCAGTTGCAGGCTGGCGAAAAAGTCCTCATTCACGGAGCAGCCGGTGGGGTGGGCATTGCCGCCATCCAGATAGCCCAGCATTTGGGGGCGGAAATTTATGCGACGGCAGGTTCGCCGCAAAAACGCGATTTTCTGCGTCTGTTGGGGGTTCAGCACATTTATGACTCGCGCAGTCTGGATTTTGCCGACGCCATTCTGGCTGATACCCAAGGCGAAGGGGTAGATGTCCTGTTAAACAGCCTGTATGGCGAAGCCGTCCTCCGCAATCTCCAGATTCTCAAACCCTTCGGACGTTTTCTGGAGCTGGGAAAACGCGATTTTTACGAAAACAATGCCATTGGCCTGCGACCCTTCCGCAACAATCTCAGTTATTTCGGTATTGATGCCGATCAGCTCCTGAAAGGCCGGCCGCAACTCACCCAGACCCTCTTTACCGAAATCATGTCGCGTTTCGAAGCGGGAGACTTCTTCCCGCTGCCCGCTACCCATTTCCCGGCCGCCCGAGTCACCGATGCCTTCCGACACATGCAGCAGGCCCGCCAGATCGGTAAGGTGGTGGTCGAGATGACCTCACCCTATCTGCCCCATGCGCCCCGATCGGAAGCGGCTTTGCGCCTGCAACTCAATGGGCAAGCGGCCTATCTGATTACCGGAGGGCTGGGCGGGTTCGGTCTGGCAACGGCACAACGGCTGGCGGAACGTGGCGCCAAAAAACTGGTGCTGGTCAGTCGCAGTGGTCAGCCTGATCCTGCTGCTACCCGCATCCTCAGTGACCTTCACCGTCAGGGAGTGCAAATACACGCATGGTCCTGTGATGTCCGCGCAGCGCCGCAGGTACAGGCGCTCATCCGGCGCATCACTGAAGAAGTCGGCCCCCTGCACGGCATTATCCACGCGGCTGCCGTGATCGAAGACGCCCTGGCCCGGAATCTCGACGCGGAGCTGATGGATAAAGTCATCCAACCCAAGGTCGCTGGTGCCTGGAATCTGCATCAGGCCACTCTCAATCAGCCCCTGGAGTTTTTTGTCCTCTATTCCTCCATCACCACCCTGCTCGGCAATCCGGGGCAGGCGCATTATGTGGCGGCCAACAGCTGGATGGAGGCTTTCGCGCAATGGCGGCGTCAGCAGGGGCTGACCGCTCTGGCCATTCTCTGGGGAGCCATTGCCGATGTCGGGTATTTGACCAGACACGAAAAAACCCGCGACTTATTGCAGCAACGTCTGGGTGGTGCCGCATTGACTGCCAGCACCGCCCTGGATGTGCTGGAAAACATGATAGTCAGTGATGCCCATGGCTGGATGGTGGCAGATCTCGACTGGCGTGCCCTCCAGCGTTTTCTGCCAGTGGCCGCAAGTCCCCGTTTTGCGGCAGTCATGCCCTCCGGAAAGACCGAGGCAACGTCCAGTGACGAAGACCTGCGCAGTCACTTGCAAAGCCTCCCCACGGCTGAAGCAGAACAATTGCTGGTGGATACCGTCCGTCAGGAAGTCGCCCAGATTCTGCGTCTGTCTGCAGATAAAATCACGCCTGATCAGAATCTCAGTCAACTCGGTCTCGACTCGCTCATGGGCGTTGAACTGGCCCTGGCTTTGGAAGAACGTCTCGGTGTCAAACTACCAGCTTTTCTGCTCAGTGAGGGACCAACCCCCTTGCGTCTGGCGCGGCGTTTGGTGCAATCTTTGAGCAACGACGCAGAACAACAGGATGTTCCGGGTGCCGCAAGCATTACCCGTGAACAGCTGGAAGCCCAACACGGCGTTACCTGAGACTACAAAATGACCAAAGCTGATCGTAGTATCGCCGCCCAGTTCAAGGAAAAGCTCATCCAGAAAGGTCTGGAACAGCGCCTGCAAAAAATTCAGACTGCCCCCGCGCCTGGGGCCAAAATTGGCGGAGCGGAAATTCCCGAGGCTTTCACCCGCTTTGATCGTCAACCCGGTTATCAGCAGGTGCATCTCATGCAGGAAGGCGCGGAACGCTTTGGCGTCAAAAGCCCCTTTTTTCATGTGCATCAGGGTACTGCGGGGGCGCATAGCGCCATCGACGGACGCCGTGTCATCAATTTTGGCAGCTACAATTATCTCGGCCTTTCCGGACATCCCGAAGTGAATGCAGCCGCCCAGGCCGCCATTGCCCAATACGGCAGTTCGGTTTCTGCCAGCCGCATTGTGGCGGGTGAACGCCCTCTGCACCAGCAACTGGAACAGGCTCTGGCCGATTTTTACGGAGTAGATGATGCCCTGACTTTTGTGAGTGGTCACGCCACCAATGTCACCACCATCGGGCATTTACTCGGACCCCGGGATCTGATTCTCCACGATGAATATGCCCATAACAGCATTGTCCAGGGAGCCCTGCTGTCGGGCGCCCAACGCCTCAGTTTTCCGCATAATGATCTGAATGCACTCGAAACCCTGTTACGTCAGCAGCGGCGCAAAGCGGAGCGGGTCCTGATTGTGGTAGAGGGAATGTACAGCATGGACGGAGATTTCCCCGACCTGCCGCGCCTGATCGACCTGAAAAAAAAGCATCAGGCCTGGCTGATGGTGGATGAAGCCCATTCTTTCGGCGTCTTGGGTGCCACCGGCCGGGGGATTGCCGAGCATTTCAGTATCAATACCCACGATGTCGATATCTGGATGGGCACCCTCAGCAAAACCCTCGCCGCCTGTGGTGGGTATATTGCCGGAGAGCAGGCCCTGATCGACAACTTACGCTATCTGGCACCGGGATTCTTATATAGTGTCGGACTGGCCCCGCCCCTGGCCGCCGCCGCCCTGACGGCGCTGACTATCCTCCAAAAAGAGCCAGACAGGGTCAAAACCCTGCACGAACGTGGTCAATATTTTCTGGATGAAGCGAAAAGGCAGCAGATGGATACGGGGTTCAGCGCCGGTTATGCCATCACCCCCCTGATTGTTGGCAGCTCTCTGCAGGCCGTGCGCCTCTCTTCCCAATTGCTGGAGCAGGGCGTGCATGTGCAACCCATCCTCTATCCAGCGGTGCCGGAAAAACAGGCGCGCCTGCGTTTTTTCCTGAATGTCGAACATAGCACTGAAGAACTTCGGGATAGCCTGATTAGGCTGAAAGGCTTGTGTTAAATGGTGGTGATTCCCGCAGACATATACGCCGTCGGTTTTTCGGCCTGGAAACAGGGGCCGCTGCGGGCCTTTCTGCCCGAGTCGCGGCTACATTTTATCCGCCTCCCCTGTCAGGCACCGGCGGGGGCTACTCTGTTGCTCTGGGGAGCGCAAACTGCGCCGGAGGGTCATCCCATTATTCGTGTAGAAGACGGGTTTTTACGCTCCATTGGCCTGGGTGCGGACCTGATTGCGCCCTTGTCTTATTGTTTTGATGGCAGCGGCCTCTATTACGACGCCAGCAAAGCTTCGGACCTTGAACAAATACTCGCCACCCATGATTTTGATGCGCCGCTTCTGGACCGCGCCCGAGCCCTGCGCGAGCAGATTGTGGCTTTGGGGCTCACCAAGTACAACGTCGGGCAGGGGGGATGGCAGCGGCCGGATACCCGTCTGTCCATTCTTCGCCCGCCTGAAACTAATCCCGCCGATCAGCGGCAAAGCAGGCAGCAACAATCTGACCCGCAGGCATTGGCCAGTGATCAGGCCGTTACCCGGGTCATTCTGGTCGTCGGACAGGTGGAAAGTGACGCCAGCATTGCCCTGGGCAGCGCCAGCACCCAGAGTAATCTGGCGCTGCTCCGCCAAGTGCGCGAAATGCACCCTGACGATTACATGGTTTACAAGCCCCACCCGGACGTCAGTGCCGGGCTGCGCCGGGTAGGCGCCGGTGAAGAGCAGGCGACTACCTACTGCGACGAAGTGGTCCATGATGTCAGCATGCATCAACTGCTGACTCAGGTAGATCAGGTGCATGTCATGACTTCCGCAGCGGGCTTTGAAGCCCTGTTGCGCAACAAACCGGTGACCTGTCATGGTAGTCCATTTTACGCCGGATGGGGATTGACCAACGACCGGGAAACCATCCCCCGGCGGCAACGCCGACTCAGTCTGGATGCCCTGGTTGCCGCAGCGCTCATCCTCTACCCCCGTTATATTCACCCTCAGGAACACCTCCTCTGCAGCCCCGAAGCCGCAGTCAATGCCTTACATGCCCAGCGCGGTGGTGCAAAAGACTATCACCTGCCGTTCTGGCGCAAAGCCTTTCGGCTGGTGCTGCGTCAGGTGGTGGGGGTGCGATGAAAAAATTCCTGTTTCTGCAGGGGGTCGCCAGCCCGTTTTTTGCCCTGCTGGCCGATCGGTTGGTGCAGCGCGGCCATCAGGTGCTGAAAATCCAGTTTTGTGGCGGAGACATGGTCTACTGGTTTCCACGCAAAGCCCTGTATTTCCGCAAAAGCCTGGACGTATTTCCGGAATTTCTTCAGCAGACCTTCCAGCGCGAACAGATCACCGATGTGGTGCTTTTCGGCGATCAGCGTCCGGTCCATCAGTCCGTGCATACTCTCGCCAAAGCCCGGAATATTGCGGTCCACGTTTTTGAAGAAGGCTATTTGCGGCCATTCTGGCTGACCCTGGAACGGGGTGGAGTCAATGCCCATTCCCAACTGCCCAAGGACCCGGACTGGTACCGCCACATCATCGACCGGGTGCCCATACCTGATAATAGTCAGGCGTTTCTCGGCAAGTTCAAAATACGCGCCCTGCATGATGTGGTTTACCATAGTGGCGATATTCTGAACCCTGTTGCCTACCGGCATTACCGGCATCACGCCCCCATGCATCCCATTCGCGAATACTTCTGGTATGTGCGCCGCTACCCCAAAGTCCGGCACCGCCTGAAAAATGATTTGGCCCGCAATTATCAATTCGTTGAAAGGGGGCAGCCCTTTTTCCTGTTGCCCCTGCAGCTCTACAGTGACAGCCAGATCACCTGTCATTCGCAGTTTTTTGATACTTATGATTTTATTCGCCAGAGTCTGGAATCTTTTGCCCAATATGCCGACAAAAACCTGCATCTGGTCATCAAAAACCATCCCCTCGACCCCGGCATTCTCCCCTATGAAACCTTTGCCCAGGAAACCGCCCGGCAACTGGGGATCCGCGAGCGGATTCATTATTATGATTACGGCAACCTCGAACTTTTCCTGCAGTATTGCCAAGGGGTAGTGACCATCAACAGTACGGTGGGCACCTGGGCGCTCAACTCCGGAAAACCGGTGATGACTCTGGCCGATCCGGTTTACAATGTGGCTGGTCTCACCAGTCAGCAGCGTCTTGCCGAGTTCTGGAACCAGCCCCATGCTCCCGATCCGGAGCTCTGGTCTGCATTCCGCCGGGTGCTGATATACGGCACCCAAATCAACGGCGGTTTTTATTGCAACACCGGTATGCAACTGGCGCTGGAAACGGCCGCCGCCAGGCTTGAACTACAACAGTCCCCCATAGAGGAACTTTTATGCCGCAACGATCTCCGCAAACCATCCTCCTTACCGGCGCGACCAGCGCCATTGGCGCCGCCCTGGTCGCCGCCTACGCCCGACCCGGCGTAATCCTGCACCTGCACGGGCGTAACCGCAGCAAGCTGGACGCCATTGCGCAGTCTGCCCAGACTCAGTGCGCAACGGTCACCCAGCGCAGTTTTGACGTGCGCGACAGTGCCACCCTGCGTGCCTGGGTAGCGGACTGCGAAAAAAACGGCCCGCTGGACCTGGTGATTTCCAACGCCGGCATGAACATCAACACCGGCCCCGACGAATCCGGCGAAGTCTGGGAAGAAGCCGAAGCGCTCATGGACGTGAACCTGCACGCTACCCGTGTCCTGGTGGATGCCGTACTCCCCGCCATGCGCGCCCGCCACGCCGGGCAAATCGCCCTGATGAGCTCCCTGGCCGGTTACTTCGGCCTGCCGGTCACTCCCAGCTATTGCGCCTCCAAAGCGGCCATCAAAGCCTACGGTGAAGCTTTGCGCGGCTGGCTCAAAAAAGAAGGTATTGGCATCAGTGTCATCATGCCCGGCTATGTGGACTCGGTCATGTGCCAGGAAATGCCCGGTCCCAAGCCTTTCCTCATGCAGCCCCCGCGCGCGGCGGCACTCATCCGCCAAGGGTTGGCCCGCAACAAGGCGCGCATCAGCTTTCCCTTTCCCCTAAATTTCGGCACCTGGTGGCTGGCGGTGCTTCCCGCCGCCATTTCGGTCTGGATTGTCGGCCTGATGGGCTATAACGGTCACCATGACTGAACTGCTCTGGCCCTGGTGTCTGGCAATCGGCTGGCTGCTGTCCTTTGCGGCGGAGTCCCTCGTGCATCCCCGCCCCAAGCTGCCGGGCCGCCCCTTATGGACTTATCTGCTCCATAGCGGTCTTTGGCTGCTGATCTTCACCGTCTTTCTGCTGATCGTTCAGCGCCCGATATTTGCCATGCTGGCGGGGCTCGGCATCTGGCTGGCGGTGGTGCTGGTGGGTAACGCCAAAGAAGCCAGCCTGCGTGAACCTTTTGTATTCATGGACTTTGAATACTTCACCGATGCCATCAAACATCCCCGTCTGTATTTACCCTTTCTCGGTTTGTGGCGGGCCATCGCCCTGGGGATCATTGCCGTAGCGGTCATTGGCGCGGCACTCTGGGCGGAAACGCCACTGACTGCACACATGCCCTGGCTGGTTTTTCTCAAATATGGGGCCTTGTCATTATTCGCTGCAGCCTGCCTGCTCTGGGTGGGCGACCGCTGGTCTGACGCACCCAGCCTGCAGCCGGACAAAGATATTCGCGACATGGGTTTTGCCCCCAGTCTCTGGATATATGGTTGGGCAGAACGGGCCCCTGTTCAGGTGCCTGCTGCCCGACCTTTTGGTCCCCGGTTAGAACCGCCGCATATTCCGGTTCCAAACCCGAACATCCCGGAACTCCCCAGTCATACAGAGTCACCCGGTCATCTGGTCATCGTCCAGAGCGAATCGTTTTTTGATGTGCGCCGCCTCTGGCCACATATTGCCCCGGAAGTGTTCAGGGATTTTGACGCAGCTCATCGTCAATGCGTGCAAAGCGGGCAGATTCGTGTACCGCCCTGGGGTGCCAATACCATCCGTACCGAATTCAGTCTGCTCACTGGTTGGTCACCGGCGGCGCTCGGTATTCATCAGTTTCAGCCTTACCGCTTTCTGGCGCGTCGGCCCCTGCCCAGCATCGCCTGGCGACTCAAGGCCCAGGGCTACCGGACCATCTGTATCCATCCCTATCCTTCCAGCTTTTACGCCCGCAATACCATTTACCCGCTGCTCGGCTTTGATGATTTTCTGGATGTCGCGGAATTTACGCCGGAAGACCGCAGTGGCCCCTATACCGGCGACCGGGCAGTTGCCGACAAGACCCTGCAAATACTTCAGGGGGCCACCCAGCCGACCTTCATCTTCATTATTACCATGGAAAACCACGGCCCTCTGCATTTGGAATCGGTCAGTGCCGCCGAAAAGAAAACCCTGCTATTGCAGGAGCCGCCCGTCAGTGCCGATGACCTGGCCATTTACCTGCGCCACGTCCGCAATGCCGGGGCCATGCTGCAGCGGTTTATGAGTGAACTGCCCAGGCTGCCCCTGCCCAGTGTGCTGGGATTTTATGGTGATCATGTTCCCATTATGGAAAAACTCTATGAGGCCCGTCATTTTGCAGATGGCCGCACCGACTACTGGCTCTGGTCCTCCCGCCACCCGGCCCCCGGCAGCCCGCAGCACCCGGAAATTGCTGTGGCAGAACTGGGCGTCCGCGCGTTGGATTTACTGGAAATTTAGACAGATACGTTACAAAAGGCGCGTCGATTGCCCTTGAGTCTTGAGCAGCGCCACCGCCTTTTTGTCGAAGGAAATGAAAACTTCCCCGCCAAGCCAGTTGCCTTCGTATGCAATCACGCCATCGGCAAAGTCTCCGCCCGCGTCGAGCATCTGCAGGCCCGTCTCTACAGCGGGTCGATTTACTTCTACTTTCGCATCGGCAATTAGTGCCCGGATCGCTCGGGCTGCGTCGGCTTGCTGGAAGCCATAGATCCGAATCAGCACCCAAACCAGTTCGCACAGGCAGGGTAACGCCACCGCGATCAACTCGGCTTCGATCAATAACGTGGCAGCAACGTCCGCTTGTGCGAGGTCATCGCTCACAACAGCCCGCACCAGGACATTGGTATCTACGGAGACTTTCATTTTATGCTGGCCCATCCGCGGGCTGCCGCCTCATTGATTTCTTCGAGGGTGGCGACCTTCTGCGCTCTGCCAGCGAGTAAACCGACAAAGTCGGATATCTTCCCATCGGACCGCGCAGCCTTGATTACGCCCCGACCATCCGGTAGTAAGTCCAGCTCAATTTTATCGCCTGGTCTGATACCAAGGTGTTGCAGTACATCTTTTCGAAATGTCACCTGTCCACGCGCAGTAACCGTCAATGTACTCATGGTCTTGTGCCTCGCAATCACATTAGGTTGATGGTCTGTACTATAATGCGTAAATACATTACTTGCCATCTCCGTAAAGCGATAAACGATTAACCGAAATGGAGAGCATTTCCGGTGCCGCTTTGGGGTTGGTTTAATGCAGTACGTCTACCGCGAGCCCATGGGCGGCTTTCTGCAAGCGCATGTCTGCTGTCCACAACGCCTCACAGCGGTGCGTAAGCGCCACAGCCAGATGTAACGCATCCGGGGTTTTCAGGCCAAAACGGGCACATAGCATTGCACCTTGCGTGAACACCTCATCAGACATATCCAGCAAGGTGAACCGCGACATTCCATCCTCATAGTAACGTTGCAGTGCAACATTACCATCGCGCATGGGTGCGACCAGGCACTCAAATTTCACCAAGGATGAAATGGCATAACTCGAAGCAGGTTTCTGCTTCAACGCAGATTTGACGCGAGCGCCCCAAACCGGATGATCCTCGAAAGCATAGACCAATAAACGGGTGTCCAGATAAATTAATCCCATCCCCGTCGCTCCTGGGCCAGTGCGTCATCTATTTCCTGTCCGGAGCGTCGAAGAACTTGCGGGAGCGGGTGTTTGTCCAGCCAGGCAAGTATGTCAAGCTGATCTGAATCGGATGCAGGACTGACCGGTACCAACTTCACGGCCGGTATTCCCCGATTAGCAATGATGACTTCCTCACCTTGCTGGGCAAGACGCACCAGTTGGGATAAACGATTTTTGGACTCCAGTATATTGATTTGCATTTCTAAATTCTCGCAGTATTCGCACCAAGGCAACCTAGCCAGAATATGTGTCTTTCTGGCTAGATAGTCAAGTAGTTGGTCCTCCCGCCACCCGGCCCCCGGCAGCCCGCAGCACCCGGAAATTGTTGTGGCAGAACTGGGCGTCCGCGCGCTGGATTTACTGATTAGATCGGACTAAACTGGACTCAGTTAAGCAATCATTGGAGATAACTTATGCCTGTCATCAATATGCATGAAGCCAAGACCCAGCTTTCCCGCTACGTAGATCAGGCAGCATCGGGTGAGGAAATTATCATTGCCAGGGCGGGTAAACCGGTCGCGCGTCTGGTTTCTCTGCAGGAGTCAAAAAATTTGCGTGTTCTAGGGCAGGGTAAAGGGCGTTTTACTATGCCCGAAAATCTGGACCACCCCTTTCAAGCAGAGCTAGAAGCCATGTTTTACGGGCATGAAACCTAACCTATGACGCAAAGATGGCTTCTGGACACCAACGTATTGCTCGCGGTACTCATTGCCCCAGAGCGGTTGCCTGAGTACGTGTGTAGCATCATAGCCAATCCGCAGAATAGGGTCTGTTTCAGTGCCGCCAGTCTGTGGGAGATCGCCATTAAAGCCTCACTGAAGCGAGAGCATTTTGATTTTCGACCCGAAGATATCCACCTGCTCGCACTACAAACGGCTCTGACTGAGCTCCCCGTTCAGGCCGAACATACCTATGCTGTTGCCAGCTTGCCATGGGTGCATAAAGATCCTTTTGACCGGCTGTTGGTTGCGCAGGCAATGACCCTGCCTGCGCGCTTATTGAGTACCGATCAAAAGCTGAAACAATACACTCCGTTGGTGGAACATATAACATGGAGAAACTGAAAGATGTCCCCAGCGCACGGCATTCATAAAACCCTCAAAAGATATTTGTGTACATAATAGCCCCCCATAAACTTGCACTATCGGTCCAGCTTGAGGCATTATGACTGAAAACAATACCAGAAAGCAGTAAAGCAGGGGTAACCCTCAGTTTTTGAATGATTAACCGCAAAAGAGGGATTTCTTAAAATGGCATTAGTACCCGTCATTCTCTCCGGAGGCACCGGCTCGCGTTTATGGCCTTTGTCCCGCAAGGCTTTCCCCAAACCCTTCGTGGCCCTGCCCGACGGCGAAAGCCTCATCCAGAAAACCCTGCGCCGGGTCATCGACATCAAAGAAGATGCCCCGTTGCTGACGGTCACCAATCGCGATTACTACTTCCTGACCCGCGACACCTTTGCTGAATGTGCCCGCATCTATGGCCAAACCGTGCGCAATGTGCACTATCTGCTTGAACCCACTGGACGCAATACTACCCCGGCCATGGCCGCCGCCGCGCTCTGGGCGCAGGAAGTCGCTGGGCCGGAGAGCATCCTGCTGGTGCTGCCCTCAGACCACCTCATTCATGATCAGAAAGCCTTCGCCGAAGCCGTACACAAAGCGCAGCAGCTTGCCGAACAAGGCTATCTGGTGACCTTTGGTGTCACCCCGACGGGTCCCGAAACCGGCTACGGTTACATTCAGAAGGGCAGCGCCCTGGATAGCGGCTATCAGGTCGCCCGTTTCGTTGAAAAACCCAATCAGAGCAAAGCCCGGGATTACCTCGACAGCGGCGACTACCTCTGGAACTCCGGCATGTTCTGCATGCGCGCTGATAGTCTGCTCAAAGCCTTACAAACCGACGCCCCGGAAGTGCTGGAAGCCGTGCAGGCTGCCATCGTCTCCGCCACCCGCAACGGCGACACCTGGGAACTGGGACAGGAATTTGCCCTGGCCCCGGACATTTCCATTGACTACGCTGTCATGGAAAAAGCCCCCAACGTCGCCGTGGTGCAGGCAGATTTTGACTGGAACGACCTGGGTGCCTGGAGCGGCTATGGTTCTTTGATGGCCAAAGATGCCCAAGGGAATCAGGTACACGCCCCGGATTGTGTGCTGGTAGATAGCCAGAATTGCGTCGTTCAGAGTCCTGAGCGGCTCACGGCCATTCTCGGTTTGCAGGATATTCTGATTGTGGACACCCCCGATGCCCTGCTGGTGGCCGACCGCCGCCGCGATCAGGAAGTCAAAACCATTGTCGAAAAGCTCAAGGCCCGCAAACACAGCACCGTCGATCTTCACGCCACCGTGCATCGTCCCTGGGGTACCTACACCACGCTGGAAGAAGGCGATCATTTCAAAATCAAGCGCATTGTCGTCAAAAAAGGCGAAAAGCTCTCCCTGCAAATGCACCACCACCGCAGCGAGCACTGGATTGTGGTCTCCGGCACGGCCCGCATTGTTAACGGCCAAGAAGAAAAACTCGTCATGACCAATCAGTCCACCTACATACCCGCAGGTTGCCCGCATCGTCTGGAAAACCCCGGCATGATGGATCTGGTACTCATCGAAGTGCAAAGCGGTGCTTATCTGGCTGAGGATGACATCGTCCGCTTTGATGACATCTACGGACGTGCTGAAGCTGCAGCAACCACTGCCTAAAACCAAAATCAACAGGAAACGACTGCGTTCTCAAGGCCCTCTGGACCCGAATCAAAAATCTGAACAAGCTTTTTATCTGGATCGTGCTGGTCCCTACGGGGTTATCCATCCTGTATTTTGGATTGATTGCATCTCCAATATACATTAGTGAAGCACGCTTTGTGGTGTACAGCCCCAACCAGCGGGTGAGTTCCAGTGGGCTGGCCTCCCTGCTCAGTAATCTGGGGGGCAGCAATTCCACCAGTGCGGCACAGACCATCAGCTCTTACATTTCGTCCTGGGACGGCATGATGGCAACCAACAAGTTGTATCCGCTGAAACAGATTTATGGCAACGACCATATTGATATTTTCAACCGTTTCGGGGGGATTTTTCATCCTTATTCCTCTTATGTGCGATTATGGCGTTACTACCAGAATATGGTGGCGGATACGCTCGACAGTACCAACGGCATCAGCGAACTGAAAGTACGCGCCTTTACCGCCCACGATGCCCAGAAGATCAACGATTTTCTCCTGAAAAAAAGTCAGGACATTGTCAATCAACTGAATGAAACGGCCCGCCATCGGGCCGTGTACCATGCCAAGCAGGATGTGGATCAAGCCAAACGGACCTTGCGGGATGCCACTCTGGCCCTGGCCGAATACCGCAATAAACGCCGGGTATTCAGCCCACCCGCACAAAGCAGTTTGCAACTCGGCATGGTCAGCAAGTTGCAGGACCAGTTAATTGCCATGCAAACCGAATTACAGTCCATCGTCGCCCATGCCCCTGATAACCCGCAGATACCGGTTCTTAAAAGCAGCATCAAAGCCCTACAGGGTGAAATTGCTGCCGAACAGTCCAAGGTGACCGGTGACAGGGAATCATTGGCCAGCAAGGATATTGAATTTGAAAGACTGACGGTCAACCAGTTACTTGCTCAAAAGCTGCTGGAAGCAGCAGTAACTTCACTGGAACAAGCGCGGTTGACGGCACAGAAGCAGGAATTGTATTTGGAAACCATCAGCCGCCCCAATTTACCGGATGCACCCCAGGAACCCAAGCGTTTTGAGGATATTCTGGCGGTATTGATTGTGTCTCTGATGATCTGGGGGGTATTGAGCATCCTGTACGCCGGCGTGAAGGAACACCATGAGCGCTAAAGCCAGCAAAGAAACCTTTTGGTTTCAACTGCGCTTGCAACTGCGGGTAATCTGGGCGTTGATGTTGCGGGAAACGGTCACCCGATTCGGACGGGAGGGGCTGGGGATGTTGTGGATGATTGCAGAGCCGGCCATGTTTGTAATCGGTGTCATCGTAATCTTTTCATTTGTTGACGCTGGATATCCGTATGGAATCAGCCCGGCAGAATATCTGGCGGTCAGTTATCCGACTCTGCTGTTTTGGCGAAACGGTACGAGTCGAGTAACGGGTGCTATTAATGTTAATCGTTCACTTTTACATCATCAGCCTATAAGGCCTATGGATATTATCTATTCTCGTATTCTACTTGAGTTCTCCAGTTCTGTTGCTGTTTTTTTGTTTTTATTTCCGATTTTTATTGTGGTAGGAATTTGTCATTATCCAGCAAGTGTTCTGACAATGTCTTTAGGTTATCTGCTGATTATTTGGTTCTCTTTTTGCTTTGTTCTGATTATGGCTGGTTTGGCGGAGTTAAGTGAGACTATAGAAAAAGTCTCTCACATTATTCTGTATTTGATGCTGCCATTTTGTGGAGTTTTTATACCCACATTTGTTGTTCCAGAGCCTTATCGTAGTTATCTTCTTTACTGGCCATTAATCGATGCTGTAGATTATTTTCATCACGGTTATTTTGGTAGCAGCGTCCCAAGCTATTATCATATAAATTACACCATTTTTACGCTCACTGGAATGACATTGTTTGGTCTTGCTGTGTCTGGCGTGGCTATTAAACGTGTAAAAATAAGTTGAAGGAATGCGATATATGACCATAAAAAACATCGAGGAGTTGTTTGTCCATGATGGAAGCGCTTTCGTGACCGAGGTCTATCGGAATCTACTAAAACGCGAGCCTGATGAGCACGGGTTGATGTACTACCTGGGTCGTCTGGCACAGGGTTACAGCAAGGCCGAAGTTATCGCGCAACTAGCTAAATCTGCGGAATGTGAGACCCAGAATGAGGTTGTCGGGCTTAAAAAGCTCATGGTGGAAACGCAACGTGCAAAAAGTTGGTATTGGCGATTGTTCGGACGTTGTGGTCGGATGGAAGCTTCTTTTCACACAGTCACGTTAAAACTGGCTCAGCTTGATATTCAGCTTGCGCGTACCAACCAGCATTTGGCTTTCCTACAAGAGGCAGTGCAAATTGCTACAAAAAGTCACGAGCAATATATGGAGAATATAGTGCATCAAGTCGCGCAAATTCAGATCATTTCACCTGAACTTAATCAATATCAGGACAAGTCACAACAACTTTCATCCAAAAATGTCGAGCAAGTCTTTATGGATGTTCTGGGGCGTGGGCCGGAAAGTGTGGAAGTCAAAAACCACCATGCACTTTTGGAGTCGGAGCAAGCCCTGCGTGAAGTATTGATATGTTCTGCGGAGTTTCAATCTAAGCTGGCAGGTCTATCTGAGTATGCCCGCGATATTTTTCAGCGCCAAATTCAAATAGCAGGAGTAACATACGGAGATTAATTCATGCGGTTGGTAATCGATATGCAAGGTGCGCAAACGGCAAGCCGCTTTAGGGGTATTGGGCGCTATACTTTCTCTCTAGTTAAGGAAATGGCGCGGCTGCGCGGCGAACATGAAATTCTGCTTGTGCTCAACGCAGCCTACGCGGATACCATTGAGCAGATTCGCGCCGACTTTGCTCAATGGCTTCCAGTGGATGCAATTAGGGTATTTGAGGTTGCAGGGCCAGTTGACGGGCATGATGTTGCCAATGATTCGCTACGAAAAGCCTCCGAGTCGATGTTGGAAGCCTTTTTCTACAGCTTGAAACCCGATGTGATTTTGATTTCCTCGCTGTTTGAAGGTTTTTATGGATATGCTGTTACAATTTCGGGTGGCTTGAATGGCGTCGCTCCTACAGCAGTAATCTTATACGATCTAATTCCGCAAGTTCACCCGCATATTTACTTGCGGGACCCAGACATGAATCGATGGTATTTAGGCAAACTTAATCATCTCAAACGAGCCGATATTCTACTTTCCATTTCGGAATCTTCCGGACGCGATGCAGTTGATCATCTCAATTTCTCTGAGCAGGCAGTTATCAATATATCCACGGCTTGTGATCCACAATTTCACCCAATTTATTTGAGTGAAGCCACGCGCTCGCACCTAGACACTACATACGGTATTAACCGCCCATTCGTGCTGGCTGCCGGTGATACAGATGCTCGTAAAAATCTTGATGGTCTTTTTCGCGCTTTTGCTAATCTTCCTGAGGAAATACGGGATAGCTACTCACTTGTGTTGGTGGGGCATGGAGTATTCCATCAAAAAAATCATTTTCTATCTCTTGCAATAAAGGCTGGTTTGCAACGGAGTGAACTAATTTTTACAGGTTATGTATCTGATTCGGAATTAAATCTACTGTATAATGCCTGCAGTCTGTTTGTCTTTCCTTCCTGGTATGAAGGTTTCGGGCTGCCGGTGCTGGAAGCTATGACCTGCGGTAAAGCTGTCATCGCAGCCAACAGTTCTAGCCTGCCTGAAGTGCTTGGCCGGCAGGACGCCTTATTTGCTCCGCGTGATGACGTGGCCATGACCACCAAAATGGCCGAAGTACTGGGCAACGCCGAATTCCGTCAGGATTTGGAGCGCCATGGCTTGGAGCAAGCTAAAAAATTTTCATGGGAATTCAGCGCCCACCGCGCATGGAATGCCTTGCAAAACCTTCATGCGCAGCATCTAGATCAACGCTCTGCAACACGGATTCACCCTACCCGTCGTCCTAGTGTAGTGTTGCATTCTGTTTGCTGCTTAAATGGCTGTTGGCGCGAATGACTTTTTGCAGGATGTCGCGGGCGGTTTTGGTCCAGATGAAAGGCTTGGGATGGGTGTTGTGGTGGTCGATGTACCCCTCAATGGCCTGGATGAGTTCAGGCACACTGGTGAACACCCCACGACGTAACCGCTGGGTCGTGATATCCCGAAAGAAACGCTCGACCATGTTGAGCCAGGATGCCGAAGTGGGCGTAAAGTGCATGTGAATACGCGGGTGCTTGTCGAGCCACGCCTGTACTACCGGGTGTTTATGGGTCGCATAGTTGTCGGCGATCAAATGCAGAGCCTTGTCCTTGGGCGTCTGCCGATCAATTTTCTTCAGGAACTTCAGCCATTCCACATGGGTATGGCGCTGTTGACACTGTCCGATGACCTGACCATCCAGCACGTTGAGGGCGGCAAACAAGGTCGTGGTACCATTACGTTTGTAGTCGTGGGTCATCGTTTCTGCGCGGCCCTTTTTGAGGGGAAGTCCCGGTTGGGTCCGGTCCAGGGCCTGCACCTGACTTTTTTCATCCGCGCAGAGCACCAAGGCATGCTCCGGGGGAGACATATACAACCCCACAATATCTTCCAGCTTTTCCACAAAATGCGGGTCACGTGACACCTTGAAACCACGCAGCAGATGAGGCTTGAGGCCATGCTTGCGCCAATGCCGTGACACACTGGCGGCACTGACACCCAGTTCTGCCGCCATCCTACGCGTACTCCAATGCGTCATCGCTTCCGGCTTACTCTGCGTGGTCAATTCTACCAGACGGGCCACATCCACTTTCACCGGAGGGGCGCCGCGCGGTAAATCGCGTTCAATGCCCGACAAGCGGTGTTCCAGATAACGCTTGCGCCAACGTGCGACTTGCAGGCGATCCACCCCCAGGCGCTCCGCAATTTCTTTGTTCTGCAAGCCCTCTGCCGCCAGCAATATCATCCGTGCCCGTAATGACAAGCGGACACTGCTTAATCGGGAGGCGACTATACGGGACAACTCGGACCGCTCTTCGCTGGTTAAAGTGACTGTGGGCGCAACTCGCAAGGCTCGACTCCATTCATACCCTCAACATGGAGCTATTTTATCATCATTAACCTTAAGGTTCACCAAGAATGCAACACTACACTAGATTGTAACCGAATATCAACTTGGAGGTCATCCAATAGGCACGTCTACCCACAATGTCAGCTAGATGAGCACGTCGTACTGCGCCTTAGTCGCATCATGAGATAATTACAGGTTAACAAGTAACCCATTGTTTTATTTGGTGGGCGGTACAGGGTTCGAACCTGTGACCCCTGCCGTGTGAAGGCAGTGCTCTACCACTGAGCTAACCGCCCTGGATGCCGAACGGTTCCAGAGAGCGCGTAAAATACCAATCGCGGCCATTCAGGTCAACCAGCAGTTAATCTCCCGTAGTTAGCCTCCCTTGCCAAATCAGAAGAATTAGGCTATTTACTTTCCTTAGAAAAAAGAATGAGGAAGACGCCTATGTCAAGGCAGTACTTTATGTTTGCGAAAAGCCCCCTTAAACGGGGGGGAATAACTCTTCTGTTTTTGACATTGACGCTCAGTGGCTGTGCCAGCATGGCCCCCAACAGTCCTTCTTCTTTCTCACTCCCATCCCAGCCCCCGGTGCAATCCTCGGATTATGTGCAGCACGCCGAAGCTACCACTCTGGATGCCGTTCTGGTCCATGCCATTTCGGAAATCGGCAAGAACTACCGATGGGGAGGAGACACTCCCCAGACCGGCTTTGACTGCAGCGGCCTCATTCAATATGTGCTGGAGCAGGCTGGTGTGGACATTCCCAGAACTTCTTTTGCCCAGGCCGCTGCCCTGCCTTCCGTGCCCTTAAGTCGTATCCGCCCTGGTGATCTGGTGTTTTTCAATACCATGGGACAACCATTTTCGCATGTAGGAATTTACATCGGTGGGCAGCAATTTGTCAGCGCACTGAACCGACGCCAGGGTGTCGCCGTGCAAAGCCTGCAAATCCCTTATTGGGCCGAACGTCTGGATGGTGTGCGACGGCCCATGCCCAGAGAATTACTGGCCATGCGCGACAACTGAACACGTATCCGATCCGGATTTCAACAAGACAACGAGCGAGCACATGCACCTCAAATCCATCATCCGAAGCATTTTCAGCACCAGCATCATGGCTATCCTGCTTTCGGCCTGTGCCACCGAAGTCGAGCCTACTGGTACCGTCAGCCCCCCTACCGTCCAGACCATGCCGGGCTCCAGCGCTTCAACTTCCACAACTCAGCCATTAACCGTCCAACAGGCGCAAAACATGCTCCCTGCTCCGCCGGTTTCCTGTGTACGGGATGTTTATTTTCCTAATTTCCCTCAGCAATACCAACGGCAACTCCAGGAAATTGCCTGTCATTTACAGATAAACGATGGCCTGCCAGCCCATTATGTCATTTCAGCCCTGCAAAACGCCCGCTTCAATGCCCGCGCCGTAACACTGATGACCCCGCCGCCGCCCAGCCAGCAGCCCTCAGCCCCATATCCGTGGTGGCGCTATCGAGACCGTTTTCTGCACCCCGACCGGATTAACCGGGGATTGCAGTTCTGGAATGCGCACAGTACCCTACTCGAGCAGGTCAGCCAGAAATACGGGGTTCCTGGATCGATTTTGATGGGTATTCTCAACATTGAAACCGGTTTTGGTTCCTTCATGGGAAACTTCTCGGTGCTGAACAGCAACCTTAGCCTCTCGCTGGCTTTGCCGGGGCGTCGCCGGTTTTTTCTGCATGAAACTGCTGAAACCCTGAAATTGGCCCAAAAGCTGGGGGCGTCACCAGCAACCCTGATGGGTTCTGAAGCCGGAGCCATGGGGATGTCGCAATTCCTGGCCAGCAGTTATTTGCGTTACGGCATTGTCTGGAATGACCCTCCGGGCGGCCCTCTGCCTAACCTCTGGCAATCTCCCGCTGACGTGCTGGCCTCTACGGCCAATTTCTTTCTGGGCCATGGTTGGCAGCCAGGGCAACCGGTCATGGCCAGAGTGGCGGGTTCCAGCGGGGTTGACGCTACCGCCTTCCTGCACGGCAAACATCCCTTGGGGCAACTGCTGGCCGCCGGGATTCAGCCGGAAGAACCCTCATCCTTGCCTGCTGACACCCCCGTTGGCCTGCTCCGCCTGCAAACTGCCGAAGGTCCTACACTGTTTATTGCCTACCCCAACTTCTACGCCATCATGGGCTACAATCCCAGCGTGTACTATTCAGCTACGGTCTGGGCATATTCCCGGGCCATTCAACGGGCACTGGATGGCTGAAGCTGAAAACGACACAGGACCAAGCAACGGGACAATTGCCTCACGCCAGCGCCCCCGTGTTAAGATGAGGCACCCCTAATATCAGGTCATGAGGTCAGGTGTGCCATCACAACACGCTGCAAAACCAGTGGTCGATCAAATTATCAGTGCGCGCTGGGTCATTCCGGTGCGTCCCCGCGTACTGCTGCATCATCATGCGCTGGCCATCAAGCAGGGGCGCATTGTCGCTATCGGTCCCCGGGACGAAATTCATGCCGCATATACAGCAGCAGATAACACGACCCTCGACCAGCATGTGTTGATGCCCGGTTTCGTCAATGCCCATACGCATGCGGCCATGACCCTGATGCGCGGGCTCGCCGATGACCTGCCCCTGATGACCTGGCTCAACGAACATATCTGGCCCGTAGAAGGGCGTTTTGTCAGCCCGGAATTTGTCAGCATGGGTACGGAACTGGCCATCGCTGAAATGCTGCGTGGCGGCACCACCACTTTCAATGATATGTATTTTTTTCCCGAAGCCGCCGCCCAAAGTGCTCAGAACATGGGTATGCGTGCCCACATCGGGCATGTCATCATCGATTTTCCTACGGCTTATGCCGCAAATGCCGATGCCTGCCTGCAAGCGGCCGCTGATCTTCTCCCCTGCCTGCAGCAAATGCCGCTGATCCGCCAAAGTCTCGCACCCCATGCACCTTATACGGTTGCTGACGCCGGTTTACGGGGTACCAGAGAACTGGCCGAAGCCGAACAACTGCCCGTCCACATGCATGTCCATGAAACCGCCCATGAGGTGGAAGAAAGTCTCGCTCAGCATGGTCGGCGTCCCCTTGCGCGGCTCGCGGAGCTGGGTCTTTTGAATCCGCGTTTTCTGGCGGTACACATGACCCAACTGGACGCTGATGACTTGACGATTTGTCGGGATAGCGGGTTGCACATCGCCCACTGCCCGGAATCCAATCTTAAACTCGGTTCCGGCATCGCCCCCGTGGCCCGTATTCGAGAGCAGGGTATCGGGGTGGCCATCGGTACGGATGGCGCCGCCAGCAATAACGATCTCGACATGCTCGGTGAACTGCGCACTGCGGCCTTGCTGGCCAAAGGTTTCAGCGGCGATCCGACGGCCTTCCCGGCCTGGGAAGTCCTGGAAGCGGCTACTTTGGGAGGTGCCGAAGCCATCGGCTGGGGGGACCTGACCGGCAGTCTGGAACCCGGCAAGACTGCGGATTGCATCGCCATTTCCCTCGACCACCCGGCCACCTTCCCGGTCTATGACCCGGTATCCCAGGTCGCCTACTGTGCCGGACGCGATCAGGTTACCCACGTCTGGGTAAATGGCCAAATCCGTATTCGTCGGGGTCAGGCGGTGGATTGGGAAGAGCAGGCATTATTCAGCCGCGCGCAAGCATGGGTTAAGCGCATTCGCGACAAGGATCAAAACACATGAACATGGATCAGGCCGAAGTCAGCAAATTTGATGCTCTCGCCAGCACCTGGTGGGACCCTGCCGGACCTTTCCGGACACTGCATGAAATCAATCCGTTGCGCGTAGATTTTATCGCCCGGGGCTGTCAGGGTTTGCGCGGTAAGCACATTCTCGATGTCGGGACCGGTGGCGGTCTGCTGGCAGAAGCCATGGCCCGGCTGGGTGCTCACGTTACGGGCATTGATCTGGCAGCAGATGGTATTGCAGCGGCACAGGCCCACGCCGAACTCGGGCATCTGCAAGTCCAGTACCGCAGAGTGGCTGTAGAGGAGCTGGCCGAGGAACAGCCCGAGTCCTACGATGTGGTGACCTGCATGGAAATGCTGGAGCATGTCCCTGATCCTGCGGGCATTATTGCCGCCTGTGCAAAACTGCTGAAACCCGGCGGAAATGCTTTTTTTGCGACGCTCAATCGCAATCCCAAAAGCTACCTCCTGGCTATTGTGGGTGCCGAGTATGTTCTGGGTTTGTTGCCACGCGGCACCCACGATTATCAAAAATTCATTCGTCCCAGCGAACTCATTGCCATGACCCGCAAGGCGCAGTTAAAGAGCCGCACACTGAAAGGCATGCATTATGATCCTATCCGCCATTTAGCGCGTCTGAACGATGATGTGACGGTGAATTACCTCCTGCACACCCAAAAATGACCCAACCTGCTGCGGTACTTTTTGATCTCAATGGTACCCTGGTAGATACCGCACCGGATCTGGCGGCGGCTGCCAACCGGCTGCGTGAAAGTCGTGGACTCCCTGCCCTGCCCTTGGCTGACCTGCGCCCGGTAGCTTCCCAGGGCGCACGTGGATTATTGCGGGTCGCGTTTGGACTGCAACCTGAAGACCATGAGTTTCCGGTCCTGCGGGAAATATTTCTGGAAGACTATTTATCGCGGATTTGCGAACAGAGCACCCTGTTTCCCGGCATTGCACAAGTTCTTCACTGGCTGGAGGAAAACCAAATCCCCTGGGGTATCGTCACCAACAAACCGGGGTTCCTGACTACGCCCCTACTGGCGGCACTGGCGTTGCCGGTGGCCCCCGGCGTCGTCGTGAGTGGCGATACGACCGCCCGTGCCAAGCCCGATCCTTTGCCGGTTCGCCATGCCTTGCAGCAACTGGACGCCGAAGCCACGCAAAGCCTCATGATTGGCGATGATCATCGCGACATACTGGCGGGCCGCGCGGCGGGTACGCAGTGCTGGGCAGCTGGCTGGGGTTATGTGGAGGCGCAACATCCTCCGGAAAACTGGGAGGCTGATCAGATCATTACCCGTAGTGAATTACTGCAGTCCGCCCTTTTCCATGTCCACACCGCCCAATGAAACCGGATGCTGTTGGCTTCGGGTGATTTGCAACAGCGCGGCGGACAGAATCAATACGCCGCCCAGCACTTCCAGCAAGCCGGGCTTTTCCCCTGCCAAGCACCAGGCAGACAGTGCCCCGACAATCACCTCAAAGGGCATGATCACGGCAGACACACTGACCGGCATGCGCGCCACTCCGTACTGAATGGCCAAGGTCGCGCCGGCAATCCAGAGCCAGGAAAACCCCAGTAAATAGGGGTATTGCATTGGAGAAAGACTGGGCCAGGGTTGGAACCAGACAAAAGGCAGCGCCAACAGGACACAACCCCACCACACCGAAGTGGCACGATGCATATCTCCCAGCGCCTCATCGGCGCGCAGCACCACGTTGCTCAGGGCAAAAGCAAAACCCGAGGAAATGGACAAGAGATCGTTGGTACTCAGATCACTTACAGAAAAGCCCTGACCATGACTGACAACCAGCGCCGATCCACCTACTGCCAGGGCGGCAGCCAAAGCACCACGCCACCCCACCGCTTCCCGCAAAAAAATCCGGGCGGCAAAAATTGCCCAGACCGGCGAAAGATAAAAGAGCAAAAGGATGCGTACCACTTCTCCATGGACCAGTGCCAGCATAAAAGCCACATTGGTCCAGCCCCCGAAAACCAGCAGCCCGATCAGGGTCCAATGATGCCCCCGCAATTCCCCGCGACGCTTCCAGGACCACCATCCTGCCGGCAGAGCAAGCAGCAGATAGATGGCCAGAATCAACCAGGCACCATGCAGCCCCGCCACATTAAAGTAGCGCAAGGGCAGCCACAACACACCCCACAGACTGGAACCCAGGAGTAAAGCCATGATCGGCAAGTTCTGCTTGATAATATGTGGCATAAGTCTGCTGAGAACCTGTCCCAAGGAGAATTTCGGCAAGAATTTTTCGGATTATATCGGGATTGGCAAGCGGCGTCTCAGTTCCTCAGGCGCCGATCAGGGCTTGTCATAAACGCCATCCATGCCCCAGAATCAAAACCTATGACAACACATTCCATGAATCCATTATTGGATACCCTGCAGGCTTATCCTTTTGAGCGGTTGCGGCAGTTACTGGCCGGAGTGACAGCTCCCGACCGGGAACTGATAGATTTTTCCATTGGCGAGCCGCGCCATCCGGCACCAGGGATCGTCAGTGAAGCGATTATTGAGCATCTGCATGGTTTGACGGAATATCCCAAGGTGTTGGGTGATCTGCGGCTGCGTCAGGCGATTGCCCAATGGGCCAGCCAACGCTTTCATTTGCCGCCCGGTTTTCTGAATCCCGAATCTCAGGTCATTCCTGCCAATGGCAGTCGTGAGGCACTGTTCAGTATTGCCCAGGCCGTGTTACCCGCCCGCGCAAAGCCTCAACCGCTGGTATTGCTGCCCAATCCTTTTTATCAGATTTACGAGGGTGCGGCTCTGCTGGCCGGAGCAGAACCCTATTATCTCAATTGTGGCACGAATGGTCAGCCCGATTTTAAAACGATTGATGAAGCAGTTTGGGCACGCTGTGCCCTGCTCTATATCAATTCACCCCATAATCCGACGGGAGCAACGCTGTCCTGCGAAACCCTGCAGTGGCTTATTGAGAAATCCCGTCAGCATGGATTCGTCCTGGCCGCAGACGAATGTTACAGCGAGCTGTACACAGGTCCGGATGCCCCCGCTGGCATTCTTGAAGCCGCTGCACAAACCGGCAACCTCGACAATGTGCTGGCTTTTCACAGTCTTTCCAAGCGTTCCAGCATTCCCGGCGCGCGCAGTGGCTTTGTGGCCGGTGATGCCAGAATACTCAAGGCTTTTGTCCTGTATCGGACCTATCTGGGTGCCGCAATGCCGCCTTTTATTCAGGCAGCGTCCATCAGAGCCTGGCAGGATGAAACCCATGTTATCCAGACCCGGGCCAGTTATGCACAAAAATTTGCGGCAGCCCGGACTATTCTCGGTCAATATCTACCCATTGAAATCCCGGCTGGTGGCTTTTATCTCTGGCCGCTGGTCGGAAATGGCGAAGCCTTTGTGAAGGCCCTGTTTGCTGAAGAACATGTACGCTGTCTGCCGGGAGCTTATTTATCCCGGGAGGCGCAGGGCTGTCATCCCGGTCAGGATCGGGTGCGCATTGCCCTGGTTGGCAGTCATGAAGACTGCGTCGAAGGACTGGAGCGGATTCGGCATTTTCTGGAAACCCATCCATTATCTTCATTTTCCATTTGAACCACTTTGTGAAGGAGCTTTCGTGAGCCAGAGTCTTGAAACCATTATTGATGCTGCCTGGGAAAATCGGGCGGAAATTTCACCCAAACAGGCACCCGCCGATCTGCGTGATGCCGTTCACCAGACCATTGAAGGGCTGGATAAAGGCGTGCTTCGGGTTGCCGAAAAGCGTCATGGCGAATGGGTGACCCATCAGTGGATCAAAAAAGCCGTGCTCTTGTCTTTCCGACTTCACGATAACAGCCGTATCTCTGGTGCGGAGACCAATTTTTATGACAAGGTGCCGGGCAAATTTGCCGACTATAACAGCAACGACTTTCGCACCGGGGGCTTTCGCGTGGTGCCGCCGGCCACCGCCCGGCGTGGAGCTTTCATCGGCCGTAACTGCGTACTGATGCCTTCCTTTGTGAATATCGGTGCCTATGTGGATGAAGGCACCATGGTCGATACCTGGGCCACGGTCGGATCCTGCGCCCAGATTGGCAAAAATGTGCATCTTTCCGGAGGCGTCGGTATTGGCGGCGTACTGGAACCGCTGCAGGCTAACCCCACCATCATTGAAGACAACTGTTTCATTGGTGCGCGTTCCGAAGTTGTGGAAGGCGTCATTGTTGAAGAGGGCTCGGTAATTTCCATGGGCGTATTCATCGGTGCCAGTACCCGCATTTTCAACCGGGCAACCGGTGAAATCAGCTATGGACGGGTGCCTGCCGGTTCGGTTGTGGTATCCGGCAACCTGCCCTCTCCAGATGGTAGCTACAGTCTCTACTGTGCAGTTATTGTCAAACAGGTCGATGCCAAAACACTCAGCAAGGTGGGCATTAACCAGATTCTGCGAGATATCTGAAGGAAGCCGTACATGAAAAAAAGCAGCGTGCTGGCCCTGGCGGAAGATCTGATCTCCCGACCTTCGGTGACTCCGGAAGATGCCGGCTGTCAGGACCTGATGATAGGGCGGCTGGAAGCCCTGGGTTTTCGGGTGACCCGTCTGGCAGCCGGTGGCGTTGAGAATTTCTGGGCAGAACGCGGATCTTCAGGGCCATACCTCTGCTTTGCCGGACATACGGATGTGGTGCCCACCGGCCCGCTGGAAGCCTGGCACAGTGATCCCTTCACCCCCAGCATTCGCGACGGCATGCTCTATGGACGCGGTGCCGCCGACATGAAAGGCAGCCTGGCGGCGATGATCGTGGCGGCTGAACAGTTTATTGCCCGACATCCTGATCACCTCGGCCGTCTCGCGTTTCTGATCACCTCTGACGAGGAGGGTATTGCTACCCATGGCACCCGCCACGTCGTGGATTGGCTGCGTGATCAGAATACCCAGATTGACTGGTGCGTAGTGGGTGAACCTTCCTCGGAAAACCGTCTGGGCGATGTCATTAAAAACGGGCGGCGCGGCTCCCTGAATGGACGTCTGACCGTGCAGGGTGTGCAGGGTCATGTAGCCTATCCTGACAAGGCCGACAATCCCATTCATCGGGCTTTTCGCCCGCTGGCCGATCTGGTGGATCAACAATGGGATACGGGCAACCAGTTTTTTCCGCCCACCCGTTTACAGTTTTCCAATATTCACGCAGGCACCGGCGCCAATAATGTCATTCCGGGGCAACTCAGTGCCGACTTCAACTTCCGTTTTTCTACGGAATCCACCCCGGAATCCCTACAGGCTGGCGTCCATGGTCTTCTCGATGCTGCGCAAATCCATTATCAGATTGACTGGCAATTGTCGGGACCACCCTTTTTTACTCCTCCCGGTACTCTGGTGGCAGCCACCCAGTACGCCCTGAAAAAAATTCTCGGTCATCCGGCCAGCCTTTCTACGGGTGGAGGAACCTCTGATGGACGTTTCATTGCCCAACTGGGCGGCCAGGTGGTTGAGCTTGGCCCCATCAACAGCACCATTCACAAGCTCAATGAATGTGTGGCAGTAGCAGACCTGGAAGATTTGTCGCGGATTTACAGCGAAATCATGATTCATTTATTGGGATCCGGCCGGGATGATTAAGCCTGTAGTGCACCTATTATATGGCGTGCTGAGCATCACTGCGTTGCTGATCAGTGGTTGCGCCGGCGTCAGCCAGAAGGCCACTCAGGGCAACCTCCCCGCCCAGGCGGCTGCGGCAAGCTGCAGTGCGCCGACTCCTAACCTGCGCGCAGCCTACAATCGCAGCTATCAGATTCATGGAAGCCTTTATCACCCCCTGCAAAGTGCTGCCGGCTACAATGTGCGTGGACTGGCTTCCTGGTATGGCTGGGAATCCGGTTCCAAAACATCCATGGGAACCCCTTTTCGTCCCCGGGCTTATACGGCGGCCAGCCGTGACTTGCCGCTCCCGACCTGTGCCCGGGTCACCAATTTGAGCAATGGTCGTAGTATTGTTGTTCTGGTGAATGATCGCGGACCTTTTGTGGATGGACGCAAAATGGATCTCTCCTATGGAGCCGCCAGCGCCTTGGGGATGACCCGCCAGGGCACGGCGGCAGTGCAGATTGTCGCGCTCGCCCCCTCCAGCATAACCCCGACCGGGGTAAATAATTCCGAAGCCAGCCCAACAACCATGCATACCCAGGAAATTCAGGGGCCAACCCAAACCTATTTGCAAACCGGCGCATTCAAGGTATTAAACCACGCCACGCTGGAGCGAAATCGTCTTTATGCTGCGGGTTTCCGGGATGTACTGGTTGTTCCCGGGCTCGTTAAGGGACAACAATATTACAAGGTGCAGGTAGGCCCCCTTCCCGATGGCGTTGCTGCCGTACAGGCTGTCGCCGCCATGAAAAAAATGGGTTTTCATGATTTTTATCCGGTGGAACAATAAGCGGCTTGGTAATGCGTGACTTCATCTGGCCGAATTTTTATATTGTTGGTGCGGTAAAAAGCGGTACGACTTCCCTTTATGCCTACCTGAAGCAGCATCCTCAGGTTTTTCTGCCTAACATGAAGGAACCGCACTATTTCACCCAAGCCCATCCGCGTCCCGAACAGGATCACTTAATCCAGCGGGTGTCCAGCGAACGTGAATACCAACATTTGTACCGGGGATCCGAAAATTATATACGCATAGGAGATGCCAGCCCTTCTTATTTATGGTGCCCTGAAGCTGCAGAACGTATTCATAAAGTAAGGCCGGATGCCCGGATTATTGTCATTTTACGCGATCCGGTGCAGCGTGCTTATGCCCAATACCTCATGGACTATAATGAAGGCGTTATTGACTTGCCATTTCTAGACGCTTTGAAAAAAGACTGGACGCGCCCTGACAAGGGTTGGGGAGTGTCTCAGCTATATCTGGAACTCGGCCAATACGCCGCACAGATTTCCAGATACCAGCAGCGTTTTGGTACTGAAAACGTCCATATCTGCCTGCTGGAAGACCTTAAAAAAAATCCGATAGATGTCCTCATAAAAATTTGCGAGTTTCTGGAGATTGATCCGCAGGCTATCAATCATATCAATCTGCAATCCATCCATAATGCCTATCGCCTGCCACGGGGAAACTGGGCGCGTATCCTCGCCAGTAATCCCATCAGTCGCCGCATTGGCGAACACTTTTTCCCCCGGCGTTGGGGTGATTACATCTGGCGCCACATTTTCCTGATGAAAAGCCACAAACCGCCTATGGATGCGGAAGCTCTGTATTTTTTAAAGACTTTTTACGAACCAGAAATCCAACAACTGGAAAAACTGCTTATTCGACCACTACCGGAGCTGCGTAAATCCTGGGAGATGAAACAAGGAACTTATAAGTACTGATTTAAGACTAACAGTCATCTAGAATTTGACTGACAACCACCGCAAACACTTAGGGAAAAACCGATATGCTGGTATCAGCACCCCCCACTGCTGCCGTAATTTCCAGTGCATCCTCAACGGTCCTGCAAGCCCGAGAAATTCGGCGTATTCTCATCCGTCTCCATTATCTCCCGCTGATTCCGGAAGATTATCTGGGCGCGCATGGGCATATTCATAAAACTTACCAGTGGCGCTTTAAAATCCCGCGTGCCTTGCAGGCCCTTGCCGCATCGGATTCATGGCAAGATCCCTGGAATCCATTGGTACTGGGTGCCTTGTACCAGTTCGAAGCTGTGCATAATCTGCCGATAGTACCTGGCGGAATGGGCATACGTGGATTACCCCTGAACATAGAAAAAGCCCTGTTACACGCAAAAAAAACTGATCCGGATCCCTGGACCTGGATTCTGGTGACCAAATTTCCCCGCCCGGAAGAAATTCATTTGTTTATGGGCGGACATGGCTGGATTTTCCAGAGCAAAGCCAATACCGGCGTCATGCATGCCACTCCGGATGGGACCTGGCCGATTTATGCCCGTGATACCCATACCGCCATGGTTGGCCGCTTTCCCATACCAGTATCCCACGCGCAAATACGCTTATATGAAGCCGCGAAGTCGGCAGGTTATGCCCTCCAGTCCGTGCATTATTCGCGCTATCATCACCACTGGGTGGAATACCAACATTATGATGACCCGGATATCCGTTGGGTCAATTATTTCGACAGAGGCCGTGCCGTACATTTTTATCCCCGGGCCAATTACGGCTTTCCACAAAGTGCGGGCTGCGTCGAGCTTCCCAAAAGCGCGGCACACAAAGTGTACGGACTCATCCATTATGGAACACCCGTTACCGTCAGCCACGCTGCGATCGGCCCCTGGGATCCGCCAGGAAGCAAATACCTGAAACAACCCCTGAACATTAAACCCATCCATTTGGCTTATCGAGAAATCGCTGCCAAATCCACAGCACTTAGCGTACATCTGCAACTGGTGGAAACGAGCGTTTCAGACGCGAATCATTAACGTCAATACTTTACCGATAATTATTGGCTGGTAGCAGCCGCGAGCTTCGCAGCGTCGATTTTTACCTTGGCATGATCGCGCAGATCACGCAAATAAGCTGCCGACAACAATCTTCCCCGTTGTTCTTCCAGCGAGGCACGAATTTCTGCCGTCACCTTGGGATTGACGGCTACTGAAGAAGGCGCCATCACTTGAGTCACCGCAAATATTGTGTAGCCATTCTGTCCACGAACCATCCCCATGGAAGGTATATGCTTTATAGGAGCTGGGGCATCAAATGCTGCGCTCAGCAAAGTCGGATACAAACCCCGCGCATCTTTCCGGGTGACATTCAAATGGACTTGGACAGGATAAGTACCATCCGCAGTCAACACCTCTACCTTACCGGCTTTCCTGGCCGAAGCCAGCAGGGCTTCTGCTTTGCTTTTAGCCAGTTGCGTGGCTTTTTCTGCCGTTAATTGCGCCACAATCTGATTTTTGACTGCTGCTAAAGTCTGGGCTCTACCCGGGGTATAATGGAGCAGATGAACGGCCAGCAAATCTCCATTTTTCAAAGTCAGGGCCGAACTGTTTTTACCAGCCAATACGGCTTTGCTAAAAGCCAGATCCAATGCTTTCGGATCAGAAAAGGGACCACTGGATGCTTGTTTTCCAGCAGTCAGCTGCCCGCTCGATTCAATGGTTAAGTGATATGCTTTCGCCACTGACTGAAGTCCATCGGGACTACTGAAAAGGCGATCCTTGAAGTTTTCAACCTGGGCCTGAAAAGCATTTTCAGCAGCCTGATCAGCCTGTTCTGAATTTTTACTTCCGGAAGCAGCCGCTGCAGTGACGCCTTTCGCCGATGCCTGGTTCGCGCCAAGGAAATTATGCGGTCCCATAACTACGTAGTGCACTTCAACTTCAGCAGGCAAATGAAATTCAGATAAGTGCGACTGATAAAATGACTGCACTTCCGCCGTATCCGGCTTGGCTTGCTCAGCAAAATGCGCATCAGTGATGGTCACTGTCTTGATATCCCGATATTCCTGCGACCAACCCCATACTTCAGTCGCTGCCTGATCAGAAGCACTGGCAATAATTTGAGGAATAACCTGAAGTTGCTCCAGCCGCATGCTTTCGCGCAACATACCTTCAAATTGTGCAGGTGTCATTCCGTTGGCGGCTAATAATTTCTGGTATTTTGCCTTGGAAAAAACGCCCTTTTCCTGAAAAGCAGGAATGGCTTCTACTTTTTTGGCCAAGGCCGTATCCGAAACTTGTAAACCCAGGCGTCCGGCTTCGGTACCCAATAATATATTATCAATCAATCCATTCAGTACATCATGGGCAAAGCTGCTCTGCTGTGCCATTTTAGCAGCCGTTGCTGCTCCAAAAACATGACTATAACGTTCTTGCGCTTCTTCCAAGCGCTTATGAAACACCGCTTCGGTAATTTTTTGGCCATTTACAGAGGCTACAGCCGCAGGTCCGGAACTACCGGACATCAAATAGCCGCTAACGCCCCAGAGGACAAAGGACAACGCAATGAGTACCATAATTATTTTGGCAATAAATGATTGTCCAAAATTACGAAATACATCCATCATAATTACAATCCTCGCGAAACAGTGCTCCGGTATATATGACCACTTTACTGGTTGATGAAAGCCACTCTTACCACGAATTAAACTTGGATACGAATAAATCGCAGCAGAGAATTTCTGCTGTTAAAAATAAAAAAGCGCCCGCTTGCGAGGGCGCCTTTCTTCATTTGGCGGGGCGGACGGGGCTCGAACCCGCGACCTCCGGCGTGACAGGCCGGCATTCTAACCAACTGAACTACCACCCCAATAAATTGGTGGTGGGCGGTGAGGGGCTCGAACCCCCGACATTCGGCGTGTAAAGCCGACGCTCTACCAACTGAGCTAACCGCCCAAACCAGACGCGCTAGTTTACTGCATCACGCAATGCTTTACCAGCTTTAAATTTAGGTGTGCGACTGGCGGCAATCATGATTTCTGCACCTGTTGCAGGATTCCGACCCTTACGCGCTTCGCGTTCAGAAACCAGGAAAGAACCAAAACCTACCAGCGTGACCTGATCACCCTCTTTCAAGGCAGCAGTAACCACTTTAATAGCGGCATCCAGGGTATGTCCTGCGGCGGCACGCGTAACACCTGCTTCTTCTGCAATTTTTTCGATCAATTCGGATTTGTTCATAATTTCTTTCTCCTGTTATAGACCCAGACACTTCTGTAAAACTACGAATCAGCTAATGCTAGTAGAGGTTATAGCAGGGTAAAAAAACACTTGTCAAGATCACCAACAAAATCTACAAATGATTTCACATGTTAGACCCTATCTATCTGACAATATTCGTCGTGATTTAGCGACTGTCTACGTATTAATCAATGACAAATTATAACAGTACAAGTTGATAGCAGAACAAAATACTGCCTCTGAGAATAATCATATTCCCAGAGGCTGATAACAGTAATCTAGTGGGCTGTTGCTTTATCTTCCGCGTTATCTCCACTAACTGGCGGTACAACACCCAGTAGAGGTTCTCCATCATCAGGCAATGGTGTTGGTGACGTCTCCAGAGCAATCGCTAACACTTCGTCAATCCAGCGTACCGGCTTGATCGTGAGTGCATCACGCACGTTTTTGGGGATTTCCTGCAAATCCTTTTCGTTTTCAGCAGGAATCATCACCGTACTGATGCCCCCGCGATGTGCTGCCAACAGTTTCTCTTTCAAGCCCCCAATAGGCAGAACCTCACCACGGAGAGTAATTTCACCCGTCATGGCCACCGTAGCCTTGACCGGAATACCGGTCAGCGCAGAAACCAAAGCCGTGGCCATGCCGATGCCGGCGCTGGGGCCATCTTTGGGGGTCGCACCTTCAGGAACGTGAATATGGACATCCCGATTCTGATAAAAGTCAGCCGGAATACCCAACGCACGCGATCTGGCACGCACCACACTCATAGCAGCCTGAATGGACTCCTGCATGACGTCACCGAGTTTGCCTGTAATCAGCAGTTTACCCCGACCCGGTACAACCACAGCCTCAATACTCAGCAATTCACCCCCGACTTCCGTCCAGGCTAAGCCGGTGACTTCACCAATACGATTTTCTTTTTCTGCCTTGCCAAAATCAAAACGCCGAACACCCAGATATTTGTCCAGATTACGATCAGATACCTGAATTTTAGTGCGCTTCTTGTCCAGCAGGAGCTCCTTGACGACTTTACGGCAAATGCGCGCCAGCTCCCGCTCAAGATTCCGCACCCCCGCCTCGCGTGTATAGTAACGGATGATGTCCCGAATTACGGTTTGCGAAACCTGCATCTCCCCGTCTTTCAGACCGGCTTTCTCGATTTGCTTCGGGAGCAGATACTTAGTGGCAATATGGATTTTTTCATCTTCGGTATAACCGGAAATCCGGATGACCTCCATACGATCCATTAAAGGTGCCGGAATATTCAGGGTGTTAGCTGTAGTAACAAACATCACCTCGGACAAATTAAAGTCCACTTCCAGGTAATGATCATTAAAAGTGGCATTCTGCTCCGGATCGAGCACTTCAAGCAGTGCCGAAGCCGGATCACCCCTAAAATCCATCGCCATTTTGTCGACTTCATCCAGCAACATCAGCGGGTTGCGGGTTGCCACCTTGGCCAGACTCTGGACAATTTTTCCCGGCAATGCGCCGATATAAGTCCGCCGATGTCCGCGAATTTCCGCTTCATCACGTACTCCGCCCAGAGACATCCGCACAAATTTGCGATTGGTTGCTTCCGCAATGGAGCGGCCCAAACTGGTTTTACCAACACCGGGCGGACCAACCAGACACAAAATGGGGCCACGACTGTTACCCACACGTTCCTGCACAGCGAGATACTCCAGTATCCGCTCCTTCACATCTTCCAGACCATAGTGGTCGGCATCGAGGATGGCCTTGGCACGCTTAAGGTCTTTAGTAATTTTGCTGCGTTTACGCCAAGGAACACCAACCAGCCAGTCAATATAATTACGCACCACCGTCGCTTCCGCAGACATGGGGCTCATCATCCGTAGCTTCTTTAATTCGGCATCCGCCTTGGCCCGCACATCTTTGGGCATTCCGGCTTTTTCAATTTTACGGGCGAGCTCATCCAGCTCACTACCACCCTCTTCCGAAAGATCGCCGAGCTCCTTCTGGATGGCCTTCATCTGCTCATTCAGATAATACTCGCGCTGGCTTTTCTCCATTTGCCGCTTGACACGTCCACGAATCCGCTTTTCTACCTGCAGCAGATCAATTTCGGATTCCATCATGCCCAGCAGGTGTTCCAGTCGCACACGCGTATCTGCTTTTTCGAGAATATCCTGTTTTTCTTCCAGCTTGAGACTGAGATGGGCAGCCACCGTATCCGCCAGTCGCGCCGGATCATCCATACTGGCCAGGGTAGACAAAATTTCTGGCGGGATTTTTTTGTTGAGCTTTACATAGGACTCAAACTGCGCGCTGACTGAACGCATCAGCGCTTCCAGTTCACGATCATTGGCGGCACCACTGACCACTACCTGAACCTGGGCGCGCAGTGATTCGTCGGCCGGCAAAAAAGAGACAATTTTGGCCCGGTCCGTACCTTCCACCAGGACTTTAACCGTTCCGTCCGGCAGTTTCAGCAACTGCAAAATGGTCGCCAAGGTCCCGATACGATAAATATTTTCCGGCTGGGGATCATCATCAGCCGCATTTTTCTGAGAAACCAGCAGGATCTGTTTTTCTCCTGACATGGCTTCTTCCAGTGCGCGGATAGACTTCGCACGACCTACAAAAAGCGGGATCACCATATATGGGAAAACCACCACGTCCCGTAACGGAAGCACGGGCACCATCAGGGATTCTTCTTCTACCAGGAGACTTTTATCTATTTGCGCCACGGTTCACTCCAGAAATTCGATGATAACCATCATTAGGGAAGCAGATTGGGGCGCATGGTCGAGTTTTCAACGCGCCCCCAGCTTGTATCAGGCAGGATGAGACATATCTACCTTGATGGCATCGTCATAAACCAGAAGCGGCTTGCCGCCACTTTCCACCACCGCAGCATCCACCACCACTTTTTTGACGCCGGTCATGGAAGGCAGCTCGTACATCGTGTCCAGCAAAATCTGCTCAAGGATGGAGCGCAAGCCGCGAGCACCGGTTTTCCGCGCAAGGGCTTTTTTGGCAATCCCCTTGAGGGCCTCCGGACGGAACTCCAGGGTAACGCCCTCCAGGGAGAACATTTTCTGATATTGCTTGATCAGGGCATTTTTGGGTTCAGTGAGGATGGACATGAGTGCTTCTTCGTCCAACTCTTCCAAAAGTGCCAGAATGGGCAAACGTCCGACAAACTCGGGAATCAACCCATAGCGCACCAGATCTTCCGGTTCCAGATTCTGCATGAGCATGGCTGCAGTAGCATCTTTGTCCCGTTTTTTGAGGGGCGCGTTAAAGCCCATACCGCCTTTTTCGATGCGGGAAGAAACGGATTTTTCAAGGCCCGCAAACGCACCCCCGCAAATAAACAGAATGTGACGGGTATCCACCTGCAAAAACTCCTGCTGTGGATGTTTACGACCACCCTGAGGAGGAACCGAGGCAACGGTGCCTTCAATCAGTTTCAACAAAGCCTGCTGCACGCCTTCTCCCGATACATCGCGGGTAATGGAAGGGTTTTCAGATTTGCGAGTGATCTTATCGATTTCGTCGATATAGACAATTCCCGTCTGGGCTTTCTCGACGTCATAATCACATTTCTGCAGCAGTTTTTGAATGATGTTTTCCACATCCTCACCGACATAACCGGCTTCGGTGAGGGTCGTGGCATCGGCCATGGCAAAGGGCACGTTCAACAGGCGCGCCAAGGTCTGAGCCAGAAGGGTCTTGCCGGAACCGGTCGGACCAATCAACAAAATATTACTTTTGTCGAGTTCTACTTCATTGTCCTTACCGCCATGCTCCAGACGTTTGTAATGATTGTACACCGCCACGGAAAGCACTTTTTTGGCACTGTCCTGACCAATAACATAATCATCCAGGGTCTTGCGTATTTCCATGGGTTTCGGAAGCTTATCCGGCTGATCACCGCGCAGATCATCCAGGATCTCGTCCTTGACGATATCATTGCACAGTTCTATGCATTCATCGCAGATGAATACCGATGGTCCAGCAATCAGTTTCCGGACTTCGTGCTGACTTTTTCCGCAAAAAGAACAATACAAGGTCTTTTCGCCACTTCCCTCATGCTTTCCAGCCATAGCTGTTCTCCTGCCTGCTTCAGGCGGTCTCGTTATCGCCGCGATGGGTAATCACGGCATCGACGAGATGGTAGGTTTGGGCCTCTTCGGCCGACATGAAAAAATCCCGGTCGAGATCCTGCTCAATGCGTTCGCGACTCTGTCCAGTATGGTGGACCAGAATATCATTCAGACGTTCACGAATGCGCAGAATCTCTTTGGTGTGAATTTCGATATCATGCGCCTGCCCCTGGAAACCACCGGAAGGCTGATGCAACATGATTCTGGCGTTGGGTAATGCGTAGCGTTTGCCTTCCGCACCAGCGGCCAGCAGCACGGCGCCCATACTGGCGGCCTGGCCAATACAGACCGTGCTCACCTTGGGACGAATGAACTGCATGGTATCGTAAATAGCCATCCCTGCCGTCACAGACCCGCCCGGGCTATTGATATACAAAGCAATATCCTTGTCAGGATTTTCCGCTTCCAGGAAAAGCAGCTGGGCTACCACCAGGTTGGCCATCATGTCTTCCACCTGACCCACCATGAAAATAACCCGTTCTTTCAGCAGGCGGGAGTAAATATCATACGACCGCTCACCACGACCCGTTTGTTCCACCACTATCGGAACATATCCCAAACCCTGGGGGGCGGACGTAACTGGTTCTCCTGCTTGTTTCCACATCATTGCTGCTCCTCGATTAAGGGACGCTGCCACATTCGTCTGAATACCCGATTTACGCCGCCGGGGTTGCCGGAGAACGGCCAATCAACTGATTAAAGTTCACCGACTCTTCGGTCACTTTAACACGCTCCAGAAGCCATGCCACCACTTTATCCTCCAGCACCATGGCTTCTGCCTGTTCCAGCTGCTCCGGTTTGCTGCGATACCAGGCCACAAACTGGTCGGGATCCTCATATTGCTCGGCCATGTCACGGATGACTTGCGTCACCTCGGCAGAACTGGCCTGCAGCTTTTCCCGGCGCACCACTTCACTGAGGACCAGACCGAGCACTACCCGGCGCCTGGAGATATTTTCCAGGTCTCCAGCAGCACTGGCATTGGGGTCTTTCTGCAATTGTTCCAGTTCCCGGGCCAACATTTGTTTGGGCAGGTCTGGCTGGTTACTCTCGACCACCAGATCCAGCAGTTGCGATTTCACCTGGGCATGACTCAGCCTTTGGGCTTCGCGTTCCAGATTCTCCTTGACCTCCTGACGCAGGACGGCAACATCACCATCTTCGATACCCAGCGCCAGAGCAAATTCGGCATTCAATTCAGGCAACTGTGCTTCGGCCACTTCCTTGACCTGGAGATGAAATTCGGCATTTTTGCCCGCCAGTTCTGCCACATGATAATCCGCAGGAAACTGTACAGAAACACTTTTTTCTTCACCGGCAGAAAGCCCGATGAGGCCCTGTTCAATATCCGGGAGCAGCCGTCCGGCGCCCAGGACTACCTGATAATCCACCACATCGCCACCGGGCATGGGTTCACCATCCATAAGTCCCTGGAAATCTACCGTAACCCGGTCTTCATTTTGTGCCGCACGCTCGGTTTTAACATAAAAACGGCGCTGCTGGCGCATGATATCAATCGTGGCATCTACATCACTTTCCGTAACAACGGCACTCTTGCGAATCACCGTAGCCGTGGGAATTTGCGGTTCGAATTCAGGATAGACTTCAACAACCGCCGTGAACACGAAGTCTTCTCCGCGTCCGCCTTTTTCAACCTGCACTTCGGGACGCCCTACGGGACGCAGGGATTGTTCACGGACGGCCTGGGAATAGCGCTCATTAATCAGCTGATCAAAGGTTTCCATGAGGGCATCTGAACCATAATGGCGTTCAACAATAGCCAATGGTGCCTTGCCCGGACGGAATCCCGGAAAACGCGCTGAGCGGGCCTTGTTACGTAAACGTTGCGTGACACCACTTTCCACCTCACTGGCAGGAATGGTCACATGAATGTGGCGTTCCAGAGGCGCAGCCTCCGGTGTGGAAATTTGCATGAACTGATCCTTGTTTTTCATTTTGTCTAAGCCTAAACACCCATCATAAACACAAGCCCGCCGCCCCTCAAGGTCAGCGCAGCCCCCGACTGCCCGGTTTCACCGGGACACCACCCGCCGCGCAGAGCGGACAATCTTCAGCGGACCAGGTCCGCACCGGCAAACGCAGGAGTGGATAAAATGGAATACCATCAAAATCCTGGAAGCCCGCGCTACGATCAATAATTGCAGAACTAGCCAGTACCTTGCCACCTGCTGCCTCTACCGCAGTAATACATTCACGAGTCGATCCACCGGTCGTAGTAATATCTTCAACGACCAACACCCCTTCACCTGGGGATAAAGCAAAGCCCCGGCGCAGGACCATCTGGCCATTTTCACGTTCGGTAAAAAGACTGCGTACCCCCAGCGCTCTGGCACATTCATAGGAAACCAATACGGCACCCATGGCTGGCCCCACGACACAACGGATCTGCTTCCTGACTGCTTCTGGAATACCGGCAACCATCGCGACACAGAGGCGTTCTGCATGTTCTGGGTTCTGCAACACTTTTGCAGATTGCAAGTAGGTATCGCTGTGCAAGCCAGAGGACAATAAAAAATGTCCTTGTAACAAGGCACCATCATTTTTGTATAAATCCACTACTTCATCTGCTGTCACTGAGTTTGTTTCTCCATTAGTCTGATTTTATAAAATGGGACACATTATCCCGCGCAAGCAGCCAACAGGGCAGACAAAGCTTCTGCCGGATCCGGCGCTGCAGTAATGGGGCGGCCAATGACCAGATAGTCTGAACCCGCCGCCAGGGCGGCTCCAGGCGTCATGGTCCGCCTCTGGTCATCGGCGCCATGCTGGGCGGGCCGGATACCGGGGGTCACCAGACAAAACTCCGGATGCAATTGTTTGAGCCGGGAAGCCTCCTGCGCAGAACAGACCAGTCCATCCAGACCAGCCTCTGCACTGAGCGCGGCCAACCTTTCTACCTGTAGCTTAACAGAGTCATGCACACCCAGCTGCCCCAGGGCATCGGCATCCAGACTGGTCAATACCGTCACCGCAATCAGCAGCGGCTGATGCCCGGAAGCCGTCACCCCATCAACAGCCTCCCGCGCGGCCTCCAGCATGGCCTTCCCCCCACTGGCATGCACGTTGAGCATCCACACCCCCAAGCGGGCGGCAACCTGACAGGCTTTGGCCACGGTCTGCGGGATGTCATGAAATTTGAGATCCAGAAACACCTCAAAACCCCGATTCTGAAGTTGTTCAATCACTTTGGGTCCGGATGCCGTAAAGAGTTCCTTGCCCACCTTGACCCGGCATTGGCGGGGATCCAAAAGTTCAGCCATAGCCAATGCTGCTGCCGTATCTGCATAATCCAGCGCGACAATAAGTGGTGATTTCACAGCTTTTCCTCTCCTGAAAAGACACCCCACTGGCGACAACTGGGGCAGCGCCAGTAATACTGCGTACTTTGATAACCACAAGACTGACAATGAAACAGTTCAGGTTCCAGTTGCCACTGACGCACGGCCAGGGCCATTTTTTCGATCAGCTCCGTTTCCGGAGCGTTCGGGTCCATGCTTAACAACAGCTGAAATACCCGAAGATCAGGTTTTTTGATCAGAATATTGCGCAAAAAACTACTGGCAGCTGCCTGTCCCTCTATTTTCTGCAAAGCTTCTGCCAGGCGTTTAATGGCCAGCGGCGAACGACAGTGATCCTGCAAACGCTGCAGATGATCCTGCTGCTGGCCCCCCATGTGCTGCAAAACCTGCAGAAAGGGCTCCAGCACCAGTAAAATCGCCGAGTCAGCCGGTAGTGCCAGCAATTTATCCCAGTATTTGAGAGCACCCTGCCAATCTTTTTTGTCAAAGGCGAGACGCCCGGCAATCATCAGTGCGCGCGGATTGTCGGGAACCTCCCGGCGCGCAGCATTCAGATACTTTTGTGCCTGAGACTGATCCCCACTGCGCAACGCTTCTTCGGCCAGCTCACCGTACAACAAGGCAATTACCTTTTGCTGTTCGGACATTCCTGATTGGAGTAAACGCTTGCGAATGGCAATAGAGGAAGCCCACTCACTACCCAATTCATAGAGTTCCGCCAGCGTGGCAAGCCCTTCGGTATGCGCGGGCTGACTTTCGAGCAATTCCTTGAGAATGCTTTCTGCCCGATCCAGAATTCCGGCTTTCAAATAATCGCGGGCAATTTCAAACAGCACACTTTGCCTGAGTTCCTCAGCCAGGGTTGGCTGTTCCAATAAGTACTGATGCACCCGCAATGCCCTTTCCAGTTCGCCACGTCGGCGAAACTGACGGCCCAGGGCCAGGAGAATATCGACACTTTCCGGGTGCTGGCGCAAGGCTTCCAGAAAAACCTCTACCGCTTCGTCCTGACGTTCACTCAGAAGGTAATTCAGGCCCTGAATATAAACCTGAGGGATGGCTTTGCCAGCGGGGGCTTTTTGGGTACGGCCCAGCCAGAAGCCCAGCAGGGCAGCAAAGCCTGATACTATCCCCAGGACGAGGACAACCGCAGAATCCACGCCCAGAATGGTCAATCAGGCTTTGCCGGATGTATTCTCCGGATAATCGACCTGCTCGCGCAGTTCCTTACCCGGTTTGAAGTGTGGAACCCGCTTTTCCGGGACCATGACCGATTCGCCGGTCTTGGGATTACGCCCCTGTTTAGCTGGACGTACATGCATGGAAAAACTGCCGAAGCCACGAATTTCAATGCGCTCACCTTCAGCAAGTGCATCACTGAGGTAATCCAGCATATGGCGGGTGGCCATTTCAATATCACGCACACTGAGCTGCGGGTATTGGGCGCTGATGTTTTTGATCAATTCAGATTTAGTCATGATTTTTAGCTTCTTCAAATAAGCACTGATTGGAAAACCATAAAAACGACAGACGGCAAGAACTTCGGCCTGACGCCAAAAAAAGTGACTCCCCGGACACTCAATAAGGGCATCCCGGGAGCCGTTTCGCGATTAACCCTCTTCTTCCTGCTTGCGCTTGAGTTGCTCTTTAATCAGGTCACCCAGACTGGTGGTACCTGTTGCCGCGCTGCGGGCATACTGCTGGGTAGCAGCCGCCTGTTCTTCAGCACTTGGAGCTACGGCCACATCACGCGCCTTGGTACTCAGGGTCAAGGTGCGGTTTTTACGATCTACGGCGGCAATGGCCACCTCAATCTTGTCACCCGCAGCCAGGGTCTGGCCCTTGTTCAACTCACGCTGCGGCAGGTGGCCTTCAACCCCTTCACCCAGGCGAATTTCCGCGCCACGACCGTCTACGGAAATGACTTCACCTTCTACCAGCGCGCCCTTTTCATTGGCGACGACAAACTGAATGAAAGGATCCGTTTCCATCTGCTTGATGCCAAGACTGATACGTTCACGTTCCGGATCAATGCTGAGCACCACAGCTTCCAGCGTATCGCCTTTCTTGAAATCACGCACAGCTTCTTCACCGGTACGATCCCAGGCCAGGTCGGAAAGATGAATCAGGCCGTCAATTCCACCATCCAGACCCACAAATACACCAAAGTCGGTGATGCTCTTGATCTGGCCGGAGACCCGATCGCCTTTCTGGAAGTTCTGGGCAAAATCATCCCATGGATTAGGCAGACACTGTTTGATACCCAGAGAAATACGGCGGCGCTCTTCGTCAATATCAAGAATCATCACCTCCACTTCCTGACTGACATGCAGGGCCTTGGCCGGATTAATATTCTTGTTGGTCCAGTCGATTTCGGAAACGTGCACCAAACCTTCCACGCCTTCTTCGATTTCAACGAAGGCACCATAATCGGTGACATTGGTGACCTTACCGAAAATGCGGGTGGATTCGGGATAACGACGGGCAATGTCACGCCACGGGTCTTCACCCAACTGCTTCATGCCCAGAGAAATACGGCCCCTTTCGCGGTCGAACTTGAGGACCAGGACACGCACTTCGCCGCCAACGGTAACCACTTCGCTGGGATGTTTGACGCGACGCCAACCCATATCCGTGATATGCAGCAGACCATCAATGCCGCCCAGATCAATAAATGCGCCGTAATCGGTGAGATTCTTCACCACACCGTCGAGGATGGCACCTTCCTGGATGCTTTCCAGCAACACCCCACGTTCAGCGCTTTGTTCCTGCTCAACCACGGCGCGGCGCGACACCACCACGTTGTTACGCTTGCGATCCAGCTTGATGATTTTCATCTCGAGATCTTTGCCTTCGAGATAAGCCACATCACGCACCGGACGGACATCCACCAGTGAACCTGGCAGGAAGGCACGGACACCATCAATGCTGACGGTGAAACCACCCTTGACCTTACCGGTCAGGAAGCCATGTACCACTTCATTGTCATTGAAGGATTTTTCCAGGTCGACCCAGGTCTTGGCACGACGGGCTTTTTCACGCGAAAGACGGGTTTCACCCATACCATCTTCGACCAGTTCCAGACAGACTTCCACCGAGTCACCGACCTTGACTTCGATTTCACCTTCGGCGTTGCGAAACTGCTCGGCAGGAATGGGTCCTTCGGATTTAAGGCCGACGTCGACGATGACAAAATCATTATCCACGCGGGTGACGATGCCGGTGAGCAACTCACCAGGCTTCAGTCCCTGGGTACTCTGGCTTTCTTCAAACATCTCGGCAAAACTGGGTTCAACAAGCATTTCAGCGTTAGGGGTGGTCATAAATTTCAATAGGCCTCATGTACCGGGAGCACCGCAGGTGTCCCTTTTGATTACAGCTCAATGCCAAATCAATGGCGGTTTCAATTCTCCTGCAACGCGGTTTTTACCCACGCCTGCAAGACCGTATAGGTTTCGACGACTGTTTGCGCACTGGTATCCAAAACTCGGGCATCCGCAGCGGGCCGGAGCGGCGCGACACTGCGTTGTTGATCCCGGGCATCCCGTTCTGCAATTTCCGCCACAACGCTCGCGAGATTAGCACTAATCCCCTGTTCCATCAACTGATTGAGGCGTCTTTTACCGCGTTCTTCGGCACTGGCGGTCAAAAAAACTTTCAGCACCGCTTCCGGGAAAACCACCGTACCCATATCCCGACCATCGGCCACCAGACCCGGGGCCCGGGCAAAGTCTCTTTGCCGCTGCAACAAAGCCGTACGCAGGGCTGGGATAACAGCAATTTGCGAAGTCAGTGCGCTGATCTGTGGGGTACGAATAGCCTCGTCCACCGGTTCATCGTGCAGCAGCACCAGGGTCTGGTTGCCATCCCCCCGGAAGCGCAAGGGCAATTCCAGCGCCAGCCGAACCAGGCCGGCTTCATCATCTTTTGCGATTCCTGATCGATCTGCCGCCAGCGCCAGGGCACGATAAATAGCCCCGCTATCCAGCAAGTGCCAGCCGAGATCATGCGCCAGCATGCGTCCCAATGTCCCTTTACCAACGCCGCCCGGCCCATCCAGCGTCACCACAGGAATCCGGCTCATGCGTTAAGAACCTCCAGGCGCAACCCTGCCTGACGCGCCAGCGCCGGAAAACCGGGAAAAGAGGTGGCGACGTTGGCACAATCCAATATTTCAACATCTCCGGAGGCTACCTGCCCGGCCATGGCAAAAGCCATGGCAATGCGATGATCGCCATGACTATCGACCTGCCCACCACAGAGCGTCGAAGGCGTAATCACCGCCCCGTCAGGCTGCTCTTCCACTGCAACACCCAGAGCGCGCAAACCGGCCGCCATCACGGCAATACGGTCACTTTCCTTGACCCGCAATTCTTCAGCCCCCGAAATGGTAGTAGGCGTTTTCGCACAGGCGGCGGCAATAAACAGGGCCGGAAATTCATCAATGGCCAAAGGCACCAAATGGGGTGGAACCTCAATGCCTTGCAGTGGGGCATAACGTACCCGGATATCCGCCACCGGCTCACCGCCAATTTCGCGCAGGGCCGTCAAATCAATCCGCGCCCCCATCCGGGTGAGGATTTCAATGATTCCGGTGCGAGTAGGATTAATGCCTACTCCTTCAAGCAGCAGATCCGAACCCGGGGTAATACTGGCACCCAACAGAAAAAAAGCTGCCGAAGAAATATCGCCGGGTACCTGGATGCGTTGCCCGGTGAGCTGACCGCCACCCTCCAGGCAGGCCCGATTTTCCTGTCGGGATACCGCATAGCCGAAACCTTTCAACATGCGTTCACTATGATCCCGGGTAGGTGCCGGTTCAGTGACGCAGGTTTTGCCCCGGGCATATAGACCCGCCAATAATACAGCGGATTTCACCTGGGCACTGGCAACCGGCATCTCATAATGCAATCCCTGCAAGGGCTTGCCGTGAATATGCAGGGGCGCTTTACCGTCTTGCGACTGAATATCCGCACCCATGGCCGTAAGTGGTTTCAAAACCCGACCCATGGGGCGCTTCTGCAAACTCGAATCACCCACCAGGGTGCTGGCAAAAGCCTGCCCGGCCAACACTCCGGACAGGAGACGCATGGCCGTGCCGGAGTTACCACAATCCAGCGGGACTTGCGGTGCTTTCAGGCCATGCAGACCCACTCCATGAATGCGCAGGTAGCCATTTACCGGTCCTTCCATCTGGACCCCCATGGCCCGAAATGCCGCAATGGTTGCCAGTACGTCTTCGCCCTCCAGGAGCCCTTCTACTTCGGTCACGTTTTCGGCAAGGGCACCGAGAATGACGGAGCGATGGGAAATGGACTTATCTCCCGGAACAGGGAAGCGGCCTTTGAGCGCATTGCCAGGTTTGACGAGGTAGCGGGTAATCATTCAGAAAGCACCGGTGGAAAATGAAATTGTTGGCGAACCGTTTTGCCACGCTCCAGCCAGGTCTGCAGATCAGGTATCGCTTCGTCCGTCAGCAATTGTTCCACCAGACGCAGGTTATCCTGGAACTGTTGTAGTTGCTGACGGACTGCCTGCTGGTTTTCCTGCAGAATGTCGGCCCAAAGTGCGGGGTTTGAATCGACAATTCGCGAGAAATCTCGCAAACCGCCACCCGCCAGATTTTCCAGACCGGGAAACTGCGGCGCCAGTCCGGCCAAATAGATATATGCCAACAAATGCGGCAGGTGACTGGTAGCTGCCAGCGCTGCATCGTGAGCCTGGGGCGACATTTCCTGCACCCCAGCACCCAAGGCCATCCAGAACTGCCGGACTTTGTCCAGCGCCAGCTCATCCGTCCGGCCTGTCAGTGGCGTAAGAACCACTTGTGCAGCACGATACAAGTCTTCACGCGCCGCCGGAAAGCCAGTCATTTCACTGCCGACCACCGGATGACCCGGTACAAAGCGCGCCCCGAAAATTTCCGTAGCCCGGCAGGCAATAGTATTTTTGGTACTGGCCAGATCAGTTATTACCGCAGCAGGGTCTGCCCAGCGCGCAACCTCTGGCAGCTGGGACAGTAAGACTTTGGGCGGAGTGGCCAGCAGGATCAGATCGGCATCCACCAATACCTCCGGCAATTGATGACCCAGTTCAATCCGCCAAGGTTCTGCACTGGACCGCAGAGCGGCTACGGCAGCGGCACTGGGCAACGCGGCATGAATTTGACCCTCATACCCCACAGCGCGCAAGGCCTTGGCAACACTGCCACCCATCAGCCCGAGGCCCACTATGGCCACCCGCTGAAAGGGAATCTCCGGCATCTTACAGTTCGCGCCCTATGGCCGCTGCAACTTTATGCAAATCATCCATCAAGGTCATCAACTGCTGAGGACTGAGTGCCTGATCGGCATCACACCAGGCTTCTTCAGGACAGGGATGAGATTCCACCAGCAAGCCATCGGCTCCAGCGGCAATGGCAGCTTTGGAAAGTGCCGGAACCAGCCAGGACTTACCACCAGCGTGGCTGGGATCGACGATCACTGGCAGGTGGGTTTCCTTCTTGAGTACCGGAATAGCCGTGACATCCAGCACATTCCGGTAGGAAGTCTCGAAAGTACGGATGCCCCGCTCGGCAAAAATGATTTTGTGATTACCATGGGCGGCGATATATTCCGCTGCCATCAACCATTCTTTGACCGTGGCGCTTAGGCCCCGTTTGAGAATGACCGGCACATCCAGACGCCCCACTTCCTTGAGCAGATCAAAATTCTGCATGTTGCGGGTACCAATCTGAATAATATCCACACCTTTTTCCAGAAAAAGGTCGATTTTTCGGACATCCATCAATTCGGTAACAATAGGCAGGCCCACTGCATCAGCAGCCGTCCGGAAATAGTCCAGGCCCTCATCACCAACACCCTGAAAGGTATATGGGCTGGTACGCGGCTTGAAAGCACCACCGCGCATCAGACGGCATCCAGCGGCTTTCACGGCCTCTGCAGCACTGCGCATCTGTTCCGGCGTTTCTACGGAACAGGGGCCGGCAATAATCTGGATTTGTTTACCACCAAAGGGAATTCCCCGCACCTCAACGATGGTATCGGTGGACTTGAATTCACGACTGACCAACTTATAGGGTTTGAGAATGGGCATAACCTGTTCCACTGCGGGTAAGGATTCCAGGGCGCCTTCCGGCAACAAGCGTTCGTCGCCCAGCAGACCCACCACGGTCCGTTCCGAGCCAGTACTGACCATAGGCTGCAGGCCGAATTGGCGAATCCGCTCAAGCAGCTGTTCCATCTGCTCTGCGCTTGCTTGTGGTTTGACGATGACGATCATGGGATTACAGGACCTCGCCCAGCATTTTCAGAAAACGTTGATTTTCCACCGGCAGGCCCACACTCACCCGCAGATGATCCGGCATGCCGTAGGGGCTGAGGGGGCGCACGATCACACCACGCTGTAACAACGCCACATACACGCTCTGCCCTCCTCCCGGTACGGCGAAGGCGGTAAAATTGCCTGCAGGGGGGAGAATTGTCAATCCAAATTTATCCAACCCCTCCGCCAGAACCTGTCTTTCCTGGCGATTGTTGACGCGCGTTGCCTCCAGATGCCGGGTATCAAGCAGGGCGGCATGCGCAGCTACCTGCGCCAGGCTGTTGATATTGAAAGGCTGACGGACGCGTTCAAGCACGGCAATCAGGTCCGGATGCCCCATTCCATAACCACAGCGCAGGCCGGCCAAGCCATAAGCCTTGGAAAAAGTCCGGGTTACCAGCAAATTGCTGAAACGTCCCAGCCATTGGCGACCATCGGGATAATTGTCGTCGTCCATCAGTTCCAGATAGGCCTCGTCGAGAACTACCAGGGCATGCGCCGGAACACTATCAATAAAGGTTTCCAGGGCTGCGCCGGACAATTGCGTGCCGGTTGGATTATTGGGATTGGCGATAAATACCAGCCGCGTCCGCTCGCTGAGCAAGGCCGTCATGGCATCCAGATCATGTCCGTAATTGCGAGCAGGCGCGGTTCGTACCGTCGCACCACTGGCCTGTGCAGCAATGGCATAAGCGGCAAAAGCATATTGCGACACAATCACTTCCGTCCCTGGCCCGGCAAAGGCACGGACCGCCATTTCAATAACCTGATCCGAACCATTTCCAAAAATAAATTGCCGGGGATCCAGGTCATGCATTTGCGCAAGGCGCGCCCGCAGTTCCGGGGCGCCACCTTCTGGATAAAGAGCCAGATCGGGCAATGCGTCACGTATTGCCGCCAGCGCCAACGGACTGGGACCCAGGGGATTTTCATTGGAAGCCAGTTTGATGGCGTCGCGAATGCCCAGTTCGCGTTCCAGTTCAGCCAGAGGTTTGCCGGGTTGATAGGGACGCAAATCCGCCACACCCGGAGCTGCGTACTCCAGAAAATTCAGTGCCATTAAAAAACCGCCTTGGGATAACTTCCCAGACAACGATAAAAAGAAGACTGTGCCGCAAGGGCATCGAGAACCGGAGTTAAGTCGGAATCCTGACAATGTCCCAACAAATCCAGATAAAAAACGTATTCCCAGACCGCCGAACGCGCGGGACGGGATTCTATGCGGGTCAGGCTGATATGCGCATCGGCCAGAGGCGACAGGAGCGCGTGGAGACTTCCCGGCCGATTAATGCCCGCCACCACCAGGCTGGTTTTATCCTGACCAGTGGGACGCGTAAAAATTTTTCCGATGACCAGAAAACGGGTGGTGTTTTCCGGGTTGTCTTCAATGCCTGCCTGCAGGATATTCAGGGCATAAGTTTCGGCAGCTACAGTGGTTGAAATGGCAGCGCTTTGCGGATCCTGGACTGCCCGTTCTGCGGCTACCCCATTACTGGGAACATCCACCAGTTCCACCTGGGGCATATGCATAGCCAACCATTGTCGACACTGGGCGCGGGTCTGGTAATGCACGTAAACCTTGCGGATTTGTTCCATGGGAATATTAGCCACCAGATTATGGACAATGCGTAACTGTACTTCCCCGCAAATTTGCAGGGGATAATCCAGTAACAAATCCAGCGTCAGGTTGACGGAACCTTCCGTACTGTTTTCCACCGGAACCACGCCAAATTGTGCCTGCCCGCCATCCACCATCCGGAAAATTTCAGGGATACTGGCCGTCGGTTGAAAAGATGCTGAACGGCCGAAATGTTTTTGTGCGGCCATCTGCGAGAATGTCCCTGTCGGCCCCAGATAAGCGACTTGCAGGGTTTCTTCCTGAGCCAGTCCTGCCGAAATAATCTCCCGATAAATGCTGGCCACCTGGGCATCTGTAAAAGGTCCGGGATTTTCCTGCATGATCCGTCGCAGGATTTCCGCCTCACGATCAGGATGATAAAAACGGCTTTCGCCCTCGGCGCGCTTGAGTTCACCCACGGCGTGGGCCAGTTGGCCCCGCTCGCTCAGTAACGCCAGAATTTTGCCATCGACCTGATCAATGGCGGCACGCAATTCCACCAGGCTGCGCGGGGATGTTTTCAAAAGCAACGCTCCTAGTTGTGCTTGCGGGCAAAGTCCCGCATGAAATCCACCAACGCCTGCACACCGGTCTCGGGCATGGCATTATAAATGGATGCGCGCATTCCACCCAACAGACGATGACCTTTGAGCTGCAGCAGGTGCTGAAGCTCGGCTTCCTGCAGGAATACCTTGTCCAGATTGGCATTTTTCAGGGTAAAGGGCACATTCATCCAGGACCGGTTACGCGGTTCAATCGGATTGGTATAAAAACCCGCTGATCCGTCTATGGACTGATACAGCAATTCCGCCTTGCGCGCATTGCGTTCGGCCATAGCCTGCAGACCACCGGTCTTTTTTAACCATTTGAACACCAGACCGGCCATATAAATGGCAAATGTGGGCGGGGTATTGTGCATGGAACCTTCTTTGGCCTGCACGGCATAATCCAGCATGGTGGGCGTATTGGCCGGGGCCTGTCCCAGCAAGTCTTCACGCACAATGACCAGGGTCAAGCCAGCCGGACCAATATTTTTCTGGGCACCCGCATAAATCAGCCCGAACCGGCTGACATCCACGGGGCGCGATAAAATATGGGAAGAAGCATCGCTGACCAGCGGAATGTCTCCCAACTCTGGAACAAAGTCGAATTCCACGCCACCAATGGTTTCATTGCCGGCAATATGCACATAAGCAGTGTCTTTGCTGACCTGCCATTCGGACTGGGGCGGTACCAGACGGGCCTGACGATCGGCATTACTCGCAGAAACCTCCACCTCAGCAAAACGCCGCGCCTCATTCAAGGCTTTTTCTGACCAGATGCCGGTCTGCACATAGCTGGCCTTGTGATGCCCACGTAACAAATTGATCGGAACCATGGCAAACTGGAGGGTGGCACCACCTTGCAGAAACAGGACCTTGTAATTTTCCGGGATGTTCATGAGATCACGGAGATCCTGCTCGGCTTCCGCAATAATCTGCATGTAGTCCGCACCACGATGGCTCATTTCCATGACGGAAATACCACGACCATGCCAATCCAGCAGTTCCGCCTGCACTTGCTCCAGCACCGCAGGCGGCAACATGGCAGGACCCGCACCAAAATTATATACCGGCTGATTCATGATTTATTCCTGGGGCAGTTCGGACTGCTCCCCCTCCTCTTCATCTGTCTCTGCAATAAGCGCCAAACCGGCAAGTTGTTCGCCTTCGCCCAAGTTAATCAAACGCACCCCCTGGGCATTACGACCCGTGCGCCGGATGCTGTCCACCGCAATTCGAATCAGGGTGCCGTGGTCGGAGACCAACATCAACTCGTCCCGTTCTGCCACGGCCAGTGCACCAACCACATTCCCGTTGCGTTCATTGGTCTGAATGGCGATGACCCCTTTACCGCCGCGATTGGTCCGTCGATATTCCTCGACCGTGGTGAGCTTGCCATAACCATTGGCTGTTGCTGTCAGTACGATCTGATTCGCATCGACCAGTTCCGCAGAAATCACCCGATCGTTTTCTGCCAGATTAATGCCACGTACACCCCGGGTATTACGCCCCATGGCCCGGACCTTTTCTTCCGGGAAACGGACCGCCATGCCGTGACGGGTAAAGAGCATGACTTCGCGTTGCCCATCGGAGAGGCAGACGCTCACCAGACGATCTCCATCATCGAGATTGATGGCGTTAATACCCTGACTGCGCGGTCGGGAATAATCCATGACCGGGGTTTTTTTGACGACCCCATGGGCAGTCACCATGCACACAAATTGTCCTTCCGTAAAATCGCGCACCGCCAACACCGCAGTAATATGTTCGGTGGGAGCCAGCGACAGCAGATTTACAATCGGCTTGCCCTTGGCACCGCGACCCGCCTGGGGTAACTGATAAATTTTTTGCCAGAACACCTTGCCGAGGTTACTGAAAAACAGGCAGTAGGCATGGGTAGAAGCGCAGAACATCCGCTCCACGAAGTCTTCTTCCTTGGTGGTCGTCGCCATTTTTCCCTTACCACCGCGACGCTGGGCATTAAATACGGTGACCGGTTGGGCTTTGATGTAACCGGCATGGGTGAAGGTCACCACCATTTCTTCTTCGGCAATGAGATCTTCATTGGAAATATCGCCGGTATCGGCCACAATTTCACTCCGTCGGACATCACCGTACTGATCAAGAATGGCGACCAGCTCTTCGCGAATGACTTCCATCAAGCGCACATGGGACCCGAGAATCTCCAGTAATTCCTTAATGCGATCCAGCAAACCCAGGTACTCATCACGGATTTTATCCTGCTCCAGACCGGTCAGCCGATGCAGACGCAAGTCGAGAATGGCCTGTGCCTGGGTTTCGGAAAGGTGATAACCATCAGCCTGCATCCCGTCAGAGGGTTCGCCACGCTCGGTAAGCAGGGAAGCCACCATCCCCGGCTCCCAAACCCGCTCCAGCATTTTGGCCTTGGCCTCGGCTGGATTGGCCGCTGCGCGAATCAGACTGATGAGCGGATCGAGGTTGACCAGAGCCACCGCCAGACCTTCCAGAATATGGGCACGATCACGGGCTTTTTTCAGTTCAAAAATGGTGCGGCGGGTTACTACTTCCCGACGATGCTGAATGAAGGCATCAAGCAGTTCACGTAAACCCAAAGTCCGGGGCGCGCCGTCGAGCAAAGCCACCATGTTGATATTAAAAACGCTTTGCATGGCCGTATGCTGGAACAGATTATTGAGCACCACATCGGCATTGGCATCGCGCTTTAGCTCAATGGCAATGCGCATACCTGACTTATCCGACTCATCGCGCAGGTCACTGATGCCTTCCAGACGCTTTTCCTTGACCATTTCGGCAATGCGTTCAATCAGGCGGGCCTTGTTCACCTGATAGGGCAATTCCGTAACAATAATGCTCTGCCGATTGGTTTTTTTGTCCGTTTCAAATTCGCTACGCGCACGCATGACTACGCGGCCACGACCACTGCGGTATGCTTCAATACTGCCAGCCCGGCCAAGAATGTAGCCGGCAGTCGGGAAATCGGGTGCAGGCACCAGATCGAACAAAGCTTCATCAGAGGTCTGCGGATCATCCACCAAGGCCAGACAGGCATTGATGATTTCCGTCAGGTTGTGGGGGGGGATGTTGGTGGCCATACCCACCGCAATCCCGGCCGAACCGTTGATGAGCAGGTTTGGGATCCGTGCTGGCATGACCAGCGGTTCCCATTCTTTCTCGTCGTAATTGGGGCCAAAATCCACCGTTTCTTTTTCCAGATCGGCGAGCATTTCATGGGCAATGCGCGACATGCGCACTTCGGTATAACGCATGGCCGCCGGACTATCACCATCTACCGAACCAAAGTTACCCTGCCCGTCAATAAGGGGATAGCGCATGGAAAAGTCCTGAGCCATGCGCACCATGGTGTCATATACGGCAGTATCTCCGTGCGGATGATATTTACCAATGACATCACCCACCACGCGGGCAGATTTTTTGTAGGGCTTGTTCCAGTCGTTATTCATCTCGTGCATGGCAAAAAGCACCCGACGATGTACTGGTTTCAGGCCATCGCGGGCATCAGGAAGCGCCCGCCCGACAATTACACTCATGGCGTAATCGAGGTAGGACTGGCGCATTTCCTTTTCGAGACTGACGGGAATGGTTTCTTTGGCGAACTCTATCATCTGGAGACCGGATATCCTTGATTATTTTAACGCGGCATTATGCCACAACAGGATGCTGTCTGCATGTTTCAGCCACGCAGATTGGCAAGACTGTGCAGGTAGTCCGGCCGGGCCACCCCTTTTTCGGTAATAATCGCCGTGATGAGAGCAGCGGGGGTGACATCAAAAGCCGGATTCCGCACTTTAACACCCGCTGGAGCCACATCATGACCCGCACACTGCCGGACTTCGCTGTCCGGACGCTCTTCAATAATGATTCCTTCTCCGGCGGGCATGGCGAAATCTACCGTACTTAAGGGCGCTGCCACATAAAAGGGAATCTGATGATATTGCGCCAATACTGCGAGACTATAGGTTCCGATTTTATTGGCTGCATCGCCATTGGCGGCAATCCGGTCAGCGCCCACGATCACTGCCTGAATAAGCCCCTGCTGCATGAGATAAGCCGCTGCACTATCCGCATTCAGGTGAAAGGGAATGCCGTCCTTCTGTAGTTCCCAGGCGGTCAGACGCGCACCCTGCAACCAGGGTCGGGTTTCGTCGGCATACACCTGCAGTTGTTTTCCGGCAGAAATGCCCGCCCGGATGACGCCCAGCGCCGTACCGTAGCCCCCCGTGGCCAGACTCCCAGTGTTGCAGTGCGTGAGGATGCCGCCCTGCTCGGGCAACAAGGCGGCGCCATGACGGCCCATCTGTTGGTTGTCGGCGATGTCCTGTTCCAGCAAGTCATGGGCGGCCTGCAGCAATAATGCCGCAGCCCGGTCAACAGCCCTTTCACCTTGCGCCAGCTTTAATTGACGATCTGTTGCCCAGGCTAAATTGACGGCGGTGGGCCGCGCCGCCTTGATTTCCGCTGCTGCTCCTGCCAAACGCTGCTGCCAGTCAGAAAATTGCCGCATTTCCTGCACAGCCAATGCCATGGCATAAGCCGCCGTCACGCCAATAGCCGGTGCCCCGCGTACTACCATTTGCGTAATGGCCACAGCCACCTCGCGATAGTCACCCAGCTGCAACCAGATTTCCTGTTGTGGTAACAAGCGCTGATCGAGCAGGCAAAGCTGCTGGTCTTCCCAACGAATGGCACGAATATTATCGACTATAGGCACAGAGAATCTCCTGAGTGGCGGGCTTTGGACGGCGCCGGATAAAATACACGGCGCTCTCAATATACGGATCAACGAAATATCTGTAAAATGCAGGACCTTACCCGCCCCCGAAATGCCGGGGCAACTTTCCTTTTCCTATAGGTTTTGATCATGTCTGCCACCCACCATTACCCTGTTCTGCGCCTGCGCCCCAAGGAAGACCGCCGTTTGCGTGCCGGTCACCTCTGGATTTACAGCAACGAAATCGACGTCACCAAAACGCCTCTGCATGGAATGATCCCCGGCAGTGTCTGCAGAATAGAAGATGCCCAGGGTAAAGCCATCGGCCTGGCGCATATCAATCCGCACACCCTCCTTTGCGGGCGCCTCCTCAGCCGTGATCCCCATCTACTGATTGATGAAGCATTTTATCAGGAACGCTTGCACCAGGCGTTGCGCATGCGTGAAAAATTTTTTTCCGCGCCTTTTTACCGATTGGTGCATGGCGAGGGAGATGGCCTGCCCGGCCTGATTATTGATCGCTATGAAGATACCTTGGTCATGCAGCCTGGCAGCTTGGGTATGGATCGGGACATCGCCCTGGTTGCCAACGCCCTGCAAGCACTTTTACACCCCACGGGCATACTATTAAAAGCGGGCGGCGCGGCGCGGCGTCTGGAAGGTTTGGAAGATCGGGTAGAGGTTCTATTCGGACAGGTTCCGGAGCGTCTGCAGATTTGGGAGAATGATTGCTTATTTGAGATGGACCCGCGCGGCGGTCAAAAAACCGGATGGTTTTACGACCATCGCGCCAATCGTCGTCGCCTGCTGAGTTATGCCCCCGGTAGACGTGTTCTGGATTGCTTTGCCTATCTCGGCGCTTTCAGCATCCCCTTGGCCAAGGCCGGGGCGCTTGAAGTCACCGCAGTAGACAGCTCGGCGCCCGCTCTGGCCCTGCTGGAAGAAAATGCCCGGCGCAATGCGGTAGCCCCTATTCGCATCATGCACGATGACGCCATGGAAGCTTTGGCCCGACTTCGGGATCGTGGTGAGCAGTTTGATTTGATCGTCCTCGACCCCCCGGCATTGATCAAATCCAAAAAGGATTTCAAGGAAGGCAGCATTGCCTACCGACGCTTCAATGATCTGGCCATGCGCCTGCTCGCGCCGGGCGGAATTCTGTTCACGGCCTCCTGCTCCCATCATCTCAACCGCGAGACGCTGCTCGGCCAGATTGCCTTTGGGGCGCAAAGAGGCGATTACGCCATTATCGGCGAAGGCACCCAGGACATGGATCATCCCATCCATCCCGCTGTGCCCGAAAGCAGCTATTTGAAAGGTTTTTACATACATCGACGGGAATTGATTGCAGACGAACCGGAGTAATTTTCACGATGGGGCGGGTACGGGGTGGATTCTTGTCGCGCTGCCCCATGACAGGTACAATCGCGCCCACGCCGTTGTAGCTCAGTCGGTAGAGCAACTGATTCGTAATCAGTAGGTCAGAGGTTCGATTCCCCTCAACGGCACCAAATAAAACAAGATGTTGCAGAAAGTTCAGTTCTGATATGGTGCAGTTGGTGGTGCAGTTGGTGGTGCAGCAAGTGGTGCAGCAAGTGGTGCAGTACCGTCGAATCAGCGAGGACTTCTTGACGGTTCGACGCCTCCACATGCTTTTAAGGGCTGCTTTCCCCATCCCCTCCTGCAACATTCGCGCCCTTTCCATCTTGATAGAGTCTATGGTTTATCCATTGCCTTTCTGGATCCGGTGCAGGATCTCCATGCGACACGCTTCCAGAGAAAAGACTACCCACCATCTTCAGAAACTGGATTGCCAGGTACCACAAACCCACCACGGCCAAAAAAAGGATCAGGTGATCCTTGTTGACATGGAGATAACCGGAAAGGTAATGCATCACCCAGGCAGCCTTGCTGAACAGGTAATTTATCAGGGTTTGCATGACCAGTAACAAGGCCACCATGACCTGATGTATCGCGGTCATGACCTGCCCAAAAGAACTTTTTTCATGGATCATCTTACAGCGCCTCGATAGCCGCATGGATGGTGTTGACATCCGGAGTTCCTTCTACCCCGGTAGCATCAAGCAGGCGTTGCCAGATATGCTTCTGCAGCGTAATGGACAACCATAAATCCGGTGCTGGATCGGAATGTGAAACATCGGTTTCCGGCGCGGTATTGCCCTCTTCCGTCCGTTCTGCCAAAGGACATGGATTCTCCGTACCTTCTTCCTGTCCGCCAGTATCTTCCGCATCATCTTCAGGTTCGCCGCCGGGTACAGAACCGTCATCCGCAGGCGTGCCCTCCGCAGGAGCGTTCTCTGCGGGAGCGTTCTCTGCAGGAGCTCCACCAAAACGGTCTTCCAGGGGAGCATGACAGCCTGAGCTGTCTTCGACGCTCTCGCCGTCATTCATGGAAGATTCATTCTGCGTATCCTCCGCAAAAGCACCATTCGTAGGTGCACGTTCCGCATGGCTGCCTTCAGCAGGACTATTGCCGTCCGCAGGACCATAGTCGTCCGCAGGACCTTGCAGGTCGGCATGACTGCTGTCCGCAGGACTATTGCCCTCCGCAGGAGTCTCAGGTGTTATGTCCGCCGCAGGCGTTATGTCTGCTGCAGGCGGCTTCAGGGACTCTTTGCCCTGCTCCATCAGGTTCCGGTCCAGCGTTGCACCTTCGGCGATACGGTCGCGTATCCAGTCCAGAGACGCATCACTACAGGCCAGTATCTGCTGCGCCAGGGCGATAGGCAGGTCTTCCGCGCGGATGGACAGATATGCCAGACGGGATTCCAGGTCCGGATCGGCAAAAGCCAGTACCTGGCGCACCCAGGGGGCACTTTTGCCAATGCGTTTGGCAATGGCCGAGGCGGATTCTTCCGTACTTTCCATGATCCGCCTGAGCGCCATGGCGGTATCCGGGATCGACATATCTTCACGGACCAGGTTCTCGATGAGCTGACGCTCCAGGATCTCCTGATGGTTTTCCGGGACGGTCACCACCAGCGCGGGGATAGTCTGCAGGTCATAATCCAGTCTGGCGCAGAGCGTGTTGCGATCACGGGCCAGGCGTGCTGCCCGCCAGCGCCGTTCACCGGACACCAAACGATATTTGCCGCTTTCCAGCGCCATGACCGTAATGGGCTGCAGCACCCCATACTGCAGAATACTGTCGGCCATTTCCTGCAAGGCCGATTCGTCCATGTACTGCCGTGGCTGCCCGGCGTCTGGTTCGATGGCGTCCAGGTTCAGCAGGGTGAACAGACTGCCCACAGTGGTGACTGTCTGCGGGCTTTCCTCTTCCGTGAGCCCGGAAAGCATGTCATCCAGAAAGGAAACGTCTTTCACGATGAAATCTCCTCTGCCGCTTCTTCCGTTTTTGCCACCTCGACAAGCTCTTCCGCTGCATCCACCAGGTCTTCGGTGGATGCCACACCCTCCAGAAGACTTTCAAAGGCCCCTTCCCATTCTTCACGTTGACTATCTTTGCAGATTTGCCAGTAGGCTTTCCCTTCATTCAGCCCCTTGCGCACGTCCTCGCGCTCGTAGAGGACGTATGGCAACACCCGTTTACCCAGTCTTTCCGCCAGCGCGTCGGCTATGATCCGGTTGGTACGGGAATTGGCTTTCAGGCGATTGATCAGTATCTGCAGTTCCAGATGTGGATTGCGCATCCGTATCTGCTTCTGGAAAAGCTGCAACGCCTGGGAAATTCCCTGGGTGCCCAGGGCGTCCGGGGTGACCGGAATCACATGGACATCCGCAACGATCAGGGGGGCCAGTTGCCGCACACTGGGCGCGGGCGGGCAGTCGAGAATGACCACGTCATAATCCAGGCTTCGCAGACGCTGCAGGGCCTGTACACCGGCGTCGAGATCGTCATCCACACGGTCCAGGCCCGCATGGGCGGGCAAAAAATCGAAGGTGAAGCCCCGTGCGCTTTCGGTGAGTGGCTGGATTTCCCTTGCAGGGGTCCACAGGTCCAGGGCCGAACGCACTTCGCCGCTTACCATGGCGGCTGACCGGTGATATTTAGCGTCTCCGGTGTACAGGTAGGTACTGGAACCCTGCTGGTCCAGGTCCACGAGCAGGGTCTGGCAGTTGCGCTGCATGGCCGCCACCGCCATGTGCATGGACAGGGTGGTCTTGCCAACTCCACCTTTCTGATTGGCGAAAGCATAAATGTGCATGTTTCATTTTCTCCTTCCCGGGAATTCCGGGGATAACAGGTGTTGTGCCAGGGCGGACACGCTTGCATTGGCGGGCAGATGTTGCAGTTGCCCGATGACTTCCGCGTCCACCGCGATACAGAATGGGACATAAGGGGGGTCCGGTTTGCGTCGGCAGGCACGTCTTAGCGACAGCTTGCGCAGGGTATCCGGGTCGCAGGACCGGATGCGCTCACAGAGAACCCGTGAACGCAACTGTGCGTCCCTGTAGAGATCGCTGCGTATTCGTGTCGGGTCCAGACGGACATGGATATAGGTCTGCATTACGGTTCCTTATAGGGATTGGTCATGGACGGCGCAGCAGGTAGTTCTGTCCGTGTGGTGCCCACTTCGCTCAAGCCGTGGACATAAGGTTCGGGAAACACCAGGTCGCGGGTAACGATGACGTTGAATGCGTAGCCCGGGCGGATGGTCATGGTCGGCGCGATGTTGATGTCCCGCTGGAACATCTGCGCCTCCGCCTCCCCGAAGGTCTGCGCCAGGGCCTGTTCGCCGTTCTGCAACGCCTGGTTGCCCGTTACCCCGGTGGTATTGGTACTGGTGCTGGTAGGACTGGACATGGCCATACCCACGTCGATGAGCGAAAGCAGCAGGGCGTTCTTGAAGATCGTCCAGGTATGGTTGTTGACCAGGTCCCGGAAACCGGCGTAACCGGCGGGGGATGTTCCGGGCATGGATGATCCGAGCTGCAGGTACGTTCCGTTGGGAAACTCGATGCGGGTCCACTGGACGGCAACACGGTTCTGGCCCATGGCCGCACCGCTGGCGTAGCTACCGATCAGGGTGGAACCTGCCGGAATCAGGACAGAGGCCCCGTTCAGGCTGTTGTACACCGGATGGGAGACGACAGCCTTTACCAGTCCCGAAATGTCCGACTTGATACCGCTTTCCAGGAGGGCCGGAATCACTGTGCCCTGCAGCAGTTCATAGGGACTCACTTCCTTGCGCACCAGATGGGTGGAATAAACGCCATTGGCACCAGAAGTCAGATTCTGTCCGCCCTTCGCAGGAATCTGTGGTACCTTCATGGGTGTAACAGCGGGTTCATCCGCTGCGGCTGGTGCGGCTGCTCCGCCACCGTCCTGCCAAGCAACCACATGGATACCACCGTCCAGTGCCGTTTTGAATGCGGCATCCTGGGTCTTGTTACCGGGGGTGGGTTGCGCCTGAAAAGATGCATGGCTTTCCGGGGTACTCCCTGTAAGCGCGTTTCCTGTAGAGGCGGTCTTTGCACCCAGCGAAGGGCTTGCAGCCTGCGAAGGACTTGTCGCAGGGGCCGTTGGCGCCTGTATTTTGGACACCTTCTGCGGAACCCGAAAAACAGGCGCTTGATGACCGGTGTCCAGCTTCGGTCTGGGCGTACTGCCGCCAGATCCGGAAAACATGTCCACGGCCACATAGCCTACCCCGATGACACAGGTTACGAGCAGTATGACACCTAAAGCGATGGGTGTACGCCGCAGGTGAGCGGCGAGTTCAGAAGCATTCTGGCGAATAGGTCCCTTGACGGTCGGCGTAGTGATGCCGGGGCCTTCACCCATGGGCGTCTGCGTGGGGTCCGTCATTTTTTACCCTCGTGCACCAGTTTCACCACCTTTGCCGAACGCCCCTTGCCCGCCAGCAGCAGGATTTTCGGGGGCACGCCATCAACAATGGTGTATCCATCCCGGAACTGGGTATTGACGATGGCATTCTGTCCAGCGGCATTTTCGGCCAGCACCGAAGGTATTCCGCCGTAGCTGGCCTGGCCTGCTTTCCAGTGGATGAAAGTCTGCCGTCCGTCATCGAAGACCTGCGTGGGTTCGATGGAACGGCAATCGCTGTTGTCGAACCAGCCACCACCGCCGCATTCGATACGCCAGTGGAAATCAAGGTCTGATGGATTGATGGCGGGTAATACCGCCACCGTCTGTGCTTCCACCTTTTTCTGGAACGTTTGTCTGGCTGCAGTGGTGGCTTTCCATCGGAGGACGATGGGGCCCGGGTAGTAGAAACCGATTACCGGCGTGTAGCGGTTGGCGTCGCTGGTCATCTCAATGACGTAGTTACGGGGATTGCCTTCTGGACCGGTCCCGGTAATGACCAGATTGCTGTGCAGTCCCTTGAAGCGTGGGGTAATGGCGAGTTCAGGCTGGTTCCCCGCCTTTATGGTCTGCATGCTCCAGTAGGCTGGCGAAAGCCCGATGGCCTGCGTGTCTTTCAATCCGGGTTCCAGCAGAATGAGTGAAGTATGCAGGGGTGCGGTCACCAGGGTCGGCAGGCTCTGTCCGTAGGCATAGAGCACTTCGCCATTGGTCCCCGCGATGGGCGGCAGGTTCTGGGTCTTGCCCGCTTCATAGGCGGACACCAGAGCCTTTTCCATCGCCTCTTTCGAGCGTTGGGAAATCTTTCCCTGGGGCGGGGTAGCGATGGCCCTTTTCCATACTTCTACAGAGCTTTGCCCCATGGGGGTTGCGGGGCCGTCCTGCCCCGCGCCAGCGTCCTGCCCCGCGCCAGCGTCCTGCCCCGCGCCAGCGGCGATGGCGGGAACGGTCTGCACATTCTGCGCGACAGACACAGGGGCGGTTTGCGCGGGCTTGTTGCCCGATGAGGACAACGGCTTTTGTAATGGCGGGGCGATCTGTCCGCCAGGACCTTGCAGGTCGGCATGACCTTGCAGGCTGGCAGAACCTTGCTTTCCGTCAGGGCTTTGCTGTCCGCTAGAACTGCCGTCTGCAAGACCTGATGATACAACGCCCGCCATGGCGGTTCCGGAGCAGATTGCGGCAAGTATTGCTGCGATGAATATGGATTTTCTCATTGAGTCACCTGGTTATAGACAAAGGACTGGATGACGATTCCGAAGGGGTCTTCCCTGAGCACACGGGGATTGTTGGAGACGGGTTCTATGGTATAGGTCACCATGCCTTCGTAGTTCTTTTTCCATTTCACCTGTCCACTATCGTTGTACTGGGTTTCGCGCCACTGCACCTGCTGTGTGCCGCCTTTGGCGGTTACCTGGCCTTCGGGCAGGACGGAAACGATTTCGACAGTGCGCCCGCCATTGTTTTTCACATAGGCAGAATAGGGATTGTGCTGCTGGTAATAGGCCGTGAGCCGTTCGGCTTCCTGTCCATCGACGATGGAATAGGTGGACTGATAGATTTGCTTTTCGGCGGCTACGGCGGGAATCCGTTCGCGGACCTTGTGCACCCAGTTGGCAACGACATGGCGGATGACAGGCATATTATAGGTTCCAGCCTGAACAGCCTGTGCCAGATGCACGGCGTCGCCCAGATGGTTGACCTCAACGACATAGGGGACAACATGGACGCGGTCGGCTTCATAGACCATGCCTGCGCCAAACAGCGCCGCAATGCCGATGGCCCCGAAAGCGGCCATCCGCCAGTTTTTTGCCGAAGCGATATAATCCCCGTAGCGTTCCAGCCACTCACGGCGGGCGGTCAGATAGAACTGCAGATCCTTGCTTTTTGCTGTATCACCGCTGTTATGGTCCTGCGGACCGCATTGGTCCTGCGGACGGCCATGGTCCTGCGGGCTGTCAGGGACCTGTACGTCACCGGGGGTTTTCTTTTTGAACATGCAGACTCCATCGCCAATGTCATCGGAACGGTATAGCATTCGGTGGTGGAGATATGGGGGGAGCAATGTCAGAACGTATGACCGAGAACTTGGTGCGCGATAGGCTGGCGACGCTGGGTTACAGGGAACCTGATAACGGCATCACAATCGAAGAGCAGAAGTCCGAGATAGCCAAGGTCAAAAGCCTGCTGTCCAAGGCCAGCAAGAAGGCCAGCGGCAAATCTGGATACCCTGAGTTCATCATCACTGACAAAAAAGATGCGGGTTTCATCATCGTGGTGGAGTGCAAGAAGGACGTCAAAAAGCACGAGAGCCCCGACCGGGACAAGCCAGTCGAATATGCGGTAGATGGTGTTCTGCATTACGCAAAACATCTGGCAAAGCACTACACGGTGGTAGCCATTGCGGTGAGCGGCACTACCGCCAGTTCCATGAAGATATCGAATTTCCTGATTCCAGCGGGGACCAGTGAAGTCAAAGACCTGACAAACGAATCAGACGTGGTCGTAGACGCTCTCATCCCGTTTGATGACTACTACCGACTTGCGTCCTTCGACCCGGATGTGGCCAAGAAGCGCCACTCCGACTTGCTGGCATTCTCCAAGGATCTGCACGAGCTGATCTGGACGAAAGCCAAAATCTCTGAAGAAGATAAACCGCTGCTGGTGAGCGGTACCCTGATTGCCTTGATGAACTCTGCATTTCTGAAGACCTTTGCAGCCTTGTCGGCTGAAGATGTTCAGGAAGCGTGGCTGGGGGCTATCAAGAAGGAGTTGGACAAGGCTGACATCCCCAAGGCCAAGAAGGACACGATGCTGCAACCGTACTCCACGATTGCCGTACATCCCAACCTGGGTAAGCCAGATAGCAAGACAGCAAAAGAGTACCCGGACGGCGTATTCAAGGAAATCATCACCCGCATCTGTGACAACGTCTGGCCTTACATCAACGTCTACCATGACTTTGATGTCGTCGGGCAGTTCTATGGCGAATTCCTGAAGTACACCGCAGGCGATAAGAAAGCATTGGGCATTGTCCTGACGCCCCGACATGTGGCTGAACTGTTCTCTTTGATAGCGAATGTCGGTCCGGAATCAAAGGTGCTTGATATTTGTGCCGGCACCGGCGGATTTCTTATTTCGGCGATGCAGCATATGTTGAAAAAGGCGGTCACCGAAGAAGATCGTACCGATATTAAGAAGAATCGCCTGATTGGCATTGAGAATAACCCCAAGATGTTCGCCCTTGCTGCCAGCAATATGATTTTGCGTGGTGACGGCAAGGCGAACCTGCATCAAGCCAGTTGCTTCGACGACGCGGTTATCAAGGCCGTGAAGAAGATGAAGCCAAACGTAGGCATGCTCAATCCGCCCTACGCTCAGTCCAAAAGTGATGCGGAGCTTCACGAACTGTATTTCGTGAAGCAGATGCTGGACTGCCTGGAACCCGGCTCAATGGGAATTGCAATCGTGCCTATGTCATGTGCGATTTCACCAAACTCTGCGCGGGATGAGATGATGAAGCATCATACCCTGGACGCTGTTATGTCCATGCCGCAGGAGCTGTTCTACCCTGTCGGCACTGTGCCCTGCATTATGGTATGGATTGCGGACAAGCCGCATGCCAAATCCGCGAAGAAAACCTGGTTTGGCTACTGGCGGGATGACGGATTCGTCAAGACAAAGCACAAAGGACGAATTGACCTATATGACAGATGGCCCACCATCCGTGACCGTTGGGTAGAGACATACCGAAACCGTGAAGTACATGCCGGGGAAAGCGTCATGCACACGGTTACGGCAGCGGATGAGTGGTGCGCAGAAGCCTATATGGCAACCGATTATGAGAAAGTTTCAGCGTCAAGTCTGGCGCAGTCAGTCAAGGATTACCTTGCATTCAAACTCCAGGCACCAAGCAAGGTTGCGGTCCCCGACCTGGAGCCGAACTCGGCAGGATGGAAGGCATTCAAGTTATCCGATTTGTTCGATATCAAGAAGGGTAAACGGCTTACCAAGGCAAACCAAACGGAAGGGAGCACTCCCTACATAGGGGCGGTAGATTCCAACAACGGCGTTTCTGGCTATATTGGCCAACCGGCAATTCATGCTGGCGGAACAATCAGTATCAACTACAATGGGTCGGTGGCTGAAGCATTCTATCAGCCTGACCCATTCTGGGCGACCGACGATGTAAACGTGCTCTACCCATGTGGATTTACGCTAACTGCTGAGACCGCCTTGTTTCTATGTACACTAATCCGACTTGAGAAGTACCGCTTTAACTATGGACGTAAATGGCATCTTGAGCGTATGCGCGAGTCAGTTATCAAACTGCCGGTAACAAAAGATGGCGAACCCGATTGGGACTTCATAAGGAACTACGTCAGATCCTTGCCCTATGGCTCTGAGGTCCATAAAAGCTGAAGCCGCCCCAAAGGACGGCCTCGTTACTCATTCATAGTAACGGCGAAGCCTGTTCTCTTCTTCGCTCCGGCGGCGGCGGTCAGCTTCTTGTTGACGCTGCCACGCTTCTTCGGCGCGCTTCTTTTGTTCTTTCTGCCGCTGTGCAAAATGTTCCAAATATCCATCTTCTCTTATGCGTGTCTCCGAAATCCCCTTGGCCACTCCATAGACGAGCATGACCAGCAGCCCCAGAAGCCCGAAGCCCAGAATCTGGTGCCAAATATAGGCATTGATTGCTGATGGCCCCTTCTGCACCCAGGTCAGGACCAATCCTGATACAAAAGACACGGCGAGCGCGGCACCGACGATATAGAGAATGAATTTGCCAATTGTGCGAAGCATGGTGTTTCTCCTTAAAGCTGCGTATTCTGTTGATCGTGGGCACCGATTCTGGCGATCGTGGGCACCCCTGGAGAGGGAACATTTTGGTCGTTGTGATTTTAAGCACGGGTGGTCACGATGGGTCAACTTTGGGGGCGGTGCCGGGGTCCCGGTGACGGCGTAAGGATTCGCCTTTCAGCTCCAGGCGGTGGGCACTGTGCAGCAGGCGATCCAGGACGGCATCGGCCACGGTGGGCTCGCCCAGATAGTCATGCCAATGGTTGACCGGTAGCTGGCTGGTAATCAGGGTGGCCTTCTGGTTCACCCGGTCATCGAGGATTTCCAGCAGGTCACGGACCGCTTCTCCGCGCATGGGCGCCAGGCCCCAGTCATCCAGAATCAGCAGGTCCACCTTGGCCAGGGTGTTCAGGTAGCGCCCGAAGCTGCCGTCCCCATGGCGGGTCTGCAGTTCTTCAAACAGCCGGGGGAGACGGAGATAGCGGACACTCAGTCCCTGTCGGCAGGCCTGCTGTCCCAGGGCACAGGCCAGCCAGGTTTTGCCGGTACCGGTGGCACCGGTGATCAGGAGGTTCTGGCCCTGACGGATCCAGGTATTCTGGATCAGGGAGAGCATACGGGCGCGTTCCAGGCCGCGCGAAGCACGGTAGTCGATGTCTTCTACACAGGCGTTGTGCTTGAGGTGGGCGAGCTTCAGTAGGCGCGTCAGGCGGCGCTGGTCGCGTGCACTGAGTTCCCGGTCCAGCAGCAGGCCCAGGCGCTCCTCAAAGGGGAGATCCTGGACCTGGGGCAGCAGGGATTGTTCTTCCAGGGCTTCGGCCATGGCGGTGAGATTCAGTTGCCGTAAGGTGTGCAGGGTGGGTTGGTATAACATGAGAGACTCCTTGTAAATCACTGGTAGTAGTGGGGGCCACGGATATTGTCGTGGGTCGGGAGGGGGGTCGTGGGAGAGGGGCTCTCCTGAACTTGATCCATCCCCTGCTTCAGGATGGACTGGATGCTCCGGGTCGTCGGAGAACCGATCTTCAGCGCCCGGGCACAGGCGGCATCGAGGCGTTCCTTGCCATAGCGCCGGGAGTAGCTGAGCAGGCCCAGACAGGATCGGTAGCCTTGTTCGGGATGGGCGCGCCGCGCCAGTTGCCAGCGCACTACGTCCCGGGTCGCAGGGCCAATGGACAGGGCCCAATTCAGGAGCCGTCCCGGGGACCATTCCCGGTGTTGCTGGTAGGCTTTGGGCAGGTGTTCCGGGACGGTGCTGTAACGCCCTTGCAGAGTCTGGCGGGGATGGCTGGCCACCCGCTGTTGCTGGTGGAAGATTTCTACCGTCCGGGCACTGACCCGCAGGTCAACCCGCACACTGACCAGACGATAGGGTACCGAGTAAAAATGCCCCTGATAGGCCACATGGGAGTCGATACTCACCTTGGCGCTTTTCCAGAGCGCATACACATAGTCCTGTGCGGGCAAGGGCTGTAGGGCGGGCCGGTCCAAGGATTCAAAGACGCTTTGGCGGCTGCCGGGCAGGCGCTTGAAGGGCCGTTGATTGAGGTCCTCCAGCAGGCGGCGGATCTCCCTGTTGAGCTCCATCAGCGAGAAGAACTGGAAGTGGCGTAGACGCGCCAGAATCCAGCGCTCCACCACTTGTACGCCGACCTCGACCTTCGCCTTGTCCTGGGGTTTGTAGGGGCGTGTCGGAAGCACTACGGTCCCGTAATGGGTGGCCAGATCCCGATAGCTGCGGTTGATCTCGGGTTCATAGCGGGAGGCCTTGGTGACCGCCGCCTTGAGATTGTCGGGGACCAGGAGAGTCGGCACTCCGCCGAAGTACCGGAAGGCCCGGACATGGGAGCCCAGGAAGTCCGGCAGACTCTGGCTCCAGGTGGCCTCGCAGTAGGTATAGCTGGAAGCCCCCAGCACCGCCACAAAAATCTGCGCCTGCCGGATCTCGCCGGTGCCCGGGTCCACGACCGCAACCGTAGGCCCGGCATAATCAATGAAGAGTTTTTCGCCCGCCACATGCTGTTGCCGCATGCTGGTTTTGAGGCGGGCTTTCCAGCTACGGTAATGGACACAGAACTGCGCATACTGATAGGTGCGCTCATCCGGATGGGTGGCTACATACTCCTCCCAGAGCAGTTGCAGGGTCACGCCCTTGCGCCGTAACTCCGTATGGATCTGCGCCAGGTCGGGCGGGACCGGCCGGGACGCCGGGAGGGGCTGGCGGCGCGGGTTCAGCCGCTGTTCTACCTCCACGACCGTCAGCCCCTCCGACAGCGGCCAGCCGATCCGGGCTTCCGTCGCCCGTTGCAGATACTTGCCCACGGCCCCCTTGGACAGCCCGCAGGCCCGGGCTATTTGCCGCTGGCTACAGCCGGCGGCATGTAATCGCAGGATCTCGATAATCGCTTTCATGGTCATCCTCGGTGTGGGCATGCTGGATCTCCTCTAAAAAAGACCCAGAATGCCGCTCAAGCCAATGAATGACCAAAATGTTTTTTACTCCACAGACGAATTTCCGCAGGCCATTCTGGCATCGTGGGCACCGATTCTGGAAAATCGTGCAAACTGCCCACGATCCGCCAGAATCATTGCCCACCATCGCCCAGAATCACCGCCCACGATCATTCAGAATGACTGCCCACGATGGGCCAGAATACGCATTAAAGCTCCCTGCTACCCATTGCACCGCTGGTCTCGTTACTCGGAATGGCTCAACTTATTGCCCTCTGCACTAACCGAGACTGTCTCGTGTTCTCCAGGCACCACATGCTGCTCCACGAAATGCGCATCTTTCTCCCTGCTATCAATCCATTCCATGGCACGCTCATGCAACGGCTTCTGCTCCGGCTTCGGCTGCGCTTCTCCTCTCATTGCATCTGCAGTCTCGGTGCCAGATGCAGGTCCGGTGCTGGACGCAGTCCTATCAGACGATTTCATCCGCGCGAGTTGCCGACGGATGGATTCTGTTTCCGCCTCTGTTACCGGCGCTGGCGAAGCCGGGCTGTTGCTGGACGCATTCCCGGTGTCCGCCATGCCGCTGTCGGCAAGTCCATTGCCCATGCCGCCAGCGCCGCCACCGGCTGTTTCAGCCGCATTTCCAGCGGCAGCGCCCATCTCCCCGGCGCCACCCACGCCACCACTGGCCGCCACCGCTTCCGATGCGGTCATGGCACCGCTGGCACCACCCGCAGCCAGGGCCGCTCCACCGGTAGCCAGGACCGCTGCTCCACCCGCAGCCAATGCCGCACCACCAACTGCCGCACCCATAAGTTCTCCACCGCCCAGGCTCGACGATCCCGACAGCACACTCGCCGCAATGCCCGGCAGTTTCTTGGTGAGCCAGCCCACGAGCAGGAAGAAGACCAAAATTTCGCCATAGAGCTCGAACAATCCGGCCAGGTGCGTACCGGATTCGAGGCCCAGCCCGGAATTCTTCATCAGGAGTTCTATGCTTTGCGGTATTTCCTTGGTAATAAAGCCCATCCAGAGCGTCAATACCAGCAGGCGGACGCCCACGGAAAGGGCATACTTGATGAATCCGTCAGCATGCTGCACCGTCCAGCGACTGCCCGAAAAGCCCAGCAGGATGGCACCGATGCTGCCTACCAGCATGGCTTCAAGCTGGACGGTAAAGAACTCGATGACCATGTACACCACGATGAACAGCATGACCAGCGCCGTAAAGAGTCCCAGCAGGTCGCCCAGCAATCCGGAAATCATGATCGATCCGACATGGCTGATATCGTAAAGGAAGCCATGTGACTTGGCGTCATAGGGACCCTGGAGCAGTTCTGTCCAGATTTTCATCATTTCGCCGAGCAGGGAAGACGCCGTGACATTGACGGCCCCGCCCGCCTCCACGCCAGTCTGCTCGAAACCTCCATATATCCAGTGCAGGAACTGCTGGCTGTGCAGCAGGAGCGTGTACCAGAAACCAATCGTGATGAGTTTCTTGACAAAGGATGTGAGAATCTCATGCACGTCCTTGCCACCGATCATCCACTGAGCCACCAGGTATACGAAATCGATCCCGAAGAGCGTAAAGAAAATTTCCTCCGACACAATTAGGATTTTACCATACCAACCCGTCACCACTTGACTGAATGCCGACAGGATGCCAGAAGTGGCCCCCGTCGCGGCATCCGCAGGCAGTGCGGCAAACAGGAGCAGTACCCCGACGATCAGGGCGATGGCCGGGATTTTCTGGTTTCCTGTCCTGCCGCGCATGGTTTTCTCCTTACCAGCTGAAATGGGGCAAATGTGGTGAATTCTTGTCGATGGCTGCGGCCTGTGCGTTTTCACAATCGGTAGCCTGGGACCGGCTGAGATGCTTCAGATTGCACCATGCATTGGCACGCTTCAGGGCCTTGGGATGCTTCACATAATAAGCTTCGGAATGCACCTTGACCTTTTCTATCGTGGAAGAAGAACAACCGGCGAGCGCAAAGACCGCGAGACAGAGAACGAACAGTTTCCAGATATGCATGACAATCTCCTAAAAGTGATGGAACCCTCCTATGCACCTGCGGTCTCGTCACCAACTGAAACTGGGCAAATGATAGGTTGGCGTCTGCCCGGTTCCATTGAGGTCATTATTCATTTTCTGATTGACCTCTTTCTGCTCCTCCTGCTGCATGAGCTGTTTCTTCCGCCAGGCAGCCTGCATGGTCTGGTACTGTTGCGTCGTCTGCTGCAGTTGCACCATGGCGGAATTCGTCGCCTGTCCCACTTCCGTTGCCGCCTGCAAAATGGCGTTGCGCGAATTGGGGTTCTGCATGGCCTTGTCCACTGCCTGTTGCGCCTGCGCCTGGGTCTGGAACTCGTTGGGGTTCAGATTCGCTGACTTCAGGGCTGTATCGATGGCCTTGTTCAGCCCTTCGGTAATGCTCTCATATTGCTGTGTGTACTCCGCCGTGATCTGCGGATTGAACGTGGCGTGCAGATTCTGGAACTGGTTGGCGATATTCGCTCCCGCCGTGCTCAGGGCTTCCGCCTGCTGCACCACCCCATAAAGCTGATCAACAGGTTGCATAATCTGGTTTAACATGGTCTGCGGCAGCGTCACCATGTTCTGGATCATGTTCTCGTAACGCTGGATCATGTTGACCAGCTGTTCCGACTGCGTGACTTTCGACTGGATCAGTGTCACTTCCTGCACGATCTGTTCGGGCATCGTCGCGCCACCCGTCAAGGTGCCTGCAAAAGCAGAAACCGGCGAAAGCATCAAAGCTATCGCCAGAAAGATTTTTTTGTGATTAGTTTGCATGTTGCACCTCGGCCATGATTTGTTGCACCTGTTGACTGTATAGCGTCAAAGGTTGGCGGAGAGGTTGCATATACTGAGCCAGCGGCTGCATATCCGATGCCAAAGCCTTCACCAGTTGCATGCGGGTGTCATCCCCGAAGCCGTCCACAGGAACAATGCCCGCACTGCCGCTGAACGGACCTGGAACAGAATAGGTACTGCCCCCCTCAACGGACTGCACCACCTGTGCCATGCTTGGCGAATCGGCCAGCATTTGCTGCACATTGCTGTTTACCGGGCCAGAAAGGTTGTACATAGGGACATTGCCAGTACCAGTCGGGCACACGTCGATTAAACGCGCCAGACCTCTGACCGGTTCGACGGCCCAGCCAATCGGCGCGCCATCATTGAGACCGGCGATATACTGAACAGCAGACAGATCGGGGACATTACCAACACCTGCTTGCCAGTGCTGGATTGGCAGAGGATGCAATGTAGTTCCCGGCGACAGGGCAGCAGCCACCTGATCCCCTGTCGTGCTCAATAAAGACATGAGCGTATTCAGGGAAGCGTTCATCGGGCCTTTCTGTGCGTTGATCTGATCGACAATGGCCATATTGCCTACCTTGGCCTGCTGCACCTCATAATCCGCCAGTTGCGTCTGAAAATCCGCCGTAATTGTCTGGATGGCATAGGCTTCCGCTTCTGCATCACCAAAGATATTGAGGCCACCCGTCACTAGCTGGTTCGTCACCGTATCCCAATGGATATTGTGGCATTGTTCCTCACCACCCATGGGCGTGCTGACTACTGGACCCGGACCTGCCCATTCCTGAGCCGCATAAGGGGCCAGTGCCGCATAACCGGATGCCGCGTTTTCCAGCGTGGTCCAGTTCTGTGCCATGCTCTGGATGGCCGCAGCGTCAGACTGCATGCCCTGCAAGGGACTTGCGCCCTGCAAGGGGGTACCCGCAACGGACAGCACAGGAATGCACGTCAACATCATTAAAACCAACAACTTTTTCTTCATTTTTATGCCTTTTGCTGTGCTACGATCCAGTTACGGACCACCTCGACATGCTTGACCAATTCCCTGCGGGTGGCATGCAGTCTCACCATGTGACTTGCGGCAGGGGGTGTTACGCGCATCTGGCTTGCCGTGTTCTGGACCGCAAAATTCAAAGCCTGAACCCGCTGCATCAACTGGTGCCGGTTGCCCCCTGAATGGACATCATTCAGAACCGCCTGAGCCATCCTGACTTCCTGCTGCAACTGTTCTTGCACGGGAAAATTGCTGACCGGGCCGCCCGCAAAAGCCAGAGTGGAAACAGACAACAAAACAACAAACGCACTGATTCTTTGGATAGATTTCATTTTTTCAACCCCCTCTCAAAACTTACCCGTGAAAAGACCGTTCAATGAACGCGATGACATCTCCCCATTCCCGCAGCACGGGCGCAGGCAACCGTTCCCGAAGCCAGGCAACGGGCCATGCACGGCCCAGTGTCTCCCGCAGTTCTGCTACCCGTTTCACCGCCTTGGGATCGGATACCCCGCAGAACGCCAGGGTGATGGGTCCCATGGCAAAGCTCACCAGCCGGTGGCCCAATGGCGAATGAATGTAATAGTCCTGCTTCGGTATAGCCGACTGGAGCAGTTCAATCTGTCGGTCTGACAGCCCGAAATTGTGGTACATAGGCTTTAGTTGCTGACTGCCTGCTTCCCGGTTCGGCAGAAAGACCTTGGTTGGGCACGACTCCATAAGCACCGGAAGCAACGGACTGCCCTGCAGGTCGGCCAGCGACTGCGTGGCAAACACCACCACGGCGTTTTTCTTTCGCAGGACTTTCAGCCATTCGCGGATCTTCGCTAGGAATTGCGGGTTGTCGATCAGTGTCCATGCCTCGTCCATGACGATCAGCGTAGGGCTGCCGTCCAACATCTTTTCGATCCGGTAAAAGAGATAGAGCAGAAGCGGCACTACCAGCTGCTTGCCGGTCTCCCCCTGGGGCAGACTGTCCATCTCGAAAGTGAGAAAGCGGGATGACAGGTCCAGACCATCCTGACGGGCATCCAGGATATCACCGTACTTGCCGGTACCCGTGTAGACGCTCACCGCTGCTTTCAGGTGCTCATCCTGCAACAGGTGCATAACATCCGTCAGTGATCGCCCCGACTCACGGGCAAGGCCATCCACGGCGTCGTTGATGGTTTTGCGCTCCCGTACCGTCATCGTGACGCCCTGGACAATGGCCAGTGCCTCCAGCCAGTCCTTGGCGAACACCCGGTCCATTTCCGCATCGACACGTTCCAGGGGTGCAAAGGACAATCCGCTGTACTCCCCCCCCAGGTCATAGTGCTGACCTCCGACGGCTTCCGTCAGCGCGAACAGCGAGCGGCCCTTGTCAAACGCGATGACGCGGGCGTTTTGGTAGCGTAACCATTGGGCGGCAAGCAGGGCGAGCAGACTGCTCTTACCCGCGCCCGTTGGCCCCGCAAGCAGACTGTGCCCCACGTCCCCCACATGCAGGTTGAAACGGAACGGCGTACTCCCCGATGTCTGGGCAAGGACCAGGCAGGGCGCGGGCTGGGAACCGATCCGGATCAATGGACTCGGGCATTCCGGGTCGCCTGCCCACACCCCTGTTTTGGGTGAGAGATCCGCAAAGTTCAGGCTGTGAATGGGTGCCCTGCGGACATTCTCCCAGGTGTGGCCCGGCAGACTGCCGAAAAACGCTTCCACTGCGTTGACCGTCTCCCGCTTGGGCACGAAACCCACCGTCGAAAGCAGGTTCATCACCATGCGGGAGCGTTCTTCCAGCGTCTTGGCGTCCCGATGACGCAGGATCACCGTCGCCGTGAAAAACCCCATCAGGATGGCGCCACTCGAAATGTCGGCATCAACCAGGGCGGTTTCTGACTCCATCCCCGCCTTGAACCGGTCCTGCCGGTCGGCGCGCATCTGGCCATGGCTCATGGCTCCGGAAATGTAATCCCGCAGTGTGTACTTGGAGCTCGCCCACTTCTCCCGGACTTTGGCCACAAGCTTTTTGGAATCCACAGAATCCAGCAGAATGAAGCGGGTCGTGTAGCGCAGCGGAAAGGGCAGATTGTGCAGATGCTCCAGCATCTCCGGACGGGTGAGGTCCGGATAGCCCAGAAAGGTCAGTACCGAAATCGATTCACCATCCAGGGCGGGCTCCAGACCCGCCACGAACTCGTGATGCCCGAGCAGTACGTCCAGATATGCCGGAATCGTGGGTGCGTGGACTGGATGGGATTTTCCGGTCAGACACTCGTGGTAATGCGTCAACAGCCCTGTATCATCGAGCGGAGTAATGGCGTACTGCCGGGAGAGAATCCCCAATGCCATATTCAGACTATCCTCAAACTTCTTGAGCAGCGTATCAAAAGAGTCCGAAACGATCCCCTTGCGACTCTCCACGAACAGATGCCCGGCCGAGACTTCTGATTCAGGGGGGGTGTTCCAGGTGAACACGAAATAATACCGGCTCTGAAACCTGCGCCCTTCCCGCTCGAAGGCGCGGCGACGCTCGTTATCAATGAGCATCGATACAGGATCCGGGAAAAAGCACTGGTCTTCCGGCACGTAGCCATCGGCGGATTCCCGGATGGCAGTCGTCTGTACTGTCCATCCGGTGCCCAGACGGGTAACCGCAGCATTCAGCACTGCTGACAGACGGTTGATGTCGTCCGCCGACAGACTTTCCAGGTCCTGTCCGAAAAACCGGACAGCAGACAGAAAAGCCCCGTCCTTGGTGAGCAGCACCGCGCAGGGCCGGTTCAGTACCAGCACACGGCCTGCCAGGATAGCCGGATTCAGCAGGTCCGGCAGAGACAGGTTCTTACTCCGGAATTCCCGCAGGTTCAGCATGTTTTCTATCCTTTTTCGCGAAACGGGAAAGTATCTGGTTCCAGATAGATGCCTGCTGGCTCTTCTCCACCGGAATCTCCCGGACCGGCGCATCGAGCGAGGGCGCATCCGGGTAATAGTCCTGCCACTTCCTGGCCCGGAACACGATACTGATCATCTGCGGGTCCTGTCTGGCCAGAATGCGCAACACCGTCTGCACGGCAGTAAATGTCAGGACGCCCGCGATGATGCCGGGAATGGAAAGCGTCAGGAAATAAATCGTGATCGCCGCCCCGCCATTGAGCAGTGTGGCTGATCGCTCACCGCCCATCAGCAAGTGCGGCCGCACCATGCTCTGGTACAGCCGCGTGCTGCGGGTTTCCTGGCTCAATCAGGCCCCCAGGAGATGCAGAAATGGCGCCATCAACGCCACATGCCCGCCCAGAGTGGCAGCGGAAATGCCAGCCTGCTGGCCAAACCATCCGTACTGACTGATCATGAATCCACCACCCGCCGCCGTGCCGATGCCGACGGCGGACTTGCCGTAGTCATGCTTGAAGGCGTGGACGGCGCCATAGCCAATGCCGCCCGCAATGCCCACCGAGCCGATGAACGGCATGAAGTTGCTCTGGATGAAGTTGCTGATCTTGCCGAATGGTCCGCCGCTGGATGCCATGGCCGTTTCCAGCCCCAGAACCCCGAACAGGGCCAGACCAAACAGCACCTGATTCCGCAGACGATGCGGATGTTTTTGCACTACAACGATTTTTTCTGCCATGGGAAACCTCCTGAAATGCTGTCCCAGGGGTATAGCAGCGCGTTCTGGAGATATTGCCTTAGCGCAATGGGGCGTTGTGTACCTTCACCGAATGCAGGCGCACGGTCATCGTGCCCTGGATATAGGGAATCACGGCCAGATCACGCAACAGTTCAAGGGCTGGAACAGGCTTCCCGAAGGGAACTCCCGCGCCATACAGCGCATAATCCGGTCCCTGAAAATCCAGACGAAGCGAAAGTCTGCGACAAATCCACTGCAATGCCTGCCGCTCGCTGGATGCCGTTTCCGTCGGCAAGGAAAGCCGCATGGCGAATTCCCGTGGCAGTCTTGCAGACGGCAGTCTTGCCGGGGGCAGTCCTGCAGAAGGCGAAGGGCTTGCAGCCTGCGAAGGGATTGCTCCCCGCAAGGGGCTTGCGGACAGCGGTATCCCCGCAGGGGGCTTGCGCCCTGCTAAGGGATTGCTCCCCGCAGGGGACTGCAAGGGGCGAACCATGGCGGGCGGAGACGGTGGATCGGCAAGTTCCGGGGATATGGCATACCACATGGTGTTTAATCCTGTTTGTCCATAAAGAGAATATCGGTAATCCGGCGGCCTGCCGGAACAGACGCATCCCGCGCAATCTGGATGATGACATCGACCGCTTCGTGGATGAGTGGCATCTGCGACGGCACACCCGCTTCCTGGCAGAGTTGGTCCAGACGGGTAAGCGCTGCTTGCGTGCTGTTGGCGTGTAAAGTAGCCAGTCCGCCGGGGTGCCCGGTATTCCATGCTTTCAGCAAAGCCAGAGCCGCACCATCGCGCACCTCACCGACGAAAATCCGGTCGGGCCGGTACCGTAGCGTGAGTTTCAGCAAGCGGGTCATGTCAATGTCGGTGTCCGCATCGGTCAGCATCTGCACGGTATTTGGCGCATTGCAGACGATTTCCCGTGTGTCCTCGATGATGACGATCCGCTGATCCAGTCCGGCACGACAGGCTATGGTGTCGGATACGGCATTAAGAAGGGTGGTTTTGCCCGACCCGGTGCCACCACTCACCAGGATATTTTTTCGGTTTTCCACGGCTTCAATGATCTTGTCGTACTGTTCACCGGTGATAATGGCGTTGTTCCGGTAATCTTCGAGCGTGTAAATCTTCCTCGCCGGCAAACGAATCGAAAAAGTCGGTCTCGGCATGAGCGGCGGAATGGCTCCTGCAAAACGCGCACGCAGGAACTCATCGGGCATCGCACCCTCAACAATGGGCTTGTCGCGTGTGACGGTAGTCCCACGGAAATCGGCCATCAGTGCCAGCAGGTTCAGGGCCTTGGACGCGGATAAATCCGTCAGGTGCGTGATCCCCTGCCCATGTCGTTCCACCAAAACCCGTCCATCATCGTTGAGCATGATTTCCACGGCAGCAGGGTCTCCAAAGACTGCACAGATATCCGCACCGAGAATCCGGCGCATCTGCTCGATAAGTCGCCCATGGGCTTCGACCTGTGCGCGGTCCATGGTGATCGGATCAGCCATTCTGGACGGGTTCCAGCTTCTTTTGCAGGAGTTCGGCGATCTTTTTCAGCGCCCGGGGCCGGTCCCCGTCGAATCCGGCATCGGCCACCTGCTTCAGGAACCGCTCATAGCGGGTAAGCGCCGAGGATTGCACCGCCTCGGCCTCGTCCAGGACGGGTTCGGGCAGGTGGATCAGCATGAGCTTGACGAAGAGATCCAGCATGGCCGCCACCGTGTCCAGCTCCGCCTGGACGGCCTCCACGTCCCCACGCACGGCCAGCATGGTGGCCGCAATCCGCCGCTCAAAGCCATCCATCGGACTACCTTCCGCCTGTTCCGCCGTCTCGATGCCCCGCATGGCATAGTCGGCGATCAGTGCGGCCTTTGAAACGCTCCGCTCCCGCGCTTCCTGCTCAATTCGGTCCCCATAGCGGCCCGTCAGTTTCACTGTTCCTGTTGCGCTCATCTCCTGCAGTCCTTAGCGATCCTCGTTGTTGAGGTATAGCAAGGACTGGTGCGGATCTTCGGAAAGATGGATGGACCGGTGACGGGCCATGGCCATCTCCTGATCATGCTTGAATGGTCAGGTATAGCCCGGGGGGTTATGGTATAGATTGCTGTTTAATTTAGTTATGTGATTGGTCAAAGGAGGAACATCCACCATGCCCAAACAGGAATTGGTAAGGAGAGTAAGAGGTTGGTGGAATCATTTTTCAACACCCGCCCCAATCCCAAGACCGGCGAGATGGTTCCAATAACTGCAAGGCGGGTGGTGACGTACCGGGCCAGCCACCTGCTGAAAGAAGCTTGTCTTGTCGTTGGATAGTGATTTGCGGCGCATCTACCCGAGAAGATCGGGTTCGATGTGGCACTGCATATAGCTTTTGTTATGACGTGCGAATCAGATATCTCCGTAAATCCACATTAAATTTTTGCGCGCGTTAGAAACGTCTTCGTTTTCCATAAATGTTTTAAAAAGATCACACAACCCATCATATTCTTCTTTCTCCATAAACACCCTGCATCCACCAACAGAAATGAAGAATGTGCTCATTTGCGGAGAAGCGCTGTTAATCGTATATTGGCAATGGAATCTACCGACAACCGCTTCCATAACACCGTCTTGCCTTGCCGACATAAGTGCCGCAATAAAATCATCAATTTCTGGTGTATTGTTGAGAGAGAACACTACGTTTCTTCCTCGCAACTCAACAGCACAGCTCAATCCGTTTTCCGACAGCATCGGGGTTATCCAGAATGATTCGTTAATAACGTCCTGTATCATCTTTGGTTCAGCAAAATCACCCTCAATTTTTACTGCCGTAGAGCCATTCTTTATATAATACACCCTCAGTAGAAACAGGATCATGTTTCCAATAAACGGTCGTATTGCGTCATTAAGTTTGCATATTGACAACTCTGGCTCATCCCGCGAAGCAACCTCAAAGCACCTTGCAGCCATCTCTGCGGAAGTCGGGTGTACATAATCCGCTCCGAATATTTCGTTAACAATGTAATGAACATGTTTATCTATTGATGACTCAAACGGTCGACCTTGTCGGCCAAGGCAACCATGATAATAGTGGTCGAGACGATTTGCTTCCTCAGTCATGGGTTTGGTAGCATCCCTTAACTTGATCATTTCATTGAATGCCAGCAAATTCGATACGATGGAAAAGTTCTTGATGCGCTTATATTTTGAGAGCTTGTGCGAGTAAGCACTATGGCACTCGTTCGCGACATACATAATCTCAGCTCGGCTAAACTGCGAGCTCGTTTTGACCTTGCTTACCAGTCTCTCAAGAGATGCACGGTTGTCTCGCTGAAGTTCTTCGTACTCTTTCATCGTATTAACTCCATCAAGGCCAAAGGTTTTTTCCATACTCAGTCGAACCAAATCGCTTGCAGTCTGTTTGTTCGACACGAGCCGTCTAATTGAATCCAGAAGATAGTTTGGAATTCTGACGCTAAAATTCTTCATCTTAAACAGATCATCACTTCCCAACGATGGTCGAGCACCATCCTCTGTGCCGAGATCATCATTTTCACCGTGTATCATGGTAACCACCTCCACAATAGCAAAGAACATTGTGTATTATTGTTACGGTAATACGCGGCACTGTCAACAAGAATATCCTCGCGTCCGCTGACCGACGTCTCCCGCAACTTCGACAAAGATGCCGCACTCACGGTAGGTCTGGATCACCCGTGGAAATTGTGCCGCACCTTCTTATGGGAAGTGCCGAATCGTCAACAACGAGTGTTATAATCTATTCTGCGAAAGACAATCGCGCATGCCCATAGGGCCGAGGAGGGCAATACAAAATAAGGTTCCTCGTCATTTCAAGTGGGTAGCCTGAGATCCAGCTTACCCAAGATCAGGTAGGCCATATTGATAAAGTTCTTGTGGGTACGGTAACCCCGAGCTTTCGCCTTGGCGGATTGAATGAGGCTGTTAAAACCTTCCAGAATTCCATTGGTGATCTGGCTCTCAAACCAGTGGAGCACACCATCCCAATGATTCATGATGGTGTAGGCAACCTTGACGATAGGCGGCAGATCGCTGGTCTTGGCGTTTTCCAACCAGGCTTTCAAGAGGGTAGCACCCTGATGGCGATTCTTGATCGTGAAGATGTCCTGAAAGGTCAGGCGGAATTGGTAGGCCTGCGCCGTCTTGAGGTTCTGGTCTTTGAGTAATGCCTGCAGCTTTTCTTTCTGCTTCACCTTGAGTTTCCGTTCATTCTTGAGCCAGAGCCAGCGGGTCTTTTTGAGGTCTGGCTGGGTAAATGCTTCGCTCCTGCGTACCGCGTCCACGGCCTCGTTGACGAGCTTCATGAGGTGGAAACGATCAAAGGTCACCTGGGCGTTGGGAAGATGCTCTTTAGCCCCTTTCTGGAAGGCGGGAGACAAGTCCATGCTGACGTCCGTGACAGCTTCTGCGCTGCCCCCATGGGCTTCAAGGTCTGTGGCAAATCGCGCAAAAGTGGAGACGTCCTTACCGGGGGTGGCAAACAGCAGTCGCCTAGCTTCCAGATCTACGAAGAGCGTGATGTAGTCATGGCCGCGCCGACTGCTGGTTTCATCGACGCCGACGGCATGGACATGGGCCATATCCACTCTGGTACGGGCTTCGGGCACATAGTGGTCAATCACCCGCCACAGGAGCGTGTCGGTCTCGCCGATCAGGCGGGCTACTGTCAATACCGGCATCTCCCGCACCAGGGTCATGATCAGCGCTTCAAAGAGCAGGGTGAAACGCGAGCCTTCCCGCGCCCAGGGAACAGGGATCTGATGCACCCCATGTTCCGGGCACATCACACGGGGTACGCGGGCGTGGAGATAGGCTTCATGCTGAAAGAAATCCATGTGCCGCCAAGTATGTTCACGGGTGTCATGTACCGGACACTCCTCACCACAGACGGGGCAAGCAAAGCGACTGCCCTTGGGAAAGTTGATGTGCAGATCCAGGCGCTTCTCCTCCACTTGGAAGGTCACATCGTCCACCAACCACGGCGGTACCAACCCTAACGCGAGAGAAAACAGCTCTTCTGGGACCATCAGCTAACTCCTATTCGGGACACAACTGCTCCGCTGCATTGTAAACCCTACCCACTCGATCTGACGAAGAGCCCAAAATAATCTTTAAAATTTCCAATGGAATCAGTTAAAACATATGGCTCGAACACCAGCCACTATTCTTGGCCGGTTGCGCCAAAAAAGAAGGACCCTACGGAGAGAGCATTCTGGAGAACCGTCGTTGTATTTGACCAAAGCAGTTTTATCCTGATAAGTTTCGCAATCAAAGCCGCCGACCGCCCATACCATAACGAAAACATGTAATGACTGTTTCCATCATCGTTCCCTGCCATAATGAATCGGGCAACCTGAAAATCCTTTATGAGCGGGTGAGTGGCATTATGGATGCCTGCGGAGAACCGTGGGGAATGGTCTGTGTGAACGATGGCAGCATAGATGACACCCTTCTTCAGCTTATTGAGTTGCATCAGCAGGATTCGCGCATTCAGGTCATAGATTTATCCCGAAACTTCGGAAAAGAAGCGGCATTGACGGCCGGACTGGATGCTGCCCGGGGTGATGCCGCCATTCCCTTGGATGCAGACCTGCAAGATCCTCCAGAGCTCATCCCTGAACTGCTTGCCCAATGGCGCGATGGTTATGATGTGGTCAATGCCGTACGTCTATCCAGAGAGGGGGAATCCTGGCTCAAACGCGCTTCAGCCCACTTTTTTTACCGGGTGATCAATCGGATGAGCGTCGTAGATATTCCCGCTGACACGGGTGACTTCCGGCTTTTGTCGCGTCCGGTACTGGATGCCTTACAAAGCCTCCAAGAACGTCGTCGCTTCATGAAAGGACTGTTTGCCTGGGTGGGTTTCCGCAGCACCAATGTTTACTACCACCGTGCGCCGCGACATAGTGGCAAAACCACCTGGAATTACTGGAAACTCTGGAATTTTGCCGTCGAAGGAATCACCTCATTCAGCCAGGTGCCCTTGCAGCTCGCCGCTTATCTGGGTTTTATCGTCTCCGGTCTGTCCTTCATTTATGCTTTATGGCTGATTATCAGCACCCTAGTTTATGGTAATCCTGTCAAGGGATATCCCTCCATGATGGTCACCCTCCTGTTTTTGGGGGGCGTGCAATTGATGGCGCTGGGTGTCATAGGTGAATATCTGGGAAGAATTTACGAAGAAAGTAAGCATCGGCCAGTTTATTTAGTCAGGAAGGTGTGGGGAAAAATTAGGGATAGAGAGCGAAATGATTAAGCATTGGCTTATGTGGGGGTTGTTTGCTGTACTTTCGGTTGCAGCACTCATCAGTAGTCTGGGTACAGCGTTTCAGACGCTTCCTTTGAATCCCGACATGGCGGAAATGGCGCTAATCTATCAAGGTATCGTCCACCACGGTTGGCGTTTCCCATTTACCTGGCGATTCAACCAAGATAACCAGTTTCTGAGCCTGCTTCCTTTTGCTCTTATATTCTATGCTTTGGTCGGAGTTTCCGGGGCTTCGATCGTCATTCAGGGTTGGCTTATTTTTGTTGTGAATGCCATGTTGTCCGGTTTAGTTGTTAAAACAGTAACAAGGTCCTGGATGTGGGGATATTTGGCATGGTTAATTGCACTGCTGGCAGGACCTATGGCCATAGGTCAGCCTGGGATACTTGCCTATCCTGTATCTCATAATGCGGTCTGGATGTTTGGATTAATTGGCATTATTGCACTTTTAAGATATATAATTGATAAGCCAAGGTGGGCATTCCCTACAATGCTGGTATGTGTTTTTACGGGGACGGTATCAGATCCGTGGTTCCAGGCTGCTTACACACTTCCCATAATATTTCTTTTGTGGAAGGCACCAGCCCTATTTTCAAGAGACAAAAGCGATTTTAGAATAGCCATTAAATGGATCGTAGCAGCTTATGTGGTAGGAAGAATAACTTATTTTATATTTGCAGATTTCAATATTTTCTCGCAGCAATCCATATCGTTTGCATCACCTTCAATAATGTTGAAGCATCTTATCCTGCTAACTAAGGGTATTGGTACCTATCTATGTCTTTATCCACTGCCAACCAATTTTATCTCATTAGTTGTGTGGTTTATTTTTATATTTTCTGTTCTTGTTGTTTTTTGTTTTGCTATAATTTATAGAAAATTATTACCAGCAAGTTTTATTATAGTTATTCTATTCGCGTTTTATTCGTCAGCTTTAATGTCTATTTTATTCGTCGTGACAAATTTTGCAACAGGCGGATGGGCAATTGAATATTTAATAAACATATTTTATCTTTTTATCTTATCATTGCTAGCGATTGCATATGTATTCGAATCGATGAATTTTTCGGCACGCATTTTCACGCGCGCTTCCGTCATAGCATACCTTGTTCTTTCTATGACGTTAATTGTTAATGGTGATTTTAGATTCTCTCCAAATTGGGGGGAAACAAAAAAAGTTGTATACTTTTTGGTAAAAAACCACCTATATTTTGGATATGGGTCTTACTTCGGCGCACAATCACCATTGTTCGCCCTGGCTAGCGATGGCGCAATAACAGGAAGACATATGGGATCAAATATGGGGCTGCCAATAATCCAGATGGGTAATGGAGACAAAGGTTTCTGGTACAGCGACCCATCAAAAGAAACTACACCTCAATTTATCATATTTTCCAAAGCAGACAGCGAGCTGATTTCGATCACAAAAAAATATATTGGGCCGCCAAACCGTGTCATATATTTCCTGAATTACACAATATTCATCTATGATAGAAATTTATTGCCGCACCTATTGGCTAATCGTTGGCTGTCTAATAACAGGTGGCGGCAAATGAATATCGAAAGAAATGTAAAAGGAATCAACAAAGTTTGCCGGAGTCTCAACATAAACCCTCTGCCCATAGAGCATGCCTACATAGAGTTTGCACACTAAAACAGTGACTCAATTGTTGTTCCAGCACGTCACTGGAGTATTATTGGTGCCAGATCCACCACCAGACCAGTCCCACGCATAATGGTTGCCAACCACGTATGGACCACCTACCGGTACAAGTTCATCAGCGCCTTGGCCTTGGTGTCCAGTAATACTACAAAATTCCCATATCCCAAAATTAGAACTGCCGTTGCCAGGGATGGTCTCAAAACCAACTTGGTTATAACCAGTCATACTCCCCATCGCCTGCCAAGAACTTCCGTTACACATTAAAGCCTGTCCGTTTCCACTGCCACTAGCCGCTATTTCACCATAGTCTGAGCAACCCCATCCTTGGTTAGCTGTACCATTAGCGGTGCCTAACCAAGCATCATAGCCAGCATGAATCTGTCCACCCGCATAGAGATTCCCCGATTGCGAACTATCACCTGAACTATTAGACCACCAAGCACCATCATAGGTAGAAAAATAATTACCGGAACCAACTCCACCGTTGGCATTAACTACCCCACCTACAGAAGCGCTGCCCGCTTGCGAACTATTACCTGCGTTATTAGCCCACCAAGCATTACCACCGTCTACCGTTAGCGCACTCTGCGCATTCACATCGCCTGTACTATTGACGTAACCACCTTGTACGGTAGCAGGTGTCGTGATATTTCCAGACGCGTTAACGTTATCTACTTCATCAATGCTCGCAGGTTCACTACCATTCTGGTTCTGCACATAGAATCCACCCGGGGTGCGTACAGCGGCGTTGGAACTATCCCCATAATAATAGTTGTTGCCAATTTGTAGTGCCCCATATTGGCCATTGGGATCCCCAGCGGCCAACGTCTCCGACTGTGCATTGACTTCGTCCGCATTGTTGACGCTGTTCGTCCCCATATTCAGATTCGTCTGCATGGTGTTCAACTGCGGCTGGCCAGGGACGGCGACGCGGTAGAGGTAGTCGCTCTGCAACTGGCCGTTGCTGTAGGCCAGTAAAGCCGCGAAATGTCCGGGTTGAATGTTTTGGTACCCACTGGTAGTCACAGACCAACCGTTATACGACCCACAGGCTTCTCCGCCAGTGCAGCCTGGTACGGCATACTCCCCGCTACCCCCGCCGATCACACCACCGGACGCCCCGGCAATCTGTGCAACTTGCCCAGCGACTTTAGCCTTTACGGTGTTTCCACCATAGGAGACCACCAATGCCTGCAAATTGCCGGAGGTTGGTTGCAATACCTGTACTTCCCAGGTTTGACCAAATGGATTCACCGATGTAAACCCGTTGGGCAAATATCCGGTGCTTTCCAGCATGGGCACTGTAATGACTGCCGGCGATGATCCGGTAGCAACACTTTCAATAGCCCCGGCATTAGCAGTGATATAGGCTTCTGCTGCCTTTTCCACGCGCGCCATCTGGATGGCCGCAGCCGTGGATAGCTCCTGTTGCTGTTGACTGCTCATAACCATGTATACGGCTGGAACCGCGAGCGCGGAAATGATCACGGCGAATAATACGGTGATTGGATTCATGGTTTCGGTTCCTTCTCTTAATTCGTTGGACTATCTATCCAATAGACAACCGCATTGTTTGGGATGCCGTTCGGCGTAGGCTGAGGAATGGTGCCAACACAAAGCGAGGATACATACCCATTGTTATTTTTCCCGTAGGCGCAGTCTCCACCGGTTTCCCCAGAAAGCGCCGTCAACCCATCGGCTGGCAAACTATTGGTCCAGGCAATCAGTTGCCCACCACTTTCACTTGCGCTCCATTGCGACGGGAATTGATAGCCATCCATGTAAGGCGCGAGTTGCGATGCCGTGATGTTTCCTGAGTACCCCTGATTCTGCTCCGAAAAGGCTAATGCCGCGTGCGCTAAAGCGACAAATGCCGCATCCCCAGGTACAGAAGCAGACGTTGGCGAACCATTGATAGACTGAGACGTAATGATCGAATTGCCCGCATAAAATGCCAGCAATCCTAACAACAGAAAGGGGTAGATCAACGCGAGCATATTATCGGGTTTTCCCTTTTGTTATCGGCAAAACCATGGAAGATGTGCGCCTTTTGGATGCGTGGACGCACGGGCCTCCAGTCAGCGCAGCACGGGCAAGGCGCTGGATGCTCGCTATCATGACCCCAGTTCCGTTCGTCAAAACGGAGAGGGCACACAATCCCGCTGTGATTCCCCAACTCCATGCCCAGATGACAGGGCTCATCCCCATGAATGAACGGGACATCGGTTGCACGTAATAGACGGTCATCACCACCGAAAACAGCGCGCAAACCGCATCAAAAGCACGCCAACGCCATGACTGTAGTCGCATCATAATATGCTCACCTCCCGCCCGCCGATCCATAAATACGACCCATGGACATGGATCGGTTTTTCTGCGCTTCAATATCCTGATTGATGGCCGCCATATTACCGTCCCGAATTTTCATGCGGGTTGGCTCATCCTCCACAAAAAACGATTGCACATGCAAAATACTTTGCGGGCTTTTACCGTTAGCGACTCCCCCACCAGGCATTCCACCCCCGGGCATCGCCCCCCCAGCGGGCTCCTTATCAATCCGTAAGGTCACGACCCCGCGCAAACATTGTGCTAAACCATCAAACCCCGATAGCATGCCCATTTTCAAAATGGCCTGTTGCGGGTTATCCGCATGTAACGTACTGATCACCAACATTCCGCTGGCAGCCGCTAACCCGGCTGTTTTGGCAGCAGACTGTTCCCGAATTTCACCGATATAAAAGGTATCCGCACCGCTGCGCAGGGTGTCCATAAATACACGCTGTACTTCGGTGTCATCATCAATCTCTTCCTGATAGCATTGACCATTGCCGCGCGACCCTTGCAAATCGTATTCCACCGGATTTTCTGCCGTCCATGTGAATCCCCCAATGCGTTCCAGACGATCCATCAACAAGGCACATCCCAATGTCGTTTTGCCCATGCCTGGGCCACCGGCAAACAGCAGTAGACCAGATCGCATCCGCGCATCCCTTAACGTCTGCACTAAAGGGATCGGTAAACCAATGTCATCCAGTTTGCGTAAAATACTGGCAATACGGCGTGCTATAAAAACAGAGCCATAAGGAGTATCCCGTTTTTGCACCCGTAAATTCATACCCCCAAAAACCATACGAAAGCGATGCGAATTATGCGCTTCCATCTGGTTTCTCAATGCCTGCAGTTCTCCCCAATAGGTCTCCGGCACAGAAACGAGCCGGAGATCATCGGAAAACCTTTTGTACCGACTGGCGGCGGGGTCTTGCTCCACCGCCAAATCCGCAAACGCAAGGTCAGACAATCCCATAACTTAGGAATTATTACCAAACGTAAAGTATACACTGCTGGCACCGCCACTACATGCACTTACGGCCTGAGCGCCAGTCGGGGCAGAGTTGCTGTTACCAATCGAACTCCCATTGACGGAAGTGTCGATATCGGAAATCTGTGTCACCAGCTTCTGACAGGCCGTTGGAGAGAGCGTCAAACCAGTCATCTCCACATCGAACTGACTGGCAGGCAAACCCGCTCCACTGCTTGCCAAGGCAAACGTGCCACCCAAAGGCGTACTTGTCTGGATGCCTTTGGGGATGATATTGGACGCATTAGTGCTGATCCCCGCATAATCGCCCTGTACGCCGTACACTTCCTGCGCGTTGCCCACAATGGTCATAATATCTTGCGCGGCATTGGAGGTATTACCTGACGCCAGCAAGCCCAAACCAAAGTAGATGCCCGCCGCAAGACCGGCGATAACGATAATTACTGCAAATAATACGGCTATTGGATTCATCAAATTCTCCTTAGTTGTTTTGCGTCACATTAAAACCATGCGACACAACGCGTTAAAAAACAAACCTACATTTTATCCCGTATGCGCAGAAGCCATCATCACGTTCTGCAAATCAAACACGCCGAATACCACCAGCAAAATAAGCAGGTTGACGCCAATATTGGCAAACAGTGCCATAATCCGCACAGTACCCATCACTTGTCGTTCGATATCTTCCAGCCATTCTTCACCAAGACTCCGAAGCAGTTTGGCAAAGTCTCCTGACCCCGAAAACGCGGACAGGTCATCCGCAAGGATACGATCCGGGAAACCCATTTCGCCTTCAATAAAAGCCTGGCCCAGTTCGCGTCCATTTCGCATACGTTGTTGTGCATCCAGCAATCGGTCACGCAACCATGGACGGGCATATTTGGCTTGCAATCCCAACGCATCCGTAGCGGTAATTCCCGACCCCACAAGGCGCGAAAATCCAATCATCCATTGAGCGCCAATGATCATGCGATAAATGCTCCACGGAGGGATATTTTCTACATATCGGCGGCCATGCTGTGACCAGAAAGGTAAAGAGACAATGGTGATCACCAATCCCACAATCATCAATAAAAAAACCACTGCAGACCATGGACTTTGTGCGGCTGCAGCCATGGGTAACAAAGCGCGGGCAAGTGTCGGCCAGGTATTCGGATTGGACATCAACTCCATAGGGGGCACCATTTTCGTGCCAACGATATAAACGAGGTAAACACCAAGTCCACTCATAACAATAGGATCGATGGCCTCGCCAACAATTTTCCCCATCATCCGCCCGATAATCCCTTGTCCTTCGATGGCACTTCGTAATCCACTCGCTAAATCACCCGATAATTCGCCCGCCTGAATAATGGACAAATCCGCTGTCGGGGCCCATCCACGCAACGCTTGTGAAAGGGTTTCTCCGTTGGCGAGACGATCCCCGATTTCTTGCAAAGCCAACCGATCCGGGTCAAAAGCGGCCATAAGACCAGAGCCACCCTGTAAGGACTTCTGCTGAAGCAACCGGGTTGTTGCCGCACGTACCGGAATGCCGTTATTCAGATAGACCGCTAACCGTCGATAAAAGGCGCTCCGCTTTTTCCCGCCCCACAGGGCTCGGGCCATACGGGTCAACTGTTCCTGTATCCAATAAGGGATTTCCATCAGACGTCATCCTCCGTCAACTCGCGCAGTTCAGTCGGACGAGGCGGAATAGGGCCCAGCACATCCACAATAAAACGGGGGTCAGTTAATCCTTTGAGAATCTTGAGTACCCCATGGGCTTCCATGGATATCTCCGCATCACGGCGAGACGCGTATAATTTTCTGGCGGGCATTGGCCCATCCTTGACCATGGCGACCAATAAATCATCGTCCGTAGGAATCACCTGAGCCACAACAGCCCGCCCCAAAGACCCCGTATGATTACAGTGACCGCATCCAGGGCCCGTCATCCGGATGCCCGACAAGGGGAAAATGGCACTTTCCCAGGTCAAAAGGTTTTCCCAGCTTTCTTTATCTAAACCAGATTTCAGGAGTACATCCGGATTCGCTGGCTGTGCGCAGTACGGGCAAACCAATTTCACCAAGCGTTGTGCAATGAGCGATGACAACATTTTTGGGTCTTGCAGGTAAAAGCCATCCACGCCCATACCCACTAAGCGTTGCGCAATCATAAACGGGTCCGATACGTGCAGCGTCGTCCATACCTGATGCCCCGTGATCGAAGCATTCACCGCCTCTTTTGCGGTTTCCAGCCCGCGAATTTCGCCGACCATAATAATATCCGGGTCTTGCCGTAAAGCTGTCTTCAACTTGCCTGCAAATGCCCGGTTTTTTTCCTCATCCGTGTTGGCGTTGGCGATTTTGTACTGCCAGACATAATCGGACTGAAAGACGTATTCCACAGGATCTTCAATGGTGATGATCCGTACTCCGTGCCGAATACGCAGGATGGTATTAATCATTTGCGCGAGCGTGGTCGATTTTCCCGATCCTGTAGGGCCGGTGAACGGGTTAATTCCCATCGTTTGGCGCGATAACAGGTGGAGGATCCGTAATTGACGTGGCGAATAGCCCAGTGCTGCCAATAGATCAACATCTGGACTTTGCTTTTCTAAACGATAGAGTAGTCGGATAGCCAGGTTCATACCGTCGTGCAAGGGCGCACGTGCCAATCGGAGCCCGGTTAATCCCATGTCTTCGCCGTTTTCTCCACGGAGTAGCGATGGGTTAACGATGACCGCATGTTGATCTTCCGTTTCTTTGACTTGGGCATCGGACACGGCCGCCATCCCTTGAAACATGGCACGAATCATTTGTGCCCCTTCAGTCTGTGGCACTTGATAACGATCTTCCACTTCGTTTTGTACCCGAAACTGCACCTGTAAATATCCACTACCGTTCATGTTTTCGCGTAGTGTAAGATGAATATCACTCGCTTTTTCGGCCGCTGCCAACACCACCATTCGCCGTACACTGCGCACAGCCGACAGGTTCATGTCATCGCTATCGGCTATTCCGGACTTGATTTGTGCCAAGGTTTGCATGTCACACAAATCAAGCTGAATGTCTACGCCATCCCTGCGGGCTTCCGCCAGCCAGCTTTGCACGACCATCTGGTTTTGACGCCCGGACAATACGTGCAGGGTGCGCCCTATAAGCACTGCAAATTCTTGCATAGCGGAAGGTATCTCGCGCAGATTCAAATCGTTGGCGAGGTTGGAAAGAGTAGAATCTATGATTTGTTGAGAAACAAACTTTTTTCCTACCAGGATTTCACCCAGTTTTTTCTCTGGAGTCTTCGCCTGTTCCTGCAACGCTATCTCTAGCTGTTGTCGAGAAATGATGCCATCTTCTACCAAAATGTCCCCAATCCTTTTTTTTGCGGACGTTTTGCTGTTCTCATTCCTGGAACGAATCTGTAAAGCCATATCAATGCCCTCCTTGCGGGTTAGGAATCATTCCTGGTGGCGGAACCATAAGATTCGATGGGGGAGCCCCATTAGACGGAGAAAAAGGTGGCGGAGAATAGGACCCGACAGGATTACCAGAGGATGTGCTCCCTTGTTGCGCGGTGTATCCGCCTGACATCATCAACAAAACTGGCGTCTTCCCTTTATGACTGGCAAGCACCCCTTGCGGGCCGATATGCTGTATAACCCAGTGCCCAACTCGATTCCCGGTAAATACCGGTAGCACTCCGCCGTTCGGTAAGGCTAATGTCGCCTGATAACGGCCTTGCGCACCGGAGATAGACAGCACGCGCGGGAGATTGGATATATGAGAAGCGGTTGATGTCCCCACCTGCTGTATGGAGGGCATTATGGGCGGGATAGATGACTGCGGGAACGCGGATGCGGAAGGGTTTGATGGCTTATTGCTGCCTGCCTTCTTCCCGGAAAGAACATCCGCAATTTCTTTTTTTAACTTGGCGACTTCCAGTTGAGCCTGGAGCACGGGTATCTGCGACTGTACAGACGCCAGTGACTGAACCGTTTCCGCTGTGTTATTGGGCGCAACCGTTTCTGGTGAACCGTTCACCGATGAAGCGGATAAAAGCGATGAAGCCGATGCCATCCCACTTCCACACAACAATAACACCCCAAAGAATGGGATATTCCAGACTGCTTTACGGTTGATCATGCATAACTCCTTGAGGAATGACTTTGTCCTTGTCCGATGCGTGAATAGGCTTCAATGGCAAGGCGACAGCGGGACGATGCATCATGTCAACCGGTCTGTTGCGTACGTACAAATTCCCATACATGGTGACCTCTTGCGCTTCGTTTTTTTCTTTTTTGCTGGACATGACCGGATACACCATGCGCGTCCAGCGTAACCCGGGTAAGGTCTCCCAGGTTCTGTTCATGGCCAGCGCATCCAGTGGGCCTTGCATGGACACCGAGAACACTTTCCACAACTTTTTCTGGGCGTCCGCGATCGGTGGAGTCTTCGCCCCGGGCAATCGGGAAACGGGAGAAACTGAAGACGAAAGAGAGACGTGGATAGCCACATGCGTAAGTTGCGCCATGCCATACAACTTTCGCAAAGCCACAGAAGACCGTAACAAAACACCATTTCTGGATGCGGGGATCGAAAGTCCGTTTATAAACTGATCAATTTCTGATCCCTGATGGGATATGGCCCCGGGAGGCGATACCAACATCGTGGCACCGGGCGACCACTTCCAGGTTAGATTAAAGTGTTGCGAGGATAAATGCGCACCACCCGGCGCTTGTTGGCAAGATACGGCACTTAACAGCCATCCATGATCAGAAAGAGGGATCCCAGACATGCCATGTAGGCATCCCTCCAAAAAAGTAAACGGTCCAGCAAATTGGAGCCACGGAACGTTTGCTTTGGCTTTCTGTTCCATCATAGCCCGTTCAATCGCCAAGCGATGCATCAATGCGGCCCGCTTCGCCTGCTCTATTTGCTCATTGACATAATTCAAGTAAATAACCCCGCCAATGACAGCCGTTCCAACCACGCCGCTATAAATCAGAACCGGCAACCAAGTATTCTTGCGAATATCTCGTATGGGCTTTTGTTTTACCGATTTAGACACCAATTCAAGCAGTTTTTCGGTAGTATCGTTGACCGTAAGACGCCATGCGTCATAAGACGCATGTTCCCGCATCCTTTTATCAACGGCGTCATAATCTCCGATAAAATCCCCGTCCGGAAGCACTTCATAGTTTTCTCGAACGGCGACATACCAGTATCGACCATCACCCAGATCGAAAACGCCCTGCCATGGCTCCTGCAAAACTTCGGCTACTGCAGCAGCCAATGAATACATCTTCCCTTTGAATGGTTTCCCTTCATGACGGCCATCTTCATTCAAAACAGGTTCCGTAAACCCTGATTGAATGGCCCCCGCTTGCGTTCGCCGCACAGCGACCATGAAGTCTTTATTGCGGGCGCCATCTTTTAATATCTTTTTGGATGGATAGCGATCCTCATGCCGCCAATACATGCCCGCCACAAAAACGCGGCGATCTCCGGGCAACCGAATAAGTGTCCCCATTTTAGAGAATCCGCGCTGTGATCACGATGGCGATCATCTGTTTGGAAGTGCTGGCGTCAGCACCGCCGCCCAGCAACGGCATATACGGACTGCCAACCCCATTGTGCGTCACATTGCTGCCTGACTGAGAGAACCCGGTAAGCAGTAGTGTCTGCCCTGGCTTTAAGCTGACGGACTGCTGAAAGGTGCTGCTATCCACCGTGGGTACCTGAATACTGTTTCCACCAGACGAGATGGTGTCCAGCGAAACCAGGTTGCTAATGGTCATGTTCATCCCTAACAACACGCGACCGTTATCAATGCGTGGCAAGAACATAGCCGTAAAGCCTGTCGTCACAGTGCCCGGGACCAGTCCACTGGTGGCTCCCACGTTAGCGGTGCTCGTCGTGCTGTTCTCAGCAAGGTAGGAGGTCTGTTGAGCCACCTGAATCGGCGCCGGCTGACCGTTCATGCTCATAGCAGAGCGACTGAACACCTGGGTAACATTGCCCAAAGTAGACAACGCCTGTACCGCCACCTGACTGCCGCTAGTCTGACTCAATGCACCATTGGCAGTGGACAACACGCTTGCACCCAACGACATGGGCGACACATTGCCTGTAGGCGCAGGAGGCGCCACACCTTGCAAGCTGACGCCATATTGCTTGCCGAGGCTGTTGAATATTCCGGAAAGGTTTAATCCATAGTTTTGCTCGTTATTAATCTGCACATTGTACACTTGCACAGAGATAATCACCTGACGCGATAATTGCCGGGTCAAGCTGTGTACCCATTGCCGTACACGATCGACCTGTGGTGGTGTCCCTGTCACCGTCAATGTTCCCGTAGAGCTATCCGCGAACACGCGCGCCGAGCCGCCGGCTACTGTTTGGGCAGCCTTCTCCAGGTTCCCCCAGACGTTGACCTTGGACGTATTCTCTATGTCCGTAGTGCCAGTGGAAGTATCTGATTGAGAAGACCCGCTAATTCCAGCGCTTCCACCATTGATCGCGGACATTCCAGTCGTTGCCCCACCCGTACTGCTGGAACCTCCACTACTGTTTGCGCCGGCGGCAGCGATAATAGAGCCGCTGGAATCGGTAACCCATGACAAGGCTGGTATGGAAAACGTTCTTGTTTCCGTGTAAAAAATGTGTACCGCGCCTCCGTAGTATTTCCACCAGAGACCGTCTTTTGCGGTAATATAGCGCAACAACCCCGCCACGCTGCCGTTCCAGTTGAGAGAAATGCCGGTCCTTGCGTAACCAGAAGCCCCATTAGATGCTCCACCAAAAGAGGGGATACCAGCAGACGTGCTAGGTAATGGCGGGAGCATTCCTGGTGCCCCCGTCGCACTTTTCTGGGACATTAAATTATCAATATGTACAGGGACGCCGGTTAGCTGACTGATCCGCGCCCCGATTTCACGAATGGTGAGCGGGTTAGAGGAGACCAGCGTAATGGATTGCTTCAATACAGCAGGCACCCTATGCCGTACACCCACTACCGAGCCCATCAGATACGGGGTGTTGACCATGCTCACTACGGCTGGCTGCTTGGGCGGCTGATAGCTGGCGATGGACTGTTCAGCCTGCGTCTGGTCTACATGCGCCTGATGAAACGTCGCGCATCCCGCCAAGGTAAACGGGAGAATGGCTGCCGCAACTGCCATCTTCAATAAATGATTACGCATTCTTCTCTCCCTCTTCGTCCGTCATGATTCCTTTCTTTGCTTCCATGTCGTTGCTCTTGTCCTTTTGGGTCCAGAACCATCCCTGCCCCAGGTGCGCACCCGCTGCCAGGGCCAGCCGGTAGTCGGCGTCATCTTCCACCCATTCCACGACCACGCGGGCGCCGTTGTGGGACAGGTGCTGACAAAGTCCCCGCAGATATTCCGGACCCTTGTCGCGAACCGACTGAAAATAGGGTCCGTCAATCTTGCAAAAGCTCGCCTTGATGCTACCTGCGCGGCCCAATCCATCGACACCGCCGCCAGCGCCAATGTCGTCGATGGCAATACGGAAACCCAGCCTCTTGAAAAAATTGAGCTTCGCCAGCACATCCACGAGTTTCTCGTCGTGAAACGATTGCTCCGTCCACTCGATGACGATCCGGCCGGCCTGTTCACGCAGGGCGCGAACGGACCTGGAGATGTGCGGGTCCAGCAATTGCTGCCCATCCAAGTTCAAAAACAGCAATCCAGACAAATCCGGCAGTAGCGCCGGTATTTCCCGCGCGAGAAAGCCATACCAGTCGCGCCATGCCTGTTCGTCCCAGTCAGGACAGCATTTATCTCCAGCCAGCAGTTCGTAACCGACAGGCTTTCCAGTCAGCAGGTCCACGATGGGTTCCAGACGGTATTTCATAGTATGTTGTCCTCGATGACGGTGATGCCGTAATCCAGCAGCAGGGTTTGCAACTGTTTTTCCAGCGCAGAAAAGTCCATGAGTACCATCGCGGCAGCTATGGTCAGCGCGCTACCTAACCGCCCCGCCCACACCCACACCCACAACGGCACGGAAAACCGGATCCGGCGCAAGGCCGAGATGACCGTCATGGGTGCTCCCCTAAACGCGCGAGTACCTGCCGATAATGGGCGAGCACCGCTGGCACATACGCCTGCGTCTGGCGGAACGGCGGGATGCGATACCCTGCATTCCTGACCGCCTGCCCGCCTGCGTTGTAACCGGCCAGCACCAAAGGCCAGCTATGGAACTCCAAAGCCAGGTGCCGTAAATACCGTGCACCAGCCAGCATTGCGGCCTCCGGATTGAACGGCGATCCCCGTCCGTAATGCGTCCAGGTTGCCGGGATGAACTGCATCAGCCCTTGCGCACCGGCAGGGCTGACCGCATTCGGGTCAAAACCGCTTTCCTGCGCGGCCACCGCCAGCAACATGCTCGCAGGAACCCCCGTCTCTGCCTGCGCCTGGTTGGCGTACTGGACGATGCGCTGCGGAATGGATGGCAAGGCAGAGGGGTAAATAAAATGCCCCTGTGCGCCCAATGACGGTGTACCGTCCCCCTGATACATCCGCTCTACGGCCAGAATCCAGGTTCCCGCCGCAATGCCCCAGCAGCGGTGTTTACGCACAGTAGCAACGGGAAAGCCGTAGGCACCCAGTACCGGCAGCCATTGTGCGGGAACCCCCATCGGGCCTATGCCACTGGCATGCTTTGCAGCCGTCATGACTCGTTCGATGGCCGGAACAGGGACGTGATAGGCGGTGGACGCTTGGGCTATGCAGGCAAGCATGTCATAGCCTCCTGCGGAAAATTGGCGGGGGTACATCCTTTTTCGTACACTGAGGTCCCATTTAACCATGTTGCACGAATCAAAGGAGTAATCCCCATGAAACCATGTTTCAGAAAAAAATATCGCTTTTCGGCTGTGAGTGTCATCGCTGTGTTAGGATTTTTAGCGCCGGTACCCAGTTTTGCTGATACGTCTTTTGTGCAGTATGCAATTCCATTTACAGTGTTCCATAAAAACAAAGAAATATGGTCAAGCGTAATGATCTTTAATACGTCCGATATTCGTGCCCAACATTCATGGTCATCAAGTCTTGACAGAATTGCATATCCGGAAGTGGTGTGCGCGACAAAAGGAAGTTCAACTACTCGAACCTTTAAGTCAGCTATCCTTAGTAATGGTTTTTCTGCTGATTCTCGTTTAGTGAACAACGGGAAAAGTATTGCCATTACCATAAAAAAGATGCAAGCAAGCCCAGTAACAAAGCAAGTTATGCTGATCATGAAGCAGCCAATATCAGCATGTAAAACGGTTATGCCCAAGCAGCTGACAAGCATCAATAGAACCATAACAACACTGGCATCAGACCATGTCGGCGTTGTTGATTTGGGAAATGGATATCGTCTTAAATACAGCATCAGTTCCTCAATCTTTGGTTGATTCGTTTGTTTGTTCTGATGCGCCACCCGTATTGTGGCGCATCAGGCTTATCGTGCTCGACTCACAGTTAAAGAAATATCCCCTGTTTTAGGATTAAAACCATGCAACACCATCAACTGACCTTTCTGCAAAAACAATGCGTCCTGAAAATTTTGTGTGCTGACTTCTGGCAAAACGATGGTTTGCCCGTCTGCAACGAGGGTGCCCATTTTAATGAGCCGCGTGTCCGCCAGCTTCAGGTGAACGACACCATGGTTTTTCCGGGATTCAGACAATACGCCACTGACGCCCGTAGTGATGAAGCCCGGCAATAGGGACACTTTGCCATTTTTGATTTTCGATGCTGCGGGATAACTAATTTTCCGTGTTACGGAAAACGGTGCAGGAGCACCCGGAATGGTCGAAATTGATACATTGGAAATTTTTTTCCCATTGTTCATCACCTTTACGGTGTAAACAGCATGGCCTTCAGCCGAAGCCATAGCCGCCACTGGAACTATCATCAAACTCAAAACAGCACCAAACATCACTTTCTTCAACATAGCATTACTCCTTTTAATGAATGAGTCTTACTCATACGTCGCGCCGATCCACGTTGCTTGCAATTCGTTTTGTTTCCCCGCATCCCCCGCCAGTTTCCCTTCTGCAGCAGAAACGGGGTTTTTTGACAAGTAATACATTTTCGATATTGGGGAATAAGCCTGTTCTAGTGAGCCTTTAGTAGCCAATTTCGCCGCCATGGAAGGTACGACAGACTTCCATACCATCGTTTGACTCTGTTGACTTTGGCCTGTGACCAGAGGTCGCCGTTGCCAGACAATAAAGCTCAATTTGGCTTTATTTCCCTTTATTTCCTGGAATTTCAATGTGTAGCTGTACGGGTAACCTAACACTATGGACACGCTTGGTAAGGCGGTTGATACGTCTACATTGGTTATCCATTGAAATGGCTGCCCATGAATTTTCCCGTGTATAAAAACGGTTCCAATGTGGTTATGCGAGAGAACCTTTATGTCATGCAAATAAAGGGCATACTGGCTACCCACATAAAGCACAGAACCGATAATGCCGACGGACAGCAATCCGACAAGAGCGCCCTGCAGAGGTTTCATGCCCCACCACCTGCGCATCTAATGACCGCCTTTGTTGGCGGTATGGAATACCGTGTGGACAGTTGTGCCATTCGCGGCCAATGGCACTAGCACGCCTCCTGCTTCACGAATTTCTCCCAAAAAAATACAATCCGGGTCCGTGCGTAAAGCTTTGCGCAACCCTTCGGCAAAAACATCTGCCGTCATATCTTCGATTTTTTCTGAAGATTTCACTCCCCGCCTCCTGCACCGTTAATGACCACCGTTTTGTTGGCGATATGGAAAACCGCATGGACGTTCGCACCGTTCGCGGACAACGCCTGGATCACCTGGCTGACCGCCTTCTGAAAATCTCCGCTGAACGTCGTGGTGTTCGGCACCTGCCAGTCCTCCGGCACCTGCCAGACCACTGTCCAGCCGGATTGTTTGGCCCACTTCTGAAGATCGGGCAGAATGAGATCACCACGATTCAAAATAAATACCGGGGTAACACCAGACAGGGAAGGCGCTGCCACAGGCACCACAGGCCCTTCATGAAAATGGGCGGGCAATGAAGACTGGCTATTCCATGACGTGTATCCTTTGGTATCCAAAGGTTTCACTGCAGGTTCGGGCCTGACCCGCAAAAGCAGCGCTTGATGCGGCCAGTTCACCGTTCCGATCAATCCCGACTGGCCCAGGACTATCCGTAAAGGCACCGTCCATGGCTGATTCCTGGCCTTCCAGGTGACAGCAATCCCGCCGGATATGCCGGGTTTTGCATAGACTTTCCAGCCTTCCGGCAGGATGAGGCGCAGGGCGTCCTTGATATTCATACCTTTGCCAAAGGAACTGTTTGTCTGCACGAATCCCGTTCCCTCCTGGGACAGGGTCGGCAACGGGGTCCAGGAAACATAACCATCCGGCAGGGTCGTATCCTGCGGGCTTGCAGCCTGCGAATGGCTTGCGCCCTGCAAGGGGCTTGCAGCCGGTGTCTGCAATGGAACATCCACATGGAAAACCCCGGCCATGGCAGTCTGGCAGCCGCCAGACAGGCAGCATCCAGCCACCATCAGAGTGGTTAAAACCCGGATCCTTTGTTTCAGCGTGATCATTTATTGCTCCTTGGCTTTCCGTGCCGCTCTGGTATAGCAAACGATTGTGGGGATTCCGGGGATGGACAAACCAATCCTTGCAGAGGGCCTGGTTCTTTCTGCTTGCCAAGGTCTTGCTGCCCGCCAGGGCCTTGCCGCCCGCCAGGGCCTTGCTGGAGAGGATCCGTCCAAATACGGACCGGTATGCCGTGCCAGTGCGTCAACCGATAATGGACGACAGGGGCCAGACTCTTCCGTAGCAGCCATTGCGTACCGGGCCGATCCGGGCGGCGGGAATCCGATAGGCCAGCCCCCTGGGGAAAGAGGACCACGTTTTGCTCTTCCCGCAGCGCCTGCAGCACCGTGCGCATCCCCATGGGACGCTCCACGTCGAGGGCCACCAACTGATGCCCCAGGAGCCATCCGTAGGCCCGCAGGATGTGGCTCCAGAGAGGATGTCGGGCGTAGTCGCTATCCACAGGGAACAGGGCTTGCACCCCGCGAAGGGCTCGCACCCCGCAAGGGGCCGGAGTCTTGCGCAGCTTCCACGCGACGAAGGGGCCATCAAGCAGGGACACATGCGGGCGGACCAGAATCAGCATCACAGGATTCCCGCCAGGAACAGGGCAAGCAGTATCCAGCCCATCAACGCCCAGAGGGACTGATGGTTTCCGGACGAACGGGAACGCAGAAAAGCGTAGATTGCCGCCAGCAGGAACAGAATGACGCCCGTCGGAGCCACCAGTGGAGCCAGAAGCGCCGCCGCGCTGCCCCGTTCAGTCAGCGCCAGAACGGGCAACCATGCCCTGGCAGGCAGCATAGCCTTTACCGGCTGCATGGCCGCCGTTTGTGTCAGCACCATCCCGAACACGACTCCAGAGGCAAATACCAGCAGGATAGCTATCGCCGCCAACAGGATGGGAATCCAGGTTTCCTGGATGACTTTTGCAGAAAAACAGCCATCCGACGGCTCCGGCCGCACTTTCTTTTCCCCACGGCGGAGCCAGTACGACGGTTTCCCGGCTTTGTCATTTACCGATGGCGTTTCCACCTGCGAAGAGCCTGCTGTCTGCAAGGGATTTGCGCCCTGCGCGGATTCAGTCTGCGCGGACTTTTCCAAGTCATTCTGCCCGAAGGGTTTCTGCCCGGACATCGCCAGCACATGGGGAACCGGAACGGCGTCCCCATCCCCGAGCAGGTCATCCGGCAGGTCGATCTCTTCATCAGAGCGCCGCGACATGAGGTGGCTCCTCCTGGCGATGGGTCAGCGCATACTCAATCAGATGACATTCCCGCGTCTGATAGAATCCATGTACCAGCCAGCCCTTGATACGGCGCTCTTCGTCCGTCCGGCTGGCCGCCAGCCATTCCTCGATCTCCATGTCCAGACGGAACCGGTACAGAGAGTACAGCCAGTCTGCCACCTGGAATTCCGTGATTTCCTTGTATTCGCAGGCTGCCTGCATTCTGTCCGCAGGACCATAGCAGTCCGCAGGACCTTGCAGGTCGGCAAGACGTTCGTTCTCCCGGAACATATTGTTCGTTATCTCCACAAGTTTACCTGCCAGGGTATAGCGGGCTGTCGTGGTGATACGGCAAAAAAGCGCAAAAACGACACACACAAAAAAACCCGCCAGAAGGCGGGCAGTTCAGAGAGAAATGTTTTGCCTAGAGACCCAACCCCAGTTCCAGGGTGTGGGCACCGATTTCGAGCAGCGCCCGTTCCGGCGGCTCGTACCCTAAGGCCAGGGCGTGCTTCATGGCGGTGCGTTGCTCATAAAGCGCCAGTGTGTGCTGGACAGACCCCGGCGGAAATCGGCACGGATCAGCCCGACGCAGTTCCGCCCGCAGGCCCTGCAGGCGCTTTATGCGGGATTGCGCGCGTTCATCACCCCGGTCCTGCAGACGGCAACAGTCCTGCAGACCTGCAATCTCCGACGCCGCCCAGACATCGATGTCCTTGCTGTTCATCGCCCGATCTCCATGCCTTCTTGTTTGCCGCGATCCTGGGTACGGGCATTCTCCAGAACGTTGACGCCCAGCTTCTCCTTCACAAGCTGGACAGTCCGGTTGCGGACACCCTGTTCCATCGCCGTTTTGTTGGGCTTCAGGCCGCCGCCACGCCCCTCGATGCGCACCAGTTCCTGTTCGGGATGCTTCTCCGCAAAGCTCGCAGAAATGAATTTCTCACCAGATTTGGCCTCATGGGGCATCATGGACACATAGACCCGCGCACCATCGCTACGCTCACCCGCAGCCTGCAACATAGGCACCCCCTTCTGGGAGACCTTGTCCTGGAAAATCACGGGAATGCGATCCTTTTCCCCGTCGGGACGCTGTACAGCCACGCTGCCGACCAGTTTGCCTTCCTTGTCCGCCCAGACGCCAACGCTGTGCCAAGTGCCATTCGGCTCCTGTACATGGGCTTCCAGCCGGGGAGCAGGATTATTGCTTTGACCGGTTTCCATGGTGATACCCTGCTCTTTCAGGCGTCCGGAGATTTCCGTTACCAGTCCGGCAAAATACTTCTCCCGCGCAGCGTCAGCGATTGGTTCCAGGATTTTCTTTTCCGTTATACCAGCATCGAGCATGGGCTTTTTCGCCTGTTCGGACAGTTCTTTCGCCTGCTCGAAATGGCCGGAAACCGCAGGGATTTCCTTGCCATCGGGACCCTTCAGCGTCGCTACATGATCGACAAAATGCCGTCCATCCCGCTCCTTGGGACTGGCAAAGGCACCAATGGTGATTTCACCCTTCTGCGGGCTTTGCGACAGGGTGTCAAGCTTCGCCACGAGACGCTGGGCGAACTCCGAATCGAGATCAGCGGACAGGAGAATCCGGTCCTCCCCCTTCTGGAGCGCTACCCGCAGTTTCTGCTGCGGCTCCCCGTTGACCTTGGTCTCGGCCAGCGCCACACCTTGGAGTTCTCCCTTCAAGGCAGTTTCATAGCCGACACCCTGCTCTTTCAGGATATTACGGGCCGTTTCCTGCTTCTCTTCGGAGAAGCCCTGTTTCCACTCCTTATCACCAACTTCATGCTGGGCAGAAGCCCGGGCCTTTTTCGTTTCCTCGTCTACCCGGACAAACGCATTAACCAGGTTGTTCCGTTCCATCAATACCGTAGGCATATCGCACCTCCTCGTCATTACCTGTTCCGGTATAGCGGGAGCGTCGGTTATAGCTTTTGCGGAAGATTCTGATACAGACTTATCCTCTGTTAATGAAGCGGACAAGTCTTTATCCAGTGCTTTTCTTTTATTGATCTCGTGGATCGCTAATGCAAGCACACGATAATCAGCAATGTCTTTCTCTCTCGTGCTGACTTTTGTTTTGAGCAGTCCCTCAAGATCAAGCGTTTTAATGGAGTGCCCGTCAATCTCTACGTCTATGATATGACCGGAAAGGCTTTCGTAAGTTTCCCCATTGGCTGCCACAAACAGTAAGTCCACAATGATTTCATCATTAACACGTATATTTTCGCCATCTGCGAACCATGATGATTCCATTTCCAGTGAAGCTTGGTCGGGGAGTATGGAAAGCGCATCAATAACCTTGCTGCCATTGATCTCATCTAACGGTAACAAAAAGTCCACGTCTTCAGTTGCCCGCATATATCCATGCAATTGAAGAGCATGCCCACCAATCAAAATATAATCCACCCCGCGAGTTTCTAAAGCATCTATGATCTGCAACATGTCCGCTTTATTGGCAGGCCTTGGGACCTCCTGTTCAGGTTCCATCAAAGCACCCTCGTAAATGGATCCAAGCCATGAACTCGGCTTTAGTCTTTTCCTGGTCCGCATTCATTTCTTCCAACGTTCTGAATCGTTTCACTCTTGGCTCCCCATCCTCATAGGGCCTTCTAATAAACGGGCAAAGCTTCGCCGATTCCTGTTGCAGCCGATCGGCTTTTATGAGATTCGCAGCAAAGTCGCTTGCCGTCTTTGCCGGTGTCCAGGCGCTACTTCGTTTTCCAACTTGCCTTTGATTCATTTGGCACATTCTCCTGCGTGGGCACACCACTATTGACCGAGCCGTTTTTTGAATTGGCAAAAGCATCCTACCTTATGCCTAGCCGATCAGACGGATCAGATTTCCAGATCCCCTTTTTTACGTCCTGGTTCAGGATTCTGTTCCGGTGACCGGACACGCGCACCGATGACCCGGCTCTTTTCTCCGTCTTTCAACACATCAATATCCGGTCCATTTGTCCTTTGAAAGCGAGCGCTCACATTGCTCTTGAGCACGTGTTGTTCCTCTACACTGATCCCTGGAACCTTTCTTAGAAGATGCAAAACCGTGTTTTCGTTGACCAACCCTGTGGTAATCATTGCATCCAGAAATGGTCCATCTTTTGGACGACCCGCTATGGATTTAGCAATAAACAGGTCGGCCGGGTGCATGCAGTGCCCGACGACTTGATGCGTATTGGTATTGACGAGTGGATAACACCGCGAAATCCAGCCTTCCGGGGCCTTCGCAGTTTCCATAGATACACCCTGAGCATAGTATCCATAGGAATTATGAAAGTAGGAGTCTTCCCCTAAGGATCCGTCAATGAGATCGGATTTATGCTCATCATTATCTATTGGAATAATGTCGGCTTCGGTAGACAGCGTGAAAACCCCAGGCCACGCTCTGGGTGGATGTCCAGAGAATTTTCTCAACCAGGGAAGAATAGACTGGCTCCCAATAACGACTACCGCATCATCACCCAGTATGGCCCCCGATGCGCGAATCAAATGTTCAAGCTGCTCTTCCGTCATGCCAGGTCCCTTTTCGCCATTGGGCTTCAAAAGCCAATAAAACCGTGGTTCGTTCCTTGGTTGTCAGCACATGAGAAAACGGAGAACTGCTACGCATATCAATGGCGTGCTGTTCAGGAGAAAGTAGCAGATCATACAAGTCGTTACGTCCCTTTTCTGAGGAAAGGGCTGCGTTGAGACGTTCAACCCACTCAGCCAGCCAGATGTCCTCCGGGCGTTGCTGCGAAAATCGCACCGCCCAATCACGGGCTTCTTTTAGAAGGTCATGACCATTCGCTGATGTGTGCAGCTTATGATAAATTGCACGCCCCAAATCAAGGCTTTTAGCATCCTGTCGCATCAGCATCAACCATTCCTTAATGTATGATTTATGCTATATATCTTCACACTGCGCAGACTGTGATTCAAGCCTTGCAAAACCATTTACGGTCCAAGTCACCGCTCCACTTCCATGGCGGAAGATTTCTGCTGGCCCACCCGCAAATCCGCCCCAAGGGTCTTGCGCAGGTACTGCACCATTCCATCAGGAATACCCTTTTCTTTCGCTTCCCGATTAGCTTCCAAATGGGCCTGACCAAGCAGTTTTCTGTCCTGCCCCGGCGCGGTTTCCGAGACCGCAACCGCCACACGGTTCGGTTGCGCAGCATCGGCATACATCATGACCCCCAGCTTCTTACCATCATGCTCAACATGGGCCAGCAGACTGGGGCCTTTGGCAGAGGCTTCAGGCGAGAAATCCAGAGGCAGAACCTTTTTCTGGTCGCCTTCATGCAACGCCATCTGGCCCTTACCCTCTTCACCCACCGTCACGAACATCTTTCTTCCCGGCTGCTCGACGGTAGCCACAAGACGCGGAACCGCCGGAGACCTGTCCTTGTCCACTTCCTGCACTTTGCCCGGTTTCGACGGCGCAAACTGGTTCCCGCGCGCATGGGTCTCCCGTTCGTAAATCTCCTTCGCCATGGGACTGCCAGGCTCCAGGGCAATGCCGCGCTCCATGGCAATCTTCACAGCCTCCTCCAGGAATGCACGATTGCCGTGAAAGCGTACCGGTTGACCATATCGATCCACAGCAGACTGCAGGGCGGTCTCAACCGCCTTGCGCCGCTTCTCCTCGGCTTTACGCCCAATCCCCAGCATCGCACGGTTCGTCACCGTAACCTTGTCACCATGATCCAGCACATGAGGCTTGCCTTTGGGATTGGCGAGGAGCACTTCAGGCGGGTTCTTGCGGGGATACGATGGACGGGCTTTCGGTGCAGGGTCCGGTTCCTGCTGCGGGAAAAGTGACTCGGCCTGAATGGGACGGTTGGCCATCTTCTTCAGGTCTTCTGCAATATCCCCTGCAGATTCGATCTGGGGCGCTTTTTCAGGTTCCTTGGCTTTCTCGGGTTCTTCCGCCTTCTCAACTGAAGGTTTTGCAGCAACTTCCTGTGGTTCAGGCTCCAACGGCTTGTCAGACGGCAAAGCCTTCGACTGTTCTTGCTCTTGCTGCTTCTCAGCAATCACGCCCGTCATGAAATCGAATCGATCCGGCTCAATCACTCCTGAACGTGCTCTGGCTTCATACAACGTTTTTAGATCCGCCGGTTCTTTCTCCATCTTTTTTGCGGCAGCTATGGCTTCTTCCTGCGTAGCAAAGTTCAAAGTTTCAACCATCACTCGATTGCCGCCATCCCTGAACAAGGCATGATCCTGTTTGAATATGCGGTTGGCCTGCCAACCTTTGAAATCGTCGCCCTCCAGGGGCATTTCCGGTGTCATACGGGCACCTTCGCGCACAACCAGTGCTGCAACGCGCACCTCAGAGCTAAAACCTTCTGGTAGTTTGTCCGCGCCATGGGTCGCAAAAGGCCGGTAGTTCAGACGTTCAACGACATTTTCCGGTTGATCATCCCGTTCAGCGCCATGCTCCTGCTCCAGATTCATGGATGGACCGAAACTTAAAGCGTCCATATCCTGTTCAGGCCCGCCCCACCGATCCTCCTGTTCAAGGCGCGCGTAAATCTGGTTGGCCACAAAGCCTTTGCTGTGCGGATTCTTTTCAATGAGACTCCGGATTTCCTGATGCAGCGGGTCATCCCGGGAGATAAACGCTTCGCTCGCCTCATGGGCAACGTAAAGCCCCGGTCTTTTCTCATCGATGCTGCCCACTACATTCATGGGTCCATAAGACAAAAGATAATCTGGTTGCGCTGCCATAACGTCCTCCAAAGACTGAAAAAAAGGTGATTTCCGGGTATCTATGTTGAAATTCGGTCAGGGAGAGTGGTTTACATGAGACTCATCCCGCATAAACACCCGCATTTCCCTGCGGATTCACAACAGCGGACTGGTACGACCGGACATCGACCCCGAAGATGGCCGCCACTTCCGTATCAGGAAGCTGATCCGTCACGCCAACCTGCCCGCCTATCCTGGATAAATACTCCAGACCACGCCGGACTACAGACAGGTCTTCGGTTTCCGACCGGAGATAAATCACATCAGGCGCCTCATCCCGGATCAGCGCATCAATAGCCAGTTGATAGCCACCCGCACCACGGGGATCGTCCACCGGACGCAAACGGTCCGGATGACCACCAATCCACAGATTGCATGGAACCTTGCCTTTCGCAGGCTGCAAGCCCTTTGCAGGGTGCGAGCCCTTTGCATGGTGAGAACCGAAAATTCCGAACATCGCTATCTCCTTATCATTCCAATCCGACTGCCGCTTTCTGCCGATCTGCCTGCAGACTCACACCCAAAGTCTTTTTCAGATATTCCACATCCTGCGACGGCAGGCCTTTCTCCCGCGCTTCCCGGTTGGGCTCCAGCAGTGCATGGCCCAGAATCTTCAGGCCTTCCGCAGTCTGCTCGGATACCATTACCGTCACCCGATCCTTGCTCAATCCATCGGCATAGAGCGAAACGCCGAACTTCCGACCGTCATATTCAGCCACCCCTTGCAAAGACGGCTTCCTGTCGTCATTGCACAGCCGCAGGGCCACCGGAACAATGTCTTTCCGATCCCCTTCATGCACTGCCATAAAACCTCGGCCTTCCTTGCCCACCGTCACAAAAACCCGGTCATCCGCAGACCCTATGCTGGCCACAAGACGTGGTACCGATGCCATTTTCTCTTGTCCAGCATGCTTGCCTTGTGCCCTTTCAAGCGTTTTCACTAACAGCGCGTTACCCTTGTCGGCAGATACCTCTACCGGTTTTCCGATCATTTCCTTTTCAGGACCCAGAGCAATCCCTGCCTTTTCCAGCGCGGGAAGCCATTGGCCCTCGGAGTCCACGTCCCTCGCCGCCTTGATAAATTGCGTGAGCCGCGTGTCTTTCACCGTGCGGTAAATGCCTTCTTCCTTATTCAGCAAACCGTATTCAAGGACCGCCCCCTTTTTTCGGGAAAAAGTATCCGTAAAACCCATGTCAGCGCTGTGGGACAAATATTCGTGTCCATTCAGCACCATTTCCTGACCCTGCCCATTCAGCGTCCGAACACGCAGGTTTTTCAGGTCGTCATAGCGGTTTTGCAGATTTTTTATGGGCTTCTCGATGGCCCGTGCAGCCGCTTTTTCAGCCTGTTCGGTTTTCATGGTCTGCACGACTTCTGAACCCGCCCATTTTTCCAGCGTTTCCACCCTGGCCTTTTGGGTCTTGCCCAAGGTTTCTCCGGTCAGTCGCTCAAAGATTTCCTGGCTGGCCGGGTTTTGGCTGTTGTGTCCAATGGAAGACAGAAGTTTAGGCAAATCTTTGTTGTCCACCGCGTCGATGAACCGGTTCAGCATCAGGTTATCCGTGCCTTCGACCTGAATACCATGCTTCCAGAAAACGGCCTGACCCATCTCCAATTTACTCAAGTTCTCGGGATTTTTCAGGCGTTCCTTGCCATGCGCTTTCAGGTTTTCGGTGAATTGGTTGTCAAGTTCCTTAGAAAAAGCAGAGAGATTCTGACCATGCCGACGAGTAGCATTTTGTACGTCATCCATCAGTGGCATTTTGCTGATTTCATCCGGCGTAAAACCCGCCTTTTCCAACGTCAGCCAGTTTTTATTGGCCCCTCTGTCCGGCCCTTCACGAATGATGCCCAGCACATCATCTACGCCCGCCTGAAAATCTGCACGGACTTGCCGGTGTCCCTCAAAATCAGCAGGGGAGAGCTCCTCATGACGATCTTTGATGGTGTCCATCAAATCATGCACACGGTCGGGCAGGTATTCGTAAAAATCACGAACACTTTCCAGTGCAGTTTCCTTGCCGGTTTTTAATCCCGTATCCGGGGCTATGTCCTTATTGGCTTCTGCACCCATATCCAGTCCCAGATAGTTCTTGACCATCTTGGCCGCCGGGTCATCAAAACCCACTTCTTTCATCGCCTCATTCGGTTTGAGGCTCAAGGCGGTTAGCAGCCGCATCCTTTCTTCACCGTCATGCTTCTCAAAGTAATTCAAGCTGAGAAAATGCGTACCATCATCTTTTTCAACATTGCGTAGCACGGCCTCGAAATAATGGGCTTTCCCTGCAGGGTTGGCCCTGTCACGCGCCACAAAAACCGATTCCCCTTTCTCGTTGATTTCGGGAGAAAAACGCACATAGGTCGTATCGGATTGTATGCCCATGTTGCCTTTGGCGTCCGGGCCATAATCAGAAAGTACGACCCGCCCCAGAAGATCCTGACCACTTGCAGAGGCGAAGACGGACAAGCTTTCGTGCGGAGGTGCTAGATGCTTCGCAACGAACGCAGGGGAGATCTCTGCGCGATCTTTGAGTGACATCAATTCAGGATATTTTTCCTGTTTAATTTCCAGCAAGTTTTGCGGCGTAAAATGGTAATCCAGTTGAGCGCCTGCCCGGGTGATTTCCTCAATGTTGATGTACCCCATTTCAGGCGCCCCTTCCCCCAAATCCGCCAGGCCAAAAGCCTGCTTTTGACGCGGGAAGCCTGATCCTTCATTTTCAGGGTCACCACGGTCCTTCTCAATAATGAAAAACTGCGCATTGCCAGGGCCAAAGTAACGCAAGGCCGCCACCTTTTCCGCATCGGATTTGCCGTCCGTTTCATAGGTCTGCGGCATGTCCATGATGATATTGTTCAGTTCCTGCATTTTGTCTCCGTAAAAAGCTTTTCCTTCTTTATCACGAAGCAATTGATCGGTCGCCAGAGCCTGCCGGTCGCCCAGGAAATAGCGGACCTTTTCCGGCACTCTTTCGGGTGTCGGCGGGGTTTTTCCATAATGCAGGTTGTTTTCCGCGTGAAAGGCATTGACGGCTTTTTCAATGCGGTCTCTTCGGGCAATGGAATGTCCGCCATTTTCGGCAGAGGCTATTTCCGGAGGCACCACACCACTGACCTGATGCCGGACGGTCTGCTTAAATCGCTCAGGTGACATAGTCTGTATGCCGGGAGAAACCTTCCACTCCTGACCGGACCGATACAGGTTCTGTAACTTCACCTGTTGGTCATCCAGTCCTACCAGAATCGAATGCGTGTTCCAGTCGGCACCGAAATGGTTTTCGTGCGTAGTCACGAAATCTCCCACATGGAATCCTTGGGTTTTCTCAGGTTCCGGAGCCAAAGCACGGTCAAATCCTACCGCCTGCTCCATGGCAATCTCGCGAAACTGTCCGTCCCGACCATAGACCCGTGCCTCCATACTCTGGTCTGGCCCCGTCTCTGCCCGCAAGTGATAGCGGATATCACCGGTGTTGGTATCCAGAGCATCGATGACACGACCAGAGAAGGGCATGGAGTTTACTCCCGGTTCGTGCGGTTCAAAACGCACAAGATCACCGACCCGGGGTCGCTCTATGATGTTGACTTCCGCGCTCTCCCGGTCTTTGGCATGCTGTTCCTGTTCCGGAGACCGGGGCAGGATTTTTTCCCGCTCGGATTCCGGCAACAACTGCGCCGCCGCCTGCCGGCTCCGCTCTGAATCCCGCGCATACCATAGCCCCTGACCGCGCGACCAGCGAAACCCGCCGGATTTCAGCGCGTCCAGCATTTCCTGATCGGGTTTTTCCTCGAACTGGACTTCCAGCCCCTCCCGCTCTGCATTGCGGGCCAACACAAATCCCTCCCCCTGAACCCGGTCAAACTCCGGCAACGCCACATCCGTACTACCGATGGAAAGCTGATTCCGGTCCACTTCCGGAGTACGCTCCAGCAGGTATTCGCTCATATTCTGGGCATCCCTGATCACATCAACGACAATCTTTTTCCGGTCCTTTTCAGGTAATGCCCTAAGCCAGGAAGCGAGATAGGCCGCCGAATTACCCATCTCACGGCCTTCCTCAAGATTCTGCGCATCCGGGTCAAAACCAACCCCCAGAGTCGCCGCTGTCATGGCCGCCGACATCTCCGCCCGCAACTCCTCGATGGCGTACTTCTCACTGCCAAAAGCATTCCGCAGATCACGGCCCATGCGACTCGAATGTCCAGTAGCATGGGAAAGCTCATGGAGCAGCGTACTGTCATGTCCTGCTGCCCTCTCAAAGGTCTCCACAGGCGGCATCTGCACACGGTCTTCCGACGGGCGATAAAAAGCACGGCCACCACCGTAGCGCAACTCCACACCCATGGTTTCAGCCAGGCGGGGCAGGCGATCGTCGGGCTTCCCTTCCATCTCCTGCCCCGTAAGGGGACGATCCAATGGTGGAATCCCATCAATCTGGGAAGCATGGAACACCGTATAATACCTGACACCCATCCGCCGCTCCGTCAGCTCCGGGCTCTCAACACCCTCATCCCTCAGCCGCTGAATTTCTTCCTCTGTGCGCTGATGCTCATAATTCTTCCAGACTTCCAGCGGCAAGCCGGAAGCACCCTCGCGCACCTGCCAGCCTTGATCCCGGGCCTGATTGTAGGTACACCAGCGGGGATCAGAGGGGTCCGGCGAGAAAAACATCAGGTTTTCGTAATTCACCCCCCGATAGGGTTTTCCCGTTACCGCATTGACTGGCGCAAGAACCTCACCGGCAACCCATGGGCGCTGCCAGTGCGCCGTGCCCTTTTCCATCATCTCGATAAGACGATCGGCCAGTTCCAGACGCATATCCTGTTTTTTCGCCATGACACTGCCACCTCTGTAAAACAGACTGCGGGGGTATAGCAGAAACGATGGATATAGCTTTCCAGTGTCGAGGTAGTGTCGAGTGGATCAAAATCCTTGCAGAAAAGCGATTTCAGCAAGGATTTGTTCGTCCAAATCTTTTTCCTGAAGCGGATCAGGATGAACCAGAAAACGCATGACGGGGATATCCATGGCCATGCACATGCACTTCAGTTCCGCGATAGAGATTTCCCGGCGGCCTGCCAGATAGGCTTCCACCACAGTTTCCAGCAAGCCGGACCCGGCGGACAACCATGCGGCAGACCGCCCTTGCAGACAATGCCGCAGACGCATGGCAATTTCTTTTCGTACTTCCCGGCAGGATTTCACGTTCACACTACCTTCCTCGGCCTGCCCCGCCTCGGAAACGAATCCAGCGCAGACTCCGGCGCCACTACCGTTGCCGGCAACTCCGCCAGCCACCGCGCCACGTCCTTTTCCCGCCAGCGCCGGGAACGCTTCGTGCCCGGCAGAATAATCGCCGGCGGCAAATCCTCCGGACGGCGGTTCTGCACGGTCCGTGGATTCAGCCGCAAAACGCGCGCCAAATCCTCAATCGTCAGCAGATCATCCATACGCCACCTCTTCCACACGAAAACCACTATTCGGACGGTATAGCAAGCCCGTTCCAGCATCCCGTTTCCGCTTCTTTCGCTCCGTCACACGACGATCCACCGGCTCCAGTCGCCGGACCCCAGAATCCGGACCCACTCCGGCAGAACCTTCATCCAGTGACGGCGGAAACCCGGATGGGTCCTCCGGCAAACCATCCGCCGGGAAATACTGGCGCGTCGGCGGCGGCGTCTGCGGAATCACCGCCTCCAGAACCGTCGGCTGCACCTCCCGCAACCGCGCCGCTTCCTCCAGAATCCGCTCACGCAAGGCACGATTGCGCAAACCATCCGGTCCACCAATTCCCAGCTCGATAGACCCCCGCTCCACCCGCTCCGCCAGGCTAAAACAGAGTGCCCGCGCCACGTCCGATTGCTCTGCACGACTCACCAGACGATCCAGCAACTCCCTGCGCCGCTCAAAAGGCCCGAACACCGAAACCGCCTGCTCCGCCGTCGTCTCCCCATCCTCAATGCTCTGCACCACCAGATCCGCCAGACCAGCCGCCGTGATGCCGCGAATGCCCGGCACAAGGCTTCTCTCATCGGGAAAATCCGAATCGAAGGCTTCCTCTGCCTCCCGCGCAAGCAAGCCCCCCAATACCGGGTCCTCAAGCCCGCCAGAGGACAAATACAGGCGATCCACGGAAACACCCTCTTCCCGAAAATCAAAATCTGATTCCCGTTCCGGAAAAAAGAACGCCTTGATCGCATCCCGTTCCTCCGGATTGCACGAGCTGGAGCGATACCGCTTCGCCAGCTTCACCGCCGTTATCTCGTCCTCCCAGAACGCACCATCCCGAACCTGGCGACGCCGTTCCTGTGCCTTCAATCGCGCCTGCCGCCTCTCCACTTCACTCCGTAAGGCGTCCTGCAGGATCTCCATGCCCGCATCAAACTCGATATGGCTGCGCAACACGCAATAACAACGCAGAATCGCCACAATGTGATTCACCAGCTTCTCCAGGTCATACCGCTCCGGGTGCAGGAAATATTCAGGCTTTTTCTGTATCTGCGAATCCCTTACCGACATCTGCACGGCAAGAAACGCCAGCGAACTGACATGACCAGCCAGTGATTCCCGGCCATTTTGCACCAGCCAAGGCATCGGAACCTCGTCCAGCTTCAGGAGCTTCACCATCAGTTCCTGCGACAGGCGGGACAGCAATTCATCATGAACCGCCCGCCCACGCACCGATGTCGGCGCAAAACGTGCCCAGGCAAGCAGGGTGAAACCCCCGTTCTCAATGGGCTGACGATGTGCCGCAAGACGCTCGGCGGCAGCGGAATACGCACGCAGGCTGGACAGAGCAGAAGCAAATGAACCGTTCATCGAAGCACTGGATGTAGTCATAATTTCTTTCCTATGAAAACAGATGGATACAGCACATACAAGGCAGGATGAACGCTATAACTAGGGTTTCCCCTTTTATCTTGCGTTACCCTTCTATCACTCAAAAAAACACACAAAAATCTGTATCAAAATCTCAAAACAAATCGTGCTGTTCGTTTCCCCAGCCAAATAACTGGCGGGCATGTCGGGTATCTTCACTTTGCAGAAACGCAAGCAACGGTTTCTCTTTCCAGCGAAAATACCGGAGGGGTACCAGATTCTGCTTTTCCATCCACACGACGAATGGCTCGCCCTTTTCCGTGGGTTGCCATGTCGAATTTCCGCCGGGAAGCATTTTCTTTTTTTGCAGCCCCACAGATTCAAGAATTCGGTTCATTTGCGCCCCATCCTTTACGCCCAGCTTCCGGGCAATTTCTGTGGGACTCAGTACGTTACCTTCCACAACCTCATCCACGCTTCCATCGGGCAGCCGCTTGACGATCCGGGTGTGCGCGGAAATCTCGATCACCTCCGCAGTCGCCGTGGCCACAACAGACAACGCTTTAACGCCGCCGCGCCGTTTCGCTTTCTCCTCCGGCACAATGATGGGCAGCCCGCGAAACAGGAACTCTGGATCAGCACCAAACCGCTCCTGCAGAATGGGCAGTGCCCGCGTCCGGGCCTGCTCCGGCTCCATACCGAACGCATGGACGCCCTGCCCCACTAGCTCCCGCTCCATGCGGGTCAGGCGGGCTAGTGTTGTGCCCTTGTAAAAACCAGCCAGGAGATGGGGAAATTTCAGGCGGGGTTGGCACCCGGCAAGAGAACGGTCTTCAGCCCCGGCCAAGGCCTTTGCCCGGAAGTAGCCGTTCACCAGTTCGCGTTGCACCTGCCAGGCCAGATCGTCCGTGAAGGACTTGACCAGCATGAGGTAGCCGGACTCGGTAAGCAGGGTGAGACCGCGTGGCGGCACCTCAATTCCAAAAGCATGTAAAACGTGCTTTTTAGAATAATCAATAACATAGAAGTCGGTCTCTTCAATGAACCTTTCCCGGTTCCGTCTGAACGCCTCTCTTGCTGTTCTTTCCGGCCGCTGATGCACCTGGTCGATCATGGCGAACGTAATCACCCGCTGGCCGTGGTACTCGACAATGGGAAAGTTCTGATTGGCAACCGTTACAGTTTTCATGCAAATCTCCTTATGCTTCCTCAATGACTACCAGATACAGGGATTCCACCAGCCGTTTTTTCGCCAAATACAGGTCGGTCTTGATGCCTTTTACATCCACAAACCGGACTTCCCCGGCTTTCTGGCGTAACTGGCGTAACAACAGTTCGGCGTAATACTGGGCTTCCCTTTTGGACGTGAAGCGAATTCCATCCAACTCGGTCTGGCGGGCGTGGAACTTGTGGCGGATCATGCGAACAACCTCCCCTGTGCATTTGCGCGCTCTATGCGTTCGCAGGCGGCGTCAAAATAGCGGGGGTCTCGCTCGATGCCGGTAAAGGCTCGCCCTTCTAAAATGCAAGCCATAGCCGTGCTGCCAGAACCCATGAACGGGTCAAAGATGGTGGAGTTATGGGTTTGTTTGTCTGCTTGATGAATGCAGAACTGCAATAAACTTGTTGGCTTTTGCGTGGGGTGGACACGCTTTTTGTTGTTTGGGTTTCGAGATAATTCTTTTATGCGTAGATTCCCATCCCAACTGCACCAAGCAAGCTCACCGTCTGCCATTGTTAATCCGCGATCGGGCTTGCTCCACACAATCCATGCTCTTGACGCTGGAAGCTTGAAATAATTACCACCCCAAACAATAGATAGATTGCATTTCTCAACTATTGATGGCAGAAAATCAGGTCGTAAGTGATCCCAATCTTTATGATCTCCATCATAAGATTTTCCCCAAGTACCACCTTGTAACTTATCTGCCAATCCATAAGGCGGATCAGTCAAAAGTAGATCAAACCGCCCAAGCTCAGGCAGAACGTCCCGGCAGTCAGCGTTGTAAAGAGTGCAATTCCCAATAACAACAGGCTTCATGATTCGCCCCTGTGCTGCTTCAAACACTCCGGCCAGCGGTCAACGGCATCGCTTCCGAACATCACTGAACCCCCGCCAGCTTTTCCGCTTGCGCCTGGAGCTTCTCAAGCATCGCTTTGCGTTTGGCTTCAAACGCATCCTTGGTTGCCTGGCGCTCGGCCTGTTTAACCATCTCTGCCTGCTTCTGTTTCTCCGTAGCCGATGCCAAAGCGCGGCGCATCATGTCGGCAAACTCTTTTGTCTTAGCGCTGGGATGCGGTGAAACCTTCCCGGTTACAAGCCCTGCAATCATCAAGGCGTCATCGCTCATCTCGCTGGAAAGTCGGCTAAGGTATCTGTCGGCCTGCTCAGTGGTTAGGAACCCCTCAGCTTTGGCGCGACTGATGGCCTCTAGGCGGCGCTTATGGTCCCACCCCTCAGAAACCAGGAATACAGGCAGACGACGATCTTCAGCGGCCTGGGCTACGGCGCGCAGGTATGCCGCTTCAAACGCCCTGCGCGCACCTACCTTGTCGTTCATCTCCAGAAGTGGTTTGGCGATTTCAAAAGCCTTAGCCGCCTCATGGGTCCAGATGACGGTTTCATATTCATCCAAAGCGCGAAGCGCATGCGCCCAGGCTTCGTCAGCAGAAAACCAGCGAGACTTGAGAGCGTCATCGATCATCCCGCAAATATCTGCAGGCTTGGGAGGGAACTTGCCGGTACGCATGTATTGGCTTACAGCCCATTCAACCCCCTGGAAGGGGAAACTTTCCAATGCAGCCCACCAGTTCTTCATAACGCGAGCGGAAGGCTCAGGTTGGTGGTAAGTTTCCAATAGCCCGCCGATCAGTTCTGCAAACTGCGCCTTGTCTTCCCGATTCATCGTGTGCCTCCTGCTATTTTTATGGAGATGACATCGCCATCTATGCACTGGTCTTCAGAGAGCCAGTCTTGAATGCCCGATTTCCGCGTGGTGGGCTTTGCCAGGAATCGCTCGGTATGTTCTGCATCACGGAAGATGAGCGTCAGGTCGTTAAATTCGCGTCTGCGGTCATTGGCGCCCATGTGCCAATCAGAGTTCTTGCATCCGTCAATGGCAGCCAAGGCCGCTTGTAACCCGTAAGTCTTGAGCGCCCACTCAATGCGTGCTTTGCGTTTGCTATCCAGTTTCGCCAGTTTTTTTCCCATGACGGATTGCCAATGGGAGAAAACCACATCCACCTGCTCCGAAGGGGCAGGTTTTGGCGTCGGATTTGACAGAGTTGTTTTATTAAGGGGGATATTTATATCCCCTAATGAATAGTGATTAATGATATCTGCCGGGTTTTTGGAATTTTCGCTTGCCGGGTTCATGCCGGGTTCTTCTGTATCTGGTGTGTATGTATCTGATTCTGCGTTGGTTTTGTAGGTTTCTTTTTTGCTGGGATTGCCTTGCCGGGTTCTTGCCGGGTTCATGCCGGGTTTATTTTTCTCAGAGTTATCCAAAGGCGCTAAAATAAGTCGAAAAACAATAGCCTCACCGCGCTGTTTGCTTCCCAAATCCTCCACCAAACCTTGCCGCTTTAACCATTCCATAGCGCGGCGAACTTTCCCGATCGATGGTGCCCCTGATTCCTCAAAACCTTGGTGTTCTTGTACATAAAGCATGGAACGGAGGCCCATCCATGAAATTCTGTGTTTTTGCCCAACTACCCCAGTCTGGTAATCCATCCGCTGCTTGAGGCAGAGATAGAGCCGGAAAACAATGTGTGGCAGGCCCTCCAAAGCCTCTAGCTCGTCGCCAGAGATAAAAACGTATGGGGCAATCAATGCTTAATCCCCCGCGCTAACCACTGGACTTGTTTAAGCTCCAGGTAATCGGGAATGGTTTTGCAGCCTGCCGCTCGCACGATCTGCAAGTTCCGCTGCAGTTCTTCGGCGTTTTTCTTTTCCGCTTGGTATAGCGCGTCCTGCAGTCGCAATTCGCGGGCGCGCCTATTCCGAAAGTTTGATGGCCTCATGACGCACACCTTGGGACAGGAACGCATTTGGAATGTACGGTTTCATCAGTGAGACGCGAGGAGCTATTTATCCCGTTCATGGGCAATTCTCCTGCTGGCGTTGTGCGGCAGGTGGATCTTCATCCTTCGGCCAGATGTCTGGGCGAAGTTCTGAGCGCTTAAGACGGGGATCGGCGGCGACCAGTTTCCGGACCATTAAAGGCCCAGGTATGCGGCGCTCGGTTGCGCACTGATAAAGGTACTTAGGCGAGGAATGCGTGGCTTCAGCCAGCTTCCTTAGCCCGTGCGGTCCTTCCAGTTCGTAGATTTCGAGTAGGTTCATGGGCACATGGTAGCGATTCGCTACAATGTTCGCAAGAGGGAGGCAGCGAAATGCTGGTTTTTGATTGTTCAATAAACCCCTATTCTTTTCGCATGGGTTATAAAGAAAACAGGAAAGCCAACCTAGCAAAGCTGGTTGAGGAATACGGATCTGCCAATAAGTTGGTAGACGCCATGAGTGCTCGCCTGGGTCCAGGCGACAAGCTGAATCCAAAATACCTGAACCAGATACTCTCTGGGTTCATGGGGGAGCGCGACAAAAAGCCTCGAGACCTTGGGGACAAGGCTGCCGCAAAAATAGAAAAGGCCTTGGGTTTACCCGCTAATTGGATGGATCAGGACCATTCATCTCCTGCATCTAATGAAGTCGCTTATCCTTTGGCAGTCAATTTTGGAGGTGATGAACATGAGGCGGATTTGGTTGATCTCGGCCCATCTCTTGCGCCCCGCATGATTCCAGTGGTAGGAATGGCCCAGCTTGGCGATAATGGCTTCTATGAGGAGCTAGGCTTCCCGCCAGGAGATGGAGACGGATTTATTCAAGCTGTTACCAAAGATGTCAACGCCTACGCCCTCAAAGTCAGAGGGAACTCAATGCACCCTGCTATCCGGGACGGGTGGATCGTTATGGTTGAGCCAAACAGAGAGCCCCAAATTGGTGAGTTTGTCGTCGTACAATGTGCCGATGGCCGCAAGATGGTCAAAGAGTTTCTCGGCTGGCGTGGCGATGAACTCATCCTTCAAAGCGTCAATGAAAACTACGGCAGATTGACTCTGCACCCCTCAGAAGTGAGGGCAATTCAAGCGGTCGGCGGCATCCATCCGCCAAGCAAAAGAGAAATAAGATAAACTGCAAGTATCAGCGCTGATTAAAGCCGCCTCTGGGCGGTTTTTTATTGCCCAAATTCTACGGAGGGACGCATAGAAAAATTTTATTATTTTTCTGGTAGCGATTCGCTATTGACTATCCGGTAGCGTATCGCTACTATGACTTCCATCGGCACCAACCAATGGGAGCACAAACCATGAATACTAAAACCATTGTCTTCATTCCCGCCCATGAAATGGACCGCCTTTGCTGGCTTGCCGAAAACTGCGGCACAGACGCCAGCGGGCGGTACTCAGAAAGGATCACACAGAACCTTCAGCGCAGCGAAAACGCCGAAGTCATCCCATTCCCTGAGCGTCATGGTTTGACGCCCAGCCCTGCAGCTTAATTAAGGAGAACATCATGCAATTTATAAGCCCGAAATTTAATCCTTATCACAAGGAAAAACGTGTAACCATCACTAATCGCGTTGACAAAGTTACCGGCGAACACATTGTCCTGAAACGTGGGAGCATTTCTGGCCGCGCATGGTTAAAAACCGGAAAAGAAACGCGGGAATATACGAATGTGCAGGCGGCGCTTGATTCAATACAGATGTCCAACGCGCAGTTGCCGTTCTGATTTTTAAGGAGAAGATTCTAAGAACCAATAAATTATCGGCGCGGTGAGACCATCTGCGCTATACCAGGTTACTAGAGAAATTTTCATTTAACCCATCATATCGGTTTGGATAATTCACATTTATCAAACAGGAGTCCGCGAAATGACGACGCTATTTATAATTGTTCTTTTAATTTTTGTGGTAATCATCTACTTCCTTCCAACAATCATTGCCATACGTCGAAAGAAAAACAACGTTGCTGCTATTACGGCTTTGAATTTTTTCTTGGGATGGTTGGTGGTTGGTTGGGTAGTGGCTCTGGTCTGGGCATTGTCAGTGGATGCGCAGCCGCAGACCATCATCGTCAATAATCATAACGGAAAAACGGACTGATCGGCGTACGGGAACCGATACCCGCCGCGCTATACCCGACAAAGGGTAAAAAAGGAGCAGTATTTATGAGTAATATTGGGGCCAGTATTGCATCACTCCTCAAGAAACGGTCTGCCAGGACAGACGATACCCAGCGCCCATCTGTGGAAGCCGAAATTCCGCAGACGCAGAAAGGCGTTGGTAAGAGGAAGCCTGTGATTTGGGTATTGGTAGCGCTTGGGATCGTCGCTGTACTGGGCACTGCCTATGTAGCCATGGAGCGCAAGGTTGATATTCCTTTCCGCGCTGATGTGCCGATGCTGCAGGCTGCAACGAATACGGTCAGACCTACGGTTCCCTCAGATCCTGAAAACGTGCCCGTTCATACAGACTCCCCCGCCATTCCTCATACAGTCACTACCCCAACTGTTCCGAAACCGGAATTGACGGGAAATGCTGCACACAGAGTGGCGCCCGATGTTGTGGTTCCAAACAATCGAGTAACGCAGATATCTCCCGATGCGTCAGCGACTCCCGGCATCTCTGCGACAACCGGAAAATCGTCCGCCCCTGACTCCGAAATCAGGAAGCTGAAGGCGGAACTGACGGCGCTGAAAAGCGAGATGGCTACGGTGAAGGCTGCCGCCGTCAAAGCCGCCGCCGAAAAACCCCGCGTCGTGTACCGGACTATCGTTCAGACGGTTCCTGCGGCTCCTGCCAAACCCGCACAGGTGGCACCTGCACCGGTCAGAACAAAACCGTTAGTGCAGGTGCTGGGTGCGGCAAACGGGATTGCCTGGGTGTCTATCCACGGACAGACGGAACAGGTACGACCGGGAGACAGTCTGCCCGGGATTGGGATCGTTCAGAGCGTATCGCCATCTGGTGAAATCCATGGTTCTAACGGGACTCTGCATTAAACGCTATAGGGGATAACCATGTACGAACAACAAACGGAAACAGTTATTCAGCCAACGGAAACCCTTGTGCAGGCTATCGTTGTCCGGTTTTTCAGCCAGGTGTTCCAGGTTGCGGTACTAGAGGCGCAGGGTGTGGCGTCGAATCGTCAGGACAACTGGCCTGACACGATCCTGGTGAATGGGCGTTTCCAAAAAGACCCGGCTGCGGCTGTATCCTGGCTGCGGGAGTTTATTGGCGGCATAGCACAGACACTGCACAGGCTCCCTTCTCTTGGCCACAAGGCAAATCAGCAGGAAGTCATTGACTTGTATTGCGACCTTGACCTGCAACGTGCAGAGCGGGTTGCTGTAGGTGCTGCCATCTATCAGGTGCTGGAAAGCATGAATGATCTGGATGTTCCCGTGCTGGATGTGCTGGAGAGCTGGTTTCAGCTTGATAAGCGTACAGACAGTGATATTGCCTGGCTGATGGATACCACGGCGCACATGTTTGTGGCTGATTCCCTGCCAACTATTTTCTCTCGGGCAGCAGGTTGATTTTTTAGGCGGTTGTTTTGCGGCTATTGCCCGTCTTTCGGGACGGGCTTTTTTAGGGAGTATTGGATATGCAGATTTCACATCTAAAGCAGTTTGCGGGACTTGTGCGCCGTCATAATGGAACCATCCTGCCCGTTCTGAAAACAGAGTCGGTGGATGGTTTGGTGAAACTGCATATCCAAGGCTCTGTCGTGGACTTCTGGGCAACGCCCGAAGAACTGTATTTCCGGGGATACCGGCTGTTGTGTGCCAAGCCTGCCATCTGGGATCTCTGGAGCCGGGTCATTTGCGCTCCGGACCAGGCGAAGCCGGAAGCCTTTGCGGTGCATTAGTTTTGCGGTGCCACTCTCCCAGAGTGCGGTTGTTTGCCCGTCTTATGGGCGGGCTTTTTTGATGAATTATGCCACATAAATCTAACCCACTAGATATTAAGGAGTTTCCATCATGAACGCCAATTTACCTCATTCACCTGAAATTGCCAGAAATGCAGATTTCAAGGATGGTTATGCGGAGGGTATTAGGAATGCTTCTGCTATTGCTATGAAAATGCCGCTTACTGAAGCATGGACCGAAATCACAGAAAGGATAAGCGACACAAATGTACAAGCGATGGCCTGGCGAACATCTATGGCCATTTTGAAGCTGTTGCCGACAGAAACAACCCCGGATATTGGAAGTGTCGATTCTGAAACGGCGGCTGCCATCCTATCGAATGCTCATCATACGGTACAAATTGGCACAACAAGACATGGCGAGGAAGTGTTTGATAGCGTCAAAGATCGCTTTGCAAAGGAATTACTGGCGCTGTTATCCCTATATCCGGTCCTCTTGAGTTATGCCCGCGATCATGATTGGGGTATTGGATGCGGCGAAAAACTGCAATTAAAACTTAGGGAACTTGCACAAACTGACGTAGAAACAATTGTAGCGCTGAATGTGGCGGGTGTCCTTTATGATAAAAAAGGGGTATCTAAATTCCATGATGGATCTGCCCATCAAGGGCCAGCGTGCCACTCATGTTAAAAATTAAGATTTCGTGCTTGGCGATTAGAAAAGGAAGTTTTAACCGATGACTAAGGAGCAGCTAGATATGGGAAAAATGGAACCCTTTAACCGATTGACTCCAGCCGAAGCCGAGCGACTGGCTTTACTAGCTGAAGAGTGCGGAGAAGTGGTACAGGCTGTTGGAAAAATACTGCGGCACGGCTACGAAAGCGTACACCCGGACGGCGGCCCCACTAATCGTGAATCGCTGACACGCGAATGCGGTGATGTTTACCATGCTATATGGCGCTTAATAGGCGCTGGAGATATAGATGGAAATGAGATGTCCCAATGGGCAGACGATAAGGCGAAAAAAATGATTAATTACTTGCATCACCAAACTTAGATTAGCTGAGAATGGTTTGTCATGAGGGAATATCAATCATGAAATTTATTTACCCGATATCTCAACAAGAAGGGAAACCCCCGGTACGTCTACCCTGGATGCGCCAAGAAAGGCGATCGACCGGGGCGAGGATGGAGGATCACAACATGACCGATCTTTATCATGAACTTAAAAAATGGCGCTTGGTGTTACTTATGATGGTATTTATTGTCATTTTTTCTTCTTCACTCATTTATCAGTCCAATCATAAATCCATCATAATCATAACCGGTCATCCGAACGTCGTTGAGAAGATAATGATAAAAGGCCATCCATACATGGTCGAAGAATATAAGGAAAGGGAAGGTATTTTGGGCCAATGATAAAAATGGCCCGATGAGCTTGTTTGCTGATGTGGATCTAAACCTGCCAGCTTGTGCATTTTCTTACGGGCTTTGTGATCAGTAAGAGGAGAGAACCATGACTATTTCTTGTGCCATAGAATGCGACGGTGCGGCGTGGTGGTGGAGCGCAAACATGCGTCTTTTGCCCTATGACAAGAATAGGGGCAAACGATGCTGTTCATGCGGTGATGTGGTCCGGCGCGGTGCGAAATATATCCAGGTGGAGCGTTGGCGAGATTACGCCAATGAGGTCGAAGAGCGCATCTATGGCGATGAGGTTCCTCTAGCGTCCTGGGTTGTTTGCGAATCATGCGCCCCTATCTTCGTGAAATTTTACAACATGAATGTAGATTTGGGATTGGGTGTCACCAATCTTCACAATCTTTTAGGTGAGTTTGAGGCGCTTTACGGTCCGGGTGTGGGGTTCAAATTAAAGCTGCCAACCTATCAGTCAGGAGGAATATGGGTATGAGATCAGAACCCGTTGAAGCGCAGAAAATACCCTTGTCCACAACAGATTCCATTCAGGAATCGCCAAACACGCAAATCATTACCGTGATGAACCGGGCGTATTATGGCGAATGCTTTTCCCGCCAGCCGGACGATACGCTGGATATGCTGCAAGAGAAGGCCCGTACATTGGGTGCTAAGGCAGTTATCGGCGTGCGTCTGGTCCCGATGGTGGATGAACGGGGGATCCGGGTGATGATGGCTTATGGGACGGTAATATGTTTAGAAGATTAACAGAACTGTTTTTTATGCCCTGGATGATAACCCTCGGGCTTTTCATGACTTTTTGTGCGTTCTCCGGTTTCCGTTTTTCTGCCAATCTGGACGGCGTGACGCGGTTTTTCGCCCTGCACCCTTTTTCGCTGTATATCTTCTGGATAATCCTGCTCGCTGTCGGATTGTTTTTTGTAGTGGGCTATCTGGTGCTGTTCATGGTAGAAAATGTGATGCGGCCCCATTGGGAGCGTTACAGCGACAAGAAAAAGGGATTCATTTTACTGCTTGCCGTGATCATCGTCGTGTCTGTTTTAGAGTTCATGTCTACGTTGATGCCGTCCATGCCTGTTTCTGTTAATGCTTCCAAACCAATAGTGAAAAATATTCAATTCGTGCGGGGAACGCCGGTACTCTTTGAAATGCCTATTCCACTGACAGCGACGCAGATTGCCAAAGAAAAGCGTCAAGATGCGGCTTTTGCCAAAATGGTGCAAACAAAGAATTTACCAAAGCCTTATATAAGGGTCCGAAACAAAATTATTCACGGTCGCGCTCAGATAACACAAATCGGGCCAGATACTTACCAGATTAAAATGCTTCATAGAGCAAAACCATGAATCCACCGTACCGCTGCCTGTTTTGTGGCGCACCCAGTTGGCGCGAACCAGGCGAACAGACCCCGCCGCCGGATTATTGCCATGAGGAAGATCATGGCACGCCAGAGGAACATCTGGACGGAGCTGGTGAGGCGGTTTCCGAGACAAATCAAGAGGGCTAATTCCGATGGTCAAAAAACGGGAAGTGGTTTTACAGCGTAATTCATCTTTGCGGGCGGGCATCGCTGTTCGCGCCCATGCGGATCGCCTTACGCTCGCTTCCATAGAGGATATTGGGAATCTCCCGAAATCTGGATGGATGCCGGTCGGTTCGGTGGGGTTTTGTCTGGCAGCAATGATTCATCAGCAAATGGACCCGTCTTATGTATCGACCTATCCGGAGTGTTTGCGCGAGTTCTTGCATAGGGAAACCTGGCTGGATACGGCAGGAAATGTCTTGGCGAATGGCCGCAGGGTTTTTGTGAAACCTTCCGCTCGCCAAAAGCTGTTTACAGGCTTCGTATGGCCGGATGGTGATGGACAGGAAATCGCTCTGAAAGACTTACCAGCAAATGATGTGCTTTGGTGCGCGGATCCAGTGTCATTTACCCAGGAATGGCGGTACTACGTTTGCAACGGCAAGGTCTTGGGTGCGGGTCGCTACGACGATAATGATGCGGAAGATCCTGTTTTGGAGATGATGCTGCACTATGCGGCAAGTGAAATGGCGAAGCAGTATCAGGATGCTCCGGCAGGATACAGCATAGACTTAGGAGTGCTGGATGACGGCAAGGTAGCCTTGGTAGAAGTGAACGATGGGTGGGCACTGGGCTTTTATTCAGGTTCTTGTTCTTCGTCGGATTATTTTGATCTTTTGTGTGCCCGATGGGATGAAATAACAGGGGTAGATCATGGCTGATGATCTTGCAAACAGGCTTCGCGCCCTGGCCAACTACCAGCACGACGATCTTTCGATTGCGGAAGAAGCGGCAGATGAGATCGAGCGGCTTAGGGAAAAGATTTGTTTGCTGGAAAGTTATATAGGTTGTCCGTGCAATTCAGAACAGGAAAACGATGCCCGCTGACCTTTCGTTTTTCGCCTGGATCTGGCTGGTGATTCCCGCCGCCGTAGGCTTATTACTGGTGTGGGTTCTAGTGTTGGAAGTACGTCAAGTGTATCGCAATTTCCGGGTCTGGATTCGTAGAGAGCATTAAATGGGCGATATTTTATGGTTTTTTAATGCGACAATCCTTTTTTCCATGCTGGGAGTTGGCGCTTTGTCTTATCTGCTTGGGTGGTTTTTCTTTAGAGAAAACGAAAAGATTGGTAATACCCTTGGGATTATTGGCGGGATGATTTTTGTTGTGCTTGTTGTCATTTGGGATCTGGAAGCGAGCTATAACGTGCCTGAATCATGGCTTAGAAACTTGCCTGTTGCAGAGAAGGTGATGATGCGTCACTACATAGAAACGAAGCACCGGCCCATTAACATATTCACGTTTAGATACATAAAGACTGCGCCGGCGAAAATCCGTCAGGTAGCCGATGAGACGTCCAGAAAAATTCCTGTCACGATTCGCAAAAAACGATTTTGTTGATTCTGATCACCCCGCCAGTCCTGCGCTATACCAAGGCAAGCCTGTATCGCGGAGGTGGCGGATGCAAACAATTGACAGCATTGTACGGGAATCCGGGTTGCCAGCGGACCGACAGAACGAGTACCAGCAGGACAAGCAGGTGTTCCATCTGCTTGCTGCTTTGAGCGGGCTGGACGCGGATCAGCAAATGGCCGAGTTATGGGATCGTCTGCCGGATTTGCGAAAGACCCGCGCGAATACGCTGCGGGCACGGGCACGGGATGCCGTTGAGGAAGATCGGCAATCATTGCTTGCCCGTGCGGAAATGTTGTCCTGTTCCGTGTCGCGCCTGGACCAGGATGAAAAAATCCGCGCCAGGGCCTATGCAACGGAACTCGCCGCTACGGTTTCCCTGCAGCTTCGCGGGCTGGACTTTTCTGAATACTGCCCGTCGCCGGAGACGGTCCGGGAGTTCCGTGCTGCGCATGCCTCCGCCGTCCGAGATTTCATGCAGGATGCCGGACTAACAAGGGACCAGGCATACATAGTGGCAAATCGTGGGGTGGCCCAGGCGGTCATTAAACATGGGTTGCAAGATGGGGTCCGGGACTTCATCGACTGGCAGAAGCGGGCGCATATGGTGGAGTCCGGGCATCTGCGCGATGTTTCCCTGGATGATGAAAACGCCAGGGTCCGCCAAGCGGATAGTAGTTATGAAGTGGCAGATGATTTTCTCGCAAAGCTTGGTACACAGATAACAGAAACGCACAACGTATCTGAAGATCAGGAGCAAAAACTCCAGAATGCCGCAGCAGAAATCCTGAATGATCGGCAGTATATAATTTTCCGTGTGCTTCTGGACGAGGGACATGGAATCCATTTTGCCCGCAAGGGGCAGGCTATTACGGCTGAAAAAGCGATCCGGCAAGGGGTAGAAACCGGCGAGATTCCTGCACACTTTGTGATGCGGGCCATTCCCGGTGCATATCACGGGCGCGGTTCCGCACAAAGAGCCATCGAAACCACCCTGACGAAGCTCGGGCAGGCGGTCCTGCAGGGTCAGGATCAAGCGCTTTCCGAAAAGGCTATTCAGCGGCTCTCCACAGACACAAGAACACTGGTGCGTCAGGAACAGACAAAGACACCGGACCGGAAAGAACAGGTTCGTCGGGAGGCCGAAGAAATCGAATAAATCCACCACCGAATCTTGGCTATACCGTCAGGATGCGAAGATACGAGGTGTATTTCATTGGATTGTCCTGACACATTGATTCCAGAGATAGCATGGTACCGGTCGGTAGCGCCCTTTCCGTGGATGGGCAGCAAGAGCCGACTTGCTGGTGACATTATTCATCTATTTCCCGCGCACACGGCCTATGTGGAGCCCTTTGGCGGTTCGGCTGCGGTTCTGCTGTCCAAACAGCCTTCTGATGTGGAAGTGTACAATGACGCGAGCCATTGGCTTACCAATTTCTTTCGGGTTCTGCAGAACCCCGAGGAGCGGAAGTTGTTACTGGACCGTCTGGAGTGGACACCCTATTCCCGCGAGGAATATGAGTTGGCCATTGATTCTCTGGACGACCCGGACCCGGTAGTGCAGGCCTGGGCTTTTTTTGTGGCACAAGGCCAGGGTTTTGGTGGCACAGGGGCACTGCGCAGGGAAAAGGTTTCCTGGGGGGTTTCCCGTGTCCGGGACCAGAATGTGGCTTTTCGTGGGCGGATCGACAAGATGATGTCGGTGGCAAGGCGTTTGCGCGACGTGGCCATAGAATCTGACGATGCCCTTTCTGTGATCACCCGATGGGATGACCGGGGGACACTTTTCTATCTGGACCCTCCTTATGTGGATAGCACGCGGGCGAGCAAAACAGTGAACCGGCCTGCCGGTGATCGTGGTACATATCAGGTAGAAACTGACGACGGTTTCCATGACCGGTTAGTGGCCTTGCTGTTGCAGGTCAAGGGCATGGTGCTGCTTTCCGGATATCCGAGTGATGTGTATACCCCGCTTGAAGATGCCGGATGGGTGCGCAGGGAATTCGATCTGGAGCTTCGGGTTTCCGGGCACACCCGCAAATATCGTGGAGCACGGGTTGAAAGATCGAGGACGGAGTGTCTATGGATATCTCCGACTGCGCAGGCCAGCCAGAACCATCAGGTGGCCTTTCAGTTGTTTGATGATCTTGGGGGTGCCTCGTGAACGAGATGGACCTTGCCTGTCACGTCTTTCCATATCCGCCGATGAAGTTATGGGATACCGAGGCTGCCCTGTGGGACCATGGGGTAATTATCGAACCGCCAAGGGTCCTGGATTTTTCCATGGACGAGTTTTCCAGTGCGCTTTTTTCCTTGGTGCTTCCGGCAGACAAGGAATCTGAATCTTTTGCGGGAGGCGGCTGGATTCTGGAGTATCTGCGTTTTACCGGCTTGTCCACGGATATGGCTGTGTACGCCAGGAATGTCCGGTGTTTGCCACATCGTGACGACCAGATTCCGGAAACACACCGTTCCTTTGTCCTGCCGACGTTCCCAAGTCCGTTTTATTCTACGCTGTTTCATTTGAGGTATTTTGCCAAGCTTGCTTATGAGTCCCCTTCGGCTCGTCGCCGGTTCAAGGGGTGCATGGACCATTATTGTCCTGATGAGAATCTGACCATCCTGGTGCTGGATGCTTTTGATGACATGGTTTCCCTGAACGTATGGCTGCCTGCGCCGGTATTGCAGGCCATGGGATATGCCGTGCTGAAGAACTACATTCTGGGACCGAAATACAAGCCTCTGGCTCTTCGGAATGCGGAACTTGCCGCAGTCTAGTGTCCTGGTTGTGTTTTAGCTAACGGATCAGGATCCGGTACGGTTTCACCTTTCTCCCCCCTTCCCTATCAATTTTTTCCAGTACGCCGTTTTCGACGAAGCGTTTCATGCAGCGCAAGGCCTGTTTGTGTTCCACGTTGGCGGCGTCTGCTGCCAGGTTGACGGGTCCCAGGTAGTACCAGTTTCCGTCTGTGCCTTTGGTGGCGTGTTCGAGAACGAACTGTAGCAGTCGTCCGCAGGATGTATGGAAGGTTCCCTGTCTGGCAAGGCCCTGCAACATGACAAGCGTTTTCTGCCCGGCATTGATAGTGACTGGACGGGCGGATTTTTCATCCTGGAATTTCCATATCCGTTCTTCGATGGTACGGGTTTTACGTTTGCGTGGACGGCGCATGCTGTTTCCTTTCCTGGTTTCTGACTGCCTGGGTATAGCTTAAAAATGGTGGCATTTATGCCATGAGTATCGCGATACTTCCGGCAGTTATGCCACCATAATAAGAGCAGCTATCCGTGGAGTCGGCTGGAAAGCCTTCGGGAAACCCGGAAAAACAATCCGAAACCTTTTCTAACCTCTTTCTGGATGTTTTTTTATTAACGCAAGATAAAGGGGGAACCCTAAGTTATAGCGTTCTCTGCCCGGATTTCTGTTTCTGTTCATTGGTCGGTAGCGGCCCCCTGATCTTTCAGAAAGGATAGCAGCCAAACTGTCGCCACCGACTCCATGCTATACCGCGACGCAAGGGAGTGCTGAACAGGCGATCATCAGGGATGGGATTTATCGAAAAAGTAAACCGGCTGCTTTGGGTCATGCTGCTGGTCATCTCGTGCCCTGCCATTGCACACCCGGAACGTTACCTGGACCGTATGGCGATTATCGATGCGCACAAGGATTTTGCCCAGTCTCCCAGTCCGGATTATGTGCTGGACGCTCGTTCGGTGCTACGTTTTCCCAGACGCTATCCGGTCGGAGTGATTTTCATCGGCGACAGCATTTTGACCGGCTGGTCTGGCTATTTTGCGCATGTGTTTCCCAATGCGCTGATTAGCGGACGGGTAGGCAGACAATTCTCCAGTGCATTACCTATCTGGAAGAGCCTGCAACAGGCGGGTGTCACCCGTGGTGTTGGCGATGTGGTCATCGAGTTGGGGACGAATGGTGAAGTATCGCCTGCGGACATGGAGCAACTGCTGAAAATGACTGGCCCACGCCAGGTGTTTCTGGTCATGCCGGAAATGCCCCGGCCCTGGGAGCATGAAGTGCAGCAGCTTTACCTGCAGACGGCGGCCACCTATCCCAATGTGCATCTGGTGCGCTGGGATTTCTTGAGCAGGGATCATCCGCAGTATTTCTGGACGGATGAGGTACATCCCAATTGGGAAGGGATTCGGGTCATGGTACATGCCATTGCCCTTGCTATTGCAGACGTTTAACTTGCGGGCGTTTCTGCAAACAGCACATCGGCCGGGATGCCCTGGCGCTTGTGCAGTCGTGGAATCATGGCCTGTCAGTCTGTCTAAGCCATTTGCCACCGACTTCCTGCTATACCCAGACAGCGCCGGGATGAGACCCGTTGTGCTGTTTGGGTATTGGCAATGAAAGGAGCAAATCATGGCAGGTGTAAACAAAGCGATCATATTGGGACGGCTCGGACAAGATGTGGAGCTGCGGTATACCCCGAACGGAACGGCAGTGGCGCAGTTGTCGGTAGCCACGAGCGAGAAATACAAGGACCGGGACGGGAATCCCCAGGAGCGCACGGAGTGGCACAGGGTCCAGTTGTGGAACAAGCAGGCGGAAGTTGCCGGGGAGTACCTGCGCAAGGGTTCGGAAGTGTATATCGAGGGGCGTCTGCAGACCGAGAAATGGAAGGATAAGGACGGGATTGACCGTTATACCACGAAGATTGTTGGAGACCGGATGACGCTGGTTGGCGGTCGTCGCACCCCCGCAGAGGCATCCAGTGAATCAACAGGCAGTCATGCTTCAGCTCCGACCGACAACGGAACCAGCAAACGGGACACCCCACCCCCGCCGATGGAAGATTTTGATAACGATATTCCATTTTAGAGCGGTTCGATAAAGCTGCTCAGTAACTCGTGTAAATGCCTCGTCGCGAATATTGTCAGGTAGCAGCATCTGCTGATCGTGACATCTGGGTTTCAGCCTATGCTGCATGGTATCGGCATTTTCTTGCCATGCAGCCCGTTACCGATCGGCTGTGTGAAAAATGGGCGCGGAATATGGTCGAAAACACACTGGTACACTTTCACCAGCGTAATGACCAGCAGGAAATCGTGCAGATCGCCATGCAGAATCTGGGAAGCGCCGGGGCGGGCGCAACGCTGGCCCAGTATACCGGGGAGCGTCAGGCGGTAGTGGCGCTGGCCCGTATCATTGATGACGAAAGTCAAAGAGAGCCGGAACCTGGACAGATGTCCTTGTTCTGATTCGTGCGCGGGCAGGCTGTCCTGAAAATCCCCACGACTTTCTGCTATACCCCGCCATGAAAATCCAAACTCATATTCTCTGGAAAAGGATAGCGGCGGTTCCATTGACCGGAAATCCGGTTGTGGACACCGGAATCATCGAATCCATGCGCGGTGCATTGCTTGAGGCTTGCGCGGAGATTGAATGTGCGCGTTATGAAAATGAATGGATACGGCTGAAAGATGTCAGGGCCTTCCGGGAAAAGATAGATCGTCTGGTAAAAGAAAAAGAAAGGCTCAAAAGGGAAAACCAGAGACTGAAAGACGGCTGTGTACTGAGTACGCGGGCTCCGGATGTTGTTTCCGTGCCGCATGAGCGGGGGAATTGATGCGTTACCTTTCCCTCTTTTCCGGCATCGAGGCGGCCACCGTCGCCTGGAAGTCGCTGAACTGGAAGTGTGTCGGTATCAAACCCGCTATTCCGTTACACCGCGCGGAGGGCGATTGATGGCCAACATTCAACATATCGCCGAGCGTGTTTTTCGACATGTCGATGCCAGTCATTTGCCGGTGGGTTATGCCCTTGCCATGGGGTCGCTCATCGATGCGTACGATGATGATCCGGATTTCCATGAGTGGGCAGACAGTGTGGATGGCAACGTTGTTCAGAAATTGATTGACTGCATGGTGCGTGAGGGCGCGTGGAACGATCCGGCGTGGCTGCAGGCGTTCATCCGGGAAGCGTCCAGGGAGAGCGCGGCATGAGCCGCGACTGCAAGCCCCTTGCGGGGTGCAAACCCGCCGACTGCAAGTCCGTACTGCCGGACTGCGAGGCGTTCGAGGCCGTTCTCCGGCGCGTCATCCGCGACCCGAAAAATGGCCCAATCGCCCATACTGCCGCCGAGTGTCTTTTTGCAGTACGCAAGCTGGTGAATGCGATCACGGCAAAGGAGCGCCCGTGATTCTCCAGGAGCACGTTCTGGACCGCCTGCGTGATCTACCGGACGAAAGCGTTCACTGCATCATTACCAGCCCGCCCTATTACGGACTGCGAGATTATGGACTGGAACCCGTCATCTGGGCACCCGTGCGGTATGCGCCGATGGCTGGGCTGCCATCTATGTCAGTTCCGGCGCATGCCAACCATGAGACGTTCACGGACTGTGACCACGACTGGGGCGAATGGACGGAAGCCCACGATATTCGCCAGGAAACCGTACATGGGAAAACGCGCACGACGGATCGCAGCTACGCAGAAGCATCGCGCACGTCCAACGGAAATCATAAAAAACACGCTCATGGACAATTCTGTCGCAAATGCGGCGCGTGGCGCGGCTGCCTGGGACTGGAACCCGATCCGGCGCTCTATATCGGGCATCTGGTGCAAGTCTTCCGGGAAGCACACCGGGTACTGCGTTACGACGGCACGCTCTGGCTGAATCTGGGCGACAGCTATGTGTCGGGCAATCACAGCACTCGTGACATTGATAAAAAGTTGTCAGTGCACGGCATGGACCTGCGGCCCGCAGACCCTCCGGTATTAAGCCCAAAGACCTTATGGGTATTCCCTGGCGGGCGGCATTGGCCCTACAAGCAGACGGCTGGTTTCTGCGATCTGATATCGTCTGGGTCAAGCCTAATGCCATGCCGGAGTCCGTAAAAGACCGCCCGACGCGCTCCCACGAGATGGTTTTTTTGCTCTCGAAATCGCAGCGGTATTTTTACGACCATATTGCCGTACAGGAGCCGACGGTCAGCCTGCAATCCGCGCAAGCGGGGTCTTTTCGCAGAGTCGGCAGTAAACGGGAACAATGCATTCCCGGACAATCCGCAGGAACGCACCGGCCGAATCGTAAGGACACGGTTTTTGCCAATAGTATGCGCAATCAGCGCGATGTTTGGAATGTTTCGACAAAGCCTTTCCATGGCGCCCATTTTGCCGTGTTCCCTCCGGGTCTGGTAGACCCCATGATTCGCGCCGGAACATCTGAAAAGGGGGTTTGCCCCACCTGCGGCACGCCCTGGGTGCGAAAGAACGGTTCCTCTTTTTACAGAGGAAAGGCCAACGCGGCGCGTGAGGTGTTGGCGAAAGTGGAGACGGGGCCGCGTGCGATAACTTTGCGCACGGACGGATGGCAACCGGGATGCCAGTGCGACGCCGCCGATCCCATCCCTGCCGTGGTGCTGGACCCCTTTGGCGGGTCCGGCACCGTCGCTATCGTTGCAGAAAGTCTCGGACGTGATTGGCGGATCATCGAAGCGAATCCGGAATATGCGGCCATGGCAACGGCGAGGATTCAGGAAAACCGGGAGTGGTTGATACGCAACCGTATCTACCACAAACCACTTTTGCAAAGACAGCAACTGAAAATGTTTTCGTGAATGGCAATTGCGGAACATATTCACCATGTTGGTGATTTCCTGATGCCGCCGTTCTGTCACCGAACTTCTGCTATACCCCGACATGACAGAGAAACGTTCCGACACTTCCGTATCTGGCAAGAGTTTCGTCCGTGGCAAGACCATTGACGATGACGAACGCTCCCGTGGCCGCCCCCAGGCGGCGCGAGTAGTCCGGCGAGTCATCCAGGAGCGTGTGAATCTGCATGGACGAAGCATAGCGAAAATCGCCCGGGCCGCAGGACAGACGAGCAGGCTTGCAGCCGGCAACAAGCTCATCAATGGCCGGCATCCCATTCGCCCGATCCCGAAAGGCCCGCCGATGAAAGAGGCGGCCCGCAGGGTGACAATCAAGGTTTCCTATGTCAGCAACCGCAAACCCGGTCAATGGGCCGCCCATGGCAAGTACCTGGAGCGCGAGGGCACCCAGGAAGACAGGAGCGCCGGAACGGGATTCGACGTGCAATCCGATGACGTATCCCTGCACAAACGTTTGAATGACTGGCAGCTGGCTGACGACCCCCGCCTGTTCAAGGTGATCATCTCTCCGGAAGACGGCGACCGCATGGACCTCAAGTCATTCACGCGGGAGTACATAGCCCGTCTTGCCCCGCACCTGCGGGAGACCGGTATCGAATGGATGGGAGTGGCCCACTACAACACGGCACACCCGCACGCGCATGTGCTGTTGCGCGGTAACGGCAACCTGCAGATCCCCCGGGAACTGCTTCAGCGCGGTATGCGCAATCTGGCATCCGAAGTGGCCACCGAACACCTGGGCTACCGCAGTCCCGCCGAGATCGAGAAAACCCGCCAGCGGGAAATGGAGGCCCACCGGTTGACGCCCCTGGACCGGGACATCGAAGCCGTGGCCAGGCCCCTGCCTGATGGACGGTCGGCTGTCGTGGAAACACCACTGCTCCCGGAAAGCCGGGGTTATGAACGTCAGCGGCGGCGCATGGGCCGGCTGGAGGCCCTGGAACGCATGGGGCTGGCCGAGAAAGTGAGCCATAGTGCCTGGGTACTGGATCACGGATGGACCAAAGGGCTGCGTGATTTGCAGGGACTGCGTACCCGCACCGAGATGGTGGCGAAGTCACGGGCGCTGATGACGGAACCCCGCTGCGTGCCGCAGGTGACGAAGATCCGGCCGGAAGAGCGTCTGGTTGGCCGTGTTCTCGGCACCGGGCTTGATGAACAGTATGACCGGAGTTTTGTCCTGATAGAGGGCACGGACTACCGGGCGCATATTGTGTATCAGGATAACCGGATAGAGAAGGCTCGCGCTGCTGGAGCACTGCCGCTTCGGCACCTGGTCGCCATCGAGGGCAAGGCGTTCGAGAAAGATGGCAGGACGGTCCGCTACACCCGGGTACAGGATTACGGGCTGGAGATAGCGGACAAGGTGAAGTCTGCGCTGCCGATTCCCCCGCAGGCCCTGGATGATGCCCTGGACGCCGGGCAGAAGCCGGACCCCAATGCCAATACCGGATTCCAACGCCACTGGCATCATCAGTTGCTGGAACGCCAGCGGGAACGGGAGAAGGAAAAGGAAAAGAAGTCGCGGCTGGAACAGGAGCAGCAGGAAAAAGAAAGGAAACGGGTGGAACAGGAACGGCGATCTGCCGGACGTTCGTCTACCCGGAAAGATGGCAAGGACAAGGACACTGGCATCGAGTGACGAGACCGGCGGTGCTACGATGAGTCGAAAAAGTATCCTTTGATTCGTACAGGTTTATAGGAGCAGATGTGGAATGGGACAAGCAAAGATTCGGAAATTGAAAGGCGATTATGGGAATCAGAAGAAGATAGACTGCCGATATGTTATAGGTGGTGTAATGCCTGATGAATCCATCCCGGAAGACGTAAAAAAGCCCGGTGAAACCTATATGGCGCTTCTATATCAACTGATATATAACCATAAAAAAATATATTGCTGCGTTGCGGGTGGACAACGTAACGGCGATGAGTTTTATTTTACCAACGTGGGTTCTGGCACTGTTACCGCATTGCTCTCTCTGCCTATAAAATACACATTGCGCATTATACAGGAAGTGACAGAAGGACCGACCCCGTTGTTTGATAAAATCAAAGCCACTCTCGATGTTCTTCCTGACGGTTCAGCGGTTGTGTTCCTGGGAGACGCACAAAATTATTTGGATGGGGAATGGGTAAAGATTCTCAATATAAAAGGCAAAGTAACCATTGACGAATTAAAAAAAGAATCCAGGTCAGATCACGTTAAAATTGACCCAAAATTATTTATGAAAGAAAATAATTTGGATGGGTTTATTATTGAAGCAGATGTATAGCCTGTTGTTTGGCGACAATGGTTGATTTTATATTTTTAACGCGGCAAATCGACAAACTATTTTTTGCAAAGGAGACACAGCATGGAAAAACAGCAAGAAAGTATTATTGGTTATGACTTGAATGGTGAGGAAGTGGAGCTGACGCCGGATGATCTGGTGTCCACGGATTCCGATGAGGATATTGACTGGGAGTGGGAGGCTGTCCACGGAAGTCATCTGCCATTTACTGACGGGGAACAGGAAGATTTATCTGACGGAGCACAAGGGGAAGGTTCGTGATACGCAGAAAAATTGCCCTGGATGCCGACGGCGTTTTACTGGATTTTGATCGGCATTTTCAGCGTCACATGGAGTACAAGCTGGGACGAAAGCTGCCGGTACTAGCTGATAGCTTTCAACTGTCAGCACGCTATGGCATTGATGGTTTCTGGAATGATCTGGCTCAGGATGCGGTGTTCTGGTCGGGTATACCCCTTTTGCCGGATGCTAAAAACCTGATTTATGCCCTGGAAGATATGGGCTTCGAAGTTTGGGTCGTGACAGCCATTGGCGAAGAGCAGCGCAAGTCCCGTGCGATCTCGCTATCCGGACTTATACCGGCGGGCCGCATTGTCTGTGCAGACTGGACGGCTACGCCGCAAGACAAAGCCAATATTCTGCACGACCTCGGCACCGTAGGGTTTTTGGATGATCAGTGGGAGCATGTCCTGCACGCAGGCATGCTGCCGAAAATGCTGTGTGCCAGATATTACTGTTGCGGCAGATATGATGTGGGTGAAGTACCTGTTGAAGTGGGTGTTGTGGACGATGTGATGGACTTTCCCGTGGCTCTGGAAGCCAGTATGCGAAGGTGGGCTTAAAAATGCGTAGAGTGTCCAATCTGGCTTTTAATCAGGAGTTCCCTGGACGTTCCGGGCTGAAGGCTATTCCTTCAAAGCATGTAGCCAGGATTGCACGAGATCCAGAAAACCGGTTTGACGATCAGGCAGTAGGCATCTGGATCGAAGGGCAGGAATGCGTTGTAGGATGGTTGTACCGAAAGGATAAAAATCGTGAAGCGGTTCTTCAGAAGCTCGCTTCCGTGGAGAGCATTCCTTGCCAGATAGCCGTAGAAAAGGGAAAGAAGGTGGTTGTTTTCTGGCTGTGATGTGACCGGGGAAAGGGCAACTATTAGTTGTTTCCTAATTGTTCGATTTTCACACCTGAAAACGCATGTGATCCAATCCCTGGAACATCAAACTGATCAAACTAATTGTGGCTATACCACGTTCAAAGACAAACAATCTGGAGATTGATCATGCTACGACCCTTTGAGCTTGACCCGCAGATTATCCACCACATCATCTACAGCCAGGCAGGGTCTATTGGCAAGGCGCTTATTGAGCTATTGATGAACTCCATAGATGCACAAGCCACCACAGTTGCTCTGACTATGGACGGTAAGGGGTTCACCTGCAGTGATGATGGTGCCGGCTTTGCCACCAGAGAAGATGTGCTCCGTTACTTCGGACGTTTCGGCACACCTCACGAAGAAGGCGACGCCACGTATGGACGCTTCCGCTTGGGACGCGGGCAGATCATGGCCCATGCAAGCACCATCTGGCGATCGCATGGCTGGCAAATGACGGTGGATACGCGAGAAATGGGGTATGCCTACGATTTGGAGGACATCTCGGAGCCAGTGGCTGGCTGCCAGATCACCGGCAGCTGGTATGAACCGCTCACTGAGCAGGAGCGCCTAGCGGCCATTCAGGAGGTACGTGACCTGGTGCGCTACACGCCCATCGAGATCATTTTGAACGGCAAGCTCATCACCCGTAACCCCGCTCTGGAAAAATGGGACCATGTGGATGACTTTGGATATTACCGCGCCAAGGAAGAAGGCGCGGTAGCCATCTACAATCAGGGCGTACTGGTTCGACATGATCCCGGGCATGTGTGGGGTGCCGGAGGGCTAATCGTCTCCAAAAGGGCTATCGGCTTGAACGTATCCCGCACCGAGATCCTGCGCAAAACTGATCCCGTTTGGAAACATATTGCTAAGGTGTTCGCGCCACTGGCGGCCCGCGCCTCGGGCAATAGCAATGCCCAACGCAAAACAGAAGCCTATCGTGAACGGTGCGCACGCGCATTATTGTCTGGTGATCCGGAGTTGCACCGGATTTATGATAAAGAACCAGTGGTGACTATTCTCCCCGGGAAAAAGCATTATTCTATGAACGAGTTCCTGCGTCAGCATTGCAATTACCACAAAGGCGTTGTTCAGAATAACCGTTTTGCTGTCGTTGAGAACGAACGGGACATCCCCCAGGCCGAAGCCATGGCGGCATCCGGTATGGCCGTTTTCGTGCATCCCATCACGCTCTCCCGTTTTGGTTTGTACAATGCATTGGATTTCGTGGAAGTCATTGGGCGCATACAGGACAATTTACGGGATCATGTGTCCACCAATGATATCCAGTATTGGGGCCTCAGCACTCTTTCCGTACCTGCGCTGCTTTCATTTGACGTGCTCAAAAAAGCTTTCAAAAGTCGCATTGCCCTTGCTCCGGATAATACGTTGGACAAGGAAACCCGGCGGGCATGGGTCGCCTTGAAATGGTGTCTGGAACAATACGCGGCCATTTGTACGGGTGGAGAATTCTGGTATGGGCGACGGACTCGGGGCGGCATTCGCTTTCGTGTGTTTTTGGGGGACTCCAATACTGCTGAAGCATGGACTGACGGTTCGGCCTATATCGCCATCGACCGGAAACAGGTGTTGCCATTGAAAACCAAGCCTCTGGAAACGGCGATGAAGATTTTTAGCCTCGTGGAGCATGAGATTTCCCACCAGGGCGACAGTCTTTCCTGTGGTCACGATGAAGCATTTTATCAGCGGTTCCACGATCTGGTGCTGGAACAGGCTGCCGTGCGTCAGAAGTTCCTGTATATCTGGCTCAAGAAATACACGTCCAGCATGGAAAATGCGGGTAAACGACCTTCTGGCGTAGCCTGGCGCGAACGTTTGCTGCAGGAGCGCATGGGCAATGGCCGGGTTAAAAACGGTCTGGATAGCGGCCTTGTCGCTGTGGATGACGCCATGATGCGCCTGGCGCTGGAATCCAGAAATGAAGATATCCGCCAGCAAGACAGTCGTTTGCAAGACTGGATCGAAGCCGAAAACAACCGTTTGATTGAAGCTGGTTTGTGCCCACTCCCACCGGAGTGGGAGACATTGGTACGAGATTCGGAAAAGCAGCTGGCGGAAGATCGTGATCGGACACGCGCAAGAGATATGGAAGATCGGCTAGCTGATGAACATTGGGGCGAAATGATTGCACAGGATGATGCAAGAGATCGCCAGTGGTATGCCGAAGTGTTGGGCATACTGCCGGAAGAGCTTCCAGATGCCGCTTTCGATTGGTATCAAAGCGTTGTTGCCCCGCATTATGGTGATCCAGAGTTGATGGCTGAAAGAGAGGACTTTATACGATCTGCGTGGCATGGGAATAGTTACCGTTTTCAAACGCCAAAACCATGGGAACATACCCAGGATGAAGAATGGGACCCATGGGTGCGTGAGCAGGAAGATGCCGCCATGGCAAAAGCAGAAGAAGCCAAACGGATTCCGGAAGATTGGGTGCCTTATGTTCAGAATGGCGAAACCAGATGGACCATCGAGCACAACGCTGCGGCAGCAGGCTTTCTGGATGTGCTGGAGTACCTCGAATGGCGAGATGACACATTGCAGGACGCGACGAAAGAGCGTGTGTAATTCATTTGGGCTTGCACTATCTGCGGTGGGACGGAAAAGAAACGGGCAAAACATTTGATCTGGCCCTGGCGCTGATTGGTGAACGTATCAGAAAAGAGTTGTGGTTCCTGAAAGAAGATGCAAGGGTCTTAAATCATGTATGGAATAGTACACGCTCCAGTTTTTACAGCATTGATAATAATAATTTTAAGTTCTTTTTTCATCTTTTTTTGCCTGGTTGCTATTTTTGCTTTTCTGAACTATCCAATCAGTGCATCTGCATTAAAAAAACTGGATGACGCAAACAAAGCCATGGCTTATGGATACATCAATGAGCACGACAAACCGATCAGCAGAATGGATTTGATGATGCTGCATCGCAGATACAAAGAACAGTTAAGAATAGATAAGGCATCAGAAAAACAAAGAAAGATCATAGAGGCGCAAAAATCACAATTGGAAAGGAGGAATATTTAGCCATGAAAACCGACCAGGAAATCATGAAGTCCCACACGACCGGACCCTGGCAGGCCAAAAGGCTCGGCGCGCACGATGCCTGGGTCGTTCTCTGGCCGGACAAGGGCGGCGAATACATGCGGCGATTAGATGACAAGGGGCAATTTACAGAGGCCGATGCCAAACTCATTGCCGCCCTGCCGGAGCTTCTGGAAGCGGCCATCCAGATCAATGCACTGTCCATCCAGGGTGAAGCGCACAAACGATTGCGGGAAATCCTGCACAAGATGCGAGACCAGAGTGAGTCACCCCATCCTGAACATCCAGTCTGACGATAGCCAAAACTCAAGTGCGTCATCGCTCTGGCTTGCCGCTGACTCATGGACTTGCATTATAGCGAACGGGCAGGGCTTTCTCTTGCCCGTCCGCTATAACACAACGAATCTGCGCTATACCCCTCTGTCATTGTTTCGATAGAGGGTTTTTTCATGTCCACGGTCATCATCGCCGAAAAGCCATCCATGGCCCGCGCTATCCGCGAAGGTCTGGGTGCCAAAGCCAGTCAGTATGAGATTACCAACGCCTTTGGACATATCCTGGAACAGGCTGAACCCGATGATTACCTGCCCGACGACCTGCCCCGATCCCCAAAGACAAAGAAGAAAATCTGGCGCATGGAAGACCTGCCCATTCTTCCCGGCGAGTGGATCAAGCATCCCAAACCCGATGCCAAAGACCAGCTCAAGAAAATCGGGCAACTGTTAAAAAACGCGGATGTCGTCATCAACGCCGGTGACCCGGACCGCGAAGGACAGCTTCTTATCGACGAGATTTTGGAGCACTTCCGCTACCGGGGCCGGGTACAGCGGGTATGGCTCAAGGCCCTGGATCAGGAAAACGTCCGCAAGGCCTTTGCCAGCCTGGAAGACAACGGCAAATACCAGCCACTCAAGGACGCCGCCGAAGCCCGCAGCCGCGCTGACTGGCTCGTCGGAATGAACCTTACCCGCGCCGTTACCCTACGCTCCGGCGCCTTCTTTTCCGTGGGCCGGGTGCAGACACCGACCCTGGCGCTCATCGTGGACCGGGACAATGCCATCGAGCATTTCCGGCCCCAGGACTATTTCGAGGTGCTGGCAAAATGCCGACACGTCAACGGCGCATTTCTCGCCAAATGGCAGCCAAAGCATACAGACGGTCCAGGCTTCGACGCCGAAGGCCGGATCATCAACCGGAACCTGGCCGAGCGCATTGCCGCCAAGGCCCGTGGCCAGGGGAAAGTCACCAGATACGAGTCCAAAGAGCAGAAACAGTCCGCTCCCCTGCCCTTCAACCTGTCCGCCCTGCAGAAAACGGCATCAGCCCGCTTTGGCATGAGTGCCCAGCAGGTGCTGGATACGGCCCAGTCGCTCTATGAAAAGAAGCTCACCAGTTACCCGCGTAGTGATTGCCGCTATCTGCCAGAAGAACAACTGGCTGATGCATCCCGCATCCTGAAACAGCTGCCCATGCCCGATGCGGCCCGCAAGCTGCTGGACCCGCGCCGCAAGCATGCGGCCTGGAACAACGCCAAGGTTACAGCCCACAATGCCATCATTCCTACGGGAGAAACGCCAAACGGACTATCCCCTGCAGAAGAGCGTCTCTACCAGCTTGTCATGCAGCCCTATGTGGCCCTTTTCCTGCCGGATTACCGCTATCTCGCCATTTCCGCCACCGTGGAACTTGGCGGCGAAACCTGGAAGGCGACAGGGCGCAAGGACATCGATCCCGGCTGGAAGGTTTTGTATGGAAACGGTGCTGACGACGAAGAAGAAAGTGAAGACCGGGTGCCCCTGCCGCAAATGCAGACTGGAGACCCCTTACAGGGCCAGGAGGGAGAAGTCCAGGCAAAACAAACCAAGCCGCCAGCGCGCTTTACGGACGGCACGCTCATCGAGGCCATGAGCAATATCCATAAATTCGTGGACGACCCGGAAGCCAAAAAGAAACTCAAGGAAACGTCGGGCCTGGGCACCGAGGCGACACGGGCAAACATCATCGAAACCCTGCTGAAACGCGACGTTCTGGAGAAAAAGGGCAAACAGCTGGTCTCCACCAGCAAGGGCCGATCGCTCATCGCCTGGCTGCGCAAGGACGCGGTGACACGGAACATGGCCGACCCGGTGACCACCGCCCAGTGGGAAGACTATCTGACACGGATCGCTGAAGGCGCCCTCGAACCAGCCCGCTTTGGGAAAGCCATCACGACCCAGGTGGAGACGATCATTGGTCGTCTCAAGGAAGGGAGTGGCGTGAGTGGCTTCGACCAGGGAAAAAAGGAGAAAAGCACTCCCTGTCCGGTCCCTGGTTGCGGCGGCACCGTCCGGCGCATGGAGAGTAAAAAGAAAAAGGGCGTCTTTTTCTGGGCCTGTTCCAACAGGGATGCACACCCCCTGCTGGCCGACGAGAAGGGGAAACCCGGCGCTCCCTTTGGCTCTGAAAAGGGAACCGGCTCATCCGGAGGAGCCGGTACGCCCTGCCCCGTTCCCGGTTGCGGCGGCACCGTCCGGCGCATAGAGAGTAAAAAGAAGAAAGGAACGTTTTTCTGGGCTTGCTCCAACCGTGACGGGCATCCCTTGCTGGCTGACGAGAACGGCAAACCGGGCCAGCCTTTCGGGGCCAGAAAATAATGCCCAGACTGTCCACAATCGGCATCAGCGCACTGGCCGCCATCATTCTGCCCATGGCGGGACTGCTGGCCATTGCCCGCATGGAAGACTGGTCATTCAACTGGACAACCTGTCTGCCTCTGGGGTTTTACGAGAAGGAACCTGCTCCGCATCCTGCGCTGAAAGATGGGGACATGGTGGAAGTGTGCCCGTCCACCCGAAACCCGCTGCATCTGTCCTTTGTGGGGTTTCCTGCTTTCCAGAAAGCCGTTCCCGCAGAGGACAACCCGGCCATGTTACAGGCCGTGCGTGGCCTTTGGCTGCTCCATGAACCCCATGGTCCCTGCACCAACAGTCTCATGCCCTTTGCCAAGATCGTCGCGGCGACTGCCGGACAGTTCGTCCGCATTACCCCGCAGGGCGTGTATGCCAACGGGGATCTGTTGCCAAACAGCCGGGTGGTGGATCAGGTGGATGGCATTTCGGTCATTCACCTGCCCTATGGCGAATACCGGATTCCCAAGGGATATTTCTGGGACTATGCCCCCGGTAACTTCGCCTTCACGTCTGCCTACTACGGGCCAGTCCCCCTCTCGCATATCTTGGCCCGCCTGCATCCGGTGCTGGTCATTCCCGGCAGCCAGCACTGGTATCATCCGGAAACAAAGGGGTGACCATGTTGGCACATCCTTATCTGGTTGCGCTTATCCTGTCCTGCCTGATGATCCTCTGGAAAGCCCTGTCAGAATGGCCCACTGTCCGTCGCCTGGATTTTCGTGATCCGGCAGTCCGTATGTGGACCATAAAACAGGCTTTGAGTTTGAGCATCAGCGTTATGCTGATTTTCGAGGTATGGATTGGAAATGCCGAACATTTAACGCCGCTTATAGAACGGATGGACCTGGACTGGTGGGGCAGGCTATGCAGTTTCCTGGTGTTCCTTGCAGCACCCCTGTTTTTGTTTCCTCCAGCCTTGGATAGATGCCAAAAATGGTCTTTGCAGTTACTAAACGCCTTAGCAAGGGAAGACCCATGATCCCCGTCACCACACTGGTCCAGCAATGTGCCCCTTTTGTGGCCCCAAAGACCATGGCCGCCATCGTCAAGGTAGAATCGGGCGGCAATCCGCTGGCCATGGACAATGACAGCACCGGACAGCGTCTGCTGCCCTCCAGTCCTGCACAGGCCAGCGCGTTGCTGATGCGCGCCATGGCCCTTGGGCAGTCGGTAGACGTGGGAATTGCCCAGGTGAACACGGCCAACTTTGCTGCGTTCGGATTGACACCGGACAATGCTTTCGATGCCTGTACCAATATCCGCGTCGGTGCCAGAATCCTTGAAGCGGCCTACAGACAGGCCGTGGCGACCTACGGACTCGGGCAAGTGGCCCTGTTCCATGCATTTGAAGCGTACAATTCAGGACAATTGATCGGCGACCCCGTTTATGCGGATAAAATCCTGGCGGCCGCCGGTGTGCCTGTCTGGGTGTCTGGCACCGGCGCCTTGCGTTATCACCACCTGGTCCATGAACCGCTGGTTTTTACGCTCTCATGGCAGAAGACCTCTCCGGCAGCCAAGTCCTGGCGGACAGCAAAGTCCGTGGTCGTCCGCGACCAACAGATAACAACAACCGGGCCGTTTTCACTGCGCTGGTAAGATCGACTACGCGGCGATAAAGGACTGACGCCAAGTAGGGCAAATGGTCAATCTGATTCATCGGATTCTGTACCTTTACCAAGTAACAAGGCGTTCAGCAGGTTCAGTTCGTTTGAGGCCATGAAGTACCGATCATCAATGCAGGCTTCCGGGTTACAGCCTTTCTCGATCGAGTAGAAGGCAGGCTTTCCAGGCAGCCTGAAACATGGTCTAATCGTACCCTATCGGCATGTAGGCGCAACAACATTTGTGTAACACTTGGTGAAATTAACAGAAAACTGACGATGTACTTTTTGCGCAACCATAACAGAGAGTTATTTTAAGATTAGCAATGGCTATTAATGTAAAACAAATCACTACTGATATCACCCTTGAGCTGGATGAGGAAGTGATTTCTATGGCAGATTTTCAGAAAGCCACTGACAACTTTTTGGGGTTGGTTAAAGAGCTGTCCAGGCAGGTTACTGGGAATAAGGCAGATAGCGGTGAATGGTCTGTTAAAGTTTATTCTGGAAGCGCGGCAGTAGGAGTGATGCCGAGCGCACAAAATTTGAATTCTGACAGGGTGCGCGAAATAATGGTTTCCGGAATTCGCTCTTTGGCTAACGGAGTAAGGCCGGGAGAGTTTTCCGATAAAGCCGTTGAGTATGCAAAATCTCTTGCTTCCTTATTCAAGAAATCCAAAGTTGAGCCAAATGTAAGGATTTGGTCTAAACAAGAAGAATCTGTTCATGTCGTTCGCAAAGTAGCCACCGAAGCGGACAATCTTCTTGCCCCAGCCTATGAAGAGCAGGGGGCTGTAGATGGAATCCTTGAGCGCGTGGATGCTCATGGAAAAATGCAATTTGTCATATACGATGTAATTGATGAGCGCGCTGTGAAATGCGAGGTTACTGAATCTCAATTACAACAGGCACTAGGAAATTTTAAAAAGAGAGTTGAAGTTATCGGCACTGTCAGATTTAGAAAAGATGGAATGCCAGTAAGCATAAAGGCGTCGCGTATTGTCAATTTTCCAGATAAAGCTGAAATACCAACTCTTGCGCAGATGAGAGCGTTGCTTGCAGGAGAGGCTTCCACATGACCCATGTTGTATATTGGGACTCAGATGCGTTTCTTGCTCTCATCAATGAAGATAAGTTGCCTGCTGAATTGGCTGATTGTAATGATGTTTGGGCCACATGTGAGAAGGGATTACTACATATTGTCACTTCAACGCTTACAACTGCTGAAGTGATTCATAAGAAAGGGACTCCCAAGCTAGACCCGTCAAAGCGTCAATTAGTTAGTAACTTTTTCAGGCAAGATTTTATTAGCCAAAAGCCATTGACTAGAGAAATTGCAGAGCTTGCGCGAGATGTTGTGTGGGACTCGAATATCCACCCAAAAGATGCAGTTCATGTTGCTACATGCGCATATTATCAAACAAGAGTACTTCACTCGTTTGACGTAAATTTGGTTGGCAAGGGGACAATTACCGTTAACGGCTTTACTATAAGCGTTTCAAATCCTAAAGCGGCGACTCAAAGAGAGATTCAAATTGAAAGCCCTGAAAAGTGCTGAAGACAATATAAGTATACAGTAACCGGTAACTAATAATTCCACGCTCATCACTCCAATAAATGCAGATACCTACTGCTGGTAGCAATGTTGGCGTGTCCCATGTTTTCCTGCACCTGGCGTAGATCCATGCCCTTGGCCAGCCATGAACTGGCTGCCGTATGCCGGAGCAAATGCGGGCCGCATTGGGACTTTTCGATGCCTGACCGGATGAGCAATCGGGATACCATCGTATGCAAGGCCTTGGCGGGAATTGCTTTTCCCTGGTCAGTCACGAACAGTGCATCGCTTTGCGGATGGGAACGATGACGGATCTGCAGCCAGTTCCGCATCGCTTCAACGCCTTCCGGCTGGAATCGCACCAGGCGTTCCTTGTTGCCTTTCCCGACCAAGCGGATCCTGCCCTCAAAATAATCACCAGCATCCTTAACGGACATGGCCACCACTTCAGACGCTCTAAGCCCCGTATCGAGAATAAAGCGGATCAGCGCCTTGTCGCGCATAGCAGCATAGGAAGTACCCCGATCTATGTGCGTAAGCAGCCTTTCCATCTCTTGCCATGATAATACGGGAACCAGCCGCTTTTCCTTGAATCCACCCCTGCCGCCGCTTCTGCGCTCTCTCTGAGCGCGATGTTCTTCCTGATAGGATAAGGCCAGATTAGGTAAGGAATCGTCATTCAGGCTAAGAAACTCATAAAATAGCATCAGGGTAGCCATTTTAACGTACTGGCTACTCCTCTTGCTTTTCTCCCCATGTTGCCCGGTTCTGATGTATTTCCGCACCATGGCAATACTGACTTCGCTCAGGTCTTCTACGCCGTCATAATCCAGTGCGTCAAGGAATCTCCGCGCATGCGCACAATAACCGCGAATACTGACCTGCGAGTAAGGATTGGTGAAATTTGGCCCTGCAAGCCACTTTTCAAACTGCTGAATCCAGCCATCACAGTCGATCATGCCGCTATTTTTCCTCTCTCTGTATCTGTAGTGGGAATAATACAGCAATTATTCCCACTACACGAACCTCATAATGGCCCCTTTAGGGCGTATTTCTAACAAATCTTATTCCTACATATATCTTACTGTTGGCATCTATGTCAATTACAGTGATAAAATACCATTGTGGTTACGCAAAAAGGAGATTGTTCAACATGGTTAAGAAAAACACATCGGGTCCGGTCCGTCGGGTTTGTGCGGATATTGTGGGTGATGATGCGGTTGATCTGGAGATTCTGGAAGTTTCTCTCGGTATTCAGCGAATCGCCAAAAGCAAAAGCGACCGTGACGGTCTGCTGATAAAATCTGCATTGTTGGCACTTGGACGCGCTGTTGACGACTATCGTGCAGAAAGTGGAGTAAAGCATCCAGAGTATGAAGCATTCGTTGAATGGCTCAATACTAATGGAAATACGCAAGATGCGGCCAAGACGGGTTCTTTTGCGGCGGTTGGTCATTTTCTGGAAAGCGATGGTGAACTCTCTCACGACTAAGCCAAGGCTGTGGTCGTGGTGTGAACAGTTCGCTTTGAACGGCGATCTGGAGCCGCTATAGCTCCGGCCCGTTTTTTAATTCACCCAGCTTAATATCCCTGCTCAGCCCAGACAGCAATCCGTTGACAGCATTCTCGAAATATTTTTCATACCCGTCCTTGCCAAACACCCGGTCAAGTCGTGTCTGGGGCAGAAACCTGGACATTTGGGTGCGAAAAGCATCTCCGCCAGCGATCACAGGAACTGCGGCAATCGCCCTCTCCAAAAATTGTGGAAAGCCCTCCAACCCATAATCCGTGATCTTCTTTTTGACCAGACGGGCGTCCATCCGCGCCCCCTGATGGGACAACCAGGCAATATCCCAAATATCCCGATGTCTGACCCGCGATGGGGTAAACTCCATCTTTTGGTCAACCATTCTGGAAATGGATGCGGGAAGCGCAATCAGTTTATCCGCAAGAATCTCGTCCATGGACTCGACCGCCACCAAAGGTTGACTACGCCCCTCCAGAACGGAGTAGTTAATTCGCACTGGAAGAATGTCCCTGGAATATGCCGGCACATTGGCAATTTCCAGTTTGATCTTTTGCCGTGGCAGGTCCGGACGATCCGGGCTGGTCTGGATCGTGATCATCCATTTATCTACCCGCACTGCCCCATCAAATGGTGCATTCTTGGGTTCCCGGACCGCGATATCCAGACCAAAGCGCTTGCCAATCTTCCCGGCAATGCAACCTTTGAGGGCAGCCATACTCTTGGCCGAAAAATTCTTTCCACCTGCAAAGTCAAGGTCTTCGCTAAATCGCTCCGAGCCATAACATAAGCGCAAAGCGGTTCCGCCCTGAAACACCAGGCCATTTAATAGTCCATCTTCATCCAACGCGCTAAAAATCTCATAATGCAGTAATTCCTTTTCCACCACAGGACGGAGAAACCCAAGTCCATCACCCTGCATGGCCAAACTCACATATCGCGCAAAATCGTTTTCATTCATCATCCACCTCATTTAGATCAATCATGTTCACGTTCCGTCCCACACGATAAAGGTCCTGAATGGCGGCCTGCTTCTTGGCAATCCGTAAAGGGCGTCCCTTGACGATCAACGTTCTTTCCAGAAGATCCGGAATGCTCCGCCGGGTATGCGTGAATTCAATCGTTCCAAATGGGGTCTTGTGGAGCCCTCTTGCGCCGGTGGTCATGACCGTCAGGCGATCGATGGGGATCTGGGAAATCACCCCATATTCCGAGAGAATGCTTTCCAGGGAAACGTAACTGAAATCTCCCGGGCGCAGGGCCTGCGCGATATGCTCGATCAGCCAGCCCCTGTGTCGCGCCACAGCTGGGCCAAAAACATAGATACCGCGAGCGGCGCGTACCAGAAGTCTGTCCTGGCACATGCGCTGCAAACTCTTTTCCAGCGCTTTCTCGCTATCCTGCGGAAAAATCTTTTCCAGATCCCGCCGGGCATAGACGACAAGACTTTTCTGTTCCAGAGCGGACAGGCGATTCAGCAGATCCATGCGTTTCATGTATGTGATAACCAGACAGTTATGTAGGGTTTCTATGCACATAGTAGCACATGCTCTGCAGCCTGCCTAGCCAGTATCTTCTCCCTGCATATTGTTCGATCCCATCAGTCTATGCAGGTCGGCCTTGTCCTGCTTACGCTCCACCCGGGTGCTGTCGGGCCGCCATTCGTCGCTACCATCCGGTAAAAGGATATCCCGGAACTCGGGCACGGTCTCCTGAATCAACTGGACCGTTTCGTCCAGGGCGAACATGGCATCCTGGATGTCCACACTGTCTGTCCCGCCCGTTTCCTCGCTATCTGCCACTCCCTGCGTATCTGCCGTCTCTGTCGCCGGCGTGTCCGTCGCCTGCAAACCCTCCACGGAAACGGGCGCGGTAACTGGTGTGACCTGATCATCCGGCCCATCCATTCCCTCGAAAGGATCGCCCTCTGGTGCACCGGGCTGTACCGTAGGTGCGATCACCCCGCTATGTCCCAGGATTTTCTCGTAATCAATCCGCTCGACAATCTCTACCCCATGGGCTGGCGGCGGAATCTGCGCCCGTTCAAGAAATGTGGGATTCCTGAAATAGAGGATCTGCCGACCATAGACGGGCGCGAAACCTGCCACCAACACCAGCATGTCACCCGCCTTGACGATGTCTGACCCGCGTTTTTCGGGACCACGCAGCCGCAGCACTTCGTCCGGCGTGAGCAGATCGCGGCCCTGAAACTGTATGGACCGGCTCTGGCCTTTGGGCGAGGGAATGAACCCGCCTTCCATGCTTTGTGTGACATTCTCCATGGACACAGTTTTTTTGCCGAGCTGTTTGGAGACCCATTCGGCCGTGCTGATTTCGTTGGGCGCGTAGATCACCCGGACATGGCAGTTGTTGATGATAACGCCGCCACCCGACTTGCCATAACCCCGGTTCTCGTCTTCCAGTTGACTCTTGTCCTGGGTAATCAGGTACAGCTTGACGTTGTAACCCGCAAGGAATGCGATGGAATCCAGGAAGATATCCATCTTCCCCAGGGACGGGAATTCGTCTAGCAGCATGAGCAGCGGGTGCTTGCCGATGCAGGCCATGCGCCCGCCTTTTTCAGTGAGACGATCCTCGCTGGTAAACTTCGAGACAATCTGGTTCAGGACAAGCCGGATCAACGGCTTCAGGCGGTTCTTGTCCTCCGGACTGGTCACCAGATACAGGGAAACCGGCTGGTCGGCATCCTGCAGGTCCTTGATCCGGAAATCCGAATACTCCGTCCATTTGGCAACAATGGGGTCCCGGTACAGGGACAGGAAACTCATCATGGTCGAAATCACGCCCGACTTCTCGTTAGCTGCCTTGTTCAGCATTTCCTTGGCAGACTGGGCGATAACCGGATGGACCTTGGTGTCCCGTCCCGCCCCGTCTTTCCAGTGAAAACGCCCTGACGGGTCATGCTCGGTGCTGATCATGACCTTGAATGCGTCATCAACTTCCTGCAGCGCGGGATTGTTGAGATAGGCTGCTACACCCCGCAGGGTCTTGTCCTTTTCGGCATACAGCACATGCAGAATCACCGAAGTCAGCAGGGCGAAGCCCGTCTTCTGCCAGTGGTCATTCAAGCCTTTACCGTCCGGGTCCACGATCATGGTGGCGATGTTCATCACGTCTTTCACTTCAAAAGTGGAACCGACGCGGATTTCTTCCAGTGGGTTGAAGTGACAGCACTGGTCTTCCTTGCCCTGATCTTCATCACCGGCCATTCCGAAACCCGGATTGAATTTCAGGATACCCTGCCCGATGGTCTGCCGGTATCCTGCCGTGAGCAGATAGTTTTCGCCCTTGATATCATGCACCACGACGGACTCCTGCCAGCCGCCGAGCAGGGTGGGCAGTACCAGGCCCACGCCCTTGCCGGAACGGGTCGGCGCGAAGGCGATGATATGTTCGGCACCGGCGTGCTGCAGGTATTCCGTCTGATCCTTCTCGTTGACGAATCCACCCACATAGCACACCCGGTTGCTGGGCTTTTGTCCTTTGGCGGGCAACAGAGACATGGCGCAGGCTTCCTTTCGCGTTGCCCAGTGTGCCGAGCCGTGCAGGTCGGTTTCAAATTGCTGATTCCAAAGACGGTTGGAACGAATGAACTGCCAGATCCCCACGCCAAGAGTTGGTACGGCAGTAACAATCCCGGCAAACATCACGGCCTGCTGCATCAGAGGATAGGCCCAGAACTGCCAGGCCATTTTGCCGAATTCGACAGGCGAATAGACGGGCAGCCCGAAGAGGGGCTTCGGGACGTAGCCGGGAAAGAAGTTCGGGGCGTACCGGCCGATCTCGAAGTGGACACTGAGGCTTGCGCCCAAATAGGCTGCGGCCACGGCGGCAAAGAGGGTGGCGAAAAGGCCCAGAAATGGGGCATTGCGAATGGCCCGCTGTTTGCGGTAGTCCAGCAGGTTTTGTTCGGGGCCGTGGGTCTTGGCAGACATCGACTGTTTTTCTCCCGTCGAAAGCAGTACAGCGAAAGGGTATAGCCAAACGAGATTCAGCTATACCGCAACAGAAGGAAAGCCTTGTGGAGGACTTCAGTTGCGTTTGCGATGGTTTCTGCCGGTTGGCGGGTTGGCATGTGGTGCATCATGGATGCTACCGGTTTCCTGGGTGGCCCCCCTGCTCTCCCTCGTCTTTGTCCTGCTGGTACTGGCAGGCGGGACAAGGGCGCTACGCTTTACCACGGCCATAGCCTACTATGGTGCAGGGTCCATCGGGCTGGTGCGGGGTGTGGATGCTTTTTTTGGTCCAGATAGCTCCCTGATCGAAGGGATGTTTCTCTGGCTGGGCGCTTCCGCCCTGCTTTCCATAGGCTGGATTCTTGTCAACCGCCCATGGAAGGCGGTAGTGGTCCTGCTTTTCGATGCCTTGGTGCCGCCTCTGGCCCTGTTCGACTGGATGTCTCCCCTGTCGGCGGCGGGAATGCTTTTTCCCGGTACGGGGATCGTCGGGATCATGTCATACCTTGCCGTATTTCCGCTTCTGGACAGGGGTTTGTGGAAAGTCCTCATGCAGAAAGTCCGATGGGTTCTTCTAATGATACTGATCATTCTGGCGATTGTCCTGAACGGGCAATATCAGCCGGAACCGGTACCGGAAGGCTGGCAAGGCACGGTTCTCCATGTCGGACCGGAGAAAAGGAACATACTGGCCGGACAGGAGCGACAGGACCGGATTATCCAGCAGATTCAGAAACAGGCTCCCGATGCTCGTATCGTCCTGCTCCCGGAAACACTCATCACCGCCTGGATAGGGAATCTTCATGCGTTTGAACAGGCTGTCCGCCCTGGCAGCGTCTGGCTCGTCGGTGCTGCTGTTCCCCGGCAACCGGGCGTGCTCACGGACTCCATCATGGCCGTTACGCAGGACAAGGCGCGGATACTTTTCAATTCTGCCTTTCCGGTGCCCGTCAGCATGTGGCGACCCTGGGTAGCCTGGTGGGGGCATGCGCCGCGCAGTTACCTGTATCGGCATGGCGCCCGCTTCCGGGCTGCCTGGTGGGAACCTGTCCGCATCATGGCTGGCAAACGGGTATTTGCGTCCATCTGTTACGACCAGTTATTGCCCGCCGTCTGGCTGGAAGCTGCCTGGCAGCGCCCGCAGGTGGTGCTGCTGACCAATGATGAATGGTGGGCCAGGAAGACCGGGATTCCGGTTATCCAGCACAACAGCAGCTGGGCATGGACACGTCTTCTGGGGGCGGCGGGGATCGAGGCAGAGAATTTCTAGTTCTGGCCCCGGACTGCTTGTACCAGTGACTGCGCGGAGATATGGGTGTAGCGCTTCAGCATTTGTGTTGATTTATGCCCCGTAATCGCCTGCGCCGTCATGATAGGGATACCTTTTTCCACAAGGCGGCTGGTAGCCTCATGGCGTAAGTCATGGAAAGTCAGCCCTTCAATACCCGCTCGTTTTACAGCCCGATTATAAACAGCCCGCATACCATTATTCGTGTATTTCCAAACCCTGTCATTCTGATCCTTCGTCCTGGCCTGTTGCCGTTGTAAGACTGCTTCTGCCCGTTCGGACAAAGGCACCAGTCTTGCAGACCCATTCTTGGTTTCGGGTAGATAAGCAATATGGTCCAGCCAGTTGATGTGTCGCCATTCCAAGTCCATGATTTCCCCTTGGCGCATGGCGGTTTCAATGGCGAAAATCACAATGTCTGCCAGTTCCGGGTTCGTAAGGGAACAAGCGGCCAATAAACGAGATTCTTCATCACCGACCAGCCGTCTATCCCGCCCTCTGGGCAGCTTCGGCTTGCGGACCAGAGGAACCGGGTTCACGAGATCGGGCATACCCCATTCCTTGCGGGCCACGCCGAAGAGGAAAGACAACAGTGCGAGATGCAGACGCACGGTATTGGGGCTCCAGGACTTTTCCTGATCCCATTGCCGCAATGTCCGAGACAGGTGAGCCCCGTCCAGATCGGCCAGCGGGAAAGGCCCCAGGACTGCCCGCAGGTTGCGGCAATAGGTGGGCTCGATTTTTCGGGCGTTGGCGCTTTTGGCAGGCAGCACTTCCCGCTCATAGCGGTCCAGGGCGTCGTTCAGGGTGAACTGCCGCATTTCGATTCTCTGCCGCAGGCGCTCCGGGGAGTTTTTCTGGATTTCTGATTCCTTTTCGACAGCCCAGCGCTGAGCGGCCAGCTTGCTGTCGAATGTGGCTGTCAAGGCAGGATAACCGCTCCGGCGGATCTGTGCGCGCCAAAATTTGCCCCGCTGGAAAATGGTCGCCATGCTCCCCCCCTGTGTTTTCTTACGCAGGGACACAGCATACGGGATGTGGTGCAAGTGGTGCAAATAGTGGTGCAATTTTGTGAAAAAAACGGGTATATTAGGAAATCATGTGAGTTGTAAATTATTGTTTTAGCTGCAAGGTATTGTTTTTGCTTAAAGCCGTTTTCGATTCGTAATCAGTAGGTCAGAGGTTCGATTCCCCTCAACGGCACCAAATAAAACAAAGGCTTGGAGAAAAACTCCAAGCCTTTTTTATTACCAGGGTCAACATTTGGGTCAACTTTTTGGTGATGCATCTGGATTGCTTTTGGAACAATGAAAATCTTCACTTAGTAGCGGGTGAATGTGCGAGGCGCTAAAACCACTAATCTGTGTGCGCGATTTCAACGGCTAGCAGCCTGTCGGACTTTCGGTTTTGAAGTAGCGTAACACATTGATTAATATGCGTTTAAAAAATTTCCAGAAAATGGCAGGTGCAATAGAATCAGTGGGTTACGTGAATAATCCGACAGGCTGCTAGTGTAGTGTTGCATTCTGTTTGCTGCTTAAATGGCTGTTGGCGCGAATGACTTTTTGCAGGATGTCGCGGGCGGTTTTGGTCCAGATGAAAGGTTTGGGATGGGTGTTGTGGTGGTCGATGTACCCCTCAATGGCCTGGATGAGTTCAGGCACACTGGTGAACACCCCACGACGTAACCGCTGGGTCGTGATATCCCGAAAGAAACGCTCGACCATGTTGAGCCAGGATGCCGAAGTGGGCGTAAAGTGCATGTGAATACGCGGGTGCTTGTCGAGCCACGCCTGTACTACCGGGTGTTTATGGGTCGCATAGTTGTCGGCGATCAAATGCAGAGCCTTGTCCTTGGGCGTCTGCCGATCAATTTTCTTCAGGAACTTCAGCCATTCCACATGGGTATGGCGCTGTTGACACTGTCCGATGACCTGACCATCCAGCACGTTGAGGGCGGCAAACAAGGTCGTGGTACCATTACGTTTGTAGTCGTGGGTCATCGTTTCTGCGCGGCCCTTTTTGAGGGGAAGTCCCGGTTGGGTCCGGTCCAGGGCCTGCACCTGACTTTTTTCATCCGCGCAGAGCACCAAGGCATGCTCCGGGGGAGACATATACAACCCCACAATATCTTCCAGCTTTTCCACAAAATGCGGGTCACGTGACACCTTGAAACCACGCAGCAGATGAGGCTTGAGGCCATGCTTGCGCCAATGCCGTGACACACTGGCGGCACTGACACCCAGTTCTGCCGCCATCCTACGCGTACTCCAATGCGTCATCGCTTCCGGCTTACTCTGCGTGGTCAATTCTACCAGACGGGCCACATCCACTTTCACCGGAGGGGCGCCGCGCGGTAAATCGCGTTCAATGCCCGACAAGCGGTGTTCCAGATAACGCTTGCGCCAACGTGCGACTTGCAGGCGATCCACCCCCAGGCGCTCCGCAATTTCTTTGTTCTGCAAGCCCTCTGCCGCCAGCAATATCATCCGTGCCCGTAATGACAAGCGGACACTGCTTAATCGGGAGGCGACTATACGGGACAACTCGGACCGCTCTTCGCTGGTTAAAGTGACTGTGGGCGCAACTCGCAAGGCTCGACTCCATTCATACCCTCAACATGGAGCTATTTTATCATCATTAACCTTAAGGTTCACCAAGAATGCAACACTACACTAGCAAACCATAAACATCGTCACAGCCGCATTCGCTTCGTCAGCAACGCCCGGCCCATGCATAGCCTAACCTACAGGTCTAACAACTGAACAATCTGAAATAATGCCCGTCTGATTAAGACGGCATCAATATGCATAGAGCATTGTTTATCCAGGTTGAAGAGAATGCGGAGCAGTCATACGGATTACTGTTAGTTGAGGATTTTCGCTGCATACAGCGTCCACCATCGCATTGAATCCTCGGGCATCATAGATCTGCGACTGTAATGCGCGTATAGGCCTATATGACCCCGGCAATCGACTGAAAAAAGACTAACGACAGTATGCTAGTCATGCGACACTCCTAGTTCGACTCGCATCAACAGCTGATCTTCCGGCGGATTCCATCAGGCCCCGCATGCAGATTATCCTGCATTAAACGGCGGATATAAGGTAGCAACCACCCCTCAACATTTCAGACATCGCATTCGCTTATACACATGGAGGTATATCCATATTTTCTCAGGAAATAGTCACTGGGCGGCATTACTTGACATGACGAGCATAAGGCGATCATCATAACAAGTGGTGAATACATGTTGCTTCATCATTCTTCAAAGAATCGGAGGTTTTATGCTTGTTTTCAGGGTGGTAACTCGGGATGGATCACCGCAATCATAGCGGCGATCTCATTGATGATGATGCAGCGCAATCAGCGCAAATTTCAGAGAAAAAACCAGCGGTTAATGGTGCTGAAATCGATAAAAATGGGAAGAAAAGGCAAAGCCTGCCTCAGATTCCCGAAATATTAAATCTTAAGCAGACGGCAAAGATGTTTGGGGTGTCACCCTCCACAATTCGGAGATGGACAGAACCAGACGGCAAATACTACTGGAAGGAGTTCCCGAAGCCCGAACGATTTGGCGTGAAACTTCGTAAATTTAATCGCAGATTACTCTTGAATTTTCTCGAAAAGATGTACGATGATCCGTAAGCTGTCACAGATCATAAAAGGCCTCGCACTTGTGCGGGGCTTTTTTGTCTGTGACACTTTATTACCTGAAGAAGGCAAAAGAAGCATGACAGATGGCGTCAAAAATTCGAAGGGTTAAATTCTAGATTTTTATATATATAAGGCGAATCCTGCAATATATATATCACGGTGGTATTCACAAAGCGCATTCCATTAGGAAGATTTGCGTCTTCAACACTGATAATTTTATGTTGCTCTAACAATCTTAGTGCTTCGTTATACTCTGATTTTTTTCTGACCGGACTATTTCTTTGGAACTGGTCCATTCTTATTACATTATACGAAACACCATTTTGAGCAACCACTTCTCTGTAATATTTCTTTTTGGTAAGCAAGAATGATAATATTTTCTGTGCTTTTATAATGGTTGATAATTTAGGCCTATCTGGATTTGAAATGTGACTCAAAGAGCGCGCATAAGATAGTGTTAAATCGAATGCCATTATCAGGTGACGAAAACTAATAATTCGAGAATCAGGATTATTAAAAAGCTCAAAGTGCGCAGCAATCCTGCAAGAATGTTCAACAATCCTTACGGCAAACCATTTTATATCATCAAATTCATTGTGTTCACTAGCCATGTAGCTGTCTAAACGCACATTGTGATCTTTAAGAAACTTTATGCAATCATTATCTAATTTAATGACATCTTTCTGAAAAGTATCACCAACTGCAATATGGTAAAATCTGTTTTTTTCCAGAGCGTGGGTTATGTAATTTTCCCACTCTTCAATTGTTTTAACTTGTTCATCGTTGAGTGGTTCATAAAATTTTTGTTTCTGTCCTATCAGTGAAGCTGGATTGTAAATGAAAAACCGAGCTGCCAAACCTGAAGTTATAAATTTATGATCGTTATCTAATATATCTTCTACGAGCTCTGGCTGAACCATAAGCAGCATTGATAACCTGGGATGCGGCGCATATATTTTTACATGCGCTTGTACAATATTTATAGGGTCTCCAGACCATGCACCGCAAAAATTTGATGCGTATTTTAATAGCATATCATTGATCATCCCTGCTGCATCGGGGTTTACCAGTAGTGTAGCATTTGACCCCCCCGAATCGACCAGTGCATCTCGAAGACCTCTCAGTGATGCGTCCGTCAGCAAAATTTTAGGTGAAATCGGTTCTTTGGGACATTCTTGAAGATGCTCATGAATTTTTTCATTCAATAGTATTCGACCTTTTGACTCGTTTTCAATTGCTTTTTCGAGGCGCTTCTCGAGCACTTTTTGTTGTTTATTAAAAATAATTTTTTCTGCCTTGAAATCAATCATATTTCTAACGTATGATTCGTTTATTTTTTTTTCAAATTCCAAAACTGGAGCTAGAACTGCAGAGACTGCTGATGACTTTCCGTCGCCTGTTCCGCTCATAATTAACCCGTAGAAATTTAAAGGAATTCTTCTTCCTGACAGGCCTTCCACATCAATATTCGAACTATAAACTGCCGACAATACTGTCATTAGAGCTAAAAAAATCGTTGGTGTTGGTGACGCTGTTTTATGCTGATAGGCATATATGAGCTTTTGTAAATTCAACGGAATCAGTTTGTCTGGAAGAGATTTATCTGGTATCCCATCAAAAATGTGTCCCGTTCCAAAATTGGTCATAGAGTTATGAATAATATCTTCCACATCGCACCTCGAATTGATCGTTTTAAGAAATATGGCTGTTTATACCTGCCAACACATTGCAACTCAGCACCCAAACGAATCCTAGGTCTTTTTTTCGCCAAAATCAATGCAACATAATGAATTGTATATGTATTCCATACGGGTTCATAACGTTGCACCAAATACCAATAAGGTTCATTCCCAAATAAAATATTTACTCCATAGAAAGATTTAATGCGTGATGTTTGTGTACATGTTGCCTGTTCTCACTCGGCTGCAACCTAATACTTTACGCAAAAACGGTCTTTCTACATGTGTATACTAACGAGTACAATTTAGGTGTGGATCCTCAGCAACTCATTCGCCAGCTTGATCTCCAACCCCACCCAGAAGGGGGTTGGTATCGACGTACCTTTACGTCCCCAGCAATGTTGTCCACGCCACATGGCAACCGCCCTACACTGACCTGTATTTTTTATCTGTTGGATGAAAATCATCTGTCCCGCTGGCATATGATCCAATCCCCTGAACTCTGGCATTTTTACAAAGGAGCACCGTTGGAGTTGATAACCTACCAGCCAGACACTCCTCTTCTGCAGAAATGCATTTTGGGAAATGAGCTCGACGCAGGGCAGATTCTCCAGGCAATCGTTCCCGGCAAAACCTGGCAGTGTGCTCGGAGCCTCGGTGCTTTTTCTCTGATGGGCTGCACCGTCACTCCAGGTTTCGATTTTAGGGATTTTCAGTTTGTGCGGGACCTTCCAGATCATGCTCTTCATTTTCAAGGGGCGATGGCAGGGTTGCGCCATTTTCTGTAGACGGGATCGTTCGTACCCATAGGCTTGTACCGTGTTTGAATGAGTCACGTTCGTGTGCCCATCGATGTGTCCTGTGCAAAAAAACCGGCGATTTCGTGCGAATTCGCATAAATTCGCATACTTTTTTGACAACACGGTGCAAAAATCGTGGTTGACCATATTTAATAGAAGAGTTATTCCAATATCTGACAGTCACTAATCTTCGTTCATTCTGTTCGTCCTCACCGTCGGTCATCGGTAACTGCTGACGGATAACATCATATTCTTGCTCTCCCCTTGTTACGCGCTAACGAACTGGTATCCGTTCATTTTCAAAAATTTTCAGTCACATATTACTTCCATGGTCCATCAATGCTGATGGCAGTTTTTACTTCTGATTGGAGGCGGATATGGTTTGTCCTTTTTGTGGTTCGGGTCGGGTAACCACCCGGCAATTTGGTAAACGGTTGGGTTGTACCGTGGGCGGGGTAGCCGGTGCATTATCTGGAGCTTCTGCAGCTTTGTCGTGTGGTGAAATCGGGGCCTGTGCCGGTGTACTGGCTGGGCCTGCTGGTATAGCGATTGGCGGTGTAGCCGGAGCGCTTTTGGGCGGCTTGGCCGGTGCAGCAGTGGGTTGTATGGCCGGTGAAGAATCCGGCGAGGTGTTTGATGGTCGCGTTTTTCATACGCATAGCTGTGAGGAATGCGGCCACAGCTTCACTCTGTAGTTTCTATTGTTTTGTCATTTTCACCATCCCCGAGGGTTCTGCCCTTGGGGATTTTTCATTCTTTATGATCAAGGAGAAATTTTTATGGCTCATTTAATCGAAAACATGGCTTTTGTTCGAGAAACCCCCTGGCACGGTTTGGGGAATCGCTTACCTGATAAGCAGCCCTTGGAAGTCTGGCTGGAAGCAGCTGGCATGGATTGGGAGATCAAAACCACGGACGTGCTGTTTCGGGTGGGGAACGGCAGCAATTTCAATGTCCATCCCAACCCTGACGCCAAGGTACTGTATCGGTCGGATACCCTGGCTCCCTTATCGGTAGTCTCTCCCCGTTACAAGGTAGTCCAACCCAAGGAGATTCTGGAATTCTACCGCGATCTGGTGTCACTGGGCGGCTTTGAACTGGAAACGGCAGGTGTCCTCAAAGACGGCAAAAAGCTCTGGGCATTAGCCAGAACGGGTGAAGAAACCCTGCTCAAAGGCGGGGATCGGGTGAAGGGTTATTTGCTGTTAGCCACCAGCTGCGACGGCACGTTAGCTACAACAGCCCAATTCACCTCTGTCCGGGTGGTTTGCAATAACACGCTGCAGCTGGCTACCAATGATCGGGTCGGTGCTATCAAGGTCCCGCATTCCACGCAGTTTGATCCCGATGTGGTTAAAAACGCTTTGGGTATGGGTGCGTCTGCCTGGGATACCTTTGCAGAACAGGCCAAAACGTTATCCAGCCGGAAGGTCAACCGCATTGATGTAACGGCCTATCTCATCAATGTCCTTGGAGATCGCCATGCCCCCATAGCGGAACAGCCCAATGAAAAAGCCTTGAAAGCCGTCATTGATTTGTATGCGGGTCAGGGTAAGGGCAGCACCCTCAGTGCTGCAGAAGGCACGGCCTGGGGATTGGTCAATGCCGTCACGGAATATGTGGACCATCACCGCCGCGCCCGCAGTCGGGATAACCGGCTGGATTCGGCCTGGTTTGGTCAGGGTGCCAGCATCAAGGAAAAAGCCTGGATTGAGGCATTGAAGCTTGTGGCCTGAGTATTCAGGATTCACCCGCCAGCCATTTATCTGTCAGCAGTTCTTACAAACCCCATAGCCCCTCCCGGAGATTCCGGCAGGGGTTTTTTGTGGGTCTTTTTCATTTTCAATTTTGATTAGGAGGTTGTTATGAGCGCAGTCCGTTTAGTATCCACCAAGGCCATGAACCGTGAGGAATGGCTGCAATGGCGTAATCGGGGGATTGGCAGCAGTGATGCTCCAGTCGCGGTTGGGGTATCCCGTTACAAAGCACCCCTGGAATTGTGGCTGGAAAAAACTGGGAAAAAGGAACCGGAAGACTTATCCAGTAAAGATGCGACGTTTTGGGGTACGACACTAGAGCCCATTGTGGCCCAGGTTTATGCCGAAAGAACCGGCAAGAAAGTACGCAGAGTCAATGCCGTCCTGCAGCATCCCGACTATCCCTTCATGCTCGCCAATTTGGATCGGATTGTGGAGGGTGGCGGAATATTGGAAATCAAAACGGCAGGCCTACGCAGTCAGGGACAATGGGAAGAAGGCGTGCCATTGGCCTATCAGATCCAGGTGCTGCATCAACTCGCCGTTACCGGAAAAAGCTGGGCTGATGTCGCGGTCCTGATCGGTGGGCAGGAATTCCGCATTTACCGCATAGAGCGGGATAAAACCCGCATTACGCAATTGCTGAAATTGGAAAAAATCTTCTGGCAGCACGTTGAAAGGCAAACGCCTCCAGAGGCAGATGGTTCTGATTCCAGTCACCGTGCCTTATCTCTCTTGTATCCCCAGAACAGCACCACGCTGGTGGATTACAGTGAAAAGTCGGAGATGAATGCCTTGTTCAAATCCCTCATTGAAGCCAGACAACGCAGCAAACAGGCAGAGCAGCAGGAAGCGTTACTGGAACAGCGGGTCAAGGAAGCCATAGGTAACGCCGAAGGTGCCCTCTTCAGCCAAGGCAAAGCTTTGTGGAAATGCAGTAAACCCAGCCGAACCCTGGACACCAAAAGACTGGCTCAGGAACAGGCTGATCTCATTGCGCCCTACTGGACTGAAAAACCCGGTACCAGGCGCTTTACCGTACAAACAGGAGAACCATCATGATAAAAGGACTAGCCATTACACCCCCCGTCATTGGTCGGATAGCCATTGGCAAAGTCGTAGAAAAGAACGGCAAGCGCCTTCCCGAGAAGGATGATGCTTTTACTATCACTACGCAGGTACAGCACAAAGGTGAATGGATACTGCATCCTCTTCACAATACGTTGCTTGCCCAGCAGGACGGCGGAAAACTCAGGAGCATTCCCGTCAACCTGCTCTTCAATGATCCAGACTTGAATCTCAGGGCTGAATACAGCCTGTTTGATCGTAAAACTGGCAGACCGCTTTGTGTAGGGAATGGCGAAGTGGCCCGGCGTAGTACGCAGGAAGGATATAAAACCATCATCTGTCCCGGCCCCCAGAATTGTGCGCTGGGGGCAGAGTTGGGTTGCAAACCCTATGGGCGATTGAATGTGCAGATCGAGGGACAGGAAGATGATCTGGGCAGCTTTATGTTCCGGACCACGGGGTACAATTCCATCCGGACACTGGCGGCACGTTTGCAGTATCTCAACGCTGTCAGTGGAGGCAGGGCACGTTATCTGCCACTGTCCTTAAAGCTCAGAGCCAAAAGTACCACTCAGTCCCATCGTGCTCCTGTCTACTATGTGGACATTACGACAAGGGACGGCATAAACTCCCAACAGGCGCTGAGGCAGGCCAGGGAACAAGCGGATCAATCCGTGGAATCCATGGAGGCTCTTGAAACAGCAGCTAAACTGGGACTCAGTAATGGCGCGTTCGAAGATGCCGAAGAGGAAGGCATTGATGTAGTGGAAGAATTCTTTCCAGTGCAACAGGAAGATCAGCAGTCTGAAGATATGCCTGTATTGACCGCGATGGAGACGCGGCGCGTGGGGTGATGAGACTATCCCTGGGCTATATGCTCAGGGAGTGTTTTTTTGCTGATTGCAACTTTAACAGGAGCGTCATTTTTTAACGGTGAAAGAATGGTGGATGAAGGGCTGGTAAAGAGTGACAGTGGTCATTGAGCAGAGGAAAAAGCAAATGACATCATCATCCGACCCGATGCGGTTGGTCAGTTTTCTCCACAGCAGACGCCAATTCGGCCAACTTGCCATCGGCAATATGGCGCTATCGCCAGCGCTGCCGAGTTTGCCTAGACGTCAAACGCCAGAAGCTTCGTGTTGGCCAACGACATCGCTGATCTCTCCTTCAAGTGGTTGCCTAGCATGGACGCTGTCACGAATATCCTCAACGAGATTAATGCAGTCTACCAGGTCAAGAGCATTTGGCCTTATGTCTGCTAACGCCAATTTTGACTCGCGCAAGTATCCCCCGCGCTGGATGTGTTGGAGGGCAGCGGAGATTGAGCGGATTTGGTCATCGACGACACGGCGTAGTGTGGCTTCGTGATGAACGGATTCATTTAAGTACGATAGCCCTGCTTGGAATTGTTTCCAAGTCTGGGAAGAAAGCAGCGCTATAAGAGGATTATCTGGGAACTTGCCGAACTGCATGTCAAACCATCGCCGCATTTCGCGCTTTCGTCGAAAGGAAAGTAAGGCGAAGATCAGCAATAAGCCCCAAATCGACAAGGCCATAGCGACGATGCCAACCACCATGGTCGGCGCTGAAATTAAAAGGCCAAGCGCATGGTTTGCCGCAAAGGAAACAATAATGCCGAAAACGTAAGCTGTTGCTCCCAAAATGCCCATTATCAATAACATCCAAGCGAACATCTTGGCCGTCTCGAAAATAGATATTCGGCGACGCATCCGGCGAATAAAGAATCCGACGTTCAGCGGCTCCCCAAGGGTCCTAAAGCGGAAGAGCACTATCGGAAATATCGTAATGAGAAGGGGCACGACGAGGAGCAATAAATCAAAGAAAGTATTTATTATCCCGTTACTGCTATGAATCGGCGTATAGAGCTTAGTCGGACTTACAACGGACATTTCTTGAAGAGCCCGTAGCATTTCATTCGAGCTATGGTTACTGGGTACCACCATGAATAGCAATGCAAACACATATAACGTAATACTGTTTAACAACAACAATGCGAATTTGGTGTCTTGCGTAGCAGTGTGGCTCTTATTCTCTTGGGCAGTGAACAACGTCGTCACAACACCAATCGCCGCCTCCAATCGGGTCGGCAATCCAGTAAAGCTGACAAGATTAGTTAGCTTCCTAAGTAGAACGCAACGCCGGTAAACGTACCCTGCTCCTAAGTCGCGTGGGAGCCGTGCGACGAGAGCCTCCATGCGCAATAGCGCCGATGCGTCCTTCGCACCGAGTATTTCGTCCGCCAAGCGGTCAAGAACCGCTTGCTTAACCGCACTAGGAATCTCTCCAACAAGAGCGGTCGTGTGGTTGAAACCTTCGCTCTGAGCCTTGTCGCTACCCACCAAGAAGGTTTCCTCTAGGTACTTGCTGAGCGTTGCCTGTGGCAGGAGTGTGGCGACTCGGACTACCATCATTCGATCAAACGAGTCCCCGGTCTCCCAACGGACCTTTAAGAATTTTTCGACATGGGTAGAGAGCATCTCAGGAATTATAGAGACACGACGCGCCAAGCCTTCTTGTAGAAGGTTCAGCATCTGCGTTGATTCGCTTGTCCACTCAAAATAGCCACAGCAATCGCTAAGCGGAATAAGTGCATCTCGCCGATACTGCCTGTCTGTAGCTTCGACCAATATCTGAACGGCTGCCTCGAACATCTCAATTAATGCTTCGTCGGGTTGAGTCTGCAGCAACGTCACCGCGTACTCTCGCCACCGTGGCTCTGTGAGGAGATCATAGCCAGAAAGGTATCCTGGATGAGCGACAAGATGACGAACGAAGAGCGCTTCCTGATATCGACGGTGCGCGAAAGCAAAGCGGCGGTCTCCAAGAGCGGCGTTTGCTACATCGGCTCTGGCAATTTTCGCATCTACCATTGCTGCAACGAACCGCTGAATGTCTCCCCCGGGCACCTCAGCTTTGTTCAGAACGGTCTCGACTTGATCAATGGTAGGTGCCAAACCTAATGATGATTCTTCCGCAAATAAGCGTGCTATTCGTTGGGCACCTTTCAGAAGCTCTGCCGGGTCAAGGCCATAGATTCGCCGGAGGTAAGCGGGATCCCGATGAGCAAGTCCATCAATCTGCAGCGATAGCAACTCGTAGTCGTTCTTGGGGGCCGTCTTCGCTCCTTTTACATAACGGCACAGCAATGTTAGGAATAACGGTGTATTCGCCAAAGTACTTTTGCTAGTAGCGAGGTGATGCAGCACCTCACGTTCTTGTGCTTGAGATAAGAAGGCGTTTGCCACCAATTCTCGCTGCTTACCTGAAGTCAAGCGTAGTATGCGAAATTTCTTCCATGGCAGAGACTCGGGCCCTTTGAATTCACGCGAGGCTAAAATACCTCGACACTCCCCATACCCTCAAGGAATTTACGGATAGCTTCAGCATACTCCTTAGTAACAGGACTCCCTTTCTCCGCGTGCAGTACCGCCGGGATTTCGTCGAAGGAGTCAAACAGAAAGAACCATATGCCGCGTTCCCGATAGTCGGCCCAGTTTTCGCGCACATAGGCCGTAGTGTCGCTGTCTCCCCGCCGAATATTATCGAGGATGAAATCGCGTATTGTATCGGTAGTGATTGATAAATTCGCAGAGACCTCTATTTCGCGGAGGTTAATATAGAGAGGCACAAGAGCATCTTTTGCCTTACTGGTTTTCGCTCGGACTGCCAGCTGGCTTGCAAGATGTCGGAGCGCCACACTCTTGCCAGCGCCGGGCTCCCCGGTTAGTTGAATTGCTCGTTCACTGCTCGAGGAAATAGCCTTAATGAGAGACTTCTCCTTGCGCAGACCGGTCGATATCCGTCCAAAGAGACGATGCAACGAAGAGATGTAGTAGCCACCTTCAGTCTCGACCTCCGCTTCAAGGTCGGTGAAATATTGATCGTTCCAACTCTCAGCCTTTGCGATGTTGGTGAGGTCGGCTTCTAGCACTGCACAGAATTGAGTGCGGCGCCGGACTTTGATTCTGTCTTCCCGCTTCATAAAGCGGGGAAGTCCGCTTGACTTGAATGCCTCGATGAGTTTGAACGCGCTATCAAAGGCTTTTCGAAGTGCGCCAAAGAAAACTGTTAGCGCCCAAAGCAGAACAACCACCAGAACGACACTGACAACCAGTTTACGCCAGGTTTCGCTAGTTCCAGTCCATCCCCACAGCTTGTTAAAGATGCTTAGCGCCACGCTTCCCAACGAGGCACTTCCATCTTGATCAGCCATCGCTATTCTCCGTTTTTCTCTTGCTGCGCCCTATCATGCCGCGTGCTATCCGGCGCCGTTGGCTATGGCTGCTACGCACTGTAACCGAATTATTTATTGAAAAACCAGCTCGTCTATACGACAATTCATAGAAAGACTTGAGAAGAAATTGGTTAGAGGAAGCCTGATTATTGGCAATGCGCATGCCCGCCCCGAACGTCTCAATTCGTCCGATATTACCCGCTCCCAGTCTGGATGTGAACGACTGCTTCCGCTGCATACCGTCCATACAACCAACGATACGGGCACGATTTTTTGTAGCTGTGACCGTCGCGTCAGAAAAAATCATCATCTATGCAATGTTGCAAGGCCATTTCGCGTCGAGCCGCCTTTATCCAGCGTTTGAGGTAGACGGGTTGCGCAAGTCGCTTCATCTCCTGTTGTAACCCGCTCATGGCTTGTCGGGTTGCCTGGATGGTTTCCTGAAGGTCCCGCGACAGAGCCTGCGGTGAGTGTACCGCAAAAGGGGATACCCCGAGATTGCTGGCCAGATGCTGCTGAAGTGCCTGCATTTTACCTTTTAAGGTCGCGAGTTGTTCCTTGAGGGCCTGGTTGTACTTTTTTAAATGCGCATCGCCCAGTTGATGAATGGCTTGCGCGTTCATCAGGCCCAACTCGTGCTGGAGAGCCAGCAGTTGCAGGAGATCATTTTCCCCATAGGCCTGATTGATTCGCTGCATCAGCACCGTTTTCTGAGCACGTAGGATCGGATCCGCTTCCCGGTCGGGATGAACGGCACTGACCAAGCGCCGATAGATGCTCTGCAAGGACTCGCGGATCTGCCCTGCCTGTTCTGCCTGACGCGCTTCCTGCGCCTTTTGTCGGGCCGTTTTAGGTTGGGCACGTTGACGTTCCCGCTGTGACTGCGTTCGGCGCCCTTCCCTTTCCGTCCATGCTTCTGGGTTTTCTGAATCCCCATTTCCCGGACCCGCCCCAGCAGCTTCGGGGTTGAGGTTGAAAAAATCCTCCATGGACGCTTTCATCTCGGCGAACAGGGCCTGTTCTTCGGTATCAGTGCCGCCATGCCGATCATATATTTCCTGCAACTGTGGATCGGAAGATTCCGTCATGAGGTGCTCGGCCAATTGGGCGATCATCTGGGATAGCGTCTCGCTATCCGCTTTACCGAGTTTCTGGGTCAGGCTGATGCTGTCCAGCTGAACCAGCAGCTGAATACGCAATTGCAGATGCTGATCCCGCAACGGCAGTAGGTCCTTGAGCACACGCAGTCGCGTCGCCTCCATAGCGAACTCCCAATCGCTCATCTGTTTCCGGACTTTGGCAATCTGCTGGCTGAGCCGGTGAAAAGTCTTTTGTTCCGACGACAGAGGGGCGTCAGTCCGTTCCGGTTGCATTATCAGCTGTGCAGGAAGTCGTAAGGGGGTCATGCCTATATCCTGTTGTGGAAGGGAACAGGGAAAGAGAGAAGGCGCCAGTCTACGCCGAGGCTCTTTCATGGTGCAAACGCCGTTTCCCGGACCCGCCACCTTCCCGCACGTTGACTTTGATCCCATAGGGGCTGATTCCGGTTATTTCAGCGTTACCCTGGCCAGTTCTGCCCATCGTGTCGTGTAGGCTGGCGATTTATTCCCCCGTTTCATGGCCCATCCACGTGGTTCCTGCCATCCCGCTATGCCGGGCTGCACAATGCTCTTACCAAATCGCGCATTGATCTGATCCAGCGTTGCCATTAGGTGATTGGCGCGACTTTCGGCTTCTGCATCTCCGAACAAATCCGCCTGGACGGATTGAGCCGAACTGATCTCCAGAAGATGAACCCCTGCCTTGGCGTAGGCGAATCCTTCGCGATACATCTGAGTCAGAGCCAATTTGCCAGCATGCAGGAAAATTCGCGTATCCTGGCTGGGCTGGCTGAGTACGACGGTTCGGGCTGCTTGATATTGCGGCAGGCTGGTTTGAAAGGGATTGGTGCGGATATAGACACGTAGCGCTGCAGCCACTGAATTCTGACGCCGTAGCTTGCTAGTCGCTCTGGCAATGTAGATGCTGATGGCCTCACCCAATTCTTCCATCGTTTTGACGGGTCGCCCAAATGAACGGGAGGATTGAATCTCCTGCTTGGGTAGAGCCACTTCTTCCATAGCGATGCAGGACTCCCCGCGCAGTTCTCGAATCATTCTTTCCATCAGAATACTAAAACGCTGACGCATTGGTCTGGGGTCTGCATTCTGCAGATCCCAGACGGTCAGTATGCCTATTTCCTGAAGTCGCTTACCCCACTGGCGACCAATGCCCCAAACCTCTGTTACGGGTAACTGCTGTAATATTTCAGCTTGTTTTTGTTCGGGTATTTCCTCCCAGACACAGACTCCTGCGTATTCGGGCTGCTTTTTCGCCAGATGATTGGCCAGCTTGGCGAGTGTCTTGGTTGGGGCTATTCCAACCCCTACGGGTAAACCCAACCATTGCCGGATGCGCTGGCGGGCAGTTTGGCCTATTTGGCGGCATTGTTCAGGCGCAACTCCGTGCAAATCCAAAAAACACTCATCAATGCTATATACTTCCTGGATAGGGCTGAAGTCGGAAAGAATTGTCATCATGCGCTGGCTCATATCGGCATAGAGGGTGTAATTGCTGGACAGAGCGATGATGCCTTCTTTCTGAGCCAGCTTCTTTATCTGGAACCAGGGTACTCCCATGGCTACACCCAAGGCTTTCACTTCAGCAGAACGTGCTACCACACAGCCATCGTTATTGGACAGCACTACTACCGGTTTACCTTCCAGATCTGGCCGGAAAACCCTTTCGCAGGAAACGTAGAAGTTATTGGCATCGATCAGTGCGATAGGCATGGTTTGTTAGACGCTGTGCAGCACACGGGTGACCACGCCCCAGATGCACAGTTCTTCGCCTTCTTTGAGAATAATCACCGGGAAATCGGGGTTTTCTGCCAACAAATGGACGCTTTCTCCAACATGACGTAAGCGTTTGACCGTGAGTTCACCATTGATGGCCGCCACCACGATTTTGCCATCGCTGGGGGTAATGGCTCGATCCACGATAATTTCATCGCCATCAAATATACCCACATCCCGCATGGACCATCCCGATACGCGGAGAATGAACGTCGCTTCCTTGTGCTGGATGAGATGCGTATTCAGATCAATCTGTTTTTCCACATAGTCATCCGCAGGAGAGGGAAAGCCTGCAGCAATTCTGGAGATCATCAGCGGAAAAAGAGTACGGCGAAACGATCCACGCAAGGCTCGCAGTGCTGTTGCCTTCAACTCCCGATTCGTTTCCCTTGGAAAGACGTTTGTCGGATCAGGCATTGACGCAATCCAGTAGTCTGCTCGGCTTTTGATCTTTCGCAGGCAGCTCTGCCAGATCATGGACCAGTCGAGAAACTCCGATAGGATATACATCACCGATACCCAGTAATCGGGTCCAATGATCGGGATCGTACCCAGCAGATGGATGCCCCAGCCAATCGGTCAGCAGCCAGGCAGGAATGATTGCCGGTATGGAACTCAGCATCTTCAAGCATTTCTGGGAAGAACTTTCGTGGATGGCGCGCATTAGATACTCCTCGTCAGCACTTACTATATATTTATATAGTATCTATCCAGCGCGGCACAAGTCCACCGGCCTGCAAGACTTTCATCATGTGTCGTACGTTACTTAGGAGCACGGCATTCCAAAGTCCGTCGTGAATCTCAGATTTTTCTGGAAAGCTTCATCGTGATAAATTTCCGCAATGACTAATGTTCTTCCCTTCCCCACTGGCGGTAAACCCGCTAAACCTTCGCGCAAGAAAAGCCACCGTTCAAAAAGTAGTGATAATGCCTATGGTCCTGCGCTGCTGCTGCAAGACTTCGACGATATGCCGGTAGATGTGCTCAATACGATTATTCAGGCGGGTAGCCTGTACCTTGCACAAACCGGTCTGGAACCCACTGCGGATGAATTGGCTTCCCCCTGTGCCCAGTTCCTGCAGACCATTCAGGGTATGAATGCTCTGACGGAAGCGGCCAATGTGCTGATCTATCAGGCCCAGAGATACCCGGAACTGACGGATCAGGAACCTGTTGATTGGCTGGTTCAACGGACCAAAACCACGCACAAGGTGATGCGCAAGCTGGATAAAATGCTTCCAACGGACGAATTTATTCTTTCTTCAAACAGTTATGGACCGGACTTCATGGCAGAATATGCCACCAATGCCGCTATGCTGGTGGTCAGTTATTTTGCTGAAGACCTTCTGGTTTACTATGACGAAAATTTCATCCAGACCAAGAAGGACCGGCGCAAGGTGATGATGCTCGACTATCGGGATGCCTATCGGGAAGTGATTCAGGATTGCCAAATACACGTAGGCGCGCATGGCTTTCTGATGAAAGAACTGGCTTCGGCACAACGTGCATTGAATAAGGCGATGGAAGAACTATGACGGTGACCAAAGCAAAATGACGCATGCACGGTTCTTCACCGGAAACAAATTATGGCGGCCATTCCGCCTGGAAAGCAAGAAACAATGAACAGTTGGCCAAATGTAAAAGGATTTTTGACTCAAATTGTCATAAGGCCTATGATTTAGCATAGGCAAAATGAGATAAAAACGGGGGAATTATGCTTTCTGAACGACATGTTCGTTTGTTCCGTAATGGCCGCAATCAGGCCGTGCGCATCCCTCGGGAGTTCGAACTTGATGCTAATGAAGTGGTCATGCGCAGAGAGGATGATCGGATCGTGATTGAACCGATTCGCCGACGCGGCTTGCTTGCCACCTTAGCCACGTTATCCGCCCTGGACGAAACAATGCCGGACCTTGATCAGGACCTTCGAGCTATAGACGAGATTGATTTGTGATCTCAGCAGTGCGCTATCTACTCGATACCAATATCATCTCAGATTTGGTCAAGCAGCCCCAGGGTGCTATTGCAACAGCGATTACCGAGATTGGCGAAGATGCCGTATTTACCTCCATCATCGTAGCCTGTGAATTGCGCTATGGTGTAGTGAAGAAAGGATCAAGCCGGTTGGCAGCGCAGGTCGAGGCCATTTTATCGGCGCTGGAAATTGCACCTTTCGATGAACCCGCCGATGAATTTTACGCACAAATTCGGAATCAGCTGACAAAATCAGGCACAATAATTGGGCCTAATGACCTCTTAATTGCTGCCCATGCACTAGCATTGGGTGCCGTTTTGGTCACCGCCAATGAGTCCGAGTTTTCTCGGGTGCCAGGGTTGCAGGTTCATAACTGGCTGAGTATCTAAGGTTTTTGGTGTAAGTTGGGCCACCCTGTGGACTCACCGGTCGAGGAGCCGCGCCATCCACCTGTGCTGCCAGTGCCGTAAAGTCGATACAGGAGCCAATCCGCAGGAGCGGATCGTCCAACTGATCCAGTTTCTGATGATGCAGGTTTGCGGCAAACGGGTCGGTTTTGATCGCGGTTTTTCTGGATTTTATTGGTCATATCCCATTTCTTTCAATTAGTTATATTTTATCATATATAACTAAAATTGGAAGGTTTTTCGAGGTGCCCTTACATTAGTTCTGCCTTTCAGCGCTAATTTTCAAGACCAACGAGATCAAATTTTGCGTCACAAAAACCACCCCAGCTTGACGAAACGGTTTGCCTTGACTACGGTTAATACCAACTGGACGGTATATAAATTCCCCATGTTGAGAGGTTATTTCATGAAAATGCAAGATTTAAAAGGTAAGGTTGCTGTTGTCACTGGAGCATCCAGTGGAATTGGTGAGGCTAGCGCCAGACTGCTTGCGGCCGAGGGTATGCATGTAGTCTTGGTAGCTCGTCGTCGCGAGCGCTTAGAAAAACTGGCCCAGGAAATTGGCGATACCGCCTTGGTGATGCCTGCTGACTTGCGAAAACCGGAGGAAGTGCTTCATTTGTTTGAAGCTGTTGGAAATCATTTTAAGGGAATTGATTTGCTATTCAATAATGCTGGTCTTGGTTATCACGCTGAGTTTGCTGATAGTAAACCGCATGAATGGGAAGAAATGATTGGCCAATTTGTACGGAGTGCTCCGCTGTACACATGCAGCTATACCCTTACTTAGAGGGAGACCTGGGGCAATGATTTCGACGGTTTCCAGCGTGGGTGGTCGCTACGGTCTTCCTGGTTGGTCTGTTTATAATGCAACCAAATTTGCGGTGGTCGGCTTTCATGACGCCTTACGTAAGGAGCTCGGGCCGGAAGGTATTCGGGTGGCACTCATTGAGCCGGGTGCAGTCTGGACAGAATGGGGTTTTAATGTTTCCGAAGAGAGTATGCACAAAAGACGAGAGTCCCTGGAGGCTCTCCATGCAGATGATGTTGCCCAGGCTCTCGTATACAGTTTTGCTCAACCGGCTCATGTGCTTGTCGAAGAAATTCTGGTTCGTCCTGTCAAGCAAATCGTGCCATAGGGAAGTTCGGCTGTAATTAAAGATCAATCCCATCAACTCGATGTGAATACTCCACCGACTGATATGTATTGACCTGTCAAATTTTCCGATAACGTGCTCCTGATATCATCATGTAGAGCTATGCTCGAAAGTGGTGTACGGGCGCGTTACAACTGGCTTGAATGAGGTGGCGTACTGTTGCTACAAAGGGTTTCCGACTCAAAGAGCAACATAAGGAGTACGCCGTGGAAAAGAATACCGTAATAGCAGGTGGGATGGGAGAGTTGGGTCTGGGCATTGAAGGGATACTTCGACGCGCGGCACGCTCTCTGATTGAGCAGGCCATAGAGGCAGAGGTGGCGGTATTGCTGGAAGAATTTGCGACGGTGCGGATGGTTGATGGGCGTCAGGCGGTCGTGCGTAATGGGCATCTGCCGGAGCGCGAGATCCTGACCGCTCTGGGTCCGGTACCCGTCAAAGTACCCAAGGTGCGGGACCGCTCAGGATCGGGGATCAAATTCAATTCGGTACTGGCGCCTCCGTATGTACGCAAATCACGAACGGTAGCCGCTACAGTACCTTGGCTCTATCTGCATGGGGTGTCTTCCGGCCACATGCAGGAAGCCCTTTCCATTTTGCTGGGTGATGAGGCCAAGGGACTTTCACCTGCGGTGTTGGGACGTCTCAAGGCGGAGTGGGCGCAAGAGTATGCCCATTGGCAACACCGCTCCCTACAGGGAAAGCGCTATGCTTACTGGTGGGTAGACGGTATTTATACGAACCTCCGTGCGGAGGAGGATCCGCGTATCTGCCTGCTGGTGATTATCGGCGTGACGGCAGAGGGCAAGAAAGAGCTGGTCAGTGTCAGTGACGGCCTGCGCGAATCCAAAGCTTCCTGGCTGGAGATCCTGCGTGACCTGCAGGCGCGCGGTCTGGAGACGGCCCCTTTGCTCGCCATTGGGGATGGTGCCATGGGGTTTTGGGCCGCACTGGATGAAGCCTATCCCGAAACTGGTCAGCAACGCTGCTGGGTGCATAAGACCGCCAACATTCTCAACGAACTTCCCAAAGCCCAACAGAGCAAAGCCAAGGCAGCGTTGCAGGAAATCTGGATGGCCGCCAATCGCCAGGCTGCGGAAAAAGCACTGGACGTGTTTGTGCGCAATTACCAGGCAAAGTATCCCAAGGCCGTGGCTAAACTGGAAAAAGATCGGGCTGAATTGCTCGCTTTCTATGATTTTCCGGCCGAACACTGGCGGCATATCCGGACCACCAATGCCATTGAGTCCACCTTCGCTACGGTACGCCACCGGACTACCCGGACGAAGAACTGTGTATCACGCAGCAGCTTTCTGGGATTGGGTTTCAAGATGCTGCAGCAGGCTGAAAAACGCTGGATTGGGATTTATGCTCCAGAGAAAGTCCTGCAGCTTTTTGCAGGGGTGAAATTTATCGATGGCTTACCGGCTAACCTCACCCTGCCGGATGATCAACAGACCGCCGCCTGATCTATGTCAGAAAATGCTCATACACCAGATTTGACTATAGCTCCATCATGTAATGCAGTGTGTTGGTAGCATAACGGACGGCATGCCGACGGTTGATCAGTCTGATTTGCGCGGATTGGTTACCGCATGACAACCGATTCGTCGGGGAGCTGCCTCGCTCTATTCGCTGTTGCCTATACTCAAGAAATGGGTGACGCGACAACCTTGACAGACGCCGGGTCCCTCATACTGACATCTGATGCAGTCCCTTCAGGCTTTTTGTGCCTGACACGAACTTGAATATGCCGCCAAAAGCGGCATATTCATATTCTCCAGTTTTATCCGCAGACTGAACATTTCCACTAGTGCTGCACTCGGGATATTTCACCCGCCTCGTAGTCCTGAAACATGAGGCCCATGACCCCCGATTCTCGGAGCAAATCGAATATCCGCTCAATGACATCCGCACGAGCCTGATCCAACTGTTTCCAGGGGATATAGAGTGCCCCATATTCCTGGGTGGCATCATAAAGTTCCAGCGTGAGCCCTTCCATAATCGGGTGATCCTGCAGACGGGCGAGAATCTTGCCCGACTTTCCCCCGACCACTCGGGTCACGAATTCCTCCAGAACGATATCCTGATATTCCTGTGCCCCTTCGCGAACCGCGAACACCATTCGACCCGGATATCCCAGCGCGTTTTGCTGCCTATTCAGACCCAACACGGCCAGATCTGATTGTTCGGTCCAGTTTTGAATGCGGCGCACAAAGTCATCCGAAGGTAACTCCCAAGCCACGCAATGCCCTGGCATTTGTGCGGAGTAGCTGACAATCCCGATGAAGCAAATATAGGGATGCGTGCCTTCGGCATAGGTTTGTGTACTGAGCAAGGTAGCTGCTTCCCGATAGTCTTGACCCAGTGCCGTATGGAGGCGAAACACTTCTACCGGAGACATATTCAGCAGTTGCCCGCCATCTACCGGGGCGGGATAAAAGGTGACCTTGGCATTTGCGCAGACAAGTCCGTGCGTAAAAAAGGAAGCCGCAGCCCGTTCTGCCGAAAAACCCTGAATGGATTCTGGATGGCGTACCGGTACGGCAAACAGGGTGCTGACCTGTCCTTCTTCGGTCAGGAACATTTCTGCCCGTTCCCGCGCATAATCCCAGAAATCCTCAGAGGCTTCCGGATCTTTTTCATACAGCAGCAGGGAGATGGTTTGCAGGGTTTCTTCATCCTCTTCGACGAGTAATGCGTCCACAGCTTCCCCCAATTGGGGTTCCACAGAAAATTCATTGTCCAACAGATAGCGCGTTGCCAGTGCGGTGATGGCGAGCGCCTGCGGAGAGGCCACGTTACTGCCGGTAGAGGCTTTCATCGATTCAACCCGCCGCTTTTTTGCAGGCTTGTTGGGCTTCTTCACTCAACGCCTTGAACCAGGCAGGTTTGGGTCCTGCTCCTTTCCAGACCAGATTGGGATCCGTTGGATGCTGATACCAAAAGGCTGGGGACTTGCGCACGCGACGCGTTTTCTGCGGTTCAGAAGGAACCAGTTTCAGGAGGTCCTTGGCGGTCAATCCCAAGTCCTCAACGATCCGGCGTATTTCTGCCAATCCTTCGTCCTTGGCTTGTTTGAGAAGCTCCTCCACCCGTTTATCAGCGGCTTCTTTGGCTTTTTTAGCCGCTTCCAATTCTTGCAAGATGCTCATGGTTTCATTCTCTCTGGGTGGGCGTTAATGGGCCTGCTTCCGTTCCCATCGGGGATGCAGCAGTTCGGTGACTATTTCAACCTCATTGAGGGCCGTGGTCACGACAAGAGTGGCGACGCAGTTTTTCTTCATGTCGTTTTCTCTATTCATCGAAGTAGGTTACCCCCTCGGTAATAAACATCTTCTTGGCTGTTTTGCCGATCATCCGCGTCGTCACAGAGTCGAAAGCCCCACTAATTGCTCCACCAAGGAAGGGCACAAGTTTCCCCATATTGATGAGGCCTGTACTTCCCGCTTTTGTGACCAGCCGAAACCCTACCGCTTGGTTGATTTTTATCAAAATCGTTCCAGGGATTTTTTTAATGGCGGATTCGGCGACTTTCACGCCGAACTTTATGCCAAAATCTTTGGCGATGTCGGCGATCGAATTACCGGTCAAAGCCATATATACAAATGTTTTCACCTGATCCTGTTGCAGGTTATAGCCGCCCATATGCGCAATGGCCGCTGACATTCGTATTTGTATGAACACTACAGCGGCAATATTTGCCGGTATGGCCACGGGCAGCGTAATCAATCCACCCATCCCCGATAAAAAACCGGCAGTGCCCGCTTTGGCTATCTGCCAACTGATGAGGCTCTCAGCCGCTTTCTCGGGATCTCCGTCATTTTTCTGAAGATAATCTTCTGCAAGTTCTATGGCTGTTTCCAAACCCAATCCGCCAGTTGTGGCTTTTTCATAGGCGTAATCCAGCACTTTCATCATGTTGGATTTTTCGTCTTGATTATCGGTACGTGTCACCATGTTGAACATTGCATGCTCTCTATTCATAAAAAAAGAACCCATCTGAATGACTACCTGGTGAGCCGTGGAAACGGTTTGCCCTATAGATTCAGTGATGTCTGCCCAGAAGCGGCAACCCCAATTCCTGCAAAAAGGCATTATGCCGCTGGGTAGCCTCGGCGATCTGGTCTTCCAGTGTCGCCAGTTGCTGATGGACGGCTTGCAGATCAATTTCCTCTTCCGGTGTTGCTGTGCTGATATACCGGCTGATATTGAGGTTGTAATCATTGTCCGCAATCTCGGTCATAGGGACCCTGCGAGCGTAACGCTCTTCTTCCCGGCGAAATTGGTAGGTGTCGATGATCTTGTCGATATCTTCAGGGCGTAAGCGATTCTGGCGTTTGCCTTTCTCAAAGTGTTCGGCAGCGTTGATGAAGAGCACGTCATCGGGTTTCTTGCACTTTTTCAGGACGAGAATGCAAACCGGAATGCCGGTGGAGAAAAAGAGATTGGCGGGCAGGCCGATAACGGTGTCGATGTTCCCATCCTTGAGGAGTTTGGTGCGGATGCGTTCTTCCGCACCCCCGCGAAACAGCACACCATGGGGCAGAATGATGGCCATGACGCCTTCAGGTTTGAGGTAATGAAAGCCATGTAACAAAAAGGCGAAGTCAGCAGCAGATTTGGGCGCCAGACCGTAGTTCTTGAAACGCATGTCTTCACTCAGCGCACTATTGGGTTCCCAGCGATAGCTGAACGGCGGATTAGCCACTACCGCATCAAACTGCGGAGCCTTGGCGGGATTGGCTTCGCGGAGATAGTCCCAATCATTCGCCAGGGTGTCGCCATGGTAGATTTCAAATTCGGAGTCTTTGACGCCATGAAGCAGCATGTTCATGCGCGCCAGGTTATAGGTAGTGATGTTCTTTTCCTGTCCGTAGATTTTGCCGATGCCATGCGATCCCATGCGATGCCGGACATTCAGCAGTAGCGATCCTGAACCACAGGCAAAATCCAGAACGCTGTCCAGTTGTTTTTTCTTGCCGGTAGCCGGATCCTGACTGTCGAGGGTGACGATACCGGAGAGGATGCTGGAAATCTGTTGCGGGGTGTAAAACTCGCCCGCCTTTTTACCCGATCCTGCGGCAAACTGGCCGATTAGATATTCATAAGCATCGCCCAGGACATCCTGATTGGTGGAGAATTGGGACAATCCCGCAGCGATGGCCTGAATGACCGTGCATAGCTGTTGGTTGCGGGCACTGTAGTCCTTACCCAATTTTTCGGAGTTCAGATTGATCTCCGAAAAGAGGCCGTTAAAGGTACTGGCGAAGGATTCGTTCTCAATGTAATCGAAACCCTTTTGCAGCTTATGGAGCAATTCTGCGTTTTGGGTGCGGGCCAGTTCCGAGATGCTGCCCCAGAGGTATTCAGGACGAATCACATAGTGGATTTTGCGGCGCATCTGCGTTTCAAAAGCGTCGATATCCTCGGGATTGTGGGCATACCAGAGGGCCAGTGGGGTACGGCGGTCACCGGCTTCCAGACGCGGATAATCGGGACCCAGTTCCTTGGCTGCGGCCATTTCGTAGTTATCGGACAGATAACGCAGAAACAGAAAGGAGAGCATGTAATCGCGGAAGTCATCGGCATTCATGGCACCGCGTAGCTGATCGGCAATGCCCCAGAGGGTGTTGCCCAGTTGTTTTTGGTCGATTTCAGTCATGATGGCAGGGGATCCCTTGGGAAAAAGTGTTTCGCTCAGACATCGGCGGTTCCGGATGATTTCTGGGCCTCGGCATCGGCTTCGCGCAGTTCCTGGGCGGAAATGCGGACGCATTGCCCATCCCGGACCATCACAATGCCGGTATTAGTTTGTATGGCGATCTGTCTGGCCAGTTGAGCGGCTCGACGCATGGCCGCCATGGAAGCGCGCAAATCCGGATTACGGGCCTGGGCGATGTCTTTGCCGGTATTCATGGATTTTCTCCCCATTCCAACAGTAAAGGTTCTGGACCGCTATTATCATACTTCGCCCAGCTATTGACGCGATATCGATAGTATTGCTCGAAGTGCTGTAATCCCGCATCAAAGCGGCGGCGAATGACCTGCTCAGGGATATCGTGACCGCCCTGACGCACCCGTTCGGCCACTCGGGCAATGGCAGTTTCGGCATTGGGTAAGGCCAGAAAAAACAGTTCCACGTCATATCCCTGTGATCGCCATTGTTGAATATGGCGTAAATAGGTGAGACCAGAAAGAGTGGTTTCAAAGGCCAGGCTTTCTCGACGACGGACACAGGCGGCAATTTCTTCGAGCATCAATCGTCCTGCCCGCATGTTGGCTACTTCAGGGGCAAAGGGGGATAGACCGGCTGCGATCAGATCCGCATTGATGAAACGTGGGCACTGGGCTTCATCGGGCAGAAAGGATCGGGCAAAGGTGGTTTTACCGGCGCCATTGGGTCCTGCGATGATGATAATTTTGGGGCTGGGCATGCCTATTCCTCAGAGACCTGCGGGAATAACTGCTGCATTAAGCCTTTTTTGTGGGTCTTGAGCGCTTCGAGCTTTTGGGTTTGGGCGGTGATGAGGTCATCGAGGCTGGTTAGGCATGAGGCGATGCGTTTCTGCTCATCAAGTTCTGGGAGATACACGGGTAGTGCCTCTAAGACACCAGCATTTACATTCTTTTGTGCCCCTCCCGCTTCTGCGCCCAAAACAAATCGTTTTCCTATTTCAGAATTTATAAATGCACAAAGGTATTTTGCGTCCAAAAGACTCTTCTTTGGCCGAGTTATTAGAGACGTAAAACACTGCGCGTTGTGGTAACGCTCGGTAACAACCGCAGACAAACCGGGGTAGCCAGTTCTAACCGTGATGACATCTCCCGATCTCAATCGTTTGTTCTTGTGAGCCGCTTCGTAAGCGGGATCGATGAATAGAAGGCTGGAATCATCGATTTTTCCCTCTTTGATGTTTTGATTCCTCAGCATAGGCACGCCAGTTTCACGATATGCATGAGTGGCAGCGCTTGCTATTCCGACCATAATCTTGTCGGCCAAGGCAGCGAGTGGCAAAGTTTGCCACTCCCCAGCATTTTGAAATTCAGGAAAACGAAGACGGGGTTGTGTTTCTCCTTCGCGGGGGAAAAGCTGCTGCATCAGCCCTTTTTTATGGGCCTTGAGACTATCAAGCTTTTGCGCCTCCAGCGTGATCAGGTCGTCGAGGGAGGAAAGGCATTCGGCGATTTTTTGTTGTTCTGCAGGACTTGGGAGCGCAACTTGCAGCTTCATAAAGTCATTCTTGCTCATCACCCGATTTCTTCCCGCTCCGCCGGGAGAAATCACGCCCAAGTTGTAAACAAATTGTTTATCGAGGATAAAGTATCTGAAGAATCCAGGGGTCGTTCTGCCTTTCTCAAATGTGTAGGTGGGAAATCGGTGTGACACCAGTGCTCCCTCGTCACGCTCTTTAGCAATCGCCACCGCTCCTTCCCAAGCAAACGTGATGTTCACGATCAGGTCGTTGGCCTTCACCTCGTATAGTTGATCCATTGAGTTCTTCGCAGGGTCTTCGAGCAGCTTCAAGAAAGTGCCCTTCCCATGACTTCTCAGGCCAAGGCCCAGATATGTCTCAGCTGGTTTTGGCCTTTCTCGCACTACTGGCGAAAGGACTTCATCAAAGCGGTTTACTTTCCAAGGCTCCGCCCCCCGAAACTCCGGAAACCGCAGCCTGGGCACCCGTCCATTATTTGTTATTCCACTCATCCGTTGTACTTTCCTAGTTCATCCTGCCGTAGCGGGTATTCCACGCTTAATTCATCAATCTGCAAACGCTTTGTTTCCAATCGCGTGATAGCCGCGTTCTTGGACTGTTTACTGTTCATAAGCCTCCAGCCCCGAAATCTCCCGCCCCTGAGCCTGTTTATGCAGCAATGGAATCAAATCCTGCATGAGCGCGGTTTCCTTCTGGGTGCGGGCTTTCCAACCTAACTGTAGAGGCGCCAGTAATTCACTGAGCTGTTCTCCATCAAAAATCATCCGGTTCAGGGTCTGGGCCATGAAGTCCTGAAGGGTTTGGGTATCCAGTCCATGCGCCTGGGCGACTTCTTGTATCCGCTGCTGTTGATTCTGACTCTTGAACTGTTCAAATCCTTCGCGAATAGCCGATTCATCCAATCCCTTACCCGCTTTCAGGGTATCGATATAAGCGGTAATCTCTTCCCGATCATCCAGGAACTGAGCATCGGACTGAATCAATCCCACCAGTGCTTCCCGATTCATGGTTTGTTTGCCCGGTGTAGGGTTCGTGTAACGACTGATCAGAGTCATGATGTAGTCGTAATCAATCACGGCGGAAGCAAAAAGGACAAACTCAAAATCCAGCTGCTCGACTTCCGGACTGGTCTGTTCGCGGTTTTGTGCTCTTTGCTCGCGTAACCGCTGTGCCGTATCCAGATACACCCCCCGAAAGCCTTGTAAGGTTTCTGGCGGAACCATCTGTTCAATGCATTCCCGTTCTTCAGGAGTTAAATCCGTGTATTGATCCAATTGGGTTTTGCAACGCTGCACTTCTTTGAAGCACTGTATGAACTGACAGCGCGCTGCATCGCCCTGCAGCTGCGGTACGGCTTCCGGGGCAGCCGGTAATCCCTGCGACTGCAGAAAGGTCTCTAATTGCCCCAGAGCACCTTGCAGGCGGTCGATGACCACCGGCGCTTTATCCACCAACCAGATTTTCTTGGCCTGTTCCCCGGATTGTCCGGAGAACAGGCTGATGGCGGTGTCTACGGCCGCTTGTTGCTGGCGAAAGTCGAGAATGTTGCCATAAGGCTTGGTGTCATTGAGTACCCGATTGGTGCGGGAGAACGCCTGAATCAGTCCGTGGTACTTGAGATTCTTGTCTACATAGAGGGTATTGAGATAGGCGGAATCAAAACCGGTGAGGAGCATATCCACGACGATGGTGATATCGATTTTCTGGGCATGGGGTAGATCGGTGTTGGGGTATTGCTGATCCTTGATGCGCTTTTGGACATCCTGATAGTAGAGATCGAATTCCCCGATACGGTGACTCGTACCATAGCGGTGATTGTACGTGGCCATAATGGCCTGTAGGGCGGCTTTCTTGCGATCCGGATCCTGAGCATTGTCGGCTTTCTCCTGGGGCAGGTCTTCCTGGATCTGCAGGACATCCTGATTCCCTTCCGGAGGAGGAGAAAAAACGCAGGCAATGTTCAGGGGATGATAGTCGGGGTTTTCGGCCTGTTTCTCGGCCTGCATGGTCTCGAACAAACTGTGGTATTCAATGGCATCGACAATGGATGCCGTGGCCAGCAGGGCATTGAACTTGCGTCCAGCGGTCGCGGCATCATGTTTGGAGAGAATCGCTTCGACGATGGCGCGTTTGGCCAAGGCTTCTCCCGGTTTCGGTGCCTGTTTCCCATCGGGCTTGTAGTAGTCGATATGAAAGCGCAGGACATTGAGGTCATCAATGGCGTGGGTGATGGTGTAGGCGTGGAGCTGCTGCTGGAAGATGTCGGCGGTGGTGCGATAGGAGGCTTGTTCTCCCTCGATCTGCTGGTAATTGGCATTCTGCTCAAAGATCGGGGTGCCCGTAAAACCAAAGAGCTGAGCATTGGGGAAGAATGCCTTGATGGCCTGGTGGTTCTCGCCAAACTGGGAGCGGTGACATTCATCGAAAATGAAGACCATGTGCTTATGCCGTAAGGGTTCCAGTTTTTCCTTGTAATGGTTGCGATGATTCCCATCCAGAGCCAAACCGAGTTTCTGGATGGTGGTGACGATGACCTTATCGGCATAGTCGTCGGAAAGCAGACGGCTCACCAAGGTACCGGTGTGGGTATTGGCTTCTACACAGTTTTCCTGAAAGCGATTGAATTCATCGCGGGTCTGGCGGTCGAGGTCTTTGCGGTCCACCACAAACAGGCATTTGTCGATATCGGGGTTGTCTTTGAGGAGGGTCGAGGCTTTGAAGGAGGTCAGGGTCTTGCCACTGCCGGTGGTATGCCAGATATAGCCATTGCCGCGATGCTGATGAATGCAGTCCACGATCGCTTTGACCGCGTAGATTTGATACGGCCGCATCATCAGGAGCTTTTGTTCGCTCGCGACCAGTACCATGTAGCGGCTGATCATCTCCCCCAGCGTGCATTTCGCCAGAAAGGCGTCGGCAAAATCATCCAGATGGGTGATCTTGCTGTTGTCTTCCCGTGCGAACTGGTAGAGGGGTAAAAAGCGTTCCTCGGCATTGAAGGCAAAATGACGGCTGTTGTTATTGGCGAAGTACCAGGTATCGCTGCGGTTACTGACGATGAACAGTTGCAGAAAACAGAGCAGCGTCTTGGCATAACCGTTACCGGGATCATGCTTATACTCGACGATTTGCTGAATGGCACGACGGGGACTGATCTGCAGGGTTTTGAGCTCGATCTGGACGACGGGTACGCCATTGATGAGCAACATCACGTCATAGCGATGATGGCTGTAATCGGTATTGATGCGCAGCTGATGGATCACTTCAAAGGTGTTTTTGCACCAGTCCTTGATGTTGACCAGGGTATAGTGCAGCGCCGTACCGTCATCACGCTCGAAATGATTGCGTTCCCGGAGGATGCGAGACGCCGCATACACATCGGGAGTCACAATCGTCTCCAGCAATCGGGAAAATTCACTGTCACTGAGGGAAACGTGATTCAGGGATTCAAAATGATGGCGGAAGTTAGCTTCCAGTGCGGCCCGATCATGAATATCCGGACGATAGCTGTACTTCAGATCGCCCAGTTTCTGGATGAGGGCTTCTTCGATTTCTTGTTCGGTCATGTTGCGGGATGCGGCTTCCTGAAAACACTCCCGCCCATGGTGCGAGGTTCAGGGGCTTTCGTCAATTTTTGTAGGGATGTAGAAACCAGAAATGGTTCAGAAGGAGGGTTTGTGCCGGGAGGGACCATCCTCATCAAAGGTGCCGCCGTTACCTGAAGCCATGGCCCAGATTAAAGCGGCAATCCAGCCCAGTACCGTCCATCCCAGAAAGATGTCCAGGAGCGTGATGGCACTTAGGTAAGGACTTCCCATGGTCCAGGCCAGAAAAATTGGAAGCGCATAGACCAGTGCAGCGATGACAAAGGCCGCTATCAGCAAAAACAGAAAACCGGCGCGACTATCCATCATCCAGTGCATCATGAGCGGCATCCTTTTTTTCTATGGGCAGGACAACACGATCAAGCCTGCAAAAGCAGCAGAAGTCTTTCCTTACTGGTGATCTTACAAATCTGAGACGCAGGCGTAAATAAGCTTTTACTGTTATCTCGATTCAGGCCGCATGCCCCTTGAGAGCACGAATGGCCGCATGAGGATCGACAGCCACAATCTGTAAAAGCGCCCTGGCTGGTCCAGCAGGCCGCACCCGTTTTTGTTCCCAATTCTGCAGTGTCTTGAGCTTTACCCCGATCATCAGAGCGAACTGCGACTGAGAAAGTCCTGTGGTTTCACGGATGGCTTTCACATTGGGATCCGGAATTTGGATAGTCCGTCCATCCGCTTCATCACCGCGCATTTGGCGACCCATCCAGCGCACACTCTCCATGAGTTCCACAAATCCTTGATCATTCATGATCCAACTCCTGCTCAACGAGCTTTCCTAACTGACGAATTTGATCCTGCATCAAATCGATCTGAGTGTTTTTCTGGTAGGCAGCGCTGTATTCTAATAGAGGATGACAGGACGGCCTTATCGGTGTGTATCTTTCAGATAGATGATGCGCTTTTCAATTTTCAGTCGAAGGTTATCGGCAAGGCCAGGTGCTTCCATCCATTTTTGCAGCACACCCATAGCCTCCGGATCGTCGCGTCGCATCTCTTGCAGCAATGAGCTCAGGCGATAGCATTCATTCACGGATTCCAGCAACTCCAGTTTGTCGTACTCCTTAACCATGCCCGCCTTAAGAACACGAAAATACCATCCCGTTATGGAGGTTTCGGCGATATAGGCTGCCACACCTTGGCAATCCAGTTTCTCGTCAATTTTCCAGCAGGGACTGCGAGGTTGCGATATTTGCAAGAGCCCTTCACCTAATCGCCAGATATCGCCGATATGCACATCATGTTCATCCAGATCAGGGCATGAAATATTTTCGCCAATAGCACCTGGAAACAATTTTTCATGCAGTGTCGGAAAGCGCTCTGCCAATGCTTCATAATGTTTAACGGGATATAACTGAACAGCTTTATCTGGGCCACCATGAACCCGTAGGTCTGCCTGATGATCCCCTTCAAAACCGTTTATTTCCAATTTCACCGGCATTTTCGTCGGGATTTTGTATATACCGCTGGGTCGAGCTGATTGGGGTAACAACTGGATAGTACCCACAAAAATCTGCACGGCTACGGATTTTTTGATGGATGTCATTGGATCAGTATCTGTAATGAAAAAATGGCTGATACGCGTTCAATTTGTATCCTGAGCATTGTATATTCTGGTAATTCAGTTTCTGGTGCCGGATCACCCTGACAGGCGCAACCGGGTATGGTGCTGGCATAACTGACGCCCAAATCCATGCAGAGTAACTGGTTATTTTCGCGGCGATTCAGCTCCATGAGCGTGACATTATCCAGTAGTGCATAGCTGCCATGCTCTAAAGCACTTTGTAAGGGCGCAAACAGAACGTCCTGTGCCAGTAAATCGGCGCGCAACAGGTGCAGAAATTCAGGCTGCCCCCAAGCACAGAGTGTAAAACTGGAAAGCATCGAGTTCAAAACCGATGCCAATTATCAACTGATTGATTACCCATGGTCATCCTCACTATTCTTCATTGAACGCCGTTGATCAATCACAAAGCGGTCTTCCGCGCTGAGTTGTGTCAGTGGATTGATCAGATAAAAAATTAAGCCGTTCCGCTATCACCGGAAAGCTGTTTTCGGTCAGAACCGGTACGATTATGTTCATGAGTGTTGGACGATGGGCGCAGCTACTGCGTACTAAGCACTATTGTACTGTAGTATTTGTTCGGCTCAATCATCCCTCACATGTGCTGATTCTTAGCTTCGGTCAATCTTTCTCAATGCTCTTGGAGAACAGCGATACGTCAGGCAGAGCCTCGAAATGGGCATCACAGGTGAGCAAAGTGGCCTCTTTACGTCTCGCTGTTGCGTAAACGATGGCATCGGCCGTGGCGAGTTTATATTCACGGTGCAGATCGGCCGCCAGTAGCGCAATGACCGTATCCATCGGCACAACAATACATTTCTGCGTATAGGCAATTACCTGGTCGGCCTGCTCCTCACCAACCTCACGCACTAACCACTTCGAAAGCTCCAGTTGTACGATGGTGGGGACGATACAATGTGATTTTTCTGGAAACTGTTTTCCCAGACGCCTACCGGTGGGGGTGTCAGCAAGCCATTCAATCCATGCTGAGGTATCGACCACGCAAGGCATTAAATCCATCAGAATCGATCCTGGCGATCACGAAAATCGTCAATGTGAGCTCGAGCTCCTTTGGCAATGCCGACTAACTGCTCCTTTTCGGGCACGGGTAACACCAAGACACCCTTACCTTTGGGGATGAAGACAAACTCTTGTCCGGCTTTCCAGTGCTGTTCATCCCGCAGAGCCTTGGGAATGGAAATCTGGAACTTGCTCGATAAAGTAGCTGTGACCTTCATGATTCGTACTCCTTAATGATCGATGCATTTCTAGTAAGACTAGCTGATATCAACTCGCAATGCCACACAAAGCCATAGATCAGGTAAGATCATATTATAATCCTGCCTGATCGGGCTGCTCTTTTAGCAATTTAAAAAATATCAGTTTCTTACCATTCCTCAATTACTCCTTCTTGATCGTTACCCCAGAGTTTAGCTGACCTTTGCACAGCGCTTTTCTGCGCTAATGTATCCGCATTCTTAGCAGCCTGTTCCCGTTTGTAATCCCAGACTTCTTTCTGATAAATTATATTACGACTCTTACACGTAATACAAAACTTCCAATCATCATCTCTATAAGGTTGATCTTTCTTGTAGTACAGCGGCATCCGTGTACCACAATCACGACAATAATAAACTTTAAGTGGTTTACTCATGATAGTATCCTCAATTAACATTACGAAGTGAGTCAAATACTCATAATATTAATAAGAGGCTGTAAAAAATTATTGAAGCAAGATAGCGATGATGGTTTTTAAAGTGCTTAACTGTTGAATGAGTGCGTTAGTATTGTCATATCATCCAATCGCATAGTTTTGTCCAGCGTCTTTTACTGGAACCGTTCCGTGTCGCCATGGCTACCGCTTTCTTCTGGCCAATGAGTATCACCAGCGTCTTGCCCCGAGTTACCGCTGTGTATAGTAAGTTACGCTGCAGCATGGGATAGTGTTGCGTACTCAGAGGAATCACCACTGCGGGATATTCCGAGCCCTGACTCTTGTGGACTGTGATGGCATAGGCCGGTTGCAACAGATCCAACTCCCCGAAACCATAGCTGACCATACGATCCTCAAAGTCCACAGTCAGGGTGTTTTCTTCGGTATCTACCGCCTGCACAAATCCGATGTCGCCGTTGAAGACGTCTTTTTCGTAGTCATTCTGAATCTGCATGACCTTATCACCGGGCGCGAATCTCCGACCGAACTTTTCGACTAGCGGTGTGCTTTCACCATTCAACGCCGTCTGCAGAGCGTCGTTGAGTGCCCGAGCACCTAACGCACTACGATTCATGGGGCAGAGCACCTGAATGTCGCGCAAGGGGTTCAGGTGAAAACGTCGGGGGATATGGGTCGTCACCACTTTCACCAGCTTGTCAGCCGCTTCAGCGGGATCCTCTACGTCAATAAAATAGAAATCACTGAGCTTTTCGGGTGGACGGAGATCAGGGAGGTGCCCGGCATGGATCTGGTGGGCCGCCCGAATAATCCGGCTTTGTGCGGCCTGGCGAAAAACTTCCGTCAGATGCACTTCGGGGAGTGTTTGCGCGGCAATCAGATCCGCCAGTACCTGCCCAGGTCCAACAGAAGGGAGCTGATCGGGATCCCCTACCATCAACAGCCCTGCAGTCGGCGGCAAGGCTTTGAGCAGCGCATGCATCAACGGGACATCAATCATGGAGCATTCGTCGAGAACCAGCAGATCACATTCCAAGGGATAGTCTTCCCGGCGCTTGAAACCACCGCCCAGCGGATTAATTTCCAAAAGCCGATGGATGGTCTTGGCTTCTTTGCCCGTTGTTTCACTCATCCGTTTAGCGGCTCGTCCGGTCGGGGCCGCCAAGACAATGCGCAACTTTTTGGCATCCAGGATATGGAGAATGGCATTCACGAGGGTGGTTTTACCAACGCCTGGACCGCCGGTAATCAGAGCCACTTTTTCCTGCAACACCATACGGATGGCCGCTTTTTGGCTATCGGCCAGGACAATGTCCAACCTTTTTTGCACCCAATCCATCGCCGCATCAGCGGCAATGCCCGACCACGGCGCCTGGCCCGCACAGAGTTTTTTCAGGATTTGGGCGATGCCTTGTTCGTTGCGGTATAAGGGGGCCAGAAAAACCCCAGGGGTGTTCTGCACCTGGTCGGCTATGAGGGTCCCCTCCTGTATTTCGGCTGCTATGGCTGCTTCGATGGCGTCGATTGGTACTTCCAGTAATTGCTCTGCCAGAGGGGTCAATGCCTCGTGGGGTAATCCACAGTGACCGTCATCCCGGGCTTCCATCAGCGCATAGGAAATACCGGCTTGCACCCGTATGGGGGCATTTTGCGCGATACCCATTTTCATGGCGATGGCATCGGCCGTTTTGAAGCCTATCCCATGTATATCCCGGGCCAGCCTGTAGGGGTTTTCTGTCATTATCCGGACAGCATCGATGCCATAGGTTTTAAAAATCCGTACAGCGCGGGCAGTACCTACCCCATGGGTATGCAGGAACAGCATGATCTCCCGGATCACTTTCTGGTCTGCCCAGGCGGCAACCATCCGTTCCCGGCGAATGGGGCCGATTCCGTCCACCTCAGCCAGTCTTTCCGGGGTTTCTTCGATCACCGTGAATACCTGTTCTCCAAATGCTTTCACAAGCTTTTTGGCATAAACCGGACCAATGCCCCGGATCATGCCGGAGCCCAGATACTTTTCGATACCCTCTCTGCTGGTGGGTGCAGACACTTTCAAAAAGGCCGCCTTGAACTGGAGGCCGTGATCGCGATCGGTGACCCAGATACCGGATGCGGTGATCCATTCACCGGCCGTAACCGCCGCTGCGTGGCCCACCAGGGTGACCAAGTCCCGATGACCACGGGCCTTGATGCGCAGGACGCAAAAGCCATTGTTATCGTTATGAAAGGTCACCCGCTCAATCAGGCCGCCCAGGAGTTCTGTGGGCACATCCTGCTGGGGGCGCTCCGATTTAGCCATAGAAGCAAGACTCATGACGCAGCGATTCTCCGCTGACCTTGGTAAAATGGTAGCATGGTCAGCAAAAGCTGTAATTTGGGGAGGATGCATGTGCGGACGCTATGGATTCATTCACAGTCCAGAAGATCTTCAGCAGGCCTGGGGAGCTTTTCGGGAGCATGGCGCATTCCCGCCTTCTTACAACCGTGCACCAGGTCAGAGGCATCCGGTCCTGCGTCAGGCTCCGGATCTGCGTCTCGAACTGGTGCCCATGCGCTGGGGATTCTTGCCGGGCTGGAGTACCCGCACCCAGATACGACCGATCAATGCGCGGGTGGAAACCGTCGCGACGCAACCGCTGTTTCGGGAAGCCTTTCGTCTGCGGCGAGCCGTGATACCGGCAGACTGGTATTTTGAGTGGCCTTTTATTCCTGAAGATCCCTCTGAAAAACAGCCCGTACTCATCCGGGCCAGGGATCAGAGCATTCTGGGGCTGGCCGGTATCTGGGATCGACACAAGGGCACAGAGGGTCAAACCGAGGAGACCTTTGCCATTCTCACCGTTCCTGCCACCCCCACACTGCAGTCGGTGCATCCGCGAATGCCGCTGGTTCTGAATCCTCAGCATTGGGCGCTTTGGTGGCATCCGCACGCCCAGCGCAAACATCTGGAACCCTGTTTACAACCCGCAGCGACGCTTTGGGAAAGCTTTCCCGTGACCCCAAAGGTAAACAGCCCCCGTTTTGATGAACCAGAGGCCATTCTGCCTTGGGATGGAACACCACCGGCATAAGGGCATTCAACCGTTCACCAGGCGAAAAGTGGACTTGCGTCGTGCGGAATTATTGCTATATAAATATATAGTAACCACTCAAGAGGGATTCCTCATGCGCACTATCCACGCAAAATCTTCCCAGAAACCAATGCGGTCACTCGGTTCAAGGCCGTTAAGTTTCAATTGGCTCATGATTCCCGCCTTGCTGCTAGCCGGTTGGCTGGGACATCAGTCTTCGAGATATGCACCCGATCATTGGAACCTGTTGCAGGGTATTGGTGTTATCCATTCTATCGGGGACTGCATGATACAGGATCGAGCAGGACAACCAGCAAAAGGTCAAAAGCCGCACACCCTTCAGGATGACTTGTATGCATAGTGGGATCAGCACATTGCCAAATCGGACATTGCTGGCAACAGCATCTCGTCCTTTGCGAGAGGTATCCTAATTCTCATGGTAACCCTCGATTGGATATAATGAATCACGGAGGATTTCATGAAGAAGAAAGTGGAACATTATTCAGTCGAGTTTCGATCCGAAACCATCAACTTGTTTTTGATTCAGTGTGTTGGCTTACAATGAGGATACCGTCTAGTACACCATCACGTCCAGAATCTCCACCATGGATTGTTAATATTTTTAGTAACTTCAGAACGCTGAGATTTAAGCATTGAGGTCCTATAGACCCGCGTAATAGCTTTTGAGCCGCATTCTGGACAAGCTAAGAAAATATCCTCATCTTCCCCATTAAGCTGAAGGCTTTTCTTCCATGTGCATGAGAGACAACCTAACTCAACATATCTTTGATGGATGGGCTTTTTGATATCAGTTCCTTATCGTTAAATGTAAAAAAATTGTGTCATGAGGCTTTGATGAGCTTTCATGCATCAGGAAAGTAACGCATTGATTGCAAACACCAAGCATGCAGATGAGCGAAACGATCGTTGCCATGGTGTGCTTTCATGCGGGAAAATCATAGCTAAAATTCACGGATCACACCCTTAACAAACACCTCGCTTGTTGGATAACGCCTGAGGAGATATCAGTTCAGGCCAATGATCACTTCCAACATTGTATGCCCGGCCCTATCGATTAACAGTTAACACGGCAATATAAGCATACAATAATGAGTTTCTCTTGAAGACGGAAAACATTAGTCGGCAAGGGCTAGACATTGCTGTTTTCAAGGTTCACTACAGATCGTGGTACCCGGCTTATTGTTACCTCCCTGAAATGGACTAACAGGGTAAAAGAGACAGGAAATCAAATCTGAGGATGCAATTTTACTTAAAAGCGTGAGGATCAACTGTAAGTATTGCAGCACAATCATGATTCTGCCATGATAGTAAAACCTAATGGACGACATGCAAAGCAAGCTGAAATGGACTGAATCATCCATGGACCATTTATCCACCTAAATTCAGCAAAATACCTTACCATGAGAGGGGGCACTTATGATACAAAGGTCAAATGAACAGATGAACGCATTCTCTTTCTGCTGGCACGATTTTCTCAATATATAATACAAATATATACTGTCGCCAAGCTTAGAATTGATCTTTTTACATATTGTACAAGCATGGAATAATAACAACGAAAGATATCAGGGTTTAAATAAAAATATAGGCGAGTAAAAATGTACAATAAAGATGATATAAGCAAACTATCAGACCAGTTTATTCAAGATATTCTAACCAAGTTTATTGGTATTGAATTTATCAAGACACATCCCATTCCCCATGCGATAACAATTAACCGAAAGTTTATATTTTTAAATCAGGCTGCATTATCACTTTTTGATGCTACGGACGCATCGCAACTTATCCGTAAGGATATCACCACTTTTATTCATCCGTTAGATCACGGCAGAATCCTCGGACGACTAGAAATCCTAAGTGAAAACACACCAAGAAATCCTCCCACCGAACAACGATTATACGCATTATCTGGTAAAGTAAAGAGAATCATTTCAACAAGTAGCTTGTATCAAATCGAAAACTGTGATCTAGTCATGGCAACAGGTATAGAAATTACCGAAGCCATAGGCTATGAGATTAGCGAAACCGAAAAAAACTTTCAGAGACTATTTGAAAACATGCATGATGTTTTTTATCGCACGGATAGAAATCAGATAATAACCCTTATCGGACCCACTATTCATGATGTTGCAGGTTATCAACCTGAAGATGTTATAGGGATGCCAGCGGATTATTTTTATCTGAATCCAGAAATGAGAAAGGGTTTAGTTGAAATATTGGAAAAAGAAGGATCAGTTAAAAATTTTCACACACAATTAAAACACAAGAATGGAAGCATTGTAGATGTCGAAATTTCTAGTAAGGCTATATATAGTCCAGAAGGTAAATTTCTAGGCATTGAAGGAGTTTTCAGAGATATCAGCGAGCAAATGACAATTAAACGTCAGCTAGAACATTTAGCACAAACAGATGAGCTCACTGGAACCCTCAATCGAAGATCATTCATCGAAGCGGGCACACAACTGGTAAAACAGCTGAAGCGAAAACATGAAGATAATTATCTTTTAATTTTTGATCTAGATAAATTTAAGCCTATTAATGACACGTACGGTCATCTCAATGGAGACAAGGTGTTAGTAAATGTTGTTGCTGTTATTAAGGAAACACTACGTGAAACGGATATATTCGGGCGCCTTGGTGGTGATGAATTTGCTATCATCGCTCGAAACTGTAGTGCCGAAGAATGCCTCATGATGCTAGACCGCATTTTAGATTCCGTACAGAAAAGTACAATTACGATGAGTGATGAAACGGAAATCAGTATTTCCCTAAGCATTGGCCTCACTCACCTAAAAAACGCAGATACTCCTCTATCTTTAGCTATGGCGCGGGCTGACCAGCAGCTGTACTTAGCTAAAAGTCGTGGAGGAGCATGTTATGTAGTGGAAAATAATAATCAAATTCAATTGATTTCTTGATAATCCTTAATCACGGCATACTCAATGAATCTATGTTATTTCTCCTCTGAAATAGAGCCTTTGTTTTTTACCATACTTAAAGGTTAGATTCTGATCCTCTTTTACCTGGTACCAAATGACATAGACGAGACAATTAAATTTATCTTTATCGCCTCTTTTGATCATGCCAATGGCATTACAAACAGGAATATGCCTATCGAGATTCGTGGACTGAAACAATCCTATCCCAGCTGTAATCTTCATCCAGGCCTCTCTAACCTGATGAGCTATATGCTCATCCTGTCTACGTTTATGGCCATTGTAAAATAGAGACATATGAATGTGATGGCCTTTTAACCGACCATACTCTATATGCGCGATATACCCAGTCAAATCCTTAAAACATCCATCCTTTCTGGAGAGTAACTTACGGAAACGGGTAAAGGAGTCCATGAGAAAAGATAACCCCTGTTCATCGCTTTCTATCAGGCTACGATCATAAGCAAGATCAATCCTAATATGTAACAATTTAGAATATTTACTTAGTAGATACGATACATAGTTGACAGATGAATTAAACTGCCGAAATCCGTTTTCATATTGATCTCTTAGTTTTTTCTTAAACTCGGCGCTACTCATACGAGCCCTTAAAGTTGTAATTAGCTGATTCCCAAAATCAGCTATTGTCATTGATCCCATCCATAGAGCATTGATAGGATACGAATAATTATCGTCAGGATATCCTATCGTCAATACCGTCTGATAAAATAACTCCACATACGGACTATAACGAAGGTCAGCTTTTCTATGTTGTATCCAAGTGCTGATCTTTTTTAAGTTCTCGCAGATTAATCTGCATCGAAAATTGCTAACATAAAATTCTTTCTTGTTTTTAACATAAGGAAGATGAGTGGTACGTTTCACTTCACGCATGAATCTGTCGATGTTGTAAAACGATACATTGGAATCGTGATCATAGATGATCACTGACTTTTCTTCTTTGGTGGTAAGCTTGTGGTGAGCCAGGTTAAGCTGCTCATACAAATGACAGCGTACCCGTTCATCACTAGCATCAAACTTTTGAAATAATTTTAACATCTTTGCAAGCTTCACAAAAATCTCCTAAATAAGTTTTTTAATAGTAATATATCATTGTTACAATGTTTAAAGATAAATAAACGAATAAAAATAAGTTGACGTCAAATTGATCTAATAATTTTTTTCTTAATATTTATATATATATTAATAATTAGAAGACTATGTTTTTATTATTTTGTTAGTCTTATTTTAGAGAGACTATGAGGGGTATGAGTACCTAGTAAATAATTAACAGAGATAATAATATATATCCTGCAAATTCGGAGTGTAATGAAAAACCTACCAACCTATAGAAAAGGCGCATAGTGGTTTAATTAATGAGATCAAACTAGTAAAACTAGTAACTTTTTATAATACACAGTATATGTCAAGTTGTGCATTAAAATATTGTAAAGTTATGCATCGTAATGTTGCTTCTAAAATCTGATATGACTGATAAATTCCAAGAATATTTAAAGCGTAATCATTCTGTTGCAGTATTAATCGTTGAACACAAGGATAAGATGCTAATTCCTTTTAGTAAATGGTTGTTATCTTCTCAAGTTTCGAAGACCAATCTTCCAGCGCAGCACGCTTTTCTGTGTCGTATGTATGACGATCATAGATGGCGGTTACGCCACCTTCTACATGGTTGAGTATTTTTGAGATTACCAGGCGGTTATGGCCCAGCATGCCAATATGTGTTGCAGCGGTGCGTCGGAGATCGTGCGGCGTAAAGGGTGTGATTTGTATTGCTGATAGATTTCTACGTAGTGCGTGTGACAAAGCTGTAGGGCTCATTTCTCTGTCCCTCCCCTCCTCCGTCAACCTTGCTGAGGGAAACAAATAGCGATCAATCCCCATACTCTGAGCTGCGTCGAGGATGTTCATTGCCAATAATGACAATGGCACGCGGTGGGCTCTTCCATTTTTGGCGATCTCCGCAGGGATTATCCACCAATTTCCTTCGATCTGTTCCCGAGTCAAATGGCAAACCTCCCCCAAACGCTGACCGGTAACCAGCATAAAGCGCAATGCTAATTTTGAGGTGAGCGACATGGCGGCAGTGTCCAGACCTTTCCAGAACGCAACTATCTCTTCAACATTCAACACTCGATCCTTCTGGTGTTCCTTGGATGGAGACTGAACACCCAGGCATGGAGATTGGTCAATCATGGAGCGGCTAATCGCAAAATTGTACATTTTCCTCAGAACGGCCAGGGTCCGATTAGCTGCTATGGGCGCTCCCCTTGAGGCTATTTGATCCAGAAGAGCCACGACTTCTTTTCTGGTAATGCTTTCAGCCTTACGTGTACCCCAATGAGGCAGGATATCTTTTTCCAAGATCCGTTGATCTTCAGGCCACGACCGTTTTCTGAGTTTCGCCCATTTCTCAATATATTCTGTTGCTAAGTCTCCGACCGATGGTTCTTTCGCATAGGCGACTTGACGCTCTCGTTCCTGAGCTATGGGGTCAAGTCCGGCGTCAATTCTTTCACCAATTTCATTAGCTTTTGTTCTAGCAGCAGCCAGTGTTAGCTGATCAGGACGGGTTCCATACTCACCCAACGTCAACCGATGGACTTTTCGATCAATGGAATAGCGCAATACAAAGGCTTTCTTGCCTGATGGTGAAACCCTGAGAATCAGGGTGCCTCTGCCGTGATCATTTTCGTCCGCAATCTCATATCGATTGTCCTTCGGCTTGAGGGTTTGAATCTTTCTATCGGTCAGCACAGGTCTCTCCAAATCAGCGGTTTTGTAGGCTAGCGCTGGGTCAACTCAGGGTCAACATTGGGTCAACTATTACGTGGGATTGGGTGATCTCTCATGATACAACATGAAGCATATAACTAACTTAACATTATGTTCCTATTTATATTTATGACTGTTTATGGATAGTTATGATAACCCATGAAACATGTTTTCATCCGATTCGTAATCAGTAGGTCTGAGGTTCGATTCCCCGAGCTATAGTCAAATCTGGTGTATGAGCATTTTCTGACATAGATCAGGCGGCGGTCTGTTGATCATCCGGCAGGGTGAGGTTAGCCGGTAAGCCATCGATAAATTTCACCCCTGCAAAAAGCTGCAGGACTTTCTCTGGAGCATAAATCCCAATCCAGCGTTTTTCAGCCTGCTGCAGCATCTTGAAACCCAATCCCAGAAAGCTGCTGCGTGATACACAGTTCTTCGTCCGGGTAGTCCGGTGGCGTACCGTAGCGAAGGTGGACTCAATGGCATTGGTGGTCCGGATATGCCGCCAGTGTTCGGCTGGAAAATCATAGAAAGCGAGCAATTCAGCCCGATCTTTTTCCAGTTTAGCCACGGCCTTGGGATACTTTGCCTGGTAATTGCGCACAAACACGTCCAGTGCTTTTTCCGCAGCCTGGCGATTGGCGGCCATCCAGATTTCCTGCAACGCTGCCTTGGCTTTGCTCTGTTGGGCTTTGGGAAGTTCGTTGAGAATGTTGGCGGTCTTATGCACCCAGCAGCGTTGCTGACCAGTTTCGGGATAGGCTTCATCCAGTGCGGCCCAAAACCCCATGGCACCATCCCCAATGGCGAGCAAAGGGGCCGCCTCCAGACCGCGCGCCTGCAGGTCACGCAGAATCTCCAGCCAGGAAGCTTTGGATTCGCGCAGGCCGTCACTGACACTGACCAGCTCTTTCTTGCCCTCTGCCGTCACGCCGATAATCACCAGCAGGCAGATACGCGGATCCTCCTCCGCACGGAGGTTCGTATAAATACCGTCTACCCACCAGTAAGCATAGCGCTTTCCCTGTAGGGAGCGGTGTTGCCAATGGGCATACTCTTGCGCCCACTCCGCCTTGAGACGTCCCAACACCGCAGGTGAAAGTCCCTTGGCCTCATCACCCAGCAAAATGGAAAGGGCTTCCTGCATGTGGCCGGAAGACACCCCATGCAGATAGAGCCAAGGTACTGTAGCGGCTACTGTTCGTGATTTGCGTACATACGGAGGCGCCAGTACCGAATTGAATTTGATCCCCGATCCTGAGCGGTCCCGCACCTTGGGTACTTTGACGGGTACCGGACCCAGAGCGGTCATGATCTCGCGCTCCGGCAGATGCCCATTACGCACGACCGCCTGACGCCCATCAACCATCCGCACCGTCGCAAATTCTTCCAGCAATACCGCCACCTCTGCCTCTATGGCCTGCTCAATCAGAGAGCGTGCCGCGCGTCGAAGTATCCCTTCAATGCCCAGACCCAACTCTCCCATCCCACCTGCTATTACGGTATTCTTTTCCACGGCGTACTCCTTATGTTGCTCTTTGAGTCGGAAACCCTTTGTAGCAACAGTACGCCACCTCATTCAAGCCAGTTGTAACGCGCCCGTACACCACTTTCGAGCATAGCTCCGATTCCCCTCAACGGCACCATAAAAACAGGCGCTTAGGATTTTTCCCAAGTGCCTTTTTCATTGCTGGTAGACGCATAGTAGACGTTTGCAGTCCAACCCAGTACTACCATGTGATAGTTGATGCAACATCCTACTTATTGAATACCAAATTTACATCCCAGTTAGGCTCAATCAAGAATAAAAATGAGCTTGGCGCACTTTTCATTATGAAGCTTAGCCTTCCAGGCCAGTACCAACAATTTCCAGCGCTTAATATAACTTTCTGCATATTCCTTGCTAAGCCATGGAGCATCCTCCTCGTTGTATAGCAACCACTGATCTTCGATATCATAACGCCCCAGAAACTTGCCATCCAATGTGAGAAGGAAAAAATCAGGAGGCACTTTAAAATCTAAAGATTCTATTCCAGTTATTATCCAGCCAGTCTCTGATTCATCACCAATCAAACCTTCTTCATGCATTGTTTCTCCAAGCCAATTAACAACGTGATAAGTTTCGGTTTGGTTGTTTTTAACTACAGCATGGGGTGAGAACGCTTCCCACCACTCTCTAGTTTGACACAAGAAATTACGATCTTCGCTTTCTATCATTTTAGAATAGAAAATGTTTATCTCACTCCAGACATTCCTGTCAACATCTGAAAGCTGATAAATTTCATAGTCCAAGCTATCATCATATTCATAACTCATTTCAAAACCTCCTGCATACGTTTTTCCAGTTCTTTGAGTTCTATCCACTTCTGCATGTTTGGGACTTGCCCCTGCTTCATCCAGCCATGCAAGGTGGATACTGGTATCTTCAGCTCTCGGGCCACAAAGGTGGGTCCTCCGAGCTTATGCACCAATTGATGCAGTTCGTTGGGTGTTTCTGTAATCGTCATATTTAACTCCATACCAATAAAGGTTAATCAAGGGCCACGATTTCAACTGTGAGCTTCGTGGTATTGCAGAGCAATTTTAGTATGGTCACCCTGCGCTCTTTGAGCTTCGTGGAAGATTATTCCAACCTTCCTTTCATCTCCCTGTAATTTTAGTGTGTACGCTTTACCCGCTTCTTTTTAGAAGAATATCCGGTTGCTTGTTATAAGAAGCATGGAGCAATACTGCTCATTTTACTGAGGATTAAATCATGGGTTTTTTATGCGCGTTGCGCTTCTGGTTGAATCTGGCGCTGCAAGTGCTGGAACATTTATTGGACCGCATTTAAGGAGATCATCATGGCACATTTAGTAGAGAACATGGCTTTTGTACGGGAAACCCCTTGGCATGGTTTAGGGAACCGCTTACCCGATAAGCAGCCCCTGGAAGTCTGGCTGGAAGCAGCTGGCATGGATTGGGAAATCAAAACCACGGACGTGCTCTTTCGGGTGGGGAACGGCAGCAATTTCAATGTCCATCCCAACCCTGACGCCAAGGTACTGTATCGGTCGGATACGCTGGCTCCCTTATCGGTGGTTTCTCCCCGTTACAAAGTGGTGCAGCCCAAAGAGATTCTGGAATTCTATCGGGATCTGGTTTCACTCGGCGGCTTTGAACTGGAGACGGCGGGCGTACTGAAGGATGGCAAAAAGCTCTGGGCATTAGCCAGAACGGGTGAAGAAACCCTGCTCAAAGGCGGGGATCGGGTGAAAGGGTATTTGCTGCTGGCCACCAGCTGCGACGGTACGTTAGCTACTACGGCGCAGTTCACCTCTGTCCGGGTCGTTTGCAATAACACGTTGCAGCTGGCAACTAATGATCGGGTTGGTGCTATCAAGGTGCCCCACTCCACGCAGTTTGATCCCGATGTGGTCAAAAACGCTTTGGGTGTGGGGGCGTCTGCCTGGGACACTTTTGAAGAACAGGCAAAGGCGTTATCCAGCCGTAAGGTCAACCGCATTGATGTGACAGCCTACCTCATCAATGTCCTGGGAGATCGGCATGCCCCTATAGCGGAGCAGCCCAACGAAAAAGCGCTGAAAGCGGTCATTGATCTGTATGCGGGTCAGGGTAAGGGCAGCACTCTCAGTTCTTCTGAAGGTACGGCCTGGGGATTGGTGAACGCGGTCACGGAATTTGTGGATCATCACCGCCGGGCACGCAGTCGGGATAACCGACTGGATTCTGCCTGGTTTGGTCAGGGTGCCAGCATCAAGGAAAAAGCCTGGATGGAGGCGTTAAAGCTTGTGGCCTGAGTTTTCAGGATTCACCCACAAGCGGTTATCTGTCAGCAGTTTTTACAAAATCCATAGCCCCTACCGGGATCTCCGGTAGGGGCATTTTTGTGGGTCTTTTTCATTTTCAAGTTTGATCAGGAGGTTGTTATGAGCGCTGTGCGTCTAGTATCCACTAAAGCCATGAGCCGTGAGGAATGGCTGCAATGGCGTAATCGGGGGATTGGCAGCAGTGATGCCCCAGTCGCGGTAGGTGTATCCCGTTACAAATCCCCACTGGAGTTATGGCTGGAGAAAACCGGGAAAAAGGAACCTGATGATTTATCCAGTAAAGATGTCGTGTTCTGGGGCACCACATTAGAACCCATTGTCGCGCAGGTCTATGCCGAAAGAACCGGCAAGAAAGTACGTAGAGTCAATGCCGTCCTGCAGCATCCCGACTACCCATACATGCTCGCCAATCTGGATCGGATTGTGGAGGGTGGCGGAATACTGGAAATCAAAACGGCAGGCCTACGCAGTCAGGGACAATGGGAAGAAGGTGTTCCCTTGGCCTATCAAATCCAGGTTCTGCATCAACTGGCTGTGACGGGAAAAAGTTGGGCTGATGTCGCGGTCCTGATTGGTGGGCAGGAATTCCGAATCTACCGCATAGAGCGGGAAGAAACCCGCATTATGCAATTGCTGGAACTGGAAACAGTCTTCTGGAACCACGTAGACCGCAATACCCCACCAGATGCAGATGGCTCTGCTTCCAGTAACCGTGCTTTGTCTCTTCTGTATCCCCAGAACAGCACCACACTGGTGGATTACAGCGAAAAGCCGGAAATGAACGCCTTATTCAAATCCCTCATTGAAGCCAGACAGCACAGCAAGCTGGCAGAGCAGCAGGAAGCCTTACTGGAACAGCGGATAAAGGAAGCTATTGGCGATGCCGAAGGTGCCCTCTTCAGCCAAGGCAAAGCGCTGTGGAAATGCAGTAAACCCAGCCGAACCCTGGACACCAAAAGATTGACCCAGGAACAGGCTGACCTCATCGCGCCATACTGGACAGAAAAATCCGGTACAAGGCGCTTCACTTTATATGAAGGAGCACAATCATGATTAAGGGATTGGCAATCACACCCCCCGTCATAGGCCGGATCGCCATCGGCAAAGTCGTCGAGAAAAACGGCAAGCGTCTTCCCGAGAAGGATGATGCTTTTACTATCACTACGCAGGTACAGCACAAAGGCGAATGGATACTGCACCCCCTGCACAACACACTACTGGCTCAACAGGAAGGCGGGAAGCTCCGAAGTATACCGGTTAACCTGCTTTTCAATGACCCGGACCTGAATCTACGGGCTGAATACAGCTTGTTTGATCGCAAAACTGGACGACCGCTTTGTGTGGGAAATGGCGAAGTGGCCAGACGCAGCACCCAGGAAGGATATAAAACCATCACCTGTCCCGGTCCCCAGAATTGTGCGCTGGGTGCAGAGTTGGGCTGCAAACCCTATGGGCGATTGAATGTGCAGATTGAAGGACAGGAGGATGATCTGGGCAGCTTCATGTTCCGCACTACCGGCTACAATTCTATCCGGACACTGGCAGCACGTTTACAGTATCTCAACGCTGTCAGTGGTGGCAGAGCACGGTATCTGCCGCTGTCCCTGAAGCTCAGAGCAAAAAGTACCACCCAGTCCCATCGGGCACCAGTCTACTACGTGGACATTACGACAAGGGACGGCATAAACTCCCAACAGGCGCTGAAGCAGGCCAGGGAACAAGCGGATCAGTCCATGGAATCCATGGACGCTCTGGAAACAGCAGCTAAATTGGGACTCAGCAACGGGGCCTTTGAAGAAACGGAAGATGAGGGCATTGATGTGGTGGAAGAGTTCTTTCCGGTGCAGCAGGAAGATCAGCAGGCGGAAGATGTGCCTGCGTTGACCGCCATGGAGACGCGCCGTGTGGGATGATGCGTAAACACCCTCGAGCGAAAGACTCAAGGGTGTTTTTTTAGCTGCATGCAGAAATTAAAATGGCATAACGTGTTTAACGGCGAAAGGATGGCAGATGAAGGTCTGATAAAGACTAGAAGTGGTGGTACCCCGGCACTCTATTAGATTAGTAAATGTCTCCTTGTAAAGCCGGGAGCATTAGTTCATGCGCCACTCAAAGCGGCATAAAACTGGGACACCAACGCGGCTACTCAGTTTTGCGCCACCATAGGGTGGCCCGAGTTAGCTCCGTATGTTTACAGTGATTCACTCCTGTCATCTTCCTCGCCATGAATCGGGTTTTGTGTTCAAAATTCACTAACGCATGAGCATTGCCTGTAACAAAAACATTACAATCGTGATGAATGAAGCTTTTCTCATGTTTACATTATGTTTTTTACAAAAAATGAGCCTTTTCCGCAAATAGTCCTACAAGGATGTATCGGACGTATAACAAACACACTAGTGTAGTGTTGCATTCTTGGTGAACCTTAAGGTTAATGATGATAAAATAGCTCCATGTTGAGGGTATGAATGGAGTCGAGCCTTGCGAGTTGCGCCCACAGTCACTTTAACCAGCGAAGAGCGGTCCGAGTTGTCCCGTATAGTCGCCTCCCGATTAAGCAGTGTCCGCTTGTCATTACGGGCACGGATGATATTGCTGGCGGCAGAGGGCTTGCAGAACAAAGAAATTGCGGAGCGCCTGGGGGTGGATCGCCTGCAAGTCGCACGTTGGCGCAAGCGTTATCTGGAACACCGCTTGTCGGGCATTGAACGCGATTTACCGCGCGGCGCCCCTCCGGTGAAAGTGGATGTGGCCCGTCTGGTAGAATTGACCACGCAGAGTAAGCCGGAAGCGATGACGCATTGGAGTACGCGTAGGATGGCGGCAGAACTGGGTGTCAGTGCCGCCAGTGTGTCACGGCATTGGCGCAAGCATGGCCTCAAGCCTCATCTGCTGCGTGGTTTCAAGGTGTCACGTGACCCGCATTTTGTGGAAAAGCTGGAAGATATTGTGGGGTTGTATATGTCTCCCCCGGAGCATGCCTTGGTGCTCTGCGCGGATGAAAAAAGTCAGGTGCAGGCCCTGGACCGGACCCAACCGGGACTTCCCCTCAAAAAGGGCCGCGCAGAAACGATGACCCACGACTACAAACGTAATGGTACCACGACCTTGTTTGCCGCCCTCAACGTGCTGGATGGTCAGGTCATCGGACAGTGTCAACAGCGCCATACCCATGTGGAATGGCTGAAGTTCCTGAAGAAAATTGATCGGCAGACGCCCAAGGACAAGGCTCTGCATTTGATCGCCGACAACTATGCGACCCATAAACACCCGGTAGTACAGGCGTGGCTCGACAAGCACCCGCGTATTCACATGCACTTTACGCCCACTTCGGCATCCTGGCTCAACATGGTCGAGCGTTTCTTTCGGGATATCACGACCCAGCGGTTACGTCGTGGGGTGTTCACCAGTGTGCCTGAACTCATCCAGGCCATTGAGGGGTACATCGACCACCACAACACCCATCCCAAACCTTTCATCTGGACCAAAACCGCCCGCGACATCCTGCAAAAAGTCATTCGCGCCAACAGCCATTTAAGCAGCAAACAGAATGCAACACTACACTAGGTAGCATCCTTGAAATATTATTTAACCTACTAATAACTATAGACTTTATACTCAGGTACGATAAATGCTAAACGGATAGTAAAACTTCTCTTACTGGTGCAGCTGATATGAACGCAACCGATTGGAGCACAGCATTTAGAACAAAGAGCTCAATAATATTGATTAGCTTGTTATGCGGCTCACTCTTTGTAGGTATTGCCCAAGCGGAAGGTGCCGCGCATAAATCGGGCAGATTGCAAACAACGTATTCACTCATCCAACAAAGCAATATTCAAAGCCCAACTCTGAAAATCGGTAAGCAGGCGTGGATCCTCGGGAGCGCGGGCACATTGTCTAACCACATGCTAGCAGAGGTTTCTGGTAAGGGTGTTCCTGCCAATTTGCCTTCTGTTAGTCACGATAATAACAGCGTCGTTCTGTGGGACGAAATGGAAACCCACTCCGGGGAAGGGAAAAGTACTATTGAAACGGGTGGGGCAAATAACCAGCAGATACTCAGCATTACTGCAAATCGGTGACAGGATTTTGCATCAAGGAGTGAAGAGGATGAAACCAATAACGCCAGGGTTACTCGTTGGATTGCTTCTGACCCTCACCAGCTATTCGATGAACGCTGTAGCGCTGCCCGAACAAACTTTCAATAACAATCAGACAAGCAGTGTGATTAGTGGTAGTGCATTTGCAAACAGCAACGGCGTTGTTGCCATCAATCAGGCTGCCGGCGTGGCTAATGCCCAGGCCAATAGCGTTAGTATCATAATGGGAGCCAATAAACCTGTTAACAACAGCATTCTGGCGCAGAGTGTAACTTCTGAACCCGACCAAATAGCCACGTCGCAATTAAAGAATTTGAATTCTGTGTCCATTAGTGCCACAGCGTTCAAGGGAGCTGAAGGCATTGCCCAAATCAATCAAGTAGCTGGTTCAGGCAATGCTTCGGCAAACAGCTTCACTCTCGGGATAGCGCCCGGGGTGATTCACTAGTAAGTAGAGACCTTACAACTACTGTTCTACTTCACTTCAGGAGAATATCATGAAAATCTCGACTAGGTTAAGCCCTGTTGCCATTGCTGTTGCGGCTCTTTGCCTCTCTCCGCTGGCCTTTGCAGACTCAAGCTCTTCAGCCGTAAGCAATAGCTTGGTTCCTCGTCATTTCAAGTGGGTAGCCTGAGATCCAGCTTACCCAAGATCAGGTAGGCCATATTGATAAAGTTCTTGTGGGTACGGTAACCCCGAGCTTTCGCCTTGGCGGATTGAATGAGGCTGTTAAAACCTTCCAGAATTCCATTGGTGATCTGGCTCTCAAACCAGTGGAGCACACCATCCCAATGATTCATGATGGTGTAGGCAACCTTGACGATAGGCGGCAGATCGCTGGTCTTGGCGTTTTCCAACCAGGCTTTCAAGAGGGTAGCACCCTGATGGCGATTCTTGATCGTGAAGATGTCCTGAAAGGTCAGGCGGAATTGGTAGGCCTGCGCCGTCTTGAGGTTCTGGTCTTTGAGTAATGCCTGCAGCTTTTCTTTCTGCTTCACCTTGAGTTTCCGTTCATTCTTGAGCCAGAGCCAGCGGGTCTTTTTGAGGTCTGGCTGGGTAAATGCTTCGCTCCTGCGTACCGCGTCCACGGCCTCGTTGACGAGCTTCATGAGGTGGAAACGATCAAAGGTCACCTGGGCGTTGGGAAGATGCTCTTTAGCCCCTTTCTGGAAGGCGGGAGACAAGTCCATGCTGACGTCCGTGACAGCTTCTGCGCTGCCCCCATGGGCTTCAAGGTCTGTGGCAAATCGCGCAAAAGTGGAGACGTCCTTACCGGGGGTGGCAAACAGCAGTCGCCTAGCTTCCAGATCTACGAAGAGCGTGATGTAGTCATGGCCGCGCCGACTGCTGGTTTCATCGACGCCGACGGCATGGACATGGGCCATATCCACTCTGGTACGGGCTTCGGGCACATAGTGGTCAATCACCCGCCACAGGAGCGTGTCGGTCTCGCCGATCAGGCGGGCTACTGTCAATACCGGCATCTCCCGCACCAGGGTCATGATCAGCGCTTCAAAGAGCAGGGTGAAACGCGAGCCTTCCCGCGCCCAGGGAACAGGGATCTGATGCACCCCATGTTCCGGGCACATCACACGGGGTACGCGGGCGTGGAGATAGGCTTCATGCTGAAAGAAATCCATGTGCCGCCAAGTATGTTCACGGGTGTCATGTACCGGACACTCCTCACCACAGACGGGGCAAGCAAAGCGACTGCCCTTGGGAAAGTTGATGTGCAGATCCAGGCGCTTCTCCTCCACTTGGAAGGTCACATCGTCCACCAACCACGGCGGTACCAACCCTAACGCGAGAGAAAACAGCTCTTCTGGGACCATCAGCTAACTCCTATTCGGGACACAACTGCTCCGCTGCATTGTAAACCCTACCCACTCGATCTGACGAAGAGCCAATAGCTTGCAAAACTCTCACTTAAATGTAGGGCGCATGAAATATGATTCACCTACTACCGCAACAGTTGATGGCAGTGTTTTACAAAATGCCTCTGGCAACCTATCACTGAACGTTGCTTCCGGCCTCCAGAATCAGCAAAGCAATGCTGCCGCCATTACTAATGACAGCAGTAATGGGAGAACGAAAAATCAGCATGCTGTAGCAGCGAATAGCCAAGACACATATTTTAATTATGACACCCAGATTAGTGATACTTCAGATGATGCTTCGCTCTCTGGAAATGCAATGCGCGGAGCCAGTGGCAACATAAATAGCAACATTGCCTCTGGAGTTTTTAATCAGCAACATAATGGATTGGCAATTGTTTCCGGCAAAGATGGAATGGCGGATGCGTCTTCGGCCAATTCGCAAATGTCCTCAATGTATTCCCTAGAAAACTACTATATGACCAACAATGCCGGTCTGTCAGGTTATGCTCTGAGCGGTGCGACTGGTAATGTTGGGGCGAATATTGCTTCGGGAATGGGTAATCAACAGAGTAACAACCTGAGCGTTGCATCGGTAAAGAAGGGCTCTGCCAATGCAGCAATCGGAAGCCTACAGGGATTAACAGGCGCCCCAGCTCCGGCTCCAGAAACCAGCAATCCACAATATGTTATTTCAACCGACCTGGACAACAACGCCAGCATTTCTGGTAATGCTCTTACTGGAGCATCAGGAAATGTAGGCGTCAACATCGCATCAGGCGACATCAATCAACAGGCAAATAATACCGCCATCAGCCGTTCAGGTGGGGGCAGCATGGCCACAGCTGTTGCTGCGGCGGGACAACAAATGACCTATCTTGATCCCACTGATACTGGGGTTCAGGATTCAGCAACGATCAACGGTCATGCAGGGCAAGGTGCCAGCGGTAACATTGCCCTTAATGTCGCGGCTGGAGCAGAAAACCAACAGCAGAATGGGCTGGCCATGGCTGTAGCTTCCAATGCGGCTATGGGCACTGCTACGGCGCCTGTGGAACAGGTCGCTGACTTCAATGGTGGGAATAGCGCTTGTTCTGACTACAACAGCACTGTGAGCGGCTATACACTTACTGGTGCAACGGGCAATATTAGCCTGAATGTTGCTTCAGGTAACGGTAACCAACAGACCAATACGTTAGCAATTGCCAGCTCGCAATAACTGATGAAGACTTTGCCACCCCCTCTGGGGGTGGCGTTTACAAGAGTTCATTAGGAGGCTGATGCTATGTTGCGTTCTGACGCTATTCGTCCATTAATTTTATCCAGCTTGATTGTGGCGACCTTCTGTTCTCTCTCCCTAAGTAACGATGCCAGGGCAGCAGCCTTCGGCGGCATCATTCCTGGGGCTGGAGTGATTCATATGCCCGTCACCAATATGATAGCCATGCATTTTATTCATGTAGTTCGTCAACATACAGATTTTTCCTGTGGGGCTGCTTCCTTGGCCACCATCCTAAAATATGCATTTGGTCAGAATGTTGACGAAGAAGAGGTCATCAAGGGCCTTTTCACCGTGAGCAATCCGGCAGAAGTCAAAAAAGTTGGCTTTTCCATGCTTGATCTCAAAAAATACGTCGACAAAATCGGGCTGAAAGGTGAAGGCTATATCGTCACCCCCTCAGAACTAGAAAAAATACATATTCCCGTTATTGTTCTTTTGGATCTTGGGGGCTACAAACATTTTGTCGTCCTTGAGAAAACGACTAAAAAGCATGTCTACCTAGCTGATCCGGCATTAGGTAATCGCATTATGCCCATAAAAATATTTATCAAAGACTGGAACAAAATTGTTTTTGCCGTTTTCGGCAAAGGTTTTGAACCTCACACGGTGCTCCTGACGCCACCAGAACCACCTAGTGCCCTTAAACTCTTGCATGGCATTTTACCGAACCCGATGCTCACACCAGCACACTTTGGATTTGACCAAGCCAATTATTTTTAATAATAGCCATACACTTGAGAGGCTCATCATGAACGGATATCTGCTACGTAAAACCGCTGTAATGGCTGGTTGTTGTTGTCTGACAGTGTCGTGGATACTGGTCAGCAGTCCAGCAGCCTCTGCATTCCCACTGAACAGCGTTCTTTCAATCAAGATCAAGCCTATTACCAACCAAGCACTGTCTCAAATCGTCGGTCGTGGTGTCATCGGCGGAAAAATTGTCTATTTCGGTGTAGAAATGCAAACCAACTGGACTGCGCCCAACAATCAAACATCGATGAGCAGCACCATGAATGTTGCACTTAATAGTCAGGGAAACATCTTTAAGCCCACCATCACCTATACAATGCAAGGCACATTGCCACAGTCGAAATCTTCAGCTACCAACAACGTAAGCGGAGAAGGTTTGAATAACATCCAAGGGGTTACCCAGGCCATCCAGATTGGAGGGAATGGCAATTCCGTTCAAAATGGCATGTCCCTGAATGTCATCAAAGGTGCTCCTAACACTGCCAGCGAAGGCAACACCATGACTGTGGGTACTCTAAGCAACAACGGTGTAACAATGACCGTACAGCCAGGACAGCTATCCATGGCGCTGACTAATGACGGCACAACCATTAGACAAGGCATTGGTTCTAATGGTGTTTTCCAGATATCTCAAGTAGGTACCAATATGAATAATATCCAGAACCACATGGCCCTCACGCTCGGCGTTAATCCTGGCACAAACAACGCCCAGAATCTTGCGCAACTACAGTCGGTCCTGAGCAGCCTGCAACCAGCCCCATAAGTTAACTATTAAAAGGGGGGCGTGAGGTTGAAACCTCTTGAGGCGGTTTCAGTCGTTCCTGCGCGCTTCGGTAACTTCAGCAATTATAAGGAATGGTCGCGGTATGCTGGAAGTTCGGTGCATTGCTCGTCATGCCCAGTCCTAGATTCATAATCAAGGAAGTTCTGGGGTTAAGGGCATAGGTCATGCCCACATTGGCCACCGCCACCTACAAGCGGCTACCATGCCCCTCTCCTAGTGTAGTGTTGCATTCTGTTTGCTGCTTAAATGGCTGTTGGCGCGAATGACTTTTTGCAGGATGTCGCGGGCGGTTTTGGTCCAGATGAAAGGTTTGGGATGGGTGTTGTGGTGGTCGATGTACCCCTCAATGGCCTGGATGAGTTCAGGCACACTGGTGAACACCCCACGACGTAACCGCTGGGTCGTGATATCCCGAAAGAAACGCTCGACCATGTTGAGCCAGGATGCCGAAGTGGGCGTGAAGTGCATGTGAATACGCGGGTGCTTGTCGAGCCACGCCTGTACTACCGGGTGTTTATGGGTCGCATAGTTGTCGGCAATCAGATGCAGAGCCTTGTCCCTGGGCGTCTGCCGATCAATTTTCTTCAGGAACTTCAGCCATTCCACATGGGTATGGCGCTGTTGACACTGTCCGATGACCTGACCATCCAGCACGTTGAGGGCGGCAAACAAGGTCGTAGTGCCATTACGTTTGTAGTCGTGGGTCATCGTTTCTGCGCGGCCCTTTTTGAGGGGGAGTCCCGGTTGGGTCCGGTCCAGGGCCTGTACCTGACTTTTTTCATCCACGCAGAGCACCAAGGCATGCTCCGGGGGAGACATATACAACCCCACAATATCTTCCAGCTTTTCCACAAAATGCGGGTCACGTGACACCTTGAAACCACGCAGCAGATGAGGCTTGAGGCCATGCTTGCGCCAATGCCGTGACACACTGGCGGCACTGACACCCAGTTCTGCCGCCATCCTACGCGTACTCCAATGCGTCATCGCTTCCGGCTTACTCTGCGTGGTCAATTCTACCAGACGGGCCACATCCACTTTCACCGGAGGGGCGCCGCGCGGTAAATCGCGTTCAATGCCCGACAAGCGGTGTTCCAGATAACGCTTGCGCCAACGTGCGACTTGCAGGCGATCCACCCCCAGGCGCTCCGCAATTTCTTTGTTCTGCAAGCCCTCTGCCGCCAGCAATATCATCCGTGCCCGTAATGACAAGCGGACACTGCTTAATCGGGAGGCGACTATACGGGACAACTCGGACCGCTCTTCGCTGGTTAAAGTGACTGTGGGCGCAACTCGCAAGGCTCGACTCCATTCATACCCTCAACATGGAGCTATTTTATCATCATTAACCTTAAGGTTCACCAAGAATGCAACACTACACTAGCAAGCGCGTTTTCGGTATTATCCTGAAGACAGTCAGTAAAAGAAGTGCTTAAACTTAATCTGTCATTCAAGGCCAAAGCCACACCAAGACTGTACTAAAAAGCATACCCTAGGCCTACTTGACCAGGTTGGGCTTTACCTGCGTGAGTATTGATGCCGAGGGAATTTTGTTAAAATCATGATAGTCATTTGTATGGTTTTACCGGCCTGTGCTGGTGGATTATGACTGCAATGCGGAAATAAGTGGGCAGGCGACCTCGCCCGAATGCTTCTGACATTCTTCCAACAGTTCTGCCAATGCAGCTTCCATGGCCTTTAGTTGTTCCAAGCGCTTTCGTACATCGGATAAGTGACTTTCTGCTACCGCAGCTGCCTGCTTGCAATGCGCCCCGTCATCCAGATGCAGAAGTTGAGCGACCTCTTCAAGATTAAATCCCAGGCGCTGAGCAGACTTCACAAACTTTAATCGTTTCAGATCCTGCTGCCCATAGTGACGAATCCCTCCATGAGGCCGTTCAGGTATGCGCATCAGCTTCTTGCGCTGGTAGAAGCGTATGGTTTCTATATTGACCCCTGCGGTCCTTGCGAGAGTGCCAATGGTATAATTACGCAAATCGTCTGTCATAGTGTTGACTCCGTACTTGAGTACAGGAGTAAGTATAGCAAACGAGAATATTGACGCACGTGCGCTATGCTCAGTGATCTGGTTCAACAGGAGATTTTACCATGAACACCCAATGGATGACTCGTATTGCCGATAAGACAGGCGTTATCGGCACCCTTATCGGAAGTTTTAGTTGCGCCATGTGCTTCCCCGCAGCGGCGAGCATCGGGGCGGTCATTGGCTTGAGCTTTCTTAGTCGGTGGGAGGGGCTCTTCGTGCATATCTTGATCCCGGTTTTTGCCAGTATAGCCTTGGCTGCTAATCTAATCGGATGGTTTTCTCATCATCAGTGGCTTCGGGTCTTGGCTGGTATCATCGGACCCATACTGGTTTTAATCGGTTCCTTTGGAATGACTCAACATTTCCTGCCCATAATGATGGCCCGTGAGCTTTTTTATGTCGGTCTAGTTGTTATGTTGTTGGCAGCATTGTGGGACTTGTTCAGCCCGGCACATCGTCGCTGTAACGTGTCCTTACCAAAAGAGGGCCAGCGTGGCGGGTAATTTGCGCCATGTGCGTGCGGAAGTATAGTCAAATCTGTTTTAGGCGCGTTTTATGACATAGATCAGTGGCGCACTGTTGATCCTCCGACAGGTTTTGGTTGGTTTGAGTTTATCTGCAAATTCACCCCTCCCAAAATCTGCTGAAATTTTTTCCGGCGCACAAGTCCCGCCCAGTTATTCCGCCGCAGCATCTTGAAAATCAATCCCAGGAAGCCATTGCGTGTTATAGAGTTCTTGGTCAGATCAGGAGGGTAAATAGCAAATTCCTCATATAGCGTTTTCTGGAGCGAGCCTAATAAAAAGCTGCTGGCATATAGGCATTCAACTTCCAGCCATGCAAAATAATACCAACTATAATCTTCAGATAGCCTTACATTTAATGCAACCCGCCCCCGTCATGATAGCCGTGTGAGGACTGTGGAGTGCGGTCAGGAGAAGACTCATGTTAAAACTGAAAATTGCCGTTCTTTTTACCGTCACCTGCCTTTTTTCCAGCTGGGCTTGGGCGCATACAGCCGGACCCAGCCCTGAAGCTCTGTGGAAAGAAGTGCAAATTTTGCAAAAAACGCACGCCATCATGCCCGGAAGTACACCCTTTCAGCTGGGATCTCGGACGGTTGATCCTTACACTGTGGACCTGGCCAACACTTTGGCAATATCCACTATAAAAAAAGCCGGTGGGATACTGAAAGTGACCCGCTATAGTAACGGAAGCCTGGTGGTCAAAGAGAATTACAATGCCCACAAGCAGTTAGTTGGCGTTACCGCCATGCTGAAGGCGGCTAAATATGATCCTTCAGACCGCAACTGGATCATGGCTGCCTATGATCCCACCGGTAAAGTCCTGGCTTATGGCAAAGTAGGCAGCTGTATCGCCTGTCACGTACTGGTCCGCCATCAAGACTTGGTTTTTGCTCCGCCGCCAACACAATTATTGCCGATCACCACTTGGAAGGCTTTTTTCTCCAAGCAGGAAATGAATCCGGCTTACGTGACACAGATTCAAAAACATCCCGAGGCTGTCGTTCAGTAGCCTGCTCATTCAGGAGGATATTCCCATGCAACGTTTTATTCTGGCCTTTCTGTTTCTGTCACTTGGCTGCCTGTTCACCAATGCCCAGGCTGAAAAGCTCAATGACACTGCGGCCCTATCGGGCTTACATGATGCAAAGGCCGTATTTTTAGTGAATATGCGTAACCCGGCGGCTGTGGATCACCTGGTCAGAGTCATCGGTTTGACCCGCAAGCAACTTCTGCAACAAAAGGTGACGCCGCACTTCATCGTGGTCTTTATCGGTCCAGATGTCGCATTTCTGACCAAAGATCGTCGGGGCATACCTTACACAGAAGAAAGGGATATCGCGGGGATTCAGGGAGAAATCCTGAAGCTCAGCCACAAAGGCATCCAGTTTCAGGCTTGTGGCGTGGCGCTACACGGTATGGACGTATCTCCGAGCATGCTGATTCCGAGCGTAACGCCTGTGGAAAGTGGATTCATCTCTACCATTGCCTACCAAGAGAAGGGGTATGCTTTGGTTCCAGTTTATTAGGCGGCGATCAGAACCAATTTGCGCCCGGCATCGCGCAGGGATTCCCGTTCCATTGATTCTTGCAATTTTCAGTTAATCAGATAATGTTGTAACCCGCTGATTTCCGAATGCAGGCGGTTTTCTTTGGCTGGGGCCGTTCTGATGTTAGCCTCGCGTTAGCCAAAAAAAGGCACCTAGCAAATGACGCTAAGTGCCTGTTTTATTTGGTGCGCTCGGAGAGAGTCGAACTCCCGACCTACTGGTTCGTAGCCAGTTGCTCTATCCAGCTGAGCTACGAGCGCAACGAGGGCGTAATATAGCGACTGCACTGGCCGGGGTCAATATGTTGCGCCAGCAGCAGCCACGAATGCTCAGGAATTTCCCGAACTGTCTCCGGATGCCCCTCCGGCCTTTTCTTTGGCCATTTCTGCCTTTAGACGGGCGAGATCATCATCAACGCCACTACTGGCGCGTACTTTATCCAGTTCCTTATCGGTTTGGCTGCGAGTATCGAGGGGGTCACTGAGGGCACCCGACTCAATCAGGCCATCCATGGCAGTTGCCTTGGACTCCATTTGGGCGGTGCGGTCCTGGGCGCGACGCATGGCCTCACCGGCGTCATCCATACCCTTGCCGATACCACTCAATGATTCTCCAGCCTGGACCTCAGCCTTGGCAGCCATCATTTCGCTTTTGGTCACTTCTTTCTGGGTACGGAACTGTTCAATATGATCCTGCAGTTTCTGCTCATAATCCTGCAGCTTCTGGGACTGAGCCGACACCGCATCATGCGCTTCCTTGAGACTGGCCAGTTTTTGCAATTCAGACTGCTTTTGGGCCAACTCGGCGCGGGCCAGGTCTTCACGGTTGGCACCCAGAGCCATCTTGGCATCTGCGTCGGCCTTGTCAGCGGCTTTTTGCGCTTGTGCCATCTGACTTTCCAGCGACACTTTTTCAGTAACCACATCGGCCAGATGGCGTTTGGTTTCCTGCAGGTTGGTGATCATTTTTTCATATGATAAATCCAGGGTTTCAGCAGGATCTTCCGCATTATTCAGAAAATGATTGACCTTACCCTGCAATATTTCTGAGGCATGCTTAAATAATGACATTGAATACTCTCCTTGCGAATGACTCGCGCTTTAATCGTTGACCGGAATAACCAGTTGCGGGCTCAGGCCATCAACCAGAGCATCGGCATTTTCCATGGCTTTCACGGCGGTACCGACGGCAAAAAATTCGATGATATGGGGTTTCCAGTTATGGCTGCCTTCATGAAGCTGAACGCCGGTAATGCCGTCCGCCTGGGCTTCCTGCGCCTCATGTTGCATACGTTCCATGGCAAGCTCCCTGGCGTCATACATGGCTTGGGTAAATTGTTCCATTTCCGTATTGCGACCCACATTTCCCATGGATTTCAACAGCCCTTGATGTGCCACATGATACACGCAGGAACCCATGACCATTTCCATGGGGCGGTAACCCGCCTGCAACAACATCCAGAAGTCCTGACCACTCAGATCACTGGTAAAGGGCTTGCCGCCCACCCCCTTGAAGCCTGACGCGCCACTGCGGTGGGCGATGGCCGTGCCAATCGCCATGAATTCGAGAATGTCCTGATCCCATTCCATACGCTTCACTTCCAGTCGCACACCCACAATACCATCGGCCTGCAGTAAAATGGATTCCTGCTCCATGCGACTGATAGCCAGCTCACGGGCTTGATACATGGCCTGAGAAAGCACATCCATTTCCATGTTTTGATTCCAGTTTCCATACTGGATTCCCATGTGATAAATACACGAACCGACCACCAGACCCAAGGGCTCAAAATTGGCCTTGCGGACCATCACAAACTCATTGACGGACAAATCCGAAGTAAATATACCTTCGTGACTGCCCTGCGAACGCAGTCCTTTCAGACGTTCTACAGCATGGGGAGCGAGATGTTCTGTACTATCGGTCATATCAAATCCTTTTTGGAGTCAGTAGCACTGGTCAGGGGGTGATCAGCCAGTGATATCATGGCAAGCAGTTCATGTTGCGGTGGGTTTTTTGGCAGATAACTGATGGCGGTACCAATACTGATGTGGCGGCATAGAAAACGTTCGGGGTTGTCCTGATCGGCAGGTACCCGAAACATTTGGGTATAACTGGTGTGTCCAAGAACTCCGGCAGCCATCTTGCGGCCATCTTCGCGCAAATCATAAAGCGCCCGGCGCCGGACATTTTCCTGAAAAGTAGAAAGGTCGGTAATTTCCATATTCCAGTAACGTGCCGCAAAAGGTGCCTGCTGAGAAGCCTGATCGGCGACCGTACCCATCCAGGGCATGTACCAGTCAAAATTGGCGCCAATGGCAATACCTACAGGAACCACGCCATCTTCCAGCAAACGGACAAATTCCAGGGCTGACACAGTAGCGATAACTGGCGCGGTGGCAGGGGGAATTCCGGTTAGCCGGATAGCGGTGCCGGTCACCCCATAATCCATATCCTCACCTTCCCCATGCCGCACTTTCATGCGCACATCGACAATCGCATTAGCTCCCAGAGCGATGGCTTCAAGGCGCATTCGCTCTACCGCCGTGTGCCAGCCATCGTAGTGTCCCTGGGTCCAGGAATAACCAAAGTGATACCAACAGTTTCCGGTTACCATACCGATAGGCTGAACCCCGTGACTGCGTTGCAAAAGAAGTTCTGCGGCAGTGGCCGTACTGATCCAGGGAAGATGCCCCTGACTGGTCGCGAACAGGCGATTTTGAACAAAACTGGGCAGGCGGCGTTGCTGCAAGGCCTGTTCCCATTCAGAATAACGCTGCATTTCTTCAGGGGTTTGTGAACGGACGCCCTGGCTCACGTTATGACCCAGATTTTCGGCCGCTCGCTGCGCGTCCTGGGCGACTTCCTCAATACCGTGTTTGATCTTGTCCCAAATGGACATAGTACCTCCTTGCCGTTACCCCATGAGAAAATCGTGCAATGTATTGCTGGCTCCCTGCATTTCTCCGGACAAATCACCGAGGTCTTTCACCAGACTTTCGAGCCAGGTAGCGAGTGGTAAATCCTCATGTTTAAGCACCACGCCACGCACGGTTTTGGCGCGAACCGTGCTGATATGAGCACCCTCATGAGTCAGTAAATAATCGTTATTGTTGGTGTGAACAGTAATGGCATGGACATGGCTGGTCTTGGCAAAAAAACCGTCTTTTTTTCTTTCTACTTCAACCAAGCCGGGCATATCTCCCTCCAGCCTTGCCGCCAATCCTTCTACAAAAGCCTTCATGTCACCTTGCGCGCGCCTGATCCAGGCGGTACTTTGGTCAAAATCTGTGCTCATAGAGGGCCTCCCACCCTATTTATCGGCCACATTCAGTTTTTCAAAAAATAATTACTCAAGTTCAGACCGTCAGCTTAGACTATAGTTCTGTTTTTCTTCAGGCGCGTATTTTTTCCAGGGTGGATAATTCCGGAGATTGTTCGTGCAGGCGCTGCAATTCAGCAAATTGTCGGTAAGTGGGACAACTTTTCAGCAGCGCTTCATGACTACCAATAGCAATGAGTCGGCCCTGATCAAGCACGGCAATGCGTGCAGCATGAACAATAGTGGCCAAACGATGCGCTGCCACCAGGGTGGTCCGCTGTGCGGTCAAATTAGCCAGTGCCTCCTGAATGAGCCGCTCATTTTCCGCATCCAGGGCGCTGGTGGCCTCATCCAGAATCAGTACACGAGGGTTTCTCAGAATCGCCCGGGCAATGGCAATGCGTTGGCGTTGCCCTCCAGATAAAGTTACGCCTTTTTCTCCAACATGGGTTTTCAGTTTATCTTCCAGTCGGTCAGAAAATTCATCCACCCGAGCAGCCTTTACTGCAGCCAGTAAAGCTGCCTCATTGGCATCAGGACGCGCCATCAAAATGTTATCCGCAATACTCATGGAAAAAATGACAGGATGTTGAGGGACTACAGCCAGTTGCTGGCGCAAACTACGCAAGGGCATGGCATCAATGGCCGTTCCATCCAGCAAAATTTGCCCTTCGCTGGGTTGATAATGGCGCATGAGCAGGGAAAACACCGTACTTTTACCGGCTCCGGAAGCTCCTACAAAAGCCACCGTTTCTCCTGGTTCAATATCCAGGGAAATATTTTCAATAGCGGGCACATCCGGCCGCGAAGGGTACCGAAAGGCGACGCGCTCCAGGGTCAATCGTGCCGGATTTCTGATGGAAAATTCAGAGGATTCTGGAACTTTGCCGACTTCGCCTGACAAAGCCTGGGCACTGTGTTCCGGCTTTTCATCCAGCAGCGCCAGCAAGCGTTCAGTGGCACCCGCCAGTCGCGACATACTGCCCCATAACTCCCCCAACGAGGCCAAAGACGTTGCCGCCATCAGGGCATAAAGCAGAAATGCCGCCAGTACGCCCATGCCCACCTGCTTTTCGAGAACCGCGAGACCGCCCAGATAGAGCATAGCGCTGAGTGCCAGAAAAACCAGGCTTCCCGTCAGAAAGGTGGACCAGGACTGGACTTTGACCCGCGACCAGACTTGTCCCAGCAACAGATGAATATCCTGGCGATATCGGGTTTCAGTCTGAGGTTCGAGGGTAAGCGCCTGGATAACCCGAATGCCATTGATAGACTCTTCGGTATGGGCACTGAGATCAGCCAGATAATCCTGCTCCTTGCGGCTGTATCCGCGCTGCAGACGTCCTGAGCGGATATTGACAAACACCAGCAACGGCAATACCAACACTCCCGGGAGCAGTAACTGGGGCATGGTCACCAGCATCAACACCAGCGCGCCGACCAGGGTGATGCCGCTTTGCAGACTGCGCCCGAGCACGCCCGTCAAACCAAAACGTAAAATGGTGACATCACTGCTCAGGCGCGAAATGACCTCACCGGTCCGGAATGTCTCATAAAATATGGCGGGAAGATGCAGCGCATGACTGAACACCGCGCTGCGCAAATCGGCGACGACCCCCTGCCCCAACCAGGTTGCCAGACCATCCCGCAGCCCGCGCATGGCGACCGTAAACATACCCAATATGAACAGCGCAATGCTGATCCAAAGTAATGCCTTGTAACTATGGAACCCCTTGTCGAGAATAAACCGGGCTCCCTGGGGCAAAACCAAGGAAGCGCCAGCACTGCAGAGCATGGCCAGCAGATAAGCCAGCAGTAGCCCGAGCCGGGAACGCAAAAAGGGCTTGAGTTTCCATAATACCCAAAGATTTTTGTTGACCGGACGTTGCCAGGGATTTTGCGCCACTCAGTCACCTTATCAGCGAATTACAGGAATAACACAGCATACGCCTGCCCGACGGCTTTGGCTGCATTATCGCGATCCGTCAATTGACCGCTGGCAACCTTCAGCAGCAGAATGTGCCAAATTCCCTCACTTCCTGGAATAACTATGCAATCCTTTGATGCACTGAATCGCTACGCCATTCCCGAACATGTGTTTTTTCGCTTTGGTCCGGGGGGGCAGATTTTTGCGGACATTCGCAACAGCAGTGCCAGTGCCAGTGTTTTCCTGCAGGGGGCTCATCTGACAGCGTTTCAACCACGCTCCCAGTACGATCCACTCATCTGGCTTTCGGAAAAATCGCGCTTTGCCGTCGGCAAATCCATTCGCGGCGGCGTGCCGGTATGTTGGCCCTGGTTCGGTCCGCATCCCGACAACAGCCAGTTCCCGGCCCATGGCTTTGCCCGCACCCACTTGTGGACCGTCAGCGATTCATCAAGCAGCAAGGACATTACCCGGATTACCCTGACCCTGGAGCCCACGAACGAAACCCGGGCACAGTGGCCTCATGAAACTCCGGTCAGCCTTGAAATTGTCGTTTCAGAAACTCTGGAAATGTCTCTAACTACCCATAACGCAGGAAACGACACAATCACTCTGGGTGAGGCCTTCCATACGTATTTCCACGTGGGCGATATTCATTCGGTGCGCCTCGAAGGTCTGGATGGTTGTACGTATCTCGACAAAACCGCAGATTTCGCCCGGAAGCAGCAGGAAGGTGACATTACCTTCAACGCCGAGACCGACCGGGTTTATCTCAACACCCAAAATGATTGCATTATCCATGACCCGCGCATGTACCGCCGAATTCGTATTCATAAGGAGCATGCCGATTCCACAGTAGTCTGGACGCCCTGGGCCGAGAAAGCCGCTGCCATGGGAGATTACACGCCGGATGGCTGGCGGCAGATGCTCTGCGTGGAATCCGCCAACGCCGCCGAAAATGTGCTGCAACTACAGCCGGGTGAGAAGCACACGCTGATGGTGCGTTACAGTGCTGAACCTCTTTGATCCCTTGAAAGTGGCTGTTGCCGCAGAGGCTTTGCCGCGACTTTTGGCCCGCGCCGTTGTTGTTCTTGGAGAAATCCTGCGCCCGTCAGGAGAGCTGTTTGAGCCCGCAGGGCGAGTTCTCTCCTGACAGCAGGATGAGCCTAGAACAACAGGCGAGGGACAAGGGAGCGGCAAAGCCTCTGCGGCAACAGCCACACCTTTCAGACTGAATCAGGCACCCACGGACGCAGCCACTTCAAACGTAAACTGTTACTGAGCACAAATACTGACGACATTCCCATGGCCAGTCCCGCCAGCATGGGATTCAGCTGAAATCCCCAGGGAATCAGCACACCCGCAGCCACCGGAATCAGCAGGATATTATAAAAAAACGCCCAGAATAAATTACCGCGAATGGTCGCCATGGTTTTTCGCGCTGCCTGCACTGCCGTCACCAATGCACTGAGATCCCCATGGGTTAAGGTCAAATCAGCCGTCTCCATGGCAATGTCAGTGCCTGAAGCCAGGGCCAGGCCCACATCGGCCTGAGCCAAAGCCGGAGCATCATTGATGCCATCGCCCACAAAGGCGACTTTGCCGCCCTGGCTTTGTAACTGCTTGACGATATTTGCCTTATCCTGAGGCAACACCTCTGCATAAAACTCTTCTAATCCAAGGTGTTCGGCAAGATGCCGCGCTGCGCTCTGGCTGTCACCCGTAATCATGACCACCCGCATACCCATGGACTGCAGTTGCCGGACGACCGCTAAGGATTCGGGTCTTACGCTGTCCTGAATGGCGATTTTCCCCAGCAAATGTCCATTCCCGGCAATATACACCCAGCTTTGGGCCACCTGCGGCTCAGTCCAAAATTTAGCGTCCTGCTCTACGCCATTCTCCTGCAACCAGACCGCCGTACCGACCAGAATTTTCTGTCCGGCTACGACACCCTCAACACCCCGGCCAGGGACGGCCTGAAAATCCGTCACAGGAGACAGGGAAATTTCCCGTTCACGCGCAGCCTGAACAATGGTCCGCGCCAAAGGATGCTCAGAAGCCGCTTCCAGCGACGCAGCCAAGGTCAGAACCTGGCGGACATCGTCTGCGACAATTTCACACACGGCTGGCGTACCCCGCGTCAACGTGCCGGTTTTATCCAGACAGACCGTTTTCACCTGGGCCAGCGTTTCCAACGCCAGTCCTTTGCGAAAAAACACACCTAACTCTGCAGCCCGGCCGGTACCGACCATGACCGCCGCCGGGGTGGCAAGTCCCATGGCACAGGGACAGGCCACCACCAGCACCGCCACAGCGGACAACAGGGCCACAGTAATAGCCGGGCTGGGTCCCAACCATAACCACACCATAAAACTCAGCAGCGCAATGCCAATAACCAAAGGCGTAAATACACGAACCACCCGGTCAGCAAGACCCTGGATGGGCAGCTTTCCAGCCTGGGCCTGCTCGACCATCTGAATAATATGGGCAATGACTGTATTTTGCCCCACCGCAGTCGCTTCGATAATCAGCCTGCCGTTACCATTGATCGTCGCGCCGACGACGGCGTCACCTGCTTTTTTATGCTCAGGTAACACTTCTCCGGTCAGCATGGCTGCATCTATATAGGATTCTCCTTCCAGGACGATGCCATCCACGGGCAGACGCTCTCCCGGTCTGACCAGGAGATGATCTCCAGTGCGGATGCGGTTGAGTGGCACCCGCTGTTCCTGCCCATCTTTGAGCAGTGTTGCGTCCTTGGCCTGAAGATCAACCAGATGCCGAATCGCCTGCGAGGCCCGGCCTTTGGCCAGCTCTTCCAGATACTTGCCGAGCAGAATGGCGGCAATGACCACCGCCGCCGAATCAAAATACACATGCCCTCCGACCTGGCTGAAAAGCTCCGGGAAAATCAGCACGATCATGCTGAACAGCCAGGCGGCTCCCGTACCGGTAGCCACCAGAGAATTCATATCCGGAGACAAATGACGGTAGGCAATCAGACCCGGACGAAAAAAACGCCGCCCTGGACCGGCCAGTACCAGCGTTGCCAGTACGGCCTGAACCCAGTCCCAAAAACGCCCAAAGAGTGCATTTTCTTGCAGCCATCGTCCCAACGCCGGAAAAAGCAGGGGACCCATGGACAAGCACAAAATAGGCACAGCCAGAACAACTGCCGTCAGCAAATCTTTTCGCATAAGCCGCAGCTGGAAGATTTTACGATCTTCACCCCGGGCATCAGCACGGACCGCCCGCGCTTCATAACCGGCATTAACAACAGCCGCAATCAATTGATCCTGATTAGTGCTATCCGGAAAATATTCCACCATGGCCCGTTCTGTGGCCAGATTGACACTGGCCGACAGGACGCCAGAAACCTTGCCCAGAGCGCGCTCCACGCGACTGCTGCAGGAAGCACAAGTCATCCCGCCAACCTCCAGCTCAGATTGGGCCACGACGGGTTGATAGCCTATATCAACAATCGCAGCCCTCAGCGTTTCCAGGCTGGTCTGGGTCGGATCGAATGCCACGGTTGCCCGCTCAGTACTCAAATTCACGCTGGCCTGCACCCCCGGCAAGCGATTCAGCGTGCGTTCTACCCGACTGCTGCAGGAAGCACAGGTCATCCCTGCCACCCCGATCTCCAGATTTTTCATAACGCTCCCTTTCCTGCCCGCTGCCCATTGCTATTTGAAAATTACAATCTGCAGCATATCCTTGTAGCCAGATGTAATGTCAATCCATCACCATGGGCAACCGCGATCTTTTCGCCTACAGCAAAATAGTTGATTTTAAGTGACGGATGCTTATCATTTGCCCTCTTGTGCGCATTTGCCGCACCCGCTGAAAATGATATCTGGAGTTTAACATCGTGGATATTCGCCTTTCCCGCCGCGTTACTGCGGTGCGTCCCTCTCCGACACTCGCCGTTACCGCCCGGGCACAGCAACTCCGTCGGGAAGGCAAAGACATTGTCAGTCTCGGCGCTGGCGAGCCCGATTTCGACACACCCGAATATATCAAGGATGCGGCCATACAAGCCATTCATCGAGGCTTCACCAAGTACACCGCAGTCGGTGGCACGCCGGAGCTGAAAGCCGCCATCATAGCCAAATTTGCCCGGGACAATCATCTCGATTACCGCCCCAGTGAGGTGCTGGTCTCCGTCGGCGGCAAGCAGAGCTTTTTCAACCTCTGTCAGGCCTTACTGGATGCAGGAGATGAAGTCATCATTCCCGCGCCCTACTGGGTGTCCTATCCCGATATGGTCATTCTTGCCGAGGCCTGTCCGGTCATTATTGATACGGACGCCGCACAACACTTCAAAATTCTGCCTGAACAACTGGAAGCGGCCATCACCGAAAGCACCCGGCTTTTAGTGCTCAACAGCCCTTCCAACCCCTCAGGAGTCGCTTATAGCCGCAGTGAACTCGAAGCACTGGGAGAAGTATTACGTCGTCATCCCCGGATTTTGATTGCCACTGATGACATGTATGAAAAAATCCTCTTTCAGGACCAGCCTTTCGTAAACATTACCAATGCCTGCCCCGATCTGAAAGAACGCTGCATGGTGATGAATGGCGTCTCCAAGGCTTATGCCATGACCGGCTGGCGCATAGGCTATTGTGCAGGGCCCGAAACACTGATTACGGCCATGAACACCGTGCAGTCGCAAAGCACCTCCAATCCAACCTCCATCGCCCAGGTAGCTGCCCAGGCAGCTCTGGAAGGGGGCGATAGTGCGGTGCATGAAATGGTTCATGCTTTCCGGCGCCGTCATGCTTACGTTTATGGTCGCCTGCATAGTCTTCCGGGCGTCAACGTACTGCCATCAGATGGCACCTTTTACAGCTTCCCGGGCTTTCATGAAGTGATGCAGGCCAAAAATCTGCAGGATGACCTGATTCTGGCGGAAGCCCTCCTGGAAGCAGGCGTTGCGGTGGTACCAGGTTCTGCCTTTGGAAGCCCCGGACATATTCGCCTTTCTTTTGCGACCAGTGACAAAAATCTGGAAATGGCACTGGATCGCATCGAACAATTTGTAAAAAGTTAGGCGGGGCTGACCGTAATCGCGGCGGCGGCCCTGGCAGCCCTTTCCCGCGCCTCTTCCACACTTTCTCCGGCAGCGACGGCTACACCAAGACGCCGCAACTTGCTGGCCGTCGGCTTGCCAAACAGACGTAAATCACTTTCCGGTACGGCCAGTGCTGTTTCAAGACCGGCATATCGGGGCCCCCAACCCAGGTTTTTACCCCGAATAACCGCAGAAGCGGAAGCTCTGCGGAATCCGGGATCAACGGGCAAGCCCAGAATAGCCCGCAAATGCAATTCAAACTCGTTCTGGCGTTGACTGGCCAGGGTCACCAGACCGGTGTCATGGGGTCTGGGCGACAACTCACTGAAAATCACTGCTTCACCCTGCACAAAAAATTCCACCCCATATAATCCCTGTCCGCCGAGATTATCCGTCACTTTTTGCGCCATGCTCTGTGCATCCTGAAGCGCCTGCGCGGACATGGCCTGGGGCTGCCAGGACTCCACATAATCTCCGGCTTCCTGACGATGTCCGATGGGCGGGCAAAATACTGTACCTAAGGCAGAGCGCACCGTCAGCACGGTGATTTCAAAATCAAAGTCCACAAAGCCCTCGACAATGACTTTCTGCGCCCCCACACGCCCGGCCGTCTGCGCTTCCTGCCAGGCCAGCGCCAATTCCGCCGCACTCCGTGCGACCGACTGCCCTTTGCCGCTGGAAGACATGACCGGTTTGATCACACAGGGGAAACCCAGCTCGACAGCTGCCGCCTCCAGTTCCTGCAAGCTGCTGGCGAAGCGGTAAGGAGACGTGGGCAAGCCTAATTGTTCGGCCGCAAGACGACGAATACCCTCACGATCCATGGTTAATTGCACGGCCCGCGCCGAAGGGACCACCGTAGCCGAGCCGGAATTTTCGATTTCTGCCAGGGCGGAGGTGGCGATAGCTTCAATTTCCGGGACCACGAAATGCGGTCGCTCACGCTTGACCAGAGCCAGAATTGCTTCAGGGTCTGTCATATCTATCACGTAGGCGCGGTGAGCGACCTGCATGGCAGGCGCATCTGCGTAACGATCCACGGCGATGGTTTCAACGCCCAGACGCTGGGCAGCAATCAACACTTCCTTACCTAATTCACCGGCGCCCAGCATCATCAGCCGGGTCGCAGAAGCAGAACACGGAGTACCCAGATTCATGCGCATTTCCTTTAGCAAAAAACAATTAAAGCCCGATATGTCTATACTCAACATAGTATCATTTTCCCGACAGACGCATACGCAAAGGAGCATGACATGAGTAAACCCAGTATAGGCATGGTCGGTCTTGGTCGCATGGGCGCCAATATGGCGCGACGTCTGCATCTAAAAGGCATGGATGTCATTGCTTACAATCGCCATGCCCAAAAAGCTCAGGACCTTGCCCAGGAAACCGGCATGCGCTCTGCCAGCACTCTGGAAGATCTGGTCAGACAATTGCCAGCCCCCAGAGTCATCTGGTTAATGTTACCAGCTGGTGAAGCCACTCAGGAGCATATTGATCAACTGCTTCCCTTGTTGGGCAAAGGTGACATCCTGGTCAATGGGGCCAATGCACTCTACGAAGACTCCATGGCGCAGGCCGCCAAGGTCGAAGCTGCTGGCTTGCATTATGTCGACGCGGGTGTGTCCGGCGGGGTTTGGGGATTGAAGGAAGGCTATGCCTTGATGGTAGGCGGCAGCCAGGAGGCGGTTACTCAGGTTACGCCTTTCCTGAAAGCCCTCGCTCCCGGTGAAAATCAGGGGTGGCTGCATTGCGGACCGGTAGGTAGTGGGCATTTCGTGAAAATGGTTCACAACGGTATTGAATATGGAATGATGCAGGCACTCGCCGAAGGTTTCGCCATTCTTCAGGCTAAAACCGAGTTTAATCTGGATCTCGCCAATGTCGCCGAAATGTGGCGCTATGGCAGTGTTGTCCGCTCCTGGCTTTTGGATCTGACTGCTGACACCCTGCACAAAGATCAGGTCCTCGCGGATATTGCGCCGGTGGTCGCCGACTCGGGCGAAGGGCTCTGGACCGCTCAAGCCGCTTTGGCCATGAAAATTCCTGCTCCGGTCATCACGCTGGCCCTGCAGATGCGTTGGGCTTCCCAGGGAAAAGACGACTATGCGGCCAAGCTATTGGCCATGATGCGCAATCAGTTCGGCGGTCATGCCGTACAAAAGGAGGACTGAGTGGATAACCAATGTATTTGTCAGTTCGTCATTTTTGGCGCTACCGGGGATCTGGCCAGTAAAAAACTGCTCCCGGCCCTGTATCACCTGGAATGTGCCGGTATGATGCCCAAGGAAATGCGTATTTTGGCTTTTGGGCGGCGTCCTTGGGACAATAATGGCTGGCAGGATTTCTTGCGAGAACAATTGGAAACCTACGCAGGAAATTATCATGACGAACATTTTGATGATTTCTGCAAACACTTTGAGTATGTGCGTGGAGAAATTCATGAAAAGGAGTCTTATGAAAAGCTCCGCGCGGCACTCACTGAGGAAGGTGCGGATAAACCTGCTGCTACCATATTTTATCTGGCCATTCGCCCGGCAGATTTTGTGCCTGTTGTTCAGCATCTATCGAGTGCCGGCTTCAATCAGGAAGGCGACTATCGTATTGTTATTGAAAAGCCTTTCGGTGAAGACCTGGAAAGCGCCATGCGTCTCAATGAACAGTTGCATCGTCACTTCCGCGAGGAACAGATTTATCGCATTGACCACTATTTAGGCAAGGAAATCGTCCAGAACCTGATGGTTTATCGTTTTGCCAATCTGGCCGTAGAAGCCCTCTGGAACCGCAATTATATAGACCATGTGCAAATTACCGTAGCCGAAAGTGGTGGTATCGAAAGTCGCGCCGGTTATTATGATCAGGCCGGAGCATTGCGGGATATGTTGCAGAATCATCTGATGCAAATTCTGACTCTGGTAGCTATGGAGCCCCCCCCTTGCATGGAAGCGGACGCTCTGCGTGATGAAAAGGTCAAGGTACTCCGCTCTATTCGACCCATCCCCAAATCTGCCGTCACGGCCTATGCCATGCGCGCTCAATACGGTCCCGGGGTAGTAGATGGCAAGCATGTACCGGGCTATCAGGATGAAGCCGGGGTTGAAACCAACTCCATTACCGAGACTTATGTGGCCGCGAAATTTTATATTGATAACTGGCGCTGGCGCGGGGTTCCTTTTTATCTGCGTACCGGCAAACGCCTCGAAAACAAAACCTCCAGTGTTGCCCTGCGTTTTCGGCATACGCCTCAGCAGCTTTTTCGAGAAACCAGTATCGAAAAAATCGAACCCAACTGGATCCTGCTTTCTTTGGAACCCGAAAGTCTGAAAACCGAAATCCAGATCAAGGAACCCGGCCTGGAAATGCGCGTCCGTCCGGTGCAGCTCAATGCATCCTATCGCAAGGAGGGTGAACAGGAGCTGGATGCGTATGAAGCTCTACTGCTGGATGTCATGGAAGGCGACAAAGCCCTGTTTATCCGCTTTGATGAAGTGGAATGGGCCTGGCGGGTAGTAGACCCGATTATCAAGGCTTGGGGCCGGGAAACCGACTACATCCTCACCTATCCGGCGGGCTCCTGGGGACCGGAAGAGGCTGCGCGGATTATGGACAAAGAAGATCAGTATTGGCGCAACAAAATCTAAGCTGAGCGTGAGCGACAGCCCTGAAAGCTCGACTGTCGCTCCTTGATAACAAAAAAAATACTATATGATTCAATCAAATAAACTATCCCTATAAAAAGCGTAGTCGAACGTCTACAGCATAAGCTAATAAACGCGCCATAGAAATACACTAATTATTATTTTTTATTTTATATTTCATGTGGATATAGTTATTGGCATGGTTTCTGCTTAATCATCCAGGTCAGTTACCTAATGATAGTCAAGTAAGGAGACACCATGAAAAGCACAGGAAACACGATCATTCCCGAATGGGAAATTACCCGGCTTTCTGAAATTATCAAGGCCATGTCTCATCCATTGCGCTATAAGATCATCTGCCTACTTGGTCGCGGTGAAATGAGCATGCAAAATCTGGTGACCGCCATCAACACCAGTCACAGTAATGCTTCCCAGCATCTTGCCCTGCTTCAGGACTCCGGTCTGGTCCTGGTCAGAAAGGTGGCCAGTCGCGTTTATTACCGCATCCGCGATCAACGCACCTTACGCTTGCTGGAAATCAGTAATCAAGTACTTGCCTGATCCATTTTTTCAATATGTTGCATGGCTCGCCGCAGAAATTCTGCGGCGTTTTCGTTGACTGTCGCCGTACCCAGAAATCGACGCCATTCTCCAGCGCCAGTAACCCCAAAATACAGACCATGCAGATGTCGGCTCAGGCGTGGCGCAGGCAACGCCTCTCCCCAGTTTTCGGCATAAGCCAGTAATTGTTCGAGCACGACGGATCGATCAGGTAATTGCCCGCGCCTGTCCAGGACCATTTCCACTTCGGCCAGGAACATTGGATTATGATAAGCCGCTCGACCAATCATCACCCCATCGACGTGAGCGAATTGATCCAGTACCGTTTCAGTGGTCTTGAAGCCCCCATTGACTTCAATGCGCAAGTGGGGGAAATCGCTTTTCAGACGATGTACCCAATCCCAGCGTAATGGCGGTATTTCCCGATTTTCTGCGGGATTCAGGCCCTTCAACCAGGCATTACGGGCATGCACAATAAAATGCTGGCATCCCGACTGCGCCACAATTTCCACGAATTGATGCAAAGACGCAAAATCCTCTTCGCGATCCAATCCCAAACGATGTTTGACACTCACCGGTAAGGCACTGTCCGAAAGCCCTGCCATCAGCTCGGCAACCAATTCCGGAGTCGCCATGAGGCAGGCACCAAAACTGCCCTTTTGTACACGTGGCGAAGGACAACCTACATTCAGGTTGATTCCGTCGTATTGATACTCCTTGGCCAGCCTGGAAACACGGCGCATCGCGGCCGGATCATCCCCCCCTACCTGCAAAATCAAAGGGTTTTCAGCCGCAGAATACTCCAGGAAACGCTGGGGATCGCGACCCAACAAAAGCGCATTAGTCGTCAGCATTTCCGTGTAGAGCACGCAGGAAGGACAAATCAGCCGCAAAAAATGCCGACAATGACGGTCTGTCCAGTCGAGCATGGGCGCAACCGATAATATCTTAACACTTGATTCTAGTGTATTTTTATTTATATTCATAAGGTTGACTCATATTCCCATCGTCCGAATTATGCCGTATTTTGCCGCATTAGCTTGTATTTTACCGTATCCGGTGTTACAAGAGTGCAACATGAAATCGTTTCCCCGTCCATGTTGCACCGGAGCACCAATTTGGCGACTATTGTCTCACGAAAACAGAAGGATGGTACCCTTCGTCATACCGCAACGATTCGTCTCAAGCGCAATGGGGAAGTTTTCCATTGTGAGAGCCGGACGTTCCATAAAAAAGCGGTGGCCAAAGCCTGGGCATTAGAACGCGAACATGCCCTTCGTGAAAACCCCGCAGAGGCTATGCGTCCTTCGACGGCGCTGCCCATTGGCAAGATGATTGATCGCTACATTGAGGAAAAGCAAACTGTCGAGCCGTTAGGCCGTACCAAGTTACAGCACCTGCTCCTCTTGCGGAGACTGCCCATTGCAGAATGCATGGCATCTGAACTTGATGCCCCGCGCCTTATCTCCCATATTCGTAGTCGCCGCGTGTCCGGAACAGGGCCATCCACCGTGCTCAACGATCTGATCTGGTTGCGGGTAGTCTATCGCTATGCACGCGCCGCCTGGGGCATACCACTGTCCATGGAAGCCATCGGTGATGCGACAGAGCTTTGCCGTGCCGAGCGACTGGTAGCGAGATCACGGAAGAGAAAGCGACGGCTCAAACGGGAAGAAATAGAGACAATCTGCAAGCGGTTTTTATCACTGGGACACCGAAAATCCTCGCCACCCATGTATCTTATTTTCTGGTTCGCTATCTATTCATGCCGCCGGCAATCGGAAATCATGTCCATGCGACTTTCGGACTACGATCAGGATCGTGGAATCTGGCTTGTACGCAACATGAAAAACCCCGGCGGATCACAAGGAAACGATCAATGGATGCACATCACAGATGCCCTTCTGCCCGTCATTAAAGCAGCCATAGAGGACGCTGATCTGGTGGTACGCCGAAAAATGATGCAGGATGACCGACTGTTTCCGTTTGATCCAAAAACCATTGGGTCTTACTGGACGCGGCACATGCAAATTCTGGGAATCGAAGATCTGCATTTTCATGACTTGCGACATGAAGGTTGCTCACGGCTGGCCGAAGACGGGCTGAGTATCCCTGATATTCAGCGTGTCAGCCTGCATGAGTCATGGAGTAGCCTGCAAATCTATGTAAACAGGGACATCCGCAGTCAATCGGTTACACGCGCCGAGTTTGATCCTACATTTTCCAGCAGATGATCAATCCCCCTCAGCCAGAACATCAGCGACAGCATCCTGCAAAGGATGATAAATGCCGACCCGCTTTCTGAAAAAGACGGGGCAGACGAACATCATTCAATTTGCCTTGGGCCTACGTGCATCCCTTGTGCTTGCGCTCCACCCAATGACACGTAGGCAGCGGAAGCGGTCATTCGGCGGATTGCCCGTCATGTTCTCGCAACTCGTCACTAATGCTGTAAAACGTGGCAGTCTTATGAGCATGAATTTAGAAAATCATGGCTGGTAGCTGAAAAAGGCTAGAGCATGCCTTTGGTAGACCTTCAATCCTGCTGCCGCATAGGTTTTTCTGGGCCAAGTTCGTCAATGCGATAGCCATCTGGGTAGCTTGGCCAGCGTAATTGCGTACGCATCACGGATTTGTTTCTGAGCGGTAGCGCACTGGCTATTCGTCCGCGCAAATGTAATGCATCCAACTACCGGCAGAATAAAGGAAGACACGATACTACATACTCCAGTTAGGGATATTTACGTATGACTCGGTTAATGGCCATGGCGAGTTTGGATGCAGAAAAAAATCCCAGATGACGTTCTACTATACGCCCATCGGGGTCGACGATGAGCGTATAGGGAAGCATTTCATTTCGATCTCCAATCTCCGAAAGGACTTTGCTCGGATGTGCTCCAGCCAAGAGTGTTAGATACTTGACGTGCTCCTTATCTATAAATTTCTCAGCAGATCTTTTGCCATCCAGTGCTATACCCACGAAGCGCACCTTGGAGCCCAGATTTTGATGGAGACGAACAAACCCAGGTGTTTCCTCATGGCAAAACGGACACCAGTTGGCCCATAAGTTTACCACCATGACCTTGCCTTTGAGATTGTTTAAATCCACTTTCCTTCCGGAAAGATTAGTCAAAACTATCTGCGGAAGAAAAGTTGTCTTGGCAACGACTTTTGCACAAGACTGGGCGGTTTCAAGTTTGAAGTGCAACACCGCTGTTTAACTGCCTGATTTGCTGTGCCATCACTTCGGCTGGAGTTCGGAATCCCAAGGATTTCCTGGGCCGATTATTGAGTTCCTCCGCTACCTGAGTCAAACGCCGTTGCGAATATTCGGATAAGTCCGTGCCCTTGGGGAAATACTGACGCAGTAGGCCATTCGTATTTTCATTGGTCGGACGCTGCCAGGGGCTATGTGGGTCAGCGAAATAAACACATATGCCCGTATTTCGCTCCAGTTCCTGATGCCGAGCCATTTCGCGGCCCTGATCATAGGTGAGCGTTTGCCGGAAGCTCTTGGGCAGCGTACGCAAACGCCGCGTAAAGCTTTCCAGGATCGCTTCTGCCGTAGCATCCTCCACTCGCGCGAGGATGACGAAGCGACTGCTACGATCCACTAACGTGCCAATAGCACTGGCATTGAATGCCCCCTTGATCAGGTCGCCTTCCCAGTGACCGGGTACTTCGCGAGCTTGTGCTTCCTCCGGGCGCTCACGGATTGAGCGCATGTTCGTGATCCCGCCACGACGGTCTTTACCTCGTGTGCGGGGCTTGCGTTTGCTGTGCCCTCTGCGCAGCCCTGCAATCAATGCCTTGCGCAGTTCACCAGCCGGGTGGGCATAGATAAACTGGTAAATAGTCTCATGAGAGACGTGCCACTGTTTGTCTTCGGGATAGTCCATCCGCAACCTCCCCGCTATCTGCTCCGGTGACCACTTCCTTTGCAGAATAGCGTGTGTCACCGCGAGGGTTAAAGGCGAACCTTCAGTCAACTTCCTGACTCCCTTGCGTCGGCGCCTCTGCGCTTCTTCCCGAGCGCATACGGCGTCATAGGTCTCTTCCACACGACCTCGCTGAATCTCCCGACTGATCGTGCTAGGGCTTCGGCCCAACTGCCTGGCAATGCCACGAATACTCAGCCCCTGATTCAATCCACGCTGTATCTGGTTTCGCTGATCGGGCAACAATTGCCTGTATTTTCTGGCCATCTCTCACCTCCGTCTGCCTTCGACCAGAGGTGTTGCACTTCATTTTAGAGCGCGCCCTGTTCCGGTATCGAACAAAAAAGAGCGGCAATTAATATGGCGTTAAAAATTCGTTGAAGGATTTTCATATCTTCTCCAGCCGAATTGGCTCAAGGTCATCATTATCGTTCCCCCGCGTCCGCAAGCAAATGATCCATGCTTGCGTCATCTGCTTCCAGACATTCCAAAATCGGACACGCATGATGCTGGTTAGGATATTCTTGTTGGCAATCCTGAATTAAACGGGCCAATACGATTTCCAGTCTTCGCAAAGCCTGAATTTTCGCAAGCACCGCAGATTGTTTGATTTTTGCCTGATGCAGTACAGCATCACAGGCTTGAGTTTTGTCGGACTGCAACAGAAGGAGTTCACGCGCTTCTTTTAAGGTAAAGCCAAGCTTTTGGGCGTGCTTGATAAACCGAATGCGTGCAATAGTCTCCTCGGGATACCGTCGAGAGCCAAGATACGGCTTCTTGGGCTGCACGATAAGACCTTCCCGTTCGTAATAGCGTACCGTTTCGACATGGACACCGGCAGCACTGGCCACTTCGCCAATACGATAACCTTGTCGATGAGATGGCTCAGTCATGGCAAATCTCCTTGCAGATACTGAAATTTTTGCAGCAGAGCAACCTGGAAACCGAAAAACATCTGACTGATGTACTGCGCTTCCTGTAACGGATAAATAGCCATTGTCAGATTCCTGGCGCACGCCGTGCAAAGAAAATATATACCTGTACACAGCCCGCTACATGCCGGTTGTTCCGCGCAGGTTTTCCCATCCAGGTGCCCCATGGCAACGCAGGGAGCTCCGATAATGTCCGGGCTATCCCCGTTTGGATCCAAGCCCCATTTAATAGCCACAGCACAATCGTGACATGCGCTCTCAATCTCTATGGGAGCATTCCACAAGAACGGTATCGCGAGCGCATCAATGGCGCACATCGCAAATATGGACTGGTGTTTCCCATTCGAGACACGAATAGGGGTTTCCTTCGCGCTGAAGGGATAAGCACCGATCAAGCCTTCCGGACTGATTGCGACTGCATCCAGCATCCTCAACCTTTGCAATGGGATTTCGGGAAAATTCTGCGCCAATGGTGGATGCGCATGCAGTACCCAGAATCGTATAATTTCTGCATAGATCTTCTGTACAGGCTCCGGTTCGTTCATGACTCGAGACTGGAGCGGGAATTCTCTCAATAAATTTTGCAGCCCTCTTTCCATGTGATCCTGACGCATGATGGCTTTCCTTATCCGTTAGCCGGCACAACAGGACAATTGCTTGACATCCTTGGTAAATGTCTGGGCACAGAGTTTCAGTCCTTCCACCATGGTCAAATAGGGAAATAGTTGATCCGCCAAATCCTGGAAGCGCAATCCACCCCGTAGAGCCAATGCCGCAGACTGGACAATTTCACCACCCTCAGCAGCCAGAATCTGCGCCCCCAACAATTTTCCAGTGGGTTCGTCCGCTACCAGCTTGATAAATCCTCGGGTGTCAAAATTCGCCAAGGCTCTGGGGACATTTTCCAGACTCAGGGTGCGGCTGATGGTTTTGATCCCCCGCTTTTCAGCCGCCTTTTCATCCAGTCCAACCGTGGCCACTTGCGGATCTGTAAAAACCACAGACGGCATGGCACTTAGATCCAGTGCGGCATCGCCTCCTAACATGTTGACGGCGGCACGTGTGCCCCCCGCAGCGGCGACATACACGAACTGAGGATGCGTAGTGCAGTCTCCTGCCGCAAAAATGTGGGAAACGCTTGTACGCATGTGGTCATCAACCAGGATGGCACCAAACTCGTTGGTGGCAACTCCAAGGGATTCCAATCCCAAATCCTGCGTATTGGGTTGGCGACCCGTTGCCACCAGCAACTGATCTGCACGGAGCCGCTCCGAATCAATCTGGATCTCGAACTGCCCATTATTATGGTGCACGCTTTCTGGAACCGTCTGCTGAAGCACCCGGATACCTTCTTCTGCAAAGACAGTCTGTAAACCCGCGCCCAGTGCTGGATCTTCCCTGGATAACAAGGTACTGCGTGCCAGAATAATGACCTCTGCACCCAGTCTGCGGAAAGCCTGTGCCAACTCTACAGCCACCACCGAAGCACCCAATACCACCAGATGCCGGGGTATTTCTTCGGCGACAAGTGCTTCTGTCGACGTCCAGTAGGGAGTCTGGTTCAATCCGTGTATTCGAGGCACATGGGGATGCGCACCAACAGCAATAAGAATGCGATCTCCCCGAACGGACTGCTCTTTTCCATCGTCGGTGCGCACGACAATAGTATGGGCATCGGCGAATCGAGCGGTTCCCTGGAGCAGGGTAATCTCTGGATGAGAAGCGAGTACGTTGACGTATTTTTCGTTGCGGAGTTCGTCCACACGCTGCTGCTGCTGCGCCACCAGTGCCGCACGTTCCACCGTAGGCTCACAATGGCCCAGTCCCTGGAATGGGTGTGCGCGCTGCCAATGTGCCATTTGCGCCGCGCGGATCATGATTTTGGACGGAACGCAGCCAATATTGACGCAGGTTCCCCCCAACGTCCCTTTTTCGATCATCGTAACGCGCGCGCCACCATCAACACAGCGGATCGCCGCAGCGAAGGCTCCCGATCCAGATCCCAGAATAATCACGTGTAATTTTTCTGCTGCAGGCGCATCGACACGAGTGCTTCGGTCGTGCAGGTCTGCGTCCACCTTGGCGACCTGTGCGCCGTAACCGCTCTTGACGACAGCCGCAGTGAGCACGGAATCAGCAACGTCGTCGGCTACCTCCACCTCCGCATAACCTTCAGGAAAGAAAACGTTTGCTTTGTCGACACCGGCGACGTCCTTAAGGGCTTTTTCTACGGTCAAAGCGCAGTGCGTACATGTCATCCCGAGTATGTTCAACTGAATGGTTTTTTTCATCGTGATACTCCTTGTATTCGTAATTCAATATGCGAATTAAGCATGCGCCAAAGAAGCCGGATACCCAATATTCCTAAAGGTTTTCAGGAGAACAGATGGGCTCACTTTTTTGGCATCATAGGTCACCGTCACCGTCCTTTTCATGTCATCAATATGGATATGCTGCACACCTGGGATGCGATGCAGTGCAATATAAATAGCCGTTTCACAGGCCTTATCCCCACAGCTCATTGACGGCACACTGAATACCGACGTAACAGAAGCTGCCTGCACGACAGCAGCAGAAGAAGGCGTGCCAGCCCACGCGAAAGGCATAGCGAGCACACCGCTCGTCAGCAGCGAAAGCGCAGATATTAACACCAGATTTTTTCCTGAATTTATCTTTATGTGCATTTTAGTCTCCTTGAGTGCATTGCAATTTAAAAGAACTACATCAACAAGCCGGGCAACACATGCGGCAATGCCAGAAAGACAATAACCAAAACGGTACCCGCCCATAAAAGAGGGGATTGCCAACGGCCCATTCGTCCAACCATCGAACACGAACTACAGGCCAGCGCCTTTTTTTCGCGATAATTTTGAACGTGGGCGTATCCCAAAAAGAGCAACACGACCACATCCAGGTAAGGGGCGTAAGGATCAAGCACCCGCAAGTTAGCCATCCATGCGCCACCTACACCAGCCACAATCAGCAATAGCGGCAAGACACAGCAAGCGGAAGCCAGGAAACCCACTACGACCGCTACTAACAACCCCCATAGCCCCTTTGGTCGGACATTCTGCATATTCGAGTTATTGGTGGCGCAGCCAGATCCCTGTGGATCCGATTTACTGACTTTAGTATTCATAACGTCTGAACCTCCACTCACCTGGATAGAAGCGTTCTTCAACCTGTCTACTAAGGACTATAGATGCCGTAGCATAGTACGGTGTCAAGCATGACCTCCATTTCAGGGTAGAGGCCTCGAGTCGCTGGTCCGCAGGTTTCACCTTTGACGTGGAGGTCGGTAGTGATGTTGAAGTACTACTCCACGGGGATCATCTATGGCTGGGCATCGATCTACTTCCCCGAAATCATCAGGAAATGATTTTCTATCACCTGCTGCTGAAACTGAGCTTCAAAAGGATAATAGACCCTGGGTTTTTTACCCCAGCCAGATTCAGTTTATGAATCACATTGAATTTTCCCAGCAATGTATCGGCCAGATAAAGCAATTTATGGCCTAGCTCCGGGCACTGGTGATACTCAACTTGGATAACTGCTTTGGGCCATTTGCTTTCCGCTGCTGAATGACCGCTTTCAGTCTACTGCCCACCATCAGAGATCAACGGCGGCAGGGCAGCGATAGTGGCCGTTCAAATTCTGGGTAACTTAGCTTAGAGTCAAAGCTGTAGGATGGATGTAACCGAGGAGATCCAAAAATGTTATGTGGCAATGTCAGGTGTTATGCTGCAACCCCGATGCAGTCGAATTTACGTTCAACGCGATAGGCCGCCGCGTTTTCCCCGCCTTCAAAGAGGACTCCATTAGCATGTATTCCGGGGCTGTATGAAGGGCGGGGAAAAATGGTAAGCTGCGAAGCGTTGTTTCGCTGTCGCATAAGCGAGCTTGATGCGCACAGCCGAAAGCAAACGCTTCGCGATGAATTACAAGAAGAGGCCCTGCCCCATGAGTTATGCTGGACTGCAAGCTGAATTTTCATTTTTAGCGCTGCACAGGCGTCGACCTCTCGTGTCGAACAGTTCGTTGGAACGGACGTTCCGCGCAAACGTAGTTCCAACCGATAAGTCCATATTGGCGGAACGCCGCTCAACTCAGTCACGTTATGCCAATAAGGAGAAGTCATGGAATATGAGATAGATTTTTTGCCTGTTGGTGATGGAGAAAAGTCTGGCGATGCAATATGTCTTCGCTATTCATATGATGGAGGCGAATCCTGGCATGTTGGTGTAATAGATGGTGGAACACAGACATCCGGCGAAAATCTATGTAACCACATCAGGGAGCATTACAAGACAAACAACGTGGATTTTCTGATATGCACCCATCCCGATAAAGATCATGCCTCCGGATTATCAGTTGTATTAGACACGATGACAGTAAAGAAGGTGTTGATACACTGTCCATGGGACTACGTTGACCACATATTTGATGCGGTCAATGACGGAAGAATTACAAAACAAAGCCTAAGACAGAGATTGATAGATGGGCATCCGTACGCATATAGCATTTATGAGAAGGCATTAGCCAAGGGCATCCCAATTTACCATCCATTTTCTGATAATAATGATCACGAAATTCCTGCGCTTAGCATTGTTGGCCCGTCAGGTAGTTATTATTTAAGTCAGCTTGTTAACTTTCGATCAATAACTGATATCACTGAAGACAAGGAGCATGAATTCGGATTACTTAAGGCTTTACTTGAGGCCTCAAAGAAGGCTCTTAACTGGATCTCGGAAAGCTGGGATGATGAAAAATTGGTAGACCCAGCTGATGACGCCACATCAAGCGAGAATAGCTCGAGTGTTATCGCGTTTTTCGATTTTGAAGGAAGAAGAGTTATTTTTACGGCTGATGCTGGTGTGCAGGCTCTTGATGAGGCGGCAACAAACATAGAACGGCTCGGGCATCCTCTGCAATCGTTTTCTTTCGTCCAAGTTCCCCATCATGGAAGTAAAAGAAATATTGGCCCCACTGTCTTAAATAGGCTCGTTGGCACACCAAAGCTATTTGGTTCTGATATGCACTTCTCGGCCTTCGTCTCTGCGGCCAAGGAAGGTGCTCCTAAACATCCGAATAAGCGAGTCACAAATGCTTTTAGACGAAGAGGTGGCAAAGTTATCGCAACGCAAGGAAGTACCAAATACCACTTTACTAGCGGAACACCAGACAGAGGTTGGTCAACGGCAGAACCACTACCTTTTTATGATGAAGTAGAAGACGATGATTGATTTGGGTAAATATTTAGAACCTTATGAAAGGAAGGCTCGTTTGTATCCGGCATTGATATGCATATTTCCAATTATGTTAGGAGTTGCAGTGTCATTTAAGGATGTATTTACCGCCCTTTCAGGCTTAGTAGCACTAGCGGTTTCTGTGGGGATGTTGCAGTTTCTTGCAAACTTAGCTCGAGACCGAGGGAAGTCAATAGAAGCAACATTATTTGAACAATGGGACGGAATGCCCTCGGTAAGATTCTTTAGGCATAGGGATTCAACAATTCCGTCTCCTGCAAAAATGAAGTATCACGCTATCTTGTCAAAGGCTTCAAAGATCAAATCCCCATCAGTCGAAGAAGAGAAACAAAACCCAAAACAAGCCGACGAAATATATTTATCGTGGTCGGATTTTTTAAGGGGAAAAACACGTGACACGAAGAAATACAACTTATTGTTCAAAGAAAATATTGGCTACGGCTTTAGGCGCAATCTCTTTGGTATTAGGTGGTTTTGTGTGGTTTCATCGTTAATTGGTATTGGATTGACCAACGCCGAGATCATTATGGGCAAACAGACTACGGATATAACATTCGCGGTGTCGTTATTGTTTAGTGTATATGCAGTGGTTTTTCTGTTCGTGGTAAATAGGGCTTGGGTTAAAGTCGTTGCTGATGCTTACGCGAAACAGTTAATAGAGGCAGTAAATGCATAACAATCCGCTACACAAGGACAAAATTACTCGCTATCGCTCGCAATTTTTCCTGTGAGCGGTGGCGTTATGCCGTAAGGTTTCCGCACCAGATACGCCAGTCCATAACCACTATGTCTCTCATCTCTTAACCACAAGGCTCGAAACATGAATAGCACACTCGAACGGTTTCGAATTATTGGCATCCATGGACGGAAGACCGTCGATGTTGCTATTAGCGAAAATACACTTGTACTTGTGGGCGAAAATGGATCAGGAAAAACAACCTTTCTTCGCATCCTCTTCCATTTCCTGTCAGGCCGTTGGCTCTCCCTGGTTCAGTTTCGCTTCGAATCCATCGTGGCGACGATTGGGGGTGTCGAATACAAGGTTTCTCACGAGGAGCTGGTCAAAGCATTCAAAGGAGTCGACCGTCGCTTCCTAGCAGAAATGCCACCTTCATTGCGACGCAGAGTCATGGAGTTCTTGGAAAAGGGTGACCTTGAACGGGTCGGTATTGAGCTTGAGCGTGCAGGAGGTCGCTATTCCATTCCTACAGAGGTTCTCCTCCGGCAATTGGAGTTCTTTGAAGAACCTCCGCGAGGTGCCAAGAAGGAACTGCAAGAAGCGATTAGTCGCATACAAAAGGCTATTCGGGCCCAAGTCCTGTACCTACCTACCTATCGCCGCATCGAACGAGAGTTGAGCAGCATTTTCGAGGGCATTGACCCAGACGATTTTCGTCGCCATCGGAATAGGCTGCGTCAAAACGAGTCTGGGGAGGCATACATTGAATGTTAAACAGCGCCTGAGATTTAACAGTTTTTAGCGGAAAAAAGCGTCGAAATGGTTTGTCCTTGGCCTGACACGTATTCCGCAGAATACGTCAATCTATCAAGTGGTTAAATACTCATTTTTAACAAAGTTGCATGGTAAATGCATGATGCTGACATATGGCAAAAGATGCCGCTGATTAACAGGAAATCATTGACGCGTCTGTCCTGGGCAGGCTGAGTGCTCAAGCCCAAGAATTTCAGCATACCCGACCTTACCCATGGATCCGCATTACGGATTTTCTGTATCCAGAAAAGTTTGACGCGCTTTGCAAGGAGCTTCCCGATCCCGCTCTTTTTGAATCGCAAATCGGCTATAAAAGGGCGCATGGGCAAGCAAGCCATGATCGTCTCGCGCTACAGTATCGCCCGGCACTGGAAAAAATCCTGGCGCCCAGCTGGAGGAATTTTATTCACGAATTACAGAGTGATACTTATCAGGATTTCTGGCGCGAGATGCTCGGGTTAACATCCAGGACACCGGTTATTCTGACCATGCACTGGCGTTATGCGCCATCCGGCGCCTCCATTTCACCCCATACGGATGCCCGGCGCAAAATAGGTTCGCATATTTTCTATTTCAATACACCCGAAGACTGGGAAGAAGCCTGGGGCGGACAGACGCTGGTTCTGGATGATGGTGACAAATGGTCACGTCATTCGGCGCCGGACTACAGCGATTTGCGCGAGGCCGGGGCTTCACAGGTACTGGGGAATCGCAGTTTTCTTTTTGCGCAAACTGATCATTCCTGGCACGCCGTCAAAGCCGTGCAGTGTCCGCCCGGCCATTTCCGCAAGGTTTTTATTGTGGTCGCCAACCGCCTCACCCCGCAGGTGATCTGGCGGCGCATGCGAGGCAAAGACGCCGATGGCTACCGTCTGTCTGGTGGTGTTCAAGAAAAACCAAGTTTCAATGAACGTTAATAACAGATATATGGCAAAAGGAGAAGGTTCATGCGCCACCCCCCATTTTCAACTCAACAATGATTACGGTTATTCGGATTGGTCCTCTTGTTTTCTGTGGTACCTTCGACCTGGGCGGTTACGCTGATGCCCAACGGTGTCCCCTATTTGAGCGTGGGTGCCAGAGCTTTCAATCTCGTCGGTGCGGTCGATGATGACGGCTACAACCAGACTCCGGCTGGATGACTACAGTGATGGTAAGGACAATGAAAATTGTGTTCGCAGCAAAGGCTAAGAATAGTTCCGAGATTCCATTTAAAAAGGAGTATTACCATGACCAACCCTGACAGCAAGGCGGTTTCCTTATGGCTGTGATCGAAGTGGATGGTCGCGCCTGGGGCCTTGGTAGAGTGTCGCAGGACCAGCGTATCGTCGATGATCAACTCAACCATCGGCAGTGGCGGCAAAGCGGACAGGAGCCAACGGACTTGAGCGATGGCCAGAACCTGGGTCCGCAAGGATTCACGCTCCAGGAGTTTGTAATAAGTGGTCCAATGGCAGCGCAGTGAAATATGGCTGAGTGCACGGGTGACCCAGCCATCAGGGGAGATCAGGCACCCGCAAAGCAGTTCGAGGAAGCTGCGCCGCGAGCGGGGCGGCACGGCCGCGAGAAAGTAGGTAATCTACTCTGAAAGGCGGAGGGTAACGAGACGCTGAAAGGACATGGCAGTGATTCCGAAAAGCCTAAAACGCTTCTCATTGGCCGACCCTTTGGAAAAAAGGGTCGGCCGCACGGCACTATCACAGTGTCAAGCACTTTCGTAGCAAAAATAGAAAATAAAACCCGGCGGAGCCGGGCTGAATGTCTAAACTAGAGTATTGTAAATTATCCATTTTTTCGAGATTGGTAATGACAGTAAATATGGCTGCATATGTAGCCTGCAATCACTCTCCCGTCTTTCTATCTCAAAATTACTCAATAATACATTGCTGTAAGCAATCAGTTGGATTCGCCGCACTCGCGGGGTGATTCTGGTTTATTTGCATCCAAAGTCCTTTTGTTTATTGACGTATTTCTCTTGATTATAGATCCCAAGATCTTCTTATGATTAGCGGCCTTAGAGATCGCTTATCCTTCAACAAGCCACGGTGGCATAGCCTGCATTTTTGCTATGCTTTAGGCTCTGACGGAGAATCTGAAAAAAGCGTTGATAGCGTGACAACTCCTGCTCCATAAGCAAACCATGATCAGCCATGCGCTTCTGATCGGTATCGTTGGGTGTCCGTTCTTCATTGAGCGACTCAAGCTCGACTTTCAGTGCATGCCATTGTTCATTAACTAGATCGTGTCGCAATTCCAATACATTCAGAATCTCCAAAATTGTCTGATCGTCGAACACAGGTTCCTCTTTAACTGATAGTAACTGTTTGGATTTCATATGAACCTCCATGACCATTTATCCAGTGACCTCTTTCTGGGATAGCTGAGAATGCTTTTTAAAAAGCATCCTCAGATTTTGAATCAATGACCGCTATAAGTAGCCATTTTCGTGGTACGACCACGGAACACCCAGATTTGGTATGCGTTATAGCCTACCATGATAGGGAAGAAACCCGTCATGAACAAAGTAAACACGGCGATAGAGTCGGTCGGATTTGCCGCCTGCGCTATCGTCCATGTTTCCGGTACGATGTAGGGGAACATTGTTGCCCACATGGCAAACCACATCAGGGCGACTACACCTTCACCCCAGAGCAACGCCGCGAAATCCTGACGACTGGAATGCGCCATCATGGACTTATAAGCGAAGAACAAGATGAATAAAATCCAGATGAGCCACACCCACCAGTAGGGACCCGTCCACTTGGCACTTACCCAAGGGAAGATGGCATATGACCATATCAAGGTGATGACAATGGCCCCCAACGCGAGCAAAGAAAACAGATTGGTCCATTTTACGGCGCGTTTATAAATGGGATCCTCATGATCAAAGCGCGCGCAAAGATAGAGTCCGCCAGCTAAACCTCCAGCAATGACTGCTCCAATGCCTGTCCAGATACTGAATGGGCTGAGAAAACTGAAAGGGCCTCCGGAAAAGTGCGGTATGGCATCAAAAGCCGACGCATGCGCAGCAGCAACTCCCTCAAGCGCAATACCATGTTGCATGGGAAAGCCTTGTAAAGTCGCTCCCAATGCGACACCTGCCCCAAAAGGTGCTAATAGACTGCCCAACGCGAATGCCAAACCCCAGGATTTTTTAGAGCGGATAGCATGCCCATGAAACTCAAAGGCGATAGCGCGAGATATAATACCCCATAGGGCGAAAGCCAAGGGAATCAAAAGATAATTGAACGTTGACCCGTAAACCAGGGGAAAGGCTCCAAAGATCACGCCACCGGCTACCACCAGCCAGGTTTCGTTGGCGTCCCAAACACCCGCCATAGAGGCCATGATTGCGGCCCTTTCCTGTTCATCTTTAGCAAACAAGGCAAACACGCCAGCACCAAGATCTGCACCATCAAGACCTATATAAAACAAGAAAGACAAACAGAGGAGCAGCCACCACCAGGTAGACAGTGTGGTGGCAATTCTTGCAAGATCAAACATTGATTTTCTCCTTTAGCGGGCTCATACGTTTTTGTCTAACGTAGGTTTGGCAAAAGTCGGTTTAACAAGACCTCCGCCAGCTTTTTCTCCACCGTCTTTTCCGCCTGTGTCTTGATGGAAAAGCGTATCTGAATGGGGGATACCGTCGGTGCCTTTGGCGATGACGCGACTGAAGAAATACCAAGAGCCGCTCCAAACGGTCAGTTCAAAAATGATATAGCCAACCCACCAGAAAACCTCCTGACCAACCGTCATATGACTGACACCTTGATATGTGCGCATGAGACCGTTCACCAACCATGGCTGCCGTCCCACTTCACGCGTCCACCAACCGCACCAGACGGCCAGATAGGGTAGAAACGCGGAAAACACAACCGTTCTCAGGAACCAGGGGCGCTTACGCAGATCTGTTGCATTGAGCTTGCCGGTCAAACGTAACCAGTTCCCCCACAGCGCCACAAAGAAGAGGAAGAAACCTATAGTTACCATGATCCGGAAAGAGTAGAACGGAACCCATACGTCCGGACGATCCTTGGCTGGAAACTGGTCCATACCAGGAACGACGCCGTTCATAGTGTGGGTTTCGAGCATACTTAAAACATGTGGAATGGTAATGGCGAACACGTTGCCCGTATTCTGAGCATTCGGGAAGGCGATGATATGCCATCCAGTATCTACCTTCCCGTCAGGCAGGTAAGTCCGATAATGTCCTTCCATAGCTGCCAAAGAAGTTGGTTGTGTTTGGGCTACAGTTCTTCCCAATCCGTCTCCCAACCAGATTTGCGCGGGAGTAATAATCAAAAGCGCTAATAAAGCAGGCCTGAGAATCCTCGTAAAAAGATCGGCATTACGGTTTTTAAGGATGAACCAGGCGCTAGCGCCTACAGTAACAAATAATGCCAACTCAATCGTGGCTACCCACATATGGGGAAATCCCCAGATGCAGTTCTCGTTGAAAATGGCACTCCACCAATTCTTCACCTCAAATAGCCCATGTTTCAGAAAGATGCCGTCTGGAGTTTGCATCCACGAATTGGCTACCAAAATCCAGAAAGCGGAGAGAGTTGATGAAAGTCCAACATTAAAAGTGGAAAAGAGATGCATGCCTTTCCCGATCTTGCCCCAGCCAAAGATCATGAGGCCGATGAATCCGGCTTCATACATAAAGGCTGTGATGGTTTCAAAACCCAGGATATTGCCGAAGAATGGACCGACGGCTTGGGAGAAAGGACCGTAAAGGATGCCGAAAGCCATTTCCATGGTGACGCCGGTAGCGACGCCGGCACCGAAATTGATGATAAAGATTTTTTCGAAGAAACGTTCCAGACGATACCAACGCTCGTTGCCCGTTCGTAGCCACGCTACCTCAAGAGCGAAGAGTATCCAGGCCATTCCGATCGTAAGAGGCGTGTAGAGTATATGCAGGGACGTGATCCATGCAAAATCCAAACGACTCAAAAGCACCGGCCATGTGTTTTCCAGTAGCATAATGAAATCTCCGTTATAGTTGATTTGCTAACATCGAATCTATGCAGATTCCAGTTAGCTACAGGCAATAATCATACCTCAGAAGGTTAATATATTAACATTTTGATTTAAAAATGCTTTTCTTTAGTGATTTTTTACGATTTAGAGAAAATGGTTCATGTAAACCGCAACCACTGGTTTATATGAACCGCTACGGTTGATATGAACCGTTTTTTGCTGCGAACTGGGTGTGGATCCATGAGGTTTGCCCAACGCACAGTCTCTGGTTGTTCCGTTGGAACTCGTCATCACCGTCAGCCTGCAGATTTTCACCGGAATCGCCATGGTCTTGGATTGTCTTGCTATGCTTCCTTTTTATATGGATGGTGGGATCGTTGCTGGTCGTCTATTCATCGTGCTGGCACGGCCTTGGTTGCTGGGCACCCGGCCAAGCCGACGCACCTTATTTGATCTCTTCCCGGCTAGTCGACGCTGGCACACCATCATCCAACAAAGTTACCGACCCCTGCCCTCAATGCCATCGTCGATGGCGCCTTTCTTGCTTTTGCCACTGGGGAAGCTGTCCTGGGACTGCTTATAGTATTCACATGGTACGTGCTGGCCGACAAAAATTTAGTGTTTCTTGACCAAGATCAAGGAAATACCCTATCGAAATGCCCGACTATAACCCGTAGATGTTTCGCTATGATTCATTGTCAACGGAGGGAAGCTATGACTACAAACATCCCACCCCAGCCTCATATGCATCTTCGTGTCGACGCTACCTATCCCTTTGACGCGCGTGGCGTAGCCAAACGCTTTCGCCATGCCGCCATTTTCGGGGCCTTGGATGCTCTACACAGCGGAGAAGCTATGGATTTCATTAACGATCACGATCCATTGCCGCTTCTCGACCAACTACACCGCCGTTACGGTGATGGGATCGATTGGGTTTACCTGGAACGCACACCACACATGATACGGATTCGCTTCAGTAAGATGGGGTAAGTGCTGATCCGTAAAAGGGGTGCGGTTAGGCCCAGGAATTGTTGACCTGAATCACCGACTATAATAGAGGCTGTTGGTTGATCGCATTTTCTCATCGTCGGCCACTAGGCCAAGGAGCTTTCACATGAACGACAATAGCACGCAACAAGGATTAGCAGGGCACGGAGCTTTTTTCCAGGACACGAACTTATCGGCCAACGAGGCGGAAGCGGCCACGGCATGGGTACGCAGCCACGTTGACCGGCGCACCATGGACCTGGGCGAGCGGATGGATGATATACGTGATCACATGTGGGAACTGGAGAAGGAAGGTGAGATCATCGTCCACCGCATCAATCCCGGACACCAAGCGAAAGTGGTAAAAACCCTCTATGGTTGGGACAAGAAGATCCCCACCAATCGTCTCTGGCACCACAAGAGCTGCGGACAGTGTGGCAACATCCCCGGCTATCCCACCAGCCTCATGTGGTTCATGAACAAGCTGGGCATCGACTACCTTGATGAGACCGACCAGACTTCCTGCACTGCCTGGAACTACCACGGCTCTGGTATCGGCAACGTGGAGTCTTTGGCTGCTGTCTTCCTGCGTAACTTCCATCAGGCCTACGTCTCCGGCAAGCAGCACGGCTTCGAGAATGGCTACTTCTATCCCTTAGTGCACTGCGGCACCTCCTTCGGCAACTATAAAGAGGTCCGCAAATATCTCATTGAGTCCGCTGAGCTACGGGAGAAAGTTAAAAAGATTCTCGGCAAGCTGGGACGCTTGGTGGATGGTAAGATCGTTATCCCTGAGGAGGTGGTCCACTACAGCGAATGGCTGCACGTCATGCGCCAGCGAATTGCCAGCGAATTACAAACCATCGACGTTTCGCACATTCGGGTTGCTGTACATCCTGCCTGCCACGTCTATAAGATGGTGCCAGAGGATGCAATCTACGATCCTGAAATTCTTGGTGGTAACCGGGTCGCTGTTACTACATCAGTAGCCATGGCCTTGGGTGCGCAGGTGATAGATTATTCCACCTGGTATGACTGCTGCGGTTTCGGCTTCCGTCATATCATATCGGAGCGTGAATTCACTCGTAGTTTTACTATGAACCGAAAGATAAAGGTAGTAAAAGAGGAAGCTAAGGCTGACGTGTTGATTACTCACGATACGGGCTGTGTCACCACTATGGACAAGAACCAGTGGATCGGCAAGGCGCACGATATGAACTATAGTGTACCCGTCATAGCTGACGTGCAACTGGCTGCCCTGGCCTGTGGCGCTGATCCTTTCAAGATCGTCCAGCTCCAGTGGCATGCTTCGCCCTGTGAAGATCTGGTGGAAAAAATGGGCATCAGCTGGGACAAGGCCAAAGCCGACTTCCAGGAATACCTCAAACAGGTCGAGCAGGGGAATGTGGAATACCTCTACAACCCCGAGCTCGCCATTGATCAGCACATCAACATGAATGCCGATTGATGTTTCTTGGTGCAGTTTAGATCAGCATAGGGGACGGCATAAGCCGCACCCTGCCACACCACCCAGTATGCGAGTTCGCACCGGGCGGTTCGAGGGGTTGGGGTCATGGGAGTCTGGGGAGGCCAATGTCGCCAGGGTATTTGGCCGTGATGTGCAATGTTGGCGCTGTTCCGGCTGAAGGGCCGGCGCCGCGAATCTGGACCATCGGCCACGGCGCGCGTTCCCTGGAAGAATTTATCGACATGCTCCGGGCCGACGGCGTGCAGGAATTGGTGGATGTGCGCAAGATGCCGCGCTCCCGACACAATCCCCAGTTCAATGGCGACACCCTGCCGACGGCCCTTGCGCCCTTGGGGATCGGTTATCGCCATGCGGAGGCCCTGGGCGGGTTGCGCCGGGGGCGTGTCGATTCCCCCAACGGCGCCTGGCGCAATGCGAGTTTCCGCGCCTATGCCGATTATATGCAGACGGCGCCTTTCCAGAAAGGATTGGAGGCCTTGGAGACCTTGGCGCGTAGGCGCAGGACGGTCCTCCTGTGCGCCGAGACCCTCCCGTGGCGCTGTCATCGCTTTCTCATTGCTGACGTCCTTACCGCCCAGGGTTTTACCGTGGATCACCTGCTGACGCCAGGGCATGACCAGAGGCATTGTTTGAGCCCTTGGGCGCGGCGGCGTCCCGATGGCGGGATCTGGTATCCGGCCCCTGATCCCCTTCCGCTCCAAGAAGGTTCCCACAGGAGTCCATGATGGAAATACGCCTCGACTATGGCTTGGTATCCCCCAACGGCATCCGCAGCCTGCGGGATCTGGAGACTTATCTCCATGGAAGCGACTTGAAACCAGCGCTGCTGGAACTGGTGAAGCTGCGCGCATCCATCCTCAACGGCTGCGCCTTTTGCATTGACATGCACAGTAAGGAAGCCCGCGCTCGGGGCGAGATGGAGCAGCGTCTTTATGGCCTCGCCGCTTGGCGGGAAACGCCCTTTTTCAGCGAGCGCAAATGCGCGGTGCTGGCCTGGACCGACGCCATCACCCGCATCGACGAAGGCGTCTCGGACGCGCTCTATGCAAACGTCCGCCGTTATTTCGAGGAGAAGGAACTGGTGGATTTGACCCTGGCCGTCGTGGCCATCAACGCCTGGAACCGCCTGGCCATTGCCTTCCGCACCCCCGCCGGCAGTTATCGGCCGGATCTGGACCGATAGATGGGATACTACTTCCGCCTCAGCCCGCGACCGCCCTTTCGCCTGGACCTCACGGTCTGGGCGCTGCGCCGTCAAGCCCACAACCGGATGGATGGCTGGGAGAGCGAAACCTATCGGCGGGTCTGGCGCTATGGGGACGGATGGCTGAAAGTCCGGCTCTGGCAGACGCAGGGCGATCCCGATCCGTTTCTGGAAGGAGAAATCTACGAAGGCCCCCAGGACGAGCGGACTGTCTCTTGGGTCCGTGCGCAACTCACCTGGATGCTGAGCCTGGATCGGGATCTCGGCCCCTTTTACGCGGTGGCCGCTGCCGATCCTCGTCTTGCGTCCCTGGCGGCGCGCTACCGGGGTCTCCGGCCACCTCGTTTCCCCTCCCTCTTCGAAGGACTGGTCAATGCCGTCGCCTGCCAGCAACTGAGTCTGCATCTGGGTATCACCCTCCTCAATCGCCTCTCGGAGCTCTGCAGGGAGGGGGTGGGAGAAATGGACTGGGTGTATCCTTTCCCGGATCCCCGCTCTCTGCTGCGACAGGAGGTGACGGCCCTGCGTGATCTAGGTTTCAGCCGCCAGAAGGTGACCGCCTTGCGCGCCCTGGCGGAAGAAGCGGCGGCCGGCGGACTAGAGCGTGAAGACTGGCAGGGCCTGCCCAACGCCGCAGCCTTACAGCGTCTGCTGCGTTTGCGCGGCATCGGCCGCTGGTCGGCAGAGTACGTCCTGCTGCGCGCCCTGGGGCGTCTGGACGTTTTTCCCGGTGACGACGTGGGGGCGCGCAAGGCCCTGGCCCGCTGGCTGGAGACAAACAGCAGCTTGGATTATGCCCAGGTCGCCCATCGGCTCCGGCCATGGCAGCCCCACGCCGGCATGGTATATTTTCTATTGTTGATGCGGCGACTGGAAGGAGAGGGACGTATGTGGAACCCCAGCGATGAACTGCCCATGTCCCAAGCGGATCAGGCGGACAGGCGGTAATTGCGCAGGATTTCCAGAAAGCGGCTGATCAGCTCCGAATGCCCCTGAATGTGGAAGATATAACGCGGCACACTCCGTTCCGTACTGCGAGCCATGAAGGGCTCTCCCCAAAAGCTCAGGAGGGCCTCCGTCCGCCCCGTCGCCGCCGAATCCGCCACGATCAGGGAGATGCTTTCCTGATTATCGATCCAGGTGGGTTCCTGAACTTTATCCGCGCCTGGGCAGGCGCGGATAGTGGGCAGGATTTCTTCCCACAGACGGCGCTGATCTTTGTCCAGAATGAAGCGCATGGTCGTTATGCGTGGATTCTCCAGGGCCGGCCGGAGCAAGGCATCAAACAATGCCGGGGGCTTGTACATGGTAAGGCAGACATTGAACCAGATCATTTCGCCGCTGGCGTGGGCCAAGAACTCCGTGCTGACCTTGCGGATCCGGTTCGGCCCGATGAGTACGGCATCGGGAGGCAGGAGGCCCACCTCGATTTCACGCAGGCTTACCTGGACGGCCGCAAGTCGGCCCTCCAAACGCTCCATGGCCCTTTCCCGGCGCATATCGCGTAGAAAGAGCAGAGCGATGAGCGCAACAGTCAGGGTAAGTAATACCTCACCCTGAATTAGGTGCAGGAGTTCCATGACGATGGCCGTGACCGCCGCGATAACGCCTGCGATGGCATCCCATTCCAAATTGAGCAGGCGTTTCGTGTGCACCATTACCCCTCCATGATGACGTTTTCCAGGTTTACAGGCGACGGAAACTTTCCGGTTGGATCCCACTGGTTTCTGTCCCGAGGCCAATGTTCTGGGAGCGGGTACATCGCCAACCCCGTCATATTAATATGGATGCCCTGAGATGCAAGGATCGTCCGCTTTTGGCCTCATGGCAAAGGGCGGGGGATTCTGGTCTTCGTCCCGGCGCGTAGACTCAGCCCCAAATGATGGATCATTCCGGCCAGGGTGATCACCCAAGCGAGCAGAGCCAGATTGAAAAAGACATGTCCGAGAGGGAGTAAAAAGGGCAGATCCATGCTTTGTGCCATATGGAGCGTGCAGAGGCTGTACATGCCGAGGGGGAATACGACGCCCCAGTAGAGAGGATCGTAACGCATCGGAAGCCTCTTGACTCCGTGGCGCCAGAACTCCAAGGCAATCAACAGCGGAATCCACCAGCTTCCGGTGGCCCAGTAAAACACGGTGAAACCCTTAAGGAATGGTAGAAGGGAGTGCAGATATGGTGCCTTGCCGCCGTTGGCGATGAGCAGGGAACCCGCCAGAGTGGAGATGGCCATGGCCCCCATGTTGATCCAGTACGGCGGCACCAGATCCTCAGCCGAAAAACGGAAGAAAGTGTAACGATAAAAGATAAGCACCACGATCCAGATGTAGAGCATGCCGCCCCAGAGCCACAGGGAGAGGGCAATGAAGTTGAATTCCAGCCGATGCACTGGGTCCCAGTGCGCATCCAGAACGGCAGCGAGCACGGCGAGGGACTGTGCAGCGACCACTGCCAGCAGCCAGATGCCGGTGATGCCTCTCTCCAGAGAAGGCTTACGTTTTTGGATGGTGAAGGTCGTGAAGATGCCATAATTCAGTATCAACCAAAGGACCATGGCAAGTCCCCAGAGCAGCATCCCCTTTTTTTCCTCATTCGCCAAGAGGACAAACTGGCTGCCGAGAATAGCGGATCCGGCTACCACAGAAAAAAAACCTGGACCGCGCTGGTAATCCTTGAAGTCCACGCCCATCCACCGACCGAAGCGCAACATGCGCCAAAAAGTCAGAAGCCATAAAATAACGTAGAATGTTCCGTTGAGCCAGAAGAGCAAACGGGCGAGGAAAAAATCGCCCACCGCCTGAGCTGCCAAGGAGACAGCACCTGTAGCCATCACCAAAGCGAAATAGGCAGGAGCCAAGTTCTTGGCGGCGGAGTCTACCAGGCGGGGCAGTCTCATACGATTCCTTTCCATATCGCAGCCCTCTCCGTAAGATTTGAATGATCAGTCCCGCGATCCTTCCTCAGCGGAACGCAGGATACCACCCTTGTGGTAGGCCACATGGCAGCTTTTGTCGCTTTGAATGGCGTATTGCGGGTCTTCCGGGCTCGCATGGTGGGTATAGCCGTGGACCGGAAAATCCTGGTCGTGGATGCCAACGATCCGTCCTATCACCCTGCCTACCTCCGAATTCCAGGTTACGTGATCGCCCAGGGCAAAACGTGGTACCAGTAATTTCTTCATGAGGCCTCCTCAGCGCCAAAAGCTTACGTAGAAACGTGCTGGGCCCAGGAACTCCACTCGGTGCGGCAGATCGGGCGGTATCCATGCAGGCCGTGCCGGACTCAGGATCCAGGCGCGGGCGCTGCCGTCTTCCAGGCAATATCGCAAGTTCCCTTCCAGGAGCACGATGCGCCCCCAGACCCCGGCTTTGGTGCGATGCTCATGGAGCAGCCCGGCGGGGGTGTCGTCATCGGTGAACTCCGGTGTGCGCTGGTATTCCATCAAGGGCACGGGCGGCTCGGGCAGGGGCAATTCCGCCCCATCTTCCCCGGTGTCCAGATATTGGCGTTTATCCCGCATATGCCGCCACTGCTCGGCATCGGGTAGGGCTGGCTTTTTTTGAATGATGACGGGCCAGCGGCGTGCCAGGCGCGCGTTGAGTTCCGGATATTTTTCCATGCCGTCCGGCAAATCTACGTCGCGGAAGATGGCGTCTACCGGACACTCGGGCACACAGAGGGTGCAATCGATGCATTCGTCCGGATCGATGGCCAAAAAGTTAGGGCCTTCGTGGAAGCAATCCACCGGGCATACTGTGACGCAATCGGTATACTTGCAGCGAATACAGGCTTCTGTAACCACATGAGTCATTGAATATTCCCCTTAACGTATGCCCCGAAAATGCCCTCAACACCAGATCTGCGGGATTGCGCTCGCCCCATTTCCGAAAATCCATCAAAACTGATCAACATGTCGATAAACAGATAGATTTTATCTGTCCCGCGACTCGCCCGCGTTATAGTAACCGTCGAGCCCCTCTAAACCACATTCTCCACGATGAACCCAGATGGCGGAAATTTTCTGGATAGGGTGCACTGGCGCCGAAGTGGCTCAGGCCTAGGGTCGCGCTCCCTTCCCCCATTCGCCGTCACAGCACTCGTGATTAGTCAATTTTCGGTAGGAATCAGCGTCTGGATTGTTCACTCTTGAAAACATCGTTGTTTTACTAATATAAAAAATACTTCAATGCACTAATGATATACATCCCGTGAAATGGGGTGGTAAAACCCTTGTGCTGACCGGGAGCCAAAATCCGTCCAAGAGGCTGCTTCCACCGTCCTCTTTGTCCGGTTTTCCATACACCACTCTTTTTTGATGTGCATAGTGTACTCCTAGCCTGGCGTCAGTAACCCGAGAACTCCTCTGTGCGGATGTTGTCGTCATTGACTCCCGCTTCATTTAGTAGGTTGCGCATCGCATGCACCATTGATCGTGGACCGGCGACGTAGTAAATGGGGAGCGTCAGGTCACCAATGAATTTCAGAAGCATGGCTTGGGTGATGAATCCGATCTCTCCATGCCACGCTCGGCTTGACTTTTCCACTTGCGTCATCGTGCCGATAAAAGAGTAATTCGGATTTTCCTTCTGGGCTTCCATCAGTTCTTCCAGAAACGCCGCGTCTTCCGGTCTGTTATTGGAATCGAACAGGAAAATCTTGTGGGGAAGCTTGTCGTGCGCGGCTTGAAGAACGATGCTCCTGACAGGAGTAACTCCGACGCCTCCTGTGAGGAAGACGGCAGGAATGCGCGCATTGTTGTGGAGTGTGAACGAGCCGCCAGGACCGTTCAACGTGAGCTCCGCACCAAGCTCCACTGTTTTTAACACCCGCTTGAATGCGGTATCGCGCATTCGGGTCGTAAACATAAGAAAGTCTTCATAAGGCGCGCTCGCTAGAGAAAACCCTCGCGTGTTGCCCTCGGCGTCAGTTTCAGCGGGGTTGATCAGTGTGAAGTCAGCGTATTGGCCTGCTTTGTAAGTAAACCCTTCTGGCTTTTCAAAATAAAATGCCATTGTTCCAGCAGCGATTTCCTGTTTTCTTTTTAATTTGATTTTGCAGATTGTCATGGTGCAATTCTCCTGACCCTTGCTGGAATTATAGTGCATGCAGCAACGTCTCGCATAGCCATCGACCGGGATAGGAAATGCCTGCACCGGAAAATTGGCCTGGCGCCGGATGCGTGCCTGCTCAAATTCAGGCGTCAGCGAGTAGCTGACGGCTGCGTTCGGCGCTCGGACGGGTGCTCACAAGATTGAACCAGGGGCCGAGGTGGGGTAATGCATGGTCGAAGGGTTGCCCCACGCTGTCAGCGAAATCGAGCCAAACGTAGAGCCAGATATCGGCTGCAGTGAAGCGCTGTCCGCACAGATAAGGGCCATTGCCGAATATACTGTCGAGCCAGGCGGTACGGTCTCGGGCGACCCTCTTCAACCCGTCTGCCGCTTCTGGTGCCACCGGGATTCGATCCTTAAATCGCTCCAAGCCTTCTGCATAGTGATAGGCGTTGTGAATGAACTCTGTGATGTTCAGTTCCACGCGTCGCCACCATTGCCGCGTTTCAGTGCGCTCGATTGCAGTCGTTCCGATCAGCGCGATCTGCGGATTCTCTTCTTCGAGGTACTCGGCGATCGCCACTGCCTCAGCCAGCACCCGCCCGTCATCAAGTTGCAGCGCTGGCGTCTGTCCAGCGGGATTAAGGCTAAGAAATGGCTCGCCCCGGTTCTCACCCGCGAATACGTCGATAGTAATGCTTGGAATCGTCAGATGTTTTTCCAGAATGAACATCCGCAGGCAACGTGGCGCTGGACTGTGTGCATCGTAAAGCAGCATAGCGGGAATCTCCTGTCACGGGTCGGCAATATAACGCCACTAGAGGTCAGCGTAGTGGTGCCATTTCTAAGTGCCAAAATTGGAGCCTCAAACAGGGGCAAGACTGGACGATTTTTGGGTGTTTCGCAACCGTCCTTTTGGGGTTCTTTAACAAATGCCTTGACGTGCAGTAACGTTTCACTTTGAAGATGAGTAGGTTGGCGCTGCTATTCATATCATCCATTATCCACCTGCTGGCATCATGATTTTACTGTACCAGACAATGCAAAAAATGGTCATAACAAACTGAATAGTTATAAGAATATCCTGTTGTGAGGGGCATTCCTGACGCTGATCCCTGAAAAACTGGACAATCATAGGCGCTTTTTGGCGGGATGATGCTTACTGGGGCAGAGGAACGATGGATGACCCGAGTGTCGAAACCCTTGATAGCCGGACGCTCAAATTTGATGGTCACATAGCGACCGGCAGATGGGCTAGATGGTAGGTTTTTTGGGGACCCGATGACGGTATTGCTCTGGCGTCAGGTCCGTCATGTCCGAGCCGATGGCTTCAATGGTCGAGGCAGGAACTTTGTCGGCATCAAAGAAAGGGGCCGATTCGGTCCAGCCTATATCAATCTTCAACTTTGTGGCGGATAAACCCAATCGCCGGCGCCGCACGTTACAAAACCATGCTACAATCTCAGGTGTTGTTAGCAGTTTTTAACTCTTGCCTAAAGACATGGGATCTATGACTATGAAAGCACTATGCTACGTTTGCGATGCTGAACTAGGCTTTTGCCAGATGCTACTCCATTCCAAGCGGAGACTTTGTGTATTCAGTCTCTGCATTAGTCCAAATGCCCAACATGCTCATTTTTAGGTGTGCACTCATTCCAGTGCTCCGTAAATTTGAGTTATTGCGAGGGAGAATTAATGCCACATGCTGAGTTGGTTTCTATTGGAAAATTATCTAAGGAACAGGTTTCGACTACCGAAAAGAATAAAAAATATTCAAAGCAGACTCAGACGTGGTCAGAAAGCATGTTGTGCGCATGAATTAAGCTTATAAGCCTATCCTACAGGCTGAGGCGGCTGAAACATTATCGAAGGAGTTCTTTATGAGTCATTTGCTGGATCGCCTGAAGTATTTAGTTCGTTACCACGAATCCTTCTCGGATGGACATGGTGTCAAATTGCAGGACGATCGGCTCTGGGAAGACGCATATCGGCATCGCTGGCGGTATGACAAGGTAGTACGCACGACTCATGGTGTAAACTGTACAGGCGGTTGCAGTTGGAATGTCCATGTCAAAAACGGGCTGGTTGTTTTTGAGATGCAGGCACATGATTACCCAAAAACGCGCCCAGACCTACCCAACCACGAACCTCGCGGTTGTCAACGAGGTGCCAGTTTTTCCTGGTATTTATATAGTCCTCATCGTATCAAATACCCCATGATCCGTGGGCGGTTGCTGGAGCTATATCGCCATGAAAGAGCCACGGGGAAAGATCCAGTAGAAGCTTGGAGAGCCATTCAGGAAGACCCAAAAAAACGCAGTAGTTACATCGCGGTGCGTGGATTGGGCGGTTTCGTCCGCAGTAGCTGGGATGAAATCAACGAAATCATTGCGGCTGCGAATATTTATACCATATTACGTTACGGACCTGATCGTATCGCCGGATTCTCCGTCATTCCTGCAATGTCGATGATCAGCTACGCTGCTGGAACACGGTATCTTTCATTGATTGGGGGCGTACCACTGAGTTTCTATGATTGGTATTGCGACCTCCCACCATCTTCACCTCAAGTCTGGGGAGAGCAGACCGACGTACCAGAATCAGCCGATTGGTATAATTCTACCTATATCATCGTAGCTGGAACCAATATTCCGGCGACACGTACCCCTGATGCTCATTTTTATTCTGAAGTCAGATATAAAGGTACCAAAGTCGTCGCGATAGCTCCAGATTATGCGGAATACGTAAAATTTGCCGATGAGTGGTTACCTGTACGAGCGGGCACCGATGCTGCGTTATTTTTAGCAATGGGTCATGTGGTATTACAGGAATTCTTTTTGCAAAAAAGGACATCCTATTTTCAAGATTATGCAAGACAATTCACTGACCTGCCGATGCAAATACTATTAAGACCGTTGGATGATACCCGATACACCAGCGATCGCTTTTTACGGGCCTCTGATTTTGATAATCAGCTGGGTCAAAATGAAAATCCCGAATGGAAAACTATCGTTTATGATTCGAAAAGCGAGAGTTATCGATGCCCCAAAGGATCCATAGGTTTTCGGTGGAGTCAAACTGAGGGTAACTGGAACCTGCTACAAGAAGATGCGACAACGAACGAATACATTGAGGCAGAATTATCCTGCTTAGGTTTACAAGATATCGTGCTCCAAGTGGTTTTCCCTGATTATGGCAATAGTGACGGCCAAGCAAAGCTGTTTGAACGCAAGATCCCGGCGCGCCGTTTACAAACTACGCATGGTGAACAATTTGTTTGTTCCGTCTTTGATCTGTTGCTTGCACAATATGGCGTCAACCGTGCCGAAATCGAAGGCACGACCGATGCAAACTATACAGATAGCAATCAGCTTTTCACTCCAGCTTGGCAGCAAGGCATTACCGGTATTCCACAAGAGAATTGCATAAGAATCGCGCAAGAGTTTGCGGAAAACGCCGTGCTTACACAAGGGAAGTCCATGGTGATTGTCGGTGCCGGAACCAATCATTGGTACCATAACGATATGAATTATCGGTCAATTATTAATCTTGTGCATCTTTGTGGATGTGTTGGTCAAAGTGGTGGAGGCTGGGCACATTATGTTGGTCAGGAAGCACTTCGACCCCAAGCTGGGTGGTTACCTTTGGCTTTTGCTGGCGACTGGCATCTACACTCGCGCCAAGCAGCGGGGACTAGTTACTGGTATTTACATACGGACCAATGGCGCTATGAGCGCGTCACCGCTGATAGCCTCATGCATCCTGCCGCAAAAGCCAGCTACAAAGGCCATACATTGGCAGATTACAATATTGTAGCCGAGCGTTTGGGATGGCTTCCCGCCGCACCCCACTTTCAAAGTAACCCATTAGATATCGCCGAAGCCGCCGGTCAGGATTCCAAAGGTGTTGCGGATTATGTTGCTCATGAACTTCATAATGGACACCTCACTTTTGCCAGTGAAGATATTGACCACCAAGAGAATTGGCCGCGCAATCTGTTCGTCTGGCGCAGTAACCTGATCGGTACCAACGCGAAAGGTCATGAATACTTTCTCAAGCATCTTCTCGGGGCCGAAAATGCCGTGCTGGGAGAAGATGGCTCGGGCAGAGCTTCGCAAGAAATCCAGTGGCACGAGAAAGCCCCCGTTGGCAAGCTGGACTTAATGATAGATATCAACTTTAGGTTAAATAGCACTGGGGCCTATGCGGATATTATCCTGCCAACGGCTACATGGTACGAAAAGGACGACCTGAACACCACAGACATGCATCCCTTCATCCACCCTCTTGGTGCTGCAGTGGATCCAGGTTGGGAAAGTCGCAGCGATTGGCAGATTTTTCGGCATTTAGCCAAAAGCTTTTCAACACTTGCTGAAAAACATCTCGGGAAAAGAAAGGATTTGCTTGCTATTTCACTACTTCACGATACCCCTAATGAGCTAGGACAAGCTGTGGGAGTCAGCGATTGGAAACGTGAAGGAAAAATTCCAGAGCCTGGACGTACTTGTCCAAATTTTGAAATTGTGGAACGTGATTATCCGCATATTTATGAACAGTACAGCAGCATTGGACCGCTGCTGGCCACTCACGGCAATGGTGCAAAGGGCGAGCATTGGGAGACCGGGCAAGAAATTTCGGAATTGCTGGCGATTAACGGAACATTCCCTTCTTCAAGAAAGGGTAAAGAAGACGCTCGCCCCTCCCTTGAGAGTGATATCAACGCATGCAATATGGTTCTTCATCTCTCCCCGGAGACTAACGGAGAAGTGGCGCATAAAGGATGGCTGTCGTTGAGCACCAAAACTGGACTTTCTCTAACCAAACTTGCCAACGATCGCCGGGGTGAGAAATTTAGCTTTCATGACTTGCAAGTACAACCCCGAAAGGTGATTTCATCTCCTTCATGGAGTGGTCTGATGTCGGAAGAAGTCAGTTACAATGCTGGATATGTAAATGTGCACTATGCCACGCCCTATAGAACACTCACCGGACGTGGTCAGTTTTATCTGGATCATGAATGGATGTTGGATTTTGGTGAAGGTCTTTGTACCTATCGCCCGCCTTTAACCACACACGCCGTCGCAGGCTTGCCTGAGGCCATCGCCCAACAGGGTGGCATCGTATTACGGTTTCTTACGCCACACGACAAATGGGGAATTCATAGCACCTATCATGACGATTTGCGCATGATGCATCTTTCCCGAGGGGGTCCCCATATCTGGCTCAGCGAGAAAGATGCCGATCAGCTTAAAATATCTGACAACGACTGGTTAGAAGCAGTTAATGAAAATGGTGCCCTTATGGCACGTGCGGTGGTGAGCCAACGCATTCCAGAAGGGGTGGCCATCATGTATCACCAACAGGAAAAAACACTGAATGTTCCAGGTGCGCCAAGCACAGGTAAACGTGGTGGCATCAATAACAGCGCTACACGAGTAATTGTAAAGCCGACCCATATGATCGGTGGCTATGCACAACTCGCCTGGACACTGAATTATTATGGACCTGTCGGAAGTCAGCGCGATGCTGAAGTACTGATTCGCAAGGTAAACGATGCACAAATCTCGTGGATGGAAAATCAGTTAGGCTCGGATCTAGAGACAGAACTGCGTCAAGCAGTGGAGGAAAGTCAATGAAAGTACGTGCACAATTTGCTCTCGTTTTTAATCTAGATAAGTGCATCGGTTGTCATACATGCTCGGTGACCTGCAAAAATACCTGGACCAACCGTCGAGGAACGGAATATATCTGGTTCAATAATGTCGAAACCAAACCAGGAATAGGTTATCCCAAAAACTGGGAAAATCAGGACCAATGGCATGGCGGGTGGATATTGAAGAATGGTAAGTTATCCCTAAAACAAGGTGGTCGTTTCTGGGAGCTGATGACTATTTTTGCCAATCCACATTTACCCGAGATTTTGGACTACTACGAACCTTTTACGTACGACTATGCACATCTCCTCAATGCACAATTATCAGAAACAGCACCGGTCGCACGCCCAGTTTCACTGGTGAGCGGTCAGGTTATGGAAAAAATTGAATGGAGTGCGAACTGGGAAGATCAATTGGGTGGTACTTATCAAACGCGATCTGTCGATTACAATCTTAGAGATGTCCCAGGCAAAGACCTTTTGGGGGAATTCGAGAAAACCTTTCTTTTTTATTTACCACGCATGTGTAACCATTGCTTAAATCCGGCCTGCGTTGCTGCGTGCCCTTCTGGGGCCATTTATAAACGAGAAGAGGATGGCATTGTTCTCATTGATCAGGATCGCTGTCGCGGTTGGCGTATGTGTATCTCTGCGTGCCCATATAAAAAGGTATATTTCAATTGGGACTCCGGTAAATCGGAAAAATGTATTGCTTGCTATCCCCGAGTTGAATCAGGATTGCCAACTATCTGCTCAGACACCTGTGTGGGGCGTATCCGTTACAATGGCATTATGTTGTACGATGCAGATCGCATTGCTGAACTGGCCGGCACGAATGAAGAACAGGATCTTTATGAAGCACAAATGAACATTTTTCTCAATCCGCACGATCCAGAGGTAATCGCACAAGCACGACTCGATGACGTTCCAGATTCCTGGATTGATGCAGCACAGCGCTCACCTATTTACAAAATGGCAATGGACTGGAAAATAGCACTGCCTTTGCATCCTGAATTCCGAACCCTCCCCATGGTCTGGTATATCCCTCCTTTATCGCCCATGGGGCGCGAAATATCACCACGAAATATTCCGAGTAAGGCAGAGGACATAATTCCACGCTTGGAATCATTGCGTATACCAATCGACTATCTAGCCAGTCTTTTTACGGCGGGGAACCATAAGCCAGTAATCGCATCGTTGAAAAAACTCATTGCAATGCGAGCCTATCAGCGCAGTCTACATGTTCAAGGCGTGCCTAATACAGAGGTTTTAGACGGAGCCGATTTGGACGAGGCCACCGCTCAGGATATGTATCGGTATCTGGCCATAGCCAATTATGAAGATCGGTTTGTGATCCCTACCAGCCATCAGGAAACCATGATGGATGATCCATACGATTTTCAAGGACAAAATGGCTTTGTGTTTGGTAACGAAAGTAGTGTGGGTATCAGCGCTGGAGAGCTATTCCCAAGGCGTCGCAAAGAAACACCAGCGGCGAACGTGCAGCCGCTCCATTTCGTTCGGCACCGGGGAAACGTATGAGCATCTTTCATCAACCCATTTTGCACATTGTGGCACTGCTACTGGATTATCCAGACGACGAACTCCTACAGAACCTACCAGAGATCGCCTTCGCACTAGAATCACTAGACAATGCACATGAAAAAGAAGTTGCTATGTTGCACGATCACATAAAGTGGATGCAAAGTCTGGCCCCTTTGCAATTAGAAGCTTTATATGTGAATACATTTGACTGGAATCCCAGTTGCGACCTGCATCTGAGTAATCACATCCTTCCTGAGGATGATCGTGGCCGAGGCGACGTTCTCGTCCGACTTCTTGAATACTACTCTACTTATGGATGGGCTCCAGGTGCTCGGGCGTTGCCAGACTTCCTACCTGTTGTTTTGGATTTCGCGGCAACCTTAGAGATAGAGGAGTCTTACATCTTTCTGAGCAGCGCAGACGAAAGTATTCAGATATTGCGAAACAATCTTTCAGAAATACAGAGTCCCTATGCCCGTTTATTAGAACCAGTACTGTATCGCAGTCATTTTCTTTCACCTATTTCATCAGGAGTTTCTGTATGATCTGGTCTTGGAATATCTTCTTGTTTGGCATCTATCCTTACATAGCCGGAACAATATTCTTGTTGGGTTCAATTATTCGCTATGAACGTGAGCAAGCCGGCTGGACTAGTTATTCCAGTCAGATTTTGGCGTCGAAACGCTATATGATGTGGGCGAGTAATCTCTGGCATATAGGCATACTGACGCTTTTTCTCGGTCATTTTACGGGATTTCTGACCGACACCCTGGAATGGCTAGGTTTAGATCCTGTCGAGCATCAATGGCTTGCTGCTAGCGCAGGTATCACGGCTGGAGTGGTGGCAATGGTTGGTGGAGTTATGCTTTTATTACGCAGAGTGCTTGATCCAAAAGTGCGTTACGCTAGTCGCCCTATGGATATTATTATATTAGTATGGTTATTGATCACACTTTGCTTTGGTTTGGGCACCCAATTCATCAGTGTGCCCGAAGTGATTCATGATCATGTCCAAAATATGGAAATACTTATTCATTATGTTCGAAGCATTGCCGAGTTTCAAGCCAATCCGCAGCTCATTATAAACATCCCATTGATCTATAAGATACACATGTTTTGTGGATTTACTGTATTTCTCCTTTTTCCCTTCAGTAGGCTAGTGCATATATGGACCGTACCATTAAATTATGTTGTCAGGCCTTATCAGTTGGTACGCTCAAAGATTCGTTCCGTCGTTTAATAGAGAGAATACATCTTCTATTAAAGCGGAATCGTTTGGGAAAATTCGATTAATCATTATTATAGAATGGAGGTAACGTGGGAGCCACCCAACCCACAGTAACCGGATCGGCCAACCGCGCATTAATTGGCGCAACCATAGGATTTTTTATTGGTGCAGGGTCTGTTTCCCTGTTTGGGCCAACCGCACACATCTTTCTGAAAGCTATGCACCTGTCTCCCCAACAAGTGGGACTATTGGTAGCTATGCCTATGCTCACTGGATCCCTGCTGCGCATACCCTTTGGTGCATCTGTTGACAGGAATGGTGGTCGATTACCCTTTCTTGTATTGCTAATTGCATCCGTTATTGGTATTGCCGGGCTTTATTGGATGCTTCTGACGCTATATCCGAATCATCTTACGGAAAAATACTATCCGATGCTATTAACCTTTGGTGCACTAGCAGGGTGTGGAATTGCCACATTCTCTGTTGGTATTGGACAGGTATCGTATTGGTACTCAAAAAAGAAACAAGGATGGGCGCTCGCCGTTTTTGGTGGACTCGGTGATTCATCACCGGGATTTGTTGTCTTGATATTGCCGGCTGTTATTATGACCGTCGGCCTTTGGGGTGGGTATTTGTTTTCCTTGGCAATTATTATCGTTGGAATAATAATTTATTACCTCATGGGATTGAATGCACCATATTACCAATTCTATAAACGAAACCATGATACTGCTCGTGCTACTGAGGAAGCCAAAAAGTACGGTCAAGAGCTTTTTCCTACTGGCGGGACCTGGCATACGCTCCTTTTATCGGCAAAGCATTGGCGGACCTGGCCTCTAGTTATTCTGTATTTTACAAATTTTGGCGGATTTCTTGCGTTAACTGCATGGTTGCCTATTTTCTGGCAAACGTATTTCCATGTGGGCGCATTTCATTCCGTAGTGCTTACTGCGGTATTTTCATTAATTGCGGCATTTATTCGCGTTTATGGTGGAAAATTGTCTGACGAGATGGGTGGCGAAAAGACCGCAGTTATTTCGCTGGTTGTATTGCTAGTTGGATCTGTAATTATGACTTTTTCCAGCTTGTTATGGTTAACCATCATTGGGGAAATATTGGTTGGTGCGGGTATGGGGGTGAATAATGCTGCGGTGTTTAAACTGGTCCCACATTACGTACCAGATGCTGTAGGTGGTACTGCGGGTTGGGTCGGAGGATTGGGGTGTCTTGGTGGTTTCGCAATTCCTCCGATACTAGGAGATATCGTTGCATTAGTGGGTATCAACGGCTACGCCTTAGGATTCGGTATATATATTTTATTATCCATCTTATGTTTGTTATTGGTTTGGTTGCTGTATAGAACCAGAGAAAATCTCACGGCACATCTCAGTCGCTGATATTTTTCGTGATTAAGTATTCTTTGCTATCATTCTGTCCGCCACTACCGCTAAAGAACAAAATGAAAATTTTCTCTCTCGTTGAGCCATGGGTTTCCTGGTACAGAAGAGCCAAAACGACGCTTACTATTGATGTATTTGATTAATCTCTTACCGAAACTGCCCATTAACAATGGAGCCTTAAGATGATATGGAATAATTACTTACTAAACAGCCTGCACAGAGTTTGTACTTTTGAGGTATTGAATCAAGCGTTCACACGTAGAAGCAGATCTGCAACGACAATCAAAGCTGCAAAAGAAAAGCCTACGAAATGGCTTATAACCATTCTGCTTTGTTATTCACTATTGCTCAGTTATGGGGTGGCGTGGGCCGCCAATGAGCCTGCTTGGGGCCACGGACCTTACCGAATGCTCTTTGAAGTCGACTCAGCAAAACCATCAGCGTGGACGATGACTCTTGGTGCAGTCACTCACATCGTCCACAAGGTCGGCATTCCACCTGCCCGGTTGGAAGTGTTGGCCTGGGGGCCTGGCCTGCAAATGCTCTTAAAGAATGCTCCGGATGCCATGGAAATTACCATTTTACAGATGCGTGGAGTTCGTTTCGTAGCCTGTCAAACATCCATGCGTCGGCTGCATATTACGGCGCGTCAATTAGCTCCCGGAGTGAATGTAGTGGCTGGAGGCATGGCAGAGCTGATGAAACGTCATAATGAAGGTTGGGCCGAAGTCAAAATGTAGAGCCTGGTTGCAATGTTCCCAAAACCTACGTAATCACCACCCCCCTGCCGCTAGCACGATTAAGAATCGTGACGCAGGGAGAAACACAGACGTCTTCCTTCTTTCCCGACGCAAAGGAGTACCTTTATCATGTCACTTTTTTTTACTGCTCCTGACTTTGATGATCCTATTGGTCTACTGCTGGCCTGTCATAACAAAATTTTGAGCCATTGCGAAACACTGGAACAGTTGCCTGCACATCTGGTCAGTCACGGACCAGATGAGGAAGCCAGGCAGGCTGCTGGGCGTGTCCTCAAATATTTCTGTCAGGCTGAACGCCTTCATCATGACGATGAAGAACAAAATCTTTTCCCTTTACTCACTGCTTACCCCGATTTTCCAGAAAACCTACGCGCCCCCTTACACAATCTGAGCCTACAGCATCGTGATCTAGAAAAAGCATGGTCAAAACTTTCTCAAGATCTGGAAGCGATAGTGGCCGGGAAAGAAGTTCATCTTTCTCCAACCGCTTTCATCGCTATGAATCGCGCCCACATTATCCTCGAAAACAATGAAATCTTTCCCGTAGCCCTACAATTGTTGTCGAGGGATACCCTGGTCGAAATTGGTGCGGCCATGCGAGCACGTCATGTCGGGCCACTCACATAATCCATGTTTAACGAGAAATCATCTCTATCAACACAACAAGGTAAGGAATGCGAACTTGACCAAAGTCAAGGAATGTCCAATGATAGTTCGTTACACTGGGGCCGTAGCACACAAGTAGGCATCTGTCTTCATTTGTTTCATATAGAAGGAGTAACCAATAAATGAGCATTAATATTCAACTGATCCAGTCCAGTGGTGCAGCCGTGAAAGACCTGGGTGTTCCGGTAGCCGAGCACTTTTATGACTATATGTTTACGCATTTTCCGGAAGTCCGGAAAATGTTTCCGGGAGACATGACCGAACAACGTATTCGGCTTTTTAATTCGGTCATTCTGATTGCGACCACTATCGACAATCTGGAAGTGTTGGTCCCTTATCTGAAAGAACTGGGCATTTCACACATCAAATATGATACGCGTCCGGAACATTATCCCATCGTCGGTAAAAGCCTGCTCAATACCCTGAAACATTTTCTGGGCGCTGCATGGACTCAGGAAATGGCAGAATCCTGGATTGAGGCCTACAACCTCGCGTCCACGGTTTGTATTGAGGCCGCCTATGAGGCGATGGCTCCTTCCCGTTTTGTCCCGGTCACCATCGACGACGTTCCGCCTGCTGTGTGATTAAAGCATACCGGTGGCGCAGGAATATTTCCGCTGCGCCACGCTGATGAGGTGACGCCATGGAATACGAAATTTGTCTAGAGCCCTCCGGTGTCCGCTTCAAGGCGGATGAAAGCCAGAATATTGTCGAAGCAGCAAAAGCCCATCATGTGGCCATTAAACATGGATGCGCCAGCGGTTCTTGCGGAGATTGCAAGGGCACCATCCTGTCCGGAGAAAGTGAGCAGGGACCCTTCATGCCCCTGCTTTTATTGCCTACAGAGCGCGCTGCGGGCATGGCCATTTTGTGCAAGCTTTATCCGCGCAGTGATCTGCGGCTGCAGGCTGAAGTGATTTCCGGGGACGTCTGGAATACTGAAATTGTGGGGTTGAGCAAACTGGCCTGGAATGTGCTGGAACTGCGGTTACGGCCGGAAAAACCCTATCCATACCGAAGCGGGCAATATGCACGGATGGCCGTGCCGGGACAGGAAAATCAATGGCGTTCTTACTCCATGGCCACCCCTCCACAGGACCGGGACGAGTTGGTTTTTCATATCCGCGAACTTCCGGGTGGTCTGTTCAGTCGCTGGCTTTTCTACCAGGCTCAATGCGGCGACGCAATCACGCTCGGACCGCCACAAGGAGACTTCGCTCTCCAGGATAATACGCGGCCCCTGCTTTGTATTGCCGCAGGAACAGGATTGGCACCCATTGAAGCCATCATTCAGGAAAGTATGCACACAGGGCAAACCCGCCCGATTCATCTTTTTTACGGCGCCAAAAAACAGCGGGATTTTTATCATCTGGAAACCCTGCAGCAATGGGCCGGACAGTATGCCCATTTCACTTTTACACCCACCATTTCCGATGGCGAAGATACGCAGTGGAAAGGTGCCCGCCGTCTTCTGCCCACGGTGGCAGCCAACGGCCACTGGCAGGATCATGAAGTGTATTTGTGTGGCGGACCCGGCATGATAGAAGCGGCCATTGATCTCCTGCGTTCTCATGACGTGCCTCATGCGCACATACATTTTGATTCTTTTGCACCCAACGGTTAGCGCGATTGGAGGAGATGAAGATGAAAGTACAAATTCTGGTCTCGAAATGGTGCCCGGTTTGCCCGCAGGCTGAAGCAGTATGGAAACAAGCTGCGGAAAAGGTGCCGATGGAACTGCAGGTACTGGATGTGGCGGATCGCGAAGGGCGCGAAATCGTCAGCAATCTGCGCATTAAAACGGTCCCGGCCATTGTCGTGGACGGTGCCCTGAAGACAGTGGGCGCACAGCCTCTGGGCGAAGTGCTGAAAATGCTCGGCGTCCAATGAATACAACTTCCTGAATGCGCCTGAACAAAGCTTCGGCCACGTTCATGTCCCGTAGAAACACACCACAACCTTTTTGGAGAATGTCATGACACCCATAGATCAGATCATGCAACAGGACCATGAACGCCTGGATCAACTTTTGGAGCAAAGTGCCCAGGCTGTCCGCCAAGGCGCATGGCAGGAAGCTGCGCAGTTACTGGAAGCCTTCCGCCATGGGATTGTCGATGGTCATATGGTTGTGGAAGAAAACACCTTATTCCCTGCCTTTGAGCTGCAGGAAGGTAGCGAAGATCATCCTCTGACTGCGCTACTCCGCAAGGGGCATCAGGATCTGCGGGTGTTTTTTGAAGAAATGGCGGAGGCCATTGCAGACCAAGACGCCGAGACCTTTGACGATCTGCTGAGTACCGTCCAAACCATTCTCAAACAACACGATGCCAAGGAGGAAACTGAACTTTATCCCTATCTGGCTGCCGCATTGGCGGATCAGGGTGAAGCTGCGGGAAAGCGTATTCTCGACTTTGAGGCGGAGGCCAGATCATGAGCGAACATAATGGTTGTGAACTACCTGAAGACCTGTTTTATGATCTCGATTATGTCTGGGTGCGTCCGGAAGAGGACGGTACGCTGACGATTGGCGTCACAGACCCTGCACAGACCATGTCGGGCCGCCTGCAAAAAGCCCGTATTAAAAAAGTCGGAACACATCTGGAGGCCGGACGGCATGTGGCTACGCTGGAAAGTGGCAAATGGGCGGGCGGCGTACCCGTGCCCTTTGCCGGTGAAGTCATTGCCCGCAATGAGCAATTGTTGGAAGACCCACACCTGATCAATATTGATCCTTACAAAGACGCCTGGATTGCCCGCATCAAACCGGATGATCCCCAACATGCCCTGGACAACGTCAAAACCGGTAGTGAAGCTATTGAAGCACTGGAGGCCTGGATCAAACGGTATGGGGTGCAGTGTATGCGCTGTTCGGAATGATCCATGAAACAGGCCGCAAGCCGTTTTACGCTCAGCCCGCCCGCGTCCTTCTGGACTGGACCTGACTGGCTGGGGCGCTCAGGTGGTGGGATGTGTATGCATACGTAGTCGCGGATGATGATAGCGGTCGAATCTCCTCGCGCTACAAACTGACTGACGTTCACCCCGGTGCGGCTAGCCAGATGGATTACGATGAATAGCTATTTACAGATTATCGAAGATGACCTGACAACACCTATATATCGTTTGTTGACACAATCAATCACTGGCATCTCGGAAAAATAAGGTTGATCAAGAAGATCGATGACCTCTTTACGGCTCTGATCGGATCGAATAGCGGTAATTGGTGTTTTCAAATCGTCGGCCGCTGCAACATTCAAGGTACGCGTCAGCAAGTCCGCAGTTCTTAGGTTTTTCGAAAAAATCATACCGGCGAGTTGACCGCTGTGATCCACCACATAGAAATTGTGCGGGGGATCGTCAGTACTCATCAACTTTACAAGGTGGCTGTAGCTGGCAGAGATCGGCACGATATTCTGAAATGACGGCGTGATCAGGTCATCAAATGCAGTATGTACTGGGTGCGTAGAGACTTGCTCAATGAATGGCTCAATACCGGCAGGGCCAGAATAAATAGACCGCTTATCTAACAGGCGAGCAGTGAAAACAGCGGATACTATGGCTAACAGAACAGGAATCATAATGCCCATAGTATTGTGCGTGAGTTCCAGCAGCAAAACTATGGCGGCCAGAGGCGCTTGCATCGTTGCAGCGAGTAAAGCACCCGCGCCAATTACGGCGTAACTTCCAATAGCCGCTCCAGGCCAGATCAAAGACCACAAATCACCCATTGATCCTCCTAACACCGCTCCATAGGTAATACTGGGTGTGAAAAGACCTCCCGGAGCACCACTTCCAAGACACCCTGCCGTCACCAGGGGTTTTAACACGACAAGAGTAAGCATTAGAAGTAAAGGAAGTTGGCTATTAAAAGCAAACTCAGTGACATCCTTTCCATTTCCTAAAAGTTGTGGATAAGGGATGGACAATATCCCAAGCAAGGTAAACATAAGCAGGGGTGCCCACATAAACCATCCCGACTGAGGCTTATGGAGATCCGCCCATATAATGAGACGAACAAACAAAACAGACATAACGCCGGCTAATGGTCCAAATAGGAGCGACCAGCACAGTTCTCCGATATGAAACGTATAAATTGGAAGTGTGTACGTGGGCTGGTCAGGAAGAGTGATCCAGGAAACTGCAGTAGCAATCAATGCCGTGGTAATGGCGGGCAACAGAAGAGGTAAGGCCACTGAACCCAGCAGGACTTCCAGCGCAAAAAGCGCGCCACCGAGTGGAACTGTTAATCAGCGTCATTCATTGGCCAACTTTCAGCATCATGTTTTTACCACCCCATATCGCGGAATATAAATCATCAGCGCATTGAAATATTTTGTATATTAGAAAAAACTGATGTTTTCAAGGATGAACAACCCAAACGCTGATTTCTGCTGAAAACTGGCCAATCACTGGCGCTGTTTGACAACTGAGGATTTGCTATCGACCGCTAGACATAGACTCCATCATGAATGCTTCTAATCTAACCTTCCTCAGCCACCACTTCCAGAACTTCCAGGACATCAGCTACATCATCCTGCAAAGGATGATAATGCCGACCCGCTTTCTGAAAAAGACGGGACAGCAAGCCATGCGACAGACTCACCGTCATTTCAGGCATCACATCCCCTGTTTCGGCGAGCGCCCTGGCCGCGCTGGACACCCCCGACGCATTGGCAGCTTCCCATTCCATTCCATGCGTTTCGGTGCCGGCTGTGGGCTTCGGCACCCGCCCAGAAGGCTGACGTGCGACAGAGACCGCATCGGCAGCCACTGCAGACAATGTGCCGGAAAATTCGGGCTCACTCTCTTCTTCATCCTCATCCAGATAATGATCTGCCGCACCCTCATCCGGATCCGGCGTAGGCAATACTTCCTCACCCTCTGAATCAAGAGGACTCGACACTTCTGGGGCCGTTGTTTCGTCTTGGTAAGCAGCCCGTAGTGCCTGCTCTGAAGACATGCCCGACTTCAGATTCTGGAATGCCAGGCGCTTGGCCGCATCATTGGACGATACCCAATCCTGCGCTTCGCGCAATTGTTCCATGCTCAAATCTGATCGATCCTGCAAACCTAAACCATTGCGTAGCGTCCAGATTTCTTCTGCTTCATCAATGACCGTGCGCTTCAGTTCAATGCCTGCGCTGACGCGCTCTTTCAGATCCACGAAAATCGCGCGCTTACCCTCGGTATCGCGCCACCAGCCCATGAGCCGAACGAGCTCATTCTGACCAACGGCATTCACATCTATTTCCAGGTGCTCGATCAATGCCCGGGCATCGGGATGCACTTTGCTCAACATCTGGTTCACCCAGGTCCGCGAACGTCCCAGACGGCGACCCAACTCTTCCTGGCTGACCTTTTGGGTCTCAATCAATGATTGAAGTGCATAAGCGGTATCCAGCGGGCTCATATCAGCCCGCGCCAGATTCTCGACCATCTGCATTTCCAGTCGATCTACATCGGACTGAGGTTCTACCAGAACAGCAGGGATACGGCTCAAATCGTAGCCAGGACGTTCGCATTTCTTCCCAGTAGAGAGCGCATGCCGGGATGCCCGCCAGCGTCTCTCGCCAGTCACAATCTGGAATCCACCATCCAGTCGCCTGACCGTAATGGGTTGAATCACACCATGACGCAAAATGCTTTCCGCCAGCAGTTCCAAATCTTCGTCTGCTTCATCGGATAAACGACGGGGTTGATTGGGATCGGGCGTAATTTCATCCAACTTCAAAAACAGGCCAGAAGGCAGGTTTTCAGACAGATTCCGTCCTCCGCTTTTCTTTCCGGCAGAAGATGTTCCAGATCCATTTTGCCCTTCAGCGTCTTCCTGAAGCGCAAATGCCAAAGACTCCATCACATCATCCTTCTTGATCTTCGCCACCTTCAACCTCCTTATTCAGCAAATTTTCGACTATTCTGACACAAACTCTGCGCCAAACACTCGCGCCAGGGTCTCTGGGTGCATATTGCCACACCGCCTTACCTTCGCGCAGCGCATCGGGTGCCAACACCCGATCCGTAAAGACCTCGGGCAACACACTGTCTTTATGAACAGTTTTTCGTAACATTTCGATCATGCGTGACTGGTTGGCACTTGTCATCTTGTATTTATTGATCAAGATGGTCATATCCAGTGGCACACCGGAATTCAGGACCATTTGACGATCACGAATAGCACCGACCATCCCCTGAACCGCCAGGGTATCCGGTATCACCGGTATGACCAGTACCCCGCCCAACAACATGGGGGCCAGTTGTAGCACCCCGGGTGCGGGGGGCACATCGAAAACAATCAGATCAAATGAGAACTCACGCAACCGATCCATCGCCATGCGGGCTTCCCGCATACCTTCAGGATTCACTGTTCCCTGTCCAGGAACAGCCACTGCATGTTCACTACCCGGCAGAATAAAAAAATTAAAGTCGTCATATTTCCTGAATTCCATCTCGGAATCTTCATCCCAAAGATCGGTCACCGCAATATCCAGGTCAGATGATTTGCGTACTTTTCTGGTTACTATAGTCGTAGCATTGCATTGACTATCCATGTCCACTAGGAGTGTTTTTAGTCCCATTTCAGCAGCACACGCGGCCAAATGTAGGGCAATGGTGGTTTTCCCCACCCCGCCCTTCCGATTCATCACGGTAATCGCTTTCACGCTTTTGATCCCCCACTTCTCTGGGCCTGCAGCTTTGCACGCCTTTCACGTTCATAGGCTGGCGGATAAACATACCAGGTCCACCAATACAGGATGGTATAGGTAACCGATGACATGCTGATATCCGCACTCTGTGCAATCCGCGTTAGATCGGCCCCTTGCTCGGGAGTCACACGCATGTTGATTTGCATCCATCCGGTAGCCTGGCGCCCCGCACTTTCCGTAAGTGTCTGGGATAGCCCTTTGGTCTGGCGCCACTTCAGACCCGTTTCCCAAGGCTTTTCACGCAAAAACTTTTCAGTCATTTCGATATAACTCTGTCGCAAGTTCTGATTCAGAGCAAAAGCCAACGCCTTGGCATACATGTGCATTTTAACGGGCACACGCGTCGGAATCTCATCAAACGTCTGCCCTTTTACGATGATTTTTCGCATACAAAACCTCTTCCTGAATTTGGTTATGGTATAGCATAACACATGACGTAATGGTATACCCTGTTTTCGGAAAACATTCAGACGACATGACGGTATCGCTTTCGACACAACGATTCGACCGCAAAAGCTTCTGACCAGGTCGGATGGCTTGTGCGCTGCAACAGGTCTTTGGCATGCGGACAGAATCTTGCGTACCAGTGCAGTGTCGTCAGTGCACTTTCTGAAACCTGTTCTTTGTCTGTGCGCATTTCCCAGGCAATACCCCAGACAATACAAAGAAAACCGACAGCAAACCCGGCGGCAATCCAGTATTCGGTGATCGGATACCCATGGCCGCGCAAACTGGCAAGACCAATAGCGATGCCCCAGACACCCAGGCCCACCTCAGCAGTTATCGTGCCTTTATGATAGATGTGCATTCTGACTTCATTCTGAAAATTTCATCATATTTTTTATGTAGATCCTTCTAAACGCTTCGAGAAAAACAAAAAACAGGACATCCCCTACTGGTGAGAACAAAAGGCCGGTAACAATCCCTTTGATTATTTGAATTCTTGGCAAAGGAAAATGAAAACCGGGCACCATGACGACCATTGCGCAGATCAGAAGGAGCGAGAGAATCATGCCCACCGCTTCAATCAACGTCAGGATGACAGCCAACAACCTGACCTTGACCACCTTAATCCCCTTTTTTCAGCCAGAATTGGCTTCCAGGAATCACCCACCACGGACGCACCTTTTCCAGGATATTGTTTTCCGAAACCGGTCCGTAATAACTCGAATCGAAGGCATAATTACCAGAGGCATAGAGCCAAACCTGTCCCTGTTTCAGATGATAAGTACCAAATGGATAGTGCAGAATCCGATGATGATGCCCGGGTGTCCATCTATCGACATGACTATTCGGCAATAACCGGCCATCTACCCGGACACCCTGCCGTTTGAGAACCACCGTCTGGCCGGGCAAAGCCACCACATTCTTGATCCAGGGCTCGCCTTTCGGAAACCAATGATACTTCAATCCCTCTGCGACCGCTGGATGATCCTGCGGACCCGGGATTTCGACTTCTACCAGTTCCCCATCGTGAAGTGGTAAAGGGGTCCCAAGCAACTGATAAAACCCAACCGGCTGGCAAGTGGAATCAGTAACCACCAACCTTTCAAAGTGCCCGAAAAGCATGCCCACGCCAACCAGAACGATGAATCCTACCAGCGACCAGTATATCCATTCGACTCTACGCAAAGAGAACATGTGAAACCTCATTGAGAGGATAAGACTTCTGACGTGTAAATAAAGGTGCTTTGCCCATCCATCCGCGCCTCAAAAACCATATTTCCGTAGCATTTTGGAGCCATCCATTGATGATCCTTGCTTTCATTCCGTTCAGCTACCGATCTCCAATCTAGTCCAACAATCTCGTGGATAGGCAACATCGCCGTACATAAGGCCGGAAGATTGTTGTTTTGAAAAAATTTCCTAATTCGTTCGCGGCGAACAGGACCAATCTCAGGAATGGACAGAATCTGCTCGTTTGACATAAGCGCCAAGTCTTTTATGGTATGGCACCCTCGTTCTTCCAACCTTGTACGGATCCCTGCAGGTAAATTCGCAGCACTCAAATCCTGGGGATCAACGTAAGACTTGCAAATTTCACGCTGGTAAGCATCAAATAGGGCATCCGCTGTTTTTAAGGCCACCCGATAAGCCGTCCTGGAAACGTGATAACCATAGCGCATAGTCTCCACGATATCGCGACATTGCTGCGCCATATCCCGAAATTTCTCTACCTGGACTTCCATTGCCTGTAAATCAAGTCGCATAGCGGCCATTTTAAGATTAACCGATTCAGAAGAAAGCGGCGTCATTTGGTCATGTATCGCAAAAAACACGGAGTGAATGACGGAAATATCCTCCTCTTCCAAAGATCGTCCCGTTGATTCAATCAGTTGAACTTCAGCCAGCATCCGCGCCAAATCTCCGCGCACCAGGCGGATCAATTCCTTCACATCATTCAATGGTGATGGACGTTGCAAGAAAAACGCATCGGGCATATTCGGCGTTTTTTGAATGCTTTCGGGATATGACCATTCATCCCGATTAGCATGGGCCTGAATGTCTGAAAACTTTTTTTCAGTCCGATCGCAATCCCGCATAAAATCTTCCAAAGCCCGTAAATCCGCTTTGTCTTCATCAAATTCCACCGAGCTTGTCAGACGATCCAAAGTTTCCGGTGCTGGTGGCAAAAAATCCGGCGCACCACGACGCGAAAGAGAAAAAACTTTTCGGGGAACAGAAGCATTCACCATCGACTCCAATTCTTCCAATTCATTATCCATCGTGTCTACCTCCACTCCGTCATCGTGAACTTCAGAGGGGGTGCTGACAACAGCATTCATACTAGAGCAACCCTGTTCATCCGTTTCCCGGTCATCCAATTCCCGCCCACTGTTTTCAGGAGCAGTAGAATGTTGATGCATCCCTAACCAATGACACATCCAATTTTTCACAAAAAGCCCCCTTGCCACCATTGGCTTTTCCAGACAACCTACATCAACCCCAAACACTATCAGGTATGGTATAGCCCATGAGGTGCAAAGGTTTGCTTACTGCCTTTTAAGAACTCTATCTAACCGTTCAGGCCCGATAATCCCGCTTCTTCCGAACCGTGACAGGGATAGTCTTCGACGGTTCAGGCTGTATCTGCCGGGGCTGCACCAATGCACCGCCATCAGGAAGATCAAGATCCTTGGGATACCAGAATTTCCGGGTTTCACAGCGTTCCTGTTCAGGCTGCGACGAACTGACCACGTCTTGTTGTGATTTCGGATAACGATTTGCTTTAGCCCTGGCGCGATTCCCAAACTGGGGCGCTACCGAACGGGTTTCGCGCTTAATCATAATTCCGCGCCCTCGCCCAGTCCCGATTGAACTGCGCCTGAAGTTTGGGAATATCAGAACCGTTCAGCAGCAATCCAACCTCTCGGTTGACCTCCAGTGATGTCTGGGTCAGGTTCTCGCTACCGATATAAGCCAATGAATTTCCTAATACTAATTTGGCGTGCAAATATATCGGTTTCACCGGTAGTAGCCTGACCTGTACGCCATGTGCTTCCAGAAATAGCGCATCTTGGCGATCTTGGGTATTGATATTGGCTGGCATGATTACCCGCGCCAATCGGCCTTTTTCGGCAATCGCATCAAGCGTCGGCGCATAAGGTCCGATCTCCTCATCTTCAATAGCAATCGGTCCCGGCTGGTCGATGACCTGAATAATCTGATGCACCGAAGTACCGGGCGATAGCACCAGATCACGATGTGTCCATGCAGGCGCGTGCCGATTCTGCCAATCCGCATTAAATACAGCGTTGACTGCCCGCACGATGGTTGGATTTTTCGTGACGTAGAGGTAGTTTCTGGCATCGTGGAAATCAGACCAGGCAAAATTCGGATTACCGATCTCAGCTTCATGGCCTGACGCCAGATATTTTGCATGGTATGTCACCCTATGTTTGTTGACAATAAAGATAACATGTTTACAGCGAATTATAAGTATGACATAGTAACTCTCAAAGAGAGAGTCGGGTAAGGCCCAAATGATGTGTAGGGGTAGGTTGGCATCCAGTTAGAAGAACCCCCTTGGAAAGAGAGCCAAGGTAAGGAGATTATCTTTGTTGGGTACATTACATGAAACTTTTCTTTACCGATTCTACATGTAGCATTGAGGGCGTTGAGCGCCCCAATATTCCTTTTCTGTGCGATGCCCAGATGGAGTTGGTGAGTCCACCCAATCAGTATCTGCGCTACATAGCTACAGTCAGAGGCAGAACGCGGTCGGAGAAAACCTGGCAAACTTACGGGTCGAACCTGCTGGAATATTTTGCCTTTCTGGAAGCAAACGGACTGGACTGGAACGCTGTCAGCCAGGGACAAATTGCCGCATGGCGGGATGCCATGCTGGAGAGGGGGTGTGCACGGAGCACGGTCAATCAAAGATTGCGGAGTGTGCATGCTTTTTATGACTGGTCCGTTAAATCGGGAACGGCCACTGCAGTACCCTTTTCCAAGCAGGATATTTGGGTGGCCAAGCCGCGAGGATTTCTGGCCCATGTGGACGCTAAAGGAGGCCGTCTTGAGGTGAACGCGCTAACCCTCAAGACCTACGATCGTAGACCCCAATTTCTATTATTGGAAAAGGCTATCCATTTTCTGGAAGAGACCCACCCACGACGACTGCAATTGATGGGCTATCTCATGTTGTTGACGGGGATGAGACGGGAAGAAGTCACCGCCCTGGACTATCGGGTAGTCCCCAATCCCGCAGGGCGGGATCCAGGAAAACAGATCCCGATGGTCCTGGATGCGAGCATGACACCCACGAAAGGCAACAAAACGCGAACTGTGATGTTGCCTTATGATCTCGCAGTCGCCCTCCATGAATATTTTACATTCGTATGGCCCAAGCTGTTGGCCCTTCATAGAAAAAAATACAAAACTGAAACCACGCGTTTTTTTCTATCAAGAACAGGGGATCCGCTCTCCATCAAGGGCGTCAATAATGCTTTTGCCAAAGTCAGCCTGAAAACAGGTATTCCCTGTCATCCACATCTCCTGCGGCATACCTATGGGACCTATGAACTTTTGCGCATGCTCCGAACCAAGGGAGAAAGTCAGGCATTACTTTGGGTCAAGGATCGTATGGGGCACAGTTCCATTACCACAACTGAACAATACATCCATGCTGCCGACCTGATTCAGCAAGATGATATTGACGGTTACATAGCCGATGTCTGCAGGTCGCTGAGCCATGGCCATTAGGCGGACAAAATTAGACCGGAAGGTGTCCCTGACAGAAAAGGACGGCGAGCTGATTGATCTGCCACCCGGTTGGGCTTTCACAATCCAGTGTCCCCATATGGGCGAAGTCCATCTGGATTTTAACCGTTATCGGACGAATGGGAGGGAAGAGCTTGCTGAACAAATACGGGATGTTTTCTGGATGTTGCGCCATTCCTTGTCTGCAAAAAGCATTCAGACATATGAAAATATTGGCTTAAGACGCTTTTGGCTTTTTTTAGATGATTACGAACAAAATTACATTACAAATTTTAACCAAATTGATCGCCAGGTCGTTGATGATTTCTTGGTATGGTTGGGTCATAAAATATCTACAAAGGGAAAGAACAAAGGAAATAATTTTCCTATAAATTCCCAACAAAAAACATTTTATCTTGTTAAAAATATATTACTTAACTGCAAGAAATTAAATTTTAATGTCGCGAATAAGAAGTTAACATTTCCTGCAAATCCTTTTCCAAATTCTAATCGTAGTGCATTGCACCGTAAACCCTATTCACAAAATGAACAAAAACAGATTATCAATGCACTTAATGCAGATCTAAAAATAATCCATAGTGAAGACGCTAAAAAAATATCAGATTCCCAAATAATAGCCGTCCACTTGCTGATATTAGGTCTTGCAACTGGAAGAAACCTTAGCTGTTTATTAGATTTACGGGACAATAGCATACGATCACATCCAATGGATGGTCGTGACATCCTGATAACAAAAAAACGTCGAGGTTATACATCATTGGCAACATCTCTGAGTAAAAAGCATGAGAAAAAAGAACAAAAAAATATGGATACAATTCCTTCAAATATTAGTGAGCACTTCAACTTCTTTCGAAATTGGAGCAGATCCACCTATGGCGATGCTCCAGAAGGATTACAGGGATATTTATTCCTTTGGCGTATAGCACGTGACGAAAGAAAAGGCTTGCTTGTTAAGCTGCAAGATTCAACCGCAGGGAGATTCGTAATAACTTTTTCAAAGCGACACCGACTTCTGGACGACGAAGGAAAATTGCTGAAACTCAATATATCACGGCTGCGACCCACAATGGCCACCGATTTATACCGACGTACACGAGACGTACGTCGTGTGCAGATGGCGCTAGGGCATGCGCAGGCCGATACCACGCTTCGATACTACGTCACACAACCCTTAGAATCAGAAAGAGATTATGCTTTTATAATTAATAGCATGGTGAGTCAGTTCTCAAAGACGGAGGTAGAGGGTAAAGTCATGTTGGCAGCAGATGGTTCCGTGCCACTGGAGAATATAAAAAATCTAATGAGTGGTGGATACAATACAGGGATAGCGCGGTGTCAAAATCCGTTTCGCGAAAACGAATCGGTGTGCAAGAAGTTTCTCACTTGTTTTCGTTGCCCCAATATGTGTGTTTTTGAGGATGATCTTTGGCGACTATTAAGCTTTTACTATAGGCTTTTAGCTGAACGTAGCAAAATCAACCCCAACCATTGGGCCAAAACCTATGCGCCCATTATTCGACGCATAGATATAGATATTCTTCCAAACTTCTCCAGTTCTGTCGTCGCCTTAGCGAAGGAAAAAGCCCAAAAAGATCCACACCCTACCTGGCGGAGCGCTTAGATGACAGCAGGAAATTTATCGTTTCGTGAATTTCGCGCTTTGAGTCCGATTGAAAAGGCGAAAACCGCTGTTTCAGTAGATATCTCGCAAAATGGAACTTCAGTAGTAGTCAGCCGCTTTGGCGATGATATATGGGATTTTTATCCATTGATTCCACAAGATAATTTAAGTGCATCCGTAAAGAGAATTTTATGGGATGTAGTCTTGCCGGATGGGAAAAGGTTGACTGATGCTGAATTTGCATCACTACTAATGGCTTCCAAGGAGTTTATATGGTCACTCTATGCTGAACCGGTAGAAGGGGAAAAGCGTCCTTCATTGCTTACAATAATTCACAAACACGCTTATTTAAGACATTTGTTGTACTGGATGACGAAAAATAATGTTCGTTCATTCTCAGAGTTGACTGGTCGCACCATTGAATACTGTAATTATCTGAAGCACAAAAAAAATAAACCACTGAAGCCGGGAACTCTACTAATGTATTTGGGTGTTGTTGAAAATTTATATAAACAAAGAGATAAACTGAATGATGCGATAAGAACTCATCCATGGCCATTGGAAACGACTTATTCTTTATCCGGTATACTTCAATCATCAAAAAACTACCGAATACCTTCGACAGAGTTCATTCCCGACGGTTTTGCCACTCTAATTGCTCAAAAAGCGATTGATTATGTTGTCAATAAATCCGATTATATATTGAAAATAGAAGAATTCTTTGATCCTTACGGGAAAATCAGTCCGTCAGACCAGTTGGAGTCATTAACAGCAAATATATCCGAGCCATACATTATAAGCACTAAAACCATTCTCAATAAAGAAAAAATATTATTGCGCACTGCTTGTTATATCATCATTGCAATGTTTTCAGAAATACGCGATTCTGAAATAAAATCTCTTGAAACTGATTGTGTGATTCATAGACCAAGCAAAGATGGGCTAGTAGATACGATCTGGATAAAAGGGATGATTTATAAAACTGGTCTGCGTCAAAAGTTATGGCAGGTACCTCCTATTGTAGAAACAGCAATTGATGTTTTGACTCGTTTATCGGAGCCATTGCGGTACATATTCGAAGAGGAAGAGAAATATATAAAAGATCAACCAATTGAAAACCATGAAATAATAAATATCGAACACAACAAAAGAATTAATACTATAAAAAAACAAAAAAATAAGCTATTTATTGCTTTGAATAGGAAATATGGTAAATCCATATCCGTAATAAATGGTTCAACCATAAATCATAATATACAGCATTTCTGTGAGCAATTATTGAGTTCGGGTAGCTCTGAGAGCCCATTTCATCTACATCCTCATCAGTTTCGACGAACGTATGCGCGATTCATCGCCCGCTCGGAATTGGGCGATTTACTGGCACTGCGCGAACATTTCGGTCATTGGAGCCTGGATATGACCACTTATTATGCGGATGGGGGTGCAGATGAGTATGAATCGGACATCGAATTGATGGCCATGGTCACCCAGGAAAAGCAAACCCGGCAATCCGAGATTATGACTGGGTTGCTGGATTCAGAGGCCCCTTTGGCCAAGGGGGGCGAATGGCTGAAAGCCTGGCGGTCCTCAGTCCGTACGGCGGAAAACAAAGAAAAGCTGATTGCGGAGTATTCAGGATCCATTACCCTGAATGGAACCGGTCATTCCTGGTGCGTAGGGAATGCCCGGGGAACGGGATGTGGCGGCTTGTGCATTTTCGAAGCGCAAATGTGTGTGGATTGCCATTATGGCATTATTGGCCCTGAACATCGGCCCGTCTGGGAGGGTATTCGTGACCAGCAAAAGGAGGCGTTGGCTCTGGACGATATGGGAGAATCGGGTCGCGCCCGGGCGCAACTGATCCTGGACAAAGCCGAAACCGTTCTACGCAGACTGGAAGCATCAAAGGACCAATAATTATGGGTTCGGAAAAAAGCCTCGCAGCCTTGACGCAGCACGGTCAAAATTCGCTTAAGGCGACTCGCCGCAAGCTGGAAGCGGCCCTGAGCCGTCTAGTGCGTGGCAATCCGCGCCGGGTGAAAAAAGGGAGCAAAATCACGGCCACTGCCGTGGCTGTAGAAGCAGACGTGGATCGGGCGACGCTGTATCGTTTTCATGAACCGATCCTGGTACAGATTCGTAAAATCAACGACACGGCCCCTCGTACACAACTCAAGGCCCAGCGTTCCGAATTGGCAGAGGCCGAAGCGAAACTCAAGGAATACCGGAAACTGGTAGAAGAAGCGCAAGCCGAAGTCGCTGCCCTGGCCCGGATCAATTACCGGCTGGATCTCCGCATTCATGAACTGGAAACGCAACTGCAGGTCCGTGATGCCCGTATCGTGGACTATCAGAAACTGATGCGTGCACCCACAACCTTACAGAAAGTGGTCACCCTACCTAATGCTGGGGATGGAGAGACTCTCTCCTGACAGTTTTGCGCCGGAGAGCCTGACACCCGGGGGGGGGTACGTCTCCACCAGACATATTTGATATTGATCTGAATTTGGCCCAACATATAGATATGCACTTATATGAGTCAATTTTGATATGATTTTCCGCGAACCTGATCAGCCACAAGTCATTCCGGCACTCAAGGTGCTCGGAGAAGCAAACCGTCTACGCATCCTGTGCGAACTGGGTCTTGAGTGCCGTCCGGTGACAGACGTCATCACGGCAACGGGCATGGGACAAAGTAACGTCTCCTTCCACTTGCGCGTGTTGCGTGAGGCGGGATTCGTTCGCGCCGAGCGGCGCGGACCGTTCATCTATTACTGCCTCGCAGACCCCGAATTGCTGCACATCCTGCACGACCTCAAACAATGGTTGGACACGCGCCAGGCACGGGTCGCTGGCATGGACCATCAGCTCAGCCGACCGACCAGGCACCCTTCGGCAGGTGCAAGAACCAAGAGAGGATAGTCCATGTGGTCATATAGGTCGTGGGAATGGTTTCCGTTGATGTGGATCTTTCCACTGATCTTCTTGGTCGTGTTGTTGATTTTCCTCTTCCGATGTAGGGATTGGCCGATCTGCGGAAGGCGAGAGATGCGTGACAGAGAGGAAAGCGCGAAAGCGATTCTCGACCGGCGTTACGCTCGTGGGGAGATTAGCCAAGAGGAATATCAGCGAATGAAAAAGGAACTTGAATTATGATTCAGGAGCGCTTGTTTCCGGCCACAGGGATGCCCGACAGAAACTGGTGGCAAGCCTTATGGCCTGACCCCGACGGTGTAATCAAAGCACTGGGTATCAAGCCCGGAATGACAGTAGTCGACCTGGGTTGCGGATATGGTTATTTCACTGCCGCCATGGCCCGGCAGGTTGGGGCGGGACATGTCATAGGTTTCGACCTTGACCCGGAGATGCTGGATCAGGCGCAATTGGCTTGCGAGGGAATGACAAATTGTGAATGGTTGCTCGGAGACGCTATGGAACTGAGCCGCCTGGCGGGCGCAACAGCCGACTATGTCCTGATTGCGAACACCTTCCACGGCGCCCCGGACAAGACGGCGTTAGCTCGGGAAGTTGCTGCGGCTTTGAAGCCCAACGGTCGTTTGGCCATCGTCAATTGGTATCCCCTGCCGCGCGAAGAGACGACTGTATTAGACCAACCGCGAGGGCCGAGTACCCAAATGCGCATGTCCCCGGAACAAACCTGCTCGGTGGTCGAACCGGCCGGCTTTACGCTGGAAACCCTGGTCGAGTTGCCTCCTTATCATTATGGGGCAGTCTTCGTCCGTGCAAACTGATTCAGAACAGGAGAAAACTATGGCCGACAATCATGATGAAGTCATCGAACACTACAACCGCTTTCATGCGGCCGTCTATGGCCCGGTGGGCGCACTGGACCGCAAGACGCGTCATCTCATCTGTCTCGGGGCAGCGCTGGGGGCAAACTGTGAATTCTGCACGAAATATGCCCTTGGCGTGCTACGGGAACTCCAGGCGAGTGATGCGGAGATCGATGAGGCGATTAGCGTTGCCATGACCGTGGGCGCGAGCAACGCGAGGCTGCTGGCCAAGAAAGTTCGGGCTGAAAACCCATAGAACGAGAAGGATCAACCCAATCATTCACTAGGAGGTTGGACATGGAACCCAAAGATCAAAACACCAAAACAAGCGACGAATCGCAGCACGAACCAGGCGGCGCTTCCAATCCGATGGTGATGGGTATGGGCATGATGAAAAAGAGGATGGCTCAGATGGGAAACTAGCCGGGGGGTGAAACCGGCCACTTCATGCAATAGATGATGGGGATGTGCATGGGCATGCGCTCGGAAATGCTAGCTGTCATCCACAAGACTACCTCAATCGCAGCCTTTGCCACGCCGGAACTTCCCACCCTTCAACTACGAAATTGGGGATATCAGGGAGTTTGACGGGGTCCTGAGTGTCAGGCACCGTTCCCTTCGGGGAAAACCACGTGGTCGTTATGAAAAAGGAGTTAATCATGAGTAAGGAAATGACAAATCGTAAACATACTTTCCAGCGTGCACTGCTTGCTGGGGCTGTCACTATGGCTGGAGTGGGTTTTGCTGGCACAGCGATGGCAGGCGGGATGCCACCGGGCTATGTCAAGTGTTATGGCATTGCCCGTGCGCATCAAAACCAGTGTATGTCCATAGGCGGTATTACTCCCGGATCCGCAAAAACCAATGGCAATCCCGATGCCTGGCTGGCCGTACCGAAAGGGGTTTGCCTGAAAATCGTGGGTGGCAGCCTGACCCCCGGAAAGACCCCCACTAAAACCCCTGCTAAGAAATAAATAGGGGGGCCGAGGTCTCACTGGCCTCGGCATATTTTTTAGAATGCTGAAAAAACCTTTTTTGAGCATTCTGGTAGCCAGGAGAACACGCTGATGATCCAGGACACTACAGCAATTCACACTGGTGCCTTATCCAGGGAGATCCCAGTAGCTGCAGGGATTGGCCTACGTGCCTGCCATTATCGCGATTTCCAAAACGGCAAACCGCCAACGGCCTGGGTCGAGGCGCATAGTGAAAACCTGTTTGCTGCGGGTGGCTTGCCTCATAGAGTGATGCACCAGGTGCGCAGTCATTATCCCGTGAGTCTGCATGGCGTCGGTCTGTCTCTGGGAAGTGCGGACCCGTTGAATAAGGAACACCTCCAACAACTGCAGCAAGTGATCAGCCGTTATGAACCGGGACTGATTTCCGAACATCTCTGCTGGGTGTCATCGGAAGGACGCTATCTGCACGATTTATTACCCATACCGTATACCGAAGGCATGCTGCAGCATGTCAGTGATCGGATTGACCAGGTGCAGAATGTTCTGCAGCGCCAAATCCTGATCGAGAATGTTTCGGCCTATCTGCATTTTGCCGACAATCAGATGGCAGAATGGGCTTTTTTGAATGCCCTGGTAGGACGTACGGGGTGCGGGTTATTGCTGGATATCAACAATCTGTACGTCAACAGCCGGAATCTCGGAATAAATAGTGATGAGTATTTGGTAAATCTCCAAGCCAATGCCATCCATGAGATTCATTTGGCAGGATTTTCGATAGAAACTGCTTTAGGTCAGGAAGTGTTCATCGATACGCACAGCCAGGCAGTCTGGCCCGAAGTCTGGACGCTTTATCGACGGGCCCTGCAGATTATCGGCCGCCCAATCCCCACACTTATTGAATGGGATACGAACATTCCGCCACTTGCTATTCTGCTGGAGGAAGCTCAAAAAGCACAGCATATTTTGGAGGGGATCCATGCATGATGCGCTGGACTACCAAAAATCCTTTGTAGCTGCCGTCCTGTCACCGGAAGAGGGCCGCGTTATTCCCGGACTGAGCGGATCAATTTCTGCGGCTGTTGCAACTGCCATTTATCGCAACAATATTCTGGAAGGCTTCAGCGAAAGCCTCAAAAATGTTTACGGTGCGATCTTCGTGCTGATTGGAGAGGATTGTTTTCGTGAAATCGCTTATTCCTATGCTCGCTCCATTCCCTCATTATCTGGCGACCGCAACGCCTATGGCGAGCACATGCCTGCCTTTCTTGCCCACCATCCTCTCACCCGGAAACTCGCCTATTTACCCGATATGGCACGGCTGGAATGGGCCAGTCATGAAGCTTACTCTGCAGCAGAAAACTTCATCGTTAATGGATTGCATGCTTCCCTGCATCTGGTGGAGTCGAGCTATCCGCTGATGGCGCTCTGGCAACTGTGCCAGCACCCCAATGAGGAAGGCACGCTGGATTTGGATGCACTTGGTGGTGATAGCGTCCTGGTTGTGCGCCCACAGGAAGACGTACTGATGCGCAGCTTGTCCCCGGGCGAGGCGGCTTGGTATCGGGCCTTACTGGAAGGACATACCCCCGATCAGGCCACTGCTGCCGCCCGAACAGTTGAACCGGACTGTGACCCCATGTTGTACGGGGAAACAGCAGTCGGTGATGGGGTTTTACAACAACAACACTGAGGTAGCGAACACGAATGAAGTATCCAGTTATGAGCAGCACCTCTCAGGAACGAGGAGATCATCTCATCAGACTAGCGGGAAATGCCTTTTTTGGGCTGTGGGCACCGCTCATCGTATTGTTGCTGATGCTCTCTCCATCCGCCCTTGCCAGTTCATTGGTTTCAATAACGAGTCTCAATGCTTCGTCATTGATGTCGTCCACCAATAGCGTGCATCACTCACCGTTTCTGGCACCGGCCAAAGCCTTCCTCTTTAAGGCGCGCATGGCACCAAACGATACCCTGGTCCTCCAGTGGATCGCCGCGCCTCATTATCACCTCTACCGCAATCGGATCACTTTACAGGTAAGCCCTCGTTCTGCCCATTTGGCGCCTTATACCCTGCCACCGGGCAAACCGATGGATATACCGGGGGTCGGAACCCTGGCTGTTTATGAGGGCGATACCACCACGATTCGGGTGCCCGTACATTTCACGGGCACGCCCCCCAAGCAACTTCGAGTCACCAGCAGTTTTCAGGGATGTGCCAATGCCGGTGTCTGCTACCCAGTCATCACGAAAAGCTATACGCTAAGCCCGACGGGAATTATTGCCAGCACCGTACGGCATGCTCCGGCTTTGGCCGACACGCATCCTGCTCTGCAGAAGCCGGTTCAACCTTCTGTGGTGGCCGGTCAATATGGGCAGTTCGCAGCGGGATTAGCCGGCGGGCAAGTCCTCTTAACGCTACTGCTTTTCTTTCTGGCGGGCCTTGGACTAGCCTTCACACCCTGCATTTTCCCCATGATTCCCATTCTGTCCTCCCTGGTGGTCGGTCAGGGGAACACTCAGTTGACCGTGAAACAGTCCAGAAGGCATGCATTCTGGATTTCTCTGGCCTACGTGCTGGGTATGTCATTGGCCTATACGGTTGCCGGGGTTCTTGCAGCGATCACTGGATCCTATCTGCAGGCCTTTTTTCAAAATCCCTGGGTGCTCAGTGGATTCAGTGCATTGTTTGTCGTACTGGCGCTCTCCATGTTCGGTTTCTACGAATTGCAGATGCCCAATGCCATACAATCGCGCCTGTCCCGTTACGGGAAGGGCGGACACTTTCTCAGCGCCTTCGTGATGGGTGTGCTGTCCGCCCTGATCGTCGGACCGTGTGTCGCGGCCCCATTAGCGGGGGCTCTGCTGTTCATTGCCCACACCGGCAACGTAGTTCTGGGGGGGGTGGCCCTGTTCCTTCTGGGGTTGGGCATGGGGGTCCCCCTGCTGATCATCGGGACTTCTGCCGGACATTTTCTGCCCAAATCCGGCGCATGGATGAATGGCGTAAAGGCCGTCTTTGGCGTGGTTCTGCTGGGAGTGGCCATCTGGTTCCTGTCACGAATTGTGCCGGGACCGGTTACGCTGGCCTTATGGTCAGCGCTCGCCATCCTCTCAGGTATTTTTCTGGGGGCGTTTGCAGCCAATTCCGGGGGATGGCCCCGATTCTTCCAGGGACTCGGCATACTGGCTGTTGTCTATGGTGTGGTTCTCGGAGTCGGTGCCTCGGCGGGTGCTTCCCTGGTGCTTGAACCTTTGGCACCTTTCGTGGCAAAAGAGGTTTCAGTCGCCCCTCTACAGAACCATGCACTTCAAAAGCATCATCCCCTCCAGTTTACCGTGGTTCGCAGCCTTCCCCAGCTGCAATCGGCTTTGGCCGCAGCAAAAGGGCACCCGGTATTGGTGGATTTCTGGGCAACCTGGTGTGTAGAGTGCCAGCGTATGGATGTCGAAACCTATGACAATCCCCATGTAGAAAAGGCCTTGCAACCACTCACGCTAATTCGGGTGAATGTGACAGCAAGTGATGCCGCATCGCGCCACCTGCTTCATCATTTCCAGTTATTTGGGCCACCGGCAGTATTGCTGGTCAATGCGCAAGGGCATCTGGTTGCCCAATATGAAGGCTATGAAGGACCCGAAACGCTCCTGCAGCACCTGCAGCAGAAGCTGGGCCATACGATGACTGATCATTGATGTTATAAAAATTATATTGAGGAGATCGCTATGAACTGCAACACAAGACTGACCGTTTTAACCGGCATGCTGATCGGCATCTTGGGCATAGGATCTGCCCTGGCAGCCACAGAACTTCCGCCTTTACCCAAAATGGCTCAGAACAATTATTGGAAGGACATCGGCCAGCGACTGACCTATATCCAGGAAGGGCATAAAGGACCGGTCATTTATGATTTTTTTGATCCGAATTGTCCTTATTGCCACGGTATGTACGATGAGGAGCAGCCGCTAATCAAAGCCGGGAAACTCTCCGTACGTTATGTGCCGGTCGCTTATCTCATGCCCAGTAGCACCCCTGAAGCTGCCGCTATTCTGCAATCCCCGCATCGGGTCCAGGCGCTGCAACATTTTGAGGGATTGGCTGCCAAGAGTTTCGCGGCACCTATGGGACCCCAGGGGCCTGTTGGTCTGCCGCAAGCCAAAGCACTTCCACAGACGCTTCACGCTTTAAAAGTGAACATGACTGTACTGCAAAGTGCCCACTCGATGGGCGTACCCGCCATTTTGTATGAACGCAAAAATGGCACAACAGGATTAATGCCCGGCATGGTATCTCGCGGGGAACTGCTGACCATCATTCCGAATCTGAAATAATCTGCGTACCAGGAGAATAGCGCGACATGGAAAACAGGATGAGAACCCGCTGGCTGAAATGGCTGGGAATCGGGCTATTTGGCAGTAGTCTATTACTTTTTGGCACGACTTTCGCTGAAGCTCAGACAGCAACGGGAACGGCTACAGCGGTACCGCCAAAAAAACTGACGGCGAATGTTCTTTGGAAGCATATTCTGGCGCATCACCTCACTTATATTCAGGAAGGCCACCACGGTCCCATCATTTATGATTTTCAGGATCCCAATTGTCCTTACTGCCATGTGATGTACAACCATGAGGCCGCCTTGATTAAGGGCGGAAAATTGACGGTCCGTTATGTCCCCGTGGCCTTCCTGACGCCACAAAGTCCGGCAGAAGCCGCCGCTTGGCTGCAATCTTCCCATCCTCTGACAACATTGAAACATTTTGAATCCATTGTTGGTCCGGCGTTACAGAGCGGTGACTATCGCAGCCTTCCCAAAGCCACACCCACAGCAAAAACAACCCAGGATCTTAAGCATAATCTGGAAATGATGGGTGCATTGGGTTTCAATGGCACGCCCGCCATGTTGTATCGTCTCAAAAATGGTCATATTGGCCGCATCCCCGGCATGATTTCTGAAAAACAGCTTTCCGGGCTGCTGCCGCATTTGCGGTGAGTATTATAGGAACGTTGATGGCTATTGGGTCATTCCCTTCCAGGAAGCGTCACCGGAGATTGTTCGCCCAAGAGACCATTACCTACGGGTTATTGAGGAGTGCGCTATGAAGAAAAGAAGGTTGTCAGGATGGCTGCTGACTGGATGGCTGATCACACTTCCGTTGGCGGCCACGGCTGCACCTGCCCAGGAGAACATGCTTTTTCAGGAAATGACAAAGCCCCAACACGCCAATCCCAAGGCGCTTCCTCCAAGTGCTATTGCTGCAGCGATAACCCACGCACACACTTTTCTGGTCGGGCATCAGGGGCCTGAGTTAACGGCATTTATGGACCCTAACTGTATCTGGTGCCATAGATTGTATGAGAAAGCTCTGCCCATCATCGGGGCTGAAAAATTGCGGTTGCGGGTAGTTCTGGTGGGATTTCTGAAGCCCTCCAGTCCTGCCAAGGCCGCATCCATCCTGATGGCGAATAATCCAGCCAAGGCATTGGCCTATGATGAATCGCATTTCAATACCCAAACAGAAGAAGGCGGGATCCGTCCAGCCCCCAATCCTCCGCCCTTGATACGTCGCGCCGTGCGCAATAATACCCGGCTGCTTATCCGTACGGGTGAGGAAGCAACGCCCACGTTACTCTACCGGAACAAACATGGGCAGTGGGAACTACAACATGGTTTGGGGAGCCATGGGTTGCATAAAATCATGGAGATCATCTCATAAGTTGAGCGGTAAAACGCTGGAGGCGCTGGGCGGAGTGGAGGGTGCTGCCTATGCTGCCTCCGGTCACGCCAGCTACACCAAGCCCATGGCGGAGAACAGCCTGTAGTCCTGACCGAACGATATCTGATCGGGTTCCTAGTCCTGAGCTATTTGGGGTTAAAATGGCTGGGTCGTCCCACGGTTATTTCGGGGACACATACTCTTAGAGTAACTTGGGACAACGGCAGCTATCCCGCGCAAAGTGGTGACCATGGAAGGGCTTTTTAGGAACGCGGATCTGGCTGAACATGTAGCACTCTATACTGGGAGCCCAAACCCGAGGATGCCTTAAGGCTGAAAGCCAATCTCAATATAGCAACAATCGATTTGTTCGATATTATACAGTCGATCAGGAGTCTGAACCAAAGTCACCCGCGCAAATATCCTATTGATTAAGCTCAACTGCTACCACTGGAAGGCCTACTGAGTTAAAGGCACACTGCATACCGATGCATTTGCATTTCGGGGGTCGAATCGGTCTGGCGCTGACTAACCGCAAAGGCCGATTAGTGTGCGTTAGTCCAATGGCCGGTCTCGAGAACATGACAGTCAGTCTGCCGAATGACCGCTTCCGCTGCAAAATCGCCCATTATTCACCTTATTCAAGCTGCGTGGCGTTCAATCACCTCATAACCGATGCAGGCCAGCCAAACGGTCTTTGGTATCGGGCGGGAGCCATTTTTGTAGTAGGCCATCATGCGCCGAGTCATACCGATGGCTTCCGCCGCACGGCTTAAGCTGAGCTTGTTCCGCTCCATCCACAGGATGAAATCCTCACGTGTTGGTAATCCGGCCTGTTTCCTCCCCAAGGCATAGAGACTGTCTGCGCCCAGATCCAGTCCGCCGGGCCAACTCAGACCATCGCCCCAGTCATCTGTATGCCCCTGAGCGAAGAAAGCCGGATCATGGAGTGCACAAAAGGGATCTTCCGCCCGTGAAGGGCCAATAAGATCCTTAAGATCCGTGGTAAACACTTCTCCGGTGGACCAATGGATTTCTACCTGGAACAGGCCAGTAATCGTCGCCGTTTCAATTTTGGGTGCTTGATTCATGGATTCAACCTCCGTTATTCCGTCAATAGGGCATCCCGATGCGCCTGAATCCAGGTCCGCACCGGTTCCAATCGCTTTCGGGGCGAGACATAGCCGACTAGAAGCGCGCCTGTTTCAATGGCCAGCGACACACGGGATCCGTCACGAAACTGCACATGGACGTGCGGAAGCGGATGCTGCTCCCGGCCATTGATGCGTATATGCCAGTCATCCCCTACGGAGTAGTTGGTCATGGCTTCATAGTAGGGAAATCATTGCACCCTATCAAGGTTGACATCAATTTCGTTACACTTCGGTTTGCTCGGCCATTTCCAGGGCATCGTCAACCTTAATGCCGAGATAACGGACGGTGCTCTCCAGCTTGGTGTGTCCCAGCAGAAGTTGCACGGCGCGCAGATTCTTGGTGCGCTTGTAAATCAATGTGGCCTTGGTTCGGCGCATGGTATGCGTGCCATAGGCGGACGGATCCAATCCTATAGAAATAACCCAACGTTCTACAACACGCGCATACTGACGGATGGAAAGATGAGGTGAGGCGTGTTTCCTGCTGGGGAAAAGAAACTGGTCATCCTTGAGTTTGGCATGGGTGATCCAAGCAGTCAGGGCCTCTCGGGTGTGTTCGGTGATCTCAAATTGGACGGGCCTCTGAGTTTTTTGTTGGAGCACAATGGCGCGGTTCATAACGGCGTGACCATGGGCGATATCGGAAACATGCAGTCCCACGAGGTCACAGCCCCCCAATTTGCTATCGATGGCGATGTTGAAGAAGGCTAATTCACGGATCTGTTGGGCCAGTTGCAGGCGAATTCTAATGGCCCATACCTCCTGTAGTTTCAAGGGCCGTTTCTGACCTATGATTTTGTCTTTGTTCCAAGGGGTGTTGAGGTGCTGGGTGCCGTTGGGTTTTGTTTGCATGACACGGTCTCCATGGTTGTGAGAAGAAGACCATTTTTTGCAAACTCAAAGGGCGGCGCCAGACTGATAGCGGTCATTCATTATCCATGACCACTTGCAGAATTTTGTTTTGTTTTATGGCGAATCGCATCTCATATTCTTGATCTATCAGTGATGCCAATTTCCATGGTGCCAGGGTCCGTGGTGCCAATTGCCATGTTGCCAGGGTCCTGGCCTTCCATGCCCTGCCCATGGTGGCGGCCCCCGCCGAAGCCAAGGTCTGGGTCCATAGGCAACGACAGGGGGTGGCACGGGATAATATCTGACCACTGGTGGCGGCGTGTAATAAGCGACGGGGGGCGGCGCATAATACACCGGCGGTGGCGCGTAGTAGACGGGAGGCGTACCCAATTGTACGCTCAGTCCGGGAACCGCCAATCCTAAAGAAACGGCTGCCATGGCCGATGAACTGGTTAAACTCAACATCGCTGCTGCAAGGACGCCAGCAAAAATTGTCGTGCGTTTTATCGTGCGGGATTGTGGATTATTCATAAATATCTCTCGAAAAATCTTAATGGGCCGGATGGGTAATGTGCTTCCGTGCGTACATTGTTACTGATAACCCGCATGCAAGCTCCCTGGAAATAAGTCGGGTGCCCTAACACTCAGTGCAGTAACGGGTTAATTACCGTTCAGGCTGTTTTCTATTTGGGGGAGAGCAGCACCTACCCCCGCACCCACCGCACCACCTACCGCAGCACCGACGGCAGGATTGCCCGCAGCGACTGTTCCCAAAACCGCACCGCCAGCAGCACCAATAGCACCGCCACTCAGGGCACGCTGGCCCGTTGGGCTCATGTTGGCACAACCGGCTAATGCCATCACTGCTGTCAAAAGTAAGACTGCCCGGACCCACGAAGCGGCAGGATTTGCAGTTTTTATATCCGTTCCAGACATCGTAACCTCCTGTTCAAGGATTTCTCTATCAGACAATAGTCCGTAGAAATTTGCTCATACTGCATTATAGCCAACATCTGAGGCTTTCATCTGGCCATGATTCTCGTAGATCCTGACTGTAAGGACCAAAGAGGATGCGGACTGGCAGGCCATAAGGCGTCAATTACGATCTGCTGTGGTCACTGCTATATGTTGATATTTCATTTTTTGTTCCAATTTTTCAATGTCCTGAACGGGTATTGTTCTCCACTGTTCTTTCTTTGGAACTGATGATGCCAGTACTGTGGTTTGATTTTTCAACCACCATGTGGAATATCTAATGCAGAATGCGTGCCCAAGATTTACAGCCAAACCTACCTCCACGAAGGATCGAATCATGACGCAAAAAACACGGCCAGACGGTCACTGGACGTTAGAGAAACTGCAAAGCCTGCTGGGTTTTATCCTGCGTATAATAATCGCTTGCGGCACCGCCATGATGATCAGTGGCTGCTTGCCGTTAATGGCGGCAAGCGCTGCAGGTAGTGTCGTTTACTATAACATGCCGCATTCCAATAAAAATGCTGATTGAGCGTATTGTCTGACGCCCATTCCCAGTTGCCCTGCTGTGCGGCACATGCGGCCAATGATCGCCTGACAGTGGCTATTATTCCGGGTAGATTCTCAACCTGACTGAAGAGCGACAACACAAATGCTTAAAAATTAACCAGATGGAATAAGTCAGCGTTCCACTGTAGTGGACTGACTACAGTACAGTAGGGCTCGACCGAATGAAAACCGGCTGAAATCTTGTAGGAATGCTTTTTGCTGGTACGCCTTTGGTCTTTTTTATGGGAGCATCATTATGAAATCCATTCCCTCCCCCTCAACAGCTCGACGAAAATCGGTGCTATGGGTGGTGGCTACCACCCTCGTCCTTTCATCGGCCGTTGGGATCACTCCAGCACTCGCCGATAATCTTTCATTAGGCCTGGCCGTTCCGGGGCTGAGTGTTTCAGTAGGCGGAGCACCGGCCTATTATCCCGTATCCCCACCAGTAGTTTATGTGCCACCCCCACAACCCGTGTATTATTATGCGGCTCCGCCACCCCCGCCACCTCCACCGCCACCGGGACCGCCTCCACCAGGCCCGCCTCCACCGGGACCCGGGCCTTGGGGAGGGCCGCCACCACCGCCCCCACCCGGGCCTCCATCCGGCTATTACGCGGCTCCCACGCCTGTAGTGGGTTATGTATCTACTCCCTGGTAGGAATGTTGCTTGTATTTGCAAAACAGGATAAGAGAAAGGCCGTATTATTGGCTGATTGCGGGCACTTTATTGTTGAGCGGCTGCGCCTCAACGATAGCTGCCCCACCCCCAACACCTGCGTCGACGCACTATCGGCCTGAACAGATCTTACCTTATCCACCCGCCTCAACCATCTTGGCGCCCACGCATCCAATCCAGAGAACATCAGGACTACAGCGCGATTGCCAGCAATACCAGGCGCAGGTGCGTCTATTGCAACAAAAGCTGACAAAACGGCCGCACGCAGAAGGTCAAAGCGACGACCTTGACCAAATTCAGGCGGTCGTACAGCCGTTATGCACCAAACCGCTTTCTGGAACGTCCTATCGGATTGCCCGACAAGAAATTCTTCAGGCAACCCGGGATGTGGAACAACTATCCGGATCCCCTTCCACTACTACACCATAAGGAGCCTAATCCCCATGCAATATCCCCTTCGATTAAAATTCGGTCATCACCGGTACGGGTTAAAAGTTCTGGCGTTGGGTTTTTGTCTGATCGCCATGACTGGCTGCGCCAATATGAGCCCCACAGGACAACGCGCACTGAGTGGTGGGGCTATCGGTGCTGCGGGCGGTGCAGTGCTGGGTGCTGTTGTGGGTGGCAATCCGGCCGTAGGGGCCGCAGTGGGCGGTGCAGCAGGAGCAGCAACCGGCGCTTTGATGCACTGAAATCCTGATTCATGACCGGAGGAAAAGCCCCATTTCAGAAAAATGGGGCTTTTTTTAGACCTGTTTACAGAAAAATTGTCTGACTTTTACAAGACATACGCGCCCATAAAATCCTTCACGGAGGGGGTGGCGGGGGCGGCGGCCCCGGTTGCTGGTAATACGCCCCGGGACCCGCTGGCCCTCCGGGCGGCGGTGGGGGTGGGGGCGGTGCAGGATGCGCATAATATCCGCCAGGGCCCGGAGGCGGTCCAGGGGGATAGGCATAACATCCCGCCAACGCCATCAAGGTGCCGAACAAGGTCGCTACACGTAAAGCTGGCTGCCAGACTTTACGGCGCTTCAGTGACTCCATTTCATGGAACATACGGTTCTCCTGTAGGAAGATCGGTTTTTTATCTTTCCCCGAACAAATGGCTCAGGGGTTACGGTATAAAAATGTGCATACCTCCTTTCCGCTTTGCGGTCACGCTTTTCGGACTTGTGTAGCGCTTTCCAATATTGAGAAAGCAATAAGCGTTCCAGCACAGCGGAAGGATCTTGCGACAGAAGCGACATACTGAGCCGTGCCCGATTCCAGAAGAGAAGAGATCCGTTTTTATGGTAAGGGCATACAACAGGGACGCTATAGAGTCATATTGTCGCTAAAGTACAACAGACCTGCTGAAGAAAGGGCCATCTAGTCGCACCATTTCGTGAGCAGACGGCGCAGGCCACTGATTACATGAAAAATCTATCCCACGGGAACCTTTGGCATAAATTCTGCTGTCTTAGTCTCTGGACTCGACAGGGAGATTGCCTACTTCTTGTCTATCCCGAGTGGCTTGATCGTAACGGTGTGACTTCGAAAGTCCTGCCATCACTTTCCGGCTGTTTTTTGACTCAACCAACAGGAGTGTTCCGATGATTCAGAAAAAAATATGGCTTACCGCATTGACCCTCGCACTGGCATTACCCCTGGGCGCAGAAGCGTCCGTATATGGCGTCATGAATCAGGTTGGTGTTTCCGGCAATGTACAAGGGGCCACCAATCGGTATGGGAACACCAACGGTGGACTCGGTCTACGGGCCAGCCTTTACAATGGTGGATTGTTCGGCACGGCGAAATACCGCCATGAGTTCGGGGCTACTTACCAGGGTTACACCGGTGGCAATACCAACACCATTGGGCTCAAGCTCGGCTATCTTTTCAACGCCAGCAATATCCTGGCTGTCGGGCCTTATGTCGGCTATGAGTATAACCGCTTTGCACAGTCCAATGCCTATTATGACTCTCACTCTTCGCTGAGCACCAACGGTCTGGGTGGTGGTCTTTATGCGGCAGCATCTCTGCCAGGCGTCAATTTCACCGGATATGTCGGATACCTTGGCGGTATTTCGGAAACCCAGCATCTCTCTGGATTCGCACCAACCACTTTCAATCGCACTTCAGACCTTCTACAAATGGGGGTGAACGCCTATTATCCCCTAATGGCCAATGTCTCCCTGTACGTCGGATTACATGATGATGATTTTACACAGCGAGGCGCGCCCAATATTCTTCGCGGCGATGTGGGCTTGGGTATGCAGTTTTAAGGCACCATGCAGGCAGGATGGTCTGAAGCATACATCAGCGCCTGGAAACGGCGAATCCAGTATCACATTAGCCACATCAGGAGGTTAAAAATGTCCTACAGGCTTGAATTATTGCCTATCTCTCCGAGTATAGCCGCTTTGTCGTAAAATTTTTCCGAAATACGAATGGCGGGGAGAAGGATATTGAAGATTACACGAACTGAACTAGGATACTCTCAAAGAGTCAATCCTTCTGACCCTTAAGGATAACCTGTACATGTAGGTGTTCCTGGTTTTTGGGTTTCGCTAAAGCCAAGGGCGGAGGGACGGCCGCACTATTGGCTGCAGGACCATACGGGGCGTAAGCATATGGCTTGGCTGGAAGTGCTGCAGATAGTGTTTGATAACTAGGTGAATGAACGCCTATGGGTAAAGCGACTGTATTGTGCTCTTCAACGATGCGACGCACCCTGCCCCAGTTAATTTTTTCATGAACTCCATGTTTCGTCATGAATAGCTTGATGCGCATAACGGCGCGCTGGAGGTCTGAAAATCCCTCTTTATGATAAGCGTCCAAGGGCTTATAGGACTGAAGATAAAGCTGGCCATTATCAATGCCGACCAAATTGGGCCGGTCGATAATGCGAACCGGGGTCCCGACCGGAACCATGGGGAACAATTGCGCGATATTTTCAGGATACATCTGAAAACAGCCCTGACTGGACCGCATGCCTACGCCCCATGGATGGTATGTTCCATGAATGAAAATACTAGAGAGTCCCGTTTCCATCGCCAATTCGCCCATAGGATTTTCGGGGCCAGGCGGCCAGTACCATGGTATATTCATGTGAAATTTCTTCTTGAACCAGGCATGGATGTTCTTCGGAACATTCCATGCAGGCATCCGGTACTTGGCAATGATTTCAGTAGTCGTCAAGCTTTCTTTCCAGCCGGGTAGAAACACCCCAACAGGGTAAGTAAATACGACATGATCATGGGCTGGAAAGTAATAAATCCGCCGCGCAGGGATATCTACAACAATACCTACCCAAGGTTTGGGTGGTAAAACATACTGGGCGGGGATGACCACTTTACGAGCCTGCCCGGGTAGCCACGGATTAACGCCGCGGGCTAGCATTCCTCGAACTGTATCGCGTTCGCCAGCTTGCCGATAATGGCTCCGACACCGTGACCAACGCGGTTGCGCTATGCCCGAATCGCGATACAGATGTCCACAACGTTGAAAAATAAAGAAAATATATTTATCAGCTCCACGCGCACAAGTAAGCAGGTGGTTAGTCCGTGAATAATTTGTATATCCCTTAAATGGAGCTAGTGGATATTACTCATACCCAGTAGCGCACAAAAATGTCCGGTATAAGCCCGTCATTATCTACTCCCGGACATCCAGAATAGCCTGCAAAAATTCGTTCAGGGCAAACTCCATAACCCTCCATGAACCATGGTCACTGATATTTCTTGCAACGGCACCAAGGGCAAGGTGGTAGGCATCGTGTAATTGTACCAGATGGCTATCGTCTCCATACCCAAAACGATGTAATACGCTATGACCGCGACACTGGTGACCATCCGCAAGAGATGCCAGGTCAAGTTGTATCGGATTGATTAGTAGCATATTTTTTATGGCGGTGTGCGATTTCAATGTGCCAGCATAAAAACCGAGTAGACTGACCGGGCGTATGTCGGTATCCATGACATAACCAGAGAGAAACTGCTGCAGATCGGTCAGCGGCAAGGGCTTGGATATCGCATATCCCTGTAGATGGGGCACACCGGTCGTGAGCATGGCATCAAGGATGTCTGCGGTTTCCACACCTTCCACTACCAGGTCCAGTTGCAGCTCTGAGGCTAGGTCCTGAATAGTGCGGACGAAATGCAGGTCTTGTGGTCTTGCCCCAAGAGACCGAACAAAGCCTTGATCTAGTTTGATCTCGTCAATAGGGAGTTCTTTTAGACGTAAGAGGGAGGCGTAGGCGCTGCCTACGTCATCAAGCGCCAGGCGAATGCCCATTTCTTTGATGCCCTGCAAGACGGACAGGGCTACGTTGCGCTCCAGAAAATCGCTGCCCTCCAGAATCTCTAGAGTAATCCGTTGAGGAGCCACCCCACTAGCGCTAATTACTCCTTGCAGGCAGGGCACACAGCTCCCGCAGAATGACTCCGGGACGACGTTGAAAGATACCCACAATGACCACCCCAGATTATCCAGCTTTTTCAGGTCTTCCAGCGCCTGAGTGAGGACCATGCTGCTGAGATTGGTCAGATCATCGACCGATAACTGACGCAAAAACTCTGCCGGATACAGGATTCTGCCATCTTCATCCCGCAACCGTGCCAGCGCTTCCACACCCACCACTTTGCGGCTATCGCCACTCAGAACCGGTTGATACCAGACCTCCATAGCGCCTTCGCTCAAGAGCCGTTGAACTGGCGTACGCTGCCGTTCCCGTGCTGCATTTTTTTCATCGAGCACCCAAAAGTGCTCCCTATGCAACTTTTTGGACTTGCTCTCATAGAGGGCGTGGTCGGCGCTGCGCAGCAGTTGGTCGCCCGTTTCTTCTTTTCCGAAGGGATATAGAGCGATCCCCATACTTCCACTGATCTGGACGATCTCGCCATGGCTCAGTGGGATAGGGGTATTCATGGCTTCTTCTACCTTGGCAAGGATCGGGGTGAGATCATTCGGTCCAGAGAGATCTTCCACCAGGAGCACGAACTCATCACCTCCCAGGCGAGCCACAAAGTCCGATTTGCGCAATGCCTCCGGCAATCGTTTCCCCAGGGTCACGAGCACCTCGTCGCCGGCTTCGTGGCCATAGGCGTCGTTAACGGGTTTAAAGCCGTCCAGATCCAGCATACACACTGCCAGCAGTTTCCCATACCGCTCTGCACGTGGTAAGGCTTGATTCAGTTGTTCTTCCAGAAACCGGCGGTTTGGTAAATGTGTCAGCATGTCATGGCGCGCCAGAGTTTCAATTTCTGCTTTTGCCTGTTCCAACTCGCGCTGTTCAAAATATCGACTCAGACCCAACCCCAAGCTGGTAGCTAACTGTTTCAATGTTTCCTGCAATGATCGTGTGAAATGCCGGATTTCTTCGCTCTCGATCACCAACACAACGAAAGGGGTTTCCCCTCCACCCACAAATACCGGGATGGCCATGACACTGCGGACACGGTCAAATACACCCCGGTCATCCTTGGCATCTTGCGTCAGTGCCAATGAATTTGGATTCAGCGGGCCTTGTTGAAGTCCTGTACGGACCACCTCACCCGCCACGATGGTGGGACATATTCCTTGCACGGGATATCGTGAGGGTGCAGATCTAGCGGAAATTGAATCATCGTCCGTATCGGCCATCGCCTGTATGGTCAAAAACGAGCCTTCCGGCTCTCTGGAAATGACATAAGCCCCGATTGCTTCTGTCTGGTCTACTACCTTATCCACCAGCCGTTGGTACATGGCCTGGGGGGCGTCCTGACTCAGGAGATCCTGCTGAACCATCAAGGTGACGACCTGATATTGACGCAGACGTATCAATTGGCGGAGCAGGTTGTTGGTAAACCAGCCGACGCCGGCAATCAACAATAGACCAGCTAATAAAATAGGCAATCGTTCCCGTTCGGCCCGCCAGTATACCTGACGGACCAACATTGGGGCCCATTGCATATGTAACGTCCCTGGGTGTCCTGGTACAGATATGGCCACCGTGCCGACGGGGAGGTGTGAATGGGGCTCCGGCGGTGCCCAATAACCACTCTTCCAAGAGGAAATTACCTGGCCTTGCGGATTAGTGAGCAGGACGATATGGGGAGAGTTGGAAAAGTCTGTCTGTATAGCTTGCTCCAGCACGGTTGCTTGCCAAAAGGCAAGGGCGAGAAACGCTACGCCCAGTGCTACAAAAAAGATGTTACTCCACCACAGGATCCGCCGGTCCGATTGGGACTGAAACAGTTCAGATACACTAGACAATAGGACTCGAAGTCGATTAGAAACAGACCACCTTAGTAGTCTGGCTACAGGTTTTTTAAACATTTTGTCGGGACCCATGTCGTCACTGAGCACGTCGCTTTTTTTGCAACGCATTGTATGTAAGAGATTTAATTGCTATTCACCAGGTAGAACTATGCCAATAGCCATTGCGCAAGAGGTGACCACGCCCACCAAGCTCATTGAGCGAAATTGCAGGATACGCGGCTACTCCGTTAATGGAACGCCCGATGATTTTCGCTGCCGGCGGCGAATACTCCGTATTACCAAAACATCCATTATCAGGATGCCAATGATAGTCATCGCCAGAAGGAGGTGAAGCATTATCTCCGATGAAACAGCAGGTGCTTTAACACCGAGATGAACTAGGTAGTCAAACGGTAGCGGCAAAACCATATTCAGGGCAATGAACGTCAAGGCCCACCACATCAATGTAGACGGATTACCCGCTACCGTCCGGTGTATCCGTTTAACGACTATGGTGTCGTTGGTAAATGCTAACAACTTAAAAAGGTTTGCGACGGACATTTCTTAATCTCCAAATTCAACGAAAAAAATTCAATCGTGCCAAATCGCGCCTGTCATTGATCAGTTTTCAGTCGTGATTAGCGTCAAACGAGGATGACAAAAACCAGCTCCATCCCTGGAGATACTCTCTCCTATATATTTGGCTATGATCAGTTTGCCATAGCATGGAACGAAAAAACCGGGGTCTGTCAAGGTAGTTGTCGTGTCACCCATTTCTTAAGTGACCTTTTTATCCTGCCGCTGCATTTTGATTGTTCGGATCTTACGCTTGCCGATCCGTGATATTAAATGACCCAACACACGCACGCACCATGGTGGTCATGGCCCATGACCTCGTCGATTCAAGAGGTCGCGGAGAGCGTTGAGGACCATCAAACGGCAGAGATTCTAAATGCCCTGGGCGTGCAGCATACCCCGGAGTATCTGTTTGATAAACCCACTTATAAATAATGAGTTGCAGAGCCTCAAGCGGACAAATCCGAATGCATCGTCGATAACGCCTTTCGGAATGCTTCGTGCTGCTTTTGCAGTGCTTCGCGCAAGGCCGGCAAATCTGGTGAATCTTCTTGCGTCGCCTGCAGGAGCTGAACAGCTAACTGATGAATCTGCTGATGCGGGACGGCCAAGTCCTGAAAACCACGAAGGGAAGCAAACTGCATCCGGCCGGTACCATCGTACCATTTCCCCAGACGGCAGGCATGAGAATCCATGGGCAGCGGCAGGTGATCTGGAGACAGTGCCTGGGTGCCCTTTTCGGATTCGCGCAAGGCCACCTCGACGAAATGCTGGTGCGTCTCCTGTGTCGCTTCAAACTGTAATCGCGTGGTCATCTTCCGCAAATGATGCGACTTGTCCAATAAGCGCTGCACGACAGAATCGACGCCAGCCGTCTGCTCCTGAACTGCGCTGTTTTTCTGTTGCATGGCTTTTCCGGAATCTGCAATCTGTTCCATGCTCTCCCGGATTTCGACGGTTGCTTCCTGAACATGGGCTGCCAAGCTGCGTACTTCATCAGCCACCACTGCAAACCCCCGCCCATGTTCTCCTGCCCGCGCTGCCTCAATGGCCGCATTCAAGGCGAGCAGATTGGTTTTATAGGAAATATCCTTGATAGTACCCACGACCCGACTAATTTCCTGAATCTTTTTGAGCAGCAACTGCACCGAAGACACATTATCCGTAATGGCCGATTTAACCTGACCAGAACTTTGTTGCACTTCCTGCATGGCTGTTTCAATATCCGCCGCCGCCCCATCCACATTGACGGTAACCGCCCGCAAGTGCTCCACCAGTTGATGGGTTTTTTCCTGTAAACCCAATACTCGGGAAATCATGGGTTGCGCGAGGGCTTCAAAGTCGGGGTGCTCAACAAGGATCTGCTCAATACGCGGCCCATCACCTTCCAATTGGGCCTCCAGATATTCCAGTAATGCCCGTACTGCCTGACTTTCTTCTGCCACAGTTATCTCTCCTCGCTATTTTTTATCCACTGCATTAAGCACGGTCACTGATCTCAGGACCCTGTGGACGGGTAATGTCATGGGTTCTCGCTGCCGACATATCCGGAGCACCAGAGACCCCCGTGCTGCGATCAACGCAATAGCCCAGGAGGGCCTCCATGAGGAGGATATCCAGCATCCGTTCCGCCGACAGGCCAGAATCCCCGATCAATAGGGTGAGTACCCTTTTCTGAAAAGGCGTGATGCTTTCTCCGGACAGGGAATGGATTTTTCTAGCAATCTTCATCTGGCATACCCCCCATGATCGTCCCACGCAGACCGTTTCCTTTGAGGCCCGGTAAAGAGCACCCACCTACCGAACATGGGGATGCCCCAGAAAGCGGTGTAACACATCTATCAGCTGGGCATTGGTTTCCAGCAGCTCCTGAGCTAATTGCCGCGCTTGCGGACTGCCCGGTGGACCGACATGATCTCTTAGCAGTTGGTGCAGGCGGTGATGGAGCTGATCCACGTCGACCGGCAAAGCGGCGCGGTCGGGCAGCTGGTTCAACCACAGGGCCAGATGACAATGTTCTGCATCATCACGACCCAAGATCCGCTCCGGCAGACAGCCCTTCCCCTGGAGGTACTGAATGGATTCTTGTACGCGTATCTGGTGCGCGCCCAACAGCCCTGTATCCGTGATACCCATGAGGTGATTGCGTGGTGCAGCAGAATTACCGATGTAATTTATTATGTTAAACGCCTTTACCCAGGCTGGCACGGCCTCTGCGGGCATCGGTTTGGCAAACAGATAGCCCTGCAGGGCCGGGCAGTCCAGAGCCTCCAGCAACTGTAAATGCCCGACGGTTTCCACGCCTTCGGCAATGACCTCCAGACCCAGCATGCGGGCGGTCTTTACGACGCCAGCAACAATGGCAAAGTCACGAGGATCATTGAGCATGTCCAGGACAAAACTCTGGTCAATCTTGATGGTCTGGGCAGGCAGTTTCTGCAGATAGCTCAAGGAGGCATTCCCCGTTCCGAAATCATCCAGGGCGATGCGTAGACCCAGGGCATTACAGTGCTGGAGTGTTTCCTGAGCCTTCTGAAAATCCAGCATGGGGGCACTTTCGGTGACTTCAATTTCGCAATACGCCGGGGCTATCCCGGGATGTGCAGCCAGAGCGCACTGCAAGTCATTCAGAAACTCGGGATCCAGCAGATGCCGGGCGCTGATATTCAGCGACAGGCGTAAGGGAAGCCCGGCCTGGTGCCACTGTTCTCCCTGGGACAGGACCGCATCCAATACAAAGCAGCCAATCCGACGGGCCAGGCGGGGATGGTCCAGCGCTTCGGCGAACACAGCGGGCGTGAGCAGCCCCCGTTGGGGATGCTGCAAGCGGATCAGGGCCTCAAAACCAATCACGCCCTGCTCCGGTGACGCAGAAGGGGCAGGCCGGGTCACTACCGGCTGGTAGTACATGACCAAGTTCTGGGCTTCAAGCGCTTCCTGGGTCATCGCCAACATCTCCATCAGCTGTTCTTGTTCAACATCCAGGGTTTTTTCATAAAAACAATACTGATTGCGACCCCGGGCTTTGGCCGCGTAAAGCGCGAGATCCGCATGCCGCAATATCTGCGGGGCATCACCCGTATCCCCGGGGAGAATCGTCCATCCGATACTGGCTGAGACGTTCGCCACCTGCGTGTCCATCTCAATAGGCTGGTTCAACGCCTGGATCAGCCGGTGGGCGAGATGCTGGGCGTCTTCCAGATCGTGCATATGGGGCAGCAGCAGCCCGAACTCATCCCCGCCCAGGCGGCTGACGCTATCTTCAGGCCGCAGCGTTTCACGGACCCGTTGTGCTACCGTACAAAGCAGTTGATCCCCTTGGTCGTGTCCCCAGCGATCATTGACCTGTTTGAATCCATCCAGATCGAGAATGCCAACCAGGAGGAGGTCTCCCGGCAGGGGCTGCGTCTCTGTGGCCTGGCGGAGCTGCTCCAGAAACCACTTGCGGTTGGGCAAGCCGGTCAAATCATCGTGATGCGCCTGATAAGCCAGGTGCTCGGTCAAACGACGCCGTTCCGTGACATCATGAAAGACCAGTACGGCGCCCAACACCTGACCATCCCGTCCGTGAATCGGTGCTGCAGAATCTTCAATGGCGATCTCCTGACCATCCGCGCGCAGGAGAACCGTATGGTTGGCCAGCCCCACGATCCGGCCTTCCTGCAAGACTCTGCGGATGGGGTTTTCTACCGGAAGGTGATCCCCCTCATGGGCAATGTGGAAAACCGTTTCGAGCGGTTTCCCCAGAAGGTCTGAGCGTGCAGAACCCAGCATGGATTCAGCTACGGGATTGATATCTGTGACCCGACCTTGGGTGTCGGTCGTTATCACCCCGTCACCAATGGAATGGAGGGTGACTTCCGCCCGCTCCTTGGCCTCCCACAACCTCAGATCATGGGCCGATCTTTCACGCTGCCGGTCTTCGCCGATGCGGCGAAAGGTCCAATAGCCGAAGGTAGAAAGCAGCAGCAGAGCCAGCATGGCCGCCAAAGGTCCGGTCATCCGATTCCACCAGGCGGCCAGCAGAAAGGAACGTGGCAGCCCCACACCGGCTACCAGCGGATAGCCTCGCACCTGGTTCCAGGCCCCGAGACGCCATTGATTGAACGCCGTAGCCAGGCCATAAAAGCTGGCAGAGCGGGCCTGGGGGTGCGCCCGGATGGACTGGACGGCAATGCCGTTTTGGCGTGTACCAAAGGGGCTTTGTGTGGGCAGCGGATAGAGGCTTTCCAGAAAGCCATCCCGGCGCAGCAGAAAGACCGAACTCAAGGCAGGAAGCTGCAGATTGTGCCAAAAAGGGAATTGGCCGTGCTGCAAGGGCAGCAGGGCCACCATGTTGGTCACTACGGAATGTCGGTAGGGGATCCCTTGTGCCCCCAGGAAAAGCGGTACCACCCAGTGTGGATGTTGGGGGTGTTCCGGATTACGCACCGCCAAAGGAGGACCGACGCAAAGGTCGGAAGCCTGTCTACAACGCTGGATCAGTTGCCGCTGCTGGTCCGTAATCCGGGATCGGGCATCCGGCGATGCCGGAAGTGAAAGCAAGGTCCGCAGCAGTCCCTTGTCCATCCCGGCAGCCACCACTCCGTCACCTGCCGTACGCACACCGACACTGTTGAAATCGGGATTGAGGACCAGGTAGTCCTGCAATTTTTCGTGAATCGCCAGAGGCGTGCCATCGGCTCCTGTGCCCGTGTCCTGACCCAGCATGGCCAATGAAGACTGGGTCCCCTTGAGAAATAAATGCGTGCCATCCGCCACAGCGGCTGCCAGCACCCGCAAGTTGGTGCTGTATTCCTGACAAACATCCTGCCATGTTTCATAAGCCAGGCCTTCTCCAGCCAGCACCACAATGACCACAAACAAAAGCCAGGCACGCAATAACCAGGGTAGCATCGGTATCAATCCACCTTGGAGAAGCGGACATCATGAGTAAGCACTTTCTACGGCATCCTTTCACATGCACGAGTAATGTTTCATAAATAGTACAGGTTGGGGAATTTACCACGAAACCCGCCGCACCTTATCCTGCGTTTCTGCAGTAATTGTCATACAGGCTTTTGCAAAACCAGGGGGGACGCGGTGCTCCACTCGTTGCGGTAACAATAAATCCATACCGGCGCTTAGCGCTTAGTCCGTTATTTCCGTGGCATATAGGTAAAGGGCATGGCGCGCCAGGCGGCCTACCGAACTGGGATGACCACTCAAAAGCCGCCACTGACGCAACGCCCAAAAGCGGTTTTGGGCGATTCCGCGACCCAGGTACAGGGCCTTGCCATAGTAGTAGCGTGACCAGCGACATCCATGAGGAAAGGCGGCACACCAGCAGGCAACTGCCCGTTCCGGCTCTTTCGTGCGAAACCAGTAGACCCCCAGGTAACGCTGGGCATTGACATGCCCAGCGCACGCCCGTCGCTCAAGGGTGGCTAAGGCCGTCGCATCGCCTTTGCGCGCATGGTAAAGGAGCCCGCGTATTTCAGTGTCGCTATACTTGGTGATCAAGTTGCTGCTCATGCCATCAGAGTGCCTCCATGAGGTAGCGGTAGCGGTTTCTATAGGCAAAGAGGACTGTCAGTTTGCCCTCTCCGTCTAACTTCATGACGCCGGCACTTTCCAGGAATAGCCCCCTATGATGTTTCTCATCATACTGCCCAAACCTGAGGCATTAGCCACGGTAAATTTTCTCTAATTGTAACTAACTGATTATCAAGTGTAATGTTGCATTCTTATGTCTTGGAGTCAGTCAGTATGTACTGGTACCCTCCGGCTGATCCCCGGAGTGAGGCAGATCAGATTGTTTGCACGCTTGGGGCATGACTCTGTTAAACAAATCAACCTAAAAACAGCAGTTTCCCCTGCTGAAATGACCTTATCCATCTGATAGGATGAGGTTTTCCCTGATGATGGAGGTTCACCCGATGGGTGAAGCAGAAAAACACCCGCAGAAGGCTATTCCGGCGGCGGTGCAGACCATGATAGTAGACACCCTGGGCGGTCGTATTCAGGTATCCTGGGACCAGGAATCTGCGGCAACGCTCATGGGCTAGATGGTGTTTTTTGCCGCCTATCTGGAGACCACGGGTCTGTTTGACACTCGGGTGGAAGAGAGTCCCTTGCACTACACCAGCCCCAATGCCCCACAGAAACAGGACGTGCTGGGGGCCTTGTTCCTCTCTATTCTGGCGGGTCACCGCCGCTATGCCCATGTTACGGGATTACGCAGTGATGGCGTGAGTCCCAATATTCTGGGGATGGACAAGATCGTCAGTGAAGATGCCCTACGCCGGGCGTTAGGCAAAATCCCCGAAGCCGAAGGGACGGAATGGATGCGCAAGCATCTGTTCAAAAGCGTGGTGGCCGCCTGCCAGACCCCCTGGATTCTGGATATCGATACGACCGTCAAGCCCCTGTTCGGGCATCAGGAAGGCGCGGAAGTGGGCTACAATCCGCACAAGCCCGGACGTCCCTCCCATGCCTATCACGCCTACTGGATAGGCAACCTGCGTTTGCTGCTGGATGTAGAAGTGACGGCGGGGAATACCACCGCGTCCAATCATGCCCAGCCCGGCTTGAATCGCGTCCTGGATGCCCTGCGCGCTGAACAGCGTCCCTATCTGGTCCGTGGCGACTGCGGCTTTGGCAATGATGCCGTGATTCGGGAAATGGAGTCCCGGCAGCAACCGTACCTGTTCAAATTGCGCCAGTCCTCGCGTGTGAAGCGCCTGCTACAGCGCGTTTTTACCCGCCGGGACTGGATAGATGCGGGACAAGGCTGGGAAGGCCGTGAGGATACGATCCAATTGGCGGGTTGGGCGCAAAGTCGTCGGGTCGTCATCCTGCTGCGCTTGCTGAAGGAAAACCTGATCGCCACCCGGGAACAGCGCGGTCAACTGGCCTTTGCCTTTGTGGACCGACGCCAGACCAAGGTCTATGAATATGCCGTCTTGGTGACCGATCTCTCCGAAGGCGTTTTGAGTGTCGCACAGCTGTATCGTGACCGGGCAGATGCTGAGAACGGCTTTGACGAACTCAAGAATCAATGGGGATGGGGTGTGGCTACACCACCCGGGATCTGGCGCGTTGCCGACTTTCTGCGCGCGCCGTGGGGCTGATCTACAACTGGTGGAGCGGGTATACCCGGCTGGCCTTCCCGGAAATGCGGGAGGAGGCTATCACCAGTCGCCCAATACTGTTGTCCGCCATCGGCCGGAGCACCAAACACGTGGGACAGACCCATCTGTATTTGATCCCGATGCACGCCGCACAAAAAAAGATCGAACGCGGAATCGAAAATATTTGCAATGGGTTAAAGACCATCCAGCAGACTGCGGAACGGTTGCTGGGAGCAAATCCTTGGGACCTTCTTGTCAGCTACATCGTCGCCCAAATTACCCAAAAACCATGGGTGCCACCCGGGGCTTTCCCAGCCCTTGTCGGACCGTAACTGCTTTTTCTAGGTTTATGGAACCATGGTGATATGCCCATCTACCTGCAAGATTATATGGGCCATGAAGCGCAGACCGCAGGGCTGGTCATGGCCCCGCAAGGGATAGGCTCCTGGGTTTCCATGTGGATGGCAGGCAGACTGCTTAATCGCGGGGCCAACCCGCGCTGGATGATTCTGGCGGGAATCGGTCTGGGGGCCACGGGCACTTGGTTGAGTCTCTCCTACAACCTGCAGGTGAGCCCTTTCTGGATAATCTGGCCTGGGGTTATCCGTGGTCTCGGCCTGGGCCTGGTATCCATTCCTCTATTCACACTGGCTTTTGCAACCCTGAGCAAAGAACAGACACCCGAAGGATCGGGGATATTCAATCTGATGCGTAATCTGGGGGGCTCTATGGGTATTGCTATCATCTCCACCATCATGACGGAAGAAGCCCAGGAGGCCTGGAATCAGATGGGTGGACATATCAATCCGTTCAGCGCGGCACTACCCCGCTATATGCGTGATGCGGGATTACATCAGGGAACGCTGGCTTGGCAGGTACTGGGACAAACTCTGGCGCAACACGCAGCAATGCGAGGGATACTGGATGCATTCACGTTCCTCTTCTGGAGTTTCATAGCGATCATATTGATTGTGTTACTCATGAGAAACAAAGCATGATCGTCAATACATCCCTTCCGGGCGTCACGCGTCGACGATTATGGTCTGTACCGCCTCCGGAATGGCCTTTTGCGGGTGTTTTTCTTCTTCACCCATAGGGTGGCCTCCATGTGCAGGAAAAGCCTCATCTTATCAAATGGATAATCTTATTTCAGTAGGGGTAACTGCTGTTTTTAGGATAAAGCACCAAACCGAATAAACCGATTCCTGCACTGCCCAGAGTCAGGGAGCGATCTTTAAGGAGACGCAAATTCACCAGTGGATGGGAAACATTGAGCGAGCGCAGTACAAACAGCAAAATCCCCATGCCCGCCAGTAACATCAAAATGATGATGAAACGAGAACTGAGCCAGCCGTCCTGATCTCCGAGGCTGAGCATCATCTGCAAGGCCCCCAGACCGATAGCCATCCACATGAAACCCAGCCAATCAATCGGCCGGGGATGCTCGCTTTTGCCGAAACTGGGAATGTATAGCAACAGCATGGTGAACGCGATGAGGCCAATAGGAATATTGACGTAAAAACACCAGCGCCAGGAAAGGTCCTGGGTGAGATAACCACCGAGCACGGGGCCAACAATCGGACCGAGCATGGTCCCCATGCCCAAAGTTGCCATGGCTACTCCTCGTTTTTCCCGGGGATAGGCTTCTACCAAAATCGCCTGTCCGACCGGTACGAGCGATGCCCCCAGAGCCCCTTGCATGAAGCGCCAAAAGACAATTTCCGTGAGGCTGTGGGATTGTCCGCTCATGACCGAGCAGACCAGGAAGCCAGCCACGCTCCACAGGATGAGCTGCCGTTGTCCGAAACGTTCGACCAGCAATCCGGTCAGCGGGGTCACGATAACCATGGCCAACATGTAGGTAGTCAGTGCCCAGGTAATCTGATTGCTGTTGGCGTGAAGCGATCCCTCCATATGCGGCAATGCCACGTTGACAATCGTGATGTCCAGGACATTCATGATAATGCAAGCCATTACGGCGATGGTAATGGCAAGAAGATGTGGGCTCCCCGTTTCGTTGGAGTAACGGCTTTCCGACTTTGGTGTATCCATGCCATTCATAGCTTATTTACGCATCTCGGCGATGCCCCTGCGGTCTCAGCCATAATATGTCGATTAAGCAGTCGTTGCGCTAAGCGTGACGCATTGGATTGTAGAGGCTGGCCAAAAAGTCCTGAATGACTGTCCTTACTTCAGGCCCGGAATCGGGATCATTCAACAGTTGGTGTGCATGCAGGCTGCCGGGCCAGCTACGCGTAGAAATAGGAAAAGGGGGGTGACTCGCGATTTCTCGGGCAGGGGCCGCATAAGCCTCATTTTCACTGAAAAGCAACAGGCCATGAGCCGCCTTGTTGGCCAGAAGTGGCAAATATTCCTCCCCTCCCGCAGGGGATAGCCATATGACGGCATCCACGGGTTTCTCCGTTTCTGCAAGCGCGGCGATAACGGCGATCCCGCCCATGGAAGCGCCCAAAAGAACGATTGGATTGGCGCGTTCTCTGCGTGCATAGGTTATGCTGGCCAAGATATCCTGATCATAACTGGCATTATCTCCCCGTTCCGACAGACCATATCCTCTGAAATTCGGGGCCAGCACGGTCCATCCCCACTGTTGCATATCCATAGCCAAGGGTTTCCAGGCATTTTTATCGTAGGCTTTACCATGGGCCAGCACACACCAGGGATTCTGCGCAGGATAAATATCTGCCTCCAGTTTTACGCTATCGGTCGTGCAGAAAGAAATGGTTTGTGAAGAAAGAGAGGATGGCATGGGATAATCTCCTTATAGAGAGTTAAATATCGATCTACAACCCATTAAGCTGGCACAATTTGCCTTCGATAGCGATACCAACCCAACGGGATAAGAATCATGAGAATTAAAGCACCTATCATGGAGGGAGCATAAATGTTCTCTGCCATATGTCCCGGAGGGATCAGGCCGATAAACAGACAGGCGAGTGAAGTCATAAAGCCAATTCCGGCAACCAGCCAGAGCCCCCAGTTGCGGCCACCCGGAACGCGATAGGGTCGCGGCACATCTGGATGCGTGTAACGCAATCGGATAGCAGCCGTAAAAAGTAACAAATACATGAAGCAATAGAGTACAACGGCCAGAGAGGTCAGTAGCAGAAAGGCTGTATTGACCGGCATGACCAGAATGAGCAGGGCTACCACGCTCATGAAAATGGCTTGCAACAAAAGGAGATTACGCGGTACTCCATGCCGGTTGGCTTCCTGGAAAGAGGCAGGCAGAATGCCGCTTTGTGAGGCGGCCCACATCCCTTTAATCGGTCCTAAAATCCAGGTACTGACTTGGCCCGCAGCGCCAAAAGCTACAAGAAAGGCGGCCAGGGGCAGCAAAAAACTCAAATGCCAGGTGCTAAACAATGCCTGTAAAGCCTGGATAGTTCCAGAGACCATGTTTAAATGAGCTATTGGTACGACTACTGCGATAGCCAGGCCTCCCAACAATGTTACGACAAAGCCCAGAATTGCGGCGGAAAAGACCGCAATGGGATAGTTGCGCCGTACATTTCTGACTTCCCGGGCATGCCCGGCAGATACCTCAATACCGGCTACTCCGAAAATAAAACTGAGAAAAAGCAGCAGATGATGTTCAGGATTCACCAATGGCAACCAGTTATCTGCAGCGAGTGCAAGCTTAAGATAAATGGGGTTTCCTTGAATGATATAGAATACAGCCATGATGATCAGTACTGCACTGGGTAAGAGGACGCCACTGCTGAGGCAGACTGTGGAAATCATTCCGGATGTTCGCGTCCCACGCATGTTAGCGGCCGTAGCTCCCCAGTAAACCACAAGAATGATCCCAAAAATAAACCAGCGATTGGTGGCCAGCTGCGGATCGAATGCATAGCATAAGTTGACAGCAACGTAGGCCAGAATGGAGGCAATGCCGAATATGCTTTGGGTCCATTGCAACCAGATCGCTGTAAATCCCCAGGAAGTGCCATAGGCCTCTTCAATCCAGTGGAATACGCCATTTTTGGGCCAGGCAGTAGCCAGTTCAGCTGCGACCAGGGCAATGGGAATCAGAAAGGCAAACACGGTCACGATATTGAAAAAAATCATTTGCAGACCAGTGCCGGCCATCATTGGCATGTTCCGTAACGTAAAAAACAATGCGGCCGTCATCATCGTAAGCATAACCACTCCAATGGAACGCCCTTTGACGGGAATAGCGGGAGTACTGGTACGGGCGGTTACTAAATCAGGTTTCTGTGTGTCCAAAATCACTCCTTAATGGATGGAGAAAGCTGGTTTATCGACATTTTAAGTGGGTAGCCTAGGATCCAGTTTACCCAGGATCGATAAGCCATGCTGATAAAGTTCTTGTGGGTACGGTAACCCCGCGCTTTCGCCTTGGCGGATTGGATGAGACTGTTGAAACCTTCAAAAATTCCGTTATTGATCTGGCTCTCAGACCAGCGGAGTGCGCTATCCCAATGGTTCATGATGGTGTAGGCGACCTTGACGATAGGCGTCAAGCCGCTGGACTTGGCGCTTTCCAACCAGGCTTTCAAAAGTGGGGCACTCTGGTGGCGATTCTTGATCGTATAGATGTCCTGGAAGGCCAGGCGATACTGGTAGGCCTGCTCAGTCTTGAGGTTCTGGAGTGATTCCTGCAGTTTCGCTTTCAGGTTGCGGTCATTCTTGAGCCATACCCAGCGCGTCTTTTTGAGATCTGGCCGGGTGAGCGCTTCTGAGCGGTGGACATGGTCCACGGCTTCATTAACGCGTTTCATGAGGTGAAATCGATCGAAGGTCACCTGGGCTTTGGGGAGATACGCATCAGCCCCTTTCTGGAAGGCCGGAGACAAATCCATGCTGACGTCCGTGATCGCTTCCGCACTACCCCCGTGGGCTCCGAGGTCTGTGGCGAATCGCGCGAGCTATAGTCAAATCTGGTGTATGAGCATTTTCTGACATAGATCAGGCGGCGGTCTGTTGATCATCCGGCAGGGTGAGGTTAGCCGGTAAGCCATCGATAAATTTCACCCCTGCAAAAAGCTGCAGGACTTTCTCTGGAGCATAAATCCCAATCCAGCGTTTTTCAGCCTGCTGCAGCATCTTGAAACCCAATCCCAGAAAGCTGCTGCGTGATACACAGTTCTTCGTCCGGGTAGTCCGGTGGCGTACCGTAGCGAAGGTGGACTCAATGGCATTGGTGGTCCGGATATGCCGCCAGTGTTCGGCCGGAAAATCATAGAAAGCGAGCAATTCAGCCCGATCTTTTTCCAGTTTAGCCACGGCCTTGGGATACTTTGCCTGGTAATTGCGCACAAACACGTCCAGTGCTTTTTCCGCAGCCTGGCGATTGGCGGCCATCCAGATTTCCTGCAACGCTGCCTTGGCTTTGCTCTGTTGGGCTTTGGGAAGTTCGTTGAGAATGTTGGCGGTCTTATGCACCCAGCAGCGTTGCTGACCAGTTTCGGGATAGGCTTCATCCAGTGCGGCCCAAAACCCCATGGCACCATCCCCAATGGCGAGCAAAGGGGCCGCCTCCAGACCGCGCGCCTGCAGGTCACGCAGAATCTCCAGCCAGGAAGCTTTGGATTCGCGCAGGCCGTCACTGACACTGACCAGCTCTTTCTTGCCCTCTGCCGTCACGCCGATAATCACCAGCAGGCAGATACGCGGATCCTCCTCCGCACGGAGGTTCGTATAAATACCGTCTACCCACCAGTAAGCATAGCGCTTTCCCTGTAGGGAGCGGTGTTGCCAATGGGCATACTCTTGCGCCCACTCCGCCTTGAGACGTCCCAACACCGCAGGTGAAAGTCCCTTGGCCTCATCACCCAGCAAAATGGAAAGGGCTTCCTGCATGTGGCCGGAAGACACCCCATGCAGATAGAGCCAAGGTACTGTAGCGGCTACTGTTCGTGATTTGCGTACATACGGAGGCGCCAGTACCGAATTGAATTTGATCCCCGATCCTGAGCGGTCCCGCACCTTGGGTACTTTGACGGGTACCGGACCCAGAGCGGTCATGATCTCGCGCTCCGGCAGATGCCCATTACGCACGACCGCCTGACGCCCATCAACCATCCGCACCGTCGCAAATTCTTCCAGCAATACCGCCACCTCTGCCTCTATGGCCTGCTCAATCAGAGAGCGTGCCGCGCGTCGAAGTATCCCTTCAATGCCCAGACCCAACTCTCCCATCCCACCTGCTATTACGGTATTCTTTTCCACGGCGTACTCCTTATGTTGCTCTTTGAGTCGGAAACCCTTTGTAGCAACAGTACGCCACCTCATTCAAGCCAGTTGTAACGCGCCCGTACACCACTTTCGAGCATAGCTCGAATCGCGCAAAGCTGGAGGCGTCTTTGCCGGGCGTGGCAAACAATAACTGTCGCGCTTCCAGATCGACGAAGAGCGTGATGTAGTCGTGGCCGCGTCGGCCACTGGTCTCATCCACACCGACCGTATGAACGCCGGTCATATCTACGCGGGTCCGCGCGGTTTCGACATAATGGTCAATGATCCGCCACAGACGCTTGTCGGTTTCCCGTACCAGGCGCGCCGCCGTCAACACGGGCATCGCCCGTACCAGGGTCATGATCAATGCCTCAAACAGCTGGGTGAAATTGGAACCCTCCCTTTCCCAGGAAACAGGCACCAGATGCACCCCATGCTCTGGACATTCCGCGCCGCAGACGAGGCAGGAGAAGCGGCTTCCCTTGGGAAAAGTGACCTGCAGATCCAATCGCTTCTCTTCGACTTTGAAGACCACGTTATCAACCATCCACGGCGGTACCAGACCCAAGACCAAGGTGTATAACTGATTTTGATCCATCTCCTTCTTCCTTATATTCAGGGTCACATCCGCCTGATTCTAACGCTGAATCCACTCGACATGTCGTGGAGCCGGTTTAATTTATGAAGCATACCGGTAAACTCTAATAACAGATTCAGTGCGGCGTTCGTGGTCTCATGCAAGATTTTTCCAACACCTCGATTGGGTTGAGCAAGGTTTTAGAAGTATATCATTCTTGATGGACGTGCCTGAAAACCGAAAGCGACTATAATGAGTTCGATAGATGATAGATAAAGAATAATCAAAATAAGTATGGTGTGTATTCTACTGATTAAAAGCTTTTTATCTTTAGTTACTAGGTCACTGAACGCTGGCGGCAAAAGGGAGGCGGTATGGAAGTTGGTTTCACCGTTTACGATAAAGAAGGTAAGACGCATCAAACAATCATTGAAATGCCCAATGATGCTACCATCCCCCAACTTGGCGATGATTTGATCTATGATGATTTAGTTTGTACCATCGAGAGAAGAGATTTTCAGGTTGTTTCAAAGAGAAAAGTCTATGCTTGGAGTTTTAGCGCGCGAGAGAAGCCCTAAGCCTAAGTAGTAAAAGCTCAGCAATTACGTGAGAGTCATCTTTCTTCAAGCACTATTGAAGCCCGTATGTCGTGGGTAGAAAACTGCTTGGCAGTTGCTTTGAATATATTACATAGGTCTAATAATACGATGAGAATATTCTAATGTCCCAACCTGAAGATGTACCCCTTCCTCTTGAGACCATCAGGCAACGTCGCATGAGGACTTGGCTGATTGTTGTGTTGGTTATTGAGTTCGTACTGTTGGCAGCTTATTCGATAACGCTGTGGGATATCACCAGTGGACGGTCAGTTTCGGCCAAGAATCTCCAGCTAGTGTAGTGTTGCATTCTGTTTGCTGCTTAAATGGCTGTTGGCGCGAATGACTTTTTGCAGGATGTCGCGGGCGGTTTTGGTCCAGATGAAAGGTTTGGGATGGGTGTTGTGGTGGTCGATGTACCCCTCAATGGCCTGGATGAGTTCAGGCACACTGGTGAACACCCCACGACGTAACCGCTGGGTCGTGATATCCCGAAAGAAACGCTCGACCATGTTGAGCCAGGATGCCGAAGTGGGCGTAAAGTGCATGTGAATACGCGGGTGCTTGTCGAGCCACGCCTGTACTACCGGGTGTTTATGGGTCGCATAGTTGTCGGCGATCAAATGCAGAGCCTTGTCCTTGGGCGTCTGCCGATCAATTTTCTTCAGGAACTTCAGCCATTCCACATGGGTATGGCGCTGTTGACACTGTCCGATGACCTGACCATCCAGCACGTTGAGGGCGGCAAACAAGGTCGTGGTACCATTACGTTTGTAGTCGTGGGTCATCGTTTCTGCGCGGCCCTTTTTGAGGGGAAGTCCCGGTTGGGTCCGGTCCAGGGCCTGCACCTGACTTTTTTCATCCGCGCAGAGCACCAAGGCATGCTCCGGGGGAGACATATACAACCCCACAATATCTTCCAGCTTTTCCACAAAATGCGGGTCACGTGACACCTTGAAACCACGCAGCAGATGAGGCTTGAGGCCATGCTTGCGCCAATGCCGTGACACACTGGCGGCACTGACACCCAGTTCTGCCGCCATCCTACGCGTACTCCAATGCGTCATCGCTTCCGGCTTACTCTGCGTGGTCAATTCTACCAGACGGGCCACATCCACTTTCACCGGAGGGGCGCCGCGCGGTAAATCGCGTTCAATGCCCGACAAGCGGTGTTCCAGATAACGCTTGCGCCAACGTGCGACTTGCAGGCGATCCACCCCCAGGCGCTCCGCAATTTCTTTGTTCTGCAAGCCCTCTGCCGCCAGCAATATCATCCGTGCCCGTAATGACAAGCGGACACTGCTTAATCGGGAGGCGACTATACGGGACAACTCGGACCGCTCTTCGCTGGTTAAAGTGACTGTGGGCGCAACTCGCAAGGCTCGACTCCATTCATACCCTCAACATGGAGCTATTTTATCATCATTAACCTTAAGGTTCACCAAGAATGCAACACTACACTAGGAACAGTCAGGCAGGGGACCTTTCCTATATTGATCCGGTCCCCCGGCACACTTGAACCCCGGATTGAACGATGGGTTACCAGCAATGTTGGTGGAACAGTGCAGCGTTTGTTTGTCCATCCAGGCAGCAGAGTAAACGTAAATAGTCCATTATTGTCGCTCAGCAACCCTAAGGTCCTTGTACAAGCCCGAAAGGCACAATATGTCCTTACTCGAACAATAGCTCAGCAAAAAGTACAAAAAGCGACGATGGATGATCAGTTATATGCGTTGGAGGGACAGTTGGCCACTTATAAAACTCAAGCAGACAGCGCCGAGATGCGACTGAAAGCGGACTTGAGCCTGCTTCGTGAGTCTGTGATCTCCCGACTACAATATGAAACGGATCAACTCACAGCCCGTAACAGTGCAGAACTTGTGGCCTCCATGAAGCGGCGAATATTGGCTTTTCGCAGAAGCTATAGGGCTCAACTTCAAGGTGAGCAATCGATGATTGCGTCAGCTCGTACCGCTCTTTTGGCGGCTCGAGCCGATGTGGCGGCCTTGCAGCCTAAGGCGGGAATGAGCGGCGAAGTACAAACAGTATCCGTACAAGCAGGTGCAAGGCTTAAATCCGGAGGCGCCATCGCCCGCATCGCTAATATCCACACGTTGAATGTGATTCTTTCGGTATCGCCTGAAGATGCTGGAGAAATTGCACGCGGTCAGGAAGCAGAAGTACGACTATCGATTCCCGAAGTGCCGATACTCCACGGCGCCGTTCAAAGAGTATCCCCCAAAGTGGTTCATGGTGAAGTGCCTGTTACCATCCGGCTTCACGGAAAACTTCCCCAAATCGCCAGGCCGCAACTGCCAGTAACCGTAGTCATCCGAGCAGGTCAATTGGCACACGCTCTTTACGTGGCAACACCTGAAGGTGCTCGGGAAGATAGAGAAGGTAAGGTCTATGTATTATCTCAAGGGGGGCATAAAGCCACACGTCGGTTGGTGCATTTCGGGTTGGCATCCTCCGCAGGCATCCAAATTCTCTCAGGACTTAAAGCGGGAGAACGTATTGTCTTGTCAGGAACACCCCACTGGGATGAAACCATGAAAATTCGCCCATGAAACAGATGCAATTGGCCTTGGTAGCAGGCGTGATTCTGATGCTTGCGAGTTTAAATGCACCGGCTTTAACTCTGGAGCATTTTTGGCAGGAAACGCTTGATCATGATCCACAAGTTCAACTATACCGTCAGCAATTAGAAGTCGCTTCTCAGTCACAACCCTTGGCTTTAGCCAAGCTGCTGCCTCAGATCAGTGTCCATGCCAGTGCACAATGGGACAACCATCGTATCCAGAAACCCTATGACAAGTATGACCCGAACAGTGTGCTTTTTTCGAGGGGCCGTCATAATATCATCCAGAGATGGTCTGCGCAGATAAGCCAGACGCTCTTCAATTGGTCCGCACTGCAAAATTATCGGGCCAGTGGTGATCAAGTCGCTGCAGCAGCGGCGCAGTATCAAGAATCGGTACAAAAACTTGAGCGTAGTGCCATTGTTGCCTATGGAAATTGGCTTCTAGCCTATGCGAACCTGCAAAACTTAAAAGCCTCTGAGAAGGGGGTCGCACGGCAAGCTTATGCAGCTGAAGCCCGCTACCGTTCCGGTACCACCGGCATTCTGGGTGCAGATGAAGCCAAAGTCGCTTTAGCCAGAATTCGGGCACAGCTTGCACAAGCTCTCGCCAAGTGGCATGGGGCGGGTGCTGTACTGGAGCAGTTTACCGGAAAAAAATCGCCCCCGGAGGCCCCTAAGCTGCCTCAAATTATCCATCTGCCGATTCACTTGGAAAAACAGTGGCAAGCTTTGGCGCTAATTCATAATCCAGCCCTTGCATCAGCTAGATATCAGTTGGATGCATCGCGCAAAGGCGTTGCAGCGGCCCAAGGGGGATTCTTACCTACTTTGACTCTTGTCCTGGCGCATCAATGGATGTCCGAAAATGGTACCTTATATTTTCAGGGGGCTCAGGAGGGGGCAGGGACTTCAGGTAGCGGCATTCCTGATCCACATCATTACATTGGGACTTCTGCTACGATACAAATGAATTGGGCAATCTTCTCAGGCGGATCCCAACAAGCAACCTTAGCGGAGGCCCAGTATCAGGAGGGGGAGAGTTTCTCTACCTTGTTGACCACTGAACGCAGCATCGAGCAAATTCTTCGCACCAGTTCTTCGGGGCTCAGTGGATCGTTGCAGCAAGCAAAAATCTATCGTTATTCATTAGCCTTGGCGAAACGTGCGAGCAGAGCGGCCGAAGATGGAGTGCGAGTGGGGCTGGTGACGGAGAACAATGCGATCATTGATCGACAAAACGCACTTAAGGTGCGTAACGATTTGAATGATGTCAATGCATCCGCCTTAATCCAGTTTGCCAATCTGGCGACAGCAGCGGGGGTGTTAACTCCGGTACTCATGCACCAAATTTCGCTCTCCCTGTCTCTCGGAGGTAATTACGCAAAGATTCCTTGAGCTCAATCACGAACACGAGCAGCATGTACTATAATAGAGCGTAAAGTTTTTGCAGGTGGTTAATGGTTTTACCAATCAAGACTAATTGGATTTGATATTATCTGAATGAGGACAGGGGGATCAGGTATAGCAGGAATTAAACTTGGGTGACTTCCGCCCTTTGACAAAACGACAAGGATTGAGTTCACAACATGGTCAACCACGGGATCCTTGAAGGAGGCCTGCTATGAGTGGCAAGTTGAGGCAGTTAGGAATGTGTTCAAGATAATTCCGTCGAGTTTCTCTTATTAAAATATCTACCTGAAGGACGGGTGCGTTTTTTCATTTTGAATCATATAGTTGCATGTTATTATATTTGATTCAAGAAGGGCTGAAGTGCAATAAAAAGGAGTTAGATAATGAGTATGAGTTCTTTGCCTATCATGCACCAACCAGCGGTAGCGCATGTCGTATTTGGTATATTTAACTTGGCATGGCCCAATATTGCTTTTTGGGGAGTGGGCCTGATCATTTTTGCTGTTGGCATCTATGCACGCATGCCTGAATTCATGGAAATGGACGCTGAAACCAGGCGTCGCTATCAACAGCAAGGTCCATTTTTATATGGCAATGGAGAGGATGACGAGGAGGCTGGGGAATGAATATCGATAAGGTGCTTCAGAAAGGTCTAAAATCTTTCCTGCCACTGAAAGATGATCTACCTACAGAGATGCCCGCCTACGTCAACTCGTTTGGTTACTTCTTTGGTACGATGACGCTCGCATCACTGGCAGTAGTATTCATGAGTGGTACGGTATTGGCTTTTTTTGGGCCGGATTGGTGGCATTTCAATAGCGTTGGACAATTTTTCAACGCTATGCATTTTTGGAGTGTTGAGGTTTTCTATCTGGCCGTCATTATGCACCTCACGTTTAAGTTTTTTAAGGCGGCTTGGCGTGGGAACCGCTTTCGTACATGGGTGAATGGATGGATTATTTTCATCATCACCATCTTTTCTGGTATTAGTGGTACTCTCCTGCAGGCCAACTGGGATGCACAGTGGAATAGTCAGCAAGGAAAGGCTGCCTTCAATGCGTTAGGCCTTTCGTGGATGAACTGGATGAATTACACGACCGTACTGACCTTGCATGTAGTCTTTTTCGCCGGTCTGATTCTCTTCTTCGTGGTGACTCACCTTGCTTTTGTGCGCAGCGAGAGTCCGGTGCATCCTATAGTCAATGGTGGTAAAGGTGAAATCGACGATGGGAATGCAAGAGCCCTTGGTGAAGGAGATGAGAAATGAGCGTTCTTTCAGATAAAAATCTTCGGGGTTATCCAATGAAGCCCTACGATATGGTGCGCGAAGGGCTGATAGTGTTTGGTGTTATGCTGACCATTATTTTGGTATTGGCTGCCGTTTGGGGGTTTCCGGGAAAGAATTACGGTCCACTGACAATTAAGGAAGTGGCTACCAAGGCTCCAGTCGCATTCCTGAAGCGCACTGTTTCCTACTTTTCTGGAACCAGTCGCCTACAGACCTATGGACCTCCTTACACCCATAATGACAACCATGCCCAACACATTGGGCCATTCTGTCCGAATTGTTGGGTAGGGGTTATATATCCACTGAATGCCAAAGTTGATTTCGTGATGCAGCCTTTGCAGCAAATTGCGGCTCTTGATCCGAATGTGGCAACCGCTCTAAACACATACCAAAATGCAAGCGCTAAGCAACAGACAGAATGGAATAACGCATATACTTCGGCACTTAATAAAGCCCAGGTTACGCATGGACGTGTAGTGTTACCGGCGGGCGATTATGGGCCAGTCCCCGTTTTGATGAACGGTATGCTTACATTTGCTCGTACGGGCTTGTTGGAAGCCGCGCTTACTTTCAATACTAACCCCAACATGGCACCCTATGAGACCAATTATACACGCCCACTTTTGTATTTGGGCGGCCCCATAATGAATACAGTAGCAGGTCATTTTGATGAAAAGGGTGGAGAGTGGGGTATGTCCCATATAGCCGGGCCTTATCCTGGAGCGTGGTGGTTGTGGCCCTATACATTCTTGTATCAGATACCAGCGATCGGAAATTCACCAAATGGTGATCTTATTGCCTTTTTGATTTTCCTCGTAATGTTATTGATTGCGGTACTGGCGCCGGTGATTCCTGGGCTTAATCGGATTCCTTACGTTATTCCAGTTTACAAGATCATATGGCGCGATTGGTATGCGAAGTATCCTTCTGGGATTCCGAGCAACGCATCAAGGAAGAGAGTATAACGCGCGGTTTTTTGTTACTGTATGACAATGTTCAAAAAAGAAGCTGGGAGTGTTAGCCTCGAAACTCTGTCGGGGCTAAGGATGGCTTGTCTAGACACAATCAATCAGGAGGTATTATGACTACGTTTGACCTGCAGGCTGCACTATCACGTGCCATGACACTAGAAAATATAGATCCTCTGGACGCTGCTACAATCGCAGCGGCCGAGCAGTTGAGCGGCAAAGACGGACTAACCTTGGACACCGCATTACCTATCCTGGGTAATGAACAGCTTATTGAACTCATTGGTTTTCTGAACGATAGCATAAACTGTCAACAGCTTTCAGAGCTTTGCGACAAAGAGTTCTATAATGCTGAACAAGCCCGAGAATGGGAAGTCACAGAACAGCAGTACCGTTTAGCTCATGAAGTCGCTCTATTGAGCCACCTCATTGAACAAAAAAAGGAAGGTATCGGTTAGTAATTTACCAGGTAATATTAGAGGATGTTTATATGGGTAGTTGGATTTGTGCTGACTGCCAATTGATTTTTTTGGTTCTGTGTTGATCTTCTTTATAAATAAATAATGCTTAATTTACATTAGATTTTGTTTTCAACTACACACTGAACCACAGCGCGAAGCTATAATGAGCGTTACATCCAGGCGACAACTATATCTCTAAGATTTATTTGCAATTTATTGGTTGGCAAGACCATAAAATATAGTAAACCTATAATTCACCAGAAATTCTAGCCTCTTCCGCAAGCAATAGAATATAGAAATACACACCGATAGATAATCCCATTATAAAAATAGACAGTACTTGCGCCACAGTGGTAAATCTTACTCCCAATGTAATGAATAGGGTAAGAGCTGGAATCAGTAGACATAACAGAGCCCATGCCAGCAAGATATGGTGATGCTTTATATCGTACTTCTTTGCCCATCGGTGAATAGGTCGAATGATAAATAACATAATTAAACCTGCTGAAAGCAACGACAAAAATTGAAGATTATCAAAAAAAATGTAGCTTCAGTTTAGGCCGTTCTGAGCAAGTGGTCAAGAGCTCTAAAATCTCAACATTGAATCAGTCAGATTGATCACTGGTCCCATTTTTGCAAACAATTTCCAAAGGTTATCTGGCGACTCACATAAGGTGGTTTTGTTGTGTATTGGGCATCCAGTAAATAAATGAGCACGTTATCATCAGCGCTCGCCGGATTTTCGGGTTACTGTGAGTAAACCGTGGCCCAGGCCACACTAGTGTGGTGTTGCACTCTTGGTGAAACTTAAGGTTTATGATGATAAAACAGCTCCATGTGGATGTGGCCCGTCTGGTAGAATTGACCACGCAGAGTAAGCCGGAGATGAAAAAAGTCAGGTACAGGCCCTGGACCGGACCCAACCGGGACTTCCCCTCAAAAAGGGCCGCGCAGAAACGATGACCCACGACTACAAACGTAATGGCACTACGACCTTGTTTGCCGCACTCAACGTGCTGGATGGCCAGGTCATCGGGCAGTGTCAACAGCGACATACCCATGTGGAATGGCTGAAGTTCCTGAAGAAAATTGATCGGCAGACGCCCAAGGACAAGGCTCTGCATCTGATCGCCGACAACTATGCGACCCATAAACACCCGGTAGTACAGGCGTGGCTCGACAAGCACCCGCGTATTCACATGCACTTTACGCCCACTTCAGCATCCTGGCTCAACATGGTCGAGCGTTTCTTTCGGGATATCACGACCCAGCGATTACGTCGTGGGGTGTTCACCAGTGTGCCTGAACTCATCCAGGCCATTGAGGGGTACATCGACCACCACAACACCCATCCCAAATCCTTCATCTTGACCAAAACCGCCCGCGACATCCTGCAAAAGGTCATTCGCGCCAACAGCCACTTAAGCAGCAAACAGAATGCAACACTACACTAGCAGCCCCTCGGCTTTAACTTCGGACTACCCCCCAATTCCCCCGTTTTTTGTGGTTTATCTGCATCTTTCTGCCATACAGACGCAAAATGACCATGCGTTTCATGTTCCAAGACATGGATATTAGATGTCACTTCTCTTGAGCCTGTCGCAGCCCGCGCAAGGAGATCTGCCGGATCCCATCACCGATTCGATGATACAGTAAATCGAATGGTTGTGATTCTCGAAAACTGTTCTTAAAAGACTGCCACGGATTACGGCCATAGTGACGAGTTGCGAAAAGCATGATGGACTGTCCGCTGAACGACCGCTTCCGCTGCAATCTCGTCATTCGCCTTCGCAAGTCAGGAATGTTTCGCCACTAGGTAACAAATGTGATTACCCGTCATAAACCATGATGCGATCCGTTACTGCACAGAACGACACCTATTGTGAACGATTCCGTTTAGCCTTTTTTGCATAATGTCTTTTTTAACGCTGTCTGTCACCGTTTTGCAGAACGATGGCTGCATAACCTATAATGCAGTTCGTTCAAAAGCCCTGTCCTAGAGGAATGCATGCCTATCCGCCCCTACCCCATCCCCATGGATGATTTCCGTAACGTGCTGACGCTTTCCCCGCTCAGCCTGGTCGAAATAGCGCGCAGATTCGGGATCAGCCGCAGCAATCTGATGGGCCTGCTCGGAGGCAATCGCACGCTCAGCGATGACAGACTCCTGCAGTTCGTGAAATGGGTGGGGCTGGTAGGGGCGGATACCCTGCACCTGACTTCTGGCATCCATTTCTGGAAAATTGCTTCCGAAACGCAAATGGAAGCATTTCTGCACCTCCCCACAGGGATATTGCCGGAATCCTTACGCTGGAGTCTGGTCCTGGAGTTTCCGCCACTGGATCGGGACTGGATACACCTCAAGGCCGATATCGGCGAGCAATGTTGGGTTTTGCTGTCCCTCCGACCGGTCTTTTTTGTTTTGCTACGGGACCGACTTCCGGGCATAGGTCGCCCAGTAGCGCTGATGTATTTACAAAAGCCGCTGAAACAAATCCTTGCCGATACCAGTAATCCGGGTTTGGCGGTTGCGTGGGCAAAGCAGCCGCAAACCCTGACTTTGGTAGATGCGCCCATGCGGGACACTCATGCAGCGGATTTGTCGGTATGGATGGCTTGGGCACGGCAGAAGTTGGCCATCGACACTAGTGATATCAGTGACCAGATTTATCCACCCGTGACAGAATCCTCCGAAGACAGACTGGACCCTGCGACTCCTTGTGCTCAGGCCTGGAACCTCTTGGCACACCGTCTGGACGTCGCCGGTGCCGCACATCCGGATATAGTCGATATCCCGATATTCCCTATGGAGCAATTCGGCCAATACCCTAGCGGCATGGTGCGGATGGATCGGAACTGGCTGGGGGATACTCTGCTGGAGCTTGGGAAAAAAGGACGGTTGCGCTGCTACGTCAGGGAAAACGGTGTGGAGAGCGTAATCGTGGCATTGTCTGCAACGACACGCTGTGGATTGCCGCCAGCCTGGGTTTCATCCCCATCATCAGATCGTTACCTGATATGGCGTGATCAACATCTGGAAATCGCTGTGCAGCTCGAGTCCAATGGCCATTGTATTGGGCCAGTGGTGGCGGCCTGGCATCGCGCTACAACCTGTATGGTTCAATAGTATCCATCCAGCCTTCAGAATTGGCGGCAGTGAACCGCTGGTCTTGTTTCGGGCATACTCTGGAAGTTGAACATGTTCCGAAAGGACTCTGGCTTTGGAGTCTAAATAGACTGGAAAACCAGAGTACAAAGGCCAATGGTGGTTGAGAATGGCGCGGGAACCAGACCTGCTCTCAGTGTATAGCATATCCGGCAATGGTTGGGTTTACCTGTGGGTGTCGGAATAGCTGCGACCGAACCATCATGCTGAATTAACCCAGTCAGGGGCCCGTATTTTTCTCCACGTGAAAAATAATAGCTTTAGCACCCATGAATGGCGAAAAACGGCTCATAGAGTAGACCGCTCACGTCGAGGAGCTGTTTTTTGCGTTCCGAAAATAATGGCGTAAATATATCATACATAAACATCTTATTTTGCTTTTCTTAAAATACTCCCCCCTCTAGGTTTATCGAATGCAATTTTATTAGCACAGAAAAAACCACAAAAAAACTCTGTTAAAAGATAGTCGGTTAACGATGTTTTCGTGTTGCTGATGACTTTTCCTCCGGGCGTGTTGGAGAGCGTTCGGCTATGCCAATTATTGGAGATAAACATCCCTATTTCCATCTTACACAATCGCCACAGTAATCTGCATTTAGGCTCATTGGAAAAATATCTAAGAGATCCTTCAAATATCAGTTTCTACAGAATGCATGGCCAAATGGCTATCTTCCATAATTTCAATGAACATCCTCGTTGTGCTTCAGTCTTGTGCTGCATCAAAAGGTACCTATTGGTATGGATTGTTGGACCTCTCGCTTTTGATTCCTGCGCAATTTTTTTTGCTAAGCAGTGCGGCATAGCAGTCAGGTTTGTGCTTGTTGCTATTTGTCACCATATTGTCACCATATTAGTGCCATTTGTCGTCATGCCAATGAATGTCACCATTTTGTCTATTTTTAAACACCAAATTGGTGACATTCATTGGATATGCACGAACCACCACATGTGTTGGATGGATCTTGCGGATTATATTTACCATAAGAGTGATTTTCTTCGAGATTGCGCTCGAATGATTACAACAATATGGGACGATGCGGAAACAAAAGATAGGCTATAAATTCATGGATTATAACGAGACAAAATGGAAAAAAGGTCTATCAATTATCGAGATTTAAAAAATACGATCATATATCCACCAAGAAGTAAGATGAAAACTTTTGGAAGGACTATGATCGCATGGAAGAGGCCTACGAATACGCCGTGCTGGCTTTTTACTCACGAATCAACAACAAATTACTCCACTCGCATAACTTTCTGATATTAGGAGTTACAGAGAATAGTAAATATCTCCCTGCAAAGCCGGGAGCTTTAGTTCATGAGCCGCTCAAAGCGGCTTAAAACGGGGACGCTAACGCGGCCACTCAGTTTTGGCGCCACCACTGGGTGGCACGGATCAGCTCCATATGTTCAACTGATCTACTCGTTCATCCTCTTTCTCCTGATAGCGAATATAATACCGAATCATCGCTTCATCTCTGCCCACCGTCGATACAAAATATCCGCGCGCCCAAAAATGCTGACCCACGGACTTACGCTTCCGTTCACCGTAAGTCCGTGCTAAATGGATCGCGCTCTTGCCCTTGATGTAACCCACCACACTGGATACTGCGTACTTCGGCGGTATCGAAATCAGCATAGGCCCATGGTCAACCATCAGATGTCCTTCTTCTATCCGGCTTTCCTTATGCCGGGACAAAGCCCGAAATACCTCTCCAAGATCATTCCGTAACTGACCATACAACACCCTACGTCGGCACTTCGGAATAAATACTATGTGATATTTACACTCCCACCTGCTGTGCCTTAGGCCCAATATCTCGTCGATCGGTTTCTACTTCGTCGTGTGCTTGGCGGCTCACAGCGTCGGTTCTCCGATGGACGCCACTATATGTCAAACATCTACTGTCACCCCGGCAGAGCCAGGGAATTTCCTGTTTTTCGTTAAAAGTAACTTATAGAAACGCATTTTTATTGAGATTTTATGATTACAGTTGTGATACTGAGGTGGCTTTTGAATAGATTTCCATGAAAATTTTTAATGCTCTATAAAAAATTTAAAACAGACGGACGGATGGCAAGTGACAAAGCCGCCTACTCGGCATATCATTGATTAGCAAATAATAAACTTAAAATAAGAGCACGGTTTGGGTGCGTGCTGGTAGCATAATGTTTATTATAATCAATGTAGTTGGCTAGGTATCAACAGGGAAGAGTGTTGATGGGTAGCTTGGCGATAAGTATGGGGTAACAAATTGCAGTTTTCCGGTGTGCGGGACTTTGATCTGGTCCAATCCAGCAGCGCCTTGCGGGATTCATTGCTGCAGAACTGGGCGGCCGGCGGAGATGTAACACATTGTTATCTGGCAGTATTTACATTTTTCGGTAATACGGCTCCGGATGGCCCCGGCTTTGCCATAGCGGTTCGCACTGGCCAGCCAAAGAGCTTTTATATGCCTCCCCAGGTCGAAAAAAATCCTGAAAACAGTATCCCGGATTCAGGGCAATGGTACGCCGTGTTTAACATGCCCGGCAATATGATTTGATTGGGCAATATGCCATCCATAATGGGAAAATGTATTGCATTCATATCTCTCCGCCCACAAACTCAAACTGACGGTGGCCTTTTTTGCGGGGGTTTGCTACACCCCGATCATAATCACGATATATCACCTTGGATGGCGTCCAATTTAGACTTGGCATTATTGCTGGAATGACTTCTATCCGGTCTATGAGGCATCCCAATGAGATACTTTATAGGCTTTTATAACAATTTTATTGTATTTATTTTTTGACTATATGTTTGATAGTCAAAAAAATGCAACGGAAGGGACTTTTTTGGGTCATATGGGGTTTCAGTCCAATCTTTTGGCCAGATCTTCAGCTTTTAAGTGAGTGTACCGCTTCAACATCTGCAAGGTCTTGTGGCCGGTAATTGCAGACGCTTCCATTGGGTTGAAGCCTTTTTCAAAAAAACGGCTAGTGGCTTCGTGTCGCAGGTCGTGAAAATGCAAGTCCTCGATGCCAGCACGGGCGCAGTTACGGGCAAAGGCTTGTTTTATCGCCTCGTATGTTGTTCCAAATACGCGGCCATCGTCATGTGACCGGGGCAATTCCTGCAGCAACTGAATGGCCCGACTGGATAAAGGAACTGTTCGTGCGTCGCCATTTTTCGTCTTGGTCAGGTGTGCCGTGCGTTTTTTTAAATCAATGTCTGACCATTGCAAGCCATCGCTGACTTTCGTTTTAACCTTGTTCCCTTCGGCATCTTTCAGATACCTCCATGTTTCCAGTATTTCACCGGCCCGCATGGCGGTTTCAATCGCAAATAGAATTGCGGGACGCAACCATGCGGTCAACCCTTCGTCGCACGCAGCCAGCAGACGTGTTTCTTCGTCATCAATTAATCGCCTATCTCTGCCTTGGGGCAACTTGGGTTTGCGGACCAATTCAACTGGGTTGTCTAAAGAGGACATCCGCCACTCTTTCTTTGCGACATTGTATAAATTGGAAAGCAGGGCAAGATGAAGCCTGATCGTGTTTGGCCCCTTCCCTTCGGCTTCCATCTCTTTTATTGACATTGCCACATCCTGCCCCTCAATGGATGCCATAAAGCGCTTTGCAATGGGGCGTTTTTGCCATTGCCTCAGATAGCCTATTTCTCGATCTCCGCTTTTCTTAGTTGGGATGATTTCTTGAGCGTAACGATTAAGCGCATCCTTGAGCGTGGTATGTTCTGCTTCACTCCGGTCCCGCCAGATGCCCTTGTCCATTTCGTTTTCAATGGACCGTGCCCATTGCTCTGCATCTTTTTTCTGTCGGAAGGTTTTGGAACTTGTGGGGTATCCCTTTCGGATTACCCGCGCTTGCCAGCCAATTAGGTTCTTGTCCCGGTCATAACGAGGGCCAATGGATGCCATTTTTCGTTCTCCTGCTCAATCATACTTGTGATGCATTTGAGCATTTATTGAGCGAAAATTCAATTTGGCAAAGAAAAAGGACTTATCCATAAGCATAAGTCATTGTTTTAATTTGGTGCTGGCGAGAGGAATCGAACCCCTGACCCACTGATTACAAATCAGTAGCTCTACCGACTGAGCTACGCCAGCATCTCGGATACTGAATTATATCTTGATGCCACGCCCTGTGGCAACGCATCATACCGCCATGAGCACAGTAATCCGTTACACTCGAAGCCAGACCATGCTTTCTCGGGCCATTTGACGCATTTAATCATAGTGAGGCGGTTCTACATGCATAATCGTCGTACCTTCCTGAAATTTGCCGGACTGAGTGGAGTGGCGCTGCCGGTTGCGGGTATTGCTTTTTACTCTCACAACCTGATCTCTCGGGCTTTTGCAGGTTCAGAGCTGTCACTGCTGCATGGACAATATTCCACCTCGTGGATTGGCAACAGCTTTGCCGGAAAGGGTCAAAACGGTTCCGGTCGCTGGGTTCAGGATGAAATTGTGGCCATGACTGTCACGGATGATGGTACCGTGCTGACCGCATCCTTGTGGGATGAGGCTGGGCGTTGTACCGGCCTATATCGGGACAATGATACCAATGTCCAATGTCTCATGGCCGATGGGGAAGTCCGTTCAAGGGCCTGGGGTTGGGGCACCGCAGGAACCAGTGTAGCCGTAATCGGCCATCTGCTTTTTATCACCAATACTGCAGGGGACTTATTACAATTTTATTGGAGCGATCCACACAATATTCAATCGGCCATTAAATACCAGGCGCACAGCAAATCCGGATTGGCACTCGCCATGGCAGGACGCGCAGAAACCCTGGCCTTGGCCCTCAAAGGAGGCGGCATTCAGATCCGCAATCCGCAGGATATGAGCGTCCGCAACACCCTTCCATTATCGGATATCACCGGCCTCGCCATCGACTCGAAAAACTCCTTGTGGGTGATACAAAAAGGGCAAATCCTGCATTATGGTTTGGATGGTCAGATATTGCCCAGTCGGATTGGCAATGTGGCCAAAGCTACGGCTATTTCCATCGATAAAAATGATGTTCTGCTGATTTGCGATAATGGTCCGGATCAACAGGTACTGAGTTATACCCTCTCTTCTAAACCACAACTCAATCAGCGTTATGGGGTTCAGGGTGGGCTGCGGGCGGGCACACCGGGAAAAATGGCTGCCAACAAGTTTTTTGCCCTGCGCGGGGCCGGCCTGGATGCTGCTGGTAATCTTTATGTCGGCATGTGTTTTGGACCCAATTCCAATTCTCCGGTGCTTATTCGTTCTTTAAACCCCCAGCAGCAATTGCGTTGGGAGTTATCAAAATATGCCTGGGTGACCGCTTTCTGTTTTGACCCCCGCAGTGATGGCACAGTGGTTTATGGTCCTGAATCCATTTTTTCCTATGAGCCTGACCAGGAGCCCGGCAAAGGCTGGCAGGCAGAGGCCATTACTCTGGACGCTGTGCGCTACCCTGATGATCCACGCATTATGGGCAAAGATGCCTGCTCCACCGAACTACGCCATCTGCAGGGGAAAAGACTGCTGTACACCATGGGACAAACCGGAGGCGGATACGACTTATACGCCTTTGAACCGGCCCCAAGCCAAATTGCCCATCATGTGGCCAGCCTCAAGGGCGATGGATTTGCCTGGAACGTGGACGCGGAAGGGGGTATCTGGCGTGGGCAAACACCCGATCAAAACATCTGGCATTATGCCTTTGCTGCTTGGTCTGATGCGGGCATTCCCCGTTTTAAATCTCCGGTAAAATATCCGGTGCCCGAATTATTTACCCGGGTGACTCGTGCACATTATGACAGCAGCAGCGATAGTCTCTATATCGGTGGCTACACCGCCAATAAAGGCAAAAAAAGCTGGGGGCTGATAGGCGCAGTCGTCGCGCGCTATGATCACTGGAAAAGCGGAAAAGCGCAATTTCGCTGGGCGGCCAATATGCCCGAAGACGGACATGGCTTACCACCAAAAGCATTTGATATTGCCGGTGATTATCTGTTTACCATCGCCGTATTTCCCACCGCAGGCAAGGATGCGGTAGTAACTATTTTCCGCCTCGACAATGGGGCAAAGGTAGGGAACATTTCACCGGGAGCGGCGGTGGGCAATCAAAGCGGTTGGGTGGACATGATTCACGCTGTTCATGCCCTGCGCCGGAAAAACGGGCAGTACCTGATCATGGTCGAAGAAGATGCTCGCGGTAAAAATATTGTTTATCAGTGGACACCGGCCTAATGCTGCAGATCAGGCGGTGCTTCATGATGACGGTGTAATCCTATCCACAACAAGGCACCCGGCAGACTGGTCAGGACCATGGTGAAGCCGAGCAACAGGGAAAGCGCCAAAGCCTGATCATGCCCCATGTGCAAATAGCCCAGATAGAAAACCATCAGGCCTTCTCGCAGCCCCCAACCGGCAAAGGATATGGGCAGGGCCAGAAACAGACTGATTACCGGCCACACTACCCAGAGTGCTACGGCGTCCGGGGCCTCGCCAAGAGCATGGGCGAGTAGCCAGAAGGTCAGAACTGATATGCACTGAATCGTAAAAGACAGAACAATGGTCGCGCTCAATGCCAGACGATGGCGCAGCAGTGCGCTCATCCCCAACCGAATATCATGAAGCTTGTCGCCGAGTTTTCCGGAAATTTTTTCGAGAAAATTCAGTAGCGGGCTTAAAATGAGAAGAACAATCAGTGCATAGGCATATAGCAGAATCCCGATGGTCCAGCCCATTTGCGGGAGCAGCCCCACCCTTGCTCCACCCAGAGCAAAGGCGACCGCTGCAATGACAATCAAAGCGCCCATCCCCATAAAGCGGTCACCAAAAACCGCTGCAAGCGCCAGCGGCATGGAACCGGTTTGCTGACGGGTGTACCAGGCACGAATCACATCACCGGAAACCGCCCCGGGCAATACCTGATTAAAATAGGCCCCAACCCAATTCAGCCGCAACAACCAGAGGATGGGAGCCGTGCGCTCCATAGCCAAGAGAATAATGCGCCAGCGAATAACCGATACCGATAAATTCAGAGCATAGGAGGCCATGGCCGCGACAAACCACCAGGGCCGCATTTCTGCAAAACGTTGACTGAGCGACGGCCAGTTGGTGTTATGCAAAAGCCAGAACAGAACGCCAATGGTAAAAACAATTTGTAACAGCAGTTGCCATCGGGTGTGGAGTTTTTTTCGGGACATGCCTGACTTTCAAAAGTGAATCAAGGGTCGGACTCTATGCGAGACCGCGCAGTGCTGCAAGTTCCCGATGGAACAAAGCCACCTTGTCCAGGCTTTCCTGATACTCCGCAGTAGCCACAGAGTCCGAGACAATGCCTCCACCTCCCCAGAACTGCAGTTCTCCCTGGCTGGCCGTGATGGTACGGATAGCAATATTCATATCCATTCTTCCACTGCGGTCGATATAACCGATGCTGCCACAATAAAGGCCGCGCGATGCGGCTTCGAGTTCATGGATGATTTCCATGGCACGACGCTTGGGCGCACCCGTGATGGACCCTCCCGGAAAGCAGGCAGCCAATGCGTGAAGGGGGTCTAATCCATCCTGTAATTGGGCTTCCACCACACTGACCAGATGATGGACCTGGGCGTTGGATTCCAGACCACAAAGCTGGGTCACCTGCATGGAACCTGTTTTCGCTACCTTACCCAGATCATTGCGCAGCAAATCCACAATCATCACATTTTCCGCACGATCCTTGGGGCTATGCAGCAGGTCTTCGGCCAGGCGGATATCCTGCACAGCATCTGCAGAGCGGGGCCGTGTCCCTTTGATGGGCCGAACCTGCATTTGTCCCTGGCGGACCTGCAGCAATCTCTCTGGGGAAAAGCTCAATGCACTCCCCCAGGGAAAGCACAGATAAGCCGAAAAAGCTGCCGGATTCATTGATCGCATCTGCTGATATAAATACCAGGGTGAGCCACTAAAGGCGGCAGAAAACTTTTGTGCCAAATTGATCTGATAACAATCACCGGCGTGAATATAAGCCTCCACCTGACGAAAAGCCTGGTGATATTGGGCGGGAGACCATTGTGCTTGCACCGCTCCGTGCGTCTGGAACACCGGCCATAGGGCAGGCTCCCGGACAGCTGCCAATCGGGCTTCCCATTGTAAACGTACACTGGCCATCTGATCTTCCGGGGCAAGCAGCCAGGAACAAGACTCCAGATGGTCAACCATGAAGGCCGTATCGTAAACGCCAAAGGCTGCTTCGGGCCAGGTCGCAGTCGCGGACATTGCAAGCCCCTGCTCCGCCAAAGCAAAATCATAAGCCAGGTAACCCAGAACCCCGCCGGTAAAGGGCAGATCTTCGCCCTGAGGCAACTGCGTTGCAGGCAGATTGGCAAGACTTTCCCGCAAGACCTGCCACAATGAAGATGTCGAAAGCTGTGCGGGCTGATTGCCATCGGCCACCCACAATTGTCCTTGATGCTGCCAGATACGGCGACGCGGTTGCGTCACCATAATGCTGTATCTCCCCTGCCCTGGCGTCCGGGCACTACTATCCAGCCACTGCGACCAATCTGTTTCGGCAAGACTTGCAAATACCTTCTCAAGACGATCGGGATAGGCCAAAGCACAGCAAACCAAGGGAGACAACGTCATGATCCTGCCAAAAATATCGCCAAATAGAGCTTCGTAGCATAAGCGATGAAAAGCCCTTTGCCCACGAGCTCTTGACTACCGACCGATCGGTCGGTATTGTCTGGAATCTCCTTCAGGCTCAGGAAATGCCCATGCACGCCCATCGTTCTGCTTTGTCGTTGCTTGCCGCTGCGTTGCTGTTGAGCAGCAGTTCTGCCTGGGCAGAAAACCTGATTGACGCCTATCAGCAGGCCTACCATACCGATCCGGTACTGGCCCAGGCCCGCGCCGAACTGGCCGCGCAAATGCAGGACAAGCCCCTGGCGCGTTCAGCCTTGCTGCCCCATGTGGGGGTTGGTGCAGCGGTGGGCTTCAATACCGCCGACATTACCGGCTTTGGCAATATCGATATTAATCGCGCCTATTTGTCCGACAGCTACAGCGTCAATATCACCCAATCCGTATTCAACGGCCAGGCCTGGACGGCGCTGAAACAGGCAGACTCGCGCATACAGGCCAGTGCTGCCGGCCTGACCTACACCGAACAGCAGCTCGCCCTGCAGGTCGCCAAGGCCTATTTCGGGGTGCTGGAAGCCCAGGCCCAGGAACGGGTGGCGCAAAAGCAGAAATCGCTGCTGGAAAGCATTTATCAGCAAACCGAAGCCACCCTGAAAATAGGCACGGGAGACATTATCGCCGTGCGTGAAGCCCAAGCCCGGGTTGATGCCGCCGAAGCCGATCTCATCAAAGCCAGCAACGGGGTGGCGATCGCCGAGAAACAGTTACAGCGCCTGACCCATCATCCCATCGGCGTGCTGGAACCTTTAGGCCATTATCGGGCCCTGGGTCCGCAGCCTGATGATATGCAGAGCTGGGTGCACAGTGCTGTTCAGGATCAGCCGCTGATGCACCAGGCCCAGGCCCAGCTCCACACCGCCCAGCAGGAAGTCCAATACCATCAGCGCGCGCGCTGGCCGGTGGTCAACCTGCAGGGTGTAGCCCAGCATGCCCTCGGGAATCCCTTTCCGGGGCTGGTCATGAATCAGGCCGGCGTCAGCCTGAACTTGTCGGTCCCCCTGTATGAAGGCGGTAACATTTCCGCCTCCGTGCAAAAAGCCCAGGCGCAAACCGTAGCCAGTGTGGATCATGTTGCCAATGTGCGCGATGACGTCACCCTGAACACCCAAACTGCTTTTCTCAATCTGAAAAACAGTGTGGCGCAGCTCAAGGCCGCCAAAGAAACCGTGGACTCTGCCAAACTATCCCTGGAAGGAACGCGCAAGGGCTATGAAGTGGGCACCCGCTCCATCATCGACCTGCTGCACACCGCCACCGACTACGTGCGGGCCGAGCAGGACTACAACGTCGCTTTCTACAATCAGGTAATTGCCCGGGTGCAGCTCAAGGCCGCCTCCGGACAAATCAATATGGCGGACCTGCAGGCTATCAATGCGCTGTTGATAAAAAGTGCCTCGTCCTGAAAACAGCTAAAACAATTTCATAAGCCCAAAAGGAATGTTAGAGCAAAAACCTCCCCGCCAAGGGCCGTTTCTGACTATAAAAAACTGTCGGATCCGGCTCAGGTATCCGCCAGCACGCCCATCACTGCCTGCTCGTCATACACTTTGCTGTCCACCTTGCAGTAGACCGCGCCTTCATCCTTGAATACCGCTACCTCAGCAATACCCGGAAGCGCCAGCAAACGGGTCTCCAGATTACTCTGACGCTCGGCAGATTCCGTCAAGGTAAACACCCGCGTCGCCAGGTAACGGGGCCTTTGCATGGTCAGGGCAACCACCAGCCAGATGGCATAAATAATGGCTACCGCCCAGAAAATATGGCTGTAATTACGCGCCCCCGGAATATACAGCAAACCACCCAGCAAGCCTCCACAAAAAGCACCCAGAAATTCGGACGTGGTGTAGACACCGGTTGCCGTACCTTTGGCACCGGGATGACAGAATTTGGCGACCAACGAAGGCAGGCTGGCTTCAAGCACATTGAAGCCCATGAAAAACAGGAAAAGCGCTACGGCAATCAGCCAGATATTATGAGCTGACAGCGCCATCAAAATGACCGAAACCAGTAAGATCGCAATGGCGATGATGAATACTTCCTTGAGCTTCCGCTTGGCTTCACCCACGATAATCATCGGCAGCATGGCTACAAAAGAGAGCAGCATGACCGGCAAATATAGCATCCATTGATCATTCAGGCTGAGCAGGGGATGCCGGGGATCAATCAGCACCAGCGGCAGCACCACGAATATGGCCGTGAGTCCGGTATGCAGGGAAAAAATGCCAAAATCCAGACGCAACAAACTGGGATCGCGCAACACCTCGCCCAACATGGCCGGGCTCATTTCCGCATCGCGATGAAAGCGGGTGGGAACCGCCGGAATCACCAGGTAAAGAACGCCAATGGCGGCAAGGGACAAGACCGCAGTGAACCAGAATATGCCACTCACCCCAATCCAGCCTGCAAGCGGTGCAGAAAGAATCAGGGAAATACTGAAACTGATGCCAATGGTAATGCCGATAATCGCCATAGCCTTGGTCCAGCGTTCTTCCCGGACCAGGTCGGCGGTCAGGGCAATAATGGCAGCCGCCACTGCGCCAGCCCCTTGCACAATACGGCCAATCAACAACCATTCAATACTGGTCGCCGTAGCAGCGATGGCGCTGCCAATGGCAAAAATCAGCAGCCCTATGGCAATGACCGGCTTGCGTCCCCATTTGTCAGAAAGTTTGCCGAAGGGAATCTGAAAAAAGGCCTGGGTCAGTCCATAGGCTCCCAGAGCAATACCTATTAACACCGGATGGTTCATGGCACCTCGTAAACCATGGGCATAAACAGAAAACACCGGGAGAACCAGAAAGAGTCCCAACAATCGCAGGCCAAATATTCCGGCCAGGGAAAATACGGCGCGGCGTTCCTTTTGATTGAGTGCGGCTTCAGGGTTTTTCATGTACGGCTCCTTGCTGGCTATTTATCGGACGATTTATCCGGGTGGATTTTTTCCTGGACAACATAATGATTTTCCAGAATATCCAGACCCTTTTTGAAGAGCGGGTAGGTATAAATACTTTGCTCCAGAAACACCCGGCGCAATGCAAAAGCCGTCAGTGAGGTGACCATGGCCGGGAGCAGAATATGATAATTATTCGTCAATTCCACCACCATGACCGGCGCACTGATCAGGGCTCCGGTACTTGCCCCAACCATCCCCGCCATTCCGCACATGGCAAATAGTGGAATACTGCCATGCCAACCCAGCAAGCCCTCTGCCAGATAACCAACGCCTGCACCCATGGCCGCCCCCATAAACAGGGAAGGCGAAAAAATCCCGCCAGAACCGCCCGTACCAATGGTCAGGCTGGTGGCAACGCCCTTCAGAATCAACAGTAAAATCAGAAAGCCGAGCAGGTGTAAGTGACCGGTCAAAATTTCCGAAATAGCAAAATAACTGCCACCAATCAGGTAATAATGGCCGGTAAACCAGAACATTCCATACAGGAGCAACCCCACCAGTAACATGGCGCTCATGTGTCGCAAATAAGGATTGGGCAAGTAGTGTTTGCTGGTCTGCCCTGTCCAGGTCAGCAACTGTATGAACAAAAAGCTCATCAAACCTGCCACAATGCCCAGCAGCGCAAAAGCCGGAAGCATCAGGCTCCCGGAAAGTGTCGGTGTGGGCACATAGGCGAGAATATGAAAATTGCCCAGACCGGTTTCCGTGATCCAGGTCGCGGAAACCGTTGCTACCAGCGTGGATAACACCGTCCAGGGGCGCCAGTCGGGCACAATGACTTCCATGGCAAAAAACCAGCCACCCAGAGGGGCATTAAAAACCGCTGCGATGCCCGCACCGACTCCGCAACCCACCAGATGAATACGGCGACTGTCGGACATGGGCAGCACATGGCCCATTAATGCGCCCATTGCCGCACCAAACTGCATGGCGGGTCCCTCGCGCCCCGCAGAACCTCCCGAACCCAGAGTCAGCGCCGTCGCCAGTGGCCGTAAAACGGCAATAATGGGGCGTATGCGTCCGCCATCCGTGTGCACCGACTCCATCACCTGACTGACGCCTGCACCTTCAACTTCCGTGGTGACCCGTTGCACCAGAATGGTGACCAGAAAGGCACCCAATACCGGCACCAGAATCACCCACGGTCCCCAACGTGCTGGTGTGGATGGCAAATGCTCGTTGTAATAAAAACTCCAGCTTCCCTGAAAAAACAGGTTGTGGAGCAGCGCTACCAGATAATGGAAAAGCAAAGCACCACCACCGGCTAACAAGCCCACAAGGGCACCAAGAAGGATCAAGCCGGGCCCTTCACCCACCGGGGAAAGCCGATCATGGAGAGTGCGGCACAGGCTTGTCCATGCCTGTTTCATCGTACGGTATCCCGACTCATTGCGGACCGCGCTCCGGTCGCAGCAGGACCTGAGGCAGAGAGGCATAACTGAGAATATCTTCCACGGTCACCACAGCCACCACATCCTCATGATGTTCGGGGGGATCCTTTTTGCAGAGCAGCGCCGTCTCGCAGGCACAGGCGCGCAGACGGGCAACCAGATCATAAAGCTGACTGTCATCACGCACCGCTACCCAGTCGGTACTGGCCAGATCACTCAAGGGCACATGGCGGATTTCCCGACGCAGAATTTCTGCCACCCGATGCGCAGGAATGACCGCCAAAGGCATGGTCCCTTCAATAATCAGCACATGAGGTAGCTCACGACGATGCAGGAGTATTTTTTGCAAATCCTCCAATGTCCGGTCTCCGCGCAGGCGCACCATGGGCGTTTCGATGAGTTGCGCCGCAGGACGCATCAGGTAAAGATTGCTGTGCCGGGCTTCAGGAATAAAATGTCCCCGCCGGATCAGCTTGCGCGTGTAGATGCTCTCGCGGGTAAACAGTCTGCGCACACCAAAAGCCAAGCCCGATACCACGATCAACGGGATAATGATGTGGTAGTCATTGGTCATCTCAAAAATCATGACGGCGCCAGTGACGGCGGCCCCGGTAGATGCCCCGACCATCCCTGCCATACCCAGTGCTGCTCCCACCGCCATACCCATCTGATAGTCCGGAATCCAGTGACTTACCAGGGCAGCGAAAGCGCCCCCCAGCACGGCTCCCAAGAACAGGGAAGGAGAAAAAACCCCGCCGGATCCTCCCGAACCCAAGGTGACCGCAAAGGAAAACACCTTCAATACCAACAACAGCAGCAGAAAGCCGGGATTCAGCAGGGTACTTTCCAGAACATTCTGGACCGTGGCATAACCCACGCCCTCCACATAATAATGTCCGGTGCAGCGTTGGACCAAATACATGGTCAGACCCACCGCAGCCATTCCCAAAATTGTGCGCAGATAGGCATTTTTTAACCATTTTTCCAGAAAGTCTTCAGTCCAGTAAAGGGTATTGGTGAACAGCAAACCTACGCCCCCTACCAGCAATCCAAAAACCACATACGCTACATAATCGGCAACCGTTTCATGGGCTGTACTGGCAATAATGCTGGCAGGAATCACAAAAGAAGGATGATTTCCCAGAAACAGGCGGGACACAAAGGTGGCCGTTCCAGTGGCAATCATGACCGGCACCAGAGTGCGGGCACTGACTTCCACCAGCATCAATTCCACCGCAAACAGAATGCCGCCAACCGGCGTATTGAAAGTGGCCGCAATTCCGGCACCGGCACCGGCAGCAATCAAGCCCAGACGCTGCCACTCATGCAAGCGCAACCATTGCGACAGACTGGACCCAAAGGCTGCGCCCATCTGGATAATGGGCCCTTCCCGGCCCACTGAGCCACCACTCCCAATGGTAATGGCCGAAGCCAGCGCCTTGATCAATACCACGGCAGGGCGAATCACCCCGCGCTTGTAGTAAATGGCATCCATCACCTCGGGCACGCCATGACCTTTGGCCTCGGGCGCAAAGTTGCGCACCAGCCAGACCACAATCAGACCACCGATAACGGGGGCCAAAATGATTCCGGCACCCCAGATACTGGCATCCGAATGTTTCAGCGCATTAAAAGAAAAGGACCACTGACCAAAGAAAAACAGGTTATGCATCAGGCCGATGAGACGCCGAAACGCCACCGCTCCCAACCCGGCGATGATGCCAACAAAAAAGGCCAACAACAGGTGAAATAAAGGGTTATGGCGCAGCTTGCCCTGCCATCCGCCTACTTCTCTTTCGATTACATGGGTCAATACTTCAGGTGCAATTGGGATATTTTCCGGCATTACCAACTCTTGGAAATGATTTTATTTTGACGGTACGCTATCCTTGAAATTCAAACAAATCGATTTAGTTGAATATTGATTCGGATTAATTGATGAATATTAGCGCAGAACAATGGCTGACCCTCTTACTGCTCGCCGAAACCGGCAGCGTCAGTGAAGTCGCCTCCCGCCTGCATCGCGGACAACCCGCGATCTCTGAACGCCTGCATAAAATCTCGGAAGAAGTCGGCGAGCCCCTCTATATCCGGGAGGGAGGCAGCATTCGCCTGACAGATGCAGGTCAAGCTCTGTTGCCCGACATCCGCCAGCTCCGTGACAAAATCAGCGACATAGAACGTCAGGTCATCCGCCGCCAATCCCTGCAAAGTGGCGATTTGCGCATTGCCTCGACCAGCCTGATCGCCAACCACATCCTCCCGGCCTACCTGCAAAAATTTCAGAGCAATCATCCAGATATCAATCTGCATATCAAAAGTGGCGTGACCTACTGGCAGGATATTCAGCTTTCCGAAATTGACATTCTTTTTTTTGAGGGGGATATGGATATTCCCAACCTCCCCGCCTACTACGAAAAACTGCCCTGGTGTGCGGATGAAATCATCGCCATCGTGCCCCATGACCATCCCCTCGCCATTCACGCGGAAGTTCCCATTCAGGATTTTCAGGTTTATCCGATCATCTGGCGGGAACCTTCCTCGGGTGTGCGCAAAATCATGGAAGGCGTTTTTAACGCCAGAGATATTCAGCCACAACGCTTCGTGGAAGTAGCTGATGTGGAATCGGTGGGCGCCATGGTTCAAGCCGGACTCGGAGTAGGCTTCATCACCCGAACGGTTTTTGAAAAACGCCTGGATTGGGGACTTCATGGTATCCGCATAGCCGCCCCCAGCCCGGTCTGGAGAAGCTATATTGCCGTCCCCAAAAGTCTGCAAAGATCCCGCGTACTTTCCACCTTCATGGATATTCTCGGCATCGACAAGAACGCCCATAGCCGAACCCTACACGACTGATATACTCTGCTTATTCGCGGCTTGATCCACACGGAGCATACGTCAATTCATGCAACGCTTTTTTTTCCTGGCCATTTTGATTTTGCTGGGGTGGTTGACGATTCGTCTGTCTCCCGTTCTTACCCCCTTTTTACTGGCAGCCATTTTGGCCTATCTGGGTAACCCTCTGGTGACTTATCTCCAGCGTCATCGCATTGGCCGCAGTTGGGGCACCACGTTGGTGTTTGTGATTGTCCTGCTGATTTTTGCGGGTAGCATCATGGCCCTGTTACCGGTCATCAAGCATCAATCCCTGCTTTTTGTGGAGTATCTGCAAAAATATGGAGGATTACTGCAAAGCCGTTTGATCCCGCAAATTGCCGCAGCAACGGGTATTCAACTGGATAGCGGCGCTGTTTCCCACTATGCCACCAGTAATGCCCAGAAACTGGCCACATGGCTGGGACATGGCGTACAAGTTGCGTTGAGCTCCGGGTCAGGGCTATTGACCAGCGCATTAAGCATCATTCTGGTGCCGGTTCTGGGTTTTTATTTATTACGGGACTGGCCGCGTTTGCTGGTCCGGATTGATCAGTGGATTCCGCAAAAGCATGCACCCTTAATACGTCTTTTGAGCCGGGATGCCGACACCATGCTGATGGCCTTTCTGCGTGGCCAACTGCTGGTCATGCTCGCCCTGGGTTGCAGCTACGCCATTGGTCTCAGCATCATCGGCCTTAAAACCGCCATTCTCATTGGTCTGATAGCCGGCATCCTGAGTTTTGTCCCTTATCTGGGTGTCATCAGCGGCGTCCTCATGGCCAGTCTCGCCATGTATGTGCAAACCGGTTCGCTGCTTTCGGTTGCCTGGGTATTATTGGTATTTTTCATCGGACAGATTCTGGAAAGCATGGTATTTACCCCATATCTGGTAGGAGACCGCATCGGCCTGCATCCTGTGGCCGTGATATTTGCCGTGATGGCCGGGGGAGAGTTGTTCGGTTTTATCGGCCTCTTGCTCGCCCTCCCCGTCACTGCCGTATTAGTGGCATTATTACGGCATTTTCAAAGCTGGTATTTGCAAAGCCCTTACTATCTGGGCAAGGAATAAATCTCTTGGATAAAATCATCATTATTGGTGGCGGCCTTTCCGGTCTCGCCAGTGCCTATTTTTTGCAGCAACAGGGCGTGCAGTCCCGCCTGCTGGAAGCAGCCCCCCAAGTCGGGGGGAATCTTCTGAGCATCAAAGAAAATGGTTTTCTGCGGGATGCCGGACCCAATTCGCTGATGCTCAAAGGTCAGGTGGTTCCGGCACTGATGGATTCACTCCAACTGCAACAGGAAATCGTCGAAGCCAACCCTCTGGCCAAAAGGCGCTACATACTCAATCGCAAACGCCAACTGGTCCCACTCGGACCGGGAGTACTATCCAGCGGAAAGTTACTCTCTCTGCAGGGTCGCCTGCGCCTCCTCAGCGAAGCTTTTCGCGGGCGCGGCAAGTCCTCAGCGGAAGAAAGCATCGCCGGATTTGTACGCCGCCGCCTGGGTCCTGAAGTACTTACCTGGCTGGTTGATCCTTTTGTTTCGGGAGTATTTGCCGGGGATCCGGAACGACTGGCAGTTGCCGCCACTTTTCCGCGCCTGGTCAAAATGGAACAGGAACATGGTTCGCTATTCAGGGCCGCACTTGCTGGCCGTAAGAACCCCACCAAGCCACGTCTGGTTTCTTTCCACAATGGCCTGCAGGCCTTGCCCCTGCGCATGGCGGAACGGCTGGAGGGACTCCTGCAGTGCAACACGCCGGTAGATCTACTGCAACAACACGAGGACGGAACCTGGGAAGTATTCAGTCAACAGCAAAGCTGGCGGAGTGAAAAAATCATTCTGTCCCTGCCTGCCCATAAAGCAGCGGCCCTGCTGGCAACGCTGCAGCCAACCCTGGCGGCAGAACTGAAAGCCATCAGCTATCCAGCAGTCACTACGCTTTCTCTGGGATTCCCGCGCAGCAGCGTTGCGCATCCCCTGGATGGTTTCGGCATGCTGATTCCCCGTACAATGGGTCTGGAAACCCTGGGCGTCCTGTTCTCCTCCACGCTGTTTCCAGATCGCGCAGCTCCAGAGCAGGTTCTGATGACGGCATTCATTGGCGGCAGCCAGAATCCTTTGCGGGGTCGCAGTGACAGCGACCTTCTCCAGACCGTTTTACACGAAATCCGACCCATTTTGGGCATAGCAGGAGAACCCAGCTTCAGTCGCTGTCAAAACTGGCCGGAAGCCATCCCCCAATATGAACTGGGCCACCTGGCTCGCCTGGAACGCATCGCCAAAATAACCCGGCAGATTCCTGGATTGTATTTCCGCGCCAACTGGAGTGACGGTGTCGCCCTGGGTGATTGTATGGAAGCCGCCCAACAACTCAGCCAGAAGCTCGCACACTAGAGTTCCTTAGGCTACCGTGCGTTACTGATTTTTTCCCAGCCTGGCCAGAAGCACGTCCATATCTGTTTCAGGGGAAGAAGCGGAAGACTTTTTTGCACCCGGATTCCGGGCGTATTTGACGGAGCTTAAGTGCTTGGCCGTGCTGTGGGATTTATCAACACTGCCCATCTTGCGGTGCTGATACTGTGACCATGCCAATTCTGCTTTCGGGTCATAATTACGTCGATAACCCTTCACCTCACCCACAATTTCCACCGGGGTGCCGACCTGTACCAGCGCCGCAATTTGTTGCGCATTCCAGTTGGACAAGGCTACGCAGCCCGCCGTCCAGCGACCTGGAAACACCTTGCTTTCCGGATCATCAGAAAACTGCGGACCCATCCCATGAATGCCTATTTCGCCGCCCAACGGAGTATTTTGAGGTGGAGTCTGACCGGCATCAATGGCGTCCACAATCGCGCGATACTGGCTATGGGTAATAATACCCTCCTGCAATCCCCACTCGGCATTTTCTTTGTTGGGATAGGTGAGTCCCATGAAAGGGCCATACTGGGTGCCATGGAGAATCCAGCCAATATGATAATGACCAACCGGCGTGACATCATCACCACGGGTACGACACGGTGCCGAACCGTTAAAGCCAATGGCCACAGGGTAAGTAGCCAGGAGCGTATCTCCCCGATAAATCCGCAGCAGATGCGCAGTGGTTGAGACGACTATCCGCACGGGTTGCTGCTGCGCAAACGCAGAAACTGTCGGCGATACCACCGGAGCCACTGGAGTAATGACTGGCGCCTTGATTTGCGCCGCATAATAGGCCACAGAATGCACGGGCGGCGCAGAAATATGGGGGGCACACCCATCCAGACCCCACAGAACCATTAACCCCAGCAGCCACCACCATTTTCTTAAATTACCCATGCACCTGCTTCCTTGGTTTTTTCATTTTAATGCTTTCATAATATACCCGAGATAGATCATCAAAGTCCATGATAATCGGCATGTTTTACTCAACCCACCTGGCTGTAATCCAGACGATTACCCAACCAGCGCTGAATCAGCGCCTGCACGGCTTCTGGATTTTCGTGCAGCAATTGTGTGGCGAGACGTGGCAACTCGGCCAGCAGCGCTTCATCACGCATCATGTCTGCCACCCGCATCTGCAGCAATCCGGTTTGCCGCGTGCCCAGATACTCGCCAGGGCCGCGCAATTCCAGATCCTTGCGGGCAATCACAAAGCCATCGCGACTGTCACGCATGACCTGCAGGCGCGCCCGGGCTTTTCCCCCCAAAGGCGGATGATAAAGGAGTATGCAACTACTTTGCCGTTGACCACGCCCTACCCTGCCGCGCAACTGATGGAGTTGCGCGAGGCCCATCCGTTCCGCATGCTCAATCACCATCAGACTGGCATTGGGCACGTCCACACCGACCTCAATGACCGTGGTCGCCACCAGAATCCGGGTTTTCCCCGCCTTGAAGTCTGCCATGACCCGCGCTTTTTCGGCGGCAGGCAGACGCCCATGTACCAGCGCGATTGGAACTTCCGGCAAGGCTGCCTGCAAATCGGCATAACTGGTTTCTGCTGCCTGCAGCGCCAGGATCTCGGATTCTTCAATCAGTGGACAAACCCAGTAAATCTGATCTCCTTCAGCCAATCGGTGCTGCATGCGGGTCATCAACTCTGCCCGCCGGGTATCGGCAACAACCAGGGTTTCTACGGGACTGCGTCCCGGCGGCAGTGCGTCAATAATCGACAAATCCAGGTCCGCATGGACCGTCATCGCCAGAGTCCGGGGGATAGGCGTCGCCGTCATCACCAGAAGATGAGGAATGGTTCCCTTTTCCAGCAACTGCCGGCGCTGATCCACGCCAAAGCGATGTTGTTCATCAATAATCACCAGACCCAGTCCGGCAAATTTTACTTCATCCTGAAAAAGTGCCTGGGTTCCCACGACAATCTGGATGCGTTGATTGTGTAAATTTTCCAGGACTTCGCGGCGGGCTTTCTGACCAAGCCCGCCCACCAGAAAACCCACCTGAATACCAAGGGGTGTCAACCATTCCACAAAACGGTCATACAATTGTTCGGCAAGGATTTCCGTCGGTGCCATCAGCGCTACCTGATAATTTTGCTCCACGGCCGTCAATGCTGCCGCTGCGGCTACCAGCGTTTTGCCGGAGCCCACATCGCCTTGCAGCAAACGCCGCATGGGCCGGGCCTGAGCCATATTCTGGTTAATTTCCGCAATGACCCGCTGCTGTGCGGCAGTCAGTGCAAAAGGCAGTTGTTTCAGAAACGCCGTCCAGAGACTCCCACTGGCTTTAATTACCGGAGCACCCGTTTCATCACCGGCCGTACGGGCAGAGCGAATAGCCAGATGATTGGCGAGCAGTTCTTCCAAGGCCAGACGCTGCCAGGCGGGATGCGCAGGCGTCGGCACTTCTTCTGCACTTTCGTGCAAAAGCCGCAGGCCCTCACCCAGGGGTGGCCACGCCGGACCTAAATATTTCGCCAGATAATCGGGGAGCTGATCCACCAGGGTCAGTGCCTGGGCAACCCAGCGCCGCCATTGTGCCTGGGTAATGCCCTGGGTACTGGGATAAAAAGGGGTCAGGTGGGTCGGCGCCTCAAATTGCGGCTGGTCGGCCATCTGCCACTCAGGATGCACCATTTCCAGACCCTGGTAACCCGCACGGGTTTCCCCGAAACACCATAAGCGCCTGCCTTCCTGCCATTGGGCACGCATCGGCGCGAGCATGTGAAAAAGGCGGATATACAGTTGTCCGGTACCGTCACTGAGGGTGACCAGCCACTGATCGCGACGCCCACGCAAGTGTTCCACCTGGGTAATCTCGCCAAGCACCGCAGCTTCCTGTTCAGGCAGCAGTGTCCCGATGGGCAAAAGATGGCGCCGGTCCTGGTAGCGGCTGGGCAGATGGAAAAGCACATCCTGGACCCGCCAGATATCCATGCGCTGCAGGCGCTGAACCAGGGCCGGACCAACGCCCCGCAGCGCCGAAACCGAACTTTGCAGGTAGAGAGGAGCGGAGGAGGCAGGCACCTGCTCAGTCGCTGTGCGGCAGAGCCTCGCGATGGGCCCACTCGTTCAGGATTTCGTTAAGATCTACCCCATGCATCCGCGCCACCCCGGCCAGAGTTTCGCGATCAGCAATAAAGCATTCACCGCAATGAATTCCCCGCTCTTCCAGCAATGATACCAGCACCGGATGTTCCTGCAGCAAAACCCGCATCGGCTGGGCCAGAAGTTCGGCGCGCTCCATATCAGTCCGATTTCCCCAAGGCGACAATACCGTCAATTTCCACCTGGGCACCCCGGGGCAGTGCCGTAACCTGCACCACCGCCCGGGCTGGGTAGGGCAGCGCAAACTCCGCCTCCAAAGCCTGGTTCACTGCTGCAAAATTGCTGAGATCCGTAAGAAAAACCTGCAATTTGATGGCCTGTTGCAAATCTGTGCCAGCAGCCGCACAAACCGCCTTGAGGTTGTCCAGCACCCGCCGTATCTGCAATGAAAAATCCCCTTCCACCATCTGTCCGGTGCCGGGATCCAGGGGTATTTGTCCCGACAGGTAGAGCAGACCGTTATGGGTCATCGCCTGACTGTAGGCGCCAATAGCCTGGGGTGCTGCATCACTGTGTACTGGTGTCGGCATGTTTTCTCCTTGGATTAGTTCTTGACCCGCTGTACCCGTGAAACCATGGGCAAACTCCGCAAACTGCGCATGATTTTCGCCAGATGATCCCGGTCATGGGCCAATATGGTAAAGGTGATTCCGGTATAGAGTCCATCCTGAGGCTCAATATCCACATGGTCGATGTTGGAATCTTCATCGGAGATGAGGGTGGCAATACGGGCCAGAACGCCCCGGGCACTTTCTGCCACCACCCGGATAGTCACCGGGAAATCGCCATGAGCATCGGGGTCCCACTGCACATCCACCCAACGATCACGACGCTTGCGCCATTCGCGAATGTTATGACAATCGTGGGTATGCACAACCACCCCTTTGCCTGCGCTGATAAAGCCCAAAATGGGATCGCCCGGGATTGGCCGACAGCAACGCGCCAGGGTCACCGGCAAACCTTCAGTGCCGCGAATCAGCAACGGTTTTTTCACCGCCACCTCGCGATTCAGACGGCTGGGCAGCAGTTGGCTTACCGCCTGCCCCAGACGCCGCGCGGTTTGCGCCAAACGTCCCCGGTCATCTTCTTCCGGCAACAATTTATGGGCTACGACCAGCGGAAATAATTCACCCATTCCGACAGCCGCCAGCAACTGGCCTTCCTCCTGAACATTGAAAGTGCCCAGAACGCGCTGCCAATCCGCCGCAGCCAACTGCTGATAATTTCCACCCAGACTCTGCAGTGCCTTCTCCAGCAGATTACGACCGAGGGTTTCTGCGTCTTCGCGTTGAATGGTTTTGAGATAGGCCCTGACACTGCTGCGGGCCTTGGCAGTAACGACCACGTCCAGCCAGCCAGGCTGCGGATGCGCCGAAGTGGCAGTGACAATATCCACCTTGTCACCATTATTCAGAGGACTGCGCAGGGGCACATACATATCATTGACGCGGGCGGCCACCGCCTGATTCCCGATATCCGTATGAACGGCATAGGCAAAATCAACGGCCGTGGCACCACGCGGCAGGCTGAGAATTTTTCCTTTGGGCGTAAACACATATACTTCATCAGGGAAAAGATCGAGCTTGACACTTTCGAGGAATTCCTGCGAATCGCCGCCCTGGGTCTGCAACTCCAGCAAACGCTGCAGCCAGGCCCGGGCCTGGGTTTCGGCATGGGCATGATTCATCCCGGTTTTGTAAAGCCAGTGGGCAGCCACACCGGCTTCCGCCACCCGGTGCATATCTTCCGTACGAATCTGGACTTCTACAGGGTGCCCAAAAGGTCCCAGCAACACCGTGTGCAGAGACTGATAGCCGTTGGACTTGGGAATCGCAATATAGTCTTTGAAACGCCCGGGAATCGGCCGATATAAGCTGTGAATGATGCCCAATACACGATAGCAGGTATCCACATCCGCCACGATCACCCGAAAGGCGTGCAAATCCAGAATGGAACTGAAGGCCATCCCTTTTTTTTGCATCTTGCTATAAATGCTGTAAACATGCTTCTCGCGGCCGCTGACCTGTGCTTCAAAACCCTCTTGATGCAGACGGTCCAGCAAAGCTTGCTCGATTTTCTGGACGGCCTCTTTGCGATGACCGCGAGCCGCCTTGACGGCTTCGTTGAGGGTATGCCAGCGCTTGGGGTAAAGATGGGAAAAAGCCAGCTCTTCGAGCTCGATACGAATGGCATGAATCCCCAGACGCTGGGCAATAGGCGCATAAATATCGAGGGTTTCACGGGAAATGCGCCGTCTTTTTTCCGGAGTCATGACCCCCATCGTCCGCATGTTGTGCAGACGATCGGCCAGCTTGATCAGCACTACCCGAATATCCCGGGACATGGCCAGAAACATTTTGCGGAAATTTTCGGCCTGGGCTTCTTCCCGGGTTTCGAAACGGACCTGACCGAGCTTGCTGACCCCATCGACCATTTCCGCGACTTCCGGGCCAAAACGCTCGCCGAGTGCTTCCTTGCTAATGCCACAATCTTCAATGACATCATGCAGCAAAGCCGCCTGCACGGTAAATATATCCAGTTGTAGTTCTGCCAGAATACAGGCCACCGCTACCGGATGATGAATATAGGGCTCGCCACTGCGACGGGTTTGCTCGCCATGCGCTGCCAGTGCCAGTTCATAGGCTTCCCGGACCCGAGCCACTTCTTCTGGAGTCATGTACTGCTGTAATAACGCCCGCAAAGGCGCACAGGGATCGTCCAGTGCCGGCTTTACCGGTGGTAACCGCAATACTTCACCAACCCCGGATGCCAAAGGCAATACGGGGACGGAAACCGCCTCTACCGATTCAGACGCCGGAGGCATCCTCTGCTCCCGCTAAATCGCGACCCGCTGCGCCCGGAAAATTGGGCATTGGGGGTGGCATCTGCTCGTCCAGAATGGACCGGGTTACCAGGCCTGCCGCCACTTCGCGAAGGGCCACCACGGTGTTTTTGTCCCGTCCTACTTCCACTCCGGCTATAGCTCCAGAAGCCAGCTGGCGGGCACGACGCGCCGCCACCAGGGTCAGTTCAAAACGATTGGTGACATTTTCCAGACAATCCTCAACAGTTACTCTCGCCATTTTTACTTACCTTATTCAATAGTTAATAAATCATACCCAAAAGATCTTTTAGACGCTGATGCTGGGCATGCTGTTGGCTGCCCAAACGCAGATGTTCCGCATGGACAATGCTGCGCAAATCGGCCAGTGCTGTTTCAAACTGGTCATTCACGACCAGATAATCAAATTCGTCATAATGCAGCAACTCTTCACGGGCTGCCGCCACGCGCCGCGCAATGACTTCATCGGAATCCTGGGCGCGCGCCCGCAAACGGGTTTCCAGGGTATCCAGTGAAGGCGGCAGAATAAAAATACTGACCGCCTGTCCGGGTAAACGTTCACGGACCTGACGCGCGCCCTGCCAGTCTATCTCCAGCAACACATCCATACCTGCAAACAGCTGACTTTTGACCCAGGGCTCACCGGTGCCATAACCATTACCATGCACCCGGGCATATTCCAGAAACTCGCCCCGCTCCGCCATTTCGCTGAATTGCGCCATTTCCACGAAATGATAGTCTGTTCCATCCACCTCTCCGGGCCGCGCCGGCCTTGTGGTGTAGGAAACCGAAGTGCGTAACTGCGGAACAGCCTCTACCAGCGCTCGCGACAAGCTGGTTTTCCCCGCCCCGCTCGGTGCCGAAATAATCCACAGGATACCGCGTTCTGCGCTGCTCGTCATGATTTTCTACTCCACATTCTGCACCTGCTCGCGCATCTGTTCGATCAACACCTTCAGTTCCACAGAAGCAAAAGTCACCTGACTGTCTGCGGCCTTGGAGGCCAGGGTGTTGGCTTCCCGGTTCAACTCCTGCATTAAAAAATCCAGACGCCGTCCAACCGCTTCGCGGCGGGTCAGTATCCGTCTTAATTCCTGCAGATGCGTATCCAGCCGATCCAGCTCTTCTGCCGTATCCTGACGCTGAAGATAAAACAGAATCTCCTGCTCCCAACGCTGCGGATCCACCTGAATGGCCAGGTCAGCAAGGCGGGCCTGCAAGCGATTACGCACCGCCTCTTCCAGTTCCGGAAGATGCGCCCGCAAAGCGCGGGTCTGTTCGCCAATAGCGTCCACCCGACTCAATAGCATCTGCGCCAGAGCTGCTCCCTCACGCTCCCGGGTGGCCTGCAATTCTGCAATGGTACTGTCCAGCAATGACAACACTTCTTCTTCCAGAACAGCGCTGTCCGTGCCGGTGCTTTGCACCAGCCCAGGCCAACGCAAGGCGTCCAGCGGATTCAAAGCCATCTCGCGCAGATTCCAGCACTGCAGCAATTCACTGTAAATGGTCTGTAATTCTTCCGCCAGATCACGATTGAGGCGCAATCCCCCACCCTCAACAGCCTGAAAGCGCAGCCAGACATCAACTCTTCCGCGCTGCAGGGATTTTTGCAAGCGTGCCCGGATCGCCGTTTCATACACGGAAAAACCTTCCGGCAACCGTAAACTGATATCCAGGTAACGGTGGTTAACCGTACGCAACTCCCAGACCAGCGTGCCCCAGTCTCCATGCCTTTCACTGCGGGCAAACCCCGTCATACTACGAATCATGTGTACCACTCCGTTGCCAGATGCCACTGTAACCCCAAAGACGGCAGCGGGCCTGCAGGCTTTGCAGCGACTTTGGCCCGCGCCGTTGTTGTTCTTGGCGAAATCCTGCGCCCGTCAGGAGAGCTGTTTGAGCCCAAAGGGCGAGTTCTCTCCTGACAGCAGGATGAGCCTTAGAACAACAGACAAGGGACGTTGGAGCAAAAAGCCTGCAGGCCCGCTGCCATCTTCAGGATAATACCCGCTTAACCTAGCACAAGGACAGAAAAGCAGCGAGAAGCGTAACTTCAGCATATAAGCATATGAATATAATTATTGACAGCACTCCCAAGCTGAACTATACCCAAAGGGTCGTAGCCCAAAAGCACCCCATCCAATAAGGGTGCATTCATGAAATTGCACAACGGGAGAGTGTTCTATGGTTGCCACACAGGAAATGTTATTTGAATGGGACGAATGGAAAGAGCGGGCGCTGGCCCGGGGCGTTGCTGAGGATTTGGCAGAATTAGGTAAAAATCTGATGCGCGACGCCTACATGCAACGCTGGCCGGAAGCCGTGCTGGGTGATTGTGGCTGGGATGATGATGGTTTTGGGATGCTGGCGCTGGCCTGCGCCAAACCTGCTGAAACACGTCGGGATTGGGAGCGTTTGTATGCCCAATATCACCGGCGGCCGGCTTGCCCGCTGGAGCAGCCATTAGCAGCAGAGGCGAAAGCTCTGGCACCTCTCTATCCGGCAACGCGCCCACAGGGAAAGAGCCATACATCGCTAATGATGGGACATCCAAAGTAATCGCCAGACGACAACGGGCAGGGAAATAGCCCCTACATAACGGCCTACGATCTGCCCCTTGGGGTTGATCAGCAAGGAGGTAGGGGTCAGAGTGACGCCACCCAGAATTTGTGCGGCCACTCCATTTTTATCCGCATAGAGAGGATAATCCATAGCAAAGCTGGCGCGTGCCGCTGCGATGGCCTGTGGCGTGTTTCCGGCAACAGCCACACCCAGCACCGTGAATCCAGCACCCCCAAACCATTGCTGGAGCCAGTTGAGAGCGGGGATTTCGGCAATGCAGGGAGGGCAACCCGTAGACCAGAAATTGATCAGGGTCACCTGATTTGCTCCGGGATGATACTGTACCCACTGCCCATCCAGCTTTTGCAGGGTCAAAACCGGTAATGTGGCAGGGGTAGCAACATCACTTGCACCGCGCCATTGTGTCCATACATATACTCCGGCCACGACCAACACCATCAGCACAATATCCAGAGCCCAGCGCCGCAGACGATGCTTTCCCAATACTATCAACCTCATCTGATCAACATGAAATGGACTGGAGCGTAGCGGTAAATCCCGCTATAATCGTCCGACTATATTCGAACCATGGCTCATGATTCAACTTCGCACTTACGTCTACATAGACTCCCTACAACCGCAACTCGCTGCATATATGGCCTCGGTCTCCCAGGGCTTTCTTCCTGTGCCCGGCGATGCGGCCTTGTGGATTGAAGTTTCCCCTGCCATGGCGATTCACCGTCTCACGGACATTGCCCTGAAAGCTACTCGCGTGCATCTTTCCCAGCAGGTCATTGAACGCGAATTTGGAGCGATGGTCGTTCATCATCGTGACCAGAGTGATGTACGGGAGGCTGGTCGAGTGGTTTTGCAGCGCATGGGTGCCAGTCAGCAGGATCGTACCGCCTGCAAAATCACCTGGAAAGAAATCATCCGTGGAATGATGCCGGATCACACCGTACTCATAAACCGCCAGGGGCGGCGCGGCTCCATGATTCTTCCGGAGCAAAGCATGTTCATTCTGGAAACTGATCCGGCCGGTTACGTCATATATGCCGCCAATCAGGCGGAAAAAGCTGCCAATATCACGCTGGTCGATGTGCGTGCCGTGGGTGCCTACGGACGCCTGACCATTGCCGGAAAGGAAGCGGACGTGGATGAAGCCGCAGCCGCCGCCATCCACGCTGTGGAAAACCCTTCCTGGACTTGATGCAGATGAATCGGCAAACCCTGCAAACCCAGCTCTGCCAGTATCGTAGTCACTATATGGAAGAGCTGGCTTATGCCCGTCGGGGTTGCGTTCTTTTGCAAAGCGATCCGGATTGCTTTTTTCGGGAAGGCAGCGGCCTGCACATTACCGCTTCCACCTGGATTCTCAACCCTGCCCGTACCGCCACGCTGTTTATGCTCCACCGGAAACTGGAGCAATGGTTTCAGCCGGGAGGACATGCGGATGGTGATGAAAATGTCCTCGCCGTGGCGCTCAAGGAGTGCAGCGAAGAAACCGGGGTTGCAGAGACAGATATCCGCTTGCTGCAATCAAGCATCTTTGATGTGGATATTCACCGGACTCGCCGGCATGGCAGCGAGCCAGCCCATCAGCATCTGGATATTCGATTTCTGGTAGAAATAGATGATCGTATCCCCCTGGATGGAAACAGTGAGTCCCATGCCTTGCGTTGGATACCCCTGCATGAGGTACACGCCTACAATAAGGGACTTTCCATCCATCGAATGCTGATCAAAAGTACGGAGTGGTTGCGTCAGGACAGAAACCAGGGCTAGATTCGGCCGGGTTCAAAGCTAAAAAGCCGTGGCGAATGGGAGAAGCCCAATTCACCACAGCTTTTTATGAAGCTTTCAGTCCTCAAAATGGTCGCGGGCCTGGAGGCTTTGCAGCAACTCTGGCCCGCGCCGTTTCAGGTTAGAAAAAAGTACCGACGGCCGCATCCAGGGCGTCACGCATATCCGGATCATCCGTAATCGGGCGTACCAGGGCCATGCTGCAGGCCGCAATGGGTGCCACACCTTTCTGTATCAACGCACCGGCATAAATGAGCATACGTGTGGACAAGCCTTCATCCAGACCGTGACCCTTGAGGTTGCGCGAACGCTCGGCAATGGAAACCAGCTTTTCCGCCATATCTTCCGAAACACCCGACTCATGAGCCACAATTTCCACTTCAATCGTCCGTTCCGGATAGGAAAAATCCAAAGCCCCAAAACGCTGCTTGGTGGATTGTTTCAGATCTTTCATGGAAGACTGGTAGCCGGGGTTAAAGGAAATCACCAGCTGAAAATCAGGATGGGCCTGAATCAGCTCACCCTTCTTATCCAGGGGAAGTGTGCGCCGATGATCCGTAAGAGGATGAATCACCACCGTCGTATCCTGACGAGCCTCGACAATTTCATCCAGATAACAGATGGCCCCTATACGCGCAGCGGTGGTCAGAGGACCGTCCTGCCATTTGGTACCATCCTTGTCCAGCAGAAACCGCCCTACCAGGTCTGAAGCCGTCATGTCCTCGTTGCAAGCCACAGTAATCAGAGGCCGCTTCAGACGCCACGCCATATATTCAACAAAACGGGACTTTCCGCAGCCGGTCGGGCCCTTGACCATCATCGGCAGACGGGCTGCGTAAGCCGCTTCATACAAGGAAATTTCATCGTGGACTTCCTTGTAATACGGCTCTTTCTCAATCAGGTACTGTTCTTTTGAATCACTGTTCACCGTATCACCTCTTGATATTAATTCTTGAATTTCACCAGCCGACTGACCTGGATATCCGTAACAAACACAACCCCGGTATGTTTCTCAAAAAATGGCGCGAAGCCTTCCAGAATAGGAGACACCAACTCTTCGGGAACAGCCACTATAATCATGATCAGCACGTCATCTTCATTGAACATGACGTGTCCTTCATAAATGCCGTGACTGCCTTTCCCAGACAAATTACCGACAATGGTATAACCTTTCACCCCGGCCCTGTCGAGAAGATCCGTGGCAAAATCCTTGTGCGCGCCCTCCATGATGATTTCCAGCTTTTTCAAAGGGCTCAAATTCAGTGTGTTCATGCGATTTCCTCCAGGAGGGTCTGTCTGTCAGGGGTTTCAGTTCGTTCTTGCAAGTGAAAGGCACCATCTTCGAGGACATAGGCGCGATAATCATCTTCCGGATCCATGATGATGACCCGGACCCAACCCCCACCCAGCAGCGCCTTGATCTTAACCAGGTTACCCACGGATCTCTGGGCAAAAGCGACCGGCGCTTCAACCAGCACAATCAAGCGCACCGGCTCATGGTAAGGCTTACCATCCTTGAGGACGGTCTGGGTAGGCAGCCCTGTACGCAAATCACTCTGGTTGCCGGTCATCACTGCAAAGCGCCCCGCCACGTTGTGATATACCTTACTGCCACTACCATAGTGCTCCGTGTCCACAACGGAAAAATAATGTTCCAGATTAATCCATTCACCCACCACCATGGGACTGGAAAGAATGGTTTCCAGAAGACGGCCCTTGGGATCCAGGCGGTAATCGTAGGAATGGAGAAAAGCCCGGCTTTCCAGATTCAGGCCCTCGGTTAATTCCCGCCGACCGACAATAGCATAGGCATTGCGGGTCAAGCCCCACTCCGGACGGACCTGCGACCAGTCGTGGGTTTGGCGCTGAGCCATGGCCGCCGCTGCGTAGGGGTCCTGGGCCAACCTGGCATTTCCTCCGAGCAGTGGCATGCGTTCGGCAGCAGAACGACGGGTAGCTGCTGACAAGCCATTCTGCAAACGCTCCAGATAGAGCAGATGTCTTGCTGGCAACAAGTCCACATCATGCAGTTCCACCACGTCTGAAGTGGTGTTATGCACGGCCGGCATAAACCAGGTATCGTCAGGGATGATGATTCCCTTGTCGCGCAAACGCCGACGTACCTCGGGTTTGTTGGCCATAGCCGCAAATACCCGGGCATTGGGTAGCCCCTTGCCACCTCCACAGGCCCCACAATCCAGAGCCGATTCATAGGGATTGTTTTCGGTTTCGCTTTGATGCCCAACCAACAGCACAAAGCGCGAAAAATTACGATTCATACCAATCAGCAGCAGAGCCTGAGAAATGTAGCGGACCTGCTCATCCAGACTGAAACCAATGCGGCCCAGTCGCTCCATCTGCAAACTGGTTTCATGCCGTTCGACCCGATATATGTCACGCAATTTCTGAATGAATTCAGACTCCTGCTGAGCAGACAAATTGCGGCGTTGGGCCAGTGCACTGGGTCCAGAGATATGTTCCAAAGCAATTTCGCGCAACTCTTTGACATCGTCGTCCGTCACCTGATCGCGCGGAACATTCCATTCCTTGATCAACGCCCGGACAATCATCGCCCGCTGCACAGCCCGCAAAATGGAATCCGCCTGATCCGGACTGAGCTTGTCCAGGAGCAGTCGCGTTACCGGCTTTTCAGCATGCAGCTTGTGATGGAGATGATGATAAGTCAGCGGCGCGACGGTCTTGCCAATCAAGCCCAGACTGAAAATGAGACCCACGGCTTCTACTGCCACAAATGGGGACAACACCGAACTCTTCAGTTCATGAAGCACATGCTCCAGAGCACCATAAAGCGGTTCTTCTTCCAGTTCCAGTTCGGCGGGGATTTCCAGCACCAGATTTTTGGGGGTCTGAATCGCCGGACAAAGGTGCACTTCAGTGCCGCGACCATACTCCAGGAAGCTGATCGGCACCCCAAAAAACCCACCAATTCCAAAAGTCTGATAATCACCAATCGCTTCCAGATGCCGGCGCATGGGTTCCGAACGCACATCAATACAAAGCAATGCCTGGGCAAAAGGCCGTTTCTCCTCGGCTGCTGCAGGCGCCTGCGGAATATGGATCCGGTTGACCAGATCCTTGATATAGTGAGACTCCATGGACCGCAACCAGGTAAAGCCTTCCTGCTTTTCCCAGGCCCGCATAATCTCCAAAAACCTGTCGAGCTGATCAGGCGTCATCGCCAACAGCTCCGCTTCCGCTGCTGCACCCATGGCTTTAGCCAGTCGCTGCAGATTTTTAACCTGACGTTCCGCTTCCCAACGGGACTTGGCAGTAATGTACTGCTGCGCCATCTTGTCAAAACCAGAGCGTTTGCGCCGTGCCAATACATCTTCTACCTGTTGTGCCCAGGCGGGTAAAATGGACCCCGTGTACAACTCCAGACGCAAATAGGCAGAAAAAGGATCCGCATGGACAAAATCCTGAATTTCTTCGGCATTGGCCGGACAAGCATGGTGCCTGACCGCCTCCTGAAGCAACGCCATACCCAGAACCATGCGTACGGCCAGAAAGTCCGTCAGATCCGCCGGATACTGCTCTGCCCAGTAATAGTGTTTGGCTGTACTCCGGTAGCGGATGAAACCCGCCCAACCATGCAAACGCGTCAATTGCCGGGTAATATATTTTTGCCAGGATGCTTCGGGAACTTTCAGATCCCGGAGAATATGCGCCACTACGCCTTCAGGCGTCGCTTCTGAGTCCAGAAGATTGCGCAAATGCAATCCACGCAGGAAAAAGCGCACATTATGCTGAGCCACTTCTTTCCATGCAGCAAAAAATCCCTGCTTGCGTCCCGGCGACTGCCAGGCTGACTGACCTTCATCAAAAAAGTCCAGGCAGCTTTTTACCAGCAGATCATCCAGGGTACTGCCAATGTCTGTCCCGAACAGACGATCGACATTGGCATAAACTGGCCCGTCCAGGGCTATTTTATGGCTGAGGATGTCTTGCAGGCGGTATTTTTGGGTTTCGTCGTCTTGATCTGGCGCTTGTCCATGGAGAACTGCATGCAGAATTCGTCCATCGAGCCAATCCGTCCTCGGGACCATCTGCTCGTTCTGGCAACGCGTCAGCAAGGACCAGAGCCAATGCTCCATGGAAATTCCGGGCAGAGTCTCGGCGTGTTTTTCGAGAAAAACATGGAGATATTTGCGCAGTGCATTTTCATCGACTTTCCCGGCCTGCCAATATTCCTGATATTCACTGCGGGAAAGATATCCGCGTCCGTGAAATAATCGGCCCGCTTCTTCCACCGCCTCTTCAAAAGGAAGGTGTTCCAGCCCAAACAGCGGGTTATGGTGAATGAAGGTGCGCATTGGCCAAAACCGTGGAATGGGCTCGCTGGCCACATAAATCATCGTCCGTACTTTCAGACGATCACCTAAAGTCAGTTGATGATCCATATGCCCCCCCAGAAAATTCCGACCAAAGCAAATACCCCCAAAGTCAGCCCACCCAACCAGGTGCCAGCCACACTCAAGTCATGCACCGCATCGCCATGGTATATACCGAAAAGTAAATCCTGCAAAAGCCGCCCTACGGTCCACCCCCAAAGGAGCAGGACCAGCAATAACAAAGGCATCCAGATGATTGGCAAACTTTCCATAGCCTGTAATAAGGCGAAAAAATTGGGAAAGATGGGTGTGGCGGTAGCGGCAAGTGCGGTCAGAGAGATCAGCACGGAAAGACGGGGCAAAACCCGGGCAAAACCGCCGCTCAGGCCCAGATAAGAAGCTCCGGTTTTTTTCGTCAAAACGCCCGCCCATATCAGCATCAGGGCAGCAGGGATAGACCAGGCGAGCACAAAAAGTTGCATATCCCAGTGTTGCGGCAGCAATCCGACCAGGAGCCAGGTCAGGGTCAAGCCGGAAGTGGCCATAAAACGCGCCCAAATCTGCACATCACGGGTTCCTGCAGCGCGATAGGCGTAAAAAATCGCCGTAAATAATGCCAACGCCCGCAAGGCTGTGGGCATTTCCTGGCCGAGCACATACCAGGCCCCTGATTTCAGAAGCAACAGCAGACCCAGTTGTGGCAGGACAATAACCGTCAGAGCGCGCGCCCAGGCACCCGGTGCACTGACCAGTAAACGGTTAAAAATCCAGCTGAACGGGAACCAGGGAAGCAAAGCACCTGCGATAATCCAGATGATGATATCCATCTCAGCACCACCGTAACATAACGTTGAGACGCCGCGCCCCACTCAACAAAATCTGAGTCATGCGGGCATACAGGTCATTGACATACAGCTCTCTGGACAACAAGGCATACAGGGCCAGATAAACACCACGCCAGCGGCCCTGGTCTGCGCGATCCCACCAACCGCTGGAATCCGCAAAAAAAGTCAAAGCCCAGGCACCGACAAAGAGCAGCGCAAGGATGATCACCAACACGTCAAAGTAGACGCTGTTGATACTGGCGGCACCATATATCTGATATTCCTCGTCGTGCGGATATAAAAAGTGTCCGAAGTAATGGCTGATCAGGGTATAACCAATGACCACCAGAACAAATGATCCGAGAATACCACCCATCAAACGCCAGGGGTTGGTATGGGTCATTTTATGGGTGGCAAACAAGGCCTGGGCTCCGGTCACCCAGCCGAAAAAGAGCAGGATAATGACCCCTTGTTCGTGCAGAAGTCGCGATGAAACAAATAAGTGGGACACACTGAGCACGACTACTGGTACGATAATGGTCAAGGCTGCCGCCGCCAGCCAGGGCAGCCGTGAAGGCTTGGCCGGACGCCGCTCGACAATCGAGGTGTACACCGGGTCCGCAGGAACGCCATCATGTTCCCGGGCCTCGCCAATGATATTTCCTGCTCCCAAAAACAGGGATGCCTTGAAAAATCCGTGGGCGATCAGATGGAAAATGGCCAGAGCAAAAGCCCCGACCCCGCATTCCATGACCATAAAACCCATCTGCCCCATGGTCGAATAGCCCAGTGAGCGTTTCACATCATTTTGAATCAACATCATGGCTGATCCCACTACAGCGGTAATCAGGCCTACGATAAAAACAAAATGCAAAACAATACTGGCGTGTTCGAATACCGGAAAAAACCGGTTAAACAAAAATCCGCCCGCGTTGACTATGCCTGCATGCATAAGTGCAGACACCGGGGTCGGACCATCCATGGTGTAGGGTAACCAGCCATGAAGCAAAAACTGGGCAGAGCGCGCAAAAGCGGCAAAAGCCAGGAGAAAACCTACCAGCTCCGGAACCGATAAACCCCAGAAAGCGTCCAGATGCGGATACATTTGCAGCCGGGAAAAAATCACTGGAAGGGAAATAGAGTGGTAACTTCTGATCAGTACAAAAGCGGCCAACCAGAGTGGCACATCTCCGGCCCGGTAAGTAATTTGCGTCCAGAACGCATAACGTCCTGCTGCAGGACGGTTGGTATCGTGGCCCAACAAAAAATAAAGTACCACCCCCACCAGAAACCAGGCGACCAGCAAGGTAATCAGATCAGCCGCAGAAACCATGAATAAAATAGTCGCTGTCATCAAGTCAAGAAGCGCAAAAAAGCGGGTGTAATTAGCCTCTTCCACCATGTAGCGCACAGAATACATATGGACCAGCAGGCTGATTCCACTCACAAAACTCCACATGATGAGGGTTAGAGGATCAAGCCATACACTCCCCCAGAGGGTGCCGATAACCTCCACGCGCGAAAAGCCGCCCAGGGCATAACTGGTCAGCTCAATGAGCGCCAATATAAAAGTCAGCAAGGTAATGATTACGCTGATTCGCGCCGCCACCTTGCGGGCAGAATGCGCAAAGACAAAAATAATGACTGCCGATAAAATTGGCAGGAATGGAATTGCAATTGCCCAATTACCCATTCGACACTCCCTGTATTATGTTCCAATTTAAAATCATTTGGTCATGGATATATAAAGCTGCGGTAATTTTTCTGGAAGCTTGTCCACATGATCCAGCACCAGATAATTACGTTGCCCGAAAATTCTGGAAACATATTCATCGGCATAAGGGTCCAGAGACAGGCAAAATGTCCGGATACCCTTGCGGTTCAGTTCTTCTACGGCTTTTTTGGTATCAAAACGCAAATATTGTGGATCGCGCACATCATTATCTGCGGGTTCACCATCGGTGAGGAGCAGAATCAATTTTTTCTGGCTGGCACGCTGATCCAGCAGATGTCCGGCATGGCGCAGTGCCGCACCCATGCGGGTCGAAAGCTGTCCGGTCATTCCTGCCAGACGACCTTTCACTTTGTCATCATACGGCGCATCAAAGTCCTTGAACTTGTAAAACTCTACGTCGTGGCGCCCATTGGAATCAAAACCACAGAGCATATAGGGGTCGCCAATGCGCTCCAGGGCCTCAGCCAGCAAAGCCGTGGCTTCCCTGGCCAAATGCAGCACACTGACATCTCCTTCCGAACGCGTACGCAGCAGGTCATTGGTCGATTCGGAAAGATCAACCAGCAACATGACGGAAAGATCTCGAATATTCAGACGGGTGCGAATACCTATACGCGGATCCGGCTGTTGCCCCATGCGGATATCCGTCATCGCCAGAATGGCCGCATTAATATCAATTTCATCCCCATCTTCGACTTTGCGCGTCCGCACCACGCCCTGGGGCTGCACCGCTTCAATCAGCTTTCGCAGCCTTTGCACCAAAGGCTTTTGTTGTTCGAGCATGGTATTAATTTCTGAGGGATCTCCCATTTTGGGATGTTTTTCATACACGGTCACCCACAAGGGACGTTCCAGCTGGGTCTGATAATCCCACTCGGAATAATTTACCGGTTGCGACACCGGCGTCTTGCCCTCTTTTTCGTTAAACGTCAGGCCATCGTCGTCATAGAACTCTGTGGCGAGCACCCAGACTTCCTGGGCATCATCTCCCGCTGTTTCCACATCGACGGCGTTGATCATTTCCATGATGCTTACATATTTGCGTACCTGAGCCTGACCGCCGGAGAGAGGATCGCCACTCCAGTCTGTGGCAGGCGCCGTCCATAGATAGCGATTATCATCGCGATAGGGGCTTTCAGACTGATCTTTCTGCACAGAGTAATTCCAGGAAGATTTTTCACATTCTTCCGCCAGTTTTTCAGCAGCCGCCATCAGCACATCATAAACGTCTTCTTCGGCTGCCAACACCCGGATAAACGCTTCTCGGGCGTTGGCCACAAAGGGATGTGGATCAGCATAGTCAGCATCGAGCAGTGCGAGGCTGATACGATCCATGATGGCTACGGTTTCAGGTTCTGCTGCCTGTTCCACACAGGCCGGCAAACGGCCTAAATGTTGCCATAGAGGGAAAAGACCCGGGAATTTCTGGATGGCCAGATGCTCTACACGGGCGTCTTCCAGAATTCCAATCCACAGCCGTTGCAAAGGTTTGGCAAGCTCAAAACGGGGATCGTATCTGGAAAAAACCACATGCGCTGCGGCGTGTGCCGCTGCAGCACGATACAACTCCAAGGCGGCTGTTTTTCCCCCTTGGGCGTTTTCCACATCGTCGTAGGCGTCGGGAACATGAATGAAGTAATTTTCTATGTAGGGCTGGTAACCTTCTCTGGTTTCATAATCTCCGGAAGTGGGACGCAGAAAAAAATCACGACCCCACAAAGCGCGCAGGTACATGATCAAACGGCGTTGTACGTCAATGAAAAGAACACCGCGTCGTTCCTGCTGGAGTACGGCCAGCGATTGTGGCGTATTCAGACCGAAAAACTCTACCTGTGCGGCAAAATCACTGCGATAGGCGGAAATACCCCAGCTGGCCCAACGCCGCAAACCACCCAGGGTCATTTTTTCGAGGAGCACTTCAATTTTGCCCAACATCGGACGAACACCACGCGGTGCCTGGGCGAGTAACTGATCTAGTAGCAGCAGATAGCCGCGAAATAATTCCAGTTCACCCAAACGACGGGCAACAATCGGAGCACTGGTGAAAAATAAAGCCAGCACTTCGGCGCTGGTTTTGGAAAACATACGAATGGCCATGGAAAGCATTTCGAAAACAGCCTGCTCGCCAATTTCACGGGCAACCTGTGGGGCACTTTCTATAAAAGCAAGAACCAGATCAGTCCCACGTCCCAGCGCCTTAAGGCTGCTGGCACCCTGCAGATAGGATTCGAGACCACGTCGACCAAAAACCCGGGCGGCTTCATACCAATTGGCCTCCAGGACTTCGGCGGCGTGTGGCCCCAGATCTTCCAATATTTCCGGATAATCCGCCAACTGAATGGACATACCTAGCTCACCCCATTTTTATCGCAAAGCACCCTCTACCCATGTACTACACACAGGCCGGTCAAAATTCATCAGGAAGAATACGGTGCTAGTCTGGCCAAATACGCTGGGGATTGATTTCGCGCCCACCACCTGCATTCAGATCGCTCACGGCGGGCGTTGCTTTGGGCGTGCTTTTCTGAACAGGTTTACTGCTCGTCGCCAGTTTATTGCCCGTAGTTGTTTTTTCAGTGCCTGCCGCAGGTGTGCTGGCTGTAGCTGCAGCCGGAGTACGCCGTCTGGGACTCTGGATACTCGCGTTGAGTTTGTTCTCCAAATTGCTCATTTCAAGATCTCCTCAATAATTCCTTCGAATTCCTGTACGGCAGCCGTGGCTCGCTTACCCATCTGATACACACTTTTCCCTTCAATGGCTGCATTCCGGTATATGGCCCGGCGGGCGACCTGCACAGGTAACACTTTCAGGCCCATTGCCTGAACTGCAGATTCTGCAGCACGAGACAAAGCACTGTGGCTTTCCACCTGATTCAGCACAAATGCTGCATTTCGGGCTGCTTTTCCCGCATGCAGGGCCGAAATCACTTCTATACTGCGTTGGCTCGCCCATAAATCCAGTGGCGAGGGCAGCACTGGTAATAATATCCAGTCCGCCATCGCCAGTACCTCCCGGGTTTCAGCACTCTCCAGAGAAGGCGGACAATCAATCACCCAGTAGGCAAAATCAGCGGATTGCCCCGCGCTTTGTTCTGACCAGCTTTGTACAGACAAAGCATGACCATCAGCTTCAGCAGCCCAATCCGCCCAATAGCCCAGGCTTCCCTGAGGGTCGGCATCCAGCAGTAAGGTGGCACCGCGTTTGGACAAGCCCATCGCCAGGTTCCAGGCCAGAGTGGTTTTACCACAACCACCTTTGGCATTAAAAAGGGCAATCCGCTTGGCGGTGGTCATGATCAATGTTACTCCCGTGCCTGCACTGCGCAGTGCTCAGCCGCTGCAGCAAATTCTGCCCGCTCAGGCTCCACGGCATCTTCTTCAAATTGAATTGCGACGACCACGTAGGTTTTCGCAAAATTCAGGTTTGGATAATAGCCGAGTTTCTCAGAAAGTCCCGTCAGCAAATCCAGAAAATGACGAGTTCGTGCATAGTCGGAAAACTCAAATCGTTTGCTCCACCCCAAAGGACGACGCTGAATTTCCCATCCCTCGGGAGCCTGCATATCCTGGAGATCCTGGTTCACAAACATCCTCCAAACTTAGTGAAAACGCTCCAACATTTCGGCAAGCGACCGCATATGGCCTTCTTCATCGGCGCGCAGACGGGCAAACACCTCGGCAGAAGGAATATCCCGCATACGCTCGGAAAAATTCTGGGCTTCGCTATACAATTGCACTGCCGAAAACTCCAGGTCCTGATCGTGCGTCAACATTTCGCGCAAATCCCTACCCGGGCGCGGTGGCCGTAATTGCGCACCCGTCGGGGCTATTCCCATCAGCAAAAGCTGCTGACTGAGAATACCGGCATGATCCAGTTCTTCCCGCGATTCATGACGAAAATATTCAGCCCAATCTGCCATGCCCCAGAGCGTACAAAGACTTGACTGGGTACGGTACTGCTGCACCGCCGTGTACTCATGAGTCAGCGCACGCGTGAAAAAACCAATGATGCGGGGATGATGAATACGCACCCCATTCATGGGTTTCAGCTCAGATTGCCGGTAACATCACCATCCCGGCCACTACCATCGGCACTTGGAGACTGAGGTAAAATATGTTCCACCTCGGTGTGTACCCGGGCAATAATGTGGGCGGCTACCAGACCATCACCGACCCGTTCGCAGGCATCAGCACCCGCACGGACAGCCGCATTCACCGCACCCGTTTCGCCACGCACCAACACAGTGACATAACCGCCACCCACAAACTGACGGCCAACCAAACGGACTTCTGCCGCTTTGGTCATCGCATCCGCTGCTTCAATAGCTGGCACCAGACCGCGTGTTTCAATCATACCCAGAGCAATACCCGTAAGTGCTGCCATCTGTGTCTCCTTTATATTGATTACCTCTGCCAGGAAGGGCGTAGGAACTACGCCCGCTCACTCGCGTTCATTCAAGCGACAATCAAACCGGTTCAGGCTGATGGTGCTTTCGGCAGAATGTGTTCTACCTCAGAATGGACACGGGCAATAATGTGGGCGGCTACCAGACCATCACCGACCCGTTCGCAAGCATCAGCACCCGCACGGACAGCCGCATTCACCGCACCTGTTTCGCCACGCACCAATACGGTGACATAACCACCACCGACAAACTGGCGACCAATCAAACGCACTTCAGCAGCCTTGGTCATCGCATCAGCTGCTTCAATAGCTGGCACCAAACCACGGGTTTCAATCATACCCAACGCAATACCTGTCACTTCTGCCATTTCATCAACTCCTCAATAGACAATCTAAAAATCAGAACCGCTGGCTGCCGCTGATTAAGCAGTGGCAGCCTTCGGCAGGATGTGCTCGACCTCAGAGTGCACACGCGCAATGATGTGTGCAGCCACCAGGCCGTCACCCACCCGTTCGCAGGCATCAGCACCAGCACGAACTGCAGCATTCACTGCACCTGTTTCGCCACGCACCAACACGGTGACATAACCACCACCGACAAACTGGCGACCAATCAAACGCACTTCAGCGGCCTTGGTCATCGCATCAGCCGCTTCAATAGCCGGCACCAAACCACGGGTTTCAATCATACCCAACGCAACACCTGATACATCTGCCATTTGCACCCCTCCTTACGAGAACAAAACCCAATATCGAGAACGTTTCAAGGTTCCCAAAAGTCAATGATTCCACCAATGGTCAAATCAGTATGAATCTCAAAATCGCCCGCCGCATAACGCGCCGCCGAACCTGCTACCGTAAACACCCATTTACCCGGCGGAACCCCTACGGGATCCATCGCTACATTCAGTTTCCCTGTTGCATCAGACAACACCCGTAGCGAACTTTGCTTCAGTCCAGGAACCCGACGGGTGACCACCAGCTCGGAAACCACCTGCATAATCTCCACGACTACAGAGGGTCCCAATTATCAATGATGCCAATAATCGTCAGATCTGATGGATAATCCTTACTGCCAGCAGCTTCGCGCGCTGCCGAAGATCCCACACAAATCACCCAATCACCGGGAATACAACCCACAGCGTCCACCGCCAGTGAGCGCGGTCCACCTTCCTTTTCCTGAACCACCAGTAGAGGACGATGACCCATTTCTGCAATACGGTTGGTCGATACCAGAGTTTTTTCCACACGCATGATCTTCATGTGAGTGGCACCTCCTCCAATGGACTGCCCAGTTTCTGATTCTGGACGCTGCCATGTAAATAAAGCATACCTTCGGACAGTAAATCACTGTACCGTGCTTGAATAGCTGCTGCCACGCGCTGTAATTTGATAATGATGCGTTCTCTGTGGCCAGGGACATTGGCGTCATATCTGTAATTAATCGCCATGGGTATGGGTAAACCCTGTTCGACATTCAGATGTCGAAAAATCTTGACCCCCACATCCAGATCCGCAGCTCCCTCCTCCACAGTATCCAGGTGCGCGTAATAAGACAGATTACGCACCTGCAACTCCTGAAAACCGTCACCAATACTCATAAAGCGTTCGCCATGGCCTCTGTCGGGATACCAGCCCCCGAAGTTTTCAATGACATATTCTATCTGGCTCAGATTATTGATAAGCAGGTTGGCAATCAGGCGCCGCATCCCGTCATGGGGTTTGCCGTCACCCTGCCCCCATCCGCCGACATCACTGACATTGGCGATGGCTTCATAAATTGCAAGGCGTGCCTGATCGGCATTCATACCCAGAGTCTTTTTATAGAGTTCGGCATTGTCCACAGAGCGGAATAGACTCAAATCTCCATGACTGTCCGGCACATGAATGCGAATCGCATCAGTATCCGTATCGAGGCCAATCAGCAAAATATCGGTACTGGCACCACAACAAAAAGCATTTTCAATACCATGGCGAAACTGTTGCAAGCGTTCCAGAGCAGCTTCCATAGCTAATTTTTCATTGCTCTGATGCGCTGCACAACCCTGATGCATAGGATCCAGTGAACTGCGGTGATATACGGCCACCTTTAGATATCGGGTACCACTATCAGAAGTACTGGGATACCCCTCACGGAAGCGACGCAATTCCGCAGCCTGCCAGTCAAGAATATCGTCTTCTACATCAAACAAAGTTCCAGCAAAAGTAGAGTATCGTAATAAATCCGAAGCAGGCAGTCTTAAAATATAGGTAAACAGGCCTTTCAAACGACCATCAGCACAGGCTGAAACATTAATTGCGTGAAACCCGCAGTCGACCAGCAAGGCATCCAGACTTTGAGCATCGGCTACTTCCTGATGGATGCGCTGCGAGAATTGCTCAACGCCTGCCGCCAATGCTGAAAAGATGCTGGAACTATACAAGGTCGGTACATCCACACCATGAATCCACGACCTCTCCAAAACACCTTCAGGAAAGGGATGACCTAAATGCTGTTCTGCCAGACGGTTAGCCTGCTCGGTAAAGTCACGCGATGCGCCCAAAGCAGCCACTTCTTTCAGAACCGGCACAATTTCATCAAAGCGCCGCTTGATACTTGATTCGAAACGGGCAAGACGATCATTTTCCGTTTTATTCACCAAAGCATGGTGGCATTGGTGGGCGGGCAGGCTGGCGCAGGCTGGATGCACAGCTGGCTTACCGTCAGCCTGCTGGGGAACCTGAACGTGCACAGCCTGAGAGAACTGCCTGGCCATAGGCATGGGCATGGAATCTGGCATACCTATACCACGCATGCGTCTGATTTTACGTGTATCCAAGCTTCAGCCCTCAACCTGCAAAGCTGAGTCATCCCGGTACAGATGCCGAAAATCCATCATCCTCGCGCGCCTCCGGAATAAGTAACCAATGACCCCCGGGAAGAACTCCCGCTGCTGCCGGTCAACTTGGATTCACTCAACGCTGCCGACAAAGCCTGCCCTTTGTTTACGCCCGCAGACATAACACAAATTTTCGCATCACCGCGTTGCGTAGGATTACGCTTTTGGGCCCAGTGTCCTTCTGTGCCGGTGACGCGCTTACTCCGACTCCAGTCGTCACCAGTAATCTGCCAGGCACCACGTTCGGGCACAGCCATTACCGAAGAAGCAGCTTCCGGGCTGGCAGACATGCCTGGCTGCACGGAAAGCGGAATACCTTGCGGCATTTCCCGAGTCCGGAACTCCGGCGTACCGGTCACCAGCCCTCTTGCCAGATTGACCGGGCCAGTGACACGATCATTCTGATCCGCACTATTGCCGGTAATGCGACCGGGCATCTGCCGGGACGGAGGAACAATACTGAAGTCCTGCGGCGCACTCACTACGGCCTGTGGAGATTGCGGTGCAACCGGCGCGTCCACAAAACGGGTGCTGGCCGGCACCATCTGTGCCATTGCCTGTTTTTTGAGCGCACAGTTACTGCAACATGCCGGTTCCTCTTGAGGCGCACTTGAAGCTATGGCTGACTGCATCACGGCCTCCTGAGGAGCTGATTCAGGCAGGTTGCTGAGGGCATCGCCCGCGTAAGGCGTTCCAGAAACGGCTGAAAACGCCCCAGCCTCATTACCTGTTACATTTTCTGAAGGTGTTAGCAACGGTCCACTGACCAACTGTCCAGTAGCGGTCCGAGTTACACCCACTTTGGGAGCTTCAGCATGCGGAGTGCTCGCGCATGCAGCATAATGCTCTGCCCCATAATATTCCGTACCGGTGACGGGCAAGCACTCTCCACGCTCGTCACCAGACATTTTTGGGTGTGAACTCACTCCTGTCCCTGTCAGGGCGGTACCCGACAGACTGGACATCATCCCCACCTTATCGATACCACCGCCACACAAGTTCGCCACAGCGTAGCCTGTACCGGTTACCCGTTGACAACTACCAGGCTCATTTCCGGTGACTTTTTCAGAACGATCTACCAGATTGCCGGTAATCCGCAGCCCTTTATCGGTATTACTGATTCCGACCTTGGCTGGTACCGGCTCCGGTGCCGCCGTACGGCATAAAGACTGAAAGGTTTCCTGACTCAGATACTCCGTTCCGGTAACTGGCCGACATTCACCCGAGTCCAGTCCCGTAATTTTGCTGGAACTGTCTACCGCTGTTCCGGAAATCTGTTCACCTGCCAGGGTGTGCGTTTGCGAAACCTTGGGTGGTGCGCCGTTAATGGTCATCCGGGCCACTCCAGCATCAGAATACTGGGAACCCGTAATCCGCTGCTGAACGCCCGTCTCGGAACCCGTCACAGCGACGGCTCTTGCCTCATCTGAGCCACTGATCGGCAGGCGTTGTTTCGCCGAAATACCCATCGCCACTTTCTGAGGTCGGGCTGGCAGATCTGACTGGCAAAATGCACCAAAGTTTTCCATGCTCAGGTATTCGGTACCGGTGACTGCCGTACACGTACCGGCTTCATCGCCTGTCACATCAGCAGACCGGCCCAGTTGCGTACCAGATACAGACTGCCGCGCAGTGGTACTGGACTGCCCTACCTTGGCAGGATTTGGCGCCGGACGACTGTTGCAAAAACTGGTGAACTGATCAGTGCCAACATATTCTGTACCGGTAATTCCCCGACAGGATCCGGCCTCATTACCGGTAACCGCAGCCTGACGAGTCACTTGCGTTCCGGTCACTTCCGAACCTGCCAAAGTGGTATCCACTTCAACTTTCTGTGGGGCCCGATACTTTCTGGAACGTAACTGACCGGCAGCCCGGGCAGGTTGCGTGCGACCCCGACCATGTTCGGCCTGTTCCTGACGATGCAAACGGGCGAATTCGCGGCCATTACCATTTTGCAGATAACGCAAGCGCGCGGCGGCAGAACTCAGACCACGCATCACCGTAAGCGCCACCTTGCCCTTTTGGGAGAGCGTCTGCCGCCGTGCCTTGCAGAGCTGGCGCACTGAATTTTCGCGCCAGGCAAAATCGGAAGGGCTTGATTCAACCATTTCACATACGGAATCCAGAAATGATTCTTCCACACCGGGAATCAGCGGCTGCTCAACCTTTTCAGCAACCATTACTGCCTGGCTGCTTTCTGCCGGGGCAACCCGACGACGGCTGCGCAAACGCCGCTGCTCCGGATCAGACCAGCACTGCGCACCCGTACATCTTTGGGCGCGATGCGCTAATGCGGCTTCTCTTCCGGAGTTTTTCTGAGACATGTTATCAATGTGTACGGATGGCGACATAACCACTGCTGCTGTGGATTCTGTCTTCATCGAATTCGGTACAGACTTTGGCTCAGCAGCTGCTGGCACTGACCGTGTTCTTTCGGTTTGCTTGCGCACGGCCTGCTGGCGCCGCATCTTCTGCGCCAAAGCCCGACCACGCAAGTGACCGGAAGCGGATAATTCAGACATATTGCCTCCCTTGATGTAGCCGCCGTAAAAAACACGGCGGCTTCGTCACTGCTGCCCCTGTTCAGGAGCCCCGGTAAACCACAAACGCCAGACCTTGACTCTGGGTGTAGTTGTCGTAACCGATCAACTTCACCAGATGACCCGGGTATTCGCGGTGGCAGGCTTCCAACTCGGCCAGAATGGCGTCAACACTTCTTTCGCCAAACATCGGAAGCTTCCACATGTACCAGTAATGCGTGAACGAGCGACTGGGCTCGACATGCTCTACTGCAGGGTTCCAACCCTGAGCGACAATGTACTGAATCTGAGCCCGAATCTGTTCAGCAGACATGGGTGGCAGGTATGAAAACGTCTCATACCGGCGGACTTGCTTATAATCTTGCACATCGGCCATGATGACCTCCTTCCTGAATAAGCTGATGAATTACCAGAAATTAGCGGTTCTGTACGTCGAGCTTGTCGACCGTATCGAACTCAAACTTGATTTCTTTCCAGGTTTCCAGAGCGATCTTGAGTTCTGGCGAATGGCGAGCTGCATTCATCAACACTTCCTTGCCTTCCTTCTCGATCTCGACGCCACGGTTACGGGCTTCGACGCATGCTTCCAGAGCCACGCGGTTAGCCGCCGCACCTGCCGCATTACCCCATGGGTGACCCAGAGTACCGCCACCAAACTGCAGCACGGAGTCATCACCGAAAATGCTCACCAGTGCCGGCATGTGCCACACGTGAATACCACCGGAAGCCACGGCAAAGGCGCCGGGCATGGAACCCCAATCCTGATCAAAGAAAATACCGCGACTGCGATCTTCAGGAATGTAGGATTCGCGAAGCAGGTCAATCCAACCCAGGGTAGAAGCGCGATCGCCTTCCAGCTTGCCGACCACGGTACCGGTATGGAGATGATCACCACCGGACAGACGCAGGGCCTTGGTCAACACCCGGAAGTGAATACCATGGTTGGGATTTCGGTCGATCACCGCATGCATGGCACGGTGAATATGGAGCAGAACGCCATTTTTGCGGCACCAGCGGGCCAGACCAGTATTGGCACAGAAACCGCCCGTGAGGAAATCATGCATAATTATGGGCATACCCAGTTCTTTGGCAAACTCGGCGCGCTCGTACATTTCTTCTGGAGAAGGCGCGGTCACGTTCAGATAGTGACCCTTGCGCTCACCCGTCTGGGCTTCGGCATTGTGGATGGCATCAGCCACGAAGAGGAAGCGGTCACGCCAGCGCATGAAAGGCTGGGAATTGACGTTTTCGTCATCCTTGGTGAAATCCAGACCACCACGCAGGGCTTCATATACGGCACGACCGTAGTTCTTGGCAGAAAGACCCAGCTTGGGCTTGATGGTACAACCCAGCATCGGCCGGCCATACTTGTCAAGCAAGTCACGCTCTACCTGAATACCATGGGACGGACCGTTACAGGTCATGACGTAATGCAGCGGGAAGCGCACGTCTTCCAGACGCAGGGCACGAACCGCCTTAAATCCGAATACGTTACCCACCAGCGAGGTGAATACATTAACCACCGAACCTTCTTCGAACAGGTCGATCGGATACGCGATGAACGCATAAAAAGCCGCGTCGTCACCGGGGACGTCTTCAATGCGGTACGCACGACCCTTGTAGTAGTCCATGTCGGTAAGCAGGTCAGTCCAGACCGTAGTCCAGGTGCCGGTAGATGATTCTGCGGCTACCGCCGCCGCTGCTTCTTCCCGATCCACACCAGGCTGCGGGATAATCTTGAAACACGCCAAAAGATCCGACTCGAGCGGCACGTAGTCCGGAGCCCAATATGTGTGGCGGTACTCCTTGACGCCGGCTTCATATTTACCAGCCATAAGATTCCTCCTAAAGTATCAGTCTAACTTGACCTGCAAAGCTGTAACCCTTGACGAATGTACAAAGTGCCTTCCATAAGGTAAAGTAAAAAGAAATTAATATTACCTTTTGGAAAAGTAAAACCTTGATAATCCGCCATCCTACCCTGCACCAATTACGTATTTTTACGGTGCTTGCGAGACACCTTAACATGACCCGCGCTGCAACGGAATTACACCAGACGCCTTCAGCACTGTCCATACAGATCAAGCAACTTTCCGAGACCGCTGGCGAGCCCCTGTATGAACAAATGGGCAAAAAACTTTACCTCACGGCTGCCGGAGAAGCCGTTGCCAGGGCCGGAAACGACATTCTGCGTCGTCTGGATGCACTGAATCAGGAGCTCAACGCCCAGCGCAACCTCGAATCAGGGACGCTTAACCTGTCCATCATTTCGACGGCAGAGTACTTCGCGCCGCGCCTCATTGGTACCTTCTGCAAGGAACACGCAGGTATTGAAGTCCATCTTGAAATTGCCAATCGCGACAGCATCCTTGAACGACTCAAGCAAAATCTCGACGACATTTACATCATGGGCCAGGTTCCTGATGATATTGACGGTGTTGCCCGCCCCTTTATGGATAATCCGCTGGTTGTGCTCGCCCCCGGCGATCACCCGTTAGCTGAACAATCCCGCATTGCTCCAGAGCGATTAAAAGATGAAGCCTTTATTCTTCGGGAAGAAGGTTCCGGAACCCGGCTGACAGCCCAGAATTTTTTCCAGGAACAGGGAGTCCAGCTCAAAGTCAGAATGACCATGAGCAGTAATGAAGCGGTCAAGCAGCTGGTCGCCGGGGGACTGGGGCTGAGTGTCCTGTCCCGCAACACCATTGCTGCCGAAGCCAATGCCGGAAATATTGCCATTCTTGATGTCGTGGGTTTCCCCATTCTCAGACAATGGCACGCCGTGTATCGCAAGAACAAACGCTTAACCGCCGTAGCGCAAAAGTTCATGGACTTTTTGCTTGAAGGTAATTATTGATCTTGGCTGTTTCAAACGGCCGTGCCATTATTCTGGGATGCTTCCGTCCTCTTTTGTGCGTTTATGAGTAAACACCCACTGCGCAGTGTATTGAAAGTCGGAAGCAATACCATGCTTTCCCGACTGCTTGGTTTCGCCCGCGACATTATACTTGCGCATTTGTTCGGGGCCGGGGAAATGGCTGATGCTTTTTTTGTGGCCTTCCGGATTCCCAACCTGTTTCGCCGACTGTTTGGGGAAGGCGCCTTCTCGCAATCATTCGTTCCGGTTCTGGGAGAATACCGGACCCAGCGTACGACGGAGGAAGCTCAGGCGTTTGTCGCCGATATCAGTGGCTGGCTGGCCCTGACCCTGGCCGTGGTCACACTGATCGGCATTCTCGCTGCCAGCGCGGTAGTTTACGCCATAGCTCCGGGGTTTGCTGCTAACCCCGGCAAATTCCAGCTGACCGTGGAATTACTGCGGATTACTTTTCCCTATCTATTTCTGATCTCACTGGTGGCGCTGGCTGGTGGTGTGCTCAATACCCATGGCCACTTTACGGTGCCTGCTTTTACGCCGGTTTTCCTGAATCTCAGCATTATTGCCACCGCATTATTCTGGGCACCGCATCTTGCCCAACCGGTTATCGCCGTAGCCTGGGGTGTGTTGATTGGTGGCGTGGTACAGCTTCTGTTTCAGTTTCCATCCCTGAAAAAACTGGGATATTTGCGCTGGCCGCGCCTGCGCCGCCGTGATCCGGGCGTCGCCAAGGTCTTGCGCCTGATGGGACCAGCAGCTTTCGGCGCATCGGTCGCTCAGATCAATTTATTCCTGAATACCATCCTGGCCTCTCTGGTCGGGGCGAATGTGGTTTCCTATCTTTATTACTCTGACCGGTTGGTGGAATTTCCTCTGGGCGTTTTCGGGGTCGCCTTGGGAACCGTGGTATTACCTCTGCTATCCCGGCAGGCGGCTGAGGGTTCTGCGCAATTTCCAGAAACCCTGGACTGGGCGCTGCGTCTGACCTGGCTGATCGGCCTTCCGGCGACGGTCGGTCTGCTGGTTCTGGCGCAGCCACTTCTGATCAGCCTGTTTCGCTACGGTGCCTATAGCGCTGAAGATGCCTGGCAGAGCAGTCTGAGTCTGATGGGTTATGGTATTGGCATATTACCCATCATTGCTGCACGCGTCCTTGCCCCGGCTTTTTATGCGCATCAAAATACTCGAACGCCCGTCCGTTTCGGCATGATCAGCGTGGCAGTCAACATGGTCATCAGCCTGATTCTCGCCTGGCCCCTGCAACAATTGGGTTTGGCCATTGCCACCAGCACAGCAGCACTGGTGAATGCCATTCTGCTCTGGCGCCGCCTGCATCGAGATGGTGTTTATCAAATGCAGGCGGGCTGGCCGCCCTTCTTGCTGAAATCCGCTGCCATGGCGATTATCATGGGCTTGGTGTTATTGAGCTTGCGCGGCGATACTGCACTGTGGCTGGCCCTACCCTTGTGGGAAAGACTCCTGCGGATCCTCGGTCTGGTGCTTTTAGCGGCCGTTCTGTATCTGGGTGGCACCTGGGCTTTGGGCATCCACGAGTTGCGCGATATTATCCGAAGGAGAACTGACCGTGCCTGAAACGGACGGATTACATGGACATGGAGATTCGGTATTTGCCATTCAGCGACCGGGTCAGATTCGCGTGTTCACACTGCTGGAAGCCCGGCAAATTTTTCCTTTAGTCCGCAACATTACCGCCCAGGCTGTTGATGAACTCTCTCCGGTTTTGGAGTCGATGAGGGCCAATATGGAAAACCATCTTCTTTTGCAGCAACAGGAAATCCACTACGAAGAAATTGTGCAGCGCTGGATCAATAAAATGGAGCGTCTGGGGGTGGTCGTTTCGGGATTATGGCTGGTGGATTTTGATACAGGCGATGGTTATTTGTGCTGGCGCCATCCAGAACCCGTGCTGGATTACTACCATGGTCATGAGCAGGGCTTCGGTCAGCGCCGCCCTTTGCAGGAGGTCATCCGGGAACAGCAACCCGAGTGGGCAGACTGCACACCCATGATCTAGGGTTCTCCATGAATTTAGGCTAATATGTCGCCATTTTACCGTGAAACGGATCGCAAATAATCCCGCATGAATTTCCCAGGCTTTTTCCATAGACGCAGCCATTGTCCTGCCAGCTCAGCGCTGGCGGTCAGTATCGGCAATTTTGACGGTGTTCATAGAGGACATCAGGCCTTGCTGCAGTCCCTGCGCCAAAGTAATTTAGCGACGGCGGTTTTGACCTTTGAACCCCTCCCCCGGGAGTTTTTTCAGACATCCCTGGCCGCACCCCGGCTGAGCAGTCTCCGTGAGAAAATCGACGCGCTGCGTCACTACGACGTAGATCAAATTTACTGCCTGCCTTTTGATCAAGCTCTGGCCCGGCTTTCCGCTGAAGATTTCATTACGCGCATTTTGGTGCAGCGATTACAATGTCGCTTTCTGGTGGTTGGCCATGACTTTCGTTTCGGGGCAGCGCGGCGGGGTGATCTGGAGATGCTGCAGCACTTCGGTCGCCAATATGGTTTTGCCGTCATGGAACAGCCAGCCTTCAGCCTCGACGGCCAACGCGTCAGCAGCACCGGAATTCGTGCGGCATTGCTGGCAGGTAACCTGGACCAGGCCAGGCACTGGTTGGGCAGACCCTATACCCTCTGTGGTAAAATCGTTCACGGTGATCATCTGGGTCGGGAACTGGGCTTCCCCACCGCCAACATTCCCCTGAATCGACGCCCCGTTCCGGTCAAAGGCATTTTTGCCGGGCGTCTGCACAGCCCTCAAGGAAGCTGGATAGCCGCCATCAGTATCGGCTTGCGACCTACCGTCGGCGGTAAGCAAATGGTGCTGGAGGCACACTGCCTGGATGCCGACAGTCCTGATCTTTATGGACAGCGCGTTCAGGTAGAACTGCATCAGCAATTACGTCATGAAGAAAAGTACCCGGATCTCGATGCCCTCAAGGCAGCCATTGCCCGGGATATTATCAATACCCGCCGTTTTTTTGCCGAACACCCTTAGGATTTTCAAAACTCATGGACTACAAGCTGACACTGAATCTTCCCCAAACGGACTTTCCCATGCAGGGCAAACTCCCGGAACGCGAACCGGCGACACTGGCGCGCTGGCAGGAGCATGATTTATATGCCGCCATCCAGGCGGCGCGCAGTAACGCTCCGGTATTTATCCTGCATGACGGCCCGCCTTACGCCAATGGCAAAATTCACATAGGCCATGCGGTCAATAAAATCCTCAAGGACATCATCAATAAAAGCAAATTGAGTGAAGGTTATCGGGTCCCCTATGTGCCGGGCTGGGATTGTCATGGCTTACCCATTGAAATCCAGGTGGAAAAGGAACTGGGACGCCCCGGAGAAAAAGTCAGTGCCCAGGAATTTCGCAACGCCTGCCGGACCTACGCAGAAGGCCAGATTGTAGGACAACGGCAGGATTTTGAACGACTCGGCATCCTCGGCGACTGGCAGCATCCCTATCTGACCATGCATTTTGCGGCAGAAGCCAATATTCTCCGGGAACTTGGTCGCTTGACCGTCAATAGTCAGGTAGTACGCGGTGCCAAACCCGTCCACTGGTGTGTGGATTGTGGTAGTGCACTGGCCGAAGCGGAAGTCGAATATCAGGATCGCACGGATCCCTCCATTGATGTGGCTTTTGCCGTTGCCAATCCGGCTGACCTGCAGCAGCGGCTGGGGCTGAAAGAGGCTGTCGCCGCCAGCGTGGTCATCTGGACTACCACTCCATGGACTTTACCCGCCAATCAGGCGGTCGCCGTACATCCTGATTATGCTTATGTGCTCCTGCGCAGCGGGCATCGCCATATTCTGGTAGCTGCCGATCTGGCCGAAAGCACCCTCGCCCGTTATGGGGAAACCCCGGAAAATGGTCCTGCCATTCTGGCAGAATGCACCGGATCGCAGCTCGAAGGACTGATTCTGCAGCATCCTTTTCTGGATCGTCAGGTTCCGGTCATTCTCGGCCAACACGTTACCCTGGAAGCCGGTACCGGATGTGTGCACACCGCGCCTGCGCATGGCGTGGAGGACTATGAGGCCAGTCGTCATTATCATCTGCCGGTGGAAAGCCCCTTGCAGGATAACGGCCGCTTGCGTGATGACCTGCCCCGTGGTCTTGGCGGGCTGAATATTCGTCAAGCCAACGAAAAAATCATCGAACTGCTGCAGGAGGAAGATGCCCTACTGCATCTGGAAAAAATCCGCCATAGCTATCCCCATTGCTGGCGACACAAGACGCCCCTGCTGTTTCGGGCGACACCGCAATGGTTTATCAGCATGCCTGCCAACCAGCTCCGCGACAAGGCTCTCTCTGCCATAGAAGCAACGCGCTGGATTCCCGACTGGGGTCAGGAGCGCATTGCCGGCATGATCCGTCAGCGTCCGGACTGGTGTATTTCCCGGCAAAGAGCCTGGGGCGTACCCATTGCCCTGTTTTTCTGCGGCCAGTGTGGTGAACCGCTGCGCGATGCGGCAACTTTCGAACGGATTGCTCAGGCGGTGGAAGCTAACGGTGTTGATGCCTGGTTCAACCAGCCTGCCGAAGATTTTCTGCCTGCAGAAGCGCATTGTGCAGCCTGTGGATATGATCATTTTCACAAGAGCACGGATATTCTTGACGTCTGGTTTGATTCCGGCTCGACCCACGCCTTTGTCCTGGAGCAGCGTCCGGAACTGCAGAGTCCTGCCGACCTGTATCTGGAAGGTTCAGATCAACATCGTGGCTGGTTTCAGTCTTCGCTGCTGGAGTCTGTGGCGAGCCGAGGGCGCGCACCATTCAAGGCGGTTTTGACCCATGGCTTCACGGTGGATGGTGAAGGCCGCAAGATGAGCAAGTCAGTGGGTAACGTCATCGCCCCACAAAGCATTATCGACCGTTATGGTGCAGACATACTTCGGCTCTGGGTGGCTTCGGCAGATTACCGGGGCGAAATTCCCATTTCCGATGCCATCGTCAAGCAATTGGGGGATAGCTATCGGCGCATTCGTAACACGGCCCGCTACATTCTCGGCAACACCCACGATTTTGACTTCGCAAAAGACGCACTGCCCACAGCAGAGTTGCTGGAAATGGATCGCTGGATGCTGGCGCGCACCGCACTGTTGCAGGAAGAAATTCGTGCGGCCTATGCTGAATATCAATTTCTCAAGGTCCAGCAAAAGCTCCATCATTTTTGCTCCATCGACCTGGGCGGCCTTTATCTGGACGTACTCAAGGATCGTCTCTATACCTCACCGGCTGCTTCTCGCGCCCGCCGTTCCGCACAAACCGTCCTCTGGCTGATGCTGGAAGCCATGGTCCGCTGGATGGCACCCATCCTCAGCTTTACCGCAGAAGAAATCTGGCAGGAAATGCGCGATCGGCCGGCACCCAGCGTGTTTTTTGGTGAATACCCAGACCTCCCTTTGCCCGCAGATACCGTTGCGCTGAACGCCCGCTGGGAGCGTCTCAGTCAATTACGGGATGCGGTCAATGCGGCGCTGGAACTGCTACGTCAGGACAAGCAAATCGGCTCGGGTCTGGATGCCGAACTGCAGATTTATGCCAACGATGACTGGCAGGCGTTTCTGCACCCTCTGGGAGAAGAACTGCGCTATTTTTTGATGACTTCCGCCTGCAGCATCCATGCCTACTCCGAGCGACCGGAAAACAGCGCCGAACTGGTTCCCGGAGTTGCCCTGCAGGTACAAACGAGCACAGCCAGCAAATGTGCACGGTGCTGGCATCGCCGTCATGATGTCGGCCAGCATGCCGGACATCCGGAAATTTGTGGTCGTTGTGTAAGCAATCTTGAATTACCAGGCGAACAACGGGAGTTCTGCTGATGTTACGTTACCTTTGGCTGTCTTTTGCCGTCATCCTTGCAGATCAGGGCGTTAAACTCTGGCTGAGCCATATCTGGCGGGTGGGACAGGGTATTGTCGTCATCCCCGGCCTCCTGAATTTTCGCCTCGTTCATAATACGGGGGCTGCTTTCAGTTTTTTGGCAGGTGCAGGCGGTTGGCAGCGCTGGCTGCTCATTGGTATTGCCCTGCTGGTCGTTGTCGTCATTGTCGCCATCCTGCGTCGCCTCAAACCCGGCAGCACCTGGACCGCCATCGCTCTCGCACTCATTCTTGGCGGTGCTGTAGGCAATCTGATTGATCGCATTCGCCTCGGCTATGTAGTGGACTTCATTGGGGCGCACTGGGGTTCTTTATATTGGCCTTACTTCAATATTGCCGATAGCGCCATTTCCATCGGGGCGGTAATTCTGGTTCTGGACGCTTTCCGCCGGCATTAGCCCTCCGGTTACAAAAACGTCCCCTTGAGCAGTGGGGAGTTTTTGCGACACGGGCAGTTATCCTAAAACCGGAGGTGGGCCGGGAAGCTTTGCAGCGACTTTGGCCCGCGCCGTTGTTGTTCTTGGTGAAATCCTGCGCCCGTCAGGAGAGCTGTCTGAGCCCAAAGGGCGAGTTCTCTCCTGACAGCAGGATGAGCCTTAGAACAACAGGCAAGGGACGTTGGAGCAAAAAGCTTCCCGGCCCACCGCCGGTTTTAGGGGGCACCCTGTAAAAACGGGCACCTTGTCGTCAAAACGTGACAGAAATTAGCTGACTGACCGTTCGGATAATTTTTATGCATTGATTTATATGCGTTTATTATTTTGGCACGCTCCTTGCTTTATCATTTTCATTAGAAGGCTAAGGAGACAGCAGATGGATAACAGCACAAATTTATTGGCGGCTTTGCGTCGGGTTCGCAGCTTCCCCAGTTACTCTTCTTTCATGGCAGGACATGAAAGACAACGCATCAAACGGGAATTACAGAAACGCCTGCTCCGCCTGCGCCGGCAACGACAGGTTCAGCAACACCCCAACTTTGTGACCAAACAACAACAAATTGCCAGCGGTATTTTTCAGCACATTTTTCACTGAAACTTAGACGCAGGCGCGCTGAATATCCTTTCCGCATTCCTGCAAAAACTGCCAGCGTGCCACCCACTCATGCACTGGATGGAAAGAGGCTCCAGCAATCGCCTGACGAAAAGCTTCGAGATCTTTTTCGACCTGTTTCAAAACACTGAGTAAACGTCGCAAGCGCCCAGGATCTCCCTTGCGTTTGGCCGTTTCTATGGCCTCTCTGGCGACAGCCAGGGCACGAGGAAAGTCCATCGCTTGACGCAAAGCCGCATCCCGTTTTTTTCTTTCCCCCCCAGCTTCGCGATCCGGTATGCGGGGCACCCGTTGTTGCCATTCTTTCAATAAATCAAGGGACTGCTTTTCGAGATCCATACGCAGCTTTTCTGTAGAGCCTGCCAACATACGGGCACTTTTGAGTTTACGATCATCGTGACGAAGACGAGCCTGCCTGGTAAGACCCAGAGCAAGATCCTGCTCACTGACCAGTCCTTCAGCAATCAGCAACTTCCCCAGACGTTCACTCCCTTGCCTTTGATGGCGGAGAGCGCGTTCAAGCTGTTCCGGAGAAATAAATCCGCGCTGCAACAGCACTTGCCCAATACGGCGCTTTTCTTGTTCGTTTATCATTATTTTCTGCGCCGGTAGACGCTTTAATCCCTGTGTACCAGCCCGGCCCGCGCCTGAGCGCGTGGTTTTATAATGATTTCATCAATATTGACATGGGCAGGACGGCTGACAACCCAGCTAATGGCGTCGGCAATATCTGCTGCCACCAAAGGCTCCATACCTGCATATACACTCGCTGCACGTTCTGCATCTCCGGCAAAGCGCACCAGACTGAATTCGGTTTCCACCAGTCCCGGATCTATTTCGGTAATGCGGATGGGCTTGCCCAGCCATTCCACACGCAGCGTCTCGGTAATCGCCTTGACCGCATGTTTGCAGGCCGTATAACCGCCACCACCGGCATAGGTTTCATGGGCGGCAATACTGCCGATATTGACCAGATGCCCAACGCCCGAAGAAGCTTTCAACAGTCGTGGATAAAGTGCCTTACTCATCCGCGCCAGGCCCAGCACATTGCTGTCCCACATGCGTTGCCAGTGGGATTCCTCCATCTCGGCAATCGGCTCAAGGCCCAGCGCACCACCAGCATTATTGACCAGAATATCTACAGCCTCGGGCAACTGATCGACAAACTGACAGACACTTTCCGTGTCAGTGACATCCAGAGTCAGGGCCACCCCCTGAATTTCTTTTGCCAATGCCTGCAGTCTTTCCAGACGGCGGGCACCGACGTAGACCTTACATCCCTGATGTGCAAGCTGACGGGCTGTTTCTGCGCCAATACCCGATGATGCCCCCGTAACCACGGCACAGCGCTGAACGGGAATCATGCCCAACCCTCCGGTTCATTACCGGCTCGCCACTTGATGCTGCAACCCACACTGGGCAGGACTTTTGCCGGAGGCTCACGCTTTTCCAGCACGGCAGCTACCGCTTCCGATAAATCTTTTCCGGTAACCGGCAGCGTATTTTTGGGACGACTGTCATCAAACTGACCATGGTAAAAAAGCTTGCCTGCCTGATCAAAAAGGAAAATGTCCGGGGTACAAACGGCGTTGAAGGCCTTCGCTACGGCTTGATCTGCATCAAAAAGATAGGGAAAGTCATAACCGGCACGCTGCGCTTCGGCAGGCATTTTCTCGGGGGCATCCTCAGGATAGGTGTCCGGATCATTACTGTTGATCGCCACCACCTGAACTCCCTGATTTTGCCACTGACGGGCCAACTCGCCCAGCTGCCTGCTGATATGCAGTACATAAGGACAATGGTTGCAGATAAACAGCACCAGTAAGGGCTTGCCCCGGGCGGATGTACTGGACCAAAGCGTACTCTGCCCTCCCTCTGGCAAAGAAAAAGCGGGCATGGCGCCACCAACGGGTAAATCTTTTGCGGTCATTGCCATAATTGCATCTCCTAAATTTCCTGATGATGAGCCGAAGCTCGACTTTGTGTTGATCGTTTGCCGGTCATGCAGGTGCCGGGTGCAAACCATCTGCTGGGCCTTGCTGTTGGACGACTTCCAGCACCCAGGCACCATTACCCTGCAGGCGCAGGCAATGCTGGTGGTGCTGCAGCAAACTGGAGCGATGACCGACACTGATGATTGCGCTTTCCGGAAGGGCTTCGACCAGCAATTGATATAGTCGGTTTTCGGCGGGCTCATCCAGAGCCGAACTCGCCTCATCCAGAAATATCCACTGCGGTTTTTGCACCAGCACCCTCGCGAAAGCCAGACGCTGCTGTTCCCCCAAGGATAACACATGCGACCAGAGCCGGGAGTCATCCAGCTTGTCGGCAAGACTACTCATATCAACCCTGCGCAAAATCTGTTGCAGTTGCTGATCATCCACACTGGCGCCAAAGGGATACACCAGAACATCCCGGAGGGTACCCAGAGGCAAGTAAGGTTTTTGGGGAAGAAACAAGGGGCGCTCTCCTTCGGGTAGCCCGATTTCTCCGTCACCAAAAGGCCAGATACCTGCCAGACTGCGGATCAGCGTACTTTTTCCGCCACCGGAAGGCCCCATGATCAACAGTCGCTCACGACGACGGACGTCGAGATTCAGGTCATGCACCAGTTCCCGGCCATCGGGCAGGCGCACATTGAGATGCTTGACCTGCAGGTTGGGCGCGTTTTTCCGTTCAATCTGATAGTGGGTTTCACGGATGACCCGCACCTCGTCCATGGATTGTTCAAAAAAGCGCAAACGATCGACGACTGCATGCCAGTTGGCCAGACTGCTGTAACTGCTGACAATAAAGGAAAGCGCACCCTGCACCTGGGAAAAAGCGGAGGCGATTTGCTGCAGTCCGCCGATGCCAATGGCTTTATTCACAAAATAGGCAGGCATGCTGACAATAATCGGGAAAATAATGGCCGCCTGACCATACCCTGACACCCACCAGTTCAGGCGCATGGATCGCCAGATGATCCGCCAGTAATTCGCATACACTTCGGCAAAACGCCGGAGAAAATGGTGGCGTTCTTCGTTTTCACCTCCATATAAAGCTACGCTCTCGCTGTTTTCTCGCAGACGCATCATGCTGAAACGGAAATCCGCCTGATAGCGTTCCTGATTAAAATTGAGCTTGATCAGCGGGCGGCCAATAAGCGCTGTCAGAATGGTTCCAAATACGGCGTATATCAATGCAGCCCAAACCAGATAACCGGGAATGGTGTATAAAGCCCCATTCCAGGGGATGGTAATCATGGCCGACAATTCCCAGAGCATGAACACAAAGGCCGCCAGAGTCGTTACTGAACTGAGCAGGCCAATGATGATGTTCAGGGTCTGGCTGGTAAAACTGGCCAGATCCTCGCTGATACGCTGGTCGGGGTTATCTGTGCCATCGCCGAGCACCTGCATATGGTAAAATGTGCTTTTGGACAACCAGTTGTCGAGATAATGGCGGGTCAGCCAACGTCGCCAGCGGATTTCCAGCATCTGGGTAAAAAAAGTCTGGGATACGGCGGCTATGATGTAGGCTGTCGCCAGCAACAGAAAAATCAGCATCTGATGCCAGGCCGCATTGACGGCAAAACGCTGCAAGGCATTCCAGAAAACGGCATACCATTGGGTAATGCGGTAGGAAATAAATACCATAAACAGGTTGAGAATAATGATCAACGCGAAAACACCCCGCGCACTCCAGCGCTCTTCTGAATGCCACCAGTATGGCTTGCTGATACGCCACAAGTCGCGAAAAAACGCTCCGTTAAACTGCTTCATGCACACTCCCCAACCATAAAAACCTGCAACATCTCAACGCTCCTCCGGTCTTCGCGCATTCCCCGGCTTAATTATTGCTATGCTTCAAGGGATGTCTTATCTGTAAAGCTCAGGAGAATAGCATGACCCAATCCAAAAACCATTCCCGTCGTCAGTTTATCGGAGGTATTGCTGCTGTTGCTGGAGTCGGTGCCCTGGCCATCAGCAATCAGGGCAACGCCCAGGGCATGATGGGGCCAACCAAAAACAAGGTAGTGTTTCAACTCAACAAGTCCGATCCGGCTTATATTCTGGACATCCTGCATAGTGCTGCCGTCGTCCTCGGCCATTTCAACAGCGATGCCGACATTGTCATCGACTGCTTCGGACCCGGCCTCTGGTTGCTGGTCAAGGCCCCGAAAAATCATCAACATTACGAAAAATTCATTATGGAACAGGTAGAAAGCCTGCACATGTATGGCGTGGTTTTCAACGCCTGTGAACAGACCATGAAAACCATCCACATCGACAAGGCAGATCTGATTCCACAGGCGGTGCCCGTGTTTAGCGGCGCGGTGGATCTCATTACCCTGCAGCAAAAAGGTTATGCCTATATCGCCTGGTAGGAAACCCTCAGTCCAGTTGCCGATGTTGCAGAGCGGGTAACTGCTTTCGGCAACTTTGCAGGTAATCCCTGTCCATTCCAGCCATCACCCATCCCGGCCCCTGTTCCATGCGGGCCAGGACCTGCCCCCAGGGGTCAATAATCATGCTGCAGCCAAACGTCTGGCGACCATTCTGATGCAGACCACCCTGATCGGCAGCCAGCACGTACGCCTGATTTTCGATGGCTCGGGCGCGCAGCAAACTTTCCCAGTGGGCGGCACCCGTTTGTCGGGTGAAAGCGCTTGGCACCACCAGCAGTTCGGCACCAGCGTAATGACGATACAACTCCGGGAAACGCAAATCATAACAAATGGAGAGCCCCAGTTGACCCCAAGGGGTTTCTACCTGAACGGGCAGCTTGCCCGGCGCGATACTGCGGGATTCACGATAGGTTTCCCCACCAGCCAGATTGACATCAAAAAGATGGATTTTGTCGTAACGCGCACGGCGCTGGCCTTCATTATCGTAAACCAGACAAGCTGCAAAGCAGCGTCCGTCAGGCGCCGCAATGGGGATGCTGCCGCCCACCAGCCAGCAGTCCTGTTGCCGCGCCTGATCCGCCAGCCAGGACTGAATAACACCTTCACCATCAGGTTCCATCAGCGCGAGTTTGTCTGTTTCATGACGTCCCATAAAGGCAAAATTCTCGGGCAGCAGGATCAGCTTCGCTCCCTCACGAGCGGCCTCCCGAATCAGCCCTGCGGCTTGCTCAAAATTTTCTGAAGGGATATCCGAAGAAACCATCTGAATCACGGCAAGCTGAGCGTCCATGCGTTATTTATCCTTTGCTGACGACGACGATATGCGAGTAACCATGGGGTGCTCCCAAGAGCCTTGGGCTAGATAGTTTAATTCTAGCACCTTACCCGAATGCCCAAACAGTGCCGGGCCCAGCAGCGGGAAATCTCCTAGAAGCCAATCAAAACTCTGTAAAGGGTAAACCTGCAAATTCAGGTTCATTTGCTGATCAACCATGTCCAGAGTTCCTGCTCCATGCATGGCCAGCGCACTGGAGTTCAGGCGAATATCCTGACTGCGTGCCAAACCCTTCCCGAGCACAAACTTTGCCGAAAGCGCATGAAAAAACAAACCCTCTCCAAATAGTGGGCGGTAATCCAGAGTGAGCAGGTCTTTCAGCAGGGTTGTTGGGTTCACATAAACCAGCCAGGACACATCCGTCCCCATTTTTTTGAGGCGGCCGTTTTTTATATGGGACTGGATTGTCCCCTGAAGATGCTGCACATTCCAATTCCAGGGTGCGCCCGGCCAGGAAATTTTCCCCGTATAGCGGGCTTGCCCGTATTCCAGACTGTTCATCCCCAGCGCTTCCAGCGCCGGGCCGATATTATGGCTTTGCACGGTTCCCTGCACGGTAGTCATGCCGCCATCATGGGGCAGCCATGCCCCGCTGAGGTCCCAGTGACTGCCGAGCCACTCCCCTTTCAAAGCCGACAGTTGCCAGCCGCTTGGCGAGCGTTCCGCCTGTAAGCTCACATCATGGGCAAGATGCCCCCGCCAATCCAGATGGTCCATATGGGCATCCAGGTCCAGTGGACCACCTGAGGCCCAGGCCGGAGAAGAAGTCATTCCTGAAGCCCGCCGGGCAGACTGCAGAGGTTCGGTCTGCGCAGGGCTGAGTACCAGTTTCTGCACATTCAGGTGAATGGCGGCCGCTTGTGCCGGAATCCTTGCCGCCTGATAAGTGAGCTTGCCTGCAGACTGAGGACTGCGCCAGCGCAAATGCCAATTACGGCCACGGGCTTCTCCCTGCATCCGGGTATGCTGCCAAACCTGTCCCAGCAGTTGCACTTGCTGCCAATGCAGGTCAAAACGAGTGGTTGGCAAGCTGCCTCCCGGGCCACCTGCCGGTAAGAGAGCGAACCATTCATCCACAGGCAGAACCTGACCCTGTCCATCTATCCTCACGCCGTAGCCGGGCATTTTGGGAAGAGGGCCAGCACCCAGACGCAGCGCTGCAGCCCGCCACTGCCAATGCCTGCCTTCGCTTTTCCAGCTCAGCCGGGCTTGGCCTTGAGCGGCGTGAACAGTCAGATCAAAAGCACGATCCCAAAGCCCCTGTCCGGAGATGCTGACGGGGGTCTCATCCGCATAACTCCAATTAAAGGGTGCCGGGAGGGAACTGCGACTACGCTGTAACCGGGCAGATCCCAATAAGCGCAGTCTGCCATTTTCCAGAGTTCCGGATACCTGATAAGGAATCACTCCATGCAGTCTGGATTGCCAGGATTGCGGCAGCGGTAACTGCCCGGCCTGCAGCGACCCCTGCAATTGCATCTGCAGATGAGTCTGCTGGTCAAGCGCTTTGGCTTGTAAACTCACTTGTGCGGGGCCGCCCACAAACTGACCCTGCAGGTTTTTGGCATTGATGGCATCTCGCTGAAAATGAATGGGTCCCGAAATGGATTCAGCTCGCCAGTTTCCCATTTTCACACCGGCTTTTTGCAAAGCAAGCACACCCTGTACCTGGGTTTTTTCATGATGAAATGGCACCTTCAGGGCCAGATGCAACTGTCCTTCCCCGGAAAGTTGCAGGGGCGGCGTTTGCGCATGGCGTAAAATCGGGGTCTGACGCAAACAGGGCAGCAGTTTTGCCATAGCCAGAGGCGTATTGATTTCTGCATACAGAGGCGATGCAAGTGCCGTATCCAGATTGCCAATAGAAACTTGCGCCTCCCGCACCGGAATACCGGAAATATCCCCGTGACTGCGAACGGTCAATGTATTTCCAGTCCACAGCAAACGGGCATCCAGATGCTCCGCATCGGGCCAGCGTGCTGCGTAATGCAAATGCACATTGTGAAAATGCGCCTGCAGATTGAGATGGTCATGATTGTGGTTTTGGGGCAAATGCTGCCAGGGGCCTCGCCAACGCAAATCTGCCTTGTCCAGAGTGCCACTGAGAAAGGCCATGGAAAGCCAGCGCTGCAATGCCGGTGAAATTCCCTGATTCGGCAGAAAAGTGTTGATGTCGCGTGCCGGCAGGTGCTGCAGTCGGGCTTGCAAATGCAATTGTTGTGGACCGATGCTGGCAGTTAGCTGCAAATCTCCAGGACCATGGACAAGCAAAGGGGCAGCCTGCAAAGACCAGTGCTGAGCATTCCAGCGACCGGAAATATGCCCCGATACTTTTTGTAAAAACCAGGAATGCGCAAAATAACGCGGCCAAAATACCTTCAGTTGTCGGCTTTGCAAATGCAGACTGAATTGTTGCGGTTGAAAATCAAGATGGCCGCTCAAACCGTCCAGACCTGGGGCCTGGCCCAGAGCGGGAATATCCAGATCGTCCAGCCGGGTTTGTAGTTGCCAGCCCAGCTTTTGGGAGTTCCGGATTCTTGCAAAATGTACCTGCATGTCCCGCAAGTTTCCGTGCCAGGATGATTGGCGCCAGTTTTGCCAGTGCGCTGGCAACAAAGGGCCGGCGATGTCCATAACCAGCTGAACAGGCAAGCGCTTGGCACTGAAATCACCCTGCAATCGCCCCTTCCAGTGGAGACGCAAGCGGGCGGACAAGGGCTGCGCACTGATCCCGCTGATTGGTGAAATCTCAAGCTGCCCCGAATGAGTAAACCCTTGCCAACGGAGCTGCCCTTGCACCCCGGTCGCTTTCCGCCCTGTAAAACCCGGATGTTGCCATTGAAAATGACCGTCCAAAGCGCTGAGCAAGCCATCCTGCCAGACCAGACTACCCTTTGCACTCAGCATTCCCTGCAGCGCAGGGAAACGGCCATCCAGCTCATGCAACCAGGCCACGGGCAGGCCATGTAGCGCCCATTGCCCATTTCCTGCTGCACCCGCGTACTCCAGACTGCCGCCTTTTGCCCAGTCAAGATGAATCTGCATGTCCGGTCGTAAGCCGCCGGTACTGAGCCACTGCAAATGCAGGTCTGATGAATGCTGATTATCCGGTAGTTCAATCAAAAAATGTTGGATTTGCAGGCGTGCTGGATCCAGTTTGAGATTGAAATGACCGTTGGAATGACCCGGTTTCAGTCCGGCCAACTGCCAATGCCCCCAGTCATTTTTGAGGATTTTTACAGAACCACTGGCCACGTCCAGCTCTCTGACCAGCAGATCGCCCGCGAACAACGGCAAGGCAAAAAACTGCAAGTCCACGTCGTTCAGGGACAAATCCGGATGGGCGGCAGACCCGATCAGCAAGTGCTGAAATTGCACAGTGGGTCCGCCCTTCCATCCGGTCCGGATGACACTCAGTTGCACGGGTTCCGAGAAATGCTCTACCAGGGCGTTGCGCAGATAATCCCGGAGCAATTCCGGCCTATATATGAAAAGCAGATAGGCGGCGAGTATCAGCAGCATCGCACCCGCGACCAGCACTGCTGAAACCCGGGCGAACCCAACAGCCAGGCTGCGCAGGGACTGTCGCAGTCCTGCCTGATGCGGGGCATCAGCATGGGCATCAGCCATGATGCCCGGTCGATGTCGGTAAAAATGCCGAGGAAATACGCGAAGTTCCTGAGTAGCAAAAGAAAATATACGGGGATTACAGGGATCGTATCATAACCATCTTCAGGTACACTGTGAACATGCATGACCTGCCAAGGAATAGCCCCATGTCCCGGAGACCTGTGCCTGAAAATCCGATGGGTGAAAGCCCAAAATCCATGCCCCCGAAAACCGGGACGCGCTTACCCACCCTGATCACCGAAATTCTCCAGCAAATTCCTGTAGACAGGGAAGCCATAGAAGAAATGATCAAGCTCATCTGGGCAACATTTTCGGAAACCCAACGCAACAATCTGCTGGATAAGGGTGCAGGTTTTTTCCGGCATTGCTTGCAGGTTGCCTGTGCCAGCCCCTTTCTGCGCCAACATCTGCAGTATCACCCCCAGCACCTGCTCCGCCTGGCCAAGGGCGAAGTCACCCCGCCTCCCGACTTGAAGGACCACAGCCCTGAGGCCTTCAACACGGCATTACGGCGCTATCGCAATGCACGGATGGTTGAAATCATCTGGCGCGATCGCATGGCGGGTGAGCACATGTCGGAAACCGTAGCGGCTGTCAGCGCTTTGGCCGAAACCTGTCTACAGCAGGCCTGCATATACGGCCAGGCCTTATTGCAACAAGCCTATGGATATCCCGAGAACGATGCCGGAGAGGCAGTTGCTTTCGCGGTCATCGGCATGGGCAAACTTGGTGGAAAAGAGCTGAATTTATCCTCGGATATCGACCTCATTTTCTGCTTCAGCGAAAATGGCAGCAGTAATGGTCCCCGTTCCCTAGAAAACAGTGAATACTTCAGCCGTTTGGGGCGCTGGCTGATTCAGGCGCTGGATCAACCCGGCGCCGAAGGTTTCTGCTTTCGCATAGACATGCGTCTGCGTCCTTTCGGGGATGCCGGCCCCCTCTGCATCAGTGCTGCCGCCATGGAGCACTATTATCAGGTCCATGGGCGGGGCTGGGAGCGTTACGCTTTCATCAAAGCCCGACCCGTAGCGGGTAACCTGGATTTTGGTGCAAAAGTGCTGGAAATGCTGAGGCCTTTTGTTTACCGCCGCTATCTGGACTTTACCGCCCTGCAGGGACTCCGTGAGGTCAAGGCCCTGATGGATGCCGAGCAGGGCGAAAGCAGTCAGGACATTAAAAAAGGACAAGGCGGGATTCGCGAAATCGAATTTATCTGTCAATCACTCCAGATCATCCATGGGGGGCGTACCCCCCAACTACGCAATACCAACACGCTCAGCACGCTGGATATTCTCTACGAATTGGATCTACTGCCAAAATCCGATTTTCTGTTATTGGGCAGGGCCTACGGTTTTTTTCGTAATACCGAGCACTGCCTGCAGATGGTCCAGGACCAGCAAACCCAGCAACTTCCCCGCAATGAGAACGAATGGCAGCGACTGGCTTGCGCCATGCACTATGAGGATGTGGACAGTTTCCGGATGGATCTGGACTGTTTGCGTCAGCAAGTGCATCACATTTTTTTACAAACCCTGGCTCCGCAAACTGCGCATTCCAGCAATACGCCGGAACAGGGACGGCAACTCTGGCTACATGCCCAAAACCATACTCTGGACATGCTCCCTGAGAAAATTTTCCAGAAACTGCATTTTCCAAATCCGACAGAAAGCTGGTCACGACTCTGGCGCTTTGCCCATAGTCGGGATGTCTCTTTGCGGCTATCCACGGAAGGACGCCAGCGTCTGGATAATTTGCTGCCGCAGATACTGGAAATTTGTGCACAGGAAGCCGATAGCGAAGCGCTTCTTCAACATTTTCTGAACCTGCTGGAAGCCATACTCAGCAAAGCCAATTACCTCGCGCTCCTCGCCGAAAACCCCCGCTATCTGCAGCATTGCAGCACGCTGCTACACAGTCCTTGGTTAGCGCAGCAACTCGCCCGCTTTCCCGTGCTGCTCGATGATGTACTCAGCAACAACCATCAGCCCGGGCAATGGCCGGAAATTCTCCACGCCCAACTACAGTATGCGGAAGACCAGGAAGAACGCATGGATGCCCTGCGGCGCTTTAAAAATGCCGAACTGGTACGCCTTGCGGCCAGCTTCTGGACGCAGCAGTTATCCATTGAGTCGTTACTGCGGCAACTCAGCGAGCTGGCACAACTTACCCTGCAAACCGCGCTGGATTGGGCCCGGCTGGAAATGGAACGCCGCCATGGCCGGATCTGCACTCAGGATGGACAGACAGCGTCATTTGCGGTCATCGCTTTGGGCAAGCTGGGCGGTCAGGAAATGGGCTTCGCCTCGGACCTGGATCTGATTTATTTATATGACGCCCCGCCTGAGGCGGAAAGTGACGGTCCAGCCCCCCTTCCCGCCTCCACCTGGTATGCCCGCCTGGGACAAAGGCTCATCCACCTGCTCAGCACGCTGACCCGCGCAGGCATACTGTATGAAATTGACATGCGCCTGCGCCCCAGTGGCCAATCCGGTCCTCTGGTCAGCAGTATGGAGACGTTCAGCCGCTACCAGCACCAATCCGCCTGGACCTGGGAGCATCAGGCCCTGACCCGCGCCCGCTGGGTAGCCGGCGATTCACAGTTAGGAGCACGATTCGAACAATTGCGTCATGCCATTTTGGGTTCCGAAAGAGACGCCGAGACCTTGAAAAGTGCCGTGCGGAGCATGAGAAAACGTATTTTCGACAATAAAAACATAGCCCCACAAGCTTTTCATCTGAAATTAAGCCCGGGTGGACTGACAGATATCGAGTTTCTTGTACAATTTGCTATGCTAGGCGCTTGCCCGGAGCAGCCGGATTTGTGTCAGAATACCGGCACCGCAGCAGCCATCAGGGCCTTGGTGCAATCCGGTGTTTGGAATGCCCAACAAGGCTCTGATTTGCTGCATGCCTGGAAACTGTACCGGCAAGTAGAAAACGAACGCTGGCTGAACTTGCAGGAAAACAATGTTCATGCCGATGATACCCCGCATTGGGAGGCTTTGCAGGACGCCTCAGAAAAGGTGCGAGTCATCTGGCAGGAATGGATTGGCAGTTATACGGATTAAGGAGAAGTAAAAATGTCCATGGCGGATCGTGACGGTTTTATCTGGTTTGATGGCAAAATGGTGCCCTGGAGAGAAGCTACGGTGCATGGACTGACCCACAGCCTCCATTATGGCATGGGTTGTTTCGAGGGCGAGCGGGCTTATGCCACTCCCCAGGGAGCCGCCATTTTTCGTTTGCCGGAGCATACCAAACGGCTGTTCAACAGCGCCAAAATCCTGCAGATGGACGTACCATTCACGGAAGCAGAAATCAACGCGGCCACCAGGGAAGTGATTCGCGTGAACCAGCTGGAGTCTGCCTACATTCGCCCGCTGCTGTTCTATGGCGCCGAAGGCATGGGCCTGTCTGCCAAGGGCCTGAAAGTCCATGCCCTCATTGCTGCCTGGAGCTGGGGCAGTTATCTGGGGCAGGAGGCGCTTGAAAAAGGCATCCGCGTCAAGGTCAGTTCCTTCAATCGTCATCAGGTGAACATCCACCTGTGCAAAGCCAAGGCTACCGGCAATTATATGAACTCCATGCTGGCCCAGCGCGAAGCCTCGTCCTGCGGATATGATGAAGCCTTGCTGCTGGACCGTGAAGGCTATGTAGCCGAAGGTTCCGGAGAAAACGTCTTTATGGTGCGCGACGGCATTCTCTATACACCAACCCTGACCAGTGCCCTGGAAGGCATAACCCGCGACACGATTCTCCGTTTTGCCCGGGATGCCGGCATTCCCATTGTTGAAAAACAACTCACCCGCGATGAATTTTATATTGCCGATGAAGCTTTCTTTACGGGCACCGCCGCCGAAGTCACGCCGATTCGCGAAATTGACGGAAGAGTCATTGGTAGTGGCAGTCGGGGGCCCATCACCAGCCAGCTGCAAAGCCGTTATTTTGATACGGTCGCTGGGCGTCGGGATGATCATCCCGAATGGTTGCATCACGTCGCCTGAACCATGAAAAACGCCATTCACTGCTGCAACAAAGGGTTCACCGAGGTGGAACCCCAACATTTACCGCTCTATTGCCCACAGCCGGAGATGAGCCGCTGGAACGGTCACCCCCGGGTATTCCTCAAGATTGAAGAAACGGGCGAAGCCCGGTGTCCCTACTGCGGCACGCTCTATGTATTGAAGGGTGGGCCGCTGAAAAAGGCGGCAGGACACTAGGTCTGGAGGAATCGGCCGCCTGCCCGTCAGGATTTGGGCAGCCAGCGCATGAAGGCCCGGGGCCCCAAATAACCCTCCTGCTGGGCCTGCACCTGACCATTTGCGCCTATGGCCATAAATGCCGGCGGGCCAACCAGATTGTAGCGCTTCAACAAAGCCCGACTATTGGCGTCATCCCGGGTCACATCCACGCGGATTAATACCCGATTGTGCAGGGCATTTTCCACCTCTGGCGTCGCGAAGGTCACCTTGTCCATGCGTGCGCATTCCACGCACCAGCTGGCCCAATAATCCACTAGGACGGGTTTACCATGAGCCTGCTTCAATGCAGCATCGAGGGCTTGGGGGCTTTTTACTATGCTAAAGTGCAAAGCAGCCTGCTGTGAGCGGTCTGCACCTTTTCCCGCCTCCAGGACTCTTGAGAACGGCTGTAGTGGATCACTGGCACCGCTCAACGCGCCCATCCCCATCACCAGACCATAGGCAAGCACGAGGATTCCCACGCCTTTCCGGAAGCGTCTCCAGCCTGTGGCTTCAGCCCCCAAAGCGTCCAGCGCCCCCAGGTAGATAGAGGAAATCACGGCCAGAGCTGCCCAAAGCGCCAGACTGACTGCTCCTGGCAGCACCCGGGCCATCAGCCAGATGGCCACCCCCAACATCAGCACGCCAAATATGGCCTTGACTGCGTCCATCCAGGCACCGGCACGCGGCAACAACCGCCCCGCTGAAGTCCCGATAATCAAGAGGGGCAAGCCCATCCCCAGACTCAGGACAAACAGCGACAGTCCGCCCAAAAATACATTACCTGTCTGGGAAATGAACAATAAGGCCCCTGCCAATGGTGCCGCCACACAAGGACCGACAATGAGCGCCGACAAGGCTCCCATGACAAAACTACTGAACAGATGTCCGCCCTTTCCCAAGCCGGAAAGTCGGGTTTGCAAACTACTGGGCATTTGCAACTCATAAAACCCGAACATGGAAAGCGCCAATAACACAAATATCGATGCGAATGCACCCAGAATCCAGGGGTTCTGAAAAACAGCCTGCAGGTAGGCGCCCGTTATTGCTGCCAACACGCCCGCAATGGTGTAAGTCAACGCCATGCCCAAAACATAAGCCAGCGACAAAGTAAAAGCCCGGGATTTCTGTGCGCCCCGTTTGGCTTCCTGCCCGACAATCAGCGCAGACAAAATAGGAATCATCGGAAATATACAGGGTGTAAAAGCCAGCCCCAGACCGGCAACAAAAAACAGTCCCAAAGTCAGCCAGAAACTGTCCTGCAGAGCGCCCGCCAATACTCCGGCATTACTGCTACTTTTTACCTGTGAAGACCGGGAATGGGGACTGGGTAGCGAAGCGGTCGGTATCGGTGCGGAAGCCGGGGCCAGCAAGGACAGCTGTACCGTCTTGCTTTGTTCGGGATAACAAACCCCCGCGTTGGCACAGCCCTGATAAGTGGCTTTGACGGTCAGCGTGCCCGGCGGGGTGCCTTTGACCGAGAAAGGAATGATGACGCTGTTCTCGCCCTCCAGAACCCGCATTTTTCCAAACGCCGGATCATTCAGCATCACCCCCTTGGGAAGCGTGTATTTTCCCAACAAAATGCTGGTGGGCAGCACCGAGACCTGGATGCGATCTCTATATAGGTGATAACCGGGCGCCACATCCCAGCGCAACTGCAGATGGTCGGGACTGGACAACTTCGCGGAAAAGCTGAACGCCTGATCCGGACTGAGAAAATGATCAGCATGGGCATAACTGGCACTCAGCCCAAATAACAGAACTGCACTACATAAAATAATGAACCTGGCCCAAAGGGTCCTATGTGCCTGCAGAACAACCATGCCGATTTTGCTCCCGAACCTGTAGATGCAAGCCCCTGCAGGGGCTTAAAAGAGGAAAGTATTACAGCCTACCCTTCTCAGTTACTAGCAACAAGCAGGCCATAGCCCTGCTGAGCAGGCATTACAAGCGGCCTTGAAGAAAATTTTGCTGCTCAGGAACTTTTTGAATGGGCCATGCTCCAATCTTATGCAAGCGGCTGTGATAGGTTGCGAGCGCATGTTTCTTCCTCCTTTGGTGGTTTTAGGGCGAGTCTTCGGATTTCGCCCTTCTTTTTTCCGACCGGTCGGGATGTTATTTGCAAGGAGCGTCACCATTTGCTAATATGTTTAGGCGATCTGCATCAGTAAGTTTGGATTGCGAGCGCATGTTTCTTTCCTCCTTTGTGGTTTTAGGGCGACTATAGTGTCGCCCTTTTTTATGTGGAGCCACAGCCATGATGCCTTCTGCCGAACGCCCCTTTACGCTTGTTCATGCCAACGGTGAGCGCCTTGCCGGACTCATTCACGAAACCCATCAAGACCCGGTAGGCATTTTTCTGCCGGGCTTTGCTTCCAACATGAATGGCTCCAAATCCCGACTTCTGGCCGAATATGCACAAAATCAGGGGTGGTCGTGGGTGCGCTTTGATCCCCGGGGCGTCGGTCGCTCTGATGGACTTTTTGAACAGCTGACCCTCTCTCGTTATCTGGAAGACCTCCGCCTGATTCTGCAAATGCTGGAAAAGCGGCCTGTCATTCTGGTCGGCTCCAGCATGGGCGGATGGCTGGCCACCCTTGCCGCGACACGCTGGCCGGAACACTTGCGCGCTCTTCTGCTGATTGCGCCAGCCTACAACTTCATTCAGACACTCTTTCAAACCCTTTCGCCAGAAGATCAACACCGCTGGCAAACCAGTAACCTGCGCTGTTGGCAGGATCATTACGGCCTGGGTGAATTGCGCATGCGCTTCGATCTGGTGGCTGACAGCTGGCGCTATGATTTACTGCGCTTCCCGGTGCATCTGCATTGTCCGGTGGAAATCCTGCATGGTACTGACGATGAGGCTGTTCCCCTGCAGCAAAGCTATCAATTCGCAGCCCACGCTCATTGTGAACAGCTCGCCGTGCGCGCCCTCCCCGGTATCAATCACCGCTTACAGGGTGCGGATCGGATATTGCTGCAGAGCCTTTCCGGACTCTGGGCGCCGCTTGCCTAAAAAGCGCCGGATGATCGGACAGCGCACTAAAATCATGTAGTGCCCCCTTGACAGAGAAATCTCAGCGCCTATGATTAGCACTCGATGGGTGTGACTGCTAACAACACCCAGGATGAAGACATCCATTCACTTGTAAAAACGAGGAAATGCTCAATGAAACTGCGTCCTTTACATGATCGCGTCGTTATTCGTCGTCTGGAAGAAGAGCAGAAGACCGCCGGTGGGATCATCATTCCCGATACGGCCAAGGAAAAACCCGTGCGTGGCGAAATCGTCGCTGCTGGTCACGGCAAAATTCTGGAAGACGGCAAAGTCCGTGCCCTTGATGTCAAAAAAGGGGATCACGTCCTGTTTGCCAAATATGCCGGCACCGAAATTAAGGTGGAAGGCGAAGAGCTGCTGGTGATGCGTGAAGACGACATCATGGCGGTCATCGAAAAGTAAGCGTTGCTGAATATATCAACCCTTATTCATTTATTTTGAGGAGTATTTATGCCAGCCAAACAAGTTGCCTTTGCTGAACACGCCCGCGAAAAAATGTTGCGCGGCGTCAACGTACTTGCCGATGCCGTCAAGGTCACCCTGGGCCCGAAGGGTCGTAATGTGGTGCTCGACAAATCATTCGGTGCCCCCACCATCACCAAGGACGGTGTCTCCGTCGCCAAGGAAATTGAACTGGCCGACAAGTTCGAAAACATGGGCGCACAGATGGTGAAAGAAGTCGCCTCCCAGGCTTCCGATGAAGCCGGTGATGGAACCACCACCGCCACGGTTCTGGCCCAGGCCATCATCCGCGAAGGCCTCAAGGCCGTCATCGCTGGCATGAACCCCATGGACCTGAAGCGCGGCATCGACAAGTCGGTCGCCGTTATTGTCGAAGAGCTGAAGAAGCAGTCCAAGCCCTGCAAAACCCAGAAGGAAGTGGCCCAGGTTGGCACCATTTCTGCCAACTCTGATGACTCCATCGGCAAAATCATTGCCGAAGCCATGGAAAAAGTGGGTAACGAAGGCGTCATCACGGTCGAAGAAGGCTCTGGCCTCGACAACGAACTGGACGTCGTGGAAGGTATGCAGTTTGATCGCGGCTACCTGTCCCCCTACTTCGTCAACAACCAGGACAAGATGGTTGCAGATCTGGAGAATCCCTACATCCTCCTGCACGACAAGAAAATCTCTTCCATTCGCGACATGCTGCCGGTCCTCGAACAGGTCGCCAAGTCCAGCCGTCCGTTGCTGATCATTGCTGAAGACGTGGAAGGCGAAGCCCTGGCGACCCTGGTCGTCAACACCATGCGGGGCATCATCAAGGTTGCTGCCGTCAAGGCGCCCGGCTTTGGTGACCGTCGCAAGGCGATGCTCGAAGACATGGCCATTCTCACCGGCGGCCGCGTGGTCTCCGAAGAAATCGGCATGAAACTGGAAAGCACCACCCTTGCCGACCTCGGTCAGGCCAAGAAAATCGTCATTGACAAGGAAAATACCACCATTATTGATGGTGCTGGCCAGCAGAGCGAAATCAAGGCCCGCGTCGAGCAGATCCGTCGTCAGATGGAAGATGCCAGCTCCGACTACGACCGTGAAAAACTGCAGGAACGGGTCGCCAAACTGGCCGGCGGCGTTGCGGTCATCAAGGTCGGTGCCGGTTCCGAAATGGAAATGAAGGAAAAGAAGGCACGTGTCGAAGACGCCCTGCACGCTACCCGTGCAGCTGTCGAGGAAGGCATTGTCCCCGGTGGTGGTGTGGCTCTGGTCCGCGCCCGTCACGCCCTGGAGAAATTCAAGGCTGCCAACCATGACCAGGATATGGGTGTGGCCATCATTCGTCGCGCCATTGAAGAACCTTTGCGGCAGATTGTGGCTAACGCCGGTGGTGAAGGCAGCGTTATTCTGAACAAGGTGGTCGACGGTAAGGATGGTTATGGTTACAACGCCGCCACCGACGAATATGGTGACATGTTCGAAATGGGCGTCATTGACCCGACCAAGGTTACCCGCACCGCGTTGCAGAAGGCCTCCAGCATTGCCGGCCTGATGATCACCACGGAAGCCATGGTTACCGAACTGCCCAAGAAGGATGACAAGGCAGGCGGTGATATGGGTGGTGACATGGGTGGTATGGGCGGCATGGGTGGTATGGGCGGCTTCTAAGCCTCGTCACCCGCAGTCTGTAGTATCGTAAAACCGGTCCTCCTGATGGGGGCCGGTTTTTTTTGCGTAAAAAACCGTTCCACATTCAGTACGTTATTTTCAAGATATCAGTGAGATATTTATTCTTAAAACCGTTTTAAATCAACATATAAACTAACAACAGAATCGGCCGTATCAAAAAAATTACAATCATACAAAGATCTCTTCATGATTGTTTTTATTATCAATTTACTACTATAGCTGAATTCTTTGTGTAAGCGTGGTCATCATCCTGTTACACACAAGTGATCCAGGCTCAAGAACCTTCCGCTCAAAAATAATTAACATGCTGTTCTATATATAATTTAATAAGTGGCACGATAACTGCTAATGGTGAACGTACAGTCAACTTCATGGTGCTACGAAAATGAACACACTTCATAGGATCGCCGTAAATTATAAATGGTCAATATTAGCTTTCAGCTTGGTATCCTTCGTACCCTTTGTTGGATTGTCGCAAGCAGATACCTTGGTATCTGGCAAGCAAATTCAGAAGGAAGCAATCCTGTTTCATCAACAAACAAATTTACAAAAAATGCTCGCTGGAACACGCAACGCAACTCATCAATTTGGAATATACAGCAAGGTATCTGATCAACAGTTGGCGAAAGTTTCGGGCAAAGGTATTCCAGTTAATCTGCCTACGATTGGTCGCAACAGTAATGACGTGGTTCTTTGGGATGAACTGCAGAACCGCTCGGGCGGCGGTAAAACCTCCATCGAATGGGGCGCGGGAAACAATCTCCAAACCATGAGCATGTCGACAAATCGCTAACTGATTTTTCAGATTAAAGGGGCAGAACGCAATGAAATCAGGAGTTATCTTAGGATTGGCCATGGTATTTGTCGGGTATTCAATGAGCGCTGCTGCTGCACCCCAGGAAACTTTTATAAATCAGACGAGCAGCGTCATTAAAGGCAATGCATTTGTTAATGGTTCAGGTGTCATGGCCATTAACGAAGTCGCCGGATCAGGTAACGCTCAAGCCAACAGCGTTCAGATGATTATTGGAGCAAGCAGACCCGTATCGAACAGCATTTTGTCGCAAAACGTTACTGCCTCATCAGAACATGTTGCGACATCAACACCCAACGGTTTGAATAATGTGGAAGTCAGTTCCACGGCTTTCAAAGGCGCTGAAGGCATTGCCCAGATCAACCAAGTTTCAGGATCTGGCAACACCTCAGCCAACAGTTTCGCACTCGGGATAGCCCCCGGGGTGATTCACTAGGCAGTACCTACTTTGTTGTTTGTGTTCCAACCCACTCAAGGAGAATAGCATGAAAACCTCGATTAAGTTAAGCCCAGTTGCCATTGCCATCGCTGCCCTTGTGGCCGCTCCCATGGCGTTCGCACAGGTTACCCCAGCCACCGGCGCCAGCGTCGCCAACGCTCAGCAGAGCTACATCAACGGCCAGAATTCATATTATAATTCCTCTAACGATGCCAGCATGTTAGGTAATGCTGGTATGGGCAGCAAGGGCAACGTTGGCGTCAACATCGCCACCGGCAACCAGAACCAGCAGTCCAACGCCGGTTCCCTGGCCGCTAATGGCAAGACCCATGCCACATCAACTGCTGCTGTCTCGGCAACCCAGGCCCAGAGCAGTAATTATGCTATCCAGATGTCCAACGGCAGCAACAATGTCACCATGAGTGACAACGCTCTCTCGAGTGCCTCCGGCAACATCGGTGCCAACATGACCTCTGGCATCTTCAACCAGCAGCAGAATAATCTGGCTGTATCCTCTGCCAAGAGGGCTGTGAGTTCTGCCGCAACCACCGGCACTAACCAGAATGTCGGCCAGAGTTCGAGCACCAGTGTCGACAATTACGGCAACGAGGGGAACGCCAATAACACCGCTATTGGTGGAAGTGCGCTGAGCAAAACTGCGGGCAACATTGGTGTCAACCAGGCTGCTGGTATCAGTAACCAACAGAGCAATTCCATGGCGTTGGCTTCTGTGAGCCACAAAACGATGAAGTCCGACGCTTCCACCAACACTGCGCAGGGCCAAGAGCTAAACCAGGCGTACCAGTACAATGGCGGTGCTAACGCTGTCGACTTGACCGACCACGCCTTGGCGGGAGCCGCTGGAAACATCGGGGTGAACATGGCTTCGGGCAGCTTCAATCAACAGCAGAATAGCACCTCTATCGCCAGTGCCAATAAAGCCGGTATGGTTGATTCTGCCACCCATACTCACCAGAACATGGCTTTAGAAAGCAACATCAGCTCCATGAACTATGGGTCAGTGGTCGGCGGAAGCAATGAAACAGGGTTATACGGAAATGTACTGAGCGGCGCTACTGGCAACATCGGTCTTAACGAGGCTGCTGGACTCAACAATCAGCAGAGCAACTCCCTGGCCATTGCCACCGGAACCAAGAGCTATAGTGCCGTAGCCACTGCGGGAACCAGCCAGTCCATGGGTTTAATCTCAAGCTCACAGGATCCGGAGATGCTTGGTGACTGGGGATGGAGCTGGGGCTGGTATTACTCCGGCCAGAACAATGCCGCCGGAATCGGCAGCAACGCCCTGCAAGGTGCCGCTGGAAACATCGGGGTGAATCTGGCTTCTGGCGCCAGCAATCAACAGGGTAACTCTACAGCTCTGAGCTATGTCAGCAAAGGCAAGAGTGATTCTTTGGCCTCCGCTACTGCTGCTGCCAATCAGCTTTCAGTCGGCAACATGTCCTCTGATACCTACACCACCGATTCCAGCTTCATTAATGGCAATGCAGCACAAAATGCCAAAGGCAATATCGGCATCAACGTGGCCACTGGCGTCCAGAATCAGCAGCAGAATGGGCTGGCACTGGTTTCCGTCGCCTCTAACCATGCCATGGCGACGGCTAGCGCACCTGTCAGCCAGATGGCTTATGCCAACCTCGGTGGCACTGTGGCTTCTACCTATGCCAGCAGCGTCAGCGGCAATGCCCTGCAGAACGCTTCCGGTAACATCGGTCTGAACGTCGCGGCCGGCAATGGTAACCAGCAGTCCAATACCATGGCTATCGCCAGCGCACAGTAAGCACCAGATGAAACTTTGCCACCCCTTATGGGGTGGCAGTTTTACAAAATTCATCAGGAGGCTGTTATCATGTTTGAATCTAAAATTTTACGTCCTTTCCTCTTAACCAGCCTGATCACTGCAGCAGTGTTTTCTCTCTCACAAAGCAATGATGTCAGGGCAGCAGCCTTTGGCGGCATAATTCCCGGGGCCGGCGTGATTCATGTGCCCGTCGTAAACATGATAGGCATGCACTTCATCCATGTAGTGCGGCAACGCACGGATTTTTCCTGTGGTGCAGCGTCATTGGCAACCATCCTCAAATATGCATTCGGCCAGAATGTTGACGAAGAAGAGGTCATAAAAGGCCTGTTCACCGTGAGCAATCCAGCAGAAGTCAAAAAAGTCGGCTTTTCAATGCTCGATCTTAAAAAGTATGTAGATAAAATCGGATTAAAGGGCGAGGGATATGTGCTTTCCCCCGAAGACCTTAATAAAATTCATATTCCGGTCATTGTATTATTGGATCTAGGTGGCTACAAACATTTTGTCGTGCTTGAAAAAACAGGCAAAAAACACGTTTATCTGGCGGATCCTGCGCTGGGGAATCGCATCATGCCCAAAGAACAGTTTCTCAAGGACTGGAACAGGATTGTTTTTGCTGTATTTGGAAAAGGATTTGAACCTCATTCGGTGCTTCTGACGCCACCAGAACCACCCAGTGCCCTTAAACTGCTGCATGGCATTTTACCCAATACAAAAGTGACCCCGGCGCACTTTGGTTTTGATCAGGCAAATTACTTTTAGTCATAAATACACTTTGAGAGAGGCTCATCATGAATGGATACCAACTGCGCAAAACCGCTGCCATGGCGGGTTGTTGTATGGCTGCCTCGGCGCTGCTTCTCAGTCCCGCTGCTTTGGCAATAACACTAAAACAGGAACTACCAACCAGTTTCACTCCGGTTTCCGATCAGGCACTGTCCAAAATAGTAGGGCGCGGTGTCATTGGCGGATCTATAGTTTATTTTGGCGTCGAAATGCAAACCAACTGGACGTCCGGAAGTAATCAAACACCCATGCGCAGCACCATGAATGTTGCACTAAACAGTTCCGGAAATATTTTTCTGCCTACTATCACCTACTCTGTAAATGGATCTTTACCTCAAGCTACACAAAATACGAATAATCGGGTTGAGGGTAGCGGAATAAAAAATATTCAGGGGGTAACTCAAGCCATTCAAATTGCAGGAAACGGCAATTCCATTCAGAACGGCATGTCCTTGAATGTGGTCAAAGGCTCACCGACTTCCGCAGGTTCTGGCTTACCCTTATCGGAAGGAGCACATCGGGTAAACAATACGACGACCATGACCGTACAAAATGGACAGTTATCCATGGCTATAAATAATGGTGGAAACTCAATTCGCCAGGGGATAGGGTCAAATGGACTGTTCCAAGTAGCTCAGGTAGGTACCAATATGAATATCATACAGAATCAAATGAAGCTTACCCTGGGTATCAACCAAAACAAAGAGAACACCCAAAATCTCGCCCAGGTCCAGTCCATATTAAGCAGCATGCGTGGATTAACTGGCACTCCGTAAAAAGACCAACATTAATCAAATATAATGAAGAGATAACCTGATATAAGTTATCTCTTCTTTTTTTACCACATTAAAAATCAGAAATTATAAGGGATGGTAGCAGTTAGCTGAAAACTCGGAGCGCTGCTGGTTATTCCTGCGCCCAGATTCATGATTAAGGAAGTTTTTGAGTTGAAAGCATAGGTCATACCGACATTGGCTATGGCAACATTGGCGCCACTGCCAACCAGTGTCGTCCACGGACCACCCGGTGTCCGGATTTGTGTGTCAGATTGAATACGATCAGCAAATGAAGTACTCAGACTAAGCCGATCATTCAGCGCAAAAGCTACCCCCAAACTGTATTGAAAGGCATTTCCCAAGGCAACCTCGCCAGGCTGAATCTCGCCCATAGTAGTGCTGATATCTGGAAAGTTTTTATTTAAATTATAATAATAACTGACACTTCCGAAAAATATTGCCGGATCAGAAGTGGCGACAAAAGACAGCCCGGGGGTCAATGTCCATACACCGTTACCAGTAGGCAAACTAGTAGGCACAGTCAGATTGGAGTTATTAGCATCAGGCTGATAAACTTTTATTCCATAAGGGTTAATACCAGTAGGCGCGGTGATCAGAAGACTGCCCGTCAAGCTGGGCCAGTTTTTACTCTCCTTGAAAATCTGATAGTACCCACCAAAACTGATGTCACCAAGACGGGGACCACCGGAGCTAACAGTCGCCTGACTGTAGCTGTTTGATGCATCCCCTGCGCCGCCAATCTGGTAAACACTCTGGCGATAGACAATTGGCACGTTGAACACCAACTGCAAACGATTGGATATAGGATAGTAGGCTGATTCAGTAAATGTATAAATACTTGAATTGACCTTCGAAATATTTATATTTCCCAGAAATATGGCGCCCAGGGCAAGAAACCCGTTGAGATTCAGCGTGTTTTGATCTGAGTAGGCATAGGAAACACTGGATTGCAGCGTTAGTTGCGGATAAAAGAAATCTGAATTTTGTTGCAGAATCGCTTTTTTGCTGGCGGACTCTGGCGGGGCTTTGAGAGTTTGATCTGCCGCATTAGCTTCTATAGAGGTCAATCCAGTCAAGGCTGTGAGGGCAAGGCCAAGAACAAAACGATTTCGCATATTTAAGATACTCCTAAATGTTTCTATTTCTCGGGCCACACATCGGCTGTAGCACACCTTAGTTAAAATTTTGCATTTTATCGGGAAAAGCATAACCCAAGTAGCATTGTTTGGATACCCAGAGAAAGGTATTCAGACCACCTGTTTCCTCTACCTAATCTCTAACGCATCATTGGCCACCAATAAGCACGAAAAAATGTTGTAACGCGGATGAAACAGTCAAATAAATTTGTAACAAATTGAAAAACAAGAATTAATAGCCACAATTCAATCATTTTTGTATTATTTTAGGTATTTTTTTCTGGGCCGATGACACAGAAAAATCATATCTTATTGAAAAAAATATAATTTTATATTGGCATACTACTTGCTTATAGTTTATAAACAAAACAAAACGGCTGGAATGAACATGCTAGAAACAAGAACTGAGAAAGAATCAAATCAAAATATGGCTGCCACATTGCATCCACAAAAGGGCATAACCTTTGTGAAGTCAGAAGCAGCAACCAAAGAAAAAATAAACGAAAGAAACCAAACAGATAAGAAAATTTATATTCCTGTTTACAGCAAATTTCTCATTGCACAGCTTGGTGCCCTTCTGTGGGTTCTATTCAGCATCTGGATCGCCCTACCCTGGATAGATAGTCTCGCTGATATATTTGGATGGGTGCTGACCATATTCGCGATTGGTGGCATGGCTATCGTGCCTGGCTATATTTCTGGCATAATTATATTTAGCATTATACTGGATCGACGGCCTCCTGTAAAAATACCGGGAGAGCTACCCGCATTGAGCATATTAATTGCCGCCTACAACGAGGAGAATGCTATTGAGGACACTCTCAAATCCATCCTCACTCAAGATTATTCTGGAAGCATAGAAATCGTTGTTATTGACGATGGATCCACTGATCAAACAACCAATATTATCGAAACAATTACCGACCCGAGAATACAGCTTATTAAGCAGAAAAAGAATCAGGGTAAAGCAAGCGCACTGAATGCAGGTTTGGCTGTGGCTTCGTATGACCTCATCATTACCGTGGATGCTGATACTTTCCTGTACAAAAATGCCTTGAAATACATCGTCGGCCGCTATCTTGGAGATCCTGAGGGTACCGCTGCAGTTGCTGGCGCCATTGCGGTACGTAACTCAAGAAAATCATGGGTTACCAGGGTGCAGGAATGGGATTATTTTCACGGCATTGCGGTAGTCAAAAGAGTTCAAAGTCTGTATCAGGGCACTCTGGTCGCTCAGGGGGCTTTTTCCTTATATCAGCGCGACTTGGTCAAGGAAATGGGTGGATGGGCTCCTTGCGTCGGGGAAGATATTGTCCTTTCCTGGGGATTGCTCAAGCAGGGTTACCGGATTGGTTATGCAGAGAATGCCGTTGTTTTTACCAATGTACCAGAAACCTACAAGCAGCTTTTTAATCAGCGTCGTCGTTGGGCACGCGGCATGTTTGAAGCAATACGGGCACATCCTGGCATTTTTTTAAAAAGAAGAATAACTCTGCAGTTCGTTTTTATGAATATGTTATTTCCATGGCTGGACATTAGTTACCTTTTGTTTTTTATCCCGGGGCTTATTGCTGCGCGCTTTGGATTTTTCCTGATTGCAGGGCCAATAACCCTTTTGCTTTTACCTTTGGCAGCACTGAATAACGTCGTGATTTTCTCAGTACAAAGCACCATGTTTAAAGAACGCGGAATACACATTCGCAAAAATCTTCGTGGTATGTTTCTTTATGTATTTCTTTCGCAATTACTTATGTCTCCAGCCTCTCTTGCCGGATATGGTTCAGAATTGTTAAGCCTGAGAAAAAAATGGGGTACCAAGTGAAAAAAAACCCTATTCAAATCGTGGTGGTCATTAGTGGGCTGATGTTTTTTTATGGTACCACCGTTGCGGTCGCCGACCCGGGACAAGATATCCGACTCGGGCGTCAGGCTTTGACCCAGGAACATCCTGATTTGGCTTTGTCTTATTTTCGTAAAGCCAGAAATGAAATCAATCTCCATCCCGACAAATACCATGATGATCAGCTTGCCGCCCTGTCTGGTCTTGGTTATGCCGCACTCTGGGTCGGTAATTCTCACGAAGCAGAAAGCGCTTATTCCAAGGGCATCTCCATCGCCCATAGCCCTGAAGACCAAAAAACCATGCGCGTAGGTCTCGCCAGAGCACTGATCAATTTGGGGCGCCCCAGAGAAGCTTATGATATTTTAAAACCGGTTCGCAGCATGGGTGCCGACCCGCAATTACAATCTGCCATTGCCAGCGCTTTACTGAGTTGGGATACGGTAGCCCAGAAACATCTGAACCTGGCCGCACCCCATGGGGTTTACCCTGGACCCCAATGGCAGGCGCAACTTTTCCGGCAAACTTCAGATTTTGTATACTATCCTTTGCATGATCGTATTAACGTGGGCTATCAGTACAGCAGCGATAGCGACCACAACATCAATCAAATATACCAAGCCGGGGTTACCATTCCCGGCGACGGCCCCGGTGACAACAGCCTCAGCCCCACCATGTGGTATGGAGGCTTTCGCCAAACGCAAATAACCGACAACAATGGTTCGAGCGGTGCTAGCAATGGTCAGATTGGCATTTCGACCGTGGAAGGTGGCTGGTCTGCGCCAATCAATACCAACTGGAATTACAGCATACTTGGCGGAGTCAGCACCGCCAGAAACTGGACATTTGGAAGACTGGACGGGCAAGTGAATTATCAACCCAGTGATACTTGGGGCCTCAACCTCAGCTTTGATCAACAACCGATTCGTACGGTTGCCGCCGTGGAACACAAAATTCTCGTCAATACATTCAGTTTGGGTGGCTTCGGGCGTCTTAGAAACATTGGCACTGTGGGTGCCGCTTATTTTCATCAGGCTTTTAGTGATGGCAACCAGCGTGACGGAGTAGTCGTTCGTGTCACTCCGGAGTTTTACAGTTTTAGCAGCCTGCCCATCAGTATTGGTGTTCAGGGATATTTCAGGGCTTATACCAGCGGAACGCCATTGCAACTCCCACTTTATCAGGCTGACGGAAAGCCAGTCGTTAATAAATCTGGAAAGCCAGTAGATGGATCCGTATATTTCAGCCCCCATCACTACAGGGAAGCGTTAGGTTATATTATTTATGTGCAGAAATTCTCTCCATACTCGGTGATGCGCCTGTACGCCGGATATGGAGACCAGACCATAGACGGTGTCACCACGCCCATCACTGACTTTTACGGCACCATTACCGGCATAGTTTCAAAATATTTACAGTTCAGCCTCACCGGTGGTTATTCTCAGATAGCCAGCGCTTACGGAGGAGGTTCCGGTTATCATCGGAGTTACGTGGGCGCCAACCTGACCATACCGTTTTAAGCGCAATCCTGAGTAGTGAACCAGATGTCTGTGGGATCCAATTTGCCTACCCATTTTTTCCACCAGCTCCCTGGTATTCTGGAAATATTCCGAATTCCTTCGATGCGTTCCAGCAGGGTCCGGGAAGGGTTCTGAATCAGCGCCGTTATTTCACTTTGTTCTGAGGTCCTGCGCTTCATACCGATCAATTTTCATCTGCATCGCTCCTGTTTACCGATACGGGGTCCGCACTGGACGATTTACGGGTGGTTTCATTGGCATTCTCTTCCATCACGCACAGCTCCCAGTAACGGGTGCGCTGGCGTTTGTTGGCCTTGGCGCGATACAGGGCCTGGTCGGCATAGCGCAGCAGGGTCTCGAAATCGTCGGCGTAAACACTGTTGGACAGGCACACGCCCATACTCAGACGCACTCCCACCACCGCGCCGGATTTGAGGTGAATCGGTTCATTGATGACGACTTCGATTTTGACCAGAATCATTTCCAGTTCCTCGAAGTTGTTGAAACCTTCAATCAGCAGCACAAATTCATCTCCACCCAGACGCGCCACATAGTCGCTGCGGCGCAGGGCGGCATGCAGGCGGCGGCCCACTACGCGCAACACATGGTCCCCCGCCTCGTGGCCGTAAAGATCATTGATGGGTTTGAAATGATCCAGGTCGATCATGCAGATGGCCAGGGCGTCGTGGCCGCGCTGGACGCGAGGTAAGGTAACGGCCACCTGGTCCATGAGGGCGCGCCGGTTACCCAAACCCGTCAGGCGGTCATGGCAGGCTTCGTATTCCAGCTGTTCGCGAGCCAGCCATTCGGCGGTCACATCGCGCTGAATGCCCACATAATGGCTGATGGCGCCGGTACGCTGGTAAATAGGGATGATGCTTAAATGGTTCCAGAAGGTCTGGCCATCGCGGCGGTAATTGAGCAGGCGGCCGTTAAAAAATCCCTGACCACAGAGGGCCTCGTCAATTTCGGTCAGGGTCCGGGGGTCGGTACGCGGGCCTTGCAGATGATGCAGCCCGAAGCGGCTGATTTCCGCCAGGGTATAACCCGTCATACGGGAAAAGCTGGCATTCACATACAGAATGCGTCGATCGGCATCGGTCAGCACCACCCCCTCTTCTGTGGCTTGCAGGGCCGTGCCCAGCAACAGCTGATGTTCGCGCGCGACCCGTTCGCGGAGTATGTCTATCCAGTCTTCCAGGGCTTCACTCACCCGGCGGGCGATGCCCTCCAGCACCACCTGACAGTCTTGCGGGAAACCCCGTTGATCCCGGTCATACAGCACCAGCAGCGCCCAGGGCTGGTGGTCACGGTGAATGGGCAGCACCGCCATGGAGCGCAACTGATAGGGACGGGTATTTTGCTGCCAGGCCTTGCGCAGGGGGCCTTCTGAGAAAGGTTCATTAAACAGCGGCTGTTGTTCCTGCCAAACCCGGAACAGCGGGCCATGGTCGGCGGGCAGGCCGCTGCGTCTTTCGGCAAAGCTGTCCAAATAGGCGGTATCTCCGGCATCCGCCAGGCTTTGCAGGGAATTGTCCGGCTCTACCCGGCAGACCCAGGCCAGGGTGACGGGGGTACATTCCACCGCCAGGGTACACAGGGACTCCAGCAGGATGGATTCCTGATCGGTGTGTTCCATGACCTGGCCGACCGCCTTGCTGAAAGCCAGATATTGTTCGAGGCGAGTATGGGCCGCAGCCGAAGCACCTGTAGGCAACCCCCCACCCCAGCCCAGACGCGCCCAGACCCGGCGCCAGGGGCCGTTTTTGGGGCGCGGATCAGAAGCATCACGGGACATGCGCGGAGGGCCTTAGATCGGGGGATGGGCAGTCAGCGACCCTCCGCCCTGCCAGGCAGGACGGTGCGCCAAGCGCCGCAGCCCGCGACGATCAGGCCATTTTCAGGCCGTGGGTGACGGGTATCCGCTGGTTGGCGGGTTTTTGATCGCGCTGCAAGGCATAGAGGGCCTGCAATTCGCTGCGCACCACATTGAGCTCCATGTCGATGCTGGCTATAGCCGCACCGCGTTGTTCGCGGCGACTGAGCAGGCGATGGCGCAATTGCTGGAGCTCATTGATACGCTGTTGCGGATGATGGGCGTTCATGGTCGTTCTCCTGTGAGTTTACGGGGTGACTTTCCCGTTTTGGGTGATGATGACGCCGGTGGGTGTTGCGGCGTGAATGAATCCTTCGGCACTGCAGGCGTTGGCAATGGCGGTAGCGAGATTGCCAGTGCAGCCCGTGATGCTGACCATGACGGTCACTTGTTGGGGGCCTGCCTGACTGATGGTGGCTGCATCCACCAGCACCTGACCGCATTGCCCCGTTTGGACACCAGTTTTCGCGACAAAAGCCGGTGTGCCTGAGCCATACACCGGGTCGGCCACATCATGGGCAGATGCTCCGTTCAGGGTGTTGTAAATGTCCGTGGTCACATTATTGTTACTAGCGGCAAAAGCATTGGTGACCGCATCTAACGCCATTTTCAGATTACCCGATACGGTCTGCGCCTTGGCCGTTTCGATGTACGCAAAATATTGCGGTATCGCAATGGCCGCCAGAATCCCGATGATGGCAATGACAATCATCAGTTCGATGAGGGTGAAGCCGTTGCTATCCTGGAGTTTTATTATTGGGCTGGGCATGGGTGACCTTTCCGAGAGGGTTCTGAAATTGTTCTTGAGATGAGAGTCAGAACACTGTCCGAAAGGTGCAGCCCCGAAGGGCTGCTATAGTCGTCAACCAATAGGTTAAGTGAAACTAATGCCACCATTAGAACTAATGGTTGCTGTGCATCCTGTGCCTGTGGCGCATGACCCGGATTGCGTGCTTGATGTAACCCCTCCCTGAGTACCCTGAAGATCCATACTTGAGAATGCCGCAGCCACTGCATTGGCAAGACTGCTGCCAGATGTGCCACCACTTAATACAATTGTCACAGTACTATTGGTTGGGCTAACGGCCGCACCAGGAGTTCCAGCCGATGTTGAGAGACTTGGGCTACCATTGACCGTAAGACTATATCCCCCGGGCATCGAGTTATAAATTGGCATTGAAGTGGTTTGCCCCGCTGCAGCCGCTGCCACGGCTGCAGTTCCCTGAGTTACTGCTTGATGAAAGTCCTGCGTAATAGTTGTCGCTTTCGAAGTCACTATGTACTGCTCATACTGCGGAACGGCGATGGCCGCCAGAATGCCGATGATGGCAATGACGATCATCAGTTCGATGAGGGTGAAACCTTTTTCGGCGCTGGCCTGCGCCTTCTTGACTAACATGCTCATGAGAATGCTCCTTGTGTGGTAAGAAGTTCGGCAACACCAAGAGGCGCTGCACTGCGTTTACCAAAGCACCAATCATGCCAGCATCAGAAATTCTCTGTTTTCACAGCAACACAAGACAATCAACCCGTTGTTTTAAAAAATATTATGGCCTGTATAATAGGGCAATGACGAAGCACAATAAAAGCCCTCTGCCAAAATTTGCCCCACGTTTCATCCAAATCCGATGAAATCCCGCCATGTCTTCATCGAAAAGCGATGAAAGCTTATCGCTTTTCCATTAAAATCGATGAAATAAAACCTGCAGAAAGGGAGTCTTATGGCTGCATCCGGTTCGTCCAGTGCTTTCATCAGCCCGCAAATGGCCGCCCTGCTCACCGGCAAAACGGTGCGGACCATTCATAACTGGCTGGATTCAGGCGCCATCGCCGGGCGGCAGCTAGCGAGTGCGCAGGTGCCCAGCGGGGTGCTGCGGCAGGTGGACCTGAGCAGCCTCGCCGCCAAGGAGGCGCACTGTCTGCTGCAGGCCTTTGTGGATTGTGTGCTGCAGGCCGACAGCGGCGATGCGCAGGCCCTGAATGAGGTCGGCATTTATTTTTTATGGTCCGGCGAGTACAGCATTGCCGCCAACTGCTTTGAGGCCGCCGCCAAAAAAGGCCACGCGGATGCCATGGACTTTTTATCGACCTGCTATTTCAACGGCCAGGGCGTAGACAAAAACCAGGGTCTCGGCCTGCGCTGGCTGGGCAGCGCCGCCGCCCTGGGGCATAGTCTGGCCCAGGGCAAATTGCGCGCGCTGGGGTTTGAGGTGTAGGAATAGACCTTGGTTCCTTGTTCGCCACGTCGATAAGCAGCTAGCCGCTTACTTGCTTCCTCAGCCCATAAGTGGTCAAGAGGCTATCAACGATTTTCAAGCGGTCCCTGGCTGAAAAGCCCACAGCTTATTCAATGCGGGCGGCTTCCAGATCTGCTTGCGCCAGTTCAAACCACTGAATAGACCGCTGTATTCTTTCCTGGTCGCTCATATATTAACACCCCTTCCTTTTTTATGGTTTCTATCATGGGTTCAGATATTTTGGTTCCCAGGCGTACTTCTTCTGTTGACCAAACAATAATATCGCAGCCCCATGTAAAGCCTTGCTTCCTTACCATCTTGAGCAGATCAGAAATTGCATCCTGGCGTTTGGACCAAGGTAATTGCGCCACGGTTCCATCGCATTCCACAAAAATATCAATATCAGAATTCTCTGTGGCTTCTCTGCGGGCAACAGAACCAAATACCCATATGCGCGTTGACCCTATGCGCTTGATGAGTGCCGGGACTAAAAGCGTCTTTGCGGCAGACATACGACAATCGGATGCCGCATTGACAGTTTCACGAATGCGGGCCTGCCCCTGATTGAGCCATTGCCGAACTTCGCTTGAAATCATAAACATCCCGCAGCTTGTGAGTGTGCAAAACGCACTAAATCAAGAATAATAGATGCCATTCAGTATTCAGGCAATAGTTCAAAAAATGCTTGTGAAATAATCAGTTACCCCGGATCTATGATACTGGTTACCCGGTTGATGATTTCGCGCGTCGTTTGCTGGTCCAGAGTTTCAATGTATTTTACCTCACCGGCTCTGGCGCTGAGATCGAAGGTGCGCACCTGATTGCAGACGGCAACACCGGTCGTGTCGTGTTCCGCAATGACCACGGTCAAACCGTTTTGTCTGGCATGATTGCCGCCACTGGTGATAGGCACGCAGGTAACCAGACCGAGTTTGTTAATTTCGGTCGGTGTAATAACCACAACCCGATGCCGATCCCTTATCTCGTTTCCAGATGTCGGGTTGGTGTTGATCCAGTAAACGTCGCCTGGTGATGGTATCTTCCGGCCGATCAAAGCAACTCTCTTCCGACAGGCTCGCCCTCTCTGGCCCAGGCGCTGTTCTCAGTAAGGGCCTGCATGTCCTGGATAGTAACACCTGCGAGCAATTCCCCCAGGCTGTAGCGCCGCCGCTCACCGCGCGCTGGTCGCATAATGAGCGCGTGCTGGGAAACCTCAATACTCAACTCCTCACCAATAGTGGCATCCATCTGTCGCAGCACTTCTGCGGGAAGTGTCACAACCGCCGCGCCGCCTTGCTTGCGAATTTTTGTGATCAACATGGCGTAAGGCTCCTTTTTAACATTATCACTACGAATTGACAGGATAGCGTGAGTGTGACCTTTGTGCAACCAAGTTGTTGAGATCAGGCGAACGTTTCCGGGCTTCGCCGAATGCCTTCGTTATTTGCCGAGGCGCGATCAGTAGTTTGCCTGCCAGAAACGGTATGCCCGTAAGATCGAAACGATCCTTCTGCCACGCGCGATAGATGGCGTCCGGCCAACCGTGCGGCGACAGCAATGCGCTGAGCAGCACGTTGGTATCCAGGACGACCCGCATCAGTGCTCACGCGCCCATTGCACAGCTTTGTTCACGATAGCGGTCAAGTCGGCCTCGCTCACGTTTGCGTTTGCCGCCTTGGCCTCTTCAACAGTACGCTCGAAGATGTAGCTACGTACCGCCTGCTCGATGAAACGCGACAGGTCGCCCTTGCGCCCGCCGCCTTGCGATGCAGGGAACATGCGGACGGACTGATCCGTGTCTGCCGACACGGCAAGATTCCAGCGCACGGTGCTCATGATGCCCCCATTTGAATGTTTACACACATATGACGCATGATTCCGGAAAAAGGGCACCTCCGTGACCTTGGCGGCTAGCAGTCAGCAGGACCATCTTGAAATCCCATCAGTTCCATCTATATAAGTGGTTCATGACGTGTTGTTCTCGTTGATAAACCGTCATAGCGTAAACGCAACCATCATGGCATATCTATCTTGCTGACTAGATTTAAAAAGGAAAATTTATGTTTATAAAGCAGCAACGTGTTGTTCTGTCCATCACCCTTGGAGCTCTGTTTTCCACTATTCTACTTTCTGGGTGTGCCACCACGACGCCAACCACTACCACAAAAATGGCTTACGTCGTCTATGACGTGAAAACCCCAACTAATGTTTCATATCAGGATGTTGTCAATGCTTTTGTGTCTGGTACAAAGGAATATTTGTCAGGAGCTGCCGTTCAGGAGAATCCACCCCCCTATCCGTTGCCCGATCAACCCGGTCGTTTTCAAAATAGCCCGATGTCTCAAATGTCAGGCATGAGCGGATTGTCTGCCATTGCAGCGATGTCTGGGGCTGTCCTGCCCAGTATTGTAAGTTGTCCTGGAGCATCAGTGATCGCGCGGGGTGCAGATAACAGCTATTCCAAGTATGGCAAAAACGCGACTTACACATTTTGCCTTTACCCATACAAAGGCGGATATCAGGCTGATGCCGTCGGCTCATACACCAGCCAATCTGGTTTCTCCTCAAATCCTAATGTACTGGGTGCAGAATTAGGAGGATTATTTACCAAGGCGGTAGGGCTTGGTTCTCCATCCCAGTTTATTGAAGACACCTTCGGCAACGTCAGAAAGTCCTTGGCGAGTACTGGCTCTAAGGTGACCGTAGTCGACTCTTTTGATCCATTTTCCACAAATCAGTAAACCCAGCAACTCAGGTCAAAGGGCATCACTATCCTAACCTTCCATATAGTTACAATGGCATTTTTCAGGCTAGTGTAGTGTTGCATTCTGTTTGCTGCTTAAATGGCTGTTGGCGCGAATGACTTTTTGCAGGATGTCGCGGGCGGTTTTGGTCCAGATGAAAGGTTTGGGATGGGTGTTGTGGTGGTCGATGTACCCCTCAATGGCCTGGATGAGTTCAGGCACACTGGTGAACACCCCACGACGTAACCGCTGGGTCGTGATATCCCGAAAGAAACGCTCGACCATGTTGAGCCAGGATGCCGAAGTGGGCGTGAAGTGCATGTGAATACGCGGGTGCTTGTCGAGCCACGCCTGTACTACCGGGTGTTTATGGGTCGCATAGTTGTCGGCAATCAGATGCAGAGCCTTGTCCCTGGGCGTCTGCCGATCAATTTTCTTCAGGAACTTCAGCCATTCCACATGGGTATGGCGCTGTTGACACTGTCCGATGACCTGACCATCCAGCACGTTGAGGGCGGCAAACAAGGTCGTAGTGCCATTACGTTTGTAGTCGTGGGTCATCGTTTCTGCGCGGCCCTTTTTGAGGGGGAGTCCCGGTTGGGTCCGGTCCAGGGCCTGTACCTGACTTTTTTCATCCACGCAGAGCACCAAGGCATGCTCCGGGGGAGACATATACAACCCCACAATATCTTCCAGCTTTTCCACAAAATGCGGGTCACGTGACACCTTGAAACCACGCAGCAGATGAGGCTTGAGGCCATGCTTGCGCCAATGCCGTGACACACTGGCGGCACTGACACCCAGTTCTGCCGCCATCCTACGCGTACTCCAATGCGTCATCGCTTCCGGCTTACTCTGCGTGGTCAATTCTACCAGACGGGCCACATCCACTTTCACCGGAGGGGCGCCGCGCGGTAAATCGCGTTCAATGCCCGACAAGCGGTGTTCCAGATAACGCTTGCGCCAACGTGCGACTTGCAGGCGATCCACCCCCAGGCGCTCCGCAATTTCTTTGTTCTGCAAGCCCTCTGCCGCCAGCAATATCATCCGTGCCCGTAATGACAAGCGGACACTGCTTAATCGGGAGGCGACTATACGGGACAACTCGGACCGCTCTTCGCTGGTTAAAGTGACTGTGGGCGCAACTCGCAAGGCTCGACTCCATTCATACCCTCAACATGGAGCTATTTTATCATCATTAACCTTAAGGTTCACCAAGAATGCAACACTACACTAGTTTTCTAGCGGCCTGCAGGGCACCCGCTGGGGGTGCCCTGCACTGCGGCTGCCGGATTCCCGGCGGTTGCGGGTCAACGATCCTTTTGCACAGCTGAAATTGATTGGCCGAAATCCAGTGGGGCGCAATACCTTTGGTGTTGTTCGATGTTCCGGAGATGTGAAAAGTCGCCCGTTGGATATGGCACAAAAAAGTGAGAACGCGGACTGGTTTCAACAGGTCATAAGCAAAGCGCGGTTTTTTTGTAATTCGTTGTTTTTATTGGCGGAGATGGTGCCCGCCTGACATATGTTCTATACTGTCCGTATCCGTCCACAAATCCCTTTATATACCATTGTTTTACACTGTAACCCGTCCTATACTGTCCATAGGAAACCGCACAAATCCGCGTTTTTAAGTAAGACGAAAAGTAAGACGAGGTGCAGGATGGGAAAGCTGACAGCAAGAAAAGTGGAAACCGCCAAGCCCGGCAGTTATGGCGACGGTGACAACCTGTTCCTACGGGTGCGGGCCTCTGGATCGCGTGCCTGGGTATTCCGCTACGTTCAGGACGGCAAACCCCGCGAAATCGGCATGGGTGCGCTCTCATTGGCAGAAGCGCGGGACAAGGCCGACGCCATGCGGAAAGCTGTCAGGAATGGCACCGACCCAGCGCACGTTATCCGACCACCAGAGGGAAGGATCAGGCGCACCTTTGAGGCCGTAGCGCTGGAAACCATCGAGGCACTACGCCCAGGCTGGAAGAACGCCAAGCATTGCCAGCAATGGGAAAATACGCTGAGGGATTACGCCTATCCTGTCCTTGGCGAGATGCCAGTGGATAGCGTTACAGTAACGGACGTGCTCAAGGTGCTGTCACCAATCTGGAGAGACAAAACCGAAACCGCTACCCGGCTACGTCAGCGCATCGAGGCGGTGCTGGATCGTGCCGCAGCTCTTGGCGAACGTGACCGCGACCGCATCAACCCGGCAGTCTGGAAAGGCAATCTGGAACACCTACTGCCCAAAGCCCAAAAGGTACAGAAGCGGGAACATTTTGCCGCCGTCCCATATCGTGAGCTGCCTGTAGTCATGGCAAAAATCAGAGAGCAGAACAGCATGAGCGCCCTATGTTTGCGCACCATCGCCCTGACCGCCTGCCGCAGCGGTGAAATACGCGGCCTGCAATGGGATGAGGTGGACCTGGAGCGCAAGGTGCTAACGATTCCAGCCAGCCGCACAAAAACCCAAAAAGAACACACCGTCCCTATGAGCGACGAGGTTATAGAGATCCTCACCGCGCTTTCCGAATTGGGCACCAGTGGGACGGTCTTCACAGCACGAGCCGGAAAGCCTCTGTCCGATGTGGCAGTATCCAAGGCGCTTCACCATGCGGCGCCAGGCACCACGGTCCACGGTATGCGCTCAGCTTTCCGCGACTGGGCAGGCGATAAAACGCACCATCAGCGCGAGGTCATCGAGCAGTGTCTAGCTCATGCCGTTGGTGGCGTTGAAGGGGCCTACAGGCGCGGCGATGCTCTGGAGAAGCGGCGCAAGGTTATGGATGACTGGGGGCGATTTTTGGGCGTGCAAACGGGCAATGTGGTCAGCTTGGGGGTGCGTCATGAGGGGACGCTTGCAAACAACTAGGGACTGTTATACAGTGAATACATACAGTATTTTAGCACTGTATCGGATGACGAGGACGGCACAAAGCCGACGCTATCAGGGGTAGATCCCCAGAGCGGATTGCCAGATTGTCCGACACTATCGGGTCTAGACGGCCATGGGTGTGCAGCTAACAGCTTGCGCCTCATGGCCGTTTCCTGTTTTACAGGCCGGGGCGCTTCGTTAAGAGGCACTCGATATGCAAATTCAAGTTAAGCAGTATCCTCCAGCTGTCGCTATGGTCAACGTCCGCGAAATCACGTCACTTGGACGAACCACTATTTACAAGCTTGTCAAATCTGGGCAGTTCCCGGCACCAAAAAAGATTTTTTCTAATCGCGTAGTTTGGTCCACCTCTGAGGTTCTGGCTTGGATGGAAAGCCGAGGTGTGAAATGAACGCCGCCCATGAAAAAGCCCCGGCTGGCACCGAGGCAGTTTCCGACGACAACATCAAGTCAGATTCTCGCATACCCGCAGCAGGTTTCACAGTCATTCATCATTTGCTGTACGCGGCTAAGAATCTGCACAGCCTGCCCGCGTTACCCGATGACGCCATTCAAGGTGCACGCATATTGCTGGCCCGCATCGATGCTGATATTGCCCGACTGGATGGCGCGCAATGAACAGCCCCATAACCGAAGTTCTGACCGACATGGCCGCATGTGGCCTGGCACCCAGCAAACCCAGCGCCATCATCTTTGATACACCCAGCATGGTGCGCTTTCACGTCCAGGGCGACAAACCCGGAAGCCGAAACGGCTATTGGCGTGGCTTTTCTGATGGCCGGCCTGCTGGGATATTCGGCTCTTGGAAAACAGGTGTGCAGCACCATTGGATCAGCGGCGACGCCGTTACGGTAACAGACGAAGATCGGGCGCGTATCCAGTCGCTACAGCGCCAACGGGAGCAGGAACAGACCGCAGAGCATGAGCGAGTGTCTGAGATCGCCACAGCGCAGTTTAACGGGCTTCCTGATGCCACTGGGACACCGTACACCGCACGGAAGCAGATCACCCCGTTTAATGCCCGGCAGCGGGGCCAGTCTTTGGTGCTGGCTCTGCAAGATTGGTACGGAAAAATCTGTAGCACTCAGACAATTTATCCCGATGGCGTTAAACAGATGTTGAAGGGTGGCCGCAAGCGTGGGCTGCATATCTACATTGGCGGAAATCCAGACGGTAGGCTGCTGGTTTGTGAAGGTTACGCTACAGGGTGCTCACTACGCCAAATGGACCCCGACGCGGAGGTTATCGCTTCGGTTGATGCAGGAAATATGCGATCAGTAGCGGAATCGGCCAGAGCGCGTTTTCCTGAGCGCGAAATCGTTTTATGTGGAGATCATGATCCAGTCGGTATCCGGTGCGCTGAAGGGGCAGCTAGGGTGATTGACGGGCTTCTGCTGATACCACCGGAAGCCGGGCAAGATTGGAATGATTACGCCAATGCTCAAGGGGGTGTGTGATGGCCGTTTTACCTGGCGCAAAACCCGCAGGCGAAAAGCTGGAACTCGATCACGGACACCTTGCCGCACTGCTCACTGCTGGACCTGACATTCTGTATAACGGCGGCTGCTTTTTTGAGTTTCAAGACGGTATCTGGAAAGAAATCCCTGAGGAAATCATGCTCCAAAAAGCCGAACGGATTACCCGCGAAGTCGGAATGGCCGTTACTGCGTCACGAATTGCCGGGATGCTTAAACTGGCTACCGGACAGGCATACCGTCCTGTTCAATGGAACCAGAGCGGCAGGCGGGACGTGTGTGTCAGTAATGGCATCTTGCAGCACCACGGCGGCGAATGGCATCTACGGGACTACCAGCGCGAAGATTATCGGCGGATCCGGCTACCCATTACCTACAAGCCCGATGCTACAGCGCCAAGGTTTGAACAGTTCCTATCTGAAGTGTTTGCTGGTGCTTCCGACGCTTCAGATCGCGCCCTGGCACTGTTGGAGTACATGGGGTTATCACTTACCACCACAACCGAATACGAACGCGCCTTGATGCTGATTGGCAGTGGCGGGAATGGCAAGTCCAAAGTCCTGAACCTGCTGCAGTCGATGGTGGGCGAAGATTACCGGGTGGCCGTTGAGTTATCTCAGTTGAACAACCGCTTCCAGCAATCGCATCTCGACGGGAAGCTAATCAATGTTATCTCCGAAACGTCCACAGATGGCGAAATGCCCGACAGCACCGTCAAGAAAATCATCTCTGGAGAAACCCTGACTGCTGAGCGAAAGTTCAAGGATGCTTTCGACTTTCGCCCCGTCTGCAAGCTCTGGATCACCACGAACCATCTACCCAGCACAAGAGACTTTTCAGACGGGCTATTCCGAAGATTCACCATCTTGCAATTCCAGAACAGGTTTGCACCCGAAGTGGCAGATACCCGGCTGGACGCCAAATTACGGGCAGAAACGTCTGGTGTGCTCAATCTGCTGCTTGAATCTCTCGCAGGGGTTTATGAACGTGGCCGCGTAACCATTCCGCCATCGAGTACAGAGGCCGCTAAAAGCTGGCGTGTCAGTTCAGATCAAGTGCTGCAATTTCTTGATGAAGCCGTAACCCACGATCCGCAGGCCATAACGCCAAGTAATGATATGTACCTGACATACCAGACATGGGCTGATTCCGCTGGGATATATCGGAAGCTGAACCGCAAAAACTTCACCTTGCGGCTAGGGGCGCACGGTATCGAAAACGGGAAGCACATGGGCACCCGTAGTTTCTACGGAATCCGGCCCCGCCTGGCTTCAGATTTGGGGGGCTGGCTATGAGCAGGCTTAAATCTCTACTCGCCAAAATGGACGCGGTGGACGCGATGGACGCGACACCCCACTTAATATCCAACGCGGGAGGAAATGTAAGACACACACAGGGGGGAGAATACAGTATTAGATGCAATCTCGCGTCCATCGCGTCCATAACGTCATTTTCTCGCTTGGCGTCATCCGGCTGCCCCGATGATTACAGCCGTTTGGAGCGTGAAGCAATCCAGGCTGAATCACCTCTTGGCGGATCAGGATCAGATGACATTCCCGGCTTTGATGATGTGGTTCCCGTCACTATGGCGCAGCGCAGAGCTATCAACACCCGCATTTATGGATGGGTTTATCCACAGGAGCAACAACTATGAAAACGACAGACCAGACATCCACCCTGGCGGAAATCCATCAGGCTCTTGTAAAGGCACAGGCGGCTTTCGATCAAAACAACCGCGATGACCTGGAGGAATGTTTGATGACCGCAGGCTTTGCGCTTTGCCGTCTGCTACCCGACGAGCTTGTGGAAAGCTCGCCTGATATATGGTTCGCCTGATGAGACCGCGCAAACACACCCCGAAAGTGCCAACTGGTTATATGGATAAACTTGCTCAGCTCTACGGCAAACCAGTCCAGCAAGGCCCCATATCTGCCACGGAACGCACGCAGCCCACTGAGGTGCTACCACCGTACCAACAACCACAGAAGGAGGGCTAAAAATGAACGAACGGCAGGAGCGTTTTTGTTTTGAATATGCCGCGAGTTTGAACGCGACGACTGCCGCAATTGAAGCAGGATATTCGGAAGCGTCTGCCTATTCTCAAGGTCATGACCTCCTGAAAAAGCCTGAAATTCAAGCAAAGGTCGCGCAATACCTTGATGAGCGGCGACTACAGCAGGCCCGGCAATTCACACTTGCCAACGATCAGGCGATTAGTGCGCTGCTGGAAATCATCAGCAACCCGCGTGCTGCTGCCCAGGCACGAGTCAGCGCAGCCGTTGCTATTTTGGATCGTGGCGGCCATTCGGTAATCAACAAGTCATTGATTAAAGCGGAGGTGAATGTAAATGAACTCAGTCACGAACAACGAGCTGCACGACTTGCTTACTTACTTGAACTCGCAAGAAGCCGACGAATTGCAAGCGATACTCCAGGCGACGCCGGACCCGATTAAGATTCTTCTGGTTTTCGTTCGGCCGGACCGAACCATTCAGAGCTATGCAACGCCCTTGCCGGGTGGTGGCCTTCGGTATCTGGAACCAGGCGATCCGTTTCTGGAAGGCGAGTAAAAAAGTGATGGCGGATCAACAGTCCGCCTTATTATGAAATCATCATATTGTTTTATTTGCTGTAAAGATAAATTAACTGCATTAGGTCTTACTTTTAGTCTTTCTTTCTGGTGTGGTTACTGTATAATTATTCACTGTAGATATTGAATAAGGATATAAGTATGAAAACGCGGGCCGAACACCAGCGCGAACGACGCAAGCGCTTAAAAGCTGAAGGAGCCATCTGCCGCTTGCAGGCGGAAATATCCACCCCGGCAGCTTTGGCGCTGATTCACCTGACTACCGTTCGCGGTCAAACAACCCGCGCCGTTCTCGAATCCTTGATTATGGAGGCCGTTACCCATGCAGCAGCCTGAACCTAAGGTCACCGCTGAGCTGACAAAATCCGAGCTTGACGCCGTCTTGCGCGAACGCATCAAACAGCAGCAAACCCAAACAGCGCGGGAAGCCTTTCGTGCTTTATCCGCAACCGAACAGCGCAACGTCCTTCGCAAAATTGGAGTCAGACTATGAACCAAGCTATTGAAGCACTCACCAAAGCCAACACTGCCCATTTCCACGCCCTCAACGCTCTGGAAGCGGCAAAAGCTGAACGGGACAGCCTGATTCAGCAGGTCGCTGCTGATGGCGGCAAACCTTCGGACCCACGTCTTGCCAAGGCTACCGACGCCATCGCCCAGGCATCCACCGCTGCGGAGCTTGCAGACGCTTCCCGGCTGACTGCCCAGCGTGACTACTATGTTGCCCAGGTCGCTGACCTTGCCCGCCAGCGCGACGTCATCCTTGATCGGCATAAAGCGGCCATCGATACAGCAGCAGCCGCGTTGCAGCATGTGCATGACTTGGTTGCCCAGGCTCAGGAAGGTATCAAGGCCCTGCACGCAGCCGAAAGCGCACGGAATGACGTCATCACGGAAGGCCAGCAGTTTGACGCCAGCATCGAGCGCACCGCTGTTGAGAATCCTGTTATGGCGGCCATGCACCGCTCCGAGCTGCCGCGTGCAAAGTTGGGCATGCCGCTTGGGTACAGTCAATTCACTGTCGAGTTGATGACCGGACAACGCGGATTGTTTGGATCGCGTAAATAGTTTCATGGCGTGGTCAGGCTTTGGGACTTCGGTCCCCTTTTTATAAGAGGTGTAACCCATGGCTGATATGAAGATTGCAATGACGCTCACGATGGCGGATTTGGCGTCACCGGAGATCCAGAAGTTCAAGTCCAATCTGGCACAGTTGGAGAAGTATCTCGCCGGCCTGAATGACTCGTTCAAGCTGAATGTGGCAGGCGCTTCCGATCTGGGGAAGGCCCTTGCCGGTGCTGTTGCTGGCATCACTCGGGCAAGCAAAGCCACTGCAGACATGGGTAGCTCGGCGTCTAGGTCATCCGGTAGCCTTGCGGGGCTGACAAAGACGTTGGCCCAGGCGGAAGCGGAAACTGCCGCGCTTTTTCAGTCCTCCATGGTGATGAACAAGGAAGCGCTCAAGTCTGCCTTTACCTACGAGAAAGCGGCTGCTGCTGCCACTGAATACGATGCCAGCATGACGCCATTGGCAGCTACTTTGGCGCGGGTGCAGGAAGAGACGCAGGCTGCCATCGCGTCCACCCTGGAAATGAACAAAGCGCAGCTCAAGTCCATTTTTACCTACGAAAAAGCTACCGAAGCGGCAACCGAATACAATGCGTCTGTCACACCTTTGGGCGCAACCTTGGCGCGCGTTCAAGAGGAAACCCAAGCCGCCATTGTTTCCACGCTGGAAATGAACCGTGCCCAGTTAAAATCCATCTTCACCTACGAAAAGGCGGAAGTGGCCGCGACTGAATACGACGCTTCGGTTACCCGTATAGGTGACACACTGCGGGCCGTCGCCGCCCAGACGCAGGAAATGATTGCCGCTACCATGACCATGGATAAAACCATGCTCAGTGCAGCCTTTGCTGCTACAGGGCTTGGGGACAAGTCTCTTGCGGCTGCAGGCAAGCTCGGTGCTGTAGGAGACGCCGCCAAGGCCAGCTCTGCCGATATTGGAACCCTTACAGGACAGATGCACGGCTTAAAGGGGATCATGGAAGCGGTGGCGGCAGTAGGCGGTTATGAGGCCATCAAGGACGCAGTCGTCAAAGCGGCATCCTTTCAGCAGACGAAACTGCAGATCAGCGCCAGAAACCTCCCAACAGGTGAATATGGCAATCTAGTCAGCCAGGCGAAAACGCTCAGCGGAAAATATCCCTACAGCATGGGTCAGATTCTAAAAGCTGAACTTTCCGCGCTGCCCATGATGCCGGGCCAGTCTGCACACTCTCAGATGATCCGTGCAGCGATCATGCCCAAGGTACTCTCCACGGCTTTTGAGATGCAGCGCTTTGGCTCCAAGATGTCCCTTCCGGAACTCTCCAAGGAGTTGTTCGGCCTGGTGGATATGTCGGGCGGCTCCAAGAATCTGGGCCGCGCTGATATGGTGCTGGACGTGGCGGGTCGGGCGGCTGGTGCTTCTGGTGGAAAAATCACCCCCCAGACACTGCACACGTCTTTCCGCTACCTGAACGCGGGTATCTCTGGCAGCATGAACAAGTCCTCGATGATGCAATTCATGGCGCTGGTGGATCAATTCAAGGGAACCGGCGAAGGCGGCGCAAGTCGCGCAGCAACGGTTTATAACAACATCTTTGCAGCGGCCACTAAAGGGATCATAGGTAAAGGTCTCGCCGTCCTACTGGAAAAGGTCGGCCTGCTTAACCCGAAAGACGTGCATGCGTATGGTCACAGCAGTACCCGCGTCATGCTCACACCTGGGGCCTTACTTGGGTCATCCATGGCAGCCACCAACCCGGGCGAATGGCTTGCTACATACGGAACGGAACGGTTACTCGCTTATACTCAGGCGCACTGGAAGGAGTTTGGATACAAGGGTAATACCAAAGCTGACTTTACCAATCCGCAGCAGATCGCGCATGCCATGGCGCAAATCCAAAGTTACGCGGCCAGTTTTGGGATGGGCGCCCAAGCCTATGCAAATGCAGCGGCTATCTACGGCAACCCGTCCAGAGTCAGAGGCATGAAAGAACAGGTGGTTCAAATGCAGCAGTTTGAATCATCCACCGAATACATGCAGCAGGCATTGAAGACCTTAAACGGCTCATGGAAAAGCCTAACAGCACAACTTTCCACGACTGCTACTCTTTTGGGTGGTCCGATGATTACCAACCTGACCAACTTCAACAACGGGCTGGCTGGACTATTGGCGCAGTTTAACAAAATGCTGATCAAGTTCCCGGCGCTTACGGATGTGATCGACGCGCTTCTCGTGGCTATAACCGGACTGACGGCAGTAAAGGCCGTCGAGTGGCTTCTGGGCGTGCGGGCATCTTTCAAGGCGCTCCTGGGGATTGGTGGGGTGGTAAAGACCGTGGACGGGGTGGCCGCAGGTTCTGAGAAGATGGGCGGGGCACTTTCCAAAGTATCTTCTTCCGTCAGTGGGATGTTGCCCCTTCTGCTCAGGTTTGCTGGGGCGATTAGCCTGCTCAAGTTGGCGACCAATATCAGTCCTACCGCCAAAATTCCCGGTCAGGTTCTCGGCGCAAAGAACCAGTCGCTGGATAACACGGCCACGAGCATTGCCTCTGGTATCATGAGCCACGTCACCGGTCAGCCGATTGAACAGCTTCTGAACAACCCGGGCGGGATCCGCAAATGGGGAAACCTGCCTTTGGTGAAAGCCGGTAATAATGGCTACTTCGTCAAATTTGCCTCAGCCTTGGCCGGGCTACATGCGATGTCTGAAAACCTGCAGGCCTATGGACGGCAAGGGATGGATACGCTGAATACCATCATCCCGACCTGGAACGGGCACGGAGCCAACAGCGGCGCCTATATTGCTGACGTGCATAAGTGGACGGGGTTTAAGCCCGGTCAGGCGTTGAATTTATCGAGCGCCAAAATAAGAGCCTCCCTGATGGCAGCTATCGTGCGCCAAGAGCTGGGCAAGACGCCCTACAGTGCGGCCCTGATTGCACAGGCGGCCGGCGTAGGAGATCGGCCTGATAGCGAACAACGCACGGCGAATGCGATGTATAACGCAGCACAGAAAATCCACATTCAGCCCGGTTCCTTGCTGGCTGGGATGCAGACGCCAACAGATGTGAAAGTGGTCAATGCTGGCAAAGCGGAGTTGGACGCCCAGAACAAACTCAGCGAAGCCTTCCGCAAGCGCATCGAGGACGCGCTCCGTTTCCAGGCGCATCTGCAGAACATCGCTAACGGGATTCACGCAGCCTATCAGGGCATCTTTGACCCGCTTTCCAGCAAGATTCCGGCTATCCAGGCCAAGTATCGCTCCCTCTCCGGCTACTTGCTCACTAACGGGCACACGAAGGCCGCACAGGAAGCTTTGGCGGTCGGTCATCATCAGGTGCTCGGGCTGCAGTACAAGGGCGCTATGGGGCACTTGGCTGGCCTGCAGCGCAACTTGCACCTGGGCACGACCGATAACGCGGCTCTGCTCAAGACTGGCGTCATCACCAATGCTCAGGCGACTGATCGGAATATCAAGCTGCAGCAGCAGATGGCCCCACAGATGCAGAAAGCGGCAGAGGCCGCGCTCAAGTATGCCGAAGCGTTGAAGGACCCTGCACTGGTGGCCGCACTGAAAGAACAACTTGCCAATATCGGCACCATGGGCAAACAACTGGGCTATTACGGGACAAAGTTCAAACAGTCTCTGCAGTCCTCGTTTAACGGGCTGTTTAACAACCTGATGAATGGACAGAAGACGCTCGGGGAAAGTTTTGCAGCCTTCTTCGCCAGCATCGGCAAGAGCCTGGAGAATCAGCTATCCAAGAGCCTGTCACAGAGCATCACGGACGCTATCACCGGTAAGCATGGCAGTTCTGGGCTCGGTTCACTGTTCAGCGGTATAACCGGCATGTTTAGCAACGTGTTCGGAAGCGGTAGCAGTTCATCGTCCAGCAACCCGTTTGCAGGCGCGGCCATCATGGGCTCCGGTTCTTCCTCTGGCGGATCGTCCACGATGTCCAGCATCGGCGGCATCATCAAAGGCATCACCAGTATTGCGGGCCTGTTCGGTTTTGCATCGGGCGCTGACAACATCCCTAACGATATGGTGGCGAACATCCACAAGGGCGAGATGATTATTCCGGCTGCAGGGGCTTCCCTGATCCGCTCAGGACAGGCTGGCATTGGTGGCGGTGGTGGCCCTACTCTCCACATGCACATAAACACCATCGACAGTCAGGACTTTCTGGGCCACCTGCACGAGATACGGGCCCAGGCTACACAAATGTTTTTAGATACCGCGCAGCACTTGAATGTACAGGGGGTGGGATGATGAAGGACAACAACAGTATTGACCGCGATCTAGTAAAAGCGGTTTTGGCAATAAATTCACTTGAGCACACCATCGGCGATGTCGCAGAGTACATGTCCACTTTCTCTAAATCTGTGTTATCGGCCGATCTTCCGGAGCCTGCTGGCTCATACAAGAAGGCCTTACAGGAAGCGGGGGAGACGATGGCAGCAGCGATGAATCAGTACCGCGCAATTGTGGGCGCACTGGGTCAGGCGCTCCTGGAAGAACCGGAGGAAAAAGAGATTGATGAACCGGGAATAGCGTTGCCGGTAAGACACTGAGCCTGAATTGTCCTCTGACACTTACCTTGCCCCGTTATGCGGGGCATTGCCAAAGGCGTTTGTGTGGTCTAATTGAACATACCACACGCCACTGGGTTTCATTTCAACTGGGATGCAATATCTTGGCGCTGTCTTATACCCATTAAAGAGGCTCGTATGAAAACTATTCCGGCATTACTGGCGGCGCTTTTGCTGTTGACTCCAGAATTAGTTTTTGCAGCAGGGATAACTGCTCCAAAATCAGGAGGTTTTCAGTTTACAGGTCAGCAGATAGTTGATCGGTTACAAGATGATATGGCTCACCCCGCGAGATACACCGGGTTATTTGATGGCCCAACTAAGTCTGGACGCGTTGGTTCCATTACAAATTGCAAAGGGATTGGTCACCGTGCCAGTTCTGGAATGTACACATGTGATATTACGGGTGTGACTGTTGGTACAACCGTCAACGTCCAGGTGGATGTCTTGCATACGAAGGTCATGTCGGTGATTCTTTCCGTCCAGAACGACATTCCTGCCAACTCTGGACTTACAGCAATTACTGCGATGATGCTCGAAGGGGCTGTTGTACAAGCGGTGGACCCCCTGGCGCAACAGCACGGTATCTCAAATAAAACGCATGAAGAGTTGATTATGGCTGGATTGTCACCAGGGCCAAAATTAAACCTTAGGAGAGACGTTCGAGCCGATGGCTTAACCTTTGAGCAAAGAATGTACTCAGGCGACCTAGTCCTTGATGTGCACCCAACCGGAGGAAGTTGACAGTATCCATAACAGCGACTAATCTCATGTCCATGGTGCTGAAAACACCTATAGGCGGAACTCCGCCCCGTCAGACTTGCGGGCTTTTTTATGCCTGTTGCTCAGCAATAGGCTCGTCCTCGATGGCCGGGGGTGGCCGGAATAAAATACCCGCGAGGGAAATACGTCCGGTGCACCTATAGCACTTTTCAGCCCCTGGCCGCCTGAGTCTTTCAGGCACTTTGCACAGAGGGCTTAATCATGGAAAAAACACAGAATCGTACATACGGCGAGTTCGGCACCCGGTTATTCGATGCCTATCACGTCTCCAAAAACCCGGAAGGACTGACAGCCGGGCAACTGAACGGCCATCTACAGGTTGCCAGAGAAACTAATTATGGCCTGTTCGCGAACATAAACACTTTGGGGCAGATACTCATGCATACCCCAGACAATAGAAACGCCTGGGATGAAAGCACGCTGTCTGATTTTGGGTCTCTGCTGGCTTCTCTTGGCAACGTCGGGTGTCTCATTGATGGAATCAGCGAAGATTTGCAGCACCATATCAATACACTGAACGCGAACAAGGAGGCTTAATCATGCATTACACACCATGTCATGAAACGATCTACAAAGCGCGGGAAGCGGCCAACCATCCCGATGGACACACCACGGAGGATCTGGCTCGCTTTGCAGATGCTATGCGCTCAGCCAATTTGAGTCTGTGGAACTCGGTCAGTGCCATCAGCCTGGTAATGATAGAATCCAAGGACAACATAGATATCTGGAACGAGGGCACCCTTTACGGCATTGGCGAAGGCCTGGCCGTGTTCTCCGATTTGGCAATGGGTATCAGCTTTACGCTGGACTCGCTCACCAATGAAATGACCCGGCGCAGAGGGGGTGCAAAATGATTATCACCGCAGCCGACCATGCCGAAGGCCTACAGAACCGAATTAACCGTATCCGCGTTATGGTGCGATTACTGACCACAGACAGCGCATATAACGAGCTTGGCAAGAATGACCTTGCCTATGCCCTGGATGCTGTTGAGAACGCGCTGGAAGATGCCTGTAATTGCTCTGGGATACTTACTGAGATGGTAACTCACGCGAAATCGTGATCAGATACGACCAGGCGACAGCAACCCCTGCACCAGTTTGGTCGGGGGTTTTTCTTTGTCTAGCTCTGTTACAGTAACGATACCCAAACCAAAAATGTTGAGAAATGTTAACATTTGCTCTCGCGTAGATGTTTGTGGATCTCTGATCGTCTGGTTGCTGCTACGGTATTGCCCGAACCAGAACCAAAAGTAAGACGAAAAGAAAGACGCGGCCAAGCTGGAAAAATTAAAGCCCCTCAAAATCAGGGGCTTATTAGCAATGCGTGGCGGAGAGGGTGGGATTCGAACCCACGTGGGGCTATTAACCCCCATCCGATTTCGAGTCGGCGCCGTTATGGCCACTTCGGTACCTCTCCGTGGAGGCATACATTAAGCTTTCGTGCAGTCTTCGGCAAGTCTTTGTATATCCTGTTTCAGCCGCTGCTTGCCAAGAGGTCCGGCCTGAACTTACAAACGTGCTCCATCATTACGGTCTTTGGAGCTGATGAACTGGCGTTTGAGAACATGCTCGCGCTTCAGTCCCAGCCATAAGGCAATAGGACTGGCAACAAAAATGGAGGAATAGGTACCGACCACAACGCCAATTACCAGGGCGGTAGCAAAACCATGAATCACCGGTCCCCCGAACAGAAACAGGGAGAGGGCCACCATGAAGGTAATAAAACTGGTGATGACTGTTCTCGACAGGGTTTCATTTATGGCCACGTTAAAAACCTGCGCGACGTCGCCACTTCGGGAGGCGCGCAGATCTTCACGCATCCGGTCAAACACCACCACGGTATCATTGAGCGAGTAACCCATGATCACCAACAAGGCCGCAATAACTGTCAGCGAGAACTCTTCCTGGGTGATGGCAAAAAATCCTACTACCAGAATGGGGTCATGGAGCATGGCCAATACACCACCCACAGCAAAACGCCATTCAAAACGAAATCCGACATAGATCAAAATACCCAGGGTGACAATAATCAGGGCCATGATGCCCTTATTGCGCAGTTCCTTGCCGACTTCCGGGCCCACGTATTCGGTGCGACGTAATTGCACGTTGGGATAAGCCGCCTGATTTTTCTGGAATACCTGAAGAATTTTGGTACCGACGGCGCTGCTTTCGCCCGGCTGTGTACGCAGACGAATCAACAGATCACGATCGCCACCAAAGGTTTGCACCACCACATTATGAAAACCGGCAGTGGTCAGGGTACCGCGCACTGCGCCTAAATCCGGGGTTTTACTGAAGGCCAACTCCACCAAAGTACCACCCGTAAAATCAATGCTGTAGTTTAGCCCACGCACAAAAAATACGACTACTGAGGCGACAATCAACAAGGCGGATATTCCGAGGAATATCCGGCGCCTCGACATGAAATCCACATGGGTACGGGCTTTGAATAATTCCATGATGCGGCCTCAGATATACAGTTTTTGAATGCGCCGCTTACCGAGGACGCGTTCGATAATACCGCGACTCATCATGGTCGCAGTAAACATGGAGGTAATGACCCCGATAGTCAGCACCAGGGCAAATCCCTTGATGGCACCGGTACCAAACTGGAAGAGCACCAGCGCGGCGATCAACACCGTAATATTGGAGTCCACAATGGTGGCAAAGGCTTTTTTGAACCCGGCATCAATGGCGGCACGGACACTCATGCCATGGCGCAGTTCTTCGCGGATCCGTTCAAATACCAGCACGTTCGCATCGACGGCAAGACCGATTTTCAGAACAATACCCGCAATACCCGGCAGGGTCAGGGTGCCGCCCATCAGGGAGAGCACGGCCAGAATGGCGAGAATATTGACCAGAATGGCCAGATCGGCAATCAGACCAAAAGCCCGATAGTAAATGGTCATGAAGGCCACCACGAAAATCATGCCGAATACCACCGCCATGACGCCATCATGAATGGAATCCTGCCCCAGAGTAGGACCGACCGTGCGTTCCTCGGAAATGTGAACCGGCGCAGGTAAGGCACCTGCGCGCAGTTCAATGGCGGCATTACTGGCCGCTTTGAGATTGGCAAATCCGGTGATCTGGGCTCTGCCGCCCGTGATGGCTTCACGAATCACCGGTGCCGTAACCACCTTGTTATCGAGCAGAATGGCCATGCGCTTGCCCACATTTTTGCTGGTCAGATCGCCAAAAATCCGGGTACCGGCATTATTGAAACTGACGTTGATAATGGATTCGCCGTTATTGTTATCCACGCCGGCACTGGCATTACTGAGATAACGACCCGTCAGCACCGTATCGGTATACAACACATAGGGTGAATTATGCAGACCATAATACAGGGCGGTTCCCGGCGGAAGTTGGCCCTTGAGGGCATCTGCCATGTTGGCCTGATCATCCACCATCTTGAATTCCAGCTGGGCCGTAGAACCAATGATCGATTTGGCACGCTGGGTATCCTGAACACCGGGAAGCTGCACGGCAATATGCTCAACGCCCTGGCGCTGAATCACCGGCTCAGATACGCCCAGTTCGTCAATACGGTTACGAATCACCACAATGGCCTGTTGTAAGGCGTCGTCTTTCATTTTCTTGGCGGCATCGGGCGTGATGGTGACGTCGATTATGCCCTTGGGTTGTACGGTGACGGCATAATCGGGGTATTGCTGGGCAATCACTTTTTGCGCTTCCACAGCCAAAGCCGGACTGGCCATTTCGATGGCCAGAGCATCAGGCCCCGTAGTATTCACAGCCAGATATTGCAGATCCTTGTGACGCAGAAAAGTGCGCAGGCTGCCACTATCCTGCTCCAAAGCGTGTTTGATGACCGCATCGGTATCCACGCGCAGGAGCAAATATACACCGCCGCGCAAATCCAGTCCGAGGTTTACGGGCTTGCCCCCTACGGATTTCAGCCAGTCGGGCTCGGCGGACATTTGCGACAGAATCACCTGGGCGTTGGCCGGAAGCTTATTCTGCAACAAAGTTTCGGCCAGCCCCTGGGCATTGTCGTTGGGAAAAAAGAATGTGCTGCCCTGGGCATCACTACGGACGCTGCTCACCGGAATTTTGGCGTCCTGGAGCCAGCCTTGCAGGGTCGTTACGGGCGGAATGATCGTTCCGATCGGGGCGCGGACTTCCACGGCAGCATGCCAACCGTAAAAATTGGGCAGTGCATAAAGCAGCGCAGGTATGACAACCAGGAGAATGATCAGGTACTTCCACCACGGATAACGGGTCATGAACAGGCCTTAAAGTTTTTTCAGAGTCCCTTTGGGAAGCAACAAGGTGACCGCCGCCTTCTGGACTTTTACGGTAACCCCTTCAGCGACTTCAATGTGCAAGTATTCGTCGCCCAGTTGCATGACGCGCCCGGCGAGGCCGCCGACAGTAACTACTTCATCCCCCTTGGAGATGGAAGCCATGAGCTGGCGTTGTTCCTTGGATTTTCTCATCTGCGGACGAATCATCATAAAATAGATAATTGCCCCGAAGACCAGAATATAGACAATCATGATCAGTCCAGAGTCTGAACCACCACCGGCTGCAGTTCCGGCATAGGCATTGGCAATCGGTGAAAAACTCATTATTCACTCCTGATCAGGTTTGCGGGCGCCCATTGTAGCCTTTAGGCGTCAATGAGGGAACTCGCGGTACGACGTTGATAAAATTCCTTTCGGAAGGCCTCCAGACGGCCCTGGACAACAGCCTCGCGCAGTCCTGCCATGAGCTCCTGATAGTAATGGAGGTTATGTTGGGTATTCAGGCGCGCGCCCAATATTTCATGGCTACGCTGCAGATGCCGCAAATAAGCCCGGCTGTAATTGCTGCAGGTATAGCAGCTGCATTCCGGATCCGGAGGGAGTGGATCTTTTTCGTAACTGGCGTTACGGAGCTTGAGAATGCCGTTGCGCGTAAACAGCCAGCCATTGCGGGCATTCCGGGTCGGCATGACACAATCAAACATATCCACGCCCCGGTACACCCCCTCTACCAGGTCTTCCGGCGTGCCCACACCCATCAGGTAGCGGGGTCGGTCGCCGGGCATCTGCGGCATGAGATTTTCCAGTACCTCCATCATCTCGGCCTTGCTTTCACCCACCGACAGACCACCCACGGCCAAGCCCGGAAAATCCAGTTTCTGCAAACCTTCCAGAGAACGCTGACGTAAATCGCCATACATTCCACCCTGGACAATGCCAAACAACTGACCGGGACCCTGATAAGCCCGACGCGAACGTGCCGCCCAGCGCAGGGAGAGTTCCATGCTGACCCGTGCTTCCTCGTAGGTCGCCGGATGCGGCGTGCATTCATCAAAAACCATGGCAATATCCGAACCCAGCACGGCCTGAATCTGCATGGACTCTTCCGGTCCCAGAAAAACCTTGTGACCATCCGTAGGCGCACGAAATTCCACACCCGCTTCACGGAGTTTGCGCAGTGCCCCGAGACTGAACACCTGAAAGCCGCCAGAATCGGTCAGGATGGGGCGGTCCCAGTGCATCATTTTATGCAGGCCGCCGAGGGCCGTGATGACTTCCAGACCTGGGCGCAGAAAAAGATGAAAGGTGTTACCGAGAATAATGTCCGCACCGATGGCTTTCAGTTCTTCCGGGGCCATGGCCTTGACGGTGCCATAGGTTCCTACCGGCATGAATGCCGGAGTTGGAATATCTCCCCGGGGCAAGTGGACAATACCGCGCCGGGCTGCACCATCCCTGGCCAGACATTCAAAAATACCCATCAGGGCAAGCACCGCGAAAGCGCTGCAGGGGTAATGAACATGGCATCTCCATAACTGAAAAAACGATAGCGGGCGGCAACCGCATGCTGATAGGCGGCGAGCATACATTCAGTACCGGCAAAAGCACAAACCAGCATCAGCAGCGTGGACTCGGGCAAGTGGAAATTGGTCAGCAGTGCATCAATCACCTGAAATTTTTTGCCGGGATACAAAAACAGGCGGGTTTCACCCACGTAAGGACGCAAGGTGCCGTCCTGTCCGGCGGTTTCCAGGGCCCGGCAGGCTGTTGTCCCTACCGCAATCACCCGTCCGCCCCGGGCTTTGGTAGCTGTGATGGCTGCCACGGTGTCCGGGGAAACAATCAGGGTTTCGGCATGCATCTGATGTTCTTGAACCTGCTCGCTGCGGACCGGCAAAAAAGTCCCCGCCCCCACATGCAGGGTCACAAAACGGCGCTCCACGCCTCGGGCATCCAACGCCTCCAGTAAGCCCTGATCAAAATGCAGTCCGGCCGTTGGTGCGGCGACTGCTCCCGGTTTATCGGCATAGACTGTCTGGTAACGTTCCTGATCACGGGCTTCGGGAGCACGGTGAATGTAGGGGGGCAACGGCATGCTTCCCTCAGATTCCAGCACCGCCAACCAGGAGGCCTGGTGAAGGCGCAGGCGGACATCCATCCCGTCTTTTTCCAGCACCTCCGCACGATCGCCCTGCGCCAGTTGTAACATCATGCCGGGTCGCAAGGCTTTGGAAGATTTGGCCAGAAACCAGCCTTCATCCTCCCCCAGCAGACGATCCAGCAACAACTCGACGGCTCCACCGGTTTCCTTGTGGGCATGCAGCCGGGCCGGTAGGACCCGGGTATCGTTGAGAATCAGCAAGTCACCCGGATTGAGGCATTCTGGCAACGCACGAATCCAGCTATCCTGCCATTGACCGGAATTACCATCAAGCACCAGCATCCGCGAGGCGCTGCGCTCTGCCAGTGGCTCCTGGGCAATGAGTTCCGGGGGCAAATCGTAGGTAAAATCACTTTTCAGCATCTTGTCTCTTTTTCAGGAAAACCAGTCCGACTCATCATTCTCAGGATGCGGGATGACTTGCACCTGGGTAATACGCGGGCCTTTTTTGCGCAATACCAGAACATCAAAATCGGGAAACGCTACTCTTTCACCTTCTTCCGGAACCCTGTCCAGTTGGCGCATGACCAGCCCACCGATGGTATCTGCTGCATCTTCGTCAATATCCCGATCCAGACAACGCTCCAGGGAATAGAGGGACAGGCTTCCTGAACCCACCCAGCTACCATCCAGGCGTCGCTGCCACTCCTTGCGCTGATGGCGGAATTCGTCGGGGATAACGCCGAGCAGACTTTCCAGAACATGATCCAGCGTCACAAAACCGGTGATAGTGCCTAGGTCATCCACCACCAGCGCAAAATGCGGATGACCGGAACGAAAATGGCTCAGCAGGTCCATGGCGGGCATGGCTTTATTGACCGAAGGCAAGGGACGTAAAAGACTTTTGAGATCGCCCAGATTATCATGGCGCACCATCTGCGCAAAAGCGTCTTTCACATGCAGCAGACCGATCACATGCTGGCGGTCGCCCTCGCAAACCGGGTAACGGGTAAAACGATGGCGCAACATCATTGCCCGGGTTTCTTCGGAACTCTCTTCGCGCATCAGGCAGATCATGTCTGCTGCGGGACGCATCAAATCACCGGCTGTCAATTCATTGAAGTCCAGGGTGCGGTCGAGAATATCACCGGTGCGCTGACCCAGGGTTCCCTGAGCCTGGCTGAGGGCAAGAATCATCGCCAGTTCATCCCGGGAATGCGGCGCATCACCGGCATGCTGATCCAGACGTAGGGCGAACAGGCGCAGCACCATGCGTGTTGCCCCGTTGAGAACAAAAATGGCGGGGTACATCAGCCAATAGAAGGCGTAGAGCGGAGCACCCGTCCACAGAGAAACGGCTTCGACTTTACGAATGGCCAGGGATTTAGGTACCAACTCGCCAATCACAATAACCACGAATGAAACCAGTGCAAATCCCACTGCCAGGGCGATGGAATGGAGCAGAGTCGGGTCCCGAACCCCGAAAAACCGGAACACCGGCTCCAGTAGATGCGCCATCGCGGGCTCACCAATCCAGCCAATGCCCAGGGAGGCAAAGGTAATGCCCAGTTGCGTGGCCGAAAGATAAGCATCCAGACGCGCATGCATCCGCACCAGAATGCGCCCACGCAGCCCGTGTTCCTGGGCCAGAGTACGCGCATGGGTGCTGCGCAGGCGGACCAGGGCGAATTCGGCCGCCACAAAGAATCCATTGAGAAAAATCAGGAGGGCTGCCAGTAGCAGCCCGTTTGCTTCAGTCACCGGGGCAGACCCCCACCTGCAGCACTTTGCTCGGAATGTGTTTAGTCATCACTGGCGATGAGTTGCTCCAAACCCGCAAAACTTTGCACCACATCATTACTTTGCAGGGTTACACCCAGCTGCCGGGCAATCTGGCTGATGGAAAAAATTCCACGTATTTCAAATCCATGCGTGGTTTCCTCACGCACCAGGGCATGCTGACGACCCGCCTTGCGCAAGGTGAGGACAATATCCCCTACAGTGGAGCGTTCTACCTCGGGAAAATCCAGCACATCAATTTGTCCAAGGGGCACCATGATATTCTGGACCTTGATGTCATCACGGGCGATATGGTCTTCTGCAGCCAGCCGAACCGGCTTTTCCCCCATGATGTCCCGGGCCGTAATCAAGCCGACCAGGGTCCCCAAATCATCCAGAACAAATAACAGGCGTACGCCCACATGAATCATGCGCTGCATGGCCTGATCAATAGTGGACTCCGGCTTGATGGATGCAGCCGGGACGCGGCGCAGATCCGTCATACTATTCAGTGCGGAGTCTTCCGGCTTGAGACTCAGGGGCAAACCATTATCAAACAGACAAATGCGGGTATCCGGCTGGAGGCCGTAACGTTGTAAGGCACGGAATCTTGTCATCTCTTTTTCTCCGTCAGTTTAATGATAGGAAAACAACTCTCTGTAAACACAGCATAGCGCAAATCAGACAGCGCTATTTGCGGCTGCAAAACCTCGTAGCAAATCATCCCGTAGATCATCTACATGTTCCAGACCGACACTGATGCGCAGCAAACCATCGCCAACACCGGCAGCAGCCCGGGCTTCAGGACTGACCCGGCTATGGGTTGTGCTGGCCGGGTGGGTGATGGTGGTTTTGGCATCCCCCAGATTGGCGGTCAGGGAAAGCAGACGCAGGCCATTGACGAAAGCCCAGGCTGCTGCCTGCCCACCTTTCAGATCAAAGGAGAGGATGGCACCTGGACGCTTTTGTTGCTGCGCGGCCAGGGCATATTGCGGATGCGTTTTCAGGCCTGGGAAATACACCTGTTCCACTTCCGGACGGTTGTCCAGCCACTCGGCCATTTGCTGGGCGTTCTGACAATGCTTTTCCATGCGCAAAGCCAGCGTTTCCAGCCCTTTAAGCTGCACCCAGGCATTAAACGGACTCAGGCTGGGGCCAGCTGTGCGCACAAAATTGCGGGGCCCATTATTCAACAGGGCGTTACTGCCGCACACGGCACCACCTAGAGTCCGGCCCTGCCCGTCCAGATATTTGGTGGCAGAATGTAACACCAGATCGGCCCCAAACCGGAGGGGTTGCTGAAGTATCGGCGTACAGAAACAATTATCTACTACCAGCCAGGCGTCGTGTTGATGCGCCAGATCGGCCAAAGCCGCCATATCGCCAATCTCCGTCAAGGGATTGGAAGGGGTTTCCAGAAACAGCAAGCGGGTTTCCGGACGAATGGCGGCTTTCCAGGCCTCTAAATCCGCCAGGGGCACAAAGGTGGTTTCCACCCCGAAACGTCCGAGAATGCTGCTGAGAAACTGTACCGTCGTCCCGAAAATGGAACGCGATGCGACGATATGATCGCCGGCCTTCAATAACCCCATGAAGGCCGTCATGCAGGCGGCCATCCCTGAAGCGGTCGCCACACAAGCCTCAGCACCCTCCAGGGCTGCCAGACGCTCTTCAAAAGTGCGCACCGTCGGATTGGTAAAACGCGCGTAAATATTTCCCGGGACTCGCCCGGCGAAACGCTCGGCCGCTTCTTCAGCAGAGTCGAATACAAAACTGGAAGTCGGGAAAATGGCTTCGCTATGTTCCTGTTCCTGGGTTCGATGAATGCCCGAACGAATAGCGAGGGTTTCCGGACGCAATTGCGCAGTCCAAGCCGCATCCTGATTTTCTGAACTCATTTCACCTCCTTGAGCAGGTGCAACTGACGGGAGCCATGTCCTTCAGGGGTAGGCAACGGATAGTCGTCACTGAAACAGGCATCACAAAATCCCTGAGTGCGCGCACCGACTGCTTCGTACAGGGCGTCCAGACTGATATAGCCCAAGCTGTCCGCCCCGATGATTTTCCGCACTTCCTCAATACTATGCTGGGCAGCAATCAATTGGGAGCGGTCCGGAGTATCAATACCGTAATAACAGGGCCCCGTCGTCGGTGGTGAACTGACCAGAAAATGTACTTCACGGGCCCCGGCAGCGCGCACCAGGTTGACAATTTTGGCGCTGGTGGTGCCGCGCACAATCGAGTCATCCACCAGAATGACGCGTTTACCACGGAGAATATTGGGTTGGGCATTGAGCTTGACCTTGACGCCAAAATCGCGGCCACGCTGGGCGGGCTGGATAAAGGTGCGGCCGACATAATGATTACGGATCAGGCCCAGTTCGAAGGGGAGACCGGAAGCTTCTGCATAACCCATGGCCGCAGCAACACCAGAGTCCGGCACGGGCACCACCAAATCGGCCTCACGCGGGTGCAGATGGGCAAGGGCCCTGCCAATCTGCTTACGCGCCGAATACACATGAGTGCCATCCAGAACGCTATCGGGTCGCGCAAAATAAATGTATTCAAACACACACATTCTGCGTTCGACGGGGGCAAAAGGCCTGCGGCTTTCGATGCCCTCCTTGGAAATAATGATGAGTTCGCCGGGCTCAATATCCCGGACAAATTCAGCACCCATCAAATCCAGGGCGCAGGTTTCGGAAGCCAGCACAAACCCCCCGGAATCAATCAGACGACCGAGAACCAGGGGACGAAAACCCATGGGGTCGCGCGCGCCGATCAGGCGGGTTTCGGTCAGGCAAACCAGGGAATAAGCACCCGAAACCTGTTTCAGTGCAGCAGCGAGACGGGTTCCCGGGTCGTCTCCGGGCACTCGCGCCAGCAGGTGGACGATGACTTCCGTGTCCATATCCGTATGAAAAATAGCGCCTTCCTGTTCCAGCCGAAGACGTAATTCATCGGCATTGACCAGATTACCATTATGCCCAACGGCAAAAGCACCGTGCCGGTAATTGATAAAAATCGGCTGAGTATTCCTGAGCACAGAACCGCCCGCCGTGGAATAACGCACATGGCCAATGGCCTGCTCGCCGGGCAGCTGGCTGATCTGTTCCAGACCAAACACATCCGCCACCCGTCCCATACCGCGCTGGACAAATAACTTGCCCTGATCTTCCGAAACAATACCGGCAGATTCCTGACCACGATGCTGCAGGGCGTATAGCCCCAGATAAGTCAGATTGGCGGCTTCCGGGTGCCCGAAAACGCCGATCACTCCACATTCATCATGGAAATGATCATCTTCTATCAATTGTTCTTCCCAACGTTCAGTGTGCAATTTTCTGCGACTCCAAATAGGACACGGCTGGCGCCGTCAACGATTGTGACCAGTGTTTTATGGGCTCCTGCGCCAGCCAGGAGTTTTTCCACCAGGACTCATGGGACAAATCCGAAGATTGTACCAATGTGACCAGAATGGCGATCAGCACCAAGCCCCGCAGGAATCCGAAAAAAGTGCCCAGAAACCGGTCGGTGGCTCCAAAGCCAATGCCGTATAATAACTTACGCACCACAAAAGCGCACAGGGTTCCAACTACCAGACAGGCAAAAAACAGGATAAAAGAAGCTAAGGGTACCCGCCATCCGACAGGAATATCATGGGACAACTGGGGCGCCAGCCAGCTCCCCCCCCAGGTCCAGGCTACATAAAATCCACCAACCCAGGCCGCCAATGAAAAAAATTCGCGAACCATGCCCCGAAACAGTCCCCACAGGGCGGATAATACGACCAGCCCGACAACGACAATATCCAGCCAGTAATTCACACGCTGGTACCGTCCAGCCATTGCCGGGGCAACTGCTTGACCAGATGAAATGATCCGAAGCAGACAATGCTGTCATCGGCTGTCAAAACGGAACCCAGTGCATCAAGAGCGGTTTGCATGTTTTCCTCAATTTCCACATGAGCAGCGCCCATTTCCCACAAACATTTCTGCAGACTGGCAGCACTGGCGGCACGTGGCGTATCGGTTATTTCCAGAACATGCCAGACTTCTACACGCCTGAGCAAGTTTTTCAGGGTACCTGCAACGTCTTTATCGGCGAGCATGGCCACTACGGCATGGCAGCGCCCGCCCTGGCCCTCCAACAGCGTTGCCAATTGTGCCACTGCCTGAGGATTGTGGGCGACATCAACAATCAGACGCGGACCGTTTTCTCCCCAAGGCCGTAACATCTGTGCCCTGCCCGGCAAATCTGGCCGGATTGACCAATGGCTCAATGCCGCAGCGGAAACGGGTAATTTTTTTTGCAAAAACCAGACGGCGGCCAGGGCGAGGGCCAGGTTCTGCCATTGCGCAGCAGCGGGCCAGAGCGGTTCCGGTATTGCCAGGGTCTGGCCGAATCCCCACCAACGGCGGGCCTGTGCATCAAAGTCGAAATCCCGACCGAGTAATTGTAATGGCACCTGATGTTGCGCTGCTGTTTCCAGCACGGAGGCGCAGGGATTTGCAGCATCTCCGTAGAGAGCCGGCACATCGGGCCGAAAAATTCCGGATTTTTCCCGACCGATGGACAGTCGATCCGGGCCCAGCCAGTCCTGATGATCCAGATCTACCGTAGTCAGCACGCTGCAGTCCGGATCAAAAGCGTTGACAGCGTCCAGTCGCCCACCCAGTCCGACCTCCAGTATGGCCAGATCCACCTGCGCCGCACAGAGAATTTTCACTGCAGCCAGGGTCGTGATTTCAAAAAAGGTCAGGGCAATGCTTCCGGCAACGGCCGCAATGTCATCCAGTGCAGCGTCCCAGTCGGACATCGAAGCAGATGTGCCATTCAGCCGCAGACGTTCGTTAAACGACCAGATATGCGGGCTGGTATAGGCGGCTACCCGGTAACCGGCCTGTCGATAAAAAGTCTCCAGACAAGCCACCGTAGAACCCTTGCCATTGGTACCGGCCACGGTAATGACCGGCATCGGCAAACGCGCAGGCAAATCCAGCAAAGCCATGGCCGTCCGCATACGCTCCAGACCCAGGACAATCCGTTCCGGCGGGCCGGCCATGCGAATCACCTGATCACTGAGGGCATCCGTCGACGCCCTGCTCTGCAGCACGATCAGCTCCTAGGGTTTGCTGCTGGACTGGGTCAGCATCCCCAGTATTTCACCGATCACCGTGCGCAACTGGCGGCGATCCACAATCTGGTCAATAGCCCCGTGTTCCAGCAAATACTCCGAACGCTGAAAACCAACCGGCAGCTTTTCGCGGATCGTCTGTTCGATGACGCGTGGCCCCGCAAAGCCAATGAGGGCCTTGGGCTCGGCAATCAGCACGTCGCCCAGGGTCGCGAGGCTGGCAGAAACCCCGCCCATGGTGGGGTCCGTCAGCACCGAAATAAAAGGCAGTCCGGCCTTGGCCAGGCGTTCAACGGCTGCCGAGGTTTTGGCCATCTGCATCAGTGACAGCAGACCTTCCTGCATCCGGGCACCGCCACTGGCTGAAAAACAGACCAATGGACAGCGATCTACCAGGGCGGTTTCTGCGGCCCGGGCAAAACGGGCGCCGACCACCGAACCCATGCTCCCCCCCATGAATTCAAAAGCAAAAGCGGCAACCACCACCGGACGCCCCTGCAGCAGGCCGCGCATGACCACCAAAGCATCTTTTTCACCGGTCTTGGTCTGGGCTTCCTGCAAACGCTCCTTGTAGCGCTTCTGATCTTTGAAACGCAGGGGATCAACGGGGACATATTCCTTGGCAATTTCCAGGCGCGGTTCTGCATCCAGGAAAAAATCCAGACGCTGCCGGGCCGTAATGCGCTGATGATGACCACAATTGGGACAGACAAACAGATTTTCTTCCAGCTCGGTACGATACAAAACCGTTTGGCAGGTGGGGCACTTGGACCAAAGCCCTTCGGGTACCGTGCGCTTGTTTTCCGCCGCTTGCGGCTCTGGATTAGGGTTTTTCTTGATTTTGGGGGGTAATACCCGGTCAAACCAGCTCATTGAACACTCCGGGGTTTTTGTACGGCACCCGCCAACGCTTGAATAAAGTTTTTGGCCACCTGAACGGCTGCCTGATCATTGCTGCAATCGGCCAGTTGTTCGACCAGGGCACTGCCTACCACTACGGCATCCGCACCTTGGGCAACCCGGGTCACTGTCTCGGCATCACGAATTCCAAAGCCGATGGCAACTGGCAAAGCCAATTCCCGGCGCAATTCACCAACCCGTTTGAGGACCTCGGGCCAGTCAGACTGCGCAGCCCCGGTAATGCCCCGCAAGGAGACATAGTAGACAAAACCGCTGCCCAGTTCGCGGACCGTCTGCACCCGCGCCGCGCCACTGGTGGGAGCCAGCAGAAAAATGGGGTCCACACCACAGGCCTTGAGCAAAGCTGATTCCTCGCGGCCCTCTTCGGGGGTGAGATCGACAATGATAACCCCATCCACGCCAGCCCCTGCCGCCAACTCCGCAAAGGTCGCCATACCCATGGCTTCGAGCGGATTCAGATAACCCATGAGGATGACCGGCGTCCGTTGATTGCTGCGCCGGAATTCGCGGACCCACTCCAACACCATCCGCAACTTGACGCCACGCCCGAGGGCGCGCTCACTGGCCCGCTGAATACTGGGTCCATCTGCCATGGGATCGGAAAAGGGCATGCCCAACTCAATCGCATCCGCTCCGGATTCTACCAGGGCATGCATGAGGGGCACGGTTGCCGTCAGGGAAGGATCGCCGGCGGTGATAAAAGGGATAAGGGCCGCCCGATTTTTCTGCTGCAACTGCGCAAACATGGCCGCTAGACGACTCATAAATGAATACCCTCCAGAGCCGCAACCGTGTGAATATCCTTGTCACCCCGGCCCGATAAATTGACGATAATGGTCTGATCTGAACGCATGCCGGGCGCGATGGCAAAGGCATGGGCGAGGGCATGGGAGGTCTCCAGGGCCGGAATGATGCCTTCCGTGCGGCACAGTTCGTGAAAGGCCTGCAAGGCTTCCTGATCTGTCGCTGCCACATATTCAGCACGACCAATGTCTTTCAGGTAGGCGTGCTCCGGCCCCACTCCCGGATAATCCAGCCCTGCCGAGATCGAATGGGTGGGCAGAATCTGGCCGTCTTCATCTTCCATGAGATAAGTGCGATTACCATGCAACACCCCCGGGCGCCCCGTGGTCAGTGGTGCAGCATGCTGGCCGGTACTCAGGCCCAGCCCCCCCGCCTCCACACCGATCAGACGCACTGACTGGTCATTGATGAACGGGTAAAACAGGCCGATGGCATTACTGCCGCCGCCCACACAGGCGACGCACACGTCCGGCAGGCGACCAGTCAGTTCCAGACACTGAGCCCGCGCTTCATCACCAATAACCCGATGGAAATCCCGGACCATGGCAGGGTAAGGATGGGGGCCTGCTACGGTACCAATAACATAAAACGTATTATCCACATGGGTGACCCAGTCGCGCAGGGCTTCATTGAGCGCGTCTTTCAGCGTGCGGGTGCCACTGGTTACGGCCGCCACCTGTGCACCCAGCAAACGCATCCGGAAAACATTGCTGGATTGCCGTTGAATATCTTCTTCACCCATATACACCAGACATTCCATACCATAACGGGTAGCTACCGTCGCAGTAGCCACGCCATGTTGCCCGGCTCCCGTTTCCGCAATGACCCGCTTTTTGCCCATGCGCCGGGCCAATAATGCCTGTCCCACGGCATTATTGATTTTATGCGCGCCCGTATGATTCAGGTCTTCCCGTTTCAGATAAATCTGGGCACCACCCAGTCTGCGGGAGATGCGCTCGGCGTGGTACAAAGGATTGGGACGCCCGACAAACTGCCGCAACTCACTGTGTAATTCTGCGCGAAACTCGGGATCAGCCTGAGCTTCCTGATAAGCCTGGTTTAATTCATCCAGTGCCGGAATCAGCGTCTCCGCCACAAAACGCCCGCCATAAGGTCCATAATGTCCCGTTGCATCCGGAAGTTCATAGTTGTCCATATTTTCTCCTCAAAACCCTTGCAGTTGGGCCATAAACTGCACCATTTTGTCATGATCCTTGATACCCGGCGACTGCTCTACCCCACTGCTGACATCCACCGCATAGGGGCAAGCCACGCGGATGGCTTCCTGCACATTGTCGGCACGCAAACCACCCGCCAGAATCAGGGGCTTGCCCAAGTCCGGCAGTTTCCACCAGGCAAAACTCTGTCCGGAACCACCCCAGTGTCCAGCTACCGCACAATCCAGCAACAAGCCCTGAGCGTCAAAATAATCATCAACCGGGCGGCGCAAGTCTTCTTCTCCTGAGACACGCAAGGCTTTTAGATAGGGACGGCCAAAACGCCGACAGAAATCAGGCGTTTCATCTCCATGAAACTGGAGAGTATCCAATGGACAGTCATCCAGAACCCTTTCTATGCCAGCCGGATCAGCATTAACAAAAAGTCCGACCGAACTCACAAAAGGGGGTAATGCCTGAAGTATCTCCCGAGCCTGGGAAACTGATACCGCACGCGGGCTTTTTTCATAAAACACCAGGCCAATGGCATCTGCGCCAACTCGTGCCGCCGCTAGAGCATCACCCACATGCGTTATGCCACATATTTTCGCCCGTATCATCAGCGCATTCTAACACTGCCATCGGGATAAACCCACATCCACAGCTATTACTGATGCTGGATGGCAGGCCTTCAAGTACCCGTCAGAAAACCGGGATCCACCGCATCGACGGGCAAAGCGAATTCATCCGGATAGCGCGGTGCAACAAAATACAGGCCTCCAGGCGGGGCGGTGACTCCGGCCTGACAACGATCCCGGCTGGCAAGGACCTCTGCCGCCCATTGTGGAGACTGATCGCCACGGCCAATGGCTATCAAAACGCCCGCAAGGTTACGCACCATATGGTGCAAAAATCCATTGGCTTCGGCATCAATACTAATCAGGTCACCACGCTGGCTGACCGTCAGGCGATGTAAACTGCGGACGGGACTATTGGCCTGACACGATGAAGCCCGAAAAGCAGAAAAATCATGGGTACCCAGTAGCAAGTCCGCCGCCACCTGCATGGGTTCAATGGCTAGCGGACTGTACACCCAGGCGGTGTGATGGCGCCATAACGCCGATTTTTCCCGGCGATTTAAAATCACGTAGCGATAGCGTCTGGCCGTTGCCGAAAATCGGGCATGAAAATGCGCCGATACCGGCTGCGCCCAGCGCACTGCCACGCCATCTGGAAGGTAAGTATTGGTGGCCCGCAGCCAGGATTCTGCAGAACGCTGCACGGGTGCATCAAAATGGACCACCTGGCACAGCGCGTGCACGCCCGTATCGGTCCGCCCTGCCACAGTGACCGGAATAGCCGTCCCGGCCAGACGACTGAGGGCCTCCTCCAGAGACTGCTGCACGCTGGCCTGACCCAACTGACGCTGCCAGCCACAAAAACCGTTGCCATCATATTCAACGCCCAAGGCCCAGCGTATGCCGGGCCTTGGGGTATCTGCCAGAATGTCAGGGGACAAATTACAAGTCTTCGAGCATTTTCTGGGCTTCTTCGCGCTGAGCACTACTCCCTTCCTTGCTCACCTCTTCGAGAAGGTCGCGCGCCGATTCACTGTCTCCCATTTCGACATAGGCTTTGGCCAGATCCAGCTTGGTCCCGACTGCATCCCAGTCTTCGGCTGCAGGACTCGTCTCCTCAACAATGGCCGGCTTGGGCATTTCGCGAAGCGCTTCAGGCTCGGGATCGAGTTCCCTGGCAGGCACAGCCGGAGCTCGCTCTTCTTCAAAAGGTGACAGCCCGAAAGAGAATGGCAGCGTATCTTCCGCACTCGGGGCTTCGGCCTTGGGTGCCTCGGGAGTCGGGATGGGCTCATGACTTGCAGATTCCCCCTCGCCAGTCACTTGTTCAGCATGAAAATGTTCTGCATCCATCAACCGGAATTGTTCATCAATATCCTGCAACAAGCGGTCTTTTTCATCGGCAGGAAAGGATTCGTCCGCAGCAGACGCAACCTGCCCATGGGAAAAATCAAAATCCAGCATATCGTCTGCATCATGTCCAGTGGCCGGAGCTTCTTGCACTTTATCAGCAGGCGTTTCTACGGGAGCCTGCTTGACCATTACGTCCGCCTCGCGTTCATCCTCCGAAGCAAACAAGGCATTCCCCGGAAACAGGCGGGACCCCTGAGCAGCCACTTCCTGCCAGGCGGCGTTATGGGGACCAAAGCGGGCACGCATCCGTTCCGCCAGATCCAGATAATCTGCTCGACGATCCAGAGTGGCATACATATCCAGAAGCTTGACATAAAGCTCCTTGCGTCTGGGATTCTCATCCAGCGCTTCATTCATTACCGTAATGGCCTGTTCGGATTTACCATAAGTCAGGTAGAGATCCGCCTGTTCGATGGGATCAATTTCCATCACATCGTCATGATCTTCGCCTTGCGTTTGCACTGGAGCCAGTTCAGTAACCGGCACAATCTCCTCCACCGCCGCCTCTTTGGAGGCAGGAGTCGGAGTCGGTGCTGGCGTGGAAACGGCTGGAGGAGTTATTGCCGGTTCCGCTGCCGCACTATATGCGGCAGCCGATGCCGGTGCCGGTGCCGGTGCAACAACCGGGGGCTCGGCAACCGGTTTCGATTTGCTACTGTTCAGTGTGGAAAGGCGTTGAGAAACTTCACGCTGACGTCTTTCCGATTCTTTCTGACGGCGCAGCATCCATATAAAGAGGATGAGCAGCAGCAGATTACCTCCCAGAGAAATCAATAGTGGGATGTTGTTGAATAGACTACTATTGGCACTATTGCGCGAGAGCGTAGCCAACTGGACGCCCTGATTGGCCAGTAAACGTTCTTCTGCGCTCAAACGCTGTCCAAGGCCCGTTACTTCACTTTTCAGCTTCTGATTTTCCGTCTGCAGGGCCAGGGTGTCCACTGCCAGAGGCGAACTAGTGGCAGATGCCGTCTCAGCACTGGCAGCTACTGCATTGGCTGGCGCACTGGACAGCACCAGATGCGTAGCACTTTCGGTGGGACTTGTGGAAGCTTTTTGTGGCTGAGCTGTGGAAGCCGCAGCCCCAGAGGTTTGAGTAGCAGGAAGAGGCGCCGCACTTCCCGCTTGACTTTGGGTTGACAACCAGGCTGTAGCCTGAGCCGGAGTCATGGCCTGCACCTGATTCACATTGGGCAAATTCAGCATGCTTCCCGCATACAAATAGGTCGGGTTGGCATTTTTGAAGGCCTGTGGATTGGCCTTGACGACTGCCGACATGACCTGATCCAGAGTAACTGCATTACTGTTGGTGATAGACTGCGCTATATCATACAGAGAGCTGTTTACCGGAACAGGGCCATAACGGTTTACCCGCGACCAACCATGGTACAGTCTAGCGGGTGCGGGAGGCTGCGCCACAGATTCGGTCGCTGGCACACTCGCTGGCGAAATTGCCGACGGGGCAACGGGTGCCGGGCTGAATACCAGGGGCATCGCTGCAGCGGCATTCGCAACACTGGCCGAGTATTCCCGGACTAACTGCCCCCCCGACCAGTTGAGCTGTACCAAAAACTGTAAATTTGGCTGACTCACGGGTAGAGGACTGGAAATCAGAATGGCGGGTTGACTCCCACGCCGCACCGTAAATTGCCAATGCTCAAGGGTCGGAGCCTGTGGCAGATTGATCATGGCAAACGCGCTGTTCGGAGCCAGGCTGGCATTAAGACTGGATGCAGTCTGAGGGGTTACTGATTGGATGGGTATTTCGGCACGAAAGGGTTCTCCGGGGGCAGACAAGACCTGCAGGGATCCCAACCCCAGTGCCTGAGCCAGGCCTGGCAAGAGTAAGCCCATTCCGGCCATGGCCCACAACCAATTCTTTCTCTCCATTGTTATTTCCTCATTTTTCTGTAACGCAAGCGTATTGCAATGGGCCACTTTCAACCCGCAGTGTTCCTATAAATAGTCGCGAATCAACAACTCTGCAATCTGCACACTATTCAATGCCGCGCCCTTGCGAATATTATCGGACACCACCCAGAAATTAATGCCCTTCTCATGGGAACAATCCCCGCGAATGCGCCCCACATAAGTGGTGTCCTGGCCTGCTGCATCCAGAGCAGATGGCCATAAATTCTTCTCCTGATTATCCACCACCGTCACGCCCGGTGCTTTTTCCAGCAAGGCCCGCACGGCCTCCGGGGTAATCGGGTCACGGGTCACCACGTTGACCGCCTCGGAATGGCCGTAAAATACGGGCACCCGCACGCAGGTTGCCGTCAGCGCGATGTCAGGAAGCTCCAGAATTTTTCGGGTTTCCCAAAGCATTTTCATTTCTTCCTTGGTGTAACCGTTGTCCTGAAACACATCAATCTGAGGCAGACAATTGAAGGAAATCCGCTTGGGGAAAATGTCGCAGACAGCTTCTTCGTGGCGGAACAGGGCCATGGTCTGTTGTCCCAATTCTTCAATGGCGCGCTTACCTGCCCCGCTGACCGCCTGATAGGTGGCCACGACCACGCGCTCAATGCCCACGGCATCGGCAATGGGTTTCAAAGCCAGCAACATCTGGATAGTGGAACAATTGGGATTGGCAATAATGCCCCGATTCACATGATCGGCAATACGATGAGGATTGACTTCCGGGACCACCAGGGGAATATCGTCGTCATAACGGTACTGGGAGGTATTATCAATGACGACACAGCCCGCTTCCGCCGCCAATGGCGCAAATTGAGCACTGACTTTGGCGCCGGCAGAAAACAAGCCGATATCCACCTGGGACCAGTCAAAATTGGCCGCATCCTGCACCAGAACCTGCTTACCCCGAAACGGCAGCCGCCCCCCTGCAGAGCGACTACTGGACAACAGGTAAAGCTGATCAACGGGAAACTTGCGCTGCTCCAGGATTTGCAGCATGACTTCGCCGACGGCACCCGTCGCCCCCAGTACCGCCACGTTGTAATGCGTTTTTTTCATGCTTCATTCATCCTTAGAGTTGCAACGCCTTGACCACGGCTTGGCCCATGGCACGGGTTCCGACTACGGCTTCACCGGCTGCAGCAATATCGGCCGTACGCAGTCCATCATCCAGCACTTTCTGAACCGCCTTTTCCACCCGCTGCGCCCATTGTTCAGCACCCAGAGAATGACGCAACATCATGGCCACAGACAAAATCGTGGCGAGCGGATTGGCTTTATCCTGTCCGGCAATATCCGGAGCAGAGCCATGAATGGGTTCATACATGCCCCGCCCTTCGCCCAGGGAAGCCGAAGGCAACATACCGATGGAGCCGGTCAGTTGGCTCGCTTCATCCGACAGAATGTCACCGAACATATTGCCTGTGAGCAGCACATCAAACTGGGAAGGGGCACGAATCAGCTGCATCGCTGCATTGTCCACATACATGTGGGTTAAGTGGACATCGGGATACTCGGCAGCCAATTCAGTCACCACTTCGCGCCAGAGACGGGTGGTTTCGAGCACATTGGCCTTGTCCACCGAACATAATTGTTTACGGCGACCCTGTGCTGCCTTGAAGGCAACGTGGGCAATGCGCCGGATTTCGTCCTCATCATACACCATGGTGTTGTAGGCACGACGCTTGCCGTCCACCAGCTCCACAGCTCTGGGCTGACCAAAGTAAATATCGCCCGTCAGCTCGCGCACCACCAGAATATCCACATCCCGCACCAGCTCCGGACGCAGTGGCGATGCACTCAATAACTGCGGGAAAATTTGTGCTGGACGCAAATTTGCAAACAAATCCAGATTCTTGCGCAGGCGCAGCAAACCCTGCTCAGGACGCTTGGCCGGCGGCAGACCATCCCAGCGCGGGCCACCGACAGCACCTAGAATGACCGCATCGGCCGCCATGGCCAATTGCAGGGAAGCTTCAGGCAAGGGGTCATCGGTCGCATCCAGGGCGGCACCACCGACCAATCCATCGGTACATTGCAAATTCAGGCCTGCAGCCTGGTCCACGGCATCCAGCACCAGTCGGGCCGCGTCCACAATTTCGGGTCCAATCCCGTCACCCGGGAAAATTGCTATTTTTTTCATGCCAGATCCTTTTTCATAACAATACGAATAATAAAGGGGTTTTCTGTTCCCGGATGCGGATTCTCGGGAATATGGGTAAAAGGGTAAGTACCAACACCCAAATCATAGGGATTGGCCTCGGCAATGGCGCATACCTCGGCATCGGCCCCGGCAGGGTCACGGAGGGTAAATTGCAGCCCGGCGACATCCTCGCGCTTGCGGGCCGCATCAATATACATGCGGCGGGTAATTTCACTGTGCAAGACCTTGAAAAATTGCACAACGGTTTCCAGCTCTATGCCGAAACGGGACTGCAGCGCAGCACTTTCTTCCAGACGCCGGGCACTGACCCGGGGTAAATCTCGCAAAAAATCACCATTACGCGCCGTGTTCAGCAGTAATTGCCGCAACTCGGCATTTTCCGGGAGCTTTGCGAAGCCATTGTAATGGAGCACAAACAGTGCTTCGGGCAGCGGCAATTCTGCGACGCGCTCCTGATTGGGAATACCAGCATCCACCACCACACCACGGGGGGGAGCAGTCGGCCCTGACTTGCCCCGCAACCAATCCCACATACCTGCTCCGGGTTTTACTTGCCTGAGAATTGTGGAAGGATAGCATAGGCTTTTATGACAGGGCAGCAGCTAAATAGCATGGACCACCGGCAAACTGTTTCCTCATCGGCTCTTCCACCGCTCCCGATCACCGGATTGATTCTTGCCGGAGGGGCTGGCCGGCGCATGGGCGGGGTGGATAAAGGCTGGGTCCTTTGGCGCAATGCTCCTCTGATTACCCATGCCATCCAGATCCTGCAGGCAGACACTGCAGAAATTCTGATCAGTGCCAATCGTCAGCTCGAAGATTATCGGGCCTTAGGCTACCCCGTTATTTCTGACTCCTGCGCCACTTTTGAGGGTCCACTTATGGGCCTGAGTGCCGGACTGGCCGCTGCCGGTCAGGATTGGGTGGCCAGTATTCCCGTGGACAGTCCGCTCCTCCCCCACGATCTGTTGCGGCAGATGTGGCAGGTAAAAATGGACAAGGATCTGGTCGTGGTGCGCAGCAACCAGCGCTGGCATGCGGTACTCGTCTTATGTCATCGCCGTCTTTTACCCCACCTGCAAGCTTATCTGGATCAAGGCGGACGGCGGGTTCAGGACTGGTTTCGTGATCTGGATTACGCCACCCTGCATCTGGATGAAGCCGTTCTGCACAATTGTAACGCGCCCGAGGATCTGTCATGAAAGCGTTGGGTGTGATAGGATATAGCGGTAGCGGAAAAACCACCCTGCTCTGTGCCTTGATCCCTCTGCTTCGCGCAGCGGATTTACGCATCGCCATGGTCAAATCCACGCATCATGACGTGGACTGGGATACCCCCGGAAAAGACAGTTATCGCCTGCGTGAGGCCGGTGCCGAAACGGTCATGCTCCAAGGCCCCAAACGCTGGTTCACTACCTGTCCGGCGCCGGAAAAGATCACTCTGGAAAGCATCGTTGCCAGCTTGCCTGCGCCTGCAGATTTGCTGTTGATTGAGGGGAACAAGGCTTTGCCCATTCCGAAAATAGAGGTACACCGCCCGGCGCTGCAAAAACCTTTGCTGGCCGCAGAAGATCACCGGATTATTGCCGTAGCCAGCGATGCGACCTTACTCACACACTGCGCGGTACTGGACCTCAATGCCCCTGAAAGCATTGCGCAATTTATTCACCACTGGATACACGAGGAACCCTGAATGGCTCACTGCTGTAGTGATAATGAACATGACCCCATGGCCAAAAGTGTTGAGGAAGCGCGCGCTGCCATTCTTGCCAGCAGCCCGGCCCTGACAGATACCGAAGTTCTGCACCTCAGTGCTGCACTGGGACGGGTTCTCGCTGAAGACATACGCGCACCGCAAGCGGTCCCCGCCTGGCCGAACTCGGCGATGGATGGTTACGCCCTGCGCAGCAGTGACGGCGAAAAGCCCCGACAGCTCATTGGGCATTGTTTTGCCGGACATCCCTTCACGGGTGTTGTCGGGCCTGGTGAGTGCGTGCGCATCATGACCGGCGCCGTCATGCCAGAGGGTGCAGACAGCGTCCTGATTCAGGAACAGGCAGAAATTCAGGATAAAACCATCCTTCCCCAGCAGCACCCGGCACCCGGCGCCAATATTCGTCAGGCTGGCGAAGATCTGCAGCCCGGCGTCGAGGCCCTCCCTGCCGGCACACTGCTCCGACCCGCCCAACTGGCCCTGCTCGCCAGTCTGGGCATTGCCGAGGTCAAGGTTTTTCGACGTCTGCGTGTGGCCTTTTTTTCAACGGGTGATGAACTGCGTCCGCTGGGTAGCACCCTGGAGGCAGGGCAGATTTACGACAGTAACCGGTACGCCCTGCAAGGGATGCTCCAACGTCTCGGTTGTGAAATTCTCGACCTTGGACGGATCCTGGATAACCCGGAGCATCTGGAAAAAACTCTGCAACAAGCCGCAGGCATGGCTGATTTAGTGATCAGCACCGGCGGCGTGTCGGTAGGTGATGCGGATTACATTGCCGAACTGCTGGGACGCATCGGCAGCATCAATTTCTGGAAAATGAACATGAAGCCCGGTCGCCCGCTGGCCTTTGGCCAACTGGGAGAGGCTACTTTTTTTGGGCTACCCGGCAATCCGGTTTCCACCATGGTGACTTTCTATCAGTTCGTGCAGCCCTGCATCCTCAAACGTATGGGGAAAAGCGCCCCCTGGACGCCCACCGTTCTCAAAATACCGCTGGCACATTCCCTCAAGAAAAAACCGGGGCGCACCGACTTTCAGCGCGGCGTGCTGATTTCTGGGGAAAACGGTCTGCAGGTGGCGGGGGTCGGTCAACAGGCTTCGCACATCATGAGTGGACTGGCCCATGCGGATTGCCTGATTATTCTGGCCGCCGAAGCCGAGGGTGCTCCAGCCGGAAGCATGGTGGATGTGCAATTGCTGGAGGGTCTGGTCTAAATTGCTCGTAACAGCTGCCGTCAGTCCAGACCATGACGCGGCTGGTAGCGAGTGGAATGGCTGAGATGAAAGCGGAAATTCTCGGCGTACAGCTTTTGTAGTGCGGGATTTCCCCGAAAAATCAGCAGATTTTCGGCATTCGCCTGTTCTGCCGCTTTGCTGAAGTTGAAACTGCCGGTGATGAGGGTGTCTGCATCAATGACCATCACCTTGTTGTGGGCAATGGCATGCTGATCGTCAATAAATACGGGCACGCCCTGATTGGCAAAAAAGTCCGCCACGGAATATTTCTGGGTACGCTGGCTTTTGTCCAGCACCACCTGAACATCCAGCCCCCGACGTGCCGCCTGCAAAACCGCCTTGGCAATAGGGGCGCTGGTAAAACTGTAGGCCTGCACCCAGACCCGCTGGCGGGCGCCGTCCACGGCGCGGACGATGGCGGCTGTTGCCCCTCCCGGCGGAGAAAAAGCCACTTCGATGCTCCCCTGCGCCGGAACAGTGACTGGCGATTGCGGCATGGTTGCTGTCGCCATGGACCACTGTTCCTTGCCCCAATGCTGGACTTGTTGCCACAGCGAAGCTTCTGCCGAAGCCGGCAATGGATTCAGAAAAAAAGGCAACAAAAGGTATAGCAGGGACTTTTTCATCAAGGTCATGGGATTTACGCTCATCAGGTTTTTGGGTGAAGATAATGTGAATGAAGGCATTCGCCAAGTGGCAAATCATCGACAGATAAATAATCACTCTTTAGACTGCAGAGGTTGGGCTGAATGCCCCCAGTCTGGATAATCTCATGACACCTATTGACCAGGGAGTTGCCATTGGCGCAGAAGCCAGGCGATTCGTACGCAGCTACCATAATGGATCGCTCTGCACACTCTCCAAAAAACTGGAAGGCTATCCTTTTGCCTCGGTCAGTCCTTTTGTGCTCGACGCCGCAGGTAATCCAGTCATTCTCATCTCCAATCTGGCCGAACACACCAAAAATATTGATGCCGATCCCCGGGTGAGCCTGCTGGTTTATCCCTGTGCAGACGATGCGCAAGCCGTGGGCCGGGTGACTTTAACAGGGCGCGCTGCCCGCTTGCCCGACAAAAATGGTTTTGGAGAACGCTATCTGCGTTACTTACCCCAGGCACAGGATTACTTCGCTGCCCATGATTTTTATTTCTATCGGATTCAGGTCGAAAACATTCGCTATATTGGCGGTTTCGGCAAAATCCACTGGGTGCGACCTGAACATTATGCACCCCCACCCACAGCGGCTCTGCTAGAAGCTGAAGCAGGGATTCTTGCCCATATGAATGCTGACCATCGCGACAATATGCGCGATTATTGTCGTCATCTGTGCGCTTGCGACGCTGTTGATGTAGAAATGGTGGGCATTGACTACGATGGTTTTGATTTACGTGCCGATGGCAAGCTACTGCGCCTTGATTTTCCTGAGCCCATTACCGGCCCGCAGGAAGCGCGGACAGCACTGGTCGCCATGGCCCGGCAGTGCCGGGAAGCGCAAGGACAGGAAACCATATGAATCAGGCGTATTGGCGACAACGCTGGCAGGAACATCGCATCGGCTTCCACCGTCCGGATGTTCACCCACGACTTCCCGCCTTTTGGGATCGTCTGCAAGTCGCTCAAGGGGGTACAGTTTTCGTCCCGCTGTGTGGCAAGAGCCTGGACCTGCTGTGGCTGGTCGAGCAAGGCTATCGGGTGCGCGGCGTCGAACTCAGCCCTATTGCTGTCCAGGAGTTTTTTCAGGAACACCATCTGCATCCGCAAGTGGACAGCGTGGGTGCCTTTCAACGCTGGCAGGCGGGTCCTGTCGAAATCTTTTGCGGAGACTTTTTCGACCTCACCGGTGCAGAATTGAAGGATATTACCGCCGTGTATGATCGGGCCGCACTCATCGCCCTTCCCCCGGAATTGCGCCGCGCCTACACCGAAAAATTACGGGATATTCTTCCCCATCGGCCACCGATCCTGCTCATCACCCTCGATTATCCCCAGGAAACCCGGCAAGGCCCACCCTTTGCCGTGCCCGAGGCCGAAGTCTGCGCACTCTACCAGCCCTCTTGGGCCGTACAGCACCTGTCTTCCATCGACTTGCGGGAGGAAGGATCCACGGATACCAATCGCTTTGAGGAGCTGGTATTCGCGCTCCGTCGTGGTGTCGATTCGTAATCTACCGGTGACCAGTTATGAGTGAATTTCAGCGTCTGGATTGATCACATATCGGCCTATCAACGGAAGTCCTACCGTAGCGGTTTCCAGAAACTCCAAAAAGGCGCGTATGGTGTGAGACTGATAAGCGGGTTGTGGTCTGGCCATGTATAAAGTCCACTGGATACCATGCGGTGCAGGTAGACGCCGCGCCTGTACGCGCCAGTCTTTTCGGCAGAGCAAGGCGGCGGCTGTCACAAAGCCGATGCCCAACCCGGCATCCACAGCGGCGCCGACCGCCTCAACACCTGTCACTTCAATAGACTGTCTGGGACTCAACCCGGCATCCCGAAAAACTTTTTCGACGGAGCGGCGGATTCCCGAACCCGATTCGCGCCAGATCAGAGGGTAGGCCATCAGATCTTCCAGATTCAGAACATCGCGTTGCAGCAAAGCGTGTCCTTCTGGAAATATCGTCATGATTTCATCATCCAGCCAGGGTGTTACGGCGTAATAGGAAGGCAAGCCTTCCAGATCCAGACCACCTTCCAGAAAGAATAAATCCCAGTCAGACAAAGCAATGCTTTCCCAGTCAATAACCCCTCCGCGCAACTGAATTTCTACATCAGGAAATTGCTGCTGAAAAGCAACCAGGCGTTCCGGTAAAAAATAGTTGGCTACGGTATTAGTCGCCGCAATGCGTAAAACCCCACTTTGCAGGCGTTGGCGACGTAAGATTATATCCTCGAATTCGTCGATGACTTCACGCATACGTTGGGCGGTGGTCAGGAGCGCCTCACCGGCGGGGGTCAGTTGAATGCCGCGACCATGACGCATCGTCAAAGGTTCTCCGACCATCTGGCTCAATTTCTGCAGTCTTTCCGTGACGGCCGGCTGGCTGCGATGGAGTACTCGCGCTGCTGCACTGATCCCGCCACTTTTGGCCACGGTCAGAAAGGTTAATAAAAGTTCTGTGTCCATATATCGCTATGTCCGATAGATTATATATATATTACCAATTTGACCTATGTATTCATGCCCCGCATGATCGGCGCGTTTAGTTCATCAGCATAGAAGCGGTTTCCTATTCATGGCTTTTTCACACGATGCTCCGGCAGTTTCTCCACTCAGCACCGGCATGGTATTGCTGCTGAACCTGGTGATCGGGCTCGGACATTTTCTGGTGCTGTTCAACACTGGCGCCTATCTGCCCATGATACCCCATGTTGCCGGCAGTTTGGGCGTCAACCCGGATTTTGCGGATTGGACCCAGGCAGATTTTTTTCTAGCCATGGCCCTGGCCTTTCCGACTTCTCCCTGGTTTTTGCAGCGTTGGGGAGAAATGCGGGTTTTGGCAGGTGCCTTTATGGCGTTCGCCCTGGCTTCGGCCATCTGCGCGCAAACCGGCCATTATGATGCATTTCTGAGTGCCCGTATTGTTCAGGGATTTTCGGGTGGATTAACCATCCCGGTCTCCTTGCAGATTATCCTGCGCCATTATCAGGCACATCGCCGTAATATTGGCCTGGGTCTGTGGGGGGTCGCTGCCCTCACCCCGTTTACCCTGGGTCCGGTTATAGGCGGTTGGATCACCGACAGTATCGGTTGGCGCTGGCTGTTTTTCCTGAATATACCCATTGCCATCAGCGTGGCTATCATCATTGTGATTTTGTTATTTGGTCGGGAAATGGAACATCGCCATCCCCCTCTGGACTGGCCGGGTCTGCTAATGCTGCTGATTGCCCTGGCCACTTTGGAGTCAGCCCTTAATGCCGGGGAAATCATCAGTTGGTGGCGATCACTACCCATTATTTTTCTCGGCAGCATCAGCCTGATCACTCTGATTTTTTTTGGGATTTGGGAATGGTATAGCACGCATCCCTTACTTGAACTCACGCTCCTGAAACGACGTAACTTCATGATCGGGGGTATTGTGCTGTTTTTTACGGCCCTGTTTTTCCAAGGCAGCATCGCCATTTATATTGTGGGATTTCAGTTGGTCATGGGCTACAGCGCCTGGCTGGTCGGCCTGTTGATATTACCCATGGCGATTTTTTCGAAAATCAGTTTTTTCTTGACCCAGCGCCTGCTCAATCATCTGGATGCACGTATCCTGGCTATTTTCTCCTTATTGGGGTTTGCGGCCGCCAGTTTTTGGGTTGCCTCCTACAACCATCCGGCCTCTTTCAGCGAATTACTGTGGCCACAAGCTTTTGTAGGAATATTTCTGGGCAGTTTATTTCCATCCATCATCGCCATTGCCTTGTCCGGATTATCCGGCCCTGCCGAAATACGTGGTACCGCCTTTTTGAATGTATTGCGGCTCTGTGGACAAGCTATGGGCATCCCCCTTATTGCCACACTTTTCGACCGGAGAATGATTCTGCATGCGCATTTTCTTGCCGAAGTTCACAACAGCACTAGGGTTTATGCGCCCAAACCAACAGTAAGCAATATCCGCACTGCTCACTACATTGCGCATCAGGCAGCCATGCTCGCCTTCAACGAAATATTTTATATAGCTGCATGGGGATTCCTGCTCGGCGCGGGTCTCATGCTGTTCAGCAAACAGGTGGTTTACGCAGAACCTGATATTCGGGTACGCCGCGCCATAGAAGAACTGGTGGATCTCTGATGAAAAAATCCATTGTTCTACTGCTAACATTGTTACTGCTTGCGGCTTGTGCGCGCCTGCCGGAGCATCTTCCCGGTGCGCATCTCGCCCATAGCCCTCAAATTCAACAGACCCTGGCACGGGCCGATCATCACTATGGAATCACGGCGGGTCCATGGCCTGCACAGCAGTGGTGGAAAGCGGCGCAACTGCCTGCTCTTGACCATCTGATTCAGGTTGCCCTTCGCCAAAACCCATCGCTGCAGCTTGCCAGCACCCGTATTCTGGCCGCCAAAGCCATGACTGCAGAGCAGCAGGCCGCCCTCCTCCCGCAGTTTTCGGCGGGAGCCGCCCTTACTCAGGAGTATTTTTCACAGAATGGTTTGCACCTTCAGGCCAATGGCAAAAGCTTCACCTATACCGCAATCAACCCGCTGGAACTCCGTTATCATCTGGACTTGTGGGGACGCGACAGCGATCAGGTTCGTGCAGCTTTGGGGCAAGTACGCGTTCATCAGGCGGATTATGCCGAGGCAAAATTACAGTTGGAGAAACAACTGGCTTGGCATTATTTTCTGCTGGCGGGTGAAACACGGCAACTGCATCTGGCGGAGCGTCTGGAAAACCTGCAAAAATCCTTGTTGCAACTGGAAAAACAACGTTGGCAGGATGGTCTGAACAATGCCCGGCCGGTGTATGCGCAGACAGAAACTTATGGCAGTGCGCGGCAGTCAGTCGCCCAACTGCGGGCCGCCATTGCGCAACAGCGCTATGTGCTGGCCGCCTTGGCCGGGCATGGACCCGATTGGGGACGGAGTATTGGCGTAGAACCGTTACCGGATTTCTCCACCATAAATATCCCCCGTCAATTACCTCTGCGTCTGATCAGCCACCGTCCTGATATGGTCGCTGCACGCTGGGAAATCGAAGTCGCTGCGCAACAGGTCGGGGCCGCCCGCGCGGCTTTTTATCCCGATGTCAATATTGCCCTGTTTGCCGGTTGGAACAGTATTGATCTGGGTGATTTATTCAGTCCCGGAAATCTGGCCCATGCCATTGGTCCGGTGGTATCCCTGCCCATTTTTGAAGGCGGAAAGCTCCGTGCCCGTCTCAAAGCGCAAAATGCCTTGTATCTGGCCGCACAAGATCATTATCGCCATACCATTCTCAGCGCGGTGCGTGAAATTGCCGGGCATTTGGCCAGCTGGCAAAAATATCGTCAGCAACTACAGGAACAGACACGGATGAGCAAGGCCGCCAGCCAGGATAGCGCACTGACTACAGCCGCTTTTCATTCGGGTACCACCAATAAGATAAGTGTTTATCGCAGCCGGATTCGGGAAATCAATCTGCAAAACCAGCAGATCACCTTGCAAATACATAACGCACAATCCTGGGTGCTGCTCAATGTTGCCCTGGGGGGCGGATATACGGTGGAGAAAAAACCAGCATGAGTACAACAGCATCCTCCTCAGCCCCTGACTACAGCTCGCGGGAAAAACAGCGGCGCAGACTGTTGCTGCTGCTTGCCGTTATTGTGCTTATTGCTGCTGGATTGGGAGTCCTCTGGTGGTTGTTGCGGGGCCAGTACTGGATTGAAACCAATGATGCTTACGTCACCGGCAACATCACCCCGGTGGATAGTTTGTCGGCAGGCACCGTCAAGCAGGTGCGGGTGGAGAATACGGAATATGTTCATGCCGGTCAGATTCTGGCAGCCCTCCAGGGTTCGCAGACCCGACTGGCCATGGAACAGGCCGGTGCCCATCTGGCGGCAACAGTCAGACAGGTCCGCCAGGATTTCGCCCGGGTCCAGGCGTTGCAACAGAGCGTTCAGGCCCAACTGGCTGAACGGCAAAAACTGGAAATGGATTTGAACCGCTACCAACAGTCGCTGCCCAGCGGGGCGGTTTCCAGGATTCGCATTGAAAATACGCAAAATGAAATCACTTCCGCAGCAGCACAAGTCGCAGAGGCCCAAGCCAAGTTGCGAGGGGCACGAGCCATTGTCGCGGGCACCACGGTATCTGATAATCCGCTGGTTCAGCAGGCTGCCACGGCTTTTGAAAAAGCCGACATCAACTGGCAACGGCGACTCATCCGTGCCCCCATATCGGGTTATATCGCGCAACGCTCTGCCTACCCCGGTTTAAAAGTGGCTGCAGGCCAGCACCTGTTTTCGGTGGTGCCGCTCAATGACTTATGGGTGGTGGCCAATATCAAGGAAACGGCCATGCGCCATGTCCGTCCCGGACAGGCCGTTCAGTTGACCAGCTATTACTACGGCCATCAGGTACGCTATCACGGCACCGTTCTGGGTTTGCTTCCCGGTGCCGGCAGTGCATTCAGCATTCTGCCCCCCGAGAATGCTACCGGAAATTACATTCATATTGTGGAACGCGTGCCGGTACGTATTGCCATACCTGCCAGGGAACTCGCGGAACACCCCTTGCGTCCGGGGCTTTCCATGATTGCACAACTGCACTGGAAATCCGGGCAAAAACATTCGGTACTCCAGCCCCTGACCACCACCCCGACCCAAGGTTATGCAACCACGGTATACCGCACTGAACTGCTGCAGGCTCAACAGCGGGCGGAGGTCATCATTCACCAGAATAGCTAAATCGGGAATTCGTAAACTTGACCGAAATCAAGGAAATTCCATTAACCAATCCTTATTCTCTAAAACGCTGGCTGTGTTACGCAGCCTATCCACCAAATACACATATAGGAGTCATCCGTAATGAGCATCAATATTCAACTGATCCAGTCCAGTGGTGCAGCTGTGAAAGACCTGGGTGTTCCGGTTGCCGAGCACTTTTATAATTATATGTTTACGCATTTTCCGGAAGTCCGGAAAATGTTTCCGGGAGACATGACCGAACAACGTATTCGGCTTTTTAATTCGGTCATTCTGATTGCGACCACTATCGACAATCTGGAAGTGTTGGTCCCCTATCTGAAAGAACTGGGCATTTCACACATCAAATATGATACGCGTCCGGAACATTATCCCATCGTCGGTAAAAGCCTGCTCAATACCCTGAAACATTTTCTGGGCGCTGCATGGACTCAGGAAATGGCAGAATCCTGGATTGAGGCCTACAACCTCGCGTCCACGGTTTGTATTGAGGCAGCCTATGAGGCGATGGCTCCTTCCCGTTTTGTCCCGGTCACCATCGACGACGTTCCGCCTGCTGTGTGATTCAGACATACCGGTGGCGCAGGGATATTTCCGCTGCGCCACGCTGATGAGGTGACTGCATGGAATACGAAATTTGTCTGGAGCCCTCCGGTGTCCGCTTCAAGGCGGATGAAAGCCAGAATATTGTCGAAGCAGCAAAAGCCCATCATGTGGCCATTAAACATGGATGCGCCAGCGGTTCTTGCGGAGATTGCAAGGGCACCATCCTGTCCGGAGAAAGTGAGCAGGGACCCTTCATGCCCCTGCTTTTATTGCCCACAGAGCGCGCTGCGGGCATGGCCATTTTGTGCAAGCTTTATCCGCGCAGCAATCTGCGGCTGCAAGCTGAAGTGATTTCCGGGGACGTCTGGAATACTGAAATTGTGGGGTTGAGCAAACTGGCCTGGAATGTGCTGGAACTGCGGTTACGGCCGGAAAAACCCTATCCATACCGAAGCGGGCAATATGCACGGATGGCCGTGCCGGGACAGGAAAATCAATGGCGTTCTTACTCCATGGCCACCCCTCCACAGGACCGGGACGAGTTGGTTTTTCATATCCGCGAACTTCCGGGTGGTCTGTTCAGTCGCTGGCTTTTCTACCAGGCTCAATGCGGCGACGCAATCACGCTCGGACCGCCACAAGGAGACTTCGCTCTCCAGGATAATACGCGGCCCCTGCTTTGTATTGCCGCAGGAACAGGATTGGCACCCATTGAAGCCATCATTCAGGAAAGTATGCACACAGGGCAAACCCGCCCGATTCATCTTTTTTACGGCGCCAAAAAACAGCGGGATTTTTATCATCTGGAAACCCTGCAGCAATGGGCCGGACAGTATGCCCATTTCACTTTTACACCCACCATTTCCGATGGCGAAGATACGCAGTGGAAAGGTGCCCGCCGTCTTCTGCCCACGGTGGCAGCCAACGGCCACTGGCAGGATCATGAAGTGTATTTGTGTGGCGGACCCGGCATGATAGAAGCGGCCATTGATCTCCTGCGTTCTCATGACGTGCCTCATGCGCACATACATTTTGATTCTTTTGCACCCAACGGTTAGCGCGATTGGAGGAGATGAAGATGAAAGTACAAATTCTGGTCTCGAAATGGTGCCCGGTTTGCCCGCAGGCTGAAGCAGTATGGAAACAAGCTGCGGAAAAGGTGCCGATGGAACTGCAGGTACTGGATGTGGCGGATCGCGAAGGGCGCGAAATCGTCAGCAATCTGCGCATTAAAACGGTCCCGGCCATTGTCGTGGACGGTGCCCTGAAGACAGTGGGCGCACAGCCTCTGGGCGAAGTGCTGAAAATGCTCGGCGTCCAATGAATACAACTTCCTGAATGCGCCTGAACAAAGCTTCGGCCACGTTCATGTCCCGTAGAAACACACCACAACCTTTTTGGAGAATGTCATGACACCCATAGATCAGATCATGCAACAGGACCATGAACGCCTGGATCAACTTTTGGAGCAAAGTGCCCAGGCTGTCCGCCAAGGCGCATGGCAGGAAGCTGCGCAGTTACTGGAAGCCTTCCGCCATGGGATTGTCGATGGTCATATGGTTGTGGAAGAAAACACCTTATTCCCTGCCTTTGAGCTGCAGGAAGGTAGCGAAGATCATCCTCTGACTGCGCTACTCCGCAAGGGGCATCAGGATCTGCGGGTGTTTTTTGAAGAAATGGCGGAGGCCATTGCAGACCAAGACGCCGAGACCTTTGACGATCTGCTGAGTACCGTCCAAACCATTCTCAAACAACACGATGCCAAGGAGGAAACTGAACTTTATCCCTATCTGGCTGCCGCATTGGCGGATCAGGGTGAAGCTGCGGGAAAGCGTATTCTCGACTTTGAGGCGGAGGCCAGATCATGAGCGAACATAATGGTTGTGAACTACCTGAAGACCTGTTTTATGATCTCGATTATGTCTGGGTGCGTCCGGAAGAGGACGGTACGCTGACGATTGGCGTCACAGACCCTGCACAGACCATGTCGGGCCGCCTGCAAAAAGCCCGTATTAAAAAAGTCGGAACACATCTGGAGGCCGGACGGCATGTGGCTACGCTGGAAAGTGGCAAATGGGCGGGCGGCGTACCCGTGCCCTTTGCCGGTGAAGTCATTGCCCGCAACGAGCAATTGTTGGAAGACCCGCACCTAATCAATATTGATCCTTACAAGGACGCCTGGATTGCCCGCGTCAAACCGGATGATCCCCAACATGCCCTGGACAACGTCAAAACCGGTAGTGAAGCTATTGAAGCACTGGAGGCCTGGATCAAACGCTATGGAGTGCAGTGTATGCGCTGTTCGGAATGATCCATGAATCAGGCCGCAAGCCGTTTTACGCTCAGCCCGCCCGCGCCCTTTCGCCTGGACCTGACCGTCTGGGCACTCCGTCGTCAGGCTCATAATCAGATAGATAGCTGGGATGGCGAAATCTACCGGCGGGCCTGGCAATATTCAGGAAACAGGCTGGAGGTCCGGCTTTGGCAAACTCAGGCTGGCAGGACGCCACTGCTGGAAGGAGAAGTCCAGGGGAACTGCGTTGATGCATCAAGCGTTGCCTGGGTCAGCAGGCAACTTTCGTGGATGCTGAGTCTGGACCAGGATCTTCGCCCCTTCTACGCGATGGCCGCCAGCGACTTGCGGCTGGCAGCTCTGGCGGATCGCTTTCAAGGATTCAGGCCGCCGCGTTTTTCCTCTCTTTTCGAAGCGCTGAGTAATGCCATTGCCTGCCAGCAATTAAGTCTGCACGTCGGCATTCTCCTGCTCAATCGCATGGCGAGGCTGTGCAGTAACGCTCCCGAAGCAACGAACTCGTTTGTGCCTTTCCCGAACCCTGCCACCTTACTGCAGCTGGAAGCAGCCAGCCTGCGCAGCCTGGGGTTCAGCATCCAGAAGGCCAAGTTTTTGCATGGAATTGCAGAAACCGCTGCAGCAGGTCAGTTGGCGCGTGAAAACTGGCAAGGCCTGAGCAATTCTGAAGCCGCACAGCGCCTGCATCAGTTGCGCGGTATCGGCCGTTGGTCTACAGAATATGTGTTACTGCGCGGGCTGGGGCGTCTGGACGTGTTTCCCGGTGATGATGTAGGTGCCCGCAAGGCCTTGTATCAGTGGCTGGAAGAAAAGTCTGCTCCGGACTATACGCAGGTAGCCAAAAGGTTGCAGCCTTGGCAACCCTATGCTGGCATGCTGTATTTTCTTCTGCTCTTAAACCGCCTGGAGAAGGAGGGACATATACCATGACATCCCATTCGCCGTTGCGACTGCATCCCCCTGAGATCATTACCTGGCGCGTCTATGAGCGCCCTCTGCCAGCAGGCTACCACGTGCTCGCTGAACGCCTCTGGCCGCGCGGGGTGCGCAAGGAGGATCTTCCCCTGGACGACTGGCCCAAGGAACTCACACCCAGCACCGCCTTGCGTCAATGGTTTGGGCATGTAGAGGATCGCTGGACCGAGTTTCGTGAGCGTTATCTGAAAGAACTTGCCGAACACCAGGAAGAAGCCTGTCGTTTACTGGATAATGCGGAAGGTCGGCCGGTCATTCTGCTGTATGCCGCCCACGATAAAATCCATAATGGTGCTGTGGTACTTCGGGAGTTTTTGCTATCACAGTCCTGCTGATCCTGACACCATCACGATCGGCCTACTTCAAACGTTATGACGAATGACCGGCGGCCCAACACTGCAGGGCACGTGGATCGGGAATATCCAGCACGCGGCGATTGACTGTAATCAGCCCGGCTTTGCGCATACGCAATAGCAAGCGGGACAGGGTTTCCGGGGTCAAGCCCAGACGGGCAGCTACTGCTGATTTTTTGGCGGGAAGCTCCACAACAGCTGCAGCATCCAGAACCGGACACAAATCCAGCAGATAACTTACCAGACGTTGTTCTGCCGACTCGACACTGAGCTGGCGGAGCTCCTTGACCAGAAAATGTAAGCGCATACTCAGTCGTGCCAGCATCTGCCGCATCAACTGGGGCCTTTGCTCCAGAATTTCCAGAAATAAGGCGAGGGGTATTTCCAGAACCGTTGTGGAACCTTCCGCAGCAGCCGTTACTGGATAACATCCCCCCAGAAAAGCAACGGCTTCGGCAAATAGATCGTTTTCCCGAATAATTTCAACAATTTTTTCCTGACCAGTGGCGGCAGCAGCAATCAGATGAATACGACCGGAGAGGACCAGATAAAAAGCATTTGCGGTCGCCTTTTCGACAAACAGAATATCGCCTGATCCCAAATGGACTGTTTTGCTGTGCTTCAGCAAGGAATCCAGCAACGCTTCTGGCCAGGCCGAAAAAAGCGACGTTTCGCGCAGGAGTGAGGGTACATTATCCGTGATGGCTTCCATCAAAATAGGCACTCACTGGAGAAAAAGGCAGGATAGCCATCGCCCGTCAGCACCGCAAGCACAAAACCATCCTGGCAAGCAGGATTCACTCTGATCGGGCCAGAAGCTGACCCATGAATTGATTTATAAAATTGCAGTCTGGATAATGAAATCCTCGCGAGACGACAATGGATCGGCAGGTAGACGTAATCGGATACTATCGGCACAAGCCGCGACGCGCCATATGGACGTATAATTCCTGTTCCACTCGTACTGAGCCAGGATGCTGAGCATAATTCCATGAATATGATCCAGAAGCTGATTCGTCCCGGAATTCCGGCAGCGATTTTCTCCGCCCTGCTTTTTGGTGCCAGCACCCCTCTGGCCAAAATTCTCCTAGCGTCGGTCAGCCCCTGGATGCTCGCGGCCCTGCTTTATCTGGGTTCCGGTCTGGGGCTCAGCGTGTATCGACTGCTGCGCCGCAGTCCGCGCGTCCATTTATCGCGTACAGACACCTTCTGGTTTGGTGCCTCCGTACTGGCAGGAGGCATCATCGCACCAGTGCTGTTCATGTTCGGACTGCGGGGTGCGGCAGCATCCGATGCCTCCTTGCTGCTCAATGCCGAATCCGTATTCACCACGCTGCTGGCCTGGTGGGTGTTCAAGGAAAACTTTGATCGTCGGATTGCCTGGGGCATGTTCGCCATTGTGCTCGGCATGGTGCTGCTCAGCTGGCCCGGTGCCGGAATACTGCAATTTCATATCCAACAGTTGTGGCCAGCAGCGGCCATCATTGCCGCCTGCTTTGCCTGGGGCGTAGACAATAATCTGACCCGGAAAGTCTCCCTGACGGATTCCAGCTGGATTGCCGCAAACAAGGGATGGGTCGCGGGTAGCGTCAATCTACTACTCGCCTTATGGCTGGGCAGCACAATACCGGCTCTACCCGATGCCATTGCTGCCATGATTCTGGGATTTTTTGCTTACGGGGTAAGCCTCGCCTTGTTTGTGGTTGGCTTACGCCATCTGGGCAGTGCCCGCACGGGGGCCTATTTTTCAAGCGCTCCCTTCTTTGGGGCCATTCTCAGCGTCATCATCCTGGGCACTCCGGTCACCCCGCTACTACTGATCACGGCAGCACTGATGGCCTGGGGCATCTGGATGCATCTGGATGAACGCCACGATCATGTCCATTCCCATGAGGCCATGGATCATGCCCACATGCATATCCATGACGTCCATCACCAACACGCCCATGCCTTTCCGGTTGCTCCAGGAACCCGCCATGCGCATCCGCATCATCACGAGCCCCTCACTCACAGCCACCCTCACGTGCCGGACATGCATCATTTACACAAGCACTAAATCGCGCCAGCCATAGATTTTCAGGAGGCTACAAAGGCGCCACCCGAAACGTTTCAAAGAGAATATCTACGGCAGTATGCTGGGCACCGTGGGCAACAGCGTCAAAAATGTCCTGATCCGTCCAGCCTTCCTGGCGCAGTTGGTCAACCTCAGCATTTTTGACAGCATGAGGATTTCTCACCGCACGGACCACATAATCCAGCAACAGATTTTCGCGCTCGGCCAAGGGACCATTACGGGGATTTTCGAGGGCTTTCTGGATAGCCTCGGGCGAGATTCCGGCATTGACCAGCAGCGACTGATTGAAACCAATACAAAACTGGCAGTGTCCATCTTCTGAAAGGATATAACGCAGCAATGCCAGAAAGTTAGCCGAAAGGCGTGGATGCTGTCCGAAATACCCCAATAACTGCATTTGAATGGCCAGCAATTTGGGGCTGACACCAAATAATTGCAGGCCTTCCGGGACGCCTCCGAAAGATTTCTCAATGGCTGCATAGAGTTCTGCCAGCTCGCCGGTGGCTTCCGAAGGCGGGGTAAGGGTAAGTGTGGTCATGACCATTCTCCTCTGTTAGATAATGAAAACATAAGGTACCAACTGTCCGGTATGTTGTCAAAAGCAACAAAGAACCAAGACATACCTGAGGGACTAACATATTGTTTAGCGACCCGCGCATGGTAGTAGCATCATGACTCCCTTTCACAAGGACGGGCCTTTCCCTGAACCAATGGATCAGTGTATGACGCGCACTGATCCCTTTTTAGAAAGTCTTTCCAGCCACGCGTAAATTCCAGGCATCACCAGCAGTACCAGAGGAATTTCAGCCAGCAATCCGGAAATAATGGCGATGGCCAAAGGCGCCTGCATTTGTGCTCCGGCGCCCATCCCCAAGGCCAGCGGCATGAGGGCCAAAATGGCGATAATGGCCGTCATCAGCACCGGCCGTAGCCGCGCCTTACCAGCCCGAACCAGTTCGTGGGACTCTGCGGACTGCGCTTCCGCAAAAAAGAAAATCGCCGTTTCCGTGACAATGCCAACAATCATGGTCATCCCGATCATAGCGGTAATATTGCGCTCGGTGCCGGTCAGCCACAGGCCGATAAACACACTGCCCAAAGCCAGAAGCGCCGTAGCGAGAATACTCAGGACCACGGTAAAACGCTCGTAGAGAAACAGCAGCAATACCGTCACCAGCAGAATGGCTGCCAGCAGCACCAGCGCCAGCTCGCGCATGGATTGTTGCTGTTCGCGGTATAATCCCCCGTACTGTAAATAGACCCCTTGGGGTAACTGCAGGTGGGCCAGACGGGCCTTCACCTCGCCCATCACCGTACTCATCGCCCGCCCTTCGATACGGGCTGTCACTGCCACCATGGGTTTGAGATTTTCGGAGTTCAGTTCCGCCTGCCCGGATTGCATTCGAATTTCAGCCACCTGTCCCAGAGTCAGATAATGCCCATCGGGGGCGATTATGGGGAGTTGTCTCAGGCGGTGAATTTCACTCCAGAGTGCATGGGGAGCGCGGACGCGGACCCCGATCATTTCCTGGCCTTGGGGTATTCGGCTGACCACGCGGCCCTCCATCAAGGTTTGCAACTGGCTGCTGACCTGACCGGGAGTCATTCCCGCCAGGGCCGCCTTCACCGGATCCACATGAATATCAACGGCGTCACCGGCAATGGTAATCCCGTCAAACACCTCGACAACACCCGACACCTGCCGGATTTGCCCAGCCACTTGCCGGGCCAATTTTTGCAGGGTTTGGGGATCCGCTCCGAAGAGCTTGATTTCGACAGGCTGAGGGACGGCGGTTAAATCTCCGATAAGATCTTCCATCAGTTGCCCCGTTTGCACCCGCAACCCCGGAACCTGATTATGAATCTGCGCACGAACGGCCTGCATCACCTGCCATATGCTGTGCTGTCGCTGCGCCTTCAGTCGGATGAAAAAGTCTCCGGTATTCGCTTCGGTGATGCCGCCGCCCAACTGCAGACCCGTGCGCCGTGAATAACTGGCCACATCCCGATTCTGGGCGAGAATCTGCTGTACCTGATCCAGCAGTCGATCCGTTTCCGCCAGAGAAGTGCCGGGAGCAGCGGTATAATCCAGCACGAAGCCCCCCTCGTCCATCGCGGGCATGAAACCACTGCCCACCTGGGTATAGGACCATCCTCCCAACAGCAAAAAAGCCAGCACAATCAAAGATAAAAACAATGGCCGCCGCAACAGTTTTTCCAGATAATGCCCATACATGCGGCTGAACCAGGCCAAAAAACGGCCCTGATGTTCGGCCTGCTCGGCATCCCGGGGTCTCAGGAGTAGATCGGCGAGGAGGGGCACCGCCAGATAAGCCACCAGAAAGGACACCAGCAGGGCCGCTGCAATGGAAATGGCCAATGCCTGAAAAAAAGCACCGGTAACCCCGGATAAAAAGGCCAGGGGTATAAAAATGATAATGGTTGCTGCCGATGAGCCCGCCAGGGGTTTACTCATTTCCAGGGCAGAATGCAGCACGGACACCGGCTTACCTTCACTGGGGTTATCGGTAATGCGGCGCATGATGTGTTCGAGCATGACCACAGCATCATCTACTACCAGGCCCACAGCTGCCGCCATGCCCCCCAGCGTCATGATATTAAAGCTCTGGTGCAACACATAAAGGATCAGCACGCTGGCAAGGAGCACACTGGGCAGCACGATGGCCACAATGAAGGTCAGCCGCAAATTTCGTAAAAACACCAGCAGCACCAGAGCGGCCAAAGCTGCGCCGATAAAAATGGCATCCCGCACACTGGATGCTGCAGCGGTAATCAACTGACTCTGATCGTACCAGGTACTCAGCTTTATCCCTGCCGGAATACTCTTGGCATCCTTGCGCAGCAGAGTCCGGATATCCTGATCAATGGCCACCGTATTGGCACCCATCTGTTGCTTGATATTGACCAGCACAGCGTTTTTGCCATTGGCCGTTACTGTGGTCCACTGAGGTGCGGTTCCTACCCGGACCTCGGCAACATCGGCCAGGTCCACGACCCCGGCCGTGCCGGTCTTCAGTACGATATGACGGATATCCTGCACATTTTTCAGGGGGCTTTCACTCAGAATCTGATAGAGGCGGTAATGTCGTTGCAATCGACCCACGGCGGTAATGACATTGCCGTTACTCAGTGCCTGCTCCACCGCCGTCAGACGCAGCCCATAACTCTGCAGACGCATGGGATCCACCACCACCTGATATTCCTCACGCGCCCCGCCCTGCACTTCGACCTGTGCCACACCGTGGATAGCCAACAGCAGCGGCCGCAGGTCATATTCGGCATAGCGACGCAGGGCGACCGGATCCAGACGATCCGAGGTCAGCGACAGACCCAACACCGGAAACACCGTCGGATCCATGCGCCGCGCCGTAAACCGGGTGTCTGGCGGCAAAGCGGGCAATACCTTGTTGACCGCCGATTCCGCCTGCAACAGCGCTTCGGTCATATTGCTGCCCCAGGCGAACTGTACGGATACATCGGCGGCACCACGCGCCGTGGTAGAACGAATGCGCTCGACACCGGGAACCGCCCGCAAGGCCTGTTCCAACGGCCGGGTGACCGCAATTTCCGTCTGTTGAATGGGCATGTTCCCGGAATTTACCGAGACTTCGATCCGTGGGAAAACCACATTGGGAAACAGGGCCACCGGCATTTTCATGGCGGCCATCAGACCCGCCAGGACCAACACCAGCAACAGGAAAAGCATGGAACGCCGATGCTGCAGCAACCAGGCACCCATCAGGATTTCCCTTCTATCCGCAAGGCCATGCCGTTTTTCAGCTCATAGTTGCCGAGACTGACCACCGAATCCCCCGCGCTCAGCCCTTGGTTGACCGCAATCCAGCCACCCTGCTGCCAACCGGTTTTCACCCAGCGTTTTTGAGCTTTACCCGCCACGTCTACGAAACAATAGGATCTACCGCCCTGCTGAAGAACCGCACTGTCCGGAACCGCCACAGCCTTTTGTCGATGTAGAATAATTTCCGCCTGCAGCATGGCACCCGGCATTAAATCGGGACTTGCAGGCAAAGGGACCACCACCTGGGCCAGTCGGGTTTGTGGATCGATCTGACTATAAATCTGCCGGATTTTCCCCTGCACCGCTGCCTGCCCTCCATATACCGGGAGCAGCTGCACGGAATCTCCCACCTGTATGCGCGCCAAATCTGCCGGCTCTACCCCCAACAACACCCGCAGGGCATTAGCCGTACTCAAACTGAGCAAAGGCTGACCAGCGGGGACGAGGTCGCCCTGATGGACATGTACGATAGTCACCACCCCGTTGATGGGCGCAGAGACTTGTCCTTTTTGCAGTTGCTGCAGCCGCAACTGGATATCCTGCAAGGCGGCCCGCGCCCGGGCCAGCGATTGATCGGCCGCCTGCAGTTGGCTATTGGTCGCCAGTTGGCGCTGGCGCAGGCTTGCCACCCGTTGCTGGTCGGCAATGGCGAATTTCAGGGCAATTTCCGCCTGTTTCCGTTGCAGTTGATCGCTGACCGAAGCCTGTATCTGCAGCAAAGGTTGTCCTTGCCTGACCCTCTGCCCGGCAGCCACCAACACCTGATTGACCAGGGTTTCAGCTGGCAGCACGATGGTCCTGCCATCTTCCGGCGCAAACTCTACGGTACCGTAGACCCGCAGCTGATCGGCCATGTACATCATGCGCGCTGGCGTAACTTTTACCAGAGCGGAAACCTCTGCCCCGGCAGATCCCGCAAACAGCAAGCACAGGCAGCATCCCCAGGCCAGAATTTTTCCGCCCGAAAACCGTGTTCTCATTTCTGACTCTCCCAATCTGCATAAGGTACTCCAACCGCCATTTCCAGAGCGGCCTGCTGGGCGGCATAGGACTCCTGCAGCGCCAGTAATTGCAGACGCTTCGCCAGGGACTGGCTACGTATGGTTTCATAATCCAGCAAGGTCACGTCATGTTCGGCAGCCGCCTTGCGTAAGCGGTTTTCGGCTTTCTCCAGTTCCGGAACCTGTTGCTGCAGAGGCAGGATTTCCCGGGCCAAACGGTGGAGGTCCGTCACCAGACGGTAAATGTCAGCGCGGGTCTGAAACAAACGGGCGGCATAGGCTGCCCGCAGTTGAGTACGGGTCGCCTCGCTTTCGGCAATGGCCCCGCGATTCCGGTTCCAGAGGGGAATATCCAGGGTCAAACTCGGGCTGTAGCTTTGTATATTGGAAGTATCAGCAGCCTTTCCAAAACCGATGGTGAAACCCGGATATTGACCCAGAATAGCCCGCCGTACCCGGGCTTCCTGTGCCTGATAACCGGCCCGCAGGGCCACCAGGTCCAAGCGGCGCTGGTCGGCCAATTTCACTAATGACGCCGCATCGGGCATGCTTTTCCACAGCTGCGGAGGTTTTATGTTGAACGTCATTTTCGGGGGCAAACCAATAGCCTGGTTGAGTTTCTGGCGGGTATCCGTGACTTGTCGACGTAAGGCCAAAGCCCGATCCTGACTATCCAGCCAGGCAATTTGCCGCAGTGAAGCGGTAGTGATGGTGCTATCCCCCAGACGTAAATTTTCAGCGGCGGCTTGATACAATTTCCCGGAGGTCCTGGCCGCTGCTGCCGCGACCGCTTCCTGCGCCTGCAAATAATAAAGCTGACGGGCAAGCACGCGCGTATTACCGGCTTGCATCCACTCCTGCCAGGCGACCTGATATTGCACGAATTTCTGCTGGGCGCGGGCAATATCCAGATTGGCTGAGCGGGTAAACAGACTGGCGAGGCTCCAACTCAAACCCATGCTATAGGCATTGTAATAACCGGCTGCAACATTACTGGGCAAGTCCGCACTGAGTGACAATTGGGGATCGGGAAGCAGACCGGCCGCGAAAACCTGGGCCTGGGCGACCCCCAGATTGGCCCGCATGGCTCGCAACTGCGGGTTGAGCAACACCGCAATGGTTCCAAGATCCTTCCCGGAAAATGGTCCCTGCAAATCCATTGACTGGACATGGGAGTACATCCGCGCCAATGCCGCTGCCATTTTCTGATGCAGATCCTGACTGGAGGACAGATGCTCAGGCAAAGGCGCTGCCTGATAATGCGCGCATCCTGTCAGCAGTAACAACAGGCTCGCCGTGCAGGCGAACCATAATCGTAATGCCATAAATCCAATGCTCCCTGAAGGTTGAGAACGCTTAATCGAGGTGTCTATCAACCACCCGGCGTCTGTCCATCAGTATGTCATGACGGAATTAGGCGAAACTTAGGATGAGGATTTCCAGTGCGCCGTGAGTCGTAGTCACCATGTTGCAGATACAGACCATCTTTGGCGTCGAGATGGTCTCCAGCGCGCTAAAAATATTCGAATTGCTTGGTACAAAATTGGTAGTGCAGAGCGCGGATAATTTTCACAAGCTACGCAAAAAGGGAATTACCATCAGAAAGACTGCCGATGTAATAATTGCATCGTTTTGCATTGAACATCACCTCCCCCTGCTGTTTTCAGATAAAGATTTCAAATCTTTTGTAGAACACCTCGGCCTACGTAATGCAATTTACATATAACGTAGCTCAGGGACGTCCGATTGAGCGCGCCTGGCAGCAAGAACCGCAACTTGCCGGTATTTCGACATGATGAAAGTGCCCCTTGTAAAGACTAACGTCTGAATTCAACGGAGTGCTTCAGCGCGTCCGCCGGAATGACGGGTTGGGCTTGGCGACTAATGGGAACGAAGCTGGATTGCGGATAGATTCAACTGCAAGGTCAACATCAAGCAAGGGCCAATAAAGATGAGCAGAAGATTGCCGTTCAATCGTGGTGATTTGCTCAACTGTGGCTTGTTTGAACCACGGGAACTCGGCATAGGAAACAAAAAGCTCGCCGTTGTCCAGGAGCAGCCAGAAGCCATTGTTTGATAATGCATTTTTTTGCCTTCATGCCAGCGTTTGATGCGCGAGAACATGAAGACCTCTAACGTTTGAGTTAGGTTTCACCGCTAGTAGAGCGTAATGACCCTGAGAGTTTTGCTTGCCGGAAGGTACTCAAGCGCGACTGTCATTCGTGCAGGGTATCCGTCGACTCGATCGACCTCAACCATCAAGTTGAACTTCATTACGTCATGCTCATCGAGGTATATGAGGTTGTAGAGGTAACTGGCCATGATTTTTGATTCAATCAGCGATGCGATGTAGTCGCGATCTGCGTCAGCAAGACCAGCTTTGGCCAGCTTGCCAAGCTTCTCGTTGATCAGGTATCCATGCTTGGCTTCCTCCAAGATGACGCTGAAATCGCCAAGACTGGAAACTTCATCGGAGATGGCGTTCAGTGCCATCTCCGAGTCAACTGCGAACGCGCCAAAGACAGGGCGTTCGATTTTGTATGACAGGAAGATTCCGAAGTAGACCTCTTGCAGACTTGCGACCTTGTAGCCAAAATCTTCAAGTGGATAGAGAGTGGAGCTATGCTCGAAAGTGGTGTACGGGCGCGTTACAACTGGCTTGAATGAGGTGGCGTACTGTTGCTACAAAGGGTTTCCGACTCAAAGAGCAACATAAGGAGTACGCCGTGGAAAAGAATACCGTAATAGCAGGTGGGATGGGAGAGTTGGGTCTGGGCATTGAAGGGATACTTCGACGCGCGGCACGCTCTCTGATTGAGCAGGCCATAGAGGCAGAGGTGGCGGTATTGCTGGAAGAATTTGCGACGGTGCGGATGGTTGATGGGCGTCAGGCGGTCGTGCGTAATGGGCATCTGCCGGAGCGCGAGATCCTGACCGCTCTGGGTCCGGTACCCGTCAAAGTACCCAAGGTGCGGGACCGCTCAGGATCGGGGATCAAATTCAATTCGGTACTGGCGCCTCCGTATGTACGCAAATCACGAACGGTAGCCGCTACAGTACCTTGGCTCTATCTGCATGGGGTGTCTTCCGGCCACATGCAGGAAGCCCTTTCCATTTTGCTGGGTGATGAGGCCAAGGGACTTTCACCTGCGGTGTTGGGACGTCTCAAGGCGGAGTGGGCGCAAGAGTATGCCCATTGGCAACACCGCTCCCTACAGGGAAAGCGCTATGCTTACTGGTGGGTAGACGGTATTTATACGAACCTCCGTGCGGAGGAGGATCCGCGTATCTGCCTGCTGGTGATTATCGGCGTGACGGCAGAGGGCAAGAAAGAGCTGGTCAGTGTCAGTGACGGCCTGCGCGAATCCAAAGCTTCCTGGCTGGAGATCCTGCGTGACCTGCAGGCGCGCGGTCTGGAGACGGCCCCTTTGCTCGCCATTGGGGATGGTGCCATGGGGTTTTGGGCCGCACTGGATGAAGCCTATCCCGAAACTGGTCAGCAACGCTGCTGGGTGCATAAGACCGCCAACATTCTCAACGAACTTCCCAAAGCCCAACAGAGCAAAGCCAAGGCAGCGTTGCAGGAAATCTGGATGGCCGCCAATCGCCAGGCTGCGGAAAAAGCACTGGACGTGTTTGTGCGCAATTACCAGGCAAAGTATCCCAAGGCCGTGGCTAAACTGGAAAAAGATCGGGCTGAATTGCTCGCTTTCTATGATTTTCCGGCCGAACACTGGCGGCATATCCGGACCACCAATGCCATTGAGTCCACCTTCGCTACGGTACGCCACCGGACTACCCGGACGAAGAACTGTGTATCACGCAGCAGCTTTCTGGGATTGGGTTTCAAGATGCTGCAGCAGGCTGAAAAACGCTGGATTGGGATTTATGCTCCAGAGAAAGTCCTGCAGCTTTTTGCAGGGGTGAAATTTATCGATGGCTTACCGGCTAACCTCACCCTGCCGGATGATCAACAGACCGCCGCCTGATCTATGTCAGAAAATGCTCATACACCAGATTTGACTATAGCTCTAGAGAGTGATATTTATGTTCTCGGCATTGGATCGGTCACCTTCATGCCCGAGGATGAGAGTTCTGTTCTTTTTGAGGAACAGGTTTGCCATACTAAGAGAAAGATAGGCCTTTGCCCGTGATGCGAAGGATGTTGGAATATGACCAAGGTACGCTGGGAAGGCCACCAACTTCTCATGAAGCTGTGACAGGGTGGTGGAGGACAGATTGTTGATGTACACGCCGTAGAGAAGCGTGGAATGCCTGAATGTAAAGGAACGCGCCAAGATCATAGATTCTTGGAGAATCTCAACTATCAAGTCTTGATCATCACCTAGAAGATCACCGACGAGCACGCTTTGCGTTGTGCGTGGATCCAGAAGAGGAAGTACTTGCTTGAGCACTTCTCTTCCATACATACCAGACTCAATCTCCGTGGAGTCGAAAATGAAAGCTGCTTCGTGCCGATCTGCGCTTGGCACCAGCGCCGAACGCAGATCCGAGTATTGAATGCCCTTTGACGCAAGAATCTTGACCACATCTCCTTGCAGCCGCAGGATCTCCTTTCGCATTTGCGGCGCCGCGATCCCGAGATGATCGCGGAACACTTCGAGCATGATGTGGTCGCGCGAATTGAGAGTGAGGATTGTCTGCATTTCAGACAATTGAAAGCTAACGTAATTTAGATTCTGAAATACTACCACCAAAGAATTGTCTAATACAATATTAGTAGTAATCAACATGCTGTATATTCATGACATTTCCCATTGCGCAATAATTTAACAGCCTAAAATTTCCCAGATGAAAAACTCCCGACCAGATCCCAGCAACCCGCCCAAGCTTCTGGATCAGCTGCGCGCCCGCATCCGGACGATGCATTACAGTATCCGCACTGAAGAAGTTTATACCGATTGGGTGCGGCGTTTTATTTTGTTCCATCGGAAGCGCCATCCCCAAAATATGGGGGTCGCTGAGGTGGAGGCTTTTCTGAGTTACCTCGCCAATGAGCGTCACGTTTCGTCATCCACTCAAAATCAGGCCAAGGCAGCTCTGCTTTTTTTGTACAAGCAGGTGCTGAATATAGATCTGCCCAGGTTGGAAAACATTACCAATGCCAAGCCTTCGCAGCATCTGCCCGTAGTGCTTACACCTATTGGATTGGCTTTTGGCTTCGATGTACGAGCTGTGCGGAGTTGTGAGGCGGCGGGATTGACTTGTTAAGCGCCTACTGCAATATTTACCAATTATTGGTATTTTCTGGAGATTACCACAATGTCTAAAAACACCAGTGTTAGCTTGGGAAACCATTTCGATCAGTTTATTGCTGCCCAACTTTCTAGGGGCCGTTATGGCTCTGCGACAGAGGTGGTGCGAGCCGGTTTGCGTCTGCTTGAGAATGAAGAACAGAAACTGGAAGCGCTGCGCCAGTTGATTGCAGAAGGTCGAGCCAGCGGAACGGCTGCATACAGCTACGAAACTTTTATGGCTGAACTCGATAATGAATTGGGCTAATGGGCGTATTTGCCCTTACCCTTGCGGCTAAAAACGATTTGCGTGGAATTGCTCGATTCACAGAGGAACGCTGGGGAAGGGCACAACGCCTGCATTACCTGAAAGGCTTGGATGAAACTTTCAAGATACTGGCCGATTCGCCAAGACTTGGGAATCCCTGTGATTATATCGAACCTGACCTGCGTAAACATCCTTTTCAGAGTCACGTCGTTTTTTACAACTGCCGCTCCGAAGAGGAGATTCAAGTGATTCGTGTTCTTCATAAAAATATGGATACTCAGTATAGAATGCTGCTGCGTCATAGCGAAACTTAGCCGGCTTTTTGACGGTAGATGAAATGCAACCCGGCGTGATCTGTCCGTGCTTGCAGGATAATTTCCCCGCCCATTTGTTCGGCAATACTGCGCACGATGCTCAGGCCCAAACCACTGCCGTCTCCTGCTGAACCGGGAAGCCGGTAAAAAGGATCAAATACGCGTTCTGAGGCCTCGGGCGGAATCCCCGGACCACTGTCCAGCACTTCCAGCAGTACATCATTCCCTTCGCTGCGCACCCGCACGGTCACTTCGGAATGGTCCGGGCTGTAGCGCAGGGCATTATCCACAGCGTTGCGCAACAGGCTGTAAAAGGCAGCAAAACTACCCTGCACGCGCAAAGCTTGTTCGGCATCCATGCCAAAATCTATTTTTTTCAGCTCCGCCAGAGGATAAAGATCTTCCACAACCTGACGGGCTACGGCGGTCAGATCAACCGGTTCTATCGTGGAAACGACACTCTGCTGCCTGGCAAAACCCAGCAACTGATCCAACAAATGACGGGTCCGTTCCAAACCATCCTGTAGAGGCAACAAACGTTTTCGACTTTCCTCAAGAGAATCCGCCCGCTGCAGATTTTGCACCTGGAGTGACAAGGCCGTTAGAGGCGTGCGTAATTCATGGGCGGCATCGGCAATAAAACGCCGCTCCTTAGCCAACAACTGCCGAATCCTTTCCAGCAGGCGATTCAGGGATTGTATAAACGGGACAATCTCCTCGGGTACCTGTTCCACAGAAAGCGGCGTGGGTCGGTCGGCATTCTGCTGATCCACGGCCTCGGCCAAAGCATGGATCGGTCTCAGACTGCGGCGAACAATAATCCGTGCGAATATCACCAACAACGGAATCAAAATCAACAAGGGCAACAGGGTCCAACGCGCGCTGGCAAAAGCTGCATCACTGCGCAGATCGGTAGATTGTGCCACGGCCAGCGCCTTATCTGGTCCCAGACGCCGTACAAAAACCCGCCAATCCTGATCTTTGACAGCAACCGTATGAAATCCCTGTGATAATTGCGGGGGCAGTTGCAAAGGAGTATCCAGCTTCCCACAATTTGATAAACATAACGGTTCAACGACGATACGCGCGTCCGGATCAATATCCACATGTCGTTGATCATAGCGGTAAGCATTCTGCCAGACCTGGGGAGGGACCAGTGCAGCAATCTGCTGCAAGGAAGCATCCTGATATTCCTGGGCTTCATTCAGGGATAAAAAGAAAGCCGCCAAACCGGCCAGCAAGCCCATACAGATAATGGCAATACCCAAGCCAATGGACAATTGCCGCTGCAAGGATTTTTTCATAATGGACGCGAAACCATCCAGCCCGCACCACGCACGTTTTTGATGACCTCCGCACCGAGTTTCTTGCGCAAAGCATGAATCAGGAAATCAATGCTGTTACTTTCTATTTCTTCGCCCCAACCATATAGCCGTTCTTCCAGTTGTGCCCGGCTCAGTATCGCACCGGGGCGTAATAATAAAGCCTGCAGCAAGGCGAACTCCCGACGGCTCAGCAGCACACTGACTTCGCCAAGTTGCGCGATATGGGTGCTTAAATCAAGCTGCAGGGATCCGCTGCTGAGCACAGGCGACCCCTGTCCACCCTGACGACGGATAATGGCACGCAAGCGTGCCAACAATTCATCCATGGCAAAAGGTTTGACCAGATAATCATCCGCCCCCAGGTCCAAACCCTCTATCCGGTCTGATAGGGCATCCCGGGCAGAAATAATAATAATCGGCAGATCACTACCCATTGCCCGCACCCGCTGCAGCACCGTACAACCATCCAGTTTGGGCAAGCCCAAATCCAGAAGAATGGCCTGATATTCCTGATTGGCAATGGCTTGCAGGGCCGTTTCACCATCACGCGTCCAATCCACAGCATAAGCGGCATCCCGCAGCGCAACAGAGATGGCTTCACCAATCATTCGGTCGTCTTCAACCAGAAGAATACGCATTTTTGAGTGATACCCTCCACAAATACACGCAAAACCCGCTCCTAAGAGCGGGTCAGCGCCTATTGAAAACTATAACGCATCAATCGGCATGGTCACCTTCAACCGAGTTCTCCAGAATGGCGCCAGTCATGGCATCAACACCGACTTCATGACTGACATGCCCCTTTTTGATCACGAAAGAATATCGCAATCCACTGCCGCCTTTCTCTTTCTCCAGCTCCTGATCGGTGATGCTACCTGGATAAGTCCGTAAAGCCGTAGCGCGTGCCTGGGCGATACTGATCTTTGCTTTCCCAGCCAATTCCTGGCCGGTAAAAGCATAAGCACCAAAAGCAGACAGCAATAACACCCCGCCCACAATACCGCCCACCAGCCGTATAGATATCTTCATGATTTTGCTCCTGTTACCTGCGTTAAATGATGGATGGATCCCATTGACCCCTTCCGTTTACGCACTATACCGCCCCGGTATTAGCCCAAAATTAGGGAATAAATATTCGCAAAATCCGTGGGGTACGCGACGCATGCAGCAGAGCCATGGCAATATGACCCCACCAGTAAGCCCATACCAGATTGGCAATCAGGGAATGGATGGCATGGGGAATGCCATAAGCATCGCCGGGCTTGACGCCGCCAGCCGCATAAATCATCACAAACATCACCACCCCCGAAGCCCCCATGGCGGAAATGGCCAGAAGACCCAAACCATGGACCAGGCCCGGTAATCCGCCACGCATACCCGCCGGGGGGAAAATACCGCGTGTCGCACCCTGAATATCTTTACCAATACGCTGCAGATAAACCCCATGATAGGGAAACAGATGGGCACGTAATTGAGCGTTCCCGGCAACAACCAGCCAGAACAGGATGATCACCAGAGTACTGGCCATCCCCACCCACATATGGGATACAAACAGAAAGTGCCGAAACGCTGAAATACCTACATGTTTCCAGATGGCTTTCATGTCCAGCTCGCTCATCAACTGAAAGGTGATGAACAGCGCCAAAAATATATGCAGCCACTTGACACTGCGTGGCCAGGGTAAGCTATCTGATCCGTGCATCGATGAAACCCTTTTTATAAAATGTCCGGTTGCTTGGTTAAAAAACGACCTGCTTATGGCAAGTCGTGAATTATAGCTATGAGTAGCAACCGGAAGTCTATCCCTCAATCATGGACAGGCTGATACACATAAACCGCATGCGCCTCGCCCACATAAACAAAAATCTTGTGATTACCGGGGTCTACCGCTCCAGTATGGGTCTTGCCATAACCGGTAGAGACAAAAGTAACCGGTTTCATGGTTCGGGCATTATAGACATTGAAGCCTTTGGCATTACTTTCAAAGGCATAAACCAAATGATAGGCCGGATCATAGGCAACCTGATCAATACCGGCTCGCGCAGGCAACTGCTTGAGCACTTTCAAATTGCCCGCATTAAAGACAAAAATCCGGGAACCCGTAGTGCCCACCCAAAGTGTATGATTTTCCGGATCAACAATTTGTCCCTTGGTATCAGGATGATGCTTTGTCGCTGAGACCGGAAAGTAAGGAGCAACATTGGTCTTGTCTTCAATTTGCCCGTTCAGCAAATTGATTTTTTCTTCCCAGGAATCATCCGGCATGTACAACAAATGCCGGGCACTCAGCAACACACCCAGATCAGGACCATGACCAGTTTCCGGATACAAGGAAATTTTCCCGACAAATTTGGGTGCTTTTCCCAAGGTATAAACATCAATCCAGTTACTGTCATCCATGGCCACATAAAGGCGTCCCAATTTCTGGTCCACCCAGATGCCATCAGCACCAGAACCTACCGTATCAAAGACATTAACCACCTTCCAGTCAGCCTTATTGACAACAAAAATTCTGGACTTTTTTTCAGGTACAGTATTATTGCCCGCGCCCGCCGAATGCTCCAGTTTATTGGATGTCCAATAAACGTATTGATGGTCAAAAGCCATACCATATGGACGGACAAGACCGTCACGAACCACCTTGACGAGTGCGTTCGTATCCGCATTGATGACCACGCCACCGGCATCGGTCTTTCCCATGGATACATAAACACAATGATTGAAAGGATCATAACTGACTGCATCACCACCTTGATCCGTGGTCGGCAATAGAATAACTTTGATCAGCTTGAATGTGCTTGTTCCGGCATTGGCAACCCCCAAAAATAGCAAAAAAATGGTCATTACCGAAAGCACATATCTGGCCAGTGCGGTTTTTTTCATGTGAATAATTTCCCTCAAATTACGTCCGAACAAGATCATTAAGCGAGGATGAAGAAATTTCCATCCCCGCTGTATAGCGGTTTTTAGAAGTCAGCAGAAATACTTCCATAGACAGTAAATGGTGCTCCGGGGAGAGCCAGCACCTGTCCTTGCGAATTTCCACCGAGCAAACCACCGGAAGTAACGTACTCAAACGGATTATAATGATTGTTGGTCACATTCAACATATCCAGGTTGAGCTTCACGTCTTTCAGCAGAGGTAACGATCCATGGGTGGGAATTACGCTTTCCAGCCCGAGGTTCAGCGTGTCATAGGTGGGAATTTTCTGGCTGCTGGGCATAACCGTATTGTTATTCCACATATTCTGGGCACCGGTATAGGTGTACCAAATGCTGGGCGAAATCAGGATACCATCCAGAAAATAACGATATTTGGCACCAATGTTAAACGTGCTTTCGGGAACATTGGATACCGGCAAGCCCTGATAACTGACGCCACCCGTCGTATAGTGTGCAAAAGTGGCTTTCTCGAAATTCAGGTTGGCAAAAACATGGACATTATAAAGGGGATCATCTTCCAGAGCGATGTTCACACCCTGGTAAATGGAGTCACCATCGGCGTCCCCGAGATAATTTCCATTAGCATCATAGGCGGCAACAAACTGGTTGCTGAAATGCAGATGATAAAAACTGAACATGACGAAGAAATGGTGCAGATAATCCGCATCATTAAAATGCAATTTTATGCCGGCATTATAATCCGCACTATGTTCAAGGTTATACACCGGCCGGATACTCTGGTAGAGACCACCACCACCGCCAACCTGCGGTTCTTTGTAGGCCTGGGCATAACTTGCAAATACCGCCAACCACTGCAGCGGCTTCCAGTTGAAATCCACCGAGGGTTCCACCTTGGTAAAGCTTTTATTGGAAGCAGGCAGCTTGCCCTGATTGGTGCCTGTCGCTCCGGGTATATCTGCCCCCTGTGTGTATTGGGTCTGATAATTGATAAAGCGCACCCCCGGAGTAATATGCAGATTATGCATGGGGCTGATGCGATCCTGCACAAATGCCGCCAGGTCCGTCTGGCTAAAAATATCATTCCGATAGGAATGATTGGGAAGCGCAAGAGAACCACCATCCGCCGGATTATAAAAAGCGTTTTTGGTATTGTATTGGCTGTTCAGAAAGAAGCCGCCGAAGCTGACATCATTGTAGGGAAGCTTGGCGGAAATCCATAGCTTGTCCCCGTACACGCTGTCATGAGGATTGTTGTATTCATAGAGATTGCTGGGATTACTCAAGCCGTAATTATTATAATGCTGATGCAAGCGATGGCCGTAGCGATACCAGATCATATTGTGCAAAGCAAAGGTTTTATCCAGCTTCTGATTCAGCTTGCTGTAAATCAACCAGGTCGTGTTGCTGTCATCCTTGTTCCAGATATCAAAGGGAATGGACGAATAAAACCCGGTAGTTTTCTGGCTATATAATGGTCCCGTTGCGGCACCGGTATAAGTAACGCCGGCAATAGGGTTGACCGGAACCGGAACCGGACGGTATCCGGAACCCTTGGCCAGATAGGCCCCCAATGAAAAATTCCCATCCGTATAGGTTTTTTTGGTTTTCAGAAACCAGGCATAATTGTAACTCGGGTTCGCGAATCCATCGGGGCTTTGCCGGTAACTGTTACTGGATCCTGCGCCACCCGCCATAATGGTTGACCATCCGTCTATGCTGCCGGTACGGACATTGAACACAATATTCTTGGAATTATAGCTTCCATAGGTCATCTTGATGCTGGCGCCCGGCTGTGCCGTTGGCTGCAAAGGGACAAAGGCGATTTGGCCGCCAATATTGTTATACCAGCGATTCACCGGATTACCCGGCCCGTAGGTGATACCAATTCCCTGTAAAATTCCCGTTTGTGGGACTTGCGGACTTTCCCAAAGACCAGTGGATGGATTGACCATGGGAACGCCATCAAAAGTCACCGAGAGGTTACCGGCATCTATGACACTCCCGCCAAAACCACCCCAGCCCTGACTGATTCCATTGACACTGATGGATGTTTTGGTGGAGCCGGTATTTCCGTATCCCGTCACATTTACGCCTGGTGCGTAGGCTAATGCCTGAGCACTGCCGCCCACCGGTCCTGCAGCTGCAATTTGTTGTTTACCCAATACCTTTATGGACTGACCGGAGTCAAAACGGTGTTTCTGGGTGAGCGAATGTACTCCTCTGCTACCCAGAAAGGATTGAGAAGCAGCGGCCGCATTGACCTCTCCCACATTCACCGCTTCGTTGTCCTGACTGCTTACCGTGGCAGCAGTGATGGTATCTGCCATGACACTGGTAGCCGTCAACAACACACCACCAGTCACGAGGGCCAACACCAAAGGACGTAATGATACGGATTTACTCATGATTTTGTTTCTCCCTGTTTATGTAGGCGTTAAGGACTGAGTCAGCCCTTGGTTTTGCAGCCGCACAATTTATCAGGGGAATATGTCAAAAAGATGACAATTTGATGACGATATTATGACCATTTTCATCATGCACACCCGGAAGAACACCTTAAAAAATGTCCTTATCATGGCAGATGGCTCCCGCATCTTTTCAGAAGCAAGCCGGGGAGAGCAGATTGTCATAATAATGTCACATTACCAAGCTACCATGTATGGGTTCAAAAAGTGTGCACTCACCGACTGGTTTATCTGAACATTGCAGGAAAATACACATGTTTTTTCATTCTATAATCCCCTTCATTTCCGTTCATCTGCACTGGATTGTGGTGGAAGGACTGGCCTGGCTACATATGCCCACAGCAAAAAGCATGTTCAAAAGTGATCCGGATATTGTCGTGTTATCCCCGCAAAGTGATCACCATGAATCCAGACTGTTGCAAAGCATAAATCTTCATACCGCTTATATAGTTCAGACGGTAACATCCGCTCTGGATTGCGAAAAACTGCTGAATCATTCAAACAGACCCGTCCTCATCACCAATGGCTGGAATGATAAAATCAGGGAGTTACTGCTGGTCTTGCAAAAAAACTATGGATCCGATCTGCCATTTTTAGTCATGGCCGAGGCGAACAATGCGCTTCTGGGCAGCCTTGCCGAAGATGCCATTCACTCCGGCGCCCAGACTTTTATTCCCTGGAGCCTGGGTACGGCGCCTCTCCTGGCCTATCTGCACAGGTTGCTGGAACCGGTTCCATCATCAGGCTGCAGCGCAGCAGAGCGGATCAAATCCACGCACATATCGATCAATCATAAGGCGCGGATAGTCAATATCGATGATCAAAAAATATATCTCCCCAGCAATTTGTACGCCCTCTTCTGCTGTATGGTCCAGAATCCCGGCGAAGCATTGTCTTATCAGCAACTTACACAAGCGCTGAAAAATGGCAGAAAAGTATTTATTGCCCCTAACACGCTGGTCGTAAAGGTATATCGGCTCAGACGCCTGTTTGAACATACCGGTTTACATCACTGGATGGAAACCGTTCCGGGATTCGGGTATCGCTATAGCGGCCCCAAAATACGCATCATGGATTAGCAAGTTCGGCAGAGTGTTGACCCTCAAGCCAACTCCAATGTTATGGTTCCACGGTCAATCATACCCACCAGGGAACTCCTGCCATGACCAAACCCGCCAGCGCCGAACCATCCTCTGCGTCTCACATTTCCCGACGTCAGTTTCTGACTTATGGTGCCGGCACTGCAGCGCTGCTTGCCCTGCCGTCTGCCGTGGCCATGAATATGAGTGGCATGAATATGGCCGGAGTGCATGGCAAATCCTCGCCGTTACCCAAGCCGGTGTTTTCCGGCGCACTACCCATTCCGCCGGTATATACGGGAGTCATGGGGCGCGACAAGGTTCGGGAATTTCACTTGCACATGGCGGATGGTCATTCCGTTTTGAGTGATGGTCTCAAAACGGCCACCTGGGGTTATAACGGCGCTGTTTTAGGACCCGCCCTGCGCATCCCCAGAGGACAGCCGCTGCGGCTGTATGTGCACAATCACCTTGATCAGAGCACAACCACCCACTGGCATGGCGCGCACGTGCCCGGAACCATGGATGGTGGTCCGCAAAGCCTCATCCTGCCTGGAAAAACATGGACCTATGGCTATACGATTGATCAGCCCGAAGCCACCCTCTGGTATCATCCTCACCCTGCCGGCAGAACCGGACCGCATGTATACGGGGGGCTGGCGGGTCTGTATCTGGTGGAGGACGGCACTGATCGGCGACTGGGTCTCCCCCACCATTGGGGGATAGATGACATTCCGGTTATCGTCCAGGACCGCCTGCTCGATGCGCAGGGCAAACTGGTTTATATGCCTCAGGCCATGGACGTCATGGGGATGAAGGGTAACCGCTTTCTCATCAATGGTCGCGAATCTCCCGTCCTGCATGTTCCGGCACAGTGGGTCAGATTACGCCTGCTCAATGCCTCCAATGCCCGCCTTTACAATTTTGCCCTGAGTGGAGATCGGGCGTTTTATGTCATTGCAAGTGATGCCGGCTATCTTGAGGCGCCGGTGAAGGTGCAGAGATTACTTCTGGCACCGGCTGAACGCGCCGAAATCCTCCTCGATTTGCGCTCACTTGCAGGCAATACATTGGCGTTACGCAGTGATTCTGCCGCGGTGGTTCCCGGACTCAGCCTACATCCCATGGACAGCGATCATTTTGATCGCAGCAATTTTGATCTCCTGGAAATTCATGTCGGTTCTGCCACAGGCTCAGCTGGACGCTTGCCCGATCACCTGGTAGCCATCCCCACCATGCAGGCGGATGCGCCGTCGCGCCGTTTCGAGCTCAGGGGCATGCCTATGGACAAAATGTCTCTCGCCCAAAGGGCTCTGGAGAACGCTCTGCACAACGGTCCGGCGCAAATGTCCATGGGGATCGGTCGCCAACCGCTGTTTTCCATCAATAATCAGTACATGAATATGCAGGTCATCAATCAGCGTCTGCGCCTGGGAAGCACGGAAATCTGGGAGGTCTACAACGATGCGGAGATGGCCCACACTTTTCATGTTCATGGCACTTCGTTTCAGATACTGTCCCGCAATGGCAAGGCGCCTCCTGCTTATGAAAATGGCTGGAAAGACACCTTGCTGATCCGGCGTGCTGAAACCATACGTTTTATTGCCCACTATGGGCAGCCCGCCCCCGACGACTTCCCCTATATGTATCATTGCCACATGCTGGAACACGAGGACAATGGCATGATGGGGCAGTTTACCGTGAGCTGATCAGGCGGCTTCAGGCATCGCCGTTGCCCCTGCGCTGGGCACGGGGAGTGAAATAAACCCAGGCCGCCAGGAACAGGAAGGCAATGATATAAATGTTGGTGGTGCCCAGCACATCGCCTTTATTGGCCGTGCTGCCGGGCAGATAAGGCGCTCCCCATCCCTCGGCTGTTGTCCACACCCCGAAACTGTAGGCAATACCCACAGGAATAATCCAGCGCATACCTCGTCCGATGAGCAGAAAAAAAGCGATGATACTTTCCATGATGGCGGCGACGTAGCCGAAAAGTACCGGTCCTGCCAGGTTGATCACGGCAATCACGAAGGAAATATAAGCAGCAATCCAGACGGGCTCTCCTGGAAGTGCCTGCTGCAAATAAGTCACGGCATTGTGCAGAAAATAGGGCTGCCACTTCCAGAATGCATCAAAAGCCCAAAGCAGACCGAAAAGAATCCGGGCAGTGTGCATGGCCGGGGCATACAAAGGCTTATGCGGCACTTTGCTCAAACTCAGACCTTCCCAGCTTCGGGACCAGATCACATAAACAAAGCACAGGGCATAGATAATCGCCGTGCCCGGATCTGTGGCCCCTTGGGTATAGGGTCCGCCAAATCCACCCACCGTACTCCAGAGCCAGAGGTTATACAGCACCCCTACCCCGGCCAGAAATGGCAAGCCCAGCCCGGTGATCAGGGCAACCGCCAGAATGGCATCCAGCCCTACCGTTCCATAAGCCACAGACTGTGGCCCTACGTGCTGCACCAGATTCGCCATCCAATGTCCATACTGGATGATCCAGTCAGGCTGTCCACTCACCCAGTCCGCATTAAAACTCCCCAGAAAGTGGGCTGCATAGGCTGGATTAAACTGTAACCAAGTGTTGATCAGCCAGACCAGGCCAAAAACGATACGAACAACGCCGAAAGCCAAGCGGCGTTTATGTTCCATGGACATTGAGGATTTCATAGTATCTCGGAATAGGACCATTAAGAGAGAGTTTATTGTATACATATTCTCCAAAAGGTCAAAAAATGACTTATTATGAAATATCCTCCTTTCCGCTCTTATCCGCAGAAAAGTTGTTAAGAGGATTAATACAGCGTATTTTTCCAACATTATTCTTGACTCATTTTGGCTTTTCCCCATGAAAATTCTGGTTATTGAAGATGAATCTAAAACGGCTGCCTTTCTCAAAAAAGGATTCAACGAGCTAGGCTATGTGGTAGATGTTGCCGACAATGGCGTAGACGGCCAGCACCTCGCCGAAATCGGCGAATATGAAGTGATTGTGCTCGACCTGATGTTGCCGCAGAGGGATGGCTGGTGGGTTCTTCAGGAAATCCGTAAAAGGCATCCCGATCAGCCGGTCATTCTGCTGACCGCCCTGGATGCCGTAGCCCAGCGCGTGGAAGGTTTGCGCCGGGGCGCAGACGACTATCTGGTGAAACCCTTTGCTTTTTCAGAATTACTAGCCAGAATTCACAGTATTCTGAGACGCAGTAATCTGCGTACGGAAGAGACCATTTATTACGCCGATCTGGAAATGGATCTGCTCCGCCACAAAATCTGGCGTGCCGCCACGCCCATAAACCTGGCCCCTCAGGAATTCCGCCTGCTGGCCTACCTCATGCGCTTTCCCGGCGAAGTGCTGACCCGCACCCGCATTGCCGAGCAGGTCTGGGATATGCATTTTGAAAGTGATAGTAATGTTGTGGACGTTGCCATTCGCCGCCTGCGCCGAAAAGTGGACGATCCCTTTCCGGACAAATTGATCCATACTTTACGAGGGGTTGGCTATGTTCTTGAACTACGTCATTAAAATCTTAAAGCGTCCGGGGCGCTCCATGGCGGTCCGGCTCACCCTCTGGTACGCCCTGTTGAGCACCATCCTGATTGCGGTAGCGGGCGCTGCCCTGTACTGGATTCTGGCTGAACAACTGCGTGCGGCCGACAGCCAGATTCTCATCAGTAAAATCCATGCCATACATACGGCCATGCGCAACAGCACCGATCACTTTTCCGAACTGCTTCATGAAATACAGATGGAGTCCAATACCATTCGCGGGGTATACATCTGGGTAAGCCGGTCACAGGAGGGCATTATTGCCCGGGGTCGCAGTGATAATCCTCTCCTCGACAGCAACAAGCCCTTTGACCGCAAACCCAAGGCTTTCGAGCCCCAACAATGGCACTGGAAAGTTAAAAAGCATGAACATTTTCAAGTGATGGCGCAACGCTTTGCAGGCCAGCCAGCCAGTATCATTTACGTGGCTATCCGCACCAGCGAAAGTGAACACTTTCTGGCTTTTTATCGTTACGCGCTCGCGCTATCGATTATTTTGGCGTTATTCATCGCGATACTGGCAGGGTATTTGATTGCCCGGCGTGGCTTGCGACCCGTCCATCAGTTGGCCAGCCTGGTGGACGAACTGAGCGCCAGCCAGTTGCATCGGCGCATTGCTGGAGATAACTGGCCCAGCGAACTCGCCACACTGGCCGAAAATTTTGACCGGCTGCTGGAAAGGCTGGAAGACTCCTTTGCCAGGATTTCCCGCTTCTCGGCAGACATTGCCCATGAGTTGCGCACGCCCATCCATATTTTACGCGGTGAGGGCGAGCTGGCACTCTCCAGGAACCGTAGCATCCCGGAATACCAGGCCTGTATCGCCTCCGCCATGGATGAATATGAACGCTTGTCGCGTATGGTAGATGCCCTTCTGTTTCTGGCCCGGGCAGAACAGGATCATAACGCGCTGGATAAGCAACAGCTGGACATTCATCAGGAAATGGCCTCTCTTTGCAGTTTTTATCAGGCAATGGCGGATGAACAGGATGTTACCCTGAACAATGATGCTCAGGGATCCATCACTGCAAACTCTGATCTCCTGCGCCGCGCTGTCAGTAATCTACTGAGTAATGCCCTGCGTCATACGCCAGCCGGTGGCAGCATCCGGATTTATTGTGAACAGTCCCGCGAGCAGGTCCAACTGATTGTTAGCGATACCGGATCGGGCATCGCCGATGCGGATCTTGACCGGGTATTTGACCGTTTTTACAGCGCAGATGCCGCACGCATGCGGCGTGGACAGGGAACCGGGCTGGGACTGGCCATTGTACAATCCATCGTGCATCTACATGGGGGTAAGATCCGCTTAAAAAGCGTTGCCGGAAAAGGGACGACGGCCATTTTATCTTTCCCGATAATTTCTAAGGATAACAATGATGACAACATAATATGACGATTTGGTCATCTTGCGGTCATCTTCTGGACATGCAGCAATGTCATAATAAAAAAACCGTCCCCATTCATAAACACATTTTACAGATAGTCGAGAAAAATGCTTTTTCAATTTATACCGAATAATCGTCAGTCTGCTGCCAAAAATTGGCTACTGGTTTTAAGCTTGGGCTGCATATCGATTGGCGCCCATGCGGCCCCTCTGACGCTCAACCAGGCTATTAACAGCGCCCTGCATAATCAGGCCCTCGTTCAGGCAAGCCAGCACCAACTGGAAGCGCAACAAGATCTCAGTCGCAGTGCCGAAGCCCGACTGCTACCCGCTCTTTCCCTGAATGCGGCCACTATCTGGACCCAATCCCGCTCCGGTCAGCCCGTTTTTGTCAGTGCCAATGGCGCACGGGAAATGCTGGGACAAATCCGTTTGCATGTTCCCATTTATGCGCCGCAAACCCGGGCACTCAGCAAACTGAGCGAAGATCGGGTCACTATTGAGCGCTTTCATCTGCTGCAAACCCGCCTGTCAGTGGCCGCACAAGTGAGTATGACCTATTACCGGCTGGCTCTGAGTAATAATATGATCGCCATCTGGCGACGCGCCCTCGTTACTGCCAGGCAAGTATTTCAAGCCACCCGGGATAGTTATGCTGCTGGTACCCGTTCCCGCCTGGCGCTGAAGCAGGCACAACTGAACCTGTTGCGCATCCAGAGCAAACTGAAACAAACCCTGGCCCAAAGTGTGGCCATACGCCAGGTTCTGGCCTTGCAAACCGGCCTTGGAAGCCATTTACCAACGCTGGCAAAAATCAGCACCCCACTCAAGCCGTTACCGGATTTATCCAAAATCCAGAGTCGAGCCATGCAGGCGCAGCCCTTACTCCGGACGGCTGATGCGCAAATTCAGGCGGCACACGCCCAATTGCAATTCCAACAAAGTGTCCGCTTACCGGTATTCAGTGCCAACGCCGCTTACGGAGTTGATACTGCGACCATACCGCATAGTGCGCAGTTAGGTTGGCAGGCCAGCCTCAGCCTGCAGATGCCCATTTTTGGCTTTGGTCGCAACCGCGATCAGATTGCAGCAGCCCGGGAACAGGTTGCGGCATTGCAGTCAGCTAAATCGGCTCTGCAAATGCAGATACGCAGCCGTCTGGCACAGGACGCCGGGACCGCCCGGGCGGCCAGCATTGCCCTGAAAGATGCCGGGGAAATCGAGCACAGTGCTCAGGCGGTGTACGACATGACCCGCAAGGGCTATCTGGCCGGTGCCGAGAGCGCATTATCCTTGCAACAAGCTGAAGATGCCTGGGTTCAGGCTCAGCTGCAGGCTACCAACGCGATGATTCGCGCCCGTTTAAGTCGCACGCAACTGATCCTGGACAGCGGCTTCCTGCCGGGACAGCGTGCATCCTCATGATAATCCACTCATGGAAGCTTAACCGCATGAAATTTTTACCATATTTTTACCGGGCATCGCTACCTTACTGCTTCAGCATTTTTTCAGGCATTCTGCTCCTCTTGAGCGTTCATAACGCCTGGGGGGCTGGCATACCCGTGCGGACGGCTCCAGTCAGGGTAAGTGCTGCCATTCAGCAAAGCGCCCTGCTGGCCCAGGTTGAAAGTAATGGTGCCGCCACTTTGACAGCCCCCGTTACCGGACGCGTCCTCGGTCCGCTGCTCCCCGATGGACCCGTAACTGCCGGAACGATCATCGCCAGAATCGCGTCACCCGGGTTGCAGAGCAGCATCCAGACCGCACAAAAACAGATTGCCTTTTCTCAAGGACAGTATTTGCGCGACCAGAAATTGTATCAGGATGGCGTCATTGCCCAGCAAAATGTCGCAACCAGTCGTTTGACGCTGGCAGAGGCGCAATCTCATCTGCGCATTTTACAGGCGCAGGCCGCTCAACAAACCCTCAGTGCGCCCTTTGCAGGCAGCTTACATTATCTGGTTCCGGCTGGGGCCGTAGTCAATTTTGGAACAGCCATTGCGACCCTGGATGGTCGCGGAAAACCCTGGGCACAGGCCTATGTCACCCCCTCCCTCGCCCGAAACTTACGCCCCGGAAGTACCGTCGTTCTGCACGGTGCAGACTGGCACGGCCTGGGACAGGTCCGTTCCGTAGGACAAAGCGCCCGCCATCTGGGACTGGTGTCCGTCTATATTGATCTGCCAGTACAAAGCCGGGCGCTGCCCGGCGAATGGCTGCAGGCAGAAGTACAACAAGTTCAAGGCCGAGCCGTCCAGATTCCTACTGCCGCTGTGGTAATGCATGCCGCACAGATCGAAGTGTTTGTTATCCGCAAGGGCAAGGCCATGGCTGTTCCCGTACATATTATTGCCAGTCAGGCCGGGCAAAGTTGGGTACAGGGCGCTCTGCGAACCGGCGAGCAGGTCATCGTCAGCGCCAATGATCGCTTGCTCAGTGGCACCCCGGTACAAGAGCAACAACCATGAGAGTGTATCTGCATTTTCTCTGGAGCAATCGCTTCAGCATCTTACTCAGCGCCTTATTATTACTCGGTGCAGGCTGGTTTGCCCTGCAGAATCTTCCGGAAAGCGTCTTTCCGAATGTCAATTTTCCAAGAGTGGCGGTCCTCGTCAATGACGGCAGTCTGCCCGTCAAGTTCATGGAAGTGGAGGTAACCAAGCCCCTGGAAGCGCTCGCAAAAGGTCAGCCAGGGGTGCGTCTGGTTCGCTCGCAAACCGGTACCGGCCTGAGCAAGCTCAATATTTATTTTGAACCAGGGACCAACCCGCAAACCGCATATCTGATGCTCCAGGCACGCCTGGCGCAATACCGCCTGCCCGCCGGTGCGCAATTGCGGGTGATCCGCATGGCACCCTATACCTATCCATTTGCTGAATATGCGCTGGTGTCCAATCAAAAGAGTAGTTCGGCAATGATGCCTACTTTTGCCTTTAAGATACGACCGGCTCTACTGTCCATTCCCGGGATCTATCAGGTGCAGGGCACCGGTCGCGGCTGGCCACAGGTGCATGTGGATCTGGATCCGGCACGGTTAGCGCAGCATCACCTCAGTGCCCGGCAGGTCATCAACGCCTTGCAATCCGCCCAAGGTCCATTTTTTTCTGGGGTTCTGCACGCCTATCATCAGCAGTTGATTCTGGCGACAACAGCGCGGCCTGAAAACGATCAGACCTTGGCTGCCTTGACCCTGCCACTGGGGCCACCCGATGCTTCCGGTGCCCGCACTCCGCTGGCCTTGGGCGCCCTGGGTCAGGTGCATACCGGGCCGCCCCCGCTGCTGAGTGAAGCAGCCATACCCGGTTATCAACACGCCCTGATCATTGACGTACTTGCACAGTCGGGCGCCAATGACGTCAGCGTCGCCCACGCCGTGCAAACACGTCTGAACAATCTGCGCAAACATCTCCCCCCGGGCGTCCATCTGGTACCCATTTATGATCTCAGCCACCTGATCAGCCATAGCCTGCGTGATGTCTGGATTGCCCTGGGACTCGGCAGCCTGATTGCCTGGCTGGTCGTATTGGCCTTTCTGGGACGTTTGGACGGAGCGCTGGCAACGCTGGCCGTGGTCCCTCTGGCCCTGGCTGCCACTTTTCTGGTTCTGCATATGCTCGGATATGGCCTGAATATCATGACCCTGGGGGGCATAACCGCAGCCATCGGTGCTTTGGTGGACCATGCCATCGTCGTGGTCGAACGCGGTCTCCATGGCCTGCAGGGTAAAGCTTCGCAGCGTCGCCAGTTGGCGTTGCGCCGCAGCGCCGACATCCTACCATTGATGAGTCTTGCCACCCTCACCTCCTGCCTGGTGTTTCTGCCCCTGCTCTTCTTATCGGGCACCCTGGGGCTGCTGTTCCGCCATATGGCATTGGCCATCGTCATTGCCCTGCTGGCATCACAAATGGTGGCCTTGCTGGTCACACCGATTCTGACAGCATGGCTCGCCGGTCGTGTGACCTCATCTTCCCGCCGTTTGCATCATGCAGAGCGCTGGGTGCGCCGGCACTACAGTCAATGGCTCATCGCCGGGATGCGCCGCCCTTATTGGGCCATTTTACCCGTCGCTATACTGGCAGGGGCCGCCGGACTGGCACTCACGATCCTGCCGACCGCTTTTCTCCCGCACTGGGATGAAGGCATTATTTCTGTACCCTATCGCACCCAGGTGGGCAGCAGCGTTGCCGAAACCACCCGGATCGGCCGCGCTTTCATGCAGGCGGCACTGCACAATCCCAATGTGCAGCGGGCGTCCCTTATGGTCGGTCGTGGTTTCGAGTTCCGTCATGCACCCGCCAACAAAGGTGCCATCACCATCGTCCTCAAACCGGATCATCACGACAGCACCGAAACCGTGATGGCAGAACTGCGCAAACAATACCGCAGCATGGCCCCCAATCTGATCGGACTGTCTTTGCATCAGACCATGATTGTCCGTCTGGGAAACCTCTCGGGCGCACATGCCCCCCTGGTAGTTTATCTGTTTGGCTCCGATTCCAGCGTTTTGCGTGGTGAAGGCGCACGGCTGGCTGCCGCCCTGAAAAACAGTCATGATTTTGCATCAGTCAACTTCAAGTCCCCATCGGCTGGGCCTGAGTTGGAAATCACCCCCACGCCCATGGCCGCACTTTATGGCATTACCCCGCCGGGCATTGCTGAGCAGCTCAAGGCCCGTTTCTGGGGAAGACAAGCGGGTTTTTTGCTGCATGGCGAACAAATACTGCCTATTCGCGTTAAACTGGTGGGGCAGCCACAGACCCCGCAGACCTTGTCCGCGCTGCCTATCCAACTGCCCGACGGGGCCATGACCTCTCTTTCCAGCATTGCTTCCCTGCACATTCAAGGTGCCATTCCTTTTGTGACTCATCAGAATCTGGTGCCTGATGCTTACATGTGGTTACAACCAAAGCCGGGAGAAGGCCTGGCCCAGGCTGCCCGTCAGACCAAAAAAATCATCACCCAAATGCACTTGCCCGGCAACATCACCCCGGTACTGGGTGGTTACTATCGACAACAGCGGCAAAGCTTTCAGCAGATGGCGTTGATTCTGGCTGGTGCACTGGGTTTACTGTTGATCCTGCTGGGATTTCAGTTCAGCAGTCAACGCGCCGCCGTGGCGGCGCTTCTTTCCATCGCCTTGGCCGCACCGGGCTCCCTGCTTTTGTTATGGATTTGTGGATTGGAACTCGACAGTACGGCTTTTCTGGGCGTGTTGCTGGTTTTTGCCATTGCCGTCAACAATGTCATTCTGATTTTTGCACGTGCGCGCCAAATTGGGGGTACCCATCCCCGCCCGGCTTTGGTGGCCTTTGCTGCGCGACAGCGCCTGCGCCCCATCCTCATGACCATGCTCGCGGATGTTTTCGGGTTTTTACCTCTGGCCATTGGCATTGGCCATGGCACGGATTTACTGAAGCCTTTGGCCATTGCGGTCATGGGTGGGTTGCTGCTCTCGATATTCATGTCTTTATGGTTGGCGCCCGTACTGTATAGCGCTTTGATGTCCAGCGGCCAGATTGACTCAAATCGAAAGTTTGATCAGCAAATAACTCAGCAATGACAAACAGACCAACAAAGACAAGCCATAAAACCCATATAATTTGTGGTGGGGATGATACGCACCATGCTCTACCTGATAAACGGTGAGCATAAATCCACCGAGTCCAACAGCAATATTGATAATCCCCAATACCAGGAAAATAATGCTCATTCCTGAGAAGCTCGCATGCAACGTAATCACCCGGTGCATCATCAGCGCCAGCTTGGTCAGAAAAAAATCGAACTTTTCCATCACAAAACCAAAAATTACAATGCTGATCCCGGTTCTGATCCATGAAAGAAAAGTGCGCTCCGCCGAAAAATAAATACGTGGATCCTGAATTTCTTTGGCAGTGACCGGGGCACCACGATTGATATAGCGCAGATCACGCACAAAAAAATAAAAAACCATAAATAACAAAATCAGCACTGGCCAGGTCAAAAGCTTATACAAGTCCTGAAAAAAAGGAATCAGCCCATAAAAATGCAAAGCAGCCAGTAACAAGATCATTTTTTTAGAAAGAATACCTGTACCAAAAGCTATAAACATAAATTTCAAGTAAGACAGGTAAGTTCTTTCCATGCTCAGGTAAAGCCTGGGCTCGCGCACAGTGGGCAGGTGTTTTAGCAGAAGCATATTATCCGGCGAGCCTTTGGATTATAGTCATGATTCCATTCTTATCTAAGGAGCGGCTGGAGGCACCTTGTTGCCAAACTGACGCATATATATGCGCATGGTTTTATCCGCTACTGACTCACGAATAGCCAGATAAAATACGCTGAGAGCCAAAACCGCCAAGGCCCCCATACTCGGGAAAAATGCCAAATAACCCAGACCACCCAGATCTTTGGGACCAACCCAACTGAGGGCCCACATCCCTATAAAATATGGGAATATCCACCACATGTACTGCCAGCCCATTTCTGCCCAGCGGCCTTTTCGAAAAACTCCAGTAAGCGCATAAATAGCCAATAACACAAATAGCGTAATAAAAATAAAGTTCAGCGTGCGCAAACCTGACCAGTAAACAATCCAGGTGGATACCACAAAGGCGATAGGGGCCAGCACCGGTGCCCCCCACAAACGAAATGGACGCTCAAGATTGGGCATGGCCTTACGAATCTGAATCAGGGCAATGGGTCCGATAGCATAGGAAAGCACCGTCATGGAGGCAATATATCCGACCATTTTCTGCCAGGACGGGAAAGGCAGAAAAAATATAATGCCAACCAGAAACAATAGAATAAGCGTCACCCAGGGAACGCCATATCGATTGATCTTGTTCAGCCACATGGGTGCTGCACCAGTTTCAGCCGTAGCCAAGGTAACCCGCGCCGCAGTGGTCGTGTAAATCAGCCCGGTGCCTGCGGGCGAAATAAAAGCATCCACATACAGTAAGGTAGCCAACCAGCCAATGCCCACCGCCGCTGCCAAGGCCGCAAAGGGGCCATTTACCCCCTGGAAATGCAAATGTACCCATCCATCTTTGGCAATATCTGCAGGATTCACCGCACCGAGAAAAGCAACCTGGACGGCGATGTAGACCGCTGAAGCAATCAGCACCGAACCGATAACGGCAATAGGCACATCCCGCTTGGGATTTTTACTTTCTCCGGCCAAATCTATGGCATGACGAAAACCCAGCAAACTGAATATGACCCCACCGCTGGCAATGGCGATGAACATGCCATGCACATCACTCAGGGTATTGTCAGCGCGCATGTGAAAGTTTCCGGGATGCCAGGCCACCGCAATCAACATCACCGCCGTTAATAAAGGAATGCCAATTTTCCACCAGGTCGCCGCATTATTGATCCTGAGTACCCAGCCAATCACCATGAAATTGGTGATTACAAACAAACCGAGCATGATCACGGCGATCAAAAACCCGAAACTACTCAGCAAATCCGTATGCGGCTGCAACAGACCCGGATAATAGTTATTGGCATAGGTCAATACGGCCGTCACTTCCAGCGGGGCGATGGAGGCGTAGGAAAGAAATAAAATCCAGCTCCACATATGTCCGACAATAGGTCCATTGCCGACATGCGCCAGATGGACGACTGCTCCGGCACGCGGAATCATGGGTGCCAACTCGGCAAACACCAGGGCCAGCAAAAGAATGGCCGCCGCTCCCAGAATCCAGGACCCGATGGCCAACGGGCCAGCCATTTTTGCCGTGAACAACGGCCCGAATAACCAGCCAGAACCTATGGATGCTCCTACACAGGCCAATATCAGACCAACGAGTCCGCCTTCACGTTTTAGAGCATTTTTTTGAGAAGTGTCGGATTTCCTGGACACAGGCATGTGCGAACCTCCTGATTAATAAAATATGAAAAAAACGTTAAAGCTGGACAAATAATATTTATTTTTATAATAAACAAATATTGAATGTTTCCATATATATCTCATATTTATATAAAAATGTCAATTTTTATTAAAACGACAACATGGTAAACTTTATAATTTATTATTCATATCATAAACTCAGACATCAACAGGAGATGGGATATGATGGATAAAATAAATAAAATAGAGATCAAAACACATCTTATTACAACAGATATAACGCATAAAACGCCTTACGCATGAATTTTAAAACTGCATTCAAAATTGGCTAGTTATGAGTGAATTTCAGCGCTTAGATTGATTCAATGGGATAGACAGAATAAAGTCACCGCAAACATAACTACGCTGACGCGTTGATGCATAATCATTGCTTAACACTATTGGAACCTTCGAGAGTAGGTACATCATACTCATTATGCAGTCATTCTTGCCAGAGCCTGTCTACCATCGCTCAAGCCTATCACGGCAATGCCTTTTTTCTTTTTCCAGTTTCCGTCGCCATACCGCGCCCTGAGACCCGCCAACTCCCGAATGCCTGAACCATCAGCGATGGCCTCAATATACTGGATGGGTCCAATTATTTTCAATCAAACCTCTTCGCCATATTTTCTGCCATCAACTGATTGTACCGCCTCAACTTCTGAAATGTCTTGTGGCCTTAGTGGCGGCGACTTCCGTTGGATTAGAGCCATTCTCGAACAAGTGGTGGTGGTTTCTTGTGGATCTACCAGCGTTCCAGTTGGCGTACCAAGCTTAACTCAGCAAAGAGCCGCATAAATGCAGCGTTTATTTGACAGGTGCAGGAGAATTTTTTTAATTTATTTGGAGGCTGGGCCCGGAATCGAACCGAGGTACGCGGCTTTGCAGGCCGCTGCATGACCACTCTGCCACCCAGCCTTAAAAGAAAAGGGAAAGCGTAAAACTTTCCCTCGATATTGGAGCGGGAAACGAGGCTCGAACTCGCGACCCCAACCTTGGCAAGGTTGTGCTCTACCACTGAGCTATTCCCGCATGGGCGCAAAGATAAAGGTATCACCCATCCTTGTCAAGATCAGCGCCAGAGGCCATCAAACTGGGCCAGGCAGCTTGCAGGTAACCGAGCATACTCCACAAAGTCATGATGGCGGCAATAACCAAAAGCCCGATTCCGATAATACGGGCGGACACCCCCCACAACGCTTCGCGATAAACCAGAAATAAAATGGCCAGCATCTGGGTAGTCGCCTTGGCCTTCCCCAGCCAGGACACCGCCACCTTTTTGCGCTCACCGAGTTCCGCCATCCATTCCCGCAAGGCAGACACGGTAATCTCCCGGCCCACGATCACACTGATGAGTATTCCGGCCAGCACGGGCGGCATTTCCTGCGAAGAGGCAATAAGTATCAGGGCGGTCACCACCATGATCTTGTCGGCCACCGGGTCCAGAAAGGTTCCGAATGGTGAAACACCCTGATAGCGTCGCGCCAGATAACCATCTGCCCAGTCGGTAATGGCGGCAATGGCAAAAACAGCCGTTGCTGCACAGGTTCTTGCTTCGCCCCCCCAATAAAACAGGGCAACAAATATAGGCACCAGCAGAATGCGGAGAATGGTCAGATAATTGGGTAAACGCTTTATCACAGTCCGCTGGCTTCCTTAATGAAAATGATCATAAATGCGTTGGGCCAATTCCTGATGAATTCCCTCCACTCGTTGCAAGTCGTCCAGACCCGCATCGCGAATGCCCTTCAGCCCGCCAAAAGCACGCAGCAACGCCATGCGGCGTTTGGCACCAATGCCCGTGATGCTATCCAGATCTGACTCCTGACGGTTTTTGCTCCGTCGCGCACGATGACCGGTAATGGCAAAACGATGCGCTTCATCCCTGATTTCCTGAATCACCAACAAGGCAGGATCATCGGGCGGCAACTGCCGGGCCATCGGCCAACCGGGTACATACAGCAGTTCCATTCCGGGTCTGCGGGTTGTCCCCTTGGATACGCCGCAAAGCTGAATCTCATCAATTTCCAGCATCGCCAGTGCCGCCTCGGCACGTGCCAATTGCCCTGGTCCGCCATCTATCAGAACAATCTCAGGCAACGCCATTCCTTCTTTTTGCAGACGACCATAGCGCCGATAGACCGCCTGCTCAATCGCCGCGTAATCATCGCCACCGGTCACATCACGGATGTTGAAACGGCGATAGGCTTCCTTCATCGCCCCATCTTCACCGAAAACCACGCAGGAAGCTACTGCCGCCTCACCCCGGGTATGACTGATATCAAAACATTCCACTCTCTGCGGCAACTCAGGAAGCTCAAAAAACTCCTGCAGCAACAACATTCTCCGCCGCCCCGCACGAGCGTTATGGGTACGCTGACGCAATGCCCCCACAGCATTGGTATGTGCCATAGCCATCCAGCGTTTACGGGGCCCCCGCTGCGGCGCATCCATAACCACTTTATGCCCGGACTGGGTTATCAAGGCTTCTGTCACTGCAGCGCCGTTGCGAGGCAATATATTGATTAAAAGATTCCCCGGCACATCCTTGTTATTATAGAACTGCATGAGAAAACCTGCCATGACATCCGGCCCGCGCAGGTCTTCAGTATGCTGAGGAAACAAGGCCCTGCCACCCAGTTGGCGACCATTGCGGATAAAGCTGACAAAAATGACCCATTGTCCATTTTCCTGGACCAGGGCTATCACATCAAAATCGCCACCACCCGCTTGCGCCACATATTGGCGCTCCTGAATTTTGGACAGGGCGGCAATCTGATCGCGACGCCGAGCCGCTTCTTCAAAATTCAACTGTTCTGATGCCTGTTGCATCCTTTCGCCCAGATTGCGAATGGCCTCGTCACTCCTGCCCTCCAGAAAACGAACGGCATCATTCACATCCCGGGCGTAGTCTTCAGGGAGAATATGCCCCACACAGGGGCCACTGCAACGCTGAATCTGGTATTGCAGGCAGGCGCGACTGCGATTGCGAAACGTAGGTTCTTCACAAGTCCGCAAACGGAAAGCCTTTTGCAGCAGCACCATACTTTCACGTAAGGCCGTCACCGCCGGGTATGGACCAAAATAATGTCCCTTTTTCTTTTGTGCGCCACGGTGCAGACTCATTTGCGGGTAAGACGCACCGGTTTCAATCAGCAAATACGGATAACTTTTGTCATCGCGCAGCAAGATATTATAGGGGGGATGGTGGCGCTTGATGAGATTCGCCTCAAGCACCAGGGCCTCTGTTTCCGTATGGGTGACGAGCACTTCGACCTGTTGCACCTGCGCCAGCATAGCGAGGGTTTTGGGACTATGCCGCTGTTTCTGAAAGTACGAACTCACGCGGCGTTTCAGATTGCGCGCCTTACCGACATAAAGCAGGCGTCTGCCGACGCCGTACATCTGATAAATGCCGGGCTGACTGGTCAGCGTACGCAAAAACTCCCGGAGATCAAAAGGTGTATCAGATTCCAGCACCTGATTGGCAGAATTTTCAGAGGATTCTTGCGTCATCACGTCAACGGGGGTTTATGCTGTCCCGGCCTGCTGCGCGTCCAGACGACGCAGATATTCCCAGGTAAAAATCCCGGTGCTGTGGCCATCGCTGAAATGAATTTGAATGGCATAGTTTCCAACCGGCAGCACATCGACAATACTCACGTCTTCCTTGCCGGTGATCACCCGGGCTTCATCCGGGGTGTGACCCTTGCATTCCGCGCAGGGGCACTCCACCCGCAAATGTTCAAAACTGAGAACACTGGTATGACCGTCTGCCCAGTCAATTTCCATCTTCCGACTGATCATCAAGGGGCGAATTTCCAGGGGCTGGGTGTGCGTGTCGGACATGAGAAACCTCGTAAAGGAGCGGACTGGTCAGCAATAAACCTCTAGGGTACAATTCACGCCCTCTAAAGGGAATGCCCACAAGGATGATGGTATGAAGATTTCGGCCTTTGATATTCGCCCCGGCAATATTCTGGAACATGAAAAAGGGCTTTGGCGTGTACTCAAAACGGATTTTGTGAAGCCTGGCAAAGGCGGGGCCTTCGTTCAGGTCGAAATGAAAAACATCGAAACAGGAACCAAATCCAATACCCGTTTCCGCTCGGGTGAAACCATGGAAAAAGCCGTTGTGGAAGCCCGAACCATGCAATATTTGTATGCCGATAGCACCGGTTATGTATTCATGGATAACGAAAGCTTTGAACAATCCATTCTCAGCGAAGATCTGCTGGAAGGTCAGACCGGGTATTTATTGCCCAATACGGAAATTCAGGTCAATTTGCATAATGATCGCCCCATTGGGGTGGAATTACCTTCGGTGGTCGTTCTTGAAGTGACCGAAGCCGATCCGGCCATCAAAGGACAGACAGCAACCGGCTCCTACAAATCAGCGCGCATGGAAACTGGCATTACGGTGATGGTGCCCCAGTTTGTGAATTCCGGGGAGAAAATCCGGGTAAATACTACTGATGGGACGTATATAGACCGGGCCTGAATGAAAAAGCCGCCTGAGCAAAACAGGTTAGGCGGCTTGTTCAGGATTTTTCCGTTGCCGGAATCACCCAGACAAAAATTTCGCCTTTACTGACCATCCCCAAATGGCGGCGCGCCAACTCTTCTACGGCGCGATCTCCGCTTTGCAGGCTGACCACCTTGGCTTCCAGATGATCATTGCGCGCTTCCAGCTTTTTCAAAACTACTTCCTTGCTCTCCAGCTTGTGATGTAATTCACCCACATTTAACCAGCTGCCCGTTCCAAACCACAGCGGGTATTGCAAAGCACACAAAGCGGCGAGCAACATGAAATCAACCAGGCGCATTTCTGATTTTGCCGTATTCACTTTGGCTTTGAACTGCGCCCAATCAAACATATCGAAATAATCTCCGGGAAATGCAAGCGCCTTTGCAAACGCTCTATAGTATCTACCTTTTAGTCGAGATTATAAAAAGTTGCAAGTCCTGGATAACGCGCAACCTCACCCAATTCTTCTTCAATACGCAAAAGACGATTATATTTGGCCACCCGATCGGTGCGTGACAAAGAACCGGTTTTAATTTGTCCACAACCCGTAGCCACCGCCACATCTGCCAGGGTTGTGTCCTCCGTTTCACCCGAACGATGCGACACAATGGCGGTATAACAATGGGTTTTGGCCATTTCAATGGCCGCCAGAGTTTCTGATAAGGTCCCGATCTGATTGAGTTTAATTAAAATACTATTACCCACACCGCGCTCAATACCTTCACGCAGAATGGCGGTGTTTGTCACAAAAATATCATCGCCCACCAGTTGCAGACGGTCGCCCAAACGATCTGTCAGGGTAATCCACCCTTCCCAGTCATTCTGGTCCATACCATCTTCAATGCTGATCAAGGGATAACGATCAGCCAGAGCAGCCAGATAATCCACAAATTCCGCACTGCTTAATTCACGTTTTTCGCTGGCCAGATGATAACGGCCATCCCGATAAAATTCGCTGGAGGCCACATCCATACCCAGCCAAATGTCCTTACCCGGTTGATAACCGGCCTGGGTAATGGCATCCATCAGCAGTTCCAGAGCCGCTTCGTTGGAAGGAAGGTTCGGGGCGAAACCCCCTTCATCGCCTACCGTTGTCGCCAATCCTTTCTTCTGCAAGACCCCTTTCAGGCTGTGAAACACTTCCACACCCATCTGCAAGGCTTCCGAAAACGATTCCGCACCCGCAGGAATCAGCATGAATTCCTGCATATCCACATCATTATCGGCATGGGCACCACCGTTAATGACATTCATCATGGGTACCGGCAACTGCACCGGACCCAGACCACCAATATAACGATAGAGCGGCTGTCCGGCGGCATGAGCGGCGGCATGGGCAGCGGCCAGGGAAACGCTCAAAATGGCGTTAGCCCCCAGACGGGACTTGTTTTCAGTACCGTCCAGGGCGCACATGGCAGCATCCAGATGCTCCTGGTCTTCCGCTTCCATCCCCAACAGGGCATCCTGAATTTCACCATTTACATGCTCTACCGCCTTGCGTACGCCCTTGCCACCATAACGTGAGCCACCGTCCCGCAATTCCATGGCCTCCCGCTCACCCGTCGATGCGCCACTGGGGACAATGGCGCGTCCCATGGCCCCATTTTCCAGATGAACTTCGGCTTCTACAGTAGGATTACCACGTGAATCCAGTACTTCACGACCTTGAATGCGGACAATGGCGTTCATATTAAATCCTCAGGATGATTTTCAGGAAAATCTTGGGCTTTGACCAACTGGTCGATGTGTTGAAGGGTGCGCAGCAAGCTTTCCAGCCGACCCAGTGGCCAGGCATTGGGACCATCGGACAGAGCTTCGGCAGGACGTGGGTGGGTTTCCATAAACAGACCGGACACCCCCGCAGCTACGGCGGATCTGGCCAGTACCGGCACAAACTCCCGCTGCCCGCCGGAACGATCCCCCTGCCCTCCCGGCAGTTGCACGGAATGCGTGGCATCAAAAACAACCGGGCAGTTAGTCTGGCGCATCACTGCCAGGGAGCGCATATCCGAAACCAGATTATTGTATCCGAAAGAAGCGCCCCGCTCGCAGACCATAATCTGGGCATTACCCGTCGCCTTGGCTTTTGCGGCAACATGAAGCATGTCCCAGGGTGCCAGAAACTGGCCTTTTTTAATATTGACCGGCTTTCCGGCTGCAGCCACGGCCTGAATAAAATCGGTCTGACGACATAAAAAAGCGGGAGTCTGGAGGACATCTACGACCTCGGCAACCGCCTTTACATGCTCTTTTTCGTGGACATCGGTAATGACCGGCACGCCCAACTCCCGGCGCACTTTTTCGAGAATCCGCAACCCTTCATCCATGCCGGGACCGCGAAAACTGGTGCCCGAAGAACGATTCGCCTTGTCATAAGAGCTTTTGTAAATAAAGGGAATATTCAGGCGATGACAGATGTCCCGGAGCGTTTCCGCTGTCTGCAAGGCCAGCTTTTCACTTTCTATGGCACAAGGGCCCGCAATCAGAAAGAAAGGACGATCCAGCCCGACCTCAAAACCGCAGAGATTCATGTCTGTTTCTCCCGCTGGGTAACCGCAGCCGCCATGAAGGCATCAAAAAGCGGATGGCCCTGACGCGGGTTACTGGTAAATTCAGGGTGAAACTGACAACCCAGAAACCAGGGATGATCCCGCAATTCCACCACCTCGACCAAAGCACTATCCGCCGAAAAGCCGGTATACTGCAAACCGGCCGCTGCCAAAGGCGCCCGATAGCGGTTATTGAATTCAAAACGGTGGCGATGGCGCTCATAAATGGCGGTTTGGGCATAGGCTTTAGCGACCAGACTGTCCGGCTGCAAGGTACATTCCTGCTCACCGAGACGCATGGTTCCCCCCAGATTACCGCCCTCTTCCCGATAAGCCGTATTACCTTCAGGATCAGACCATTCGGTCATCAGGGTAATTACCGGATCCGGCGTTTCCGGGTCCAGCTCGGAACTGTTGGCATTGACCAGCCCGGCACAATGGCGGGCAAATTCCACTACGGCCAACTGCATACCCAGACAAATTCCCAGATAGGGCACTTTATTTTCTCGGGCATAACGAATTGCGGTAATTTTCCCCTCTGTACCACGCCCGCCAAATCCACCAGGTACCAGGACTGCATCAGCTTCAGCCAGCATGCCCGTACCCCGGGATTCAATATCTTCGGCATCTACATAGAGAAAATGCACCTTGCGCCGGGCCCGCAATCCCGCATGTAACAGGGCTTCCGCCAGCGACTTGTAAGACTCGGTCAGCCCTACATATTTACCGACCAGGGCAATGACGATATCCCCTTCGGGATTTTCCAGGGCATGAATAATCCCCTGCCATGCGCCGAGATCCGGCGCCGGAGCCTGCAGGCCGAGGTCCTGCAATACCAGATCATCCAGGCCCTGGTCATGGAAAAGTAGCGGCAGACGGTAAATACTGTCTGTATCAATGGCTGAAATAACGGCTTTTTCAGTGAGATTGGAAAACAGGGCGATTTTGGCACGATGGTCTTCCGGGATCGGGCGGTCTGCCCGACACAACAGAACATCGGGTTGAATACCAATAGCGCGCAGCTCGCGCACTGAATGCTGGGTCGGCTTGGTTTTCATTTCACCAGCCGAGGGCAGATAGGGTACCAGGGTCAGATGCATGAACAGGGTATTGCCGCGCCCCTCTTCCACGGCCATCTGGCGGATGGCTTCCAGAAACGGTTGCGATTCAATGTCACCCACTGTTCCACCGATTTCCACCAAAGCCACATCCGCATCACTGGCACCAATACGAATCCGGCGTTTAATTTCGTCGGTCACATGGGGAATCACCTGCACGGTGCGGCCCAGATAATCACCACGACGTTCTTTTTCAATCACTGTCTGATAAACCAGCCCGGTCGTGAAATTATTGCGCTTGGTCATGCGCGTCGAAATGAAACGCTCGTAGTGACCGAGATCCAGATCAGTTTCCGCACCGTCTGCGGTGACAAACACTTCGCCATGCTGAAAAGGACTCATGGTACCCGGATCTACGTTAATATAAGGGTCCAGCTTCATCATGGTTACTTTAAGTCCGCGCGCCTCCAACAACGCGGCAAGAGCCGCGCCGGCGGCGCCCTTGCCCAACGAAGAAACCACACCACCAGTAACGAAAATGTATTTGCTCATAGGTCTCGACGTGCACGCGCTTGATGCTGTGCATGGTAGCCAATTCGGACCTAAGGCACAACGCGAACAATAAACAGGAAGGGAGAAACAGGAGGGTCTGGTAACCGGGCCCGCTGTAGCAGACCCGGTAGATACATTTTTCGGACCCCTTGTTACAGGGTAGCCATATCAATGACAAAACGGTATTTAACGTCGCTTTTCAGCATCCGTTCATAGGCCGTGTTGATGTAGTCCATGGGAATTATTTCAATGTCCGAACCTATTCCGTGTTCTGCACAGAAATCGAGCATTTCCTGGGTTTCCCGAATACCACCGATGAGCGAGCCCGCCAGCTGACGACGTTTGAATATCAGGTTAAAAACTTCCGGAGAAGGATGTGGCTCGGCGGGAACACCCACCAGCGTCATGGTGCCATCCCGCTTCAACAGGCTCAGGAAGGCATCCAGATTGTGGGAAGCGGCCACCGTATTGAGGATAAAATCAAAACTGTTGGCCTGCTCAGCCATCTGCTTGGGATCCGTGGAAATGCAGACCTCATCCGCGCCCAGACGTTTACCATCTTCGATTTTACCGGGCGAGGTCGTAAATAAAACGACATGAGCCCCCATCGCATGAGCCAGCTTGACGCCCATATGACCCAATCCACCCAAACCGACAATACCCACTTTTTTACCCGGTCCAACCTGCCAATGACGTAACGGCGAGTAAGTGGTGATGCCCGCACAAAGCAACGGAGCCACACTGGCCAGACTTTTCTCGTCATGGCGGACTTTTAATACAAAAGACTCCTTGACGACCACACTTTGAGAATAACCCCCAAAAGTATTCTCCCCGCCAAACACCGGGCCATTGTACGTACCGGTAAAACCATTCTCGCAATATTGTTCTTCACCCTCGTCACAGGAGCTGCAATGTCCGCAACTGTCCACCATACAACCCACGCCTGCAAAATCACCTACTTTGAAATTTTTGACCTGATCACCGACAGCCACCACCCTGCCGACAATTTCATGACCAGGCACTGAGGGATAAATGGTGTTTTTCCACTCATTACGGGCTGTGTGCAAATCAGAATGGCAGACACCGCAGTAAAGAATCTCAATTTTGACATCATCCGGACCAGGCTGACGTCTTTCAATCTCATGCGGGGCTAAAGGGCTGGTGGATGATTGGGCTGCATAGGCTTTCGTCATAATATCTCCTTAAATCACTTATCGTGTGTACTTAACTGCCATCTGCCGACAAAGGCAGATGGCCCGTCTTGACCAGAATCAGACAACCTTCCTTGCTGAAAGGCTGGTGGGCACTCCAATGGGGACTCCGCATCCAGGTTCCGGCGGGGTATTCGCCGTGCTCATCGGCAAATATACCTTCCAAAACCAGTATTTCTTCACCGCCATAATGACGGTGTGCCTGAAAATAAGTTTCCGGCTGCCAGCGCACCAGCGCGGTATGCTCTCCCTCAAAGTCAGCCAGAGGGAGTACCGTAAGGCCATCTACCAGACCGGATGACCAACGCGCCTGGGCCAGGTTGACACGTACCGGTTGCAGATCCCGAGGATTGAAGTGGCGCAACTTCACAAAGAGGATGCAGCCCTCATCTGAATAAGGGGCATGGGCAGAACCAGGAGGATTACGCAAATAAGTCCCGGGACCATAACTTCCTGTCTCATCGCAAAACGTCCCAGTCAGAACAAAAATTTCTTCACCCAGAGGGTGTTGGTGTTCTGGAAAATGGGCACCGGGAACATAACGTACCACGGAAGTCGCACGGGCCGCTTCCTCCCCGTCCCGCTCCAGCAAACGACGCTGAACGCCCTCTGCCGGAGAACCCTGCCAGGGTAAGTCCGGGGTGTAAATGACCACCATTTTGGACCAATCGGTATTGAGCTGCATCACTATCTCCTGTTATTACATACCGTCTGGTTGGTATAAATTTTAGGAAATAGCGACCCAAACGTCAAGTCGCCAACGGCATTAGACCAGAGGCAACCACCAGGCCAGCATCAACAGAGTCAAAAACAATACGGGTGGAGTGATGAGCAGACCGGTTTTCATATATTGCCCCCATCCCACGGTGACGCCCTTACGGCTGAGCACATGCAACCAGAGCAAGGTGGCCAGACTGCCGATGGGCGTAAACTTCGGCCCCAGATCGCAACCGATGATGTTGGCATAAATCATGATTTCACGGAGCATGGGATCCGCCGTGGCAGGCAGATGATGAATAGCCAGCGCACCCACCAGCACAGCGGGCATATTGTTCATGATCGAAGACAGCAGCGCGGCCATGAAGCCGGTGCCCAGCGCCGCCACTACCGGACCATGGCTGGCAAAATCATGGAGTGCTATGGTCACAAAACGGATCAGTCCGGCATTGCGTAAACCATAAACCACCAGATACATGCCCAGACTGAACACCACAATGGCCCAGGGAGCGCCGCGCAACACCTTGCGCACCGGAATCTGTGCATCGCGACCACCCTGCAACCAGCGACCAGCCAAAGCCAACATGATCAAGGCCCCGGTTCCGGTGACTACCGACACGGGTACATTCCAGTGCGCCGTCACAAAATAGGCTACCAACAATAAGATAAGCACTGGAAAACTGGCACGAAACACCAGATGATCTTTAATGACCGTCGCCGGATCCGGCAAATGCGCCGTAGGATAACTGCCTGGCAAACTGCGTCGGAAATACAGCCAGAGAACCGCCAAAGTGGAAAGCAATGCCACAATATCAACGGGCACCATGACGGTCGCATATTGTGAAAAGGAAATATTAAAATAGTTGGCGCTGACAATGTTCACCAGATTGGAAATCATCAACGGCAAACTGGTGGTATCGGCGACAAAGCCAGTAGCAATAATAAAAGCAAAAGTCGCTGTGGGTGAAAAATCCAGACGGAGCAAAATGGCCATCACAATGGGCGTCAACAAAAGAGCGGCGCCATCATTGGCAAAAACCGCAGCAATACAAGCACCCAACAAGACAATCAGGACAAAGAGCAAGCGACCGCGTCCCCCGCCCCAACGCGCTACATGCAGGGCTGCCCAGTGGAAAAATCCGGCCTCGTCCAGAATCAGGGAAATGATAATCAGGGCTACAAAGGTGAAGGTAGCATCCCAGACGATGTGCCAGACAATAGGAATATCGCTCCAGGTAATAACGCCCGTTGCCAAGGCAACGACCGCCCCGCCCATGGCACTCCAGCCTATGCTCAGGCCTTTGGGCTGCCAGATGACCAAAATCAGGGTAACGAGAAAAATGACTACGGCCAGCATGGGGCTATACTCCAGACGATTGGAAAGTGACATCAGTCTTGACGAGGCGTTGATACTTGTCAATACTACAAGAAATGTTCGCGGGTAGAATGATGGAAATTTCAAAAGAAACGGAAAATGTTGTTCAGCAACTGGAGTCGCTAGCCTCTCCCGTGCGCCTGGAAATTTTTCGCTTGCTCGTTGAACAGGAGCCCACAGGACTGGTTTCCGGTGATATTGCCGAACATCTGGACCAACCCCACAATGGTATCTCCTTTCATCTGAAAAGCCTTCAACATGCCGGTCTGGTTACGGTGCAACGCGAGGGTCGTTATCAACGCTATCGGGCTGACATGAGCGTAGTTCGGGCATTAGTCGCCTATCTGACAGAAAATTGCTGTCGTGGTACCCGGAATTGTTCTTTACCCCAACCTACAGATCTGCCACTTGACGAGGAAGCACTGAATGAAAACTCCTGAAATCCTGTTTCTTTGCACCGGAAATTCCTGTCGTTCCATTCTCGCCGAAGTCACCATGAACGGACTGGCCGATTCACGTCTGCACGCGACCAGTGCCGGAAGCCATCCTGCGGGTTATGTTCATCCGCGTTCGATACAGCTTCTCCAGCAGGAGGGGTTTGCCACGGAAGGCCTGAGCAGCAAATCCTGGGATGAACTGAAAACCACGCCGGACATTGTCATTACCGTTTGTGCCAGTGCTGCTGGCGAGGCCTGCCCCGCCTACCTCGGACCCGCCATACGCGCGCATTGGGGGGTGGAAGATCCGGCCAAGGCCACCGGCAGCGAAGCAGAAATTGATGCGGCTTTTCAAACAGCATACCGTATTCTCCGGCACCGCATTGAAGCCTTGCTGAAATTGCCTGTTGCTGAATGGCTCGAAAAAGATCCCGCTCAGTTAAGGCAGGAACTGAATCGCATTGGCAGCATGGAACCCTGAGCGTATGGATACAACCAATCAGAACCCGGTGATGATTCCGGATGCCCAGGAATTTCATCTCAGTTTCCGGGTCAGCAACCTAGCCGAAAGCACTCGTTTTTACGAGCACTTTCTGGGGGTCGCGCCCAAACAGAGCACGGCACGCTTCAGCACTTTTATCGTCCCGCATTTGTGCCTGAATCTCGTTATTCTGGTGAATGACCGGGGAGAAGCGCTGGACACTTACAGCCTTTACCATGTGGGGCTGGGTGTGAAAGACCGGGCGGCAGTCATCGAAAGCTATCATCGCGCCATGGCGGCAGGTGCCGAAATTGTTAAACCGCCCCGCACCACCTGGCGCGGTACGCCTCTACATGAACTTTGGCTGCGGGATCCTACGGGCTACAACATTGAAGTGTACGCCCGCCTGACTGATGCCGAACTGGCAGAAATGCCCGCTGATCAGGAGTCGTTTTTCCTGGTAGCGGGTACTGAACCGAAAGAAAACGCCTGATTTATCATGAAGCTAAAAACGGCAGTTGCCGTGGGTGCTTTGCAGCGACTTTTGTTTTGAGCCGTCGTTGTTCTTGGCGAAATCCAGCGCCCGTCAGGAGATCTGTTTGAGCCCGCAGGGCGAGTTCTCTCCTGACAGCAGGATGAGCCCTAGAACAACAGGCGAGGAACAACGGAGCAAAAAACACCCACGGCAACTGCCGTTTTTTGGATGAATGATCTAACCGGTCTGGTATTAGTCTTCTAACAAAGACACTTCCAGATCGGTACCCAACAGACGGGTTTCCAGTTTTTTTATTTCGTCCCGCAATGCTGCCGCCTGCTCAAATTCCAGGTTGCGCGCATGGCGGAACATTTCCTCTTCCAGCTCCTTGATTTTTTTGGCAACGGCTTTGGGGTCATTGAGCAGACGATAAGCGCTGTTTTTCTCTGCCACCTTCGCTGCAGGTTGCGCGTTACGCCGATACACGCCCTCAATAATATCCGCCACGGGTTTCACTATACCCTTGGGGGTAATATGGTGGATCGCATTAAAATGCACCTGCTTTTCGCGGCGGCGATCTGTCTCTGCCATGGCCGCCGTCATGGATTTGGTGATCTGATCCGCATACAAAATCGCTCGACCGTGCAAATTCCGGGCTGCGCGGCCAATGGTCTGAATCAACGAGCGCTCCGAGCGCAGAAAGCCCTCCTTGTCTGCATCCAGAATCGCCACTAACGCCACTTCGGGCATATCCAGCCCCTCACGCAGCAGGTTAATGCCAATCAGCACATCAAAAACGCCTGCGCGTAAATCCCGAATAATTTCCACCCGTTCAACTGTTTCAATATCTGAATGCAAGTAGCGGCATTTGATACCCAGATCATGCAGATAATCGGTCAAGTCTTCTGCCATACGCTTGGTCAGGGTGGTAACCAGAATGCGCCAGCCACTGCGGATGACTACATGGATTTCACTAATCAAGTCATCGACCTGGCCTTTTGCCGGGCGTACCTCCACGAGCGGGTCCACTAATCCGGTAGGCCGCACCACCTGCTCGACAATCTGCCCGGAGTGCTCCATTTCATAGGGTCCGGGAGTTGCCGAAATCATGATGGTCTGGGGCATGAGTGCTTCAAACTCAGGAAACATCAGGGGTCTATTATCCAGCGCAGAAGGCAGGCGAAAGCCATATTCCACCAGAGTTTCCTTGCGGGAGCGATCCCCCTTGTACACCCCCCCGAACTGGGGCACGGTGACGTGAGATTCATCAATAAACAGTAAAGCATTGGGTGGCAGGTAATCCATCAAGGTAGGCGGTGCCTGCCCGGCGCTTCTTCCCGATAAATAACGGGAATAGTTTTCGATACCCGAGCAATATCCCAACTCTGCCATCATCTCCAAATCAAAACGGGTGCGTTGTTCCAAACGTTGGGCTTCTACCAGTTTGTTGGCCTTGCGGAGATCTTCAAGACGCTGCCGTAATTCATCCTTGATACTGTCCAGCGCTTCCAGAATTTTCTCTCTGGGGGTTACATAATGGCTTTTGGGATAAATGGTATAGCGCGGCAAACGCACAATGGTTTTCCCCGTGAGCGGATCAAAAAGCGAAACCCGTTCAATTTCCTCCCCGAATAATTCCACCCGCACGGCTTCGTCTTCACTTTCTGCGGGCCAGATATCAATCACATCACCGTTAACCCGAAAGTTACCGCGTTTCAGTTCCAATTGGTTACGGGTGTACTGCATTTCTGCCAGCCGCTGAAGAATCGCACGCTGATCCATGACGTCGGATTCGCGCAAATGCAAAATCATGCCATGATATGAAGCGGGATCACCCAGTCCGTATATGGCGGAGACCGTCGCCACAATAATGACGTCAGGCCTTTCGAGCAGAGCTTTCGTCGCGGAAAGGCGCATCTGTTCAATATGGTCATTAATGGAAGCATCTTTTTCAATAAAAGTATCCGAAGACGGGACATAGGCCTCCGGCTGATAATAATCGTAATAACTGACAAAATACTCGACGGCGTTATGCGGAAAAAAACTGCGCATTTCTGCATAGAGCTGCGCCGCCAGCGTCTTGTTGGGGGCCATGATAATGGCTGGGCGCTGGGTCGTGGCAATGACATTGGCAACTGTAAAGGTCTTCCCGGAACCGGTTACCCCCAGAAGCGTCTGGAAAAATTCTCCGTCCGTCAGCCCCTGGACCAGCTGACGAATCGCCTCCGGCTGATCGCCCTGGGGCGAAAAGCGGCTTTCCAGAATAAGGCTTTTGTCCATTGGCCACTCCACGAGTTACGTTTGGTTTACTTCAATGCAGATCTACGCCCTTCCCTGATCACGATGCCTACTTTACAATATATCGGCTTGTACAAACATCCGTTGTTCGTTCATGCGCCTGTAGCTCAACTGGATAGAGCAACGGCCTTCTAAGCCGTAGGTCAGGGGTTCGAGTCCCTTCAGGCGCACCAATAAAGTCAATCAAAAAGCATTTTCAGGAGCTAATCTTTTTTCTTGCCCATATTGCACAGCCATTAAAATGGCAAAAGGAATTGCCTGACCCTCCAGCCAGATAAATGTATCTGCAAAGCTACCCAGCACAAACCATAACCAGGTAACCACCTGCACATAGCGCAGCAGTGGATCACTATGGCGCCATGCCCGGATCCCCAAATAGCCTATCAAAATAACCAGCGGAATAAATCCAAACAAACCCAACTCTGATAAATAGGCCAAAAATGAATTATTAGGACCGATCATGCTATCCACAACAGGAGGCAATTTAGGCTCCAGACCTCTTCTTGCCAGATCATAATAGGACGTTCTGAACTGTCCTGCGCCCACTCCAAAAAAAGGATGTTCAGCAAACATCTGTATAGCTGAGTGTGCATAGACCAGACGTAAACCAACACTGGTAATCACCCAGCCATTAAAAAACAGATAAACATCGTACACAGCCTGAATCCAGCGACTACGCAAAACCGGGGAAAGCAAGGCAATGCCCGCAAGAACAAAACCGGCTACTGTTCCGGCAACCCGATAGCGCGGAAACATCCACAATAAAACCAGCAAAGCCAATATAAAATATACCGCCTGCCCCGTTCTGCCAATCGTAAACATCAACTGCCAGAGCAATAATATAAATATGCCAAGAGCAATGCGTGGGCTCCAGAACAAAGTTTTTTCCGTGATGGCAAACATCAACAGCAACAACCCTGAGGCCAGCATCATACTGAAAGTAATATGGGTTTGTGCTAGACCAATTGGCCCCTGCCCAAGGAGATCCCGGAAGTGCCAACCCAGTACTTGCAATATACCTATCAATCCATTGGTGGTCAGCGCGACAATAAAAGATCGCAACAGGTAAACATAGTCTTTCTTCTGCCAGGGCATTACCGCCACCAGGGGCAAAAACCATAAATACCAAATATGTCTTACTGGCTCGTAATCATTCGCAGCCAAATGATAACGAAACAAATCATACATATTGATAATGAAAATAATAGCTATCGTCAAAACAAAAATGTTTGGCCGCAATTGTCGCCAATATCCCGACCATAAGAACGTAATCAAAAAAATTATGGCTGCATATTTGGTGAGCGAAATGGCCAAAGGAATGGTTAGAAATAACAACCATAATGCCATGAACGGGACTTTTTCACGACACCAAAGAACTGTTTTCGCTCCCATCTAAACACTTCCCTGTGGTGATATAAAAATCAACTCAAGACGAATGGCTTCCACGGCGTCTTTTTAAACGCCGGCTGCGGATCTGCCAAAGGGTCAGCACCAAACCCACTGCCACGTATATAATCCCGGCAAAGAAAAGCACCAAAGGCGGATGTACGGCGATCAGGGCAACCACCAAAACGACAATAATAGCCAGTGCAAAAGGAACACGCCCGTGCAGGTCAAAGTCTTTGAAACTGCGAAAACGGACATTACTGACCATCAGCAGCCCCAGAACATAGACCAACCCCAAGGCGATATATTCACTGATTTGGGTCAGCCAGGGATACCCCTCGCCAACCGCCACCCAGACCAGACTGGCCAGAACGGCTGCCGCAGTGGGGATAGGCAAGCCCTGAAAGTAGCGTTTTGAAGTGCTGTGCACCTGGGTATTAAAACGCGCCAGACGCAAGGCTCCACAAGCCGTATAAACAAAAGCACCCAACCAGCCGAACTTGCCGAAATCTTGAAGCCCCCAAAGCAGTACCAGAATAGCTGGAGCCAATCCAAAGGCGATTACATCGGCCAGTGAATCATATTCTGCACCAAAAGCACTTTCCGTATGCGTCATGCGGGCAACTCTGCCATCAAGACCGTCAAGAATCATGGCGATGAATATGACGATTGCGGCGGTACGATAATGGCCATGAATAGACGCAACAATGGAATAAAAACCGGCAAAAAGACTGGCTGTCGTAAACAAATTGGGGAGTACATAAACGCCCCGCCGGGGATACCGGGGATTCATGATATGGATCCAGGCAAAGTAGCCAGACACTGCGCGCCGGAACGCACCCTCTCACCAATCCGCACCTGAACTTCCGTGTCCAGTGGTAAATAGGTATCGACCCGCGATCCAAAACGAATAAAACCAAAACGCTGTCCACTGGCCACGTCATGATCGTTACGGACATAGCAGACAATGCGCCGGGCCACCAGACCCGCCACCTGCACAACGGTGACGTCATGCCCTCCGGAAGTTTTCACCCAAATCGCATTCCGTTCATTTTCCACTGAGGCTTTGTCCAGGGCGGCATTAAAAAACCTGCCCGGGAAATACCAGACATTTTGTATATGTCCACTGACCGGCATGCGATTGACGTGTACATCAAACACATTCATAAAAATACTGATTTTAAGCGCGGGCCGCGACAGGTAAGGATCATCGACCTGCTCAATGGCAATCACCCGACCATCCGCTGGACAAAGGACAGACCGAGAGGACAAATCCGGTAAGGGCCGACGAGGATCCCGAAAAAACTGCAGACTGAACAAAAACAACAGATAAAAAAACGCCGAGAGGAGCAACCACCAACCTGTCAAAAAAATCTGCAAGACAACGGCGATAATCAGAAAGGCGAGCAGAAAAGGCCAGCCTTCACGCGCCAGAACAGGATATGGATAGTCAGTTTTCATGGGCGGAGCGTATCAGGACCGGAGCCATGAGAAAAGGGCGAACACCCAAGGCTCTGGCCCAAGAGGAATTCACCCTTTTTCAAAAGTGCAAACAAATTTAGTTGCGTGAACGATCCACAATCCGGTTCTGACCAATCCAGGTCATCATGGACCGCAGCTTGTTACCCACCACTTCAATAGGATGCTCGGCACCTATCCGGCGCATGGCCTGCATGGTCGCCTTGCCAGCCTGATTTTCCAGAATGAATTCCCTGGCGAACTGACCCGTCTGGATTTCAGTGAGAATTTTCTTCATCTCGGCCTTGGTCTCGGCATTCACCACACGCGGGCCACGGGTAAGATCCCCATATTCTGCCGTGTTGGAGATGGAGTAACGCATGTTGGCAATACCCCCCTCGTACATCAGATCGACAATCAGCTTCAGCTCGTGCATACACTCAAAATAGGCCATTTCCGGCGCATACCCTGCTTCGACCAGCGTTTCAAAACCGGCCTGTACCAGGGCCGTGGCGCCGCCGCAGAGTACCGCCTGCTCACCAAACAAATCGGTTTCGGTTTCTTCACGGAAGGACGTTTCGATGACCCCGGCACGAGTACCACCATTGGCCTTGGCATAAGCCAGAGCAATATTGGTGGCATTGCCACTGGCGTCCTGATGCACGGCAATCAGACTGGGCACCCCACCTCCCTGGGTGTAAGTGGAACGGACCAGATGGCCGGGCCCCTTGGGCGCCACCAGAAAGCAGTCCAGATCAGCGCGGGGATGAATCTGACCGAAATGCACGTTAAAACCATGGGCAAAAACCAGTGCCGCACCCTGTTTGATTTTGGGCGCAATTTCATCACGGTACAAAGCGGCCTGGCCTTCATCCGGCGTCAGAATCATGACCACATCAGCGCTGGCCACTGCGTCACCGACTTCTTTCACTTCCAGACCGGACTTGACGGCCTTGTCCCATGAAGCAGAGTCCTTGCGCAGACCGACCACTACGGAAACCCCGGAATCCTTGAGGTTCAGAGCATGGGCATGCCCCTGTGAGCCGTAACCAATGATGGCTACTTTCTTTTTCTGGATGAGAGCCAAATCAGCATCGTTATCGTAGTAAACTTTCATGTAAACCTCTGCGTATGTACCAAAAATGAATAATAATCAGGAAAAATTCAGATGGCCTTGGCCCCGCGACTGATGGCGCTGGCACCACTGCGCACCACCTCAATGACCATGCCCGGGTCCAGCGCATGAATAAAGGCATCCAGCTTGTCACCAGGACCCGTGAGTTCAATGGTGTAAGAACGATCAGTGACGTCAATGATCCGCCCCCGGAAAATATCCGAAAGCCGCTTCACCTCTTCACGATCAGGGCCGACAGCGTGAACCTTGATCAGCATCAGCTCACGCTCAATGTGCGGCCCTTCGCTGAGATCATGCACGCGAATCACTTCAATCAGCTTGTTCAACTGTTTGAGTACCTGCTCCATGATTTCTTCGGAACCGCTGGTGGCCACAGTCATGCGCGAGATGCTGGCATCATGGGTTGGCGCTACCGTCATGGCCTCAATGTTATAACCCCGCGCCGAAAATAAACCTGCCACCCGCGACAAGGCACCCGCTTCGTTTTCCAATAAAATAGAAATGATATGGCGCATGCTTACACCAGGATCATTTCAGAAAGTGCCGCACCAGCAGGCACCATGGGATAAACATTCTCCTTGGCATCCACGCGGAAATCCATGAATACCATACGATCCTTGAGAAGTAAGGCTTCGCGGATGACTGGCTCGACGTCAGCGGGAGTATCCGCACGCAAACCAATATGCCCATAGGCTTCAGCCAGTTTCACGAAATCCGGCAAGGCATCCACATAGCTCATGGCATAACGATCTTCATAAAAGAATTCCTGCCACTGGCGGACCATACCGAGATAATGATTATTCAGGCAGGCCACCTTGAGGGGCAACTTGTATTGCTGACAGGTAGATAATTCCTGAATATTCATCTGGATACTGCCATCACCGGTAATACAGACCACCGTAGCATCGGGCTCAGCCACCTGCGCTCCCATGGCTGCAGGCAAGCCAAAACCCATCGTTCCCAAACCACCACTATTCACCCAGCGACGGGGTTTATCAAAACCATAAAACTGGGCAGCCCACATCTGATGCTGTCCCACATCAGAAGTCACAATGGCATCTCCGCCAGTCAGTTCAAACAGTTTTTGTACCACAAACTGCGGCTTGATGATCTGCTCATCCTGCTGGTAATGGAGACAATCGCGCTTGCGCCATTCCGCAATCTGCGCCCACCAGGCCTGCATGGCATGGGGGTCGTTCAGTGCATCCAATTCACCAAGTACCTGATTCATTTCCGTCAGGACCTGCTGGAGATCACCAACAATCGGCACATCCACCCGGACATTTTTGGAAATGGAGGAAGGATCCACATCCACATGCACAATTTTGGCATGCGGCGCGAACTTGGCGAGATTACCGGTAACCCGGTCATCAAAACGTGCGCCCAACGCCACCAGCACATCACAATGCTGTACCGCCATGTTGGCTTCATAAGTGCCATGCATACCCAACATGCCTACAAACTGGGGGTCAGAAGCAGGGTAAGCGCCCAGGCCCATCAGGGTATGGGTAATGGGCACATTCAGGCTCCGGACCAGCTTGCGGAGCTCTTCAGAAGCATTCCCCAATATCACCCCGCCACCGGTATAAAACATCGGACGCTGGGCACTGGCAATCATCTGCATGGCCTTGCGCACCTGCCCGGGATGTCCCTTGACTGTCGGCTTGTAGGATCGCAAGGAAATCTTGTCCGGATAGTGATAGGCAAACTGATGGCTGGTCACATCCTTGGGAATGTCCACCAGCACCGGGCCAGGTCTGCCGGTTGCCGCCAGATAAAAAGCGGCCTTCAAGGTACTAGCCAGATCCTTGATGTCCTTGACAAGGAAATTGTGCTTGGTACAAGGCCGGGTAATACCCACCGTATCCACTTCCTGAAAGGCATCATTACCAATCAGCGCAACGGGAACCTGTCCACTGATCACCACCAGAGGGACGGAGTCCATGTAGGCCGTGGCGATGCCGGTAACGGCGTTGGTGGCACCCGGACCACTGGTCACCAGCGCCACGCCCACCTTGCCGGTCACCCGGGAATAAGCATCAGCAGCGTGCACAGCCGCCTGCTCATGGCGTACCAGTACATGCTGCACGGCTTCCTGCTTATCCAGGGCATCGTAAATGTAAAGAACAGCACCACCGGGATAACCAAAAACGAATTCCACACCTTCATCACGCAGGGCGCGCACCACAATCTCGGCACCGGTCAAGGTTTCGGATTCAGTTTTTGGGCTCAGGCGCTCATGGGTGGTGGTCGGGGACGTCATCGTCGTACTCCTCAGGGAATAAAGTATCAGCGCAAAAAACTAGACAGTTTTCCCATGCAGGTCAAATAAAAATGCCTTGGCGTACTTTGCCCGCCATCTATAGCCCGCCATTAGTAATGCTTATGTAAATTTTCCATGTAATCGCGGGCCTTGGCGACCAGGTTTTCCGGCAGGCCGCGTTTGGCGGCAATCACCAGTCCCAGCGAACGGCCAGGCACACCAATCTCCAGCTCGTAGGTAGGCTCCAGCCGTTCATGATCAAAACGCATGGAAGCATTACGCAGACAGGCATGGCTTTCAGCAAAGGATTTGAGAGGGGTCAAATGGGTCGTCACCATGCCGCGCACCCCCCGCTCGGCCAGGTGGTCCAGTACCGCCATGGCCAGGGCGGCGCCCTCTTCCGGGTCGGTACCAGTACCCAATTCATCCAGTAAAATCAGGGTATGATCATCGGCGTCGGCAAGAAGACGTTTGAGCACTTCCACATGCCCGGAATAGGTGGAAAGCTGAAAAGCCACACTTTGCGGATCGCCCATATCGACAAAAATCCGGGTGAAGTTACCGACCACAGCCCGTCCCGCCACCGGAACATGCAGTCCGCAATGGGCCATTACGGTCAGCAGGCCCACGGTTTTCAGTGAAACACTTTTCCCGCCCGTATTAGGTCCGGTCACTACCAGAATCGGACAATCGGGATTTATATGTACCGTCAGCGGCTTGGGTTGCGGGCCGCGCTTTTCAGCGTAGGCCAGGATCAGTTGCGGGTGATAGGCCTCTTCCAGAATCAATACCGGTTCATCCACCATTTCTGCCGCCTTGGCCTGTAAATGAATGGATAATTGCGCACCAGCAATGGCCAGATCCAGCCAGGTCAGCGATTCCACCAAGTGCTGCAGGGCACTGAGCCGTTCCCTGCCTTCATCACTGAGCGCACGCAGAATGGCCTGATTTTCCTGCTCAATACTCCCGGCGATTTTCTCCAGCCGATTATTGCTGGCCACCAGTTCCATAGGCTCTACCAGATAACCATGACCACCCGGACCAGTACCCCGCCGCACGCCGCGAATCTGATCCGTAGCGCCATCGGGCAGATGTACGCAGGCACGCTGCCCGGACCAGTGCAATTTGGCACCCGGAGTGCCCAGGTGGGACTGCATGGACCTCTGAATCTGATCGCGTTCGGTTTTGAGTTCGGCATGCAATTGGCGCAGCGCGGCGTTACCATCTTCGCGGACGCTGCCGTTGGGCATCAACACGGCGTCAATTTTGGGAAGGAGATCGGCGGCTGCATCCAGACGTTCCGGCCCGGTTGGCAACAAGGTAGGTCGCTTTTCAGCAAAAGGACGCAATTCCTTGCCCACGCGCAACACCAGCGCCAGGTTGCGGAAAGCGGTTCCTGCCAGTGCTGCACCAGGACTGGCAACCTGGCGGATAGCAGCACGAATATCCGGTAATTCCGGAACCACCGGTCCTTCGCCGGACTCCAGACCAAAGCGCGCCGCCGTAATGGCATCCTGTAACTGCCGGGCGACACCGACACTGGGGGCAGGCCCCAAATTACGGGCCGCATCGGCACCAAAAGGGGTCGCACACAATTTTTCCAGTAATCGGCGAATCCCCTCGAATTCCAGGGGTTTCAGGTCGGCTTCCATGGGTTCTCCTCAGTTTGGAATTTTATCAAGAGTACAAAAGGCTACCGTCTAATGCCAATCCGCTTAAGCTTGAGTCAGTTCTCGCCACCAGCGTTTGCGGCCTTCCGGGACGATAAATGATCCGAGATCATCAGGTGCCATGCGCGACAAAATCCAGCCGGGCGGAACCAGTTTGCCACTGCTGCCGCAAGATGCGCCGAGGTTGTTGGGATCATATATTTTAATGAGTTGTGGATGGTCAAAATCATCCACATAGACAATACCCAGGTATTTTTCGCGATGATCCTGGTGCAACAGCGCACTGATGGCCGCCAGACGCTGCCGGAGCACTTCAGCCTTCACCGGCTGTTCAGGATAATCCACCCCGACAAAATACACATACCAGCCATCATCGGCCTGAGCGTCCAGGGTTTCCACAAAAGTGTCCCAACGTGCCCAGTCCTTGATACCCCACAGCATCCCCCGATAAACATCTGTAAATTTCGACATTCAAAATTCTCCTGTTGCGCCCTGAAAACTGAGCAATACCTGCCGGGTCAGGGGGCGGGTACGATGTTCAAATAAAAAAACGCCCTGCCAGACCCCAAGGGCTGCGCGGCCTTCCCTGACCGGTATGACCAGACTATTTTGGGTCAATACACAACGCAAATGCGCAGACATATCATCCGGGCCTTCATTGCGATGATAAAAATGGGGATCATCATCGGGCACCAGCCGGGCAAAATACCCGAGAATATCCCTTTGCACGTCCGGATCAGCATTCTCCTGAATAATCAGACTGGCCGAAGTATGGGGAACAAACACATTCACCAGCCCCTCCCGGGCACCTATGCTCTGGAGCCAATCCTGGAGCTTTTCCGTCAGCTCATGCAGCCCCCGGCCACCGTGTTGAATTTTCCACTCCGCACTGAAATGCTTCATGCTTTACCCTTTTGTTGGGCGCGCCGCACCCGAAAAAAATCCCGCAATAAGATTGCTGACTGTTCTGCCAACAGACCACCTTCCGCCATAATGCGATGATTAAAACGCGAGTCGTCCAGTAAATGATAAAGGCTTTCCACCGCCCCCGCCTTGGGATCAGCCGCTCCGTAAACTACCCGGCTGACCCGGGCATGAAGCATGGCTCCTACACACATGACACAGGGTTCCAAAGTGACGTAGAGCGTGGATCCCGTCAGTCGATAATTCTCAGCCAGACGTGCTGCTGCACGCAACACCCGTATTTCTGCATGCGCGCTGGGATCGTGTTCGGCAATGGGTGCATTGTGGGCGCCCGCCATGAATACTCCGTCCTCGTTCACCAGCACCGCACCGACCGGCACCTCTCCGACAGCAGCCGACTGCGCCGCCAGATCCAGAGCCATGCTCATCCAGCGCCTATCCGATATTTGTTGCTCTGCTGTCATCAAGGTTCCTGCTATTTGCCTGATTTATAGCCGTACCGGACACTACAAGAGTAACTATTTGTAGTCTCGCGCCTTGACAGAATCCGGAATGCTGCTAATTTCCACCGCAAGTTGCGAAAAAGATACTAGCCATGCATACGTTTCATCAACTTAATTTGCAAGGCAATGATTGTAACATTTGTCAGACCATAAAAAAGGAATAGACGTGCTAAGCATACCAAGTTCTCCTTTGCTGGGCCTGGATATCAGCTCTGATGCCGTAAAGCTCGTTTCGCTGGCCCAAAGCCGTGGAAAAATCCGGGTGGAGCACGCTGATTCCGAGACATTACCGCCAGGAGCGGTCAGTGATCGGGATATTCTGGATACTGAAGCCGTTTCCCGCGCCCTGCGCACTATTCTGGAACGTTCACGCATTCGTACCAAGGCTGTTGCTACAGCCCTTCCCGCCAATACCGCCATTGTCAAAGTCATTTCCCTGCCGGCTGATCTGGACGAAGTCGGGATCGAAGACCAGATCCGCTACGGAGGCAGTCAATACATCCCCTACAGTATTGATGCCGTGAATTTTGATTTTTCTGTTCTTGGTCCAGATGAGACGCGCAAGGGCTTCAATCACGTTTTGCTGGTTGCCAGCAAAAAAGAAGCTATTGAAGATCGCGCAGCAGTTCTCGAAGAGGCAGGCTTGAAGCCACAGATTGTCGATGTCAAACCGTTTGCACTGTGGTTACTTCATGAGCATCTGAATGGAGCAAATACCAAAACCGTTAACCAAGCTGGCAAAGGCATTGTTCTAGTAGAAATCGGCAGTATCACTACCAACATTTACGTCTTTCAGGATGGACATCCCGTATATTCCCGGGAACATAATTTTGGTCTGAGCCGACTACTGGAAGAAATTCAGCGCCGCTATAATCTCGACAGTAACGACGCCCAGCGCATGGAGCGTTTTGGCGGACTCCCACCAGAATACGAAAAAGAAGTGCTTCAGCCTTTTGCCCGCAATATGGCTCAGGAACTTTTCCGTTCTCTGGATTTTTTTCAGGCCAGCATGCCCGACGTACCCACAGCAGCCGTCCACCTTTTTGGAGTAGGTGCAAAAATTCCACAACTGGCCGACCAGTTACGGCAAATGGTCAGTTTTCCGGTCTTGGTCCCCGATCCCTTTGCTGGCATGGAAATTTCACCCCAAATCAGCAGGCGTTTTATGGACTCCGATCGCTCATCCCTGGCGGTTGCCTGTGGTCTGGCTTTGCGGAGGATTTCGGCATGATTCGCATCAACCTGCTTCCCTATCGCGAAGCGCGCCGCACCAAACGCAGCCAGTTCCTGGCCGCCGCACTCCTCGGCATTCTTTTGCTGGCAGCACTTTTTTATTATGGAATTTACAGCATTTTCAGTGCCCGGGTCGCCAGTGAACAGACCAAAGTCAATTACCTGCAGGGTGTAACCACACAACTGGACAGCAAAATCGCGTCCATTGCCGACCTCCGCAAAAAACGGGATGAATTACTCGCCAGAGAAGGTATCATCACCGATCTTCAGGATAAACGGGATATGGTAGTACAGGTTTTCAATACCCTGGCCGCAGAAACCCCCAATGGTGTTTTTCTGACCCATTTACAGCAATCCGGAAATTCCATGACCGTGAATGGTTATGCGGAAGATAATGATCAGGTAGCCGCTTTTATGCGGAATATTGATGCCTCCAAAATATTTACCGAACCGCAGTTAAACATTATCAGCAAATCCAAACTGGGTTCCGAGGAGGTTGGACAGTTCACCTTACAAATGAACATCCGCAAACCCACCGCAGCCGATAAAAGCGCTCAGACAACGGGCACACAGGAGGTCCAGCCGTGACTTTCGACGAAATTCGTAATTTGCAGGTGGATGACGTCCTCCGCTGGCCGCTAAAAACCAAATTGATTGCCATTGCCATCATTATCGTGATTTTGGGCATTGTCGTCTGGTTTGAATTCATCTCCCCGGAAAACGACAAATACGATGCGCTGCATACTCAGGAACAGAGCCTGAAAATCCAGATCAGGCAAAAGCAGCTACTGGCGGCATCGTTACCGGCCTATCAAGCACAAATCAAGGAAATGAATGTGCGGTTTCAGAAGTTTCTGGAACAGCTTCCAAACCGGACCCAGATTCCATCACTCCTGGATGATGTGACTTTGGCAGGACGCAGCCGGGGGCTGGATTTTGAGCTGTTTCAACCCACTGGTGAAATCAACAAGAATTTTTACGCTGAAATTCCGGTAAAACTGAAAGTGGTTGGTACCTATAATGACATCGGACGTTTTGCTGCAGCAGTAGCTGCCATGCCCCGCATCGTCACTATCAGCGGGATTGATATTACCCGGGTTCCTGATACCGGTAGCACACCTGCCGCCAAGGCCCTTGCTGCCCAGCAGCTGACCATGCAATGTACGGCAACCACTTATCGTTATCTGGATAGCGGAGACAAAAGCAATAATAACCAGGCCGGGGGTAAGCCATGAAACCAATCCGAGCGAATTTCTATATAAAAACCCGTCATATTCTGGCTTTCAGCGTCGCCATCACTTTGCTGGCGGGCTGCTCGGACAGCGATAACTTAAGTCATTTACGGGAGTTTGTGGCCAACGGACCAAAAACCAACCATCACATTACGCCCTTGCCCAAAACTCCGGCTTATCAGCCTACTGCCTATAATAACCCGGCCAATCATGATCCATTTACCAGCTTTTCCGAAATGCTGCTGCGCAAGGAAGCCGCCAGTGAAGATACCGGCCCTCGTCCGGCTTCTCATGGCCCTGTTCAACCCCTCGAGAAATATGCACTTTCCAGCCTGAGCGTCAGCGGCATCATGCGTACTGCTAACGGACAGCTCTGGGCCGTCATTGCGGCTCCAGACTCAAAAGTATATCGCGCGACATTGGGTAGCTACATCGGAACACATGACGGACGCATAACGGGCATTGACGACAGGATGGGCAAACAATCTGTCACTGTTGAGCAATATTTACCCAATGCTTTTGGTGGTTACAAAAAACAACAGACCGTTTTACACATGCAGGGTGGTAACTGAACATGACGAGCCTGACCCCGAAGAATACAGAGGAATACAAAAAGATGCGCACAGCAAACAATGCCCAGCTTCCACTCAGTAGCCGTCATCCGCGCCTGCGTCCATTAACCGGCGCCATTTTGGCTGCGGCACTCAGCCTGAGCTCTGGGGCAGCCTGGGCGGAAAGTCTTATCAGCAGCATCACGCCCAGCCCGGATCAACATGGTACCGCTTTCATCATTCATAGTGATTCGCGCCCTGCCTATGATGTCAATACCCTTAACGGCGGGTATAGGGTTCAAATCGATTTCACCAACGCGCACTTTCTGCCCTCTGTGGGCACCGTCATGGGTAGCGGAGCAGTACAAAATGTACTGACCGAAAACGAGGGACATAATGCTCGGCTGGACCTGCTGCTGAAATCTCCCCAGGCAGTCATGATAGAACCTACAGTTGGCGGTTATCGCCTGGCGTTTGTCGACAGCACCGCACCTGCAGCAGCTCCTGCCCCGGCAGCGACCTCAAGCGCAACAGAGGTATCCAGTCCTGCTACTGTCATGGCAAGTCCCGCAGCAGCTCCTGCTCCGGTCATGACCTACGGCACTCAGGTCAATGGCCTGAATTTCAAGCGCGGCAAACAGGGTGGCGGTATTCTGGATTTATCCATCACCGGACCGCAACCGGAAATGAACGTTACCCGGGAAGATGGCAAACTGGTGGTTGAACTCAAAAACACGACCTTACCCGCCAGCTACACCCATCGCTTTGGGGTGACCCAGTTCGGCACTCCGGTACAGTTTGTGGATAGTTATCCTATTGGCCGGAATACCCGCCTGGTATTTGCCATTCATGGTCCCTATGAATACTCGGCTTATCAACTGGGTCAGCAGACCATGATTGATGTGCATCCCAAGACCGAAAGTGCGGTTGAGAATCCCAAGGATAGCGCCCGTCTGAGCATGGATTTCCAGAACATCAGCGTACGGGATGCCTTGCAGGTTATTGCCGACTTCACCCACCAGAATATTGTGGTTTCCAATAATGTGACGGGCAGCCTTTCCATCCGTTTGAAAAATGAACCCTGGGAACAGGCTTTCAAGGTCATTCTCGAATCTCAGGGATTGGCGGTCAAACACATTGGCAATATCCTCTGGGTGGCGCCCGCCAACCAGATTACCAGCCAGGAAGAGGCGGAACTTAAAGCCGATGCCAGCAAGCGCAAGCTGGAACCTTTGGAAACCCAGCTCATTCAGATCAAGTACGCCAAGGCCTCGAGTATTGCTTCACTGCTGGAAGGTTTTGACCAGAACAAGCAACCTGGTGCCCCTGACGATCAGATGAGCAGCTATCAACAACAATCTCTGGCAAACGCCCTTGGACTGCCAAAATCCAGCATTATCGGTAACTCCCTGCTTGGCCCACGCGGCTCCGTGGCCGTAGTAACGAGGACCAACAGCCTGCTGGTCCGGGATACCCCGCGAGACATTGAAAATATCAAAAAACTGATTGCCAAAATCGACAAGCCCGTACCGCAAGTCCTGATTGAGGCGCGCATTGTCCAGATAACCACCAGTGCGGCGCATTCTCTGGGCGTCAACTGGGGTGGCACCTATACCTCCAACGGTGCAGGTGGCGTCGTCAATCTTTCCGGAACCGGAGCCACGGGCACAACGGAAACCCAGGGTGGTGCATATCCCATCCAGGGCGGCAGCAGTTCCAGTTCTACGACCGGCACGGGCTTCACCGTACCGGCTCTTGCCAATCTCGCTGCTTCCAATGCGGGTACGGCCTTGGCCAGTGCTAGCCCAGCTTCTCTGGGCTTTGCCCTGGGAACGGCTGCAGGTAATCGCATTCTGAACCTGCAATTGCAGGCCCTGCAGGTGAATAACCGCGCCAAAATCATCTCCAGTCCGAAAGTCATGACTGAGGATAATGAAAAGGCAGTCATTTCTCAGGGTCAGGAAATCCCCTATCAGCAATCCACCAGCAGTGGCGCCACTTCGGTTTCCTTCAAAAAAGCCGAATTGAGTCTGGATGTGACGCCGCATATTTCACCCAACGGCAAAATCACCCTGGATGTGGACGCCAAAAACAATCAGCCCAATTACGCCAATGCCTTGCCTTCCGGTATTCCCATCCAGACTCAGGAAGTCAAAACCAAACTGCTGGTCAACAATGGACAGACCATCGTTATTGGCGGTATTTATACGGACACCACCAATCACAACCAGACAGGTATACCTCTATTGAAAGATATTCCGCTGCTGGGCTGGCTCTTCAAAAGTAACGTTGACAGCGTCGCCAAAACCGAATTACTGGTGTTCATCACCCCCAAAGTTGTGGGCGGTGACGCCCAGGACGGCCTCGCGGGTGCCGACGGCGATAGCAATCTCGGACAATGACCGGAACGGTCATTCTGATCGGGCCGATGGGCTCGGGCAAATCGACCATCGGGCGGCTTCTGGCCGCCCGTTTACGTATTCCCTACGTTGACAGTGACCAACTGATCGTCACCCAAACGGGCGTGGACATACCCACTATTTTTGAAATTGAGGGAGAAGCCGGCTTTCGCGAGCGCGAAGCGAAAGTCATTGCCGATCTGGCTGAGCACAATCAGGATATGGTCCTTGCCACTGGCGGCGGTGCTATTCTCGATCCCCGCAACCGCGTTCATCTGCGCCACAAGGGTCAGGTAATTTATCTGGATGTCAGCGTAGAAGAACAGTTAAAAAGAGTCCGCCACGACCGTAACCGTCCTTTGCTGCAAACTTCAGACCTGGAAAGTCGTCTGCGCAGCCTCGCCCAGCAAAGAAGCAGCCTTTACCAGCAGACCGCCCATTGGCGGGTGAGCGGTGATGGCCTGCGCTCAGATCAGGTATTACGGCGAATTTTAAGGTATTTACACACACAAACAGGTTAAATGAGGACGCCCCTCTTGCCTGCAGGCCCAAGAAACTCAACAATGGAAGGGTAAACCCGCCCACAAGAGCTCAGATTATATGCAAAGTCTTCGTGTAGAACTTGGTCAGCGCAGCTACTCCATTCATATTGGCAGCGGCATTATCGGCGACACAACCTTCTTCGCTCCGGTTTTGAGTAAGGGACCGGTCGCCATCATTACCGACACGAATGTCGCGCCACTTTATCTGCAGGCCCTGCAAAACACCCTGAAGGCCCTGAACAAGGATTCACTGGTCATCACCCTGCCAGCGGGGGAAGAAAGCAAGTCTCTCGACAATATCCAGCTCATCGCCGGGCATCTGCTCAGTGCCGGTTATGGTCGCGACTGTACACTCTGCGCGCTGGGCGGTGGGGTGGTGGGTGATATCACCGGCTTTGCTGCTGCCGTTTATCAACGCGGCGTGGCCTGTGTGCAAATTCCCACCACCCTGCTGGCCATGGTGGATTCTTCCGTGGGTGGAAAAACCGGCGTCAATCATCCTCTGGGTAAAAACATGATCGGTGCGTTTTATCAACCCCGCACGGTCATCGTCGATACAGACACCCTCGATAGCCTGCCAGAACGGGAGTTTCGTTCAGGTCTTGCCGAAGTGATCAAATACGGATTGATTAATGATCCCGGTTTTTTTTCCTGGCTGGAAGACAACCTGGATGCCGTGCTCGCCCGCGACACCGAAGCCCTGGCAAAAATCATCAAAACCTCCTGCCGGGACAAGGCGGATGTGGTCGCCAGGGACGAGCTGGAAGGGGGGCTGCGCGCCATTTTGAATTTTGGTCACACTTTTGGCCATGCCATTGAAGCCGCCAGTGGTTACGGACATTATCTGCATGGCGAAGCCGTAGCTATCGGAATGGTCATGGCCGCTGATCTGTCCCGACGTCTGGATTTGCTGCGGGAAAGCGAACAAAATCGCATTTTCAAATTGATCAAGGCAGCGGGACTCCCTACTCTGGCCCCACGCCTGGAAACTTCCGTCTATCTGGATTTCATGAAAGTCGATAAAAAAGCGGAAGGCGGTCAAATCCGCTTCATTCTTCTCAATAGCATTGGCAACGCCCTGATTACCGGCGATGTGCCGCCTGCGGCCATTATCCAGACCCTGCAGGCTTTTATGGAGCGTAGTGCATGAACGAAATCAACAAGGCCACTGCAGAATTGCAGGCAGAAATGACACAGCGCATGGCTCTCAATCCCGGGGGAACCCGGCGCATTGGTAATTTTGGCTTCATCGAGCTGGAGGAAAGCTGGGGAGATGAAGCCACCATCATCAATACCGCCCGCATCAGTACGACCAATCAACGCCTGAAAAATGGTCATGACTTTAACGAGCGCGATCGCAATCTGCTCTACCAGTTGCTCCGCGATCAACATGGCACCCCCTTTGAAACCATCTACTTCCGTTTTCGCTTTATTGCGCCCATTTTTGTGCTCCGCCAATGGGTCAAACACCGGGTTTCCAGCTGGAATGAATTTTCCATGCGTTACCGCAAGCCCATCTCTGTTGCCTATATTCCTGATGAGTCGGCACGCACGGTAGATGGTTATGCCGTTTTGGACGATACGGTGATGTCCGAATACGAAGCCCTGATGGGTCAACTTTTCCGGTGGTATGAAACCCAGTACAGCGCTGCCTGCACACGTATTGATCAGGCCCGCGAATCCGGCGAACTGGCACCCAAGGAAGGCGGTCGTGACCCTTATCGGGGCCGTGCCCGGGAGCTTCTCCGTAACGTCATGCCGGTTGCTGCCTACTCGGATGTGTATTGGACCATCAACTTTCGTAGCCTCATGAATTTTTTCAAATTGCGGCGCAAAAAAGATGCCCAGTATGAAATCCGCGAATATGCAGATGCGGCCTATGCGCTTTTTGCCGCCCGCCTGCCATTGCTGGCAGAAACCATGCAGCGGGTCATCGACGAGTCGGAACAATCCCCGCCCAGCGAGGAGCATGCCGGTCGTGCAGAATAATCAAGGCAGCGTTTTTCAGGGGATGCTGGCCCCCTACGCCGCCCGTGCCGAAAGCAGCCTGGGCCGCAAACATCCCGAAACGCCTCCGGAAAGCCGCAGCCCCTTTCAGCGCGACCGCGACCGGGTCATTCATTCCAGCGCTTTTCGCCGTCTGGAGTATAAAACCCAGGTGTTCGTCAATCATGAGGGAGATTTGTATCGTACCCGCCTCACCCACACCCTTGAAGTCGCGCAGGTTGGGCGTGCCATTGCCCGGCAGCTGGGACTCGATGAAGATCTGGTAGAAGCCATCGCCCTGGCCCACGATCTCGGCCATACCCCCTTTGGTCACGCCGGACAGGATGCCCTGCAGGAATGCATGGACGATCTCGGCGGCTTCGAGCACAATATTCAGTCGCTGCGGATTGTGGACCGTCTCGAAGTCCGTTATGGCGATTTCCCCGGTCTGAACCTGAGTTTTGAGACCCGGGAAGGTATTCTCAAACATTGCGCCAAAAGCAAAGCCGCCGATCTGGGCGATGTGGGCGAGCGTTTTCTGCGCGGTACCCAACCTTCCCTGGAAGCGCAAATCACCAATCTGGCCGATGAAATCGCCTACAATAATCACGATATTGACGATGGCCTGCGCGCGGGCCTGCTGGATTTGCAGGAACTGTGCAGCAACAGTTTGTACGGCTCGATCTATTCCGAAGTACAGGATCGGTATCCGGAGGCTTCTAAAACCATTCTCCGTCACGAAACCGGCAGGCGCCTGATCAATCTGCTGATTAATGACCTGGTTGCGGAAACGCGACAGCGTATCCAGAGTAATCATATCACCAGCATTGCCGAGGTCCGGGCCAGTACCCGGCCACTGGCGGCTCACAGCCCGGAAATCGCTGGCCAAATCAAGTCGCTGAAAAGCTTTCTGTTTCATCGCATGTATCGGCACCCCCGGGTTCACCGGCAGGCGGAAAAAGCCAAACGCCTGGTGCGCCGTCTTTTTCACACCCTGCGCGAAGATCCCCGCCTGCTTCCCTTAAAGTATCAGGCACGCATTCAGGCCACGGATCAGCAGGACAAAAGCAAGGCCCGCATAGTCGCTGATTACATTGCCGGCATGACCGACCGTTTTGCCATTGCTGAATATGACCGGCTCTTTGATCCCCACGGGGAGGCCTGACAATCGGCCCTCCTGCGCCTCTTGGAGCTCGTCCATAAGCCCGCTATAATGTCCAGCCCTGCTTTGCAGTTCAGCGACAGGGTGACGGAACGGACCAGGTGACCTAATGACGCAAAGCTTATACTCCTCCGACTTTGAAAGAGATTCCTGCGGCTTCGGGCTGATTGCCCAGATGGATAATCAGGCCAGCCATGCTATTGTCGCCACGGCCATTGCCTCACTGGCCCGCCTGACGCATCGCGGTGCAGTAGCCGCTGATGGTAAAAGTGGCGACGGCTGCGGCCTGCTGGTCCAGATGCCGCGCGCGTTCTTCCACAGCGTTGCTGCGGAAATGGGGATTAAGCTTCCTGAACATTTTGGTGTGGGTCAGTTTTTTCTGCCCCGGGACGCCACCCTTGCCCAGACCATCCGTGATGCATTAGATGCAGAAGCCCGGGATCTCGGCCTGAGCAGTGTTGCCTGGCGGCAGGTACCGACCGACAACTCGGCATGCGGAGAAGAAGCCCTGAGCAGCTTGCCCGCCGTCTGGCAGGTATTTGTCGGCCTGCCCGAAGATCAGGACGTGGATACGCATGAGCGGCTGTTGTATCGCCTGCGTCGCCGGGTAGAAAAGCGTTTCGTCGCAGACCCGCAATTTTTTGCCGTCACCTGTTCTTCTCAGGTAATCGGCTATAAGGGCCTGGTCCTTCCGGAAAATCTTCCAGTATTTTATCCCGACCTGCGCGACGCGCGCTTCAGCTCGGCACTGGTCACCTATCATCAGCGATTTTCCACCAACACCTGGCCGGAGTGGCGCCTTTGCCAACCTTTCCGCATTCTCGCCCATAATGGCGAACTGAATACGGTGCAGGGTAATCGACTCTGGGCTAAGGCCCGGGAAGCGCAATTGCACAGTGACCTGCTGCCCATGGCTGAGGTACTTCCGGCCGTAGGCGGTGGCAGTGATTCCTTCAGTCTCGACAACATGCTGGAGCTGCTGGTGCAGGGCGGCATGGATTTCTTCAAGGCCATCCGCCTGCTGGTGCCCCCGGCCTGGCACAATGTTCCGCATATGGAACCGGCTCTGCGGGCTTTTTATGAATATCACTCCATGCGCATGGAAGCCTGGGATGGCCCCGCCGGTCTGGTTCTGAACACCGGCCGCATCGCCGCCTGCGCTTTGGATCGCAATGGTTTGCGGCCCGCGCGTTATGTCATCACCAAAGACCGCATCATCAACATTGCTTCGGAAGTAGGCGTTTTCGACTACCAGCATCAGGACATTGCCGTGCAGGGGCGGGTCGGACCCGGCCAGTTGGTCGCGGTAGATATGGCGAGCGGACGCTTCCTCGACTCGGAAAGCATCGATACCGAAATCATGAACAGTCATCCTTATCGGGAATGGCTGGATGAATTTGCGGAGCATCTGCATCGCGATGACCATGATCTGACCCCGGCCCTGCCCGTTACCGACCTGCTGCTCAGCGAAAAGGCCTTTGGCGTCAGTTTTGAGGAAGAAGATCAGGTCATCCGCATTCTCGCCGAAGGCGCTCAGGAAGCGGTGGGCTCCATGGGCGACGACACCCCCATGGCGGTACTTTCCCGGCAGAAACGCCACATTGCCGATTATTTCCGCCAGCAGTTTGCGCAGGTCACCAATCCTCCCATTGATCCCCTGCGTGAAGCCCTGGTAATGTCCCTGAATACGGTGATTGGCAGCGAAAGCAATCTGTTCGCAGAGCGTCCCGAATATGCCCGCCGCATCGAAATTCATTCACCGATTCTTTCCGATAGTACTTTTGTCGCTTTGACCAGTCGTGAAGAACCGGCCTTTCGCAGCCAGACTTTCAGCCTCTGCTATTCTGCCACAGACAGCAACCTGGGTGGGGCCATTGAAGCGCTCTGTGAAGAAGTAATTACCGCCGTCCGCCATGGTGCCGTCATTCTGGTGCTGTCCGATCATGCTCTGGAGCGGGATCGCCTTTACATTCCGGCGCTCATGGCAGTAGGGGCTGTTCATCATGCACTCATTGATGCGGGCCTACGGACCCGAGCCAACATTGTCGTAGCCACGGCGCATGCCCGCGATCCCCATCAATTTGCCACCCTGATTGGCTATGGTGCGACCGCCGTCTACCCTTACCTCGCCTATGCCATTGTCCGCAGCCTCAGCGAACGGCACGCCTTCAGTCAGCCCCTGACCCTGGTCAAGGCCCTGGAAAATTATCGCAAGGGCATCGACAAGGGGCTCTACAAAATCCTCTCGAAAATGGGCATATCCACCCTCGCCTCCTATCGCAGTACCCAGCTTTTTGAAGCCCTGGGTCTGGATGAACTGGTGGTGGAGCGGTGCTTCAAGGGTACTGTCAGCCGGATTGCCGGGGCCAGTTTTGAACTGCTCGAAGCCGATATCCGCCAGCAGGTGCGCGATGCCTACATTCCCAGAAAAACCCTGCCCGTGGGTGGACTACTGAAATATGTGAATGGGGGTGAGTATCATGCCTACCATCCTGATGTCGTCCAAAGCCTGCAAACAGCCGTCAAATCCGGACGCTATGAGGATTACCAGGTGTTTGCAGGGTTGGTCAACGAACGTCCGGTCACCAACTTGCGGGATTTGCTGCAACTGAAAAGCACTGCGCAACCCATCCCCCTCAGCGAAGTGGAGGCCATTGAATCCATTACTCCGCGTTTTGATACAGCAGCCATGTCTCTGGGGGCACTGTCGCCGGAAGCCCACGAAGCCCTGGCGATCGCCATGAACAGCATTGGTGGGCGCTCCAACTCGGGTGAAGGCGGCGAAGATCCTGCCCGCTACCACAACAACAAGGTCAGCAAAATCAAGCAGATTGCTTCTGGGCGTTTTGGCGTGACGCCAGAGTATGCGGTCAATGCCGAAGAATTGCAGATCAAGGTTGCCCAGGGAGCCAAACCCGGTGAAGGGGGTCAACTGCCCGGTCACAAAGTCAGTGGCATCATTGCCCGGTTGCGTTATGCCAAGGAAGGCGTGGCCCTGATCAGCCCCCCGCCCCACCACGATATTTACTCCATTGAAGATCTGGCTCAACTCATTTTTGATCTGAAGCAGATCAATCCCCAGGCTTATGTGTCCGTCAAACTGGTTTCCGAAGCGGGTGTCGGCACCATTGCTGCGGGTGTGGCCAAGGCTTATGCCGATCGCATTACCATTGCCGGTTATGATGGTGGCACCGGCGCCAGCCCGCTGACCTCGGTCAAATATGCCGGATCCCCCTGGGAACTGGGACTTGCCGAAACCCAGGTCACCCTGCGTCGCAACCAGTTGCGGCATCGGGTACGCCTGCAGGCTGATGGTGGTTTCAAAACCGGTCTGGATGTCATCAAGGGGGCCTTACTGGGTGCAGAAAGCTTTGGCTTTGGCACTGCGCCGATGATTGCCCTGGGCTGCAAATACCTACGTATTTGCCATCTCAACAACTGCGCTACCGGCATTGCCACCCAGGATGAAACCCTGCGCAAGCATTTCACCGGTCTGCCGGAAATGGCCATCAATTATTTCCGCTTTGTGGCCGAAGAAGCCCGTCAGATCATGGCGCAGTTGGGCATCCGCCGCTTTGATGAACTGATTGGCGCCAGCCAGTTGCTGGAAATCGGTGGAGCCCAGACTGAAAAGCAGGAACGTCTGAATTTGTTGCCACTGCTCGCCAATGCAGAGCTGCGTAATGCTGATGTCAACTTCCACACCCAGGACCGCAATCCGCCCTTTGATCAGGGTGAACTGGCTGAACAGATGGTCAAGGATGCCCGTCCGGCACTGGAAGACAAAATTCCCACCCGTTTGCACTATCCGATCCGCAACGTCAATCGCTCCATTGGTGCCCGCCTGTCCGGAGAAATTGCGCGCCGTTACGGGAATAGCGGCCTGCCAGAAGACAGCATTCATGTGGAACTGACGGGCACGGCCGGTCAGTCTTTTGGTGCCTTCTGCGTGCAGGGTGTAACCCTGCAACTGCATGGGGATGCCAATGATTATGTGGGCAAGGCCATGAACGGCGGCACCATTGTCATTGCCCCCCCGGCAGGGACCAGTTATGCCAGCCAGGACTCGGCCATTGTCGGCAACACCTGCCTGTATGGCGCCACAGGTGGGCGCCTGTTTGCCGCAGGGCGCGCCGGAGAACGCTTTGCAGTGCGCAATTCCGGGGCCATTGCCGTCATTGAAGGCGCAGGGGATCATGCCTGCGAGTACATGACCGGAGGCCAGGTCATCATTCTCGGCTCCGTGGGTGTCAATTTTGGTGCGGGCATGACAGGTGGTCTCGCTTTTGTCCGCGATCAGGCCCGGCAGTTCGCCGATCAGGTCAATGGCGAACTGGTCAACTGTCACCGCATCGAGACCGAATCCATGCGCGGCTATGCGGCCCTGCTCCGCCGTCATGTCGAAACCCACGTTGCCCAAACCGGCAGCAGCTACGCCGCCAGCCTGCTGAAAGACTGGTCTCATTTCATTCGTGATGTCTGGCTCGTGGTGCCCAAGGCAGCGAAGCTGGATGTTCTGCTGGAAGAAGCCAGCTGATTCTCAGCGCTATCCCGAGGAAAAATTATGAGCCATTTTGCATTCATCGAAGACCCACGGCAGGACCCGAAAAAACTGGACGTAGAAGAACGCCGCGAAGCGTTCAAGGAAATCTACACCAGTTTTGATCTGGACAGTGCCAAGCTCCAGGCCGATCGCTGCCTGCATTGCGGTAACCCCTATTGTGAATGGAAGTGCCCGGTGCACAATTACATTCCCAACTGGCTGCAGCTGATTGTTGAAAACCGCATTGAAGAAGCGGCAGAACTTTCCCATCAGACCAATACCCTCCCGGAAATCTGCGGACGCATTTGCCCGCAAGACCGGCTTTGCGAAGGCGCCTGCACCCTCAATGACGGCTACGGAGCCGTCACTATCGGCAATCTCGAAAGATTCATCAGCGAGGAAGCCCTGGCACGCGGCTGGCGTCCCAGCACCGGTACCGTCAGCCCCAACGGTAAAAAGGTGGCCGTCGTCGGAGCCGGACCCGCAGGACTGGGCTGTGCGGATGTTCTCAATCGTGCCGGCACCCAAGTCACGGTTTTTGATCGTTATCCGGCCGTAGGTGGACTGCTGACTTTTGGTATTCCACCCTTCAAGCTGGAAAAGGAAGTCATTGCCCGCCGCGCGGATCTGCTGCAGGAAATGGGCATTGAGTTTCAACTGGGAACAGAAATAGGTAAAGACATTTCCCTGGCACAACTGCTCAAAGACTTTGATGCCGTCTTCCTCGGCATGGGCACCTATACCGCCAAGACCGGCAATCTCCCCGGTGAGCATCTGCCCGGCGTCATCAAGGCCTTGTCTTATCTGATTGCCAACACCCGTCATCTGATGCAGCTTCCGGACCCGACTCTGCCCTACATCAACCTTTCCGGCAAAAAAGTGGTCGTACTGGGTGGTGGCGATACGGCCATGGACTGTGTACGGACTGCCGTGCGTCAGGGCGCCAGCAGCGTCATTTGTGCTTATCGTCGCGATGAACAAAACATGCCCGGCTCCCGACGGGAAGTCGCCAATGCCCGCGAAGAAGGCGTGAAATTCCTCTTCAATCGCCAGCCTGTAGAAATTATCGGCACTGAACAAGAAGGTATAAAATCTGTCCGTATGGTGGAAACGCAGCTGGGCGAACCCGACGCCAAAGGTCGCCGTCATCCCGAACTCATCCCCGGTTCCGAGCAAATTCTGGATGCGGATGTGGTCATCATTGCTTTTGGCTTTGATCCCTCCCCCGCCTCCTGGTTTGGAGAACACGGCATTGAAATTGACGAGCGCGGACGGATTCGCACCAATGCCCAGTTTCAGACCAGTAATACCCGCATTTTTGCGGGCGGCGACATGCGGCGCGGTTCGGATCTGGTGGTCACTGCCGTGGATGAAGGCCGCAAAGCCGCCGAGGGTATTCTCGATCAGTTGGGAGTTTAAGGATTATGGCCAGCACCTTGCACAATGACCGCTTTCTGCGCGCCTGCCTGCAGCAGAACGTAGATCAGGTACCGGTCTGGCTGATGCGGCAGGCGGGTCGCTACCTCCCGGAATACCGTGCCACCCGCGCCCGGGCGGGTGACTTCCTGACTCTTTGCACCACGCCAGAACTGGCCTGCGAAGTCACCTTACAACCCATCGACCGCTTCCCCCTGGACGCCGCCATCCTTTTCTCGGACATTCTCACCATCCCCTACGTGATGGGTCTGGGCTTGAGTTTTCAGGAAGGAGAAGGCCCGGTTTTCGCAAAGCCCCTGCGCTCTGCGGCGGACATTGCCCGCCTCAGTCAACCTGATCCTGAAAATGAACTGCGTTTTGTGATGGATGCCGTACGCCTGATTCGTCGCGAGCTCGATGGGCGCGTACCCCTCATCGGTTTTGCCGGCAGCCCCTGGACCCTCGCCTGCTACATGATCGAAGGTCGTGGCAGCCGGGATTTCATCCATATCAAAAGCCTGCTTTACAGCGACCCCGCCACCTTGCACCATTTGCTGGCGCATCTTGCCATTTCAGTAACCGCCTATCTGAATGCCCAGATTGCTGCTGGTGCCCAGGCTGTCATGCTTTTTGATACCTGGGGCGGCAGCCTCAGCACTCCCGCCTATGCAGCGTTTTCTCTGGCCTATATGACCCGGATTATTGCTGGCCTGCGCCGCGAAGCAGACGGGAGAAGAGTTCCCGTCATTATCTTTACCAAAGGTGGCGGCAACTGGCTGGAGGCCATGGCCGACAGTGGTGCTGATGTCATCGGACTCGATTGGAGTACGGAACTGCATGTCGCCCGGCAGCGGCTGGGTCAAAAGGTCGCCCTGCAAGGAAACATGGACCCTATTGCCCTGTATGGCAGCAGCGAAGGCGTACGGCAGGAAGCTCTACGGGTTCTGGAAAGTCATGGTGCTGGAACAGGTCATATTTTCAATCTGGGACATGGAATCACGCCCCAAACACCCATAGAGAATGTTGCCACCCTCGTGGACACGGTCCATGGCTGGAACCCTGCAAGGCAGTCCATTTAAGTTTGAAAAGAGTTAAATCTCAGCCACCGTGGCTGCGTCGCCAGGCTGCCCAAGCATCGCGCAGCGGATGACGCCCGCGCCGTGGTTGCAGATAAGTTACAGAAGCACCCTGTTCCATGCGCTGCAAGGCCTCACTGATTGCCATACGGGTTTGCTGTGCGAGCTGCCGCCGCCCCAGTTCAGAAGGTAAGGCGGGTAGAAATTCCACCCGCAGGGTTAAGGGTGCTGCAGCGGCCAGCCGCCAGAGATGTCCGAACAAACTGTCGTCCCCAACAAAAGGACACAATCCATCGGGTTGCCCCGGTTGCAGCACGTCCTCATAACGCAGGGCCACCGGAACCGTTTCAGCTTTGGCGGCTGCGGCTGTTTCAAAAGGCGCGGCATAAAATTCGCCCACCGATTTACCATCACTGGTGGTTCCTTCCGGAAACAGCACCACGCTGGTTCCGGCCATAATAATGTCACTGGCCTGACGCATGATGCGCTGACTGGCACGGGCATCGCTGCGATCAATAAACAAAGTTCCCAGCCAGACCCCCATGATCCCGAAAAAGGGCCAGTCACGCATCTCCTTTTTCGCCACAAAACGGCCGGGAATCAAGGTCGCCAGAGCCAGAATATCCAGATAAGACACATGGTTGGCGGCAATCATCACGGGTTGTACCGGGATTTTACCATCTACACGCAGGCGAATTCCCAAAACCCGCAAGGCGCGACGGCTCCACCAGGCAAAAGCCCGATAACTGGACGCATCAGGTTGCGCTTTGCGGGCACAAGTCCACAGCGCCAGCGGATAAGCCAACAAGAGATAAAGCAACAGCATAGGGATCCGCCAAAAACGCCGCAGGGCATTGGGCCGCATACGCCGCAAACGCCGCCCCGGATAGTGAATGAGAACCGGAGCCGGCGTTTGTTTGCGCCTTCTCATTTTCTGGAGCCCACCGGTTCCAGAAAGCGCTGCTGATAACGGGGGGTGATGAGGCTGGATTCACACCATACAAAAAAATCTGCGCAGTGAAACTGGGGATCCCAGAACGGCTCTCCCCCCACCCGGACACCGGCCCGCAAATATCCTTTCAACAGAGAAGGCAAAGAAGCGGCTTCCACCTCTGCAAGCCGGTCAAAACCCGGAACCTCGCGCAGCGGGAAAACCCGTTGTTCCTGCGGAGTCAAATATTGCTGAAGTTGCTGATACAACGCCCCAAGGGCCGGGCCATCCGTACTGTGCACACTCGCGCAACCCATCAGGTAATCGATCTGCCACATGGACATGGCCTCAGCCAGCCCCGACCAAAGCAGGGTAATCACCCCGCCCTGACGGTAATCGGGATGTACGCAGGAACGACCCAGCTCCATGATCCGGCTGTTCAGGGCGAGCAAACGGGATAAATCAAACTCTGTCTCGGCATAATAGCGGCCCACTGAAGGGACTTTCTCGGGCAGGAAAAGGCGATAAGTCCCCACCACCTCCTGACGGTTTTCATCTTCTACAATCAGGTGCTCACAGAAAGGATCATATTCATCCTGGTCCAGACCCGGCCCACCACTGAGTTGGGCGCCATATTCGGCACTGAACACTTCATAACGTAAACGTTGCGCTGCCTCCACTTCGTCCTGATGACGGGCCAGATAAAGTCGCAAGGAACGATCTTTTTTCTTAGTCACGTGATCGGTACTGCCGTGAGATTGAGTGCTTAACATGCAGAGCTCTCCGTGCAAAAACGATAGCAAACCTTCCTTATTATGACTCACAAATATGACAATAGTGCGGCACTTTTATGAACCTTTTGTGACAAACAAGATCCAGTTCACCCAATAGGGCCATTTTATAGCATGATTCAGACATTACCAGCCCCAAGTGCAAAATAATCGACTCCCTGCAAAAATCCGCTGTCAAAGTCTTGCACCCCGCGCCCGCAATGGCTACTGTATGGCATTGTTCCAGCGTACCTTGCTGAGAGGTGAAGCTTTTACCATGTCTGCCGAACCCGAGGAAGCCGATGACAGCCCTTACTGCTGTTGTTCGGCCGCCACTTTTATGGAAATTCTGGAGCGCCAACGCGCTGAACCTTTACCTTTTATGGAACTGCTGATGGTCCACGCCGGTTGTGGCGGCGGTTGTGGAAGCTGTATTGACGATCTTGAGGCTTACCTACGTCAGCACGACGCTTACATCGAAGATTAAAGTTGTCCTGTGAATTTCAACCACCCTGGTGGTCCCGGGGTGGGCATCAGCAGACGATCTGGGCCCCCTTTTTCGCCCGATCCGGCAAGGTTCCCCTGCGCCGTGAAATCTGGACCACACCCGATCATGATCAAGTGGCGGTCGACTGGATAGACGCCCCTCCCCAAGCGCCCGTGGTCATTTTGTTTCATGGCCTGGGTAGCAGCTCACGGGGACATTATGCACTGGCACTGGCAAGTGCCCTGCGCCACAGAGGATGGGGCGGCTGTTTCATCAATTTTCGTGGCTGCGGTGGTATCGACAATCGCCTGCCCCGCAGTTATCACGCCGGCGACAGCAGCGAAATTGCCTGGATGCTGGAAAAAGTTGCAGAACTCCTGCCCGACAGAAATCGTTATGCAGTAGGTGTTTCGCTGGGCGGCAATGCTCTTCTGAAATATCTCGGTGAACAGGGAGCCAACGCTGAGCCGATCCTGAGTAAAGCCGCTGGCGTCTGTGCCCCCATTGATCTGGTAGCGACTGCTGAATTTTTGCAGAAAGGCAGAATTCGTTTTTACAATCGTTACTTTCTGAAAAACATGAAACAAAGTGTGCGCCGTTTTCAGCGACACTATCCAGAACTGGCAGATTGGCCACAGGTTTTTTCCGCCAAAAACCTGTATGATTTTGACGAGCATTTTACGGCCCCGGTACATGGTTTCGCAGGCGCCCAAAGTTTTTGGGAAGAAGGATCATCCGCTCCCCTGCTTCGTCATATTACCGTGCCTACCCTGCTGCTAAACAGCGCGGATGATCCGATTGTACCCATAGCCAGCGTTCGTAAGGCGATGTTGAGTGCGGCGATAACGCCCTGCGTAACCCCACATGGGGGGCATGTAGGCTTCATGTCCGGGCCTTTTCCCGGACGTCTGGACTGGTTACCGCACACATTGCTGGATTATTTTGACGGGAGGAACAACGCATGAGCGATCATCTGCAACCACGTCTGCGGGTTTTACTGGCAGAAGCCATTGCCATTGGCCCCGGCAAAGCCGAGTTGCTTCGCCATATCCGCGCAACCGGTTCCATTTCCGCTGCGGCCCGCTGTATGCACATGAGTTACCGACGCGCCTGGTTATTGGTAGACACCATGAATCACAGCTTTCTTACGCCTGTGGTCAGCACTGCCACCGGCGGCAGTCACGGCGGCGGTGCCCATCTGACGGAAATGGGTGAAGAAGTGCTGCGCCGCTATGAAACCATGGAAGAAAAAGCCAATGCCGCACTGGCCCCGGACATTGCCGAATTCCGCAAACTCATGCAACTCCAGCCCCGGGAGCAGCCAAAATCGTGAAAAATCTGCTTCGGGAAGTCCTTTGCAGCCGGGTTTATGATGTTGCCCGGGAAACCCCGCTGGAAGCCGCGCCCAAGTTGAGTGCACGCCTGCAGCGCGAGGTTCTGTTTAAGCGCGAAGACCTGCAACCGGTATTCAGCTTTAAGCTACGCGGCGCCTACAACAAAATCGCCCAACTTTCCGCCGCCGAAAAAGCCGCCGGAGTGATTACCGCCAGCGCGGGCAATCATGCCCAGGGCGTCGCCTACTCCGCCCAGAAACTGGGCATTCGTGCCATCATCGTCATGCCTGCCACCACGCCCGAAATCAAGGTCAATGCGGTGCGGGCGCGGGGCGCTGAAGTGATTCTGCACGGCGATAACTTTTCGGACGCCCAAACCTATTGTTTTCAACTGGTGCAGCAATCGGACATGGTATTTATCCCGCCCTTTGATGATCCCCTGGTCATCGCCGGGCAGGGAACCGTGGGGGCGGAAATATTACGGCAGCGGGGTGCCGGTCTCGAGGCGATTTTTGTGCCCGTCGGGGGTGGTGGACTGATCGCCGGAGTAGCCGCCTACCTCAAGTCCATTGTCCCGGAAATTCGCATCATTGGCGTCGAACCCTTTGAAGCCGATGCCATGTATCAGTCCCTGCAGGCAGGGAAACGGATCACTCTGCCCCAGGTAGGTATTTTTGCCGACGGTGTGGCCGTCAAACAGGTCGGTGAACACACCTTTGCCCTCTGCCAGCAATATGTGGATGAGGTCGTCCGGGTCAGCAATGATGAAATCTGCGCCGCCATCAAGGATGTGTTTGATGAAACCCGTTCCATCATGGAACCCGCTGGCGCTCTTGCTCTCGCCGGACTGAAACGCAAGGCGGCTGAAGACCCTGGACAGGGTGGGGCTTGGGTCGCCCTGCTCTCCGGCGCCAACATGAATTTTGACCGGCTGGGCTTCATTGCCGAACGCGCCGAACTGGGCGAAGCCCGGGAAGCCCTGTTTGCTGTCACCATTCCGGAAATGCCCGGTGCCTTCCAGGACTTTTGTACGGCAATCGGCCAGCGCGTCGTCACCGAATTCAACTATCGGCTGCACCGACGGGATTGCGCCCATATTTTTGTCGGCGTCGCCATTCGTAATCGGGAAGATGCCGCTGCCCTCCTCCGGCAATTACGCGAAAGCGGACATCAGGCGCTGGACCTCAGCGATGACGAAATGGCCAAGCTGCATATCCGCCACATGGTCGGCGGGCATGCCAGCGAAGCGCAAAATGAGCGCATCTACCGCTTTGAGTTCCCGGAAAGGCCGGGGGCGCTCATGGAATTTCTGGAAAAGCTGGGCGGCCAGTGGAATATCAGCCTGTTTCATTACCGGAATAACGGGGTGGACCTGGGGCGCGTCCTGGCCGGTTTTGAAGTCCCTGATACGGATTTGCAGCGCTTTGAAGACATGCTGACCAGAATAAACTATCCCAATTATCCCGAAAGCAGCAATCCCGCCTATCGCTTTTTCCTGGACCAGGGTGACGGCCCGGCCTAATTCTCGCGAGGCGCGAACATCAAGCGCAGGGATTCACCAATACCCGCAGCCATACCGTGCCAGCGTTTGGCCAAATCCGCGTCCATGTGGTCCAGCATGGTCTCGTGAAACAAAGCCAGCCAGTCATCCACCAAAGGATTGGTGACCCCCACCGGGGCGTGCTTGTCCCCCAGCGCATAGCGGTAGTCCTTGTAGGGCAGTCCACCCGATACCGTCCACCAGTAATGCACCAGACGATCCTTGTGCAAGTCCCAGTCCTGAACAATGGAAAATGGCTCGGCCAGGGTCGGATGCACCTGAATACGATTGTAAAAGTCATCTACCACCGCGCGAATCACCGGCAGGGATATTTTGTCACAGAGCGGCTCAAGCCGCCGCTTGGGGGGATTGCTGGTTTCCATTGGATGTATCCGAAAAATCTTGACTGGAGGATTTTAGCAGAATTTCATACCGGAAGCAGAGGCATTCCAGTGCATCATCAGAAAGCGATATTTGTCTTGCCATCCAAACCCTTTATAATCAGCCCACATGCAAACCACCGGACACCCCCAATGACGCTCCAAAAGCCACGCGTGGCCATCGTTCATGACTGGCTGGTAACTTATGCTGGTGCCGAACGCGTACTGGAACAGATGATCCAGTGCTATCCCGAAGCAGATCTGTTTAGTCTGGTAGATTTTCTTCCCGACAACAAACGTGGCTTCATCGCCAACAAGCCCGTCCACACCTCATTTATTCAAAAACTGCCCAAAGCCAGGACCAAGTACCGTAGCTATTTACCCCTCATGGCTCTAGCCATCGAACAATTTGATCTCTCCAGTTATGACCTCATCCTCAGTAGTAGTCATGCCGTTGCCAAAGGTGTACTGACCGGGCCGGATCAACTACACATCAGTTATGTGCATTCGCCCATTCGTTATGCCTGGGATCTCCAGCATCAATACTTAAAGGAGTCCCGACTGGATCATGGTATCAAGGGATGGATAGCGCGCATTATCCTGCACTATGTACGTCTTTGGGATACCCGCACAGCCAATGGTGTGGACAGTTTCATCGCCAACTCTACCTTTGTTGCGCGGAGAATTTTCAAGGTGTACCGGCGTCAGGCACAAATTATTGCGCCACCGGTAGACATTTCCAGCTTTACTCTGCAGCAAGAAAAACAAAACTATTATGTAACCGCCTCGCGCATGGTCCCTTACAAAAAAGTAGACCTGATTGTCGCGGCCTTCACGGCCATGCCCGACAAAAAACTGATCGTCATCGGTGATGGACCAGACTATGAAAAAGTCAGGGCCGCTGCAGGTCCTAATGTGCAGTTACTGGGCTTTGCCGAAAGCCAGGTGTTGCTGGAGCATTTGCAGAATGCGAAAGCCTTTGTATTTGCAGCAGAAGAAGATTTTGGCATCGCACCGTTGGAAGCCCAGGCTTGCGGTACGCCAGTGATAGCCTTTGGCAAGGGGGGGGCGCGTGAAACCATCGTTCCGCTGCTTGAAGGTAATGCCCAACACAATGGACCAGAAATGCAGAAAGCTACCGGCGTCTTTTTTTACGAACAAACCCAGTCAGCTATCAGGGCAGCCGTAGAATACTTCGAAAAAAATATTGCGCTGATCAAACCCATCAACTGCCGGGAAAACGCTTTGCGTTTCGGCTCTGAACGCTTTTGTGAAGAATTTAAAGAGGTTACAGAAAAAGAATGGATAAGCTTTAATGATAAAAATTAAAAATATAAATAAATTCAATAATTAACGAATATTAGAGTAAAAATTTTTTCTTTTAAGAGAAATAAATCGCGTCGACAAAGAATGTGGAAGCATACACAAAATGAAACCTATAACACATCGAAGCGATCTGTATTTCTTGACACAAGGCGCAAATAGTTTACGCGCCTCCTTCTTATTACCAGAAACTAAACGAGCTTTTGCACTTCTGAATGTAGCATTGGCAATCCTTTTATTAATCAGTTCATTCTTATCCGGAAACCACTGTTCATGAAGTAAAAAACCATAAATATATCTTTCTGAATCAGGGAGCCTGGGTGTACCACCGTTAGTTTCAGAATCTCCATGAACACGGTAACTTGCTAAACGATCAGGAATATAGTAGATAGGTAATTGCGAATGCACATATACGCATGCCATCCATAAATCAGCACACACGCCAACGTCTTTATAGGCCATTGAAGTATCAATAAGGGATTTTCTGAATACGCTTGTCGAACCAACAGATATAGATCCGTTAAACAAGTCTTCAACCGGATTTTTTAACTCTCCCTCCATCAGGGAATTTCGATGCCAATATGTTGTATTACTGTCACTTAAATAATTTTGTATAATTCCATGCTCGTCAATAATCCAGTGATCACAAAAAATCAAAGCCAAATGTGGTTTATTTTCCATAATATTTACAGAACGCTCCAGAAATTCAGGAGCGATCAAATCATCATCATTCAAGACAGTGATATACTGCCCATTAGATTCAGATACGGCATTATTGCAACTTACAAGGACACCCAGACGGATTTTATTAGATCGATAAGTCAACCTTGCGTCCTCGAAACTATCGCAAATATTTTTAATATCTTCTGAATCAGAATCATCAACAACAATAATCTCAATATTTTTTAAAGTTTGCGCGAGCGCCGATCGGATAGCATCACCAACATAACGTGTGCGCCTAAAAGCAGGAATGATGATTGTAGCCAACACTTCCATACTAGTTATTGTACAATTATTTTCATTCACTTTAATGGCCCAAAAAAGAGTTCATATTAAAATAATGACAGCAATTATCGGACTCATTAGATGACATACAATCATATAACTCAACATACTTTTTAGAAACAATTTCCCACGATAGATTCATGGCCGAATTACGCGCAGCAGTTGCCATTTCCTTGCGCTTTGAAAGGCTCATTTGAGCATAGCCCTGCATAAACTCTGCAATAGACTGATAGTCGTCAGGATCATCAAGAATCCATCCACCATTAGCGGGGATCTGAAATGAAGCCCCAACCGTTCTGGCGGTAATCACCGGCACAGCACAAGCCAGAGATTCAGAAACAATCATGGCCCAAGGATCATAACGTGAAGGGAAAACCAGCAGATCGACGGAATGCAAAAAAGCCGTCACATCTTCGCGATAGCCCATAAAATGTACGCGATCAGCAAGATCCATGTCTCGAACCATATCGGGGTAGGGACTATGCTCGAGATATCCAAGAACAATCAGGTGCCAGGATCTGGCGACAATTAAAGCACGCAATACCGTTTCTAGATTTTTTCGTGAGGAACGCAAATCTCCTGCAAATAAGGCCACATCATTCATCTTCCTAAATTCAGGCAGTTCTCGTCCAGCAGTCCTGGGACAATATTCCAAAACATCTACGCCGTTAGGCAAAATAATAATTTTTTTTGGATCAACACCAATACCAATCAACTCTTCAGCAACATTCGGAGACACTGCAGTCACCCATCGCGCCTGTCGATACGATCGGCGCTCCAACACTGCATTTATCCAAGTAAATACCTGATGATATGCCTTCTTGAGCCCCTTTTCAGTACGGGTTTCATTGTATGGAGAATCTTGCCATGCTCCATGGACGAAGTGCGCTGAATTGATTTCAGCCGGATACCAGGTAATGAAGCCATTCGCATGCACCAAATCGAAAACTAGCGATGTTCTCTTCAACCACCACCAGCTACGCAAGGCAAACAACTGGTTACGCAACAACTGGGTAGGCCAGCCCGAGACAGGTACAGGGATCCACGTCACACCCTCCAGACTAGCTATCTCCGGAGCACATTCACTGGCCAGAAGAGTAATGGCATACCCTGCGGAGTGGGCCGCCAGCAAAATTTCATAATTAACTCGCCCCTGACCGTCCCCTTTTTTCAACTTATGGGTAATGATGCACACATTTTTCATGACTGCAGAACTCGTTGATACAAAGTCAGAGTTTCTTGGGTCATGCGTTGAACGGTGAGCCATTCAATACCAGTGCATGCACGTTTGGCAAATTGTTCGCGCAAATTCTGATCGCACAAAAATCGATACAAGTGATTACTCAAATCAGTGACATCTCCGGCAGTAAACAACTGTCCCGCTTTTCCACCTTCCAAAGCCTCAGGAATACCATCCACATCACTGGCAATAATGGCACAGGCATTTTCTCTCGCCTCCAGAACAACCAGCGGAAAAGGATCTTTGCGGGAAGCGAGAACAAAAATATCCGCACTTTTCAAATAAGAGTGCGGCTGAGGCTGGAAGCCTTCAAAAAAAATGTGGTCCTTACGTGAACTGTTTCTTGCCATCTCCTCAAAAACCGCACGATCTGGCCCCTCTCCAACAATATACAAATAGCTGGGGAGGTCCGCAGGCAAGTTTGCAAAAGCGGCTATCAGATCGCGAATACCTTTCCTTTCATACATCCCGGCAACCGTAACAATGGCCGGATGAACCAACGGCTTGGCTTCGACTCCTTGCATACGGGGGCTATTGATTGTGCCATTACGGACCACATGCAATTTTCTGGCTGGTATTCCGCGCCCTATCATGGAACGACAGACTGCATCACTGACTGCAATTACCGCATCACCGACAGACATAATTCGCGCACTTTTTTGAAATTCATTATGCACATGGGTAATCAACCGGTAGCGCCTACGTATTCGCAGTAATTTTGCAAGCAGGGCTCCTGTCATCATATGGGCATGGATGATATCGGGACGGGTTTGCTGTATAACCCATTCTAGATTAACGAGCATTTTAGGAAAACCAATCAATGACTTGCTAAAACTCATAGAATGGTGCTTCACCCCATGGCAATCCAGAAGCCTTTCATATTCTCCACCGCCGGAGGCATAAAAAACATCATGCCCAAGCGCACTTTGTGAGCAGGCCAAGTCAACAGCAACGTTTACGATACCATTACCGACCTCGAGGACGTGATTAGTGATATGCAAGATCCGCATTTTTTTACTCCCGTGCAGATCGCTACCGAGTTTATCCTCAGTCATTTTTCATACCTTCCGCCTGACGATAGTGAATGCCGGCAATAGCAGTTCCTGCAAATGCCCAAAACAGCATCCCGGTACTACCAATTAAAGTATCCACAAATATTAAAGTGGAAAACACCGCCAGGCTGATCCCGGAAGAAATGGCTATAAATGGATCTTTTTTTGACCACTTATTATTTAATATGGATATTAATGTCCAGATAGTACCCAGAAAAAATAAAGTTCCTCCTGCCCATCCGAGGACATAAGGAATCTCCATGATACCACTGTCAAAATTGATCACATGCCCTTTTTGACCAAGCCGGGCTGCAGTACCGGTACTGCCAATACCTGCTCCCAATGGTGTTTCAAAGGCCTCTAAAAAGAACTCTTCATAAAACTTCGTTCGCGCTTGGTAACTGGCATTTTGCTTTACATTTTCAATGGAATTGAAACGCGCTTCCAATCGATCATAAACTGGTTTGTAAAGCAGCATAGGTGTTGCAAGTATAAAAATTACAATAATCCCTGCGAGATAACGCACCATGTGTGCTGGTTTCAGCCGGGACAAGATATAAAGCAAACCAATAAACCAACCACCCCAGGCTGCTCGAACAATAGACAACAAAAAAGCCAAATAACCAAAAAGTGCTGCAGGAATTCGCCAAAAACCGCCTCCAGCAAACAACATAAGCAAGGTTCCCATCAATTCAAAGGCGAAAGGCCCTGGAGAATTCATTGTGCTGAAAATACGAACCTGAAAGGGTTCTGGACGACCGATACTCAACAATTTTGAGGCAGTCATCCAGTAGGTATCCCAGGGTAGAGGATGGGCATATTGAATCAGGCCATACCCCCCCATAACCAGGGTTCCCCAAACGAAAGTGTGATACAGGGTGCGACGAACTTGCGGATAATCCCGCCAGCGAATAGCCATGTGCAAGCCAAATAAAACCGGAAGTAGCCAGTTCAGCAAACCATAGGTGGCAGGCATAAAACCTGCAGTCAACATTCCGACTACATAGGCATAAAAAATGCCTACGACCACCAGCGCCATGGGAAACAGGGTCTTTCGACGCAATTCCGGGAGATAATTTATTACAGTAAAAAATGCAAGCCCCGTCACCAAATAAGGAGTAAGCATAATTGGATCAACGGGCTGAAATCCAATTTGATAATCCACCAGGCGCCTTATTTCCGGCGTAACGAACCAGAGCCACCACATATTACTGACATATAATGTTGGGAAATTCCGATACAGCTTTACCCCTAAAACAAATCCAAAAAGTGGAAACAAGTAATTGGTTAATGAGCTTAGGTGGGCAAAATAAAAAGCAAATGGAAATGTCCAATAAAGCACAATATAAAGCCATATCCCATTTACGCCTCGACGATAGTGAACACTCGAGCTGAGGTCTTTCAATATCGTAGCCAAGAACGTACCCCCATGTAACGGCCATACAGGTTATCCCGAAACTTGGCAAGTGCCTGTTTTTTTTCTCTCGAAACATAGCGCAGCATTTGTATCATTCCGTAACTTTCACTGGTCCCGACCAGGATGGCCCAAGTCAGAAACACCATTCGGTTAATGCTTGGCAAATAACCTAGCAACACCAGGGTTTCATTATGAGAACGATTACGCACTTCTTCGAAATTATAAACATCTCTTGAACGATCCTCAAAAAGTTTTCCCGGATAGTGGTTTACTCGTATTTCCGGATCATACAGCAGGCGCCAGCCTCTTTGGTGCAAACTCAGACCCAGAGAAAGTTCCCAGTGCCATTGCGCACCCCTTCCACGCAAGCGTCGGTCAAAACCAATCTCTTTCAATACAGACAAACGATAAGCACCATTGACTCCTTTCAGCAAATCGACAAATTGTGCCTTGTCTATACGTAAATGATGATTGGCAATAATCTTTCCATACCACAATACTTTCCCAACGCGACGAACCGGGTCATCTAGCAGCGTACCATTTTGACGAATAAAGTCCCGTCCGCCAACACCAGCAAGCGTTTGATCTTTTTGAAAAGTTTTCTCGATACGCTGTAACCAATCCGGAAAAGGTGCCGAATCGTCGTCAGTAATCGCCAGTATATCCCCACCTGCTGCATTCAGACCCAGGTTCATCGCCGTAACAAGCCCAGGAAGATCCACGATGACCACATGCAGTGGCAGGGATGTTGCTGCATCACCATTAAGCACGTCATGGGTTTCCAAGTCATCACGTCGCGCCACAACGATGATTTCATCGGCGGCACGATACTGATCACCCAAGGCACGCAGGCATCGCTCCAAATCCTTTGGGCGACGATAGGTAGGAATCATCACAGACACATGCATTATTATTCCTTTATCATTTGGTGCGGAATTGGGTTGTCAGGGAACATCCATGTCTGCATACCATTATAGCGTCCACGCAAGGCATCCAGAATCTTACGGAAGGCCAAGCTCCCTTCTCTGGGCAAATAGCGCATTACTTGCAGCAAACCATAGCTGTCCCGGCTGCCAACCATAAGAACGTACACCATACAAGCGAAGCGTCCGAACATGCTCAGGTATTTCAGAAGAATATATGTTTCATTTTGCGCCCGTTTGCGAGTCGAGGCAGACCAGTAACCATCCTTCTGATCAGAAAACAGTTTGCCGGGGAAATGTTCTACCACCATGTCGGGATCATACCATTGCTTAACACCTTGTTTTTTGAGTGCCATGCCCAGCGCCAGCTCCCAAAACCATACTGTATCCTGTTGCCATTGCAAACGCTGATTTAGACCTGTAGCCATCAGAATATCATGACGATAAGCCGCATTAACCCCGGAAAGAGAATCAACTTTACGGGCACTCGAACAGGGTAAATGATGATTTGCGTAAATTTTTCCATACCAGGTAACCCTGCCCATCACATCGCAGTAAGGCGTATTTTCAAAGTTAGAAGACACCGGCAAATCTCTTCCTCCCACACCCGCCATCTCGGGCATACAAGCAAAAAGACTCTCTATCCTCGCCAACCAATCCGGCCGAGGCGCAGCATCATCGTGCGTGAAGGCGACCACATCACAAGACATCAAATGTAAAGTTTTCAGCATGGCCGCAATAGGGCCAGATTGATCTTTGTAGATCAGGGTATAAGGGATAGCTGAACCAAGTATGTTTTTCAGCAAATCAGCAGTTTCGGTATCACGGGGATGAATCAAGATGAACAACGCATCAAGCTTGCGAGTTTGCGCCATCAATGCCGACAGCATCCTTTCCATATCCCGAGGCCTGTTTCCACCATTTATCAAAACATTGATTCTCATATTAGCCTTCTTAAAAGATTTTTAAAAAAAGATTTATATTCTCTGTAGCATTGAGATGATTTGGCATTCTCTCTAATATAGCCCAATGCTTTAACGCCAATTAAAAATGATTTTTTTATACCACAAAATCCTTCATGCTTGATCCTTGATAGTAATAAATGCGCCATGGCAATAAACAGAAAAATCCACGATTTTAAACGCTTATTATCCACCATATAATAGCGTTTAAACGTCACATAAATCCTTGATGATTCAGTATATGGACTATAATAATCTCTATTTACTACAGAAGGATAATGGTAAACGTTAGCTTTATCGCAATATTTAACAACAGCTCCGTAATGGCGGCATCTGGCGCAAACATCTACCTCGTCATACCCATACACCAACAGGTCATCAAAACGGACTTTACTCAACATGGAACGAGGGAAAACGGTAGCCATAATATTTACTGTATTAAGCTCTTCTCCAGGTTGGTAAAATACATTCTGAAAGCCCAGAAAACTTTGATCATGCGGCTTTATACTCACCCCATCTTCTATCTGATTTCCCGTAACCATTGTGTTTTGTAAATTTAATTTATCTTTGGCTACCAATTCGTCAACAGCAGCAACAAATCCAGGATCAATTTCTGAATCATCATCTAGAAAAATTAAATACATACTGCTAGCACTATCAATGGCACAATTCCGGTTAGCACCAAGCCCTTTTTTTGGACCAGTGACATATTTTGCAACAGGAAACTTCAATCGAATCATTTCCGCAGTTCTGGTGTCTGTGCTGTCATCAGAAACAATTATTTCATTGACTTCTTTACCACATGCAAGGACCGATAACAGACATCGTTCCAACTCATCCGGCCTGTTTCTGGTGCATATGCATACACCAAGGTTACCAGCAACAGTCTGATTACAATTTTCCTTTTCACTTCTCTCTAACATTTTACAAGCCTCTTTACTTCTGCACAAAAATGCAATCGCGCCACCATATAAAGAAATCTTAAAATATCATTTTTGTACCTCTTTGAATTTATTTCCAGCAACTTTTCCAACCCATATAAATACCGTATTTCTCAATTCAGGGGAAACATATCCTACCCAAATTATAGAAAGAATAATCAGCAAGGTTGAAAAAAAGTACCAAGCCATCTCTGCTTTATAAAAACTCCAAGCCAAAAATTCAGCAATAAAAATCCATGCCACTGATTGCCAAAATATTTTGTTCATGAACACAGGAAGTCCAGCCCCAAAAAACAAAAAAATCATATCCAGAACAGATACAAATAATAACCCAATACCTCCTCCAATCAAGCCTAAATAATGAATAGCTGTCCACAGCACCAAAAAATATGGAAGCAACTCCAAAATACGTAATTTTGCTGCTATATCCGGGCGTCCACGTGCTTGCAACAACATGGAGGGGAAGTAATTCAAGCCGACTATCCAGATTGTTGCAGCGATGATCAATCCAACCGGCCCGGCTTTTTCTGCTACCGACCAGCCCACCCAAATGCCGAGAAAAGGCTGCAAAACAAGAATGAGGGCACAAATCAACGGCGTCTGAATAAGGAGCAAGAGGTCCAAGGAATGTAAGGTAATTTCTCGTGCATCATATTCATTCCCAGCCGACAACTTAGGAAACAATGCACGGGTAACTGCGCCAGGAACTATGGCACCTTGACGCGCCAGACGCTCTGGAAGGGCAAAAAAAGTAACAGCAGCTGGACCCACCATACTCCCAAGCATGAATTTGTCCATGGCACCAGTTATCGGCACCACCATACTTGAAATAGTGGTCCAACCTCCATATCCCAACAACTTTTTTACCCAGTGCCACTGAGGTAACTCAGGCTTGGCCGCCCCAAGAATCCGGATAGCTACAACGCCCATCGGCAACGCACCAAACAACAACCTGGATAGTACCGTCACAGCAATAATCCATGTCAAATTGGGGCCGTGGAGATAGGCTGTCAATAACGGCAGGACTTGCAAAAAAAAGGTACTTGCTACACCCAGTGCATTGAGCATCAAAAATTTTTGGCGGCCATCTATTACTCCGGAAAAAATTCCGCTTACTGTTATTACAGGAACCGCCAGCGCCAGCCAAGGTAAGGCACCCACTACCGATGCGTGCATCTCGTTGGACATTTTAAACAGGTGTTCGAATAAATAGTCTCCCAGAAAAAAAAGGACTCCCGCACCTATTATCCCCAATACCAGGTTAGTCCATACCCCTGTCCAGAAAACGCTGGCCATCTCTTTGTGATTAGAGAGTTTTGAAAACTGGTTAGCTGATGCCATGCCCAACCCAAGATCAAAAACCCCAAAGTAGCCCAGAAACAACCAAACTATCGCCAGCACTCCATATCCATCCACACCTATTAGCCGCAAATACAAAGGGACCGTTACCAGTGAAACCACAATAGGCAACAAACTGCCCATCAAGTTATATAAAGTGTTAAGTTTTAGGCTAGCAGCCATGACCCGGAATCCTCAACAGATTGGCGCTTACAAGGTGCGTTATCGTCATTTCAACGCTTTCTCTGGAACTGACTAATGAGGCTGCGCACTCGGTTCTCCAGATCCAAACGAACGGAAGATCTGGGGTGATAGTGGTACACCCCTCCCTGAGAGGTTGGAGCCCCATTAATTAACAAGGCCTGTGGGCAACCAATTTCCGCCACCCCTTGTATGTGCTCTTTAAAAGCCGACCGAGGGGTTTCACCGACGCGAATTACAGATACCAAGCGGTCGACCAACCGGGCGATAATCAGGCCATCAGACAGCACAGGAAACGGTGGTGTATCTATGAGTACATAATCATACTCGGAACGAGCTTTATCAATTAGTTCAGCAAAACGCTCCTTGCCAATCAGCTCCACTGGACTATCGGGAGTTTGACCAGAGGGTAAGCAAGTCAGCGGTACATCAAATCTAGTCATGACGCGCGTACAGTCCTCCAATTTTGCATTACCTGCCAGATATTCCGCTAATCCCGGACTTTGTTTGCAATCAAATGCCGAATGTAACTGTGGATGCCTGAGATCAGCATCAATCAACAGTGCGCGTTTTCCGTCTTTCGCTAAAGCCACGGCCAACTGACTGACCACAGTTGTTTTTCCATCTCCCTGGAATGCCGAAGAAAACATCAATACCTTGCCTGCATTTCCCGCTCCGGAATCAAGATAAAGCTTCCCGCGCAACAAACGCAACGCCTCTCCATATGTGGAACGAGGATCAGAAGGAACAATTGGCTTGATTTTTGCTGAATCGCCCACGCTCTGAAAGGCTTCATATTCTGGTAATTTTCCAAATAGTGGTATCGAAGGATATCTACTCAGAATTCCTTCATCCGAATGAAACCCTTTGTGCAGGAGAAACCTCGCAAAGACTACAGCGAGACCAAGGAGTAAACCCAAAAAAGCACCTATGAGAACAGCCTTAGAAGCCTTTGGTGAAACCGGAACACTATGGACTAATGCAGTATCTAATATGCGATTTTTGGTAATCGTGCTCGCCCTACTGATGGCAGCTTCCTTCTGTTTTTCGAGCAGGAACATATACAATTTGCCTAACACTTCCGTGGATCGCGTGAGAGACAGAACCTGTAAGGCTTCCCTAGGATATTGCCCCATCTTGCCCTTGTATTGTTCAATCGCGCCATCCAGCGACTTGAGTTGCTGTTGTGTTTGTACTTCCTGATTATGAATCACGCTGCTAATCGCAGATCTGATAGAGGCAATTTCCTTATCCAGTTGCTGAATTTCCGGGGCGCGGTCAGTGTACATGGTCGCCAATGAAGCCTTGCGGTTTTGGGCAGTCACCAATTTTTCAGAAAGGCTATTGAGCACACTATCATTCAACGAAGTGACCAAATAAGAATCAACATGGCTTCCACCTTTACCACTGAGTTCGGAAGACACTTGTTGAAGATTTTTTAGCTTTAGATCAAGAGCATTGCGTTGGCTTTCATAATTGGTCATCTGGGTGATCATCGCCTGAGCATTCGAAGTCACCGACAACAAGCCACTGTGACTCTGATAGCGAGCCAGTTTACCGTCCGCTGTTGCCAAAGCGGTTCGCACTTTTTCCAGTTGTCCATTCAAATAATCATAGGTAGATGACGCTTGACCCGTAGCCCATGCATGTGTTTGTTCCAGATAACTCAACATCAGGCTATTCAGGAACCTTTGGGATACATAGGGATTGGGATTTTTGAAAGACAAATAGATCAAATAACTCAGCGTAGGTGTCCCACCATTATCCTTAATGTCTTGGCTTACCGAAATATTGCCAGCAAATTCCTTGTAAACAGCCAGAGGCGAGCTGACTGTCAAATGATAAATACTATTATTACCAGGAATGAACCCTTGAGCATCTGGTTTAATGATTATACGTAGGTTTGGGCTTACTGCAGGCTCATCAAGCACACCGTTCAATATCAAATTTTTATCATCGAAAATTTGATAGTGACCATCTTTAGTAAATTTCAGATCCAATGACTTTCCATAGATATCAGGATTTACGGCTTTTGCAAGCGTAGCTCGCAAACCGGTTTTCTGATGTTCATAAATATTAAAGGAATGACCGCTAACCAGCCAATACCAAAAATGGACTACAGGACTCTGATCTGGATTTAAAATGGAAACATTTACTCCCGACCGCACGATGGCCCGTTCAACCACCTGGCGACTCTGCATAATCTGGACCTGAGTCTCAAGGTTGGGGGCTTGAACCAGGCCAGGCACCAGTGACAGACCTTCCGTGGCAGCAGACACGGCTGCTTGATCCTTTTCTGCATTACCCAGATAGACAGAACCGGAAGACTCGAATACAGGCACCGAAAACAGGGTAATAAGAATGGCTAGAACAGCACCAACTCCGGCGAGTCCCAAGGGTAAACGCCAATGTCTTTTCAACGATCGAAGCAGTGCAGAAAGATCAATTTTTTCTCCTTCATCTCCCATACGTTCAGAGTTGTTGGCAATTGATGGCCGCCGTTGCAGATCGACGTTCTCGGACGGATGCATATTTTCAGTGTGATCAGTCACGGTATCTATTCCTAATTATTGGATTGAGACAAATACTTAATGGATACAAAAGGATTCAATATCCCTGATATGGCTTGCAATGATGGTAAAATTTGCTGTATTACCTGATTCCAATTGCTGACAACCGTTTGCGGCACAAATACTACATCACCTGATTTCAGAAAAAATGGCGCAGCCTTCCCTTGAAGAATGGCTTGTGCATTGACTGTAATCAATTCTCCGCTGGCACCTTCCGAACGAATAATACGGATATCACTGAGCTGTGCGTTGGTAAGGGATGTAGTGTCCATGCCCGCTGAAGACAGTGCCTGCAACAATCCCAAGCGCCCATCTACAAAAGGCACAGGACCTGGCTTGTTTACCGCCCCGAATACAAATGCCCTCATTGTGGCAACGCTGGGTACAACTACCGTGTCGCCACTTTCCAAGGGTATATTCTGGTTCAAATTGCCATCTCTGAGTAGCTGATGGAAGTTGACCGGCAATTTCTTACCGTTTTGTACGATATAAGCCCCACGCAAATCGGCCTCTGGTAGATTCACTGTGCCACCCAAAGCCATGGCATCCAGCAGGCTCAGATTTCTATCAGAAAATTTCAGACCGGGCGCAGTAAATTCACCGAGCAAGTAATAGCGAATGCTATGCGCAACTTGAAGCTGAACAGTCACATCTGGATGGATAATGTATTTGGCATACATTCTGGTAAGTTTCTGCTGCAGCTGGGCAGTTGTCAGTCCTGCTACATGAATCAGACCGAGTTCAGGTAATTGGATGTTCCCTTGATTCGTCACCAAAGCACCAGGGATTCCCGTACCATTTGTCACACCTGCAGCGGAAAGCATTGGGTGCAGATAAACCGAGACCGATACCACATCTCCGGCGCCCAAATGATAAGCTATGTCAGGATGAAGCATTTTTTTAATCGTACTGGCGGGCAAGGATTCGGGTTTAACCGCAATTACCGGACTGGGCAGCCTCTTTGTAGAGACTGCATGATCAGCGGAGAAAGTCGAAGCGCAACCCGCAAGTAAAATTGGTACACCAGCAACCACCAGCAACAACTTTAATCTGTTGATCATGTAGAATAATCCTTAAGTACTAACGATACGTTATCAACTTGCCTGCATCTCAGCTAAGACCTACAACCCAGACATACAAAAGCAATAGCAAAAAAACAGCGATCACAAACAACCATAGCGCTTACAAAGCAAAAATCATACCAATATATAGGAATCCATATCAAGAAGCGTAAAAAATATATATCATATTATAAAACAATAATTTGAAAATTTTAGTTCTGGCAAATTGAATCCCGCACACTATATTCAAGACGAGGGAAAAGGTCTTATAACAAACAAAATTAAAATTATGTATCGCATAGCTTACAAATCGAAAACAATAACTCACAACCGGTAGCTTCTCTGCTCGGATCCTCATTGAATAAAAATCTATTCATCTATCCTCCGGGTAAACTGAACAAATCGGCCTTGAAAGTCAAGAAGATATCATTTATACATACGTAGTAACTGACATCAGCAAGCAAGAGAAGGGCAAGGACCTGCAATTCTGGCGTTCACAAACGGTATAACAATGAACGTATTCTAAATAAAATTCTAACTTTACAGAATGTTGCAACAATCTCAAGACAAAAATCACTATTATATGTTACAAAAATAATACAACTCTATGAAGCCTTCTAAAGTGTTATATTTTTTAACAGCATGTTTTTATTATATTAATTTTTTGGCACGTTAAATGCTTATATTCCTGCCTAGATAGGCTTTTATTCATCACACTGGCCGTATTCAATCATTGCAAACTTAGTAATTTTAAAAATATTTGGAGAATGATAATGACAACTTCAGGTCGCTTAACCGTTGAATATGAACACCTTAATGAATTTTTCGATGCCAAGAATGTTCTAGTTACTGGCGGCTTCGGCTTCGTTGGTGGTCATGTAACAAAACGTCTTGTGGATCTGGGTGCCAACGTGACAGTGGTCGATATCAATACAGATCCCCAAAGAGATTCAATCATGAACTGCGCTTCTATGGATCTTCGTTCCAAAGTACTCGTCCAGAAAGCGGATGTAGTTGATGTTAACGCCATGAAGGAAATCATTCATGAAGGCCGTTTCCACTTCATTTTTCATTTTGCCGCGTACGCTACAGTGATTGAAAAAGCAGTAAGCGCGCCTTACGACACCATCATGGCTAATACTATGGGCTGGGTAAATGTACTTGAAGCCTGCCGGACAGCTAATCATAAGCCAAATATGATTTTCCTCTCCTCTACAGATAAAGTTTATGGAGAGATGGAGGGCGATTCCTACACTGAACATTTAACTCCGCTCCGAGGCATCGGCGTGTATGATTCAGCAAAACTTGCCGCAGATGTATTTTCGAGGACTTATCACGAAGCCTTTGGCTTGCCGACAGTCACTCTACGCATGTGTAATATATATGGTCCCTATGATTTCAACATGGGTTACCGACTTCTACCCAAGGCCATGGCCAATATATTTGGAAATTCCGAGCCGACAGCTCCGGAACTTTATTTCGATGCCATTGAACACCATCGCGACTATTTGTATGTAGACGATCTGGTGACTGCCATCCTGTTACTGGCGCATGGTAAAAAATGTCGTGGCGAAGTCTACAATCTTTCTGCTGGAACCTATCTGCCTACCCCACAAATGCTGAAAACCATCGTCGAGCAGGCCGTGCAAGTGGAAAAAGAATTCGACAGTGACCGGGCTGAAAAAATCCTGAATAATGGTATATCCATACACGTACGCAGCACTGGCGCTACGGTACATGCCATTACCAAGCAACATCTTAATGGAAGCAAGATTGAAGATGCTACAGGTTTCAGGTCACAAGCTGATTTTCTGAGTTCGTTGCGCGAGACCATTCGCTTTTACCGAAATTATCTTAAAACCAAGAATGAAGGTTGCTGATATGAATCCATTCTGGAGTGGGCGCCCCTGCCTCGTCACTGGGGGGGCCGGGTTTGGCGGTTCCCATCTTTGTGAGCATCTCCTGAATTTAGGAGCCCTAGTATATGTGCTTGACCGTTGGTTACCCACCAACTCATATCTTGTCCTCACAGACATGATATCGAAGGTCAATTATATTCAAGGCGACATCAGAGACATGGATTTGCTTCGCTTAACCTTGGAACGCTTTGAGATAAACACGGTTTTTCATCTTGCAGCGCAGCCTATCGTTCCTATCAGCAACATCCTTCCACAGGAGACCTTCAGCATCAACGCTCAAGGCACATATACAATCCTGGAAGCTGTAAGAACAGTAAGCTGCACTGAACGACTTGTTTTTGCATCAAGTGGGGCCTATTACGGAGCCACATCAACCGATAATGCCATTCTGGAAAATCACCCACCGCTACCAGCCACCAACATTTATGCGCCTTCAAAGGTAGCAGGTGATGTGGCGGTTAGAACGTACGCACATGTATATGGTATGAAAACTGCTGCGTGCCGTTTTATGAATACATATGGCCCAGGCGATAGTAATTTCAGCCGAATAATCCCCCGCGCGATTAAAAACATGATAACCGCTGCACCCTATGACTTTGGATCACGCGACGATGGCAGTTCGCGAATTGACTGTCTTTACATCGGTGACATGTCACACGCCTACACTAGTGTTGCCGAAAATCTGGAAACAATTGCTGGCGAAGCTTTTAATTTCGGGACAGGTGTACCCACTGCTCTGAAGGAACTCACTAACAAGGCCTCTCAGGCTTACGACGGAAAAAAAAGAACACCTATATTTTCCGGTCCTATCAAGTCTGTTCCATCCATTAAGTATCTCGACATCAGCAAATCGCGACAGAAACTTGACTGGTATCCCAAAACAGCGCTTACAGAGGGTCTGGAGAAAACCATACATTGGTACCAGAAACACTGGGATAATTTTTAATCTGGAAAAATAATGACCTATAATATACGAACACTACAACTGGGTTCATCATGGTTCCCTGAACATTCTGGGGGACTCGAAAGATATTATTTTGATTTGATCCAGCATCTAATAAACCAAAACATTCAAAGTCGTGGTCTCGTAATTGGAACAAATGCAGTAGAAAAAAGCACCAACAATCGGGTCAGCGCTTTTTCACAAAAAAATTTACCACTTTTGCAAAGATTGTACAATGCTCGCATTGCAACAAAAAAATTAATCAACGAGTTTAATCCAGATCTTGTTTGTGTCCATTTTGCCTTATATGGTTTTCCTGCCGCTGATTTACTTTCCCGACAGGCTCTGGTGGTCCACTTCCATGGGCCATGGGCTCAAGAAACAGCAGTGGAAAATGGAAAAAACAGATCTGCTATAAAATATTATATTGAAAAAAAAGTTTACCGCAAAGCAAACCAATTAATTGTTCTTTCAGAAGCATTCAAGGAGATTTTGATAAAAGATTATCGAATTCCGGTTGATAAAATTTCTGTCGTACCCGGTGCTATTGACACTGAAAAATTCAATATATCCATTGGTAAGGTAGAAGCTCGGAAAAAACTGGGATGGCCCACTGATAGACCTACCCTCTTCGTTGTCCGTCGTCTTTCCAGACGGATGGGGCTGGAAAATCTTCTAATAGCATTAAAAGACGTCCGTAAAAAGTTTCCTGATGTACTCCTGATGCTTGCAGGCAAAGGCAATATGGCCAATGAGCTTGCTAAAAGTGCTGATGAGATGGGCTTGAAAAACAATATTCGCTTTCTCGGCTTCGTACCAGATGATAAACTTTCAATGGCTTATCGTGCTGCAGACTTCACTGTTGTTCCCAGCACTTCTTTAGAGGGATTTGGTCTCATAACGGCAGAATCCATGGCAACTGGCACACCTGTACTGGTTACCCCAGTAGGGGGGTTACCAGAAATCATAAAACCTTTCAATCCTGAATGGATAACCAGAGATATCGGGAGCAAAGCAATATCTGAATCAATTATTAGCATTTTATCCGGGACAACAAAAATGCCTTCGCCTGAGTCTTGCCAAGTCTATGCAAATCGTTACGATTGGAAAGCAGTTACTCCGAAGATTTCTGCAATTTATCGGGAGGCAATGTCATGAATATTTTATTCGTTGATCAAACAGCAAAACTTAGTGGTGGTGAATTAGCGCTTTTGGACATTGTTACACCATATAAAGATGGTAGCAAAGTTATTTTATTTGAAGATGGTCCACTCCGCGCTGAACTCGTAAAACGTCAGGTTAAAGTTGAAATAATTATTCCAAATGGCGCCCTTAATAATATTCGTAGGGGTTCTCGTATTCCCATGGCAAGCATCACTTCATTGGTTCGTCTAGCCAGAAGCGTAGCTCAGGAAGCAAAAAATTTCGATTTTATCTTTGCTAACTCACAAAAGGCTGGTCTTATCTCTGTTCTTGCTGGACAATTAGCGTCCAAACCTGTCGTCTGGTACTTGCATGATATTTTGAATTCCGAGCATTTTGGCAAGGCTCAATTGCTGGCCGCTCGATATACCGCAAGGAAGTCTACGCAAATTTTGGTCAACTCGAAGTCAACAAAAGAAGCTCTCCAGATTTTGACTGGTCGTAACGATAATACTCATTTAATTTATAATGCTTTTAATACGAAACCATTTGTCCAAACTGCTAATTCTCAGGAAAACCAGCGTGAGGCCTTAGGCTTTGATAGTCGGCCTCTGGTTGGTGTTTTTGGCAGACTATCCCCCTGGAAAGGGCAGGATGTATTCTTGAGGACGCTTGCTATGATGCCGGCAGTACACGGCTTGATTGTTGGCAGCCCCATGTTCGGAGAGGATGCTTACGCTCAACATCTGGAACAGGAAATCAAAACTCTTGGCCTGGAAAACAGAGTAAAGCTGCTCGGCTTTCGGAGTGATATCCCTGAACTTATGAAGACTTGCGATATAATCGCACACACGTCTATTGCACCTGAGCCTTTTGGTCGCGTAATCGTTGAAGGTATGCTTTCCGGAAGGCCGGTAGTTGCCAGCAAATCCGGGGGGCCCAATGAAATCATAGAAAATGGCGTCACGGGAATGCTCTATACCCCGGGCGATTCTCAGGCTCTGCAATCTGTTCTTTCTGAGATCATTAATGAACCAGAACAGGCTTTGCTGATGGCGCAACGTGGCAGGGAAACAGCTCTCAACCGGTTTTCCCTTGACAATATGCACAAACGTCTGGATGACATCATCACTGTTTGTTTTAACCAGCAAAAAACGACCCTTTGTGGAGAATCTGTCTAGTTTCCGCAGAAGATATCATCATTGCTCTCGATAGTCGTCACAGGATATGCTGGTTCTCAGGTTTTCTCTGCGGCTTGCCTATCGGGAATTGTCCATGCCGAAGCTCGGAGAATGAACAATGGCCACCATAAGAATCAGTATGCGCACACACTCTACCTTCCAATGGTCTAGCTGGACGCCTTTTATTATGGCGCTGGGAGATATTTTAGCCTTTCTTGCCGCTTTTTACTTTGCCCGGCTTTCTCACGCACTCTACTATGATATTAATCCGCTGTGGGTTCTTCAGCATTGGTGGGGGAGCCTGGCTCAAATTAACACATTGCTTTTTTTAATATTAACCGTCTCCGTCATTATCAGCTTTGCCATCAAGGGGCACTATAGCCAAAGAAAAGCTTTTTGGGATGAAGCAGGAGATGTGTTAGCTGTTCTCATTCTTTTTATTGCCCTTAATTCAGCTATCGCGTTCATTGGGAAATGGCCTCTTTCAAGACTGTGGTTATTTTCCACATGGGGTCTTGTATTTTTGTTTCTACCCGTCGCCCGACATTCCACGCGCTGGATGCTGGCTCGTCTTGGGGCCTGGGCGAAGCCCGTTGTCATTATTGGTTGCGGAAAAAATGCTCTCGAAGCCATTCGCGCCCTGACCAGCGAACCCTTACTGGGCTACTCCATCAAAAAAATCCTGATTCCTGACAATGCCTGCTTGTCAGCTGAAAGACAGAATTATCCACCGGTTGGAATGGAGCCTCTGAGTCATGACCCGATCGGCCAATTAGCGGATTTGGGCAACCCGCACGTTGTTTTGGCATTGGACATGGAGCAATGGGAGGCACAAGAACACTTGGTGCGCACCTTGGGTTTTGGTTATCCCCGTTTGACCATTGCACCGCCTTTGCGGGGTTTACCGCTTTTCGGTCTGGAAGTCATGCATTTTTTCAGTCAGGAAGTTTTTATGCTGCGGGTACGCGACAACCTCGCCCGACCCGGTCCACGTATTCTGAAACGCATATTTGACCTGCTAGCCGCGTCTTTGATCATCATTGCGGTCTCCCCTGTTCTTGCTTATTTATCCTGGAAAATAAAATCTGAAGATGGTGGAAAAATATTTTTTGCACAAGAGCGGGTCGGTCATAACGGAAAAACTTTTCGTTGTTTCAAGTTCCGGAGCATGGTGCATGATGCCGAAGCAAAATTAAGTGAATATTTGGAAACCAATCCAGATATAGCTGCTGAATACTCCAGAAATTTCAAGTTGAGAAACGACCCGCGAGTGACTCGAACCGGGCGTCTGCTAAGAGCCACCAGTCTGGACGAACTACCTCAATTATTCAATGTGTTACTGGGTCAGATGAGTCTGGTTGGGCCGCGCCCCCTGCTGGCACGCGAAATCAACCGATATGGTGACGGTATTAATCTCTACGCCCAGGTAAAGCCAGGTATAACGGGTCTCTGGCAAGTGAGTGGACGTTCGGAAACCACCTTTGCAGACCGTGCAGATCTGGATGCCTGGTATGTAAAAAACTGGTCTCTATGGTATGACATCGTCATTTTGTTGCGCACCATCAAGGTGGTTTTTTCGAAAAGCGGGGCCTACTAAACATAAGACGCTACCAGCAATGGTGTCTGGTCTAAGATCCTGACACCATTCGGCCGTGCTCGTGCTCATGTCCGAACAGGTTTAACGCCACATAGTAAGATCAGGCATCCACCTAAGACGGACTACGACGAGAATCTCAGCATCTACGACAAAAACTGTTCCGCTGCTGGTGTGTCGCAGCTGTCCGACAGCTTGCATCCCCCGCGCGGCTCTTCTACAATAGCCTCATTCCGTTAACGCAGTTTGCGTTATGCGAGTAAGAACGCTCCCTCCATCAGGAGGTTTGGGTACGACAGGTCTCCTGATCGTACCTTTTTTAATTTTAGGCTGGCAAAGGTGGCATGGCTTTATGGGTGAAATAACACGGGCGCTCATCAGCGTTTCTGATAAGCGCGGGGTGGTGGAGTTTGCACGGCGACTGCGCGACTTTGGGGTGGAAATTCTGTCTACGGGTGGAACCGCCAAGGTGTTGATGGCCGACGGTATTGCCGTTCAGGAAGTGGGCGATTACACCGGCTTTCCGGAAATGCTGGAGGGCCGCCTGAAAACCCTGCACCCCAAAATTCATGGTGGCCTGCTGGCCCGTCGCGGTAATGCTGACCACGATCGGCAAATAGCGGAGCAGGATATCCTTCCCATTGATTTGCTTTGCGTTAATTTATACCCGTTTGCCGAAACCGTGGCGCGCCCCGACTGCACGCTGGAAGATGCCATCGAAAATATTGATATTGGTGGACCGACCATGCTCCGGGCCGGGGCCAAAAACTGGGAAGGAGTGACAGTTCTCGTTGATCCTGATGACTATTCCCGCGTCTTGCAGGAAATGGAACAAAGCCACGGTGGCGTGGGGGCGGCTACCCGTTTTCATCTGGCGACCAAGGTTTTTGCTCATACCGCCCAGTACGACGGAGCTATTGCCAATTATTTGTCAAGCCGCAATGTGGAAGGCCAGCAAAGTCAGTTTCCCCAGACCCTTTCCCTGCAGTTCGAGAAGGTGCAGGAATTACGTTATGGCGAAAACCCCCATCAGGCGGCGGCTTTTTACCGCGATGGCAGTGGCGGGGGGCTGGCAGATGCCCATCAGTTGCAGGGCAAGGCGCTTTCCTACAATAACATTGGCGATGGGGATGCGGCCGTCGCTCTGGTCATGGAATTCTCGGAACCGGCCTGCTGCGTGGTCAAACATGGGAACCCCTGTGGGGTAGCTTTGGGTCAGGATTTGCTCAGTGCCTTTCAGCGCGCCTGGGCGGGCGACCCGGTGTCGGCCTTTGGCAGCATCATTGCCTTTAATGCGCCGTTGGATGCCCAAACCGCTGAACTGATCAGTAATCAGTTTGTCGAGATGGTACTGGCTCCGGCCATTTTGCCCGATGCCCGCCTGATTCTGGCCAAAAAGAAAAACCTGCGGGCGCTGGCTTTTGAAGACGGTCACGCATGGCAGCGTCCGGGCTGGGACTACAAGCGGGTGCGTGGTGGTCTGCTGGTGCAGGAATTTGATCAGGCCATGGAAATGGAAGACGACTGGCAGGTGGTCAGCGCGCGCGCGCCCAACCTGCAGGAGCAACGTGACCTCGCCTTTGTCTGGCGGGTTGGTAAATATGTACGATCCAACGCCATTGTCTATGGTCGTGAAGGGCAGACCGTGGGTATTGGCGCGGGACAGATGAGTCGGGTAGATGCGGCCCGCTGCGGGGCCGCCAAGGCACTGGATCTGGGCTTTGATTTGCACGGCGCGGCACTGGCTTCCGATGCCTTTTTCCCGTTTCGGGACGGGGTTGATGCGGCGGCCGCTGCCGGAGTGAAAGCTATTATTCAGCCCGGCGGCTCCATTCGCGATGAAGAAGTCATCGCCAGCGCCAATGAGCATGGAATTGCCATGGTGTTTACCGGCGTCCGTCACTTCCGCCACGGTTAAGAGGGATATTTATGGGTGCGAAGGTTTTGGTTTTGGGAGGCGGCGGTCGTGAACATGCCATCGCCTGGAAGCTGGCCCAATCAGAACAGGTCGAGACCGTCTATTGCGCGCCCGGTAACCCTGGCACGGCCGGTGAAGAGAAGCTGTTCAACCTGAAGCTGAATCCCAACAATCCTCAGGCGGTAGTGGCTGAGGCGCATGTTCTGGATATTCAACTGGTGGTGATTGGACCGGAAGCACCACTGGTGGCGGGAGTGGGAGATGCTCTTCGCCGCGCCGGAATTCCGGTTTTTGGTCCGGATCAGGCGGGGGCCATGCTGGAGGGCAGCAAGGCCCATGCCAAGGCTTTCATGATGCGTCACGGGCTGCCGACCGCCCGTTACGAACGTTTTACGGACACTACCCATGCTCTGGAATACCTGCATGGGCACCCGCTGCCGGTGGTGGTCAAGGCCGATGGCCTGGCTGCAGGCAAAGGCGTGGTGGTAGCCAGTACCATGCAGGAAGCAGAAACCGCAGTACGGCAGTTTCTGCAGTGGGGCCCCATCATCATTGAAGAATTCCTGGAAGGTGAGGAAGCCAGCTTTATCGCCATTATTGTCGATGGTCAGGTGCTGCCTCTGGCGGGTTCTCAGGATCATAAGCGCCTGCTCGATGATGACCAGGGGCCCAATACGGGTGGGATGGGTGCCTACTCCCCTGCCCCGGTGCTGGACACGGCCATGAGCGAGCAGGTGCTGCGGGAAATCATGCGCCCTGCAGCGCAGGGTCTGATGGCTGACGGCACGCCGTATTGCGGGTTTTTGTATGCCGGCTTGATGATTGGCCGGGATGGGCCGAAGTTGCTGGAGTTCAATTGCCGCCTGGGCGATCCTGAAACCCAGCCGCTGATGATGCGCCTGCGCTCGGATCTTTATACGGTCTTGCTGCTGGCTGCCCTGGGTGAGCGATTACCGCCTGAACTGGAATGGGACGAGCGCAGCGCCTTGTGCGTAGTGATGGCGGCTGAGGGATATCCTGAGCATCCGCGCACGGGGGATGCCATTGCCGGACTGGGTACAGCCGAAACGGATACCGTTAAGGTGTTTCATGCGGGTACCAAAAGTGTAGATGGTCATGTGGCTACGGCTGGTGGGCGGGTGCTGGGTGTGACCGCGCTGGGCGATAGTCTCGCCATTGCCCAGCATCATGCTTATTCAGTAGTCGCTAAAATCCATTGGTCCGGGGTGCAGTTCCGTCGGGATATTGGTCATTTAGGTTTACGCCGTGACTAGGCAGGTCTGAGACGTATGCCAGGTCATACTCCGCGTCGTCAGGAATTACGCCAGCTGGTTACGCATCTGCGTCGGGGCGGGGTCATTGCCTACCCCACGGAAGGGGTCTGGGGGCTGGGTTGTGATCCCCGGCAACGGCGAGCTTTACGCCGTATTCTGCATTTGAAAAAGCGCCCACAACACAAGGGCGTTTTGCTCATTGCCGGACGCCGCTCCGAAACTGCCGCCTTCTGGTCGGATCAGGGCATAAGTCCGGCACTGCTGGAACAATACTGGCCGGGGACCACCCTGGTGCTGCCCGCCCGTCGGCAGGTTCCGACCTGGATTCGCGGACGGCATACCAGCGTGGCCGTTCGGGTCAGCAATCATTCTGGGGTCCGCGCTCTGACCCGGGCTTTTGGCAGCGCCATTGTCTCAACCAGTGCCAATCGCGCTGGTCAGCAACCCGCCCGTGACTTGCGGACCATCCGCCGCTATTTTGGAAAACATCTTCCGGTACTGCATGCCCGACTGGGTAGGCAGCGCCGTCCAAGCAGAATTGTCGATGCCCGTACCGGTCAGACTTTAAGGAGTTAAAAGGATGCAGCAGCCTTCCACTCAAATCGTAGAACAGTTTCTCCTCCAGCTTCAGGACCGCATTTGTATGGCTCTTGAAAAGGCTGATGGTCACGCCAGTTTTCGCGAAGATCTCTGGGAAAGGCCCGGTGGCGGCGGGGGGCGTACCCGGGTCATCAGTGGCGGTGATCTGCTGGAAAAGGGCGGGGTCAACTTCTCCAGGGTGCATGGCGATAAACTGCCACCCTCGGCCACTGCACAGCGACCAGAACTGGCGGGGCAACCTTTCACGGCAGTGGGTGTTTCGCTGGTTCTGCACCCCCGCAATCCTTATGTACCCATTGTCCATATGAACTACCGGTTTTTTGCGGCGGGTTCCGTGTGGTGGTTTGGTGGCGGGGCTGACCTCACCCCGAGTTATGGTTTTGTGGAAGACGCCCGGCATTTTCATCAAACTCTCAAGGCCGCCTGCGACCGGCATGGCCCCGATTTTTATCCCCGTTTCAAGGAGTGGTGTGATGAATATTTCACCATCAAACATCGCCAGGAAATGCGGGGGGTCGGTGGCATTTTCTTTGATGATCTCAGCGGGAATGCCGATACTTTGCAGGCGTTCTGGGAAGAGGTGGCCAACAGTTTTCTGGAGAGCTATCTGCCCATTGCCGAACGGCGCCGCAACACTCCTTTTGGTGAGCGCGAACGGGATTTTCAGCTGATCCGTCGGGGTCGCTATGTGGAATTCAATCTGGTGTACGACCGGGGCACATTGTTTGGCCTGCAATCCGGCGGGCGCACCGAGAGCATTCTCATGTCCCTGCCGCCCCTCGCCGCCTGGCATTATGATTGGGAGGCACCGGCAGACAGTCCTGAGGCCCGCCTGAAAGAAGATTTTCTGACCCCCAGGGACTGGGTATGATTTATCCGCTGCTGCGGCCATTACTGTTTGGACTGGAGGCGGAGCAGGCCCATCAACTCAGCATCGCGGCACTGGAAACTCTGGGTCGCATGCCCCGCATTCTGGAACGGATGGCCGAGTATTTTGCGGTGGAGAATCCCGCTCTGCAGCAAACCTTGTGGGGACTGAATTTTCGCAATCCCGTGGGTCTGGCCGCCGGTTATGACAAGGATGCCCGCGCAACGGCGGCCTTGCCGGCCTTGGGTTTTGGATTTGTGGAAATTGGTACGGTCACGCCGCGTGCCCAGTCGGGCAACCCCCGCCCCCGGGTATTTCGTTATCCGTTTTCCCAGGCAATCATCAACCGCATGGGCTTTCCCGGAGAAGGCGCTACTGCGGTAGCTGAACGTCTGCGCGCCCTACCCCATCCTCATTGCGTTCCTATCGGGATCAATCTTGGCAAAAACAAGGATACGCCGCTCGAGCACGCGGCGGAGGACTATGTCTTTGCCCTGGAAGTACTTTTTCCCTATGGAGATTATTTGACGGTGAATGTCAGCTCTCCCAATACGCCGGGACTGCGCCTGTTGCAAGGTGCCGATGCTCTTCCGGAATTGCTGGCCGCCGTCGCCGCTGCCAATCAACGTCTGGCCGCCGAATATCAGCGTCCAGCCCTTCCCTTGCTCCTGAAAATTGCTCCGGATCTGGATCCCGAGGATATTAGCGCCATCGCGCAACTCGCCAAAGGCGACCAGCCACTGGTGGATGGTTTCATTGCTACAAACACCACCATTGATCGTCCTGCCGGGCATCCCGAATATGTGCAGGCGGGAGGGCTGAGTGGTATGCCCCTCCGGTCACGTGCCAACGCGGTCATAGCCCAACTGTATCAAGACTGCGCAGGCAAGGTGCCGATTATCGGGGTCGGTGGTATATCCTGTGCTGCAGACGCCTATGAAAAAATCCGGGCGGGGGCCAGTTTACTGCAAGTTTATACGGGTCTGGTTTTTAAAGGGCCGGAACTGGTTCGCGAGATTTTGCTGGAGTTGCCTGATCTTTTTGAACAAGATGGTTTTTGCCATATCAGTGCCGCGCTGGGAACTGCCATCAATGTTCAGGAATAAAACGGTCATGATTTATTGGTCACGCTTACTGTGCTTGTTGTGCCTGCTGATTTCTTTGGCGGGCTGCGCCGCCGTGTCCGACACTGCGTCAGCGACCGGTGATGTGATTGACGCTGGCACTTCGCTGATCCCCTGACTCTGGATTCAGAACCGTTGGCGTTAAATCATCAGGCAGCACGCTGACTGCCGGGCTCCAGCATTTCCGGCAAAGCCTGACCTGCCATCTCCGAACCCAGCCACCAGGTAGTGAGCACCCCAATCAATCCTGCCCCCGCCAGCACCAACAATAATCCGCCATTACCCAATTCGGCCTGGAGCGTAGGCAGGAAAAACACACTGACTACTCCACCAAAACGACTGAAGGCGGTAGCAAAGCCGTGGCCTGTGGCCCGTAATTCTGTTGGATATAATTCAGTAGGGATAATCCAGGTGGTATTGCCCGGTCCAAAACTGTTGGCGATTTGCCAGATGATCAATCCTGCCGCGACAATAATAAAGGGTGGTTCGCCGGAGAGGGCAAAAAGCCCGACCAGGCCGAGGCTGATGGCATCCCCCAGAAAACCCCAAATCTGGGCACGACGGCGCCCAATCCGATCAATCATAAGGGCCAGAGGAATCCATCCCAGCACAAAACTGGCTGTAAAAAAGCTGTTTCCAATGATGGCCTGTTCCGGCGTTTTAAGCCCCATGTGCATAAGCATAAAGGGCAGAAAAATACCCAGGGCATAGCCCATGACATCCATCATGAACCAGGGCACACAAGCATAAACAGTGCGCCGCAAATACGGTTTACTGAACAGCATGGTCCACGACACATTACGGCTGGCCTGCATGCTGGAAGCCGTTTCCTGGACCAGACGCTCCCGCTCATGGGCATCCACATCCGGCACCAGCCAGCGTAAAACCTGTGCGGCTTCCTGCAAGCGGCCGCGATAAATATACCAGCGCGGCGACTCCGGCAAGCTCCGCCGCAACCAGAGTACCAATACCGCCGGCAACGCACCGGATGCCAGCATCCAGCGCCAGGCGTCCGGGCCCGTATGCAGCAACGCCAGACCCACCAGACTGGACACCAAAGCCCCTCCCATCCATAACCCGAAAATCCAGGTCATGGCCGACCCGCGTTTGTTTTTGGGCATGAATTCCGCAATGTAAGTGGAGCTCAAGGGATAATCTGCGCCTACCCCAAGTCCCAGAATGAAGCGCAAAATAACCAGAGAGGTGATGTCCCAGGCAAATCCGGAAAGCAAGGCCGCAAAGAAAAACGCGGCAATATCAATTAAATAAACCGTCTTGCGACCATAACGATCCGCAATAATACCGCCAAAAAGTCCACCAATCAGTGCGCCCACCAGCGCCGCAGTACCCAGCAATCCCAGCAGAGTTGGGCCCAGATGCCACTGCGGTTTGAGCAGAATCAGTACAATAGCCATGATACTCAAATCATAACCATCCAGAAAAATGCCGAGGCCAGAAGCCCAGAGAATCCGCCGATGCCGCCTGGTGACTTTTTGTTCGTCGTCTATTGCACTGAGTAGGTTACTCATCATCTCGCCATCAAAGCCGTTATAAAGCGTTCACCATAACATGCCAATATGACACTTTTATGACAGTCCCTTAAAGAGATAGATGAAAAAACAGGGTTTACCTGACTTCTGTGAGCATTACGCTTTTCGTTATAGACCGTTACTTAAAAAACACTGGTCATGAGTTTTAATTAATACCTATCCTGAGCAAAATACAGACCAGAAAATATCATATTTTTGTCATAAAACCTTCACAATACTGTCACATTACCCTGATATGATGTTTTCAATTGAAAATTGAACAGTTTAATTCACTAGTTACCCATTTTTGAGGATTGAGATGACAATCAGAAATTTCAGGTTTTCGGCAATCGGCATCATGTTGATGCTTATTCCTTTCACTCAAGCCTTTGCCCAGGACAACACGTCACTCATTGCCATGAGCAACCCCGCCAATCCGGGCGCCGTTGCTGATGCCTATCTGTCCCATGCCCGGGCCATCCGCAAGGCGGATGCACCCATCGTCCATCTGCTGAATCATTCTGCTTATACCCAGGCGGTACCCCTCCTCAAAAAAGCGGCGGCGGACAAGTACGATTTCTGGGCCGCTGACACGCTGGGTCATTTGTATCAGGCCGGTTTGGGCGTTTCCGCAAACTCCCAGACCGCTTTTCACTGGTATCTGCAGGCCGCTGAGGCGGGAGATCGTTTTGCCCAGCGTCAGGTAGCCAATGCCTATCTCAATGGCTGGGGCGTGACCCGCAATCCCCAACGGGCGGCTTTCTGGTTTCGCCAGGGTCTGATGGTCCCGCAGGTGGCCAATGCCGACTTCTGGTTAGGCAAAACCTATGCAGCGGGCAAGCTCATGCCGAAAAATCCGACCAAGGCGGCCTGGTATGAAGGGCGCAGTCTTGCTCTGCTGAAACAACTGGATGCCGAGCACGTGGGCGCTGCCGCCTATGATCTCGGCATTGCCTACTGGCACGGCTATGGGGTCAAAAAAGACGCTCATCAGGCTGAACAGTATTTCCGACGCGCCCTGGCGGAGCACTACCCGCCAGCGGCCGCTGCCCTTCAACATCTTGAGGAGAAAAATACATGAGACGTCGCGATTTTTTAAAAAGCCTGGGGGCTGGTGCCACACTCACCGCTTTTCTGGGCAGTTCGGTAGCCCGTGCCGCCATGCTGCCCGCCCTGGGCCGTTCCGGGACCCTGGAAGATGTGGAACATATTGTGGTCTTCATGCAGGAAAACCGATCTTTTGATCATTACTTTGGGCATCTGAGTGGAGTACGCGGCTATAATGACCGCTTTCCGCTGAAGTTACCCGACGGTAAACCCGTCTGGTTTCAGGGGCGCATGAACGACCCGACCCGGCCCATTCTGCCTTTTCATTTCAATACCCGGAAAACTTCCGCGCAATTCCTTCAGGACCTGGACCATAGCTGGGCGTCTCAGCACGGAGCCATTGCGGGGGGCCTAATGAATGCCTGGCCGCTCAACAAGACCGACATGACCATGGGTTATTTCCAACGCCAGGACATTCCTTTTCATTATGCCCTGGCCGATCATTTTACCATTTGTGACCATTATTTTACTTCTCTTGCCGGGCCTACCTGTCCCAATCGCTGCATGCTGTTTAGCGGCTCCATTGATCCCGAAGGTCATCACGGCGGGCCCTATATTGATGATGACACCCATCTCTGGACCAAGGGCGTCAAACCCTTTACCTGGACGACATACGCCGAGCGCCTGCAAAAGGCAGGCATTTCCTGGCGCGTCTATCAGGAAGGACTCCACGAAGAGGATCATAATCCGATGACGGGGAATTTCGGGGAAAATGCGCTGCTGTATTTCCAGGCGTTTACAGACATTCCCGACAGTTCACCGCTGGCCCAACGCGCACGGCGACCGGGCGGAGTGGCAGCATTGCGTGAGGATGTGCTGCGTAATCGTCTGCCGCAGGTTTCCTGGATTGTGGTGCCCGCCGGTTATTCCGAACATCCCTCCTATCCACCGGCCTATGGCGCCATTTACATTGCCAGGGTGCTGGATGCCCTGACCAGTAATCCGGAGGTCTGGGGCAAGACTGTGCTGCTTCTGGATTATGATGAGAATGATGGCTTTTTCGACCATGTGCCGCCACCTCAACCTCCCACTCCGGTGCGACCCGGCAAAAGTACGGTGAGCACCGAAGGCGAAATCCACAATCGGATCAACCCGGACTGGCCTACGCTTTATAGCGCCGACCAACTGCCCTATGGTCTCGGACCACGTGCACCAATGATTACTATCTCGCCCTGGAGTAAAGGCGGCTATGTGTGTTCGGAAGTCTTCGACCATACTTCCGTCATCCGCTTTATCGAAAAACGCTTCGGCGTCAGTGAACCTAACATCACCCCCTGGCGACGCGCCATTTGTGGTGATCTGACTTCGGCCTTTGACTTCTCACGCCCTGATGAGCGTAAGGTGTCATTGCCCAGCACCGCCAACTATGTGGCGACGGTACATCACGAATCCACCTTGCCCGCTCCGCAAGTGCCTACAGAGCAGGCCGTTGCCATAGATCCTCAAGAAAGTGGCGTACGCAAACGGCGGCCCCTCGCTTACGCCACCGCTGTGCGGCTGGAAGCAACGCATCAAGGAGTCCGTCTGCACCTGCATAACCCTTCTGAGCTAGGCGTTGTCTGCACCGCCTACTGGGATCACAGCCATCAACTTCCTCATCATTACACTCTGGGAGCAGGAGCCAAACTGGAAGACGAGATGATACTGCCCAAGGATCAGAAGCTCGCGCTCACGGTTTATGGTCCGGACAGCTATATCCGCAAGATTACGGGTGCGGGTCCTTCCACTTTGCACATTGATACTCAGGGAACCATGACTGGGGATATCCAGGTGCTCTTGTATAACGCCGGTGCCGATACCTTGCCCATTGAAGTAACGGACCCGGTGTACGGACAGGGTACTCGAAAAATCCAGTTGGCAGCAGGACAAACCCGGGAGCTGCACTGGAACCTGCAACCCAGTCATCACTGGTATGACCTGATGGTCTCCACCCCTCAGCACCGGTGGCAACTGGCAGGACACATCGAAAACGGGGACGAGAGCTTCAGTGATCCGGCCAATACCCAACCTGTTCTACTTTAAATCAACAGAACTTCCCGGTCGCATGGCTAGCGTGATGCATCTATAGTCTTTAAGATGCTTCACGCATCAGACAACATCCGCAAGAACAAGGTACCCGCACTATGCGTCTTATCCGTAGCTTCCTAAACGAACCATTTTTTAGGGATCGCTTACGGAGCTGGTGCGAGGGCATTCTGTATTGTATGACTCTCGGGATGCTTTTGAGTGCTCAAACTGCCTCGGCAGCGCCTCTGGACATGCTGTTTCACGACCCTTTTGATACTCAAGGATGGGTAAAGCAACCACTGGGACAAAGCTGGCAAGATCGGCAACTACAGTTGCCCAAGGCGGCTCTGCCGGGCACGCGCACTTTCGTAAAACCCCAAAGCCTTGCCGCATTGACCAATTATGCCTTGGCCCACAACCCGCAAACCCGGGTGGCCTATGAGAATTTACAGGCCTCTGCGGCAGGGTTGGGTGTCGCCGAATCTGCCTGGTTGCCGAGTATTTCCCTGAGTGACACTGCAGCGCGTTCCCAGAGCAATACCACAGCGGGTTTTAGCATTCCCATCATCAATAGTAATTCGGCTTCTCTCAGCCTGAGTTATGTACTGCTGGATTTTGGCCTACGCGCCTCGCAGAAAGACGGGGCGCTGGCCCAGTTGTACATTTCCGGCTTTGATAACAATAGCGCGCTGACGAAAGTCGCTCTCAGCGTCACCCAGAATTACTACCAGCTCATTGGCGAGCAGGCGCTGGTTCGGGCTTATGCACAAACAGTCACCGAAGATACTGCCAATCTGGATGCTGCGCGACTGAAACAGCATTCGGGTATGGCTACTATTGCCGATATTCTGCAGGCCCAGTCGGCTCTTGCGCAAGCGCAGTCCCAATGGATTTCGGCCCAGGCTACTGTGCGTTCAGATCAGGCCGCCCTGGCGGAAAGTTGTGGATTACCACCCGGCAATCCCATTCCGCTGGTACCGTTAAACACCCATCAACTACCCCCCGACATTACCCCTTCTGTGCACTCCCTGGTTCTTCATGCTACTCAACACAACCCCAATGTCATGGCGGCTGCAGCCCAGATTCTGGCCAGCCGTGCCACACTCCGGGAGGATCAGGCTCAGGGACTGCCGACCTTGAGCGCATCGGTTTCAGCCGGAAAACGCTTTCAGAACGGGCTGGAACCTTCCCAGAACTGGGCCATCGGTTTCAGTCTTAAAGTGCCGTTGTTTACGGGTTTTCATGACAGTTACCAAATTCAGGAGGCGCGGCGCCAGGAGCGTAGTGCTCAGGCCTCATTGAACCAGGAGACCCAAAGCATTGCCTTAACCGTGTATCAGGATTACCAGACCGTCATGGGTGCGCGCTCAGCGGCAAAAGCGGCACAAATCGCGGTCAAAAGTGCCCAGGCTTCGCTGGCTGCCATCCGTGCCCAATACAAGGTAGGACTTTCGACCATGCTCAATTTGCTGACTGCCCAGGCGACGCTGACGACTGCTGAACAGACCCGGATTCAGGATATGACGACGGCCTATGTGCAACTGGCTAATCTCGCTAACGCCTTGGGAATGATCGGGCTCCCCAACACGACCACAGGATTCCACTCATGATGCGCTCTCTGTCCGTAAGATCCCTGTTGCTTCCCGTTGCGGCAGCCCTGATCCTGGCGGGCTGCGCCCAGCACAAGCCCTCCCACAAAAATACGGCACTGCCGGTCGAAACCACGACGGTGCAGACCGGCAATCTACCCATTGTGGTCAATACCCTGGGGCAAGCCGTGGCATCCCACAGTGTCACCATCACCCCGCAGGTGAGCGGCATTTTGCAAAAGGTTGCCGTTCACTCGGGGCAAGTGGTTCAAAAAGGCCAGCTTCTCTTCCAGATTGATCCTGCCACACCCGCCGCCCAGGTGGCTGAAGACCAAGCCAATCTGCAGGGTGAAATGGCCCAGGAACAATATGATGATGCCCAGGTCAAGGCTTATGCGCCGCTGCTCAGCAAGGATTATGTCACCCGTCAGACGGTCCAGCAGGCTCAGGCTCAGGCCAACACCGCTGGTGCCACCGTGGCCGCTGATCAGGCGGCACTGCAAGCCGCTCGAATTACTCTGGCTGAAACTCGGATTACCGCACCTATCAGTGGCAGCGTAGGCATCCTGAGCCTCAAATCAGGCAATCTGGTCACTGCCAACAGCACAGCACTGGTCACCATCAATCAAATTCAACCCATTTACGTGCAATTCAGCCTGCCTGAGGCCTATCTCGACGATTTACATACCGCCATCAGCAATCACTCCGGCAAAGTAGAAGTCTGGGATGAAAATCATCAGACCCGGATTGGCACCGGGACGGTCACGGTGATTGATAATACCGTCAACACGGCTTCAGCAACCGTCACGGCGCGCGCTACCCTCAGTAATCAACCGGCCCGACTCTGGCCCGGTGAATATGTGCAGGTAGATTTCACCGCCCGAGAACTGCGTCATGCCCTGATCATTCCTGCAACCGCCTTACAGCAGGGCGTCTCCGGCCCTTATGTCTATACCATAAAAAAAGACAAGGCCATTATGCAGGCCGTGCAATTTTTAGGGCAGAACGGTAAGCAGGTGGCCATCGCCGGAAGCCATTTATTGGGAGAAAGGGTGATTGTGGGAGCGCCGACCCGACTTCATCCCGGTTCTGAAGTGCGCGTGATCAAGTCATGAATTTATCGGCACCCTTTATTCGCCGTCCCGTTGCCACGACGGTACTCGCCGTAGCAGTAGCTCTGCTGGGTTTGTTTGCCTATCTGCAATTACCCACGGCTTTGCTGCCTAACGTCAGCTTTCCGATGGTGATGGTCACCGCAGAACTGCCGGGAGCCAGCCCCAAAACCATGTCCAGCGCAGTAGCCACCCCACTGGAAAGGCAATTTGCCAGCATTCCCGGTCTCAACTCCATGAGTGCCGTCAGTCAAAATGGAGTGACCCAGATCACCCTGCAGTTCGATCTCAGCAAATCCGCGCTGGGGGCCACCCAGCAGGTGTCCAACGCCGTTTCCCAGGCCCAGCATTTTCTACCACCGGGTATGCCCGAGCCACCTTCGGTCCGGCAAATGAATCCTTCGGCCCAGCCCGTGTTTTATATTGGCATGTCCGCGCCCAACATGCCGCTTTATGAATTGGACAAGTACGCGCAAACCAAGGTCAGCACAGCATTATCCGGCATATCCGGGGTATCTGACGTACAAATTTACGGTGCACAAACCTACGCCGTGCGCATTTATGTGAATCCTTTTGCCCTTTCTGCCCGGGGTCTGAGTCTGCAGGCCGTGCAAAGCGCCCTGGGTAATGCCAATGTCAATCTGCCCGGTGGCACCCTGGATGGGGGCGATCAGGCTTTCGCCACCCAGGTACATGGTCAGTTACATACCGCAAAAGCCTACAACCATCTGGTTCTGGCCTACGAAGGCGGACAGGCGGTGCCCCTCAGTGCGGTTGGCAAGGCCGTCAACAGTACCGAAGATAACCAGCAGGAGACCTGGATCAACAAAACGCCCGGCATTGTTCTCGCCGTAACACGGCAGCCCGGCAGCAATACCGTAGAGATTTCCAACAAAATCCGCGCCCTGTTGCCGCAACTGCAGGCGGCCATGCCCGGCGGGGTGCATCTGACCAATGTTTTCGATCTGGCCGATTACATTCGCGCGGCAGTACACGAAGTGTTGATGACCCTCATCCTGGCCAGCATTCTGGTAGCTGGTGTCATGTGGCTGTTTCTGCGCCGCCCCTCGGCCACCCTCATCGGTGCGGTCGCCATACCCCTTTCCCTGCTGGGCACCTTTCTGGTCATGATGCTGCTCGGTTTCAGCATCAATACCCTGACCTTGCTGGCCCTGACCCTTTCCGTGGGTTTTGTGGTGGATGATGCCGTGGTGATGCTGGAAAACATCAACCGACATATCGACCGGGGTGAAACCGGCATGACTGCCGCCCTCAATGGCAGTCGGGAAATCAGTTTTACGGTTCTGTCCATGACCTTGTCGCTATCCATCATTTTTCTGCCGCTGATTTTCCTGGGGGGCTTTGTCGGTCATTTATTCTCGGACTTCGGGGTCAGTATTGCTGTGGTCATCCTGATTTCCGGAATGGTCGCCCTGAGCGTTACTCCCATGCTCTGCAGCCGTTATCTCAAACCCAATCATGCTCACGCCCTGACTGATCTGCATGATACGGGTCACTTACCTGAAGACGGAATTTTTCAGCGCTTTTTCAAGGACAGTCGCGATTTTTATATTCGCACCCTGAAAGTTGCCCTGCAGCATAAATACTGGATGCTGGCCCTGGCCGGACTTGCGCTGGCGGGTAGCGTCTGGATGGTCATGATTGTTCCCAAGGCTTTTCTACCCAGCCAGAATTCGGGCATGATCAATGCCAACATTGAATACCCGACCGGAATGACTTTTGCTGAAGTCAGGCATGAGCAGTCAGAAATCGCCCGGATTGTGAAATCCAATGCCCGCATTCAATCGGTGGTGTCTTCGGCAGGCCAGGGTGCAGGAGGTTTTGGCAGCCGCAACTCCGGCCATATGTTCATCCACATTCGCAGTGGATATGCGCCACAGACGGAAAACATCATTGTGGATCTGCAGCGCGCCACCCGTCGCTTCCATAATGCCCAGATTGTTTTTCAGGGACCGCAAAGCGCCCACTCGGGAACCGCCAGCGGCAATGGCAGCTATATTTATGAACTCATGGGCAGCAACTGGACAGATCTGAATGCGGCCACGCTGAAAATGACCGAAGCCCTGCAAAAGCTTCCGCAACTGAATTCAGTCAGTAACAGTCTGGAAAACAATAATCCGCAGGTCACCATTCATATCAATCGGGCTCGTGCCACCGCTTTGGGGGTCACCCCGGCCGCCATCGAAAACACCCTGGGTCTGGCCTTTGGCGGACATGAGGTGGGAACCATTTACGGGGCCAGTAATCAATATGAAGTAATTATGGAACTTGAACCGCGCTATCAGAAAAATATCAACGCCTTGTCCACCCTGAGCGTGCCGGGGGCGGGATCAACGCTGGTTCCCCTTTCTGCCGTAGCCAGTTTTCATTATGACGCAGCCCCCCTGAATCTGATGCAGCACAATGGCCAGCCCTCCACCACCATTTCCTTCAATCTGGCTCCCGGGGTGCAGCTCGGTTCGGCCATCAGCGCCCTGCAGCATACGGCTCACCAAGTCCTGCCCGCAGGCATTGTCGGGCATCTGGGCGGTAATGCCGCGCAATTTCAGTCTGCCTTCAAATCTTTGCCTTTTTTATTGCTGGCAACGGTGTTGCTGATTTACGTGGTCCTTGCCATTTTGTATGAACATTTTCTCCATCCCCTGACGATTTTGACGGCTTTGCCGCTGGCGGCTTTCGGTGCGCTGCTGTCTTTGGTCATTTTTCATGAGCCGCTGGATTTATACAGTTTCATCGGCATCATCATGTTACTGGGGCTGGTCAAGAAGAACGGGATTATCCTCGTTGACTTTGCCGTCAGTCGGCGCCGTGAGGGCGAAGATGCCTACGAAGCCATTATTGATGCCTGCACCATTCGTTATCGGCCGATCATGATGACTACTTTTGCCGCCATTCTCGGGGTGCTGCCCATTGCCATCGGCTTTGGCGCCGGTGCCGGAAGTCGAGTACCCCTGGGTATTGCCGTGGTTGGCGGTCTGATATTTTCCCAGTTTCTCACCCTGTATATCACGCCCGCTTTTTATTTATGGTTTGACGGGCTCTCCTGGCCACGTCGCAAACGGACGCAAGCCGTTGCGTTGAATCCCGATCTCTCATAAAGGTAACTCATCCATGCTTCTTCTGAAATCTGTCCAGCGCGCTCTGATGGTTCTTGGTGGGGCAGGCCTGCTAAGCGGCACTTTACTGGGCAGCCTGGCCCAGGCCGGGACGACGGTTTCTGGCAACAGCAACGCGCCTTTTATCCCGCTCAATGAAAAGCAGAGCGGAGCCCCCCTGCGGATTCTCAAAAACCATGTCAATGTTTCGGTGCAATCCAGCGGACTGTTTACCGAGCGCGATCATCAGGTGCTGGAACTTCTCAATCCGGCCCTGGAAACCATGATCAATCCCTACCAAATCCAGTATTCTGCCGATATGGCCAAGCTGCGGGTGCTGCGCGCCTGGGTCAGCACGCCCAGTGGCCAAAAATATGTCGTTCCTGCCAGTGCCATTTTTGTGCGCCCGGAACCGATGGCTGCCGGAGCCCCCATGTATAGTCATGCCAAGGTGCTTTCCATCGTTCTGCCGAAATTGGGCAAAGACGATCAGCTTCATATCATCACCGAAAAAACCCAGACCACGCCCTATTTTGCCGGACAGTTTTCGCAAATCTGGGAAATGCCGGTCAGTCAGTCTGCACGCAACTTTCGTATTGATATCACCGCACCACGCAGCATGCATTTACGGGCCGCCCACACCGGCAACTGGATTGTTTCGCAGCGCACTCAGGGCCAGTTGATTCATATCAGTGCCCGTATGGCGGTACACCACGCGCGTTATCCGGGACCGAGCACCGTGGATGAAAGGCAGTTCAGTCCGCTTTTTGAAGTCAGTACTTTTCCCAGTTGGGCAGCCGTCGGCAAGGCCTACTGGTCACGCGCCGCCGACAAGGCGGCAGTCACCCCCATTGTCCAAAAAACCGCCGATACAGCAAGTCATGGACTGCAGGGCTGGGATGCGGAAAAAGCCCTGTATACCTGGGACTCCCACCATATTCGTTATGTAGGTCTGGAACTGGGTGTCGGCGGTTATGTGCCCATCTCGGCCAGCAAAACCCTGGAAACCCGCTATGGAGACTGCAAGGCCCACGCCACTCTGCTGCAGGCGCTTTTCAATGCCAAAGGCTTCAAACTTTATCCAACACTAATCAACTGGAATAATGTGTTCACCCTGCCGCCGCTGCCCACCCCTTTCTGGTTTAATCACGCCATCGACTACGCCCCGCAGCGTCATCTTTTTCTGGACAGTACCGGCACCTACGAAACACCGGGGCAGCTGGCTATTGGTGAACGCGACAAGCCCAGTATTGTCACCGGTCCGCATCCCCGGGTAGTGACCACCCCTGGTGCCGAGCCCGATGCCAATCAGTTGGACTATGCAGCCGATCTGACCCTGCAGCAAAATGGTGACCTGAGCGGTATTGCCAAAATGCAGACCAAAGGCTGGTGGGCCTGGATGTATCGGCAAACCTTCGCCTCCATTCCTCCCTCAGCCTATCACCGGGTCATGAATACCCTGCTGCTGCCGGATGGAGGCGGGAGTGGCACCTTTGTGCCAGGCAATCCGGATATTCTCGATCAGCCCTTTGCCGTGACTGCGCATTGGCATACGGTGGCTTACACCCATGTTGGCGATCATATCAGTTTTCCCATTCCCTCCGGCCCCTATCTGACCCCCGGCCTTTCCGCCACCGCCCGACCCATGGAAGCATTGACCCGGGTCATTGGCCCGCTGCAGCGTCAACATCCTGTCACCACGTATCTCGGTGGAATTCACTGGACAACGACTATTCATCTGCCATCTGGTTATCAGGTGCAATATCTACCGCCCGCACAGCAGCTCCATAATCAGGCGGGAAGTTTCACTTATAACCTCACCCTGCAAGAACACAGCGTCATCGTACACTACACACTGCAACTCCAGCGGGTCGTGTACAACCCTCAGCAATATCCGGCCTTGCGCACGCTCCTGAAACTGGATTATGCCGCGCAGCAAAGCCCGATTATCCTTGTTCGCCAATGAGTTCAGGAAACCTGCATATGACCCGTCATCTCACTCCCAAAGCGGCTTTATTGACTGCCGGTTTTATCCTGCTGACTGTCAGCGCCAACCCGGCTTTTGCCCGGGAACCCGCCCAGGTGAATTATCAGGTGTTACTCCTGCGTCAGGAACTGAGCGTCCAGAAAAACGGTGCCTATACCGACAGCATTGACCGGGTGATTCAACCGCTGACCATGGCTGGCGTACAGTCACAATCCCAGATGCAAATTGGCTATCCAGCTAACTTTGCCCAGGTGCACATACTCGAAGCCTATACGGAAACGGCCTCGGGCGTTAAACATCCCGTCCCGGCCGATGCCATTTATACCCAATCCAGCCCGGATGCCCTGAGTGCCCCTTTTTTAAGTGATGGTCGCATCCAGAGTGTGGTCTTTCCGGCGGTAGCGCCCGGAGATACGCTGCACATCCGCTACACTATCCACTATGATCATCCCTATTTGCCGGGTATCTACGCCATCAGCACGCTCCTGGCCCCCAATGTGCCCGTCAGCAAGGCACAAATCATTTTGCACACCCCTGCCGCGCAAAAACTCTATGCCGCCCAACAAGGGGATGCCTGGCATGCCATGTCCGTCAGTCCCGCTAAAGATGCGACCAGCCGATCTTTTGAAACCAGCCTCAATAAAGTTTCCTACCCACCACTGGGTAGTCCGGCACTGACCCAATATGCGCCCCTGGCGGTGATTTCGACGGCAGAACACTGGACTGAAGTCGCCAAGGCTTACAATCAGCTTGCCACCCCAGCCATGCAGATGACCCCGGAATTGCAAAAAGCCGCTGAACATCTTGCGCATGGGGCGACGGGGCTGGATGCGGTCAAGGTCATTTATTACTGGATGCAAAAAAACATTCATTCGGTATCCATCAACTACGCCAATGCCGGCTTTACGCCACCCAGCGCGAGCAGCACCCTGCAACGCGGAGTCGGCGACAGTAATGCCAATGCGGTATTGCTCTGCACCCTGCTAGGCGCCCTCCATATTGAGGCAGTACCGGCCATGATTTCCACTTCAGCGCGCTTTCACCCCTACCCCGCTGTGGATCCCTTTGCCTTTGGTCATTTTCTGGTGTATGTGCCCGCTTATCATTTGTTTCTGGACCCCACTTCGCGCTATGCCGGCATCCATAGTTTGCCCCTGGAGGATGCGGGCCGACCGGTGCTCATTACCGGAAAAAATCCACGCATGACGCAAACCCCTTTGCCCGATCTCAGCTTGCCGCTCATCGACAAACATAGCCAACTCCGCCTGAGCGCCTCCGGCACCATGCACGACCAGACCGTCGAAATACGCCGGGGTTACGCCGCCCAGGATATTCGCTCCGCCCTGATGGGCAGCAAGGGACGCATGTTGATGAAAGGATTGCGCAACGGTTTTTATGAACAGGGAGATCTGGGGCAACTGGAAAGCATTGCTTTTCAGAACCGGAAAAAGCTCGACCAGCCTCTGGGCCTGAAAACCAGCGCCGTAAAAAACGGCCTGTTTATACCCGGTCATAGTGTCGCCATGATCATGCCCACAGATACGTCCATTGCCAAACCTCTGCAGGCCTTTACTGCCGAGAGCGTCCGCACAACACCGAGTTTGATCAACCCCAGCTATATGCAATCAGATATTTCCCTGAAATTGCCGCAAGGTTATCAGCCCGCCTATTTACCGAAAAATATCGACGTACAGACATCCGTTGGAAGCTATAGCATTCACTACGCACTGTCCGGACAAACCCTCAAAATTGATCAGCGGCTGAAGCTGCCGGAGTTTGTGATCAGCGCGAAGGACTACCCGGCCTTGCACCAACTGGCGATATTGAGCTCCAGCAGTACCCGCGAGGGGTTACTGCTGGTGAAAGGATTCACTAAACGCTGAAATCCTTGGGTTGCTGATCCCAGTCAAAAGCACCCAACAGATCATAAGCATCCCGATCGCGATGATTGAGGGGATCGAGACCGAAACGGGTTTCAATAAATTTGAGAATGCTGGCGGTACTGGCCAGATGATGATCAACCAGGCCACTCCGCGCCCATGGACTGATCAACATGGCGGGAATACGGGTTCCAAATCCGTAATCATCCACCACTTTCGGAGGTAACGAATCCCAAAAACCACCCCCTTCATCATAAGTGATAAATATGGCGGTTTTATCCCAGGCTGGCCCATCAGCCGCAGCGCGCACCAGTTGCTCCACCCATTCCATACCATAAGCGGGCGCACTATCCGCCGGATGTTCATCATGGGATGCCGTAGCCTTCAAAAAAGAAACCGATGGCAACTTGCCGGCACGCGCATCCGCCAGAAAATCATCACTATCCCGAATATGACCTGCCTTAACATAATCAGGCCAACGCGGGTAATACTGGAAAGGATTATGATGGGCAACATATAACTGGCTGGTATCAATCACTGCCGAACCATCTCCCGGTCCGAAAGCCGTTTTCAGTGCCCAGGGCTTTACCTTGTTCCAATTTTCGTTGTACCAGGCCCAGGAAACCTTTGCCGCATCCAAACGATCACCAATATTGTCATACGTCTGCGCTGCTGGCGGCGGCGAAATTTTCAGCTCTTTCATTCTACCTGCGTCCGTAGGACCTTGAATAGGCGCCAGATCATTCACCATGATTTTCCGATGATCATAAGGCAAATCGAAAAATCCATGTTCCAGACCGGCTTCACGCGGATCGAAGGGTGCACAAATATCCGCTGTAGCCTGAGGATTGATGCACGAACGCGCGGCGACGAGATACAGGGCATTGCCCGTACTACCACCACTCATTGCCTGATAAAAATGGTCAAACAAGGTGTATTTATGCGCCACGCGATGATAAAAAGGAAGATCTTCTCCCGTATAGTGCCCCAGAACAGGGCCACTGGGACGGGCCAGATCAAAAGCCATCTGCTCTGCCGACATTTTCCTGAATTCATCACGGTGCAAATGGGTTTTGCTACCCCCGGCCAGGGCTACAAAACGGTCCATTTTCCCATTATTGACTTCTGCCATCATCCGAAAGAAACGATGCCTTGGATCCCAGTTGACGTTGCCCTTGGCTGGAATATATGGTGCCAAATGAAAGGGCTTATTAGCCAGTTGCACATTCTGAAAACCGGGAATATCCAGGGGCAAAGGTAAGTTACCATAGGGAATTCCGGCCGGATTTTTCTGGAGACCATTGAAGCGAGGGTCCAGATTTCCTGATGAATCCAAGAGATTAATGACTTTTTGACCATTCTTGGGTTGAAAAGTCCCAAAATAATGATCAAAACTGCGATTTTCCTGAAAAATGACAACCACATGCTCAATTTTTTTGCGCAGGATGGTTTTTTCATCCACACCAGCCGCATGGGCTATACCCATTAATTTGGGTGCGGAAACTACTGCTGCACCACCTAACCCCAATTGCTTCAAAAACTGCCGACGATTCTGACGCTCCATCATATATTCCTCATCAAAAAGAGAGAGTTTGTTATTCTGGTGGTTTAATTCAGTATATGAATTTTTTCAGCACAATTTCCCTTGCGGCCCTTTTCAAGACTGTCCGGGGCAGGGAAATCATTAACTTTATCTTTGTGAATGGTAATCCAGGCTTGGGTCAAAATATCACCTTGATGCTCCAGTTCATGGGTATGACGGCCGGGCGTCTCGCAACGGAGTTCCAGCGCATCCGCATTTTTCACTTTGAAGCTTTTGGCAAAGGCTTTGAGAATAGCATTGCGCTCCACCCATTGCCCGCGATGCTCACGAATAAAGGCCGTGAACGAGCTGGCGTTGAGTTTATCCAGCAAATCCAGCTCCTTGGGGAAAAACTGTTCGGGCGTTTCGCCGAAGCAGGCGACATGCTTGTAATACTCATGGCGATCCAGACAAATATTGGCCATGGGCATGTGTGCATACAAACGCTGATGCAGTGCAGCCGGTAAATTCAGAGCCGGATTGGCACAACTATCCTTTGGCAGGGTATGGCCCGGGTTATACCAGTAACAGCCGTAATGCCACCAGGTCGGGCCATTCATTCCGGAGGCAATGAGGGATTGGGGGCGGCTCGCCCACAGCCCATGCATGGTCCACTCCTGGTTAATTTTTGCGTCCGGGGACAAATCCTTGCAGGCAGCACCCGCATTGGTCCAGGTCGCGCACACGCCGGGATGCCACATGACCGCAAAAGTATAGTGGTTGAAATTCTGCATACCCTGGGGAACGTCTGCCGCTGCCAGCGAAGATGACAGACCAGTCCCAACAAGACCGAGAGATAAAACTGAAACTTTTATGACTCGCAAAATATTCACTGGCAAAATGCTCCCCGAAAAATAGTGTTCATATTAACTGGAGTGGCTGGACAAATGTACTTCAACCGTAAAGTTGGTTGCATGCTTGGGCATGTTTTTCGTGAAGGGCGGATAGTTACCCTCTTTCACGGATTGCAGAGCCGCCTTATCAATCGGTTGCACACCACTGGACTGGGTGATTTTGGCCCAAAGCAGTTGTCCGGAAGGGGTCAACCGGAAAGTGATGACTGACGTACCACTTAAGTGCATCAGGCGCACGGCCTCAGGCACATGGGCATCGGCCTGAACCTGGGCACGTACCATGGCCGCATAGCGCGCCAATGCTGCCTGCCGCGCCGCCATACTGGGAGCCGGAGGGGGCGGCGGCGGCGCAGGTGGTGTTACCGGTGGCGCCGGCGGTACGACTGGAGCAGTCGGCAACGGCGTCTTGGCCATCAGCGGCTTGGGCGCCGGAGTATGATGGACCACTGGACGCGGTTGGGGGATAGGTTTGGGCCTCGGCACCGGTACCGGCTTGGGTTGCACCACTGGTTTGGGCGGCGGCGGAACCGGAATGGGTTTAGGCTTAGGCGGCGCCGGATGCACCATATGAATAGCGATGATTTTTTTCACCACCGGCTTGGGCGGTGGCGGCGCCGAGCTGATCCACAGCAGGCCTGCCAGCAGCGCAATTTCCATAACCGCCCCCACCAGCAGGGCCTTACCAAAATGCCCCTCAGACTTATCAGGCCCTTGGGGCGACCAGGAAGGATTTGTCACCATGGTATTCATCATTTAACCCTCATCGAATGACATTGCCCGGAAATGTACCGAAGCACCATGCCGGGCAATGGCTTTCAAATAGCGCCGCAAATCCTTTAAAAGAGTTACGGCGCGAACAAATAACGGCTTAGAAATTAGCCGTCAGGCTTACATAAAAAGTTCTCGGTGCCCCGGGCAGACCAATCAGATCGCCCTTGGTGTTGGGTCCGTAAGTTCCACCACTGCTGATATATTCATAACTGTTGTAGCGGTTTCCAAGCACATTGAGCAGATCCACATCCACGCCCACATTCCTGAAATAAGCCATGTGCATGGGAATCTTGCTGTGCAAAGCCAGGTTCAGCAAAGTATAAGAGGGCAGTTTTGCCGTAGCTGAGGGTGACTTGGTGATACTGTCATACAGGGACTGGGGTCCGGTGTACTGCACCCAAATACGCGGTTCCAGCAAAATACCGTCAACGAAACTTTTGGTATAGGCACCAATATTGAAAGTTGCATCCGGGACATTGGCAACTGGCAAACCATCATAACTTTTACCTTTCACGGTATAATTACTGAAATACGCTTTCTGGAACGACAAATTGGCAAAGGTGTGGAGCCAGTACAGTGGATTATCCACAGCATAAATATTGACGCCTTCATAATCCGAAGTGCCGTCGGCATTGATCACATCACCATTGGTCAAAGTAATGGGAAGATACTGATTGGAGAAGCGGGTGAAGTACCAGTTGGCACTAAACAGAAAATGATGCAGGTAACCATCATGCGCCACGTGGACCTTGAAGCCGGCCTGATAATTCTGTCCCTTTTCCAACGAAAGCGAACTGGCTGGGATAGCCTGGAAAGGACCACCGCCACCACCGAATGCAGGTGTCTGATAAGCCTCACTATAACCTGCAAACAACGCCAGATGATGAATAGGACGCCAGCTGATATTCACCGAAGGTTCCACCGCACTCAGGCTGCGAGAATCCGTAGGGAGTATAGCCTGATTACCCTTAGGATACAATTGACTCGACTCCGGGAAGGTTTCCGTTGTAAAAGGCGTATAATTCATCTGAAATTGTTCTACGCGAACTCCTGGAGTAATATCCACAGAGGATATCGGATGAATTTTATCCTGGAAGAAAGCCGCCACATCAGTCACATCCAGAAAGTCGCTCCGGTACTTGTCATTGGGAACAAAACGCGTGGCATAGTAGGGTGCATATTGGCTGTAGAAGGCATTTTTAGAGTTGTCTCTGGATTTGATAAAATAGCCACCAAATCCCAGCTTGTTATAGGGCAACTTGCTATCAAACCAGAGCTTATCCCCGTAAGTTTCACTGTGGGGATCATTATACTCATTAGTATTGGGTGCACCGACTGCATAGGAAACATAACGATTGTGCAAACGGTGTCCATAACGATACCAGATGTCATTATGCAGCCAGGTCGCGGCACCAATATCCACGTTCAGCTTGTTGTAGAACATCCAGGTGCTGTTACTGTCAATTTTGTAGGGTACAGCATTGTAAAAACCAGAGGTCTGCTGGCTATACAGCGGGCCCGGTATAGGCTTACCGGTAGTATTATTGAAACCGTTGATAGTCGTGCCCGATGCCGCCGATACCGGTATATCATAAGGCTTGTAGGCTGAACCCTTGGCCAAATAGGCTCCGAAACTGTCATCGCCCCGGCGGAAGCGCTTGCGAATCTTGAAGAACCAGGCATAGCTATTGCTCGGCAAAACCACTCCAGAAGGACTGAGTAAACTGGTTCCGGATGGTACGCCAAGGAAACTGTTACCGCTGCTCACGCCGCCCGCGAGAACCGCTGAAAAACCATCAAAATTACCGGTACGCACATCAAAGTGAATATTCTTGAAATCATTACTTCCGTAACTCATACCAATACTGGCACCAGGTTTGTTGGTCGGCTGGATCGGCACAAAATCAATACCACCTCCAATATTGTTGTACCAGCGATTCTCAGGATTACCAGGGCCATAGGTGACATGAATGCCCTGGATCATGGAAGGCTGATTGACTTGGGGAGACTGCCACAACCCGGTAGCCGGATTATTCATGGGGATACCATCAAAAGAGATGGCAATGCTGTGTGCGGCCTCAGATCCCTTGGGATTACCCCAGCCTTGTTTAATACCATCTATGCTGATCTGAGCCTTGGCAGCGCCCGTCCCATAACTGGCCAAGGTACTCACCCCGGGAGCAAAATTCAGCATTTGCGCACCGCCGGCACCTGGTCCTGCTGCTTCAATTTCTTTTCTGCCTAACACTTTTGAAGAAATGCCTGACTTGAAAATATGCTTTTGCTTGGGTAATTCTGGCGTATGCTGCGCATAAGCAGATTGTGTCACCACATTACTGGAAACTTCGCCTACAGCAATGCTTTGCTGATTGGTTTTGTGTCGTACCCGTGCGCTGCGCGTCTGGGCGGTCACCCCCGCATGGGCCAGTGGTATCAAGCCCAAGATGCCGGTAGCGGCCAAGGCAAGGGTTAATGGACGCATATTTGTTTTACGGTACATTTTTTATAACTCCTTAATGTTAGGAAAAAGTTTGTTCAAGAACTTTTTGCCGCTATCCCGATATCACTCACCCCCGCCTTCTGGCAGCGGTCCATGACATGAATGAAATCCTGAAAGGGCACGCCCCTGTCAGCGGCGATGGTGATCTGGGTCTTGCCGGGGTCGCCGTCGCTGGCGAGCATTTTCTCCAGACCATCCAGGTCGTAATGATGACCCTTGACGTTCACCGACCCGTCTTTCTGAATGTTGATGGTGAAATGTGGACGCGGCAGACTCTGGGCTTCACTGGAAGTGGGCAACTGCAGATTGAGGCCCTTGTCGGGAATCATCTGCAGGGTGATCATGATGAAAAACACCAGCAGGAAGAGCATGATGTCAATCATTGGAATGATTTCGACCCGACCCTTTTTCTGCTCGAAATAGCGTCTTTCCATTATCCCGCCCTCGCCACGGCCACCGCTTCAGCATTGGGGCGGCCTTCGGTGTCAAAGGTCACGACCGGCTGACCATCCATGCGGTTGATGAGCATGGTTTTCACCGAGTCCAGTTGCAGCAGAATCATGCGCACCTGATTATTGAAGGCATTGAAGGTCAACAATCCGAGCATGGCGATGAACAGGCCGGAAGCGGTGGATACCAGCGCATCGGCAACGCCACCGGTGACCTGCATAGGCGCGTGTCCGGGCTGGGCCAATACCGAAAACGCATGAAACATGCCGATGATGGTCCCGAACAAACCCAGCAGCGGGGCCAGGGTAATAATGGTGTCCAGCAACCACAGGCGGCGGTCCAGTTTCGGCGCAATGACCAGCACGCTTTCTTCCAGGCGGCTGGCGAGGGCTTCGCCTTTCACCTGACCACTATGGGCGGCAGCAGTGCGCAGCAGAGCAGCCTCGGGCAGGTCGCCCGCATCTTCTGCCAGGGTATTGAGAGCTTCGCGGTCCAGACGGCCATGACGCCCCAGTTCTTGCACAAATACCAGACCGCGCAAAATGGTCCGCCGCAGGTACCAGAAGCGATCCACCATCACGGCCAGTTCCACCAGCAGCATCAGGCCCAGAATGTATAGAACCCCGTCCGAATAGTTGGCGAGGTGAATGAGATATTGGAGGTTCATCAGAAAAGCACCTTGTAACAATGAAGGTGCTACCTTAACAAACTAATGTGACAGTTTTATGAACCTTTTATGACAATTTCACATCAAATGATTTTTTTTGCGGCAAAGTCAGCCGATAACCAAAACCATGCACGGTTTCGAGCCATTCTCCGGCGCCAGCCGCCTCCATATATTTACGTAATCGGTGTACCTGAGCGGCAACGGAGTTTTCCTGAATGAATTTTTGACCGTCACTGAGGACATTGGCAATTTCCGAGGCCGTAAATGTCCGATCTGGATGCAAAGCCAGATAATGGAGAAACCGGAATAACCTTCGGCTCAATCTGATTTCAGAACCGTTCAAGCGGATTCGACTGCTTTCAGGATTGATCCAGATATAAGGATCTTGCCGGACTTCAGTATTCTCCCAATGATGGCCGTTTTTTAACAGGGTTCCTATCTGGGCGCGTAAAACAGATTCCGTCACCGTATCCGCCAGATAGGCGCTGGCACCGGCATCCAGTGCGGACATGGCATGAGCTTCGTCATCGGCACCCAATGCCAGAACGCATAAGTGCGTACAAACCGGAAGGGATAATAATTCATTCAGCCATGGCGCCATATCCACAGTCCAATCCGTAATAATCAGCAAAACCGGATGCCAGCGTTTAATGAGTGGTAAAACATCACGTTCTTGACCATTCAACGCTTTGACAAAAGCGCCGGAGCGCTGTAACCGTAAAGCCATCTTATCGGCTGGATTACCTGCAGAAAATATCAGAATTCTGGAACCGACCAGCGTGCTGAGGTTTTCCACTTTAGCAGCCGTCATTAATAGCAGGGCATCTGTCATATGCATCGCATGATGAAGCACCCCACCGACCAGGGTATAAAACATATTCGCTCCTGATTTTTTTGATTAATCAATAACTGCGCACTTTCCGGAAAAAAATTTACGCACATCTTTTTCCGCAAAAGGCATTCATTTATAAAATCAGGCAGGTAAAAAACCTGCCTGATGATTCATCATGAAAACCTCAGGAAGGCGTCATCCCTGCAGAGGTATTCTTGCGCATCGGCACCACAATATCTTCACCACTGGCTTCTTCAAGAGATTTACCAGCAGGCTCCTTGAGGCAAAAAGCCGTGAGCAGCAAACCAGCCAGAGCAAAAAAGAAAGTGATCATCAAAGTTCCATGCAAACCATAATCATGCAGCAAGATCGGGAAAATCAGAGCGCCCAAAAAAGCACCTACTTTGGCTGTTCCTGCAGACAGGCCATGTCCGGTAGTCCGTAAATTGACCGGGAAAAGCTCTGCAGCCAGAACAAAGGTGGTGGTATTGGGGCCATATTCCGCAAAAAAGTAGGAAACCCCGTAAAGCACAAGAAAAACACCCACAGATTCAGTCAGCACCGGGAAAGCACCAATCAGCAGAAACATCAATCCCATCAGAAAAAATCCCAGCATCTGCAGGGTTTTATGACCGACACGATCAATCGTAAACGCCGCCAGAAAATAACCGGGGACAGCAGCAATAGCAAATACCATCAAACTCAAAGCCGTACTGGTCACCACATCGGCATGCGGGGCAATATGCGACATGATCATGGGCGTGGAAATGGTATTTCCATAATAGGCATAGTCGAACATGAACCAGCCACCGGCTGTACCCAGCAGGGTCAACCAGTAACGGCTCAGGGGTTGTTTGACAATTTTATCCTGAACTGTAGCCGTGGCCGTTCCCAAGCTGAATGAAGCCAGTTGCTTGCCTGCGGCTACGGCATCGCCTTTGACACGGGCCAACCAGCGCGGAGATTCGGGTAGGGTACGACGAATATAGATAACGGCGGCCGCCGGTAAAGCTCCCAGTCCCAGCATCAGACGCCAGGCCAGATCATGATTCACACCCGCCGCCAGCAGCGTTAGAGCCACTACCGGACCTGTTACCAAACCAATGGCCTGGGCTGAAAAAACCTGGCTGACCATGCGACCACGGGATTTGACGTTCGCATATTCGCTCATCAGCACAGCAGAGAGCGGATAATCTCCACCAATCCCCAAACCCAGAATAACGCGGGCGATGAGCAGCACCGTCACATCCGGCGCAAAAGCGGATAGGAGTGCACCGACGGTCATCAACAGTGCTTCAAGGCCGTAAATGGCCTTGCGGCCCAGCCGATCCGCCAGGGTACCAAATACGTAGGCACCCACAAAAGTGGCGATGAGCGAAATGGAACCAATCAGCCCGACTTCGGCTGCGCCCAAGTGCCACTCACTCTTGATCAGTACCAGGGCGGTACCAATAATGAAAAGATCATAAGCAGAAGTGAAAAAGCCCATTGCGGACGCAAACATGGCTTTAAGATGAAACGGACTGAAACTGACAGAGTTGAGTGCATCTGCCACATTGTTTTGTGTTGAACTGCCTTGCGGTGTTGCCATCGTGGTCTCCTTTCTAGTCTTGACCTTACGATAGGCTACACCCCAATTATGACCGTATTGTGAACTTTTTATGACACTTTTATGACAGTTTCCCCATGCCCTACTGTAGGGGGATGGTTTCCTGAGATGGCTGCTGCGGCGCCGCTTCTGCAGGAACATTATCTTGCGCAGGCGGGAGACTCGTCGGCGCTGTCGCACTGGCAGCCAAACCCAAATGCTGGGAAAGCAGCTTCTGAAACTGCAAGGACATCGATTTGTTACCCAAGGTACCAATACGAATATTCGCCTTGGTGACATCCGTTGCCATGGAGGTCAAGGTTACCCGCACAGTATCTCCTTCCGTGGTCATCCCTTCTAACAGATATTTGGAAGGACTTTTGCGGATTTCACCATTATAGCGTATGCCCATGTCTGCAAATGCCGCCTGAGAAGCAGCGCTTACCCGATTCATGGAAGCTGGATAGTACGCATAAAAATTGGCGACCCCGCCATTTTGCACATAGGCTACAGCGCCACCACCAGCACCGGCAGCCACGAGAGCAACGCACCCCCCCAAGGGAAGGGCGGAGACCGCAGCAGCCAAAGCCAAATAGGTAAAACGTCTTTGAATCAACATGTACCTGCTCCTCCATACCACCTGAAAGCCAAATACAGAAAAGCCCGGATCAACCGGGCCGTTCAAATCATATTTGGTACCGAGAGTCGGACTCGAACCGACACGATGTCACCACCACCGGATTTTGAGTCCGGCGCGTCTACCAGTTCCGCCATCCCGGCAAAATAACATTATTGATAATACCACCAGAACCCATAGGCTTCAAGAGCTGTCCATGCCCTACAATCTATTTCAGCCCAGAAAAACCAACCCACTGTCATAAAAGGTTCACAGAACTGTCATCATACTGTCACATTAGCATTGTAAATTATGAACAACAATTAAATAACCAAGCGTAAGCCCAAAACAACTGTTTGAAATAAATACCGCCCTCTTCTGACCGCACGGTAAGCTCAGATGAGATATGGCAGGGTTTAAGGCAATGCAAACTTGAAAATTGCGTTGTTAGGGTTTTTTGCGTCAAACACTAACGGAAGGGAGCCAGTCATGATCAATCGTCGTAAGAAAGTACTTTATCTTGCCATTATTAGCGCCACTGTGAGCCTCTACGGCATCAATGCAGAAGCTGATGAATCCTTGGGGACTGTAACCGGAACGGCTACAGCCAGCAACGATTTCTTCGGTAGCAGTCCTAATGTCAATACCGGAGAAACGCCCAAAAGCGACATCCAGCGCATCCAGAAATTCAATAAAAAAGCCACCAATCAGGAGACCCTGATCACCCGGGGGCAATTTGAAATGTTGGCACCCACCGACTCCTATACCCAGGTATTGAACAATATGCCCAACGCCATGGTCGTCAGCAGTGGTGACAGCATGGATGGCGATGACGTTTACATCAACGGATTCGGCAAATCACTGATCAATTTTACCTTGGATGGTATCCCGCTCAATGATAATGACAGTTATACCTATTATACCAACGAGTTTATCCCCTCTGTACTGATAGCCGGCACCAAATATTATCCCGGCGCTGAATCCGCAGCGATCCCCGGGCTTTCTGCTTTCGGAGGCTCCGTAGAAACCTACAGCCTCAAGCCTTCGCCATCACCGTTTGTGCGGCCTATTGTCGGAGCTGGATCTTTTGGTAAATACAATGTCGGCGGTTTGATCAACACCGGTCTTTTTGCCAAAAGCTTTGCCCCAACCTCGGCGTGGATCTATGTGAATAAAATCCAACGGGATGGGTACTTTCAAAATAATGCTGCCCTGCAAAATCAGTTTTTATTCAAATCTGTCACCCAGATCGGACCCGGTGCCCTGACTTTATTTTTCTCTCAAAACAATCAACGCTTCAACTATTATAATGGCGCCACAGCAGCGCAAATTGCCCAATACGGACAAGATTACAACAGTTATACCGGCAATCCTCTACTCCCGGACGGCAAGGCTAATTATAATTACACGGGATATAACTATAACCAGTACCTGAACTGGCTGGGCTACGCCAAATATGAAGGCGAAATTGGCAAGGTCAAGTTTTCCGATCAATTATACTATTACTACGGAAATGGATTCAGCGCCAGCGCAACTACATATACCCAGACACTACTGACACCAGCAGGGACGATTGGCAGATTTTCTCCTGCAAGGAATGGCGTTTTACTGGGAAATAGCGTTAACAATACTCATCGCTGGGGGAATCTGGCCCGCATCATCTATCCGCTTGGTCCGGTCAGCACAGAACTGGGTTTCTGGTTCAATCATAATAATACACTGCACGATTCCCGTTATTTCAGTGCCAGTAACACCTATCTTGGATCTTCCTATTCGGAGCCGGTGGTCACCAACACCTATCAGCCCTATATCAACTTAACTTACAAGCCTGTTGATGCACTTACCCTGGCTGCCGGTTTTAAATATCTTTATGTCACCCGGGATTTTAAAAATACAGTGGCTCTGGCGCAAAACAAGCCTGGTCAATTCAATGTGAATTTCGGCTCGGTATTACCTTCTGTGGGTGCCAATCTGCGCATCACCGACAATTGGCATGCATTTGCCAATTTTACCCAAAATACCAATCCTCCAGGATACAACCAGTTTTATACCGGAACCTACAATGCCGAGCTTAAACCCCAGAAAGCCAACACCTACAGCCTCGGTACACACTGGGACATCGGCCCCTGGAGCTCCAGTCTCCAGGCCTTCCGCGTCGATTTCCAGAACTACATTTTAAGTACGACCATACTGGTTGGATCGCTGAATCAGACTGTGCTGGCAAACGCGGGTACGGCCATAAATCAGGGCCTCTCCTGGCAAAATAACGTCGTGCTGAACGATATTTTCAGTGCCTACGCCAACTTCGGCGTCCTCGACGCCCGTTTAACCTCGTCTCATCAGCCTTTTCCCTATGCTCCGCATCATACCGAGGCACTGGGGTTAATTGCCCGTTACCATGGCCTGAGAGCAACAGTTTCCTTACATGAGATGGGGCAGTCGTACTACAACCTGGGTGGAAAATTTCTGCCTTTGGGTAGTCGTTTCTTTGCGGACGCTTCTCTACGTTACACCTTCAGAAATGCGCCCCTTGGCCAGTCCCTGGGCTTCAAAAATGTGACTGCCAGCCTCAACCTGAACAATTTGTTTGATCGCCGCTTTGTACAGAGCTATACCGGCAGCAGCAGCAATCCAAATCTGAAGCTCAACCTTCCCACCAATGTTTATGCGAGTATTGATGCCACTTTTTAAGTAGTCATTATTCAGCACAACCTCTCCAGATCATTCTGGAGAGTCACTTTTAAGAGAGTAAACGAACATGGACTTTGCAACTATTGCCAGCATTGCCGCCAAATCCGGCGGTATTCTTTATATCATGCCTGTACTCCTTTTGATCGTTTTATGGGTGAGCATAGAACGTTTTTTGTTTTTAAGCCGCATGAGTCGCCTCGGCGAAAAAATGGCGAGCACTCTGGAACAACTTCCGGACATTAAGGAGCAAAGCCTGCGTCCTCTGGCGGATTCTGCCGAATTTCCATTCCGCGCATTGCTCCAGATCCCCATCCGTTTCCCCAATATCAAGGACAGCGCGCAGCTTTCTGAGATTCTTCAGGAAGCGGTCATGCGTCAGGTCCCTTTGCTGGATAAGCGTCTTTGGCTCCTGGATACCACGGTTACCCTGGCCCCCCTACTGGGTCTTCTGGGCACCATTATCGGTATGTTTCATGCCTTTCAGATTTTAAACAACGTGGCCAACAATCCCACGGCCATTACCGGAAGTGTTGCTGAAGCCCTGATGGCCACTGCAGCCGGTCTGGTCATCGCCATTATCGGTCTGGTCAGTTTTAATGGTCTGCAAAACCAGATGCGTTTTGTTGTACACCAAATGGAAACCTTACGCAGCATGCTCATCAATCGTATGTCCGGACTGGACCATAGTCATGCCCTGAATGCTACCGAGACCCAGCCTGTCATTTATGCGGCGAAAGAGGCCTGAGTCATGCAATACCTCGAAATGAAAAAAGGGCGTGTCGCGATTATCCCGATGATTGATATCATGCTATTTTTGCTGATTTTCTTCATCATGATCACCGTCCACATGATTCCCAGCCAAGGACTACCAGCGCACCTTCCCGGTTCCAGTTCTGCTCAGGAATTACCCAAACCCAAAGTGGTATTGACCCTACATGCCGATGGCAGCCTGGAAATCAAGGACAAAACCATCACTCTTCAGGATCTCGAAACCCAATTGCGCCAGGGGGGGAACCCCTCAGAAACCCAGGTAACCATTGCCGCCGATAAAGGTGCCGACATTCAGGCCCTGGTAAAAGTCATGGATGCCTGTCGTCATGCCGGCGTCACCGCAATCGGCCTTGCCGCCAAACCCGTGTCATGATGTCCGCAGATTTGCGTCCGCTGGGAAGTCTGGTCAAGGCACCAAGTGGTAACGGCAACCTCAAGGCGCTGGTGATTGCAGCCGCCATTGAATCGGCTTTTGTCGCTGTACTGATCTGGCAAAGTGCAACACAGACTCCCCCACCGGCAGCCATCAATGCCCCCGTTACCATCAGCCTGGTGCCACCCGCTCCGCCCAAACCGTTGCCACCCACGCCCAAGCCAAAGGTACAACCAAAGCCCGTACCGCGACCGACTCCACGACCAACGCTACGGCCGGTTCCACACCCTGTTGCCAAACCCCAGGAGAAAATTCCGGTGCCACCATCACCATTGCCCAGCCCGGTGCAAGCTCCGGCACCCAAAGTCATAGCGACACCACCGCCTCCCCCGCAGAGTCCTGCTCCGGTAAGCCCGGCCGTGCGCGAGGACTATCTGGCACAAGTAAAAGGCGCCATTCAGGCAGCGGTCCGTTTTCCGGAATCTGCAAAAATGCTGGGTGAAAATGGACGGGTACAGTTGCACTTTTTCCTTCATAACGGCCAGATTAGTGAGGTGAAAATCATGCAAAAAGGAAGCATGAGTGCCTTCGATAACGCCGCCATTGCCGCCTTGCGCAATGCCCGCCTGCCCACCGTCCCCGCAGGTCTCAAGGACAAAAGCTTCGATTTGAGCATCTGGGTGGAGTTCAAACTTAGTGATCAAAACGAATAATCCTTAACAGACCCGGATGATTGCAGCTATTTAGACCACAGTCACAGAAGCTGAAATATCCGGGGTAAATATCTTATTCCAAGAGGGAGCCAATACCGATGTACATTTCGCGTAGAAAATTTATAACTCACTCAGGACTGGGTTTAGGGCTTGGTCTCAGCCTGCCCGTGACCGCTTTTGCCATGCCGGTGCCGGTCCGTGCCACGAGCCTGCATGCCGGGCCCATGACCGGTTATCCGGCGCAACGCTCAGCCAACATCTGGATGCAGACTTTGGGACCTGCCAGGGTGAGTATCGCTTATTGGCCCGTCCATCAACCGCATTTACGTGAAAACAGCAGCGAAATAAGCACCAGCGCCAGGGAGTTTTATACCGCCTTGCTCACCTTGGATGACCTTGCCCCGAATACAACCTACCAAACTGAAATACAATTGGACGGCAAAACCTGGAGCGGAAAAAATCTGCAAATACATACCCCTGAACTCTGGCAATGGCGTCATCCCGCTCCGGATTTCAAAGTCCTCACGGGGTCTTGCGCGTACATCAACGATCCGCAATATGATCGGCCGGGCAAAGCATATGGGGGTGGGTACGAAATATATGATCCCATGACCGCTGAAGCCGCCGATATGATGATCTGGTTAGGAGATAATCTTTATTTTCGCGAAGCCGACATTCAAAGTCCTGCAGGAATGGCCATGCGCTACTGGACGGATCGCGCCTTTCCGCCTTTGAAAAAGTTTCTGCAATCTACGCGACAGATAGCTATCTGGGATGATCATGATTACGGAGCCAATGACAGCGACAGCAGTTTTGTCCTGAAACAAAGTGCACTCCGCCTTTTTCAGAGTTATTGGGCGAATCCCTCTTATGGCCTACCAGGAATACCCGGGGTATTTACCCAGTGCACCCTGAATGATGCCGATTTTTTTCTGCTGGATGATCGCTGGTATCGCGATGCAGATGCTGCCCACTTGTCACGCGGCAAGCAAATGTTTGGCAAAGCGCAAATGGATTGGTTAAAAAACGCCCTGCTCAGCTCTCGTGCGCATTTCAAAATTATTGCCGCAGGTGGCCAACTTTTTAATGATGACGATGCTTATGAAGGCTGGAATTTATATCCGGAAGAACGTCAGGATTTTATGGACTGGCTCCAGAATAATCAGATCAGGGGATTATTGTTTCTTTCGGGAGATCGGCATATCAGCGAATTAATGCGCCGACCCCGCCCGCATTACTCCGGCAAACACGATTATCCCCTCTGGGAACTCACCAGCTCTCCACTCAACTCAAGTCCGGCCAAAGGAGACGCCAACCCCTATCGAGTGCCAGGGACATTGATACAAGCCAGAAACTACTGCAGCATTGAATTCCTCGGCAAGGGCGCGGGGCGTCATCTACTCCTGAGTTGCAAATCCACCGAGGGTAAGACCCTTTGGGAACATCAAATCAGCAGCGCCGATCTGGGCTACATCTGAGCCAAAAAACCAACATCTTCTAACGGCACTGGGCCTGCAGCCTTTGCCGCGACTTTGGCCCGCGCCGTTGTTGTTCCTGGTGGAATCCTGAATTTCGCAGCCTCAAACGGGCCAGGATAATTCTGCGCATAAACCACCCCCAGCCCCATTCATCAGACGCAGGCGCATGCCTTGTGCTTCGGCCAGCTGGCGGGCAATAGCCAGGCCTAATCCACTTCCCTCACCATGCCCTCTGGCATCATCCAGACGAATAAATGGCTCAAAAACCTTTTCCATCTCGATTTCCGGAATTCCCGGACCGGCATCACAGAGCCGGATCAGAACCTGGTTGGCCATTTTTCTGAACTCCACGCGAACTTCTCCGCCGCCGTAGCGTATGGCATTATCGAGCAAGTTGGACAACAAACGACGTAAAGCTTCCCGATCTCCCCGAAAAGCATAACGGCGAGGCAACTGGGCATGCCATCGCCCCCCTGCCCGCTCAAAATCGGCGCCAACTTCTTGCAATAAAACCATCAAATCGAAATCTGCCACTTTGGCCGCCATACCGCGCCCCAGATCCAGCGATTGTGCCAGCAGCGCGTCCATGCGCTCGATGTCCTGCAACATGCCATCGTGCAAATGCCGGGGAGTATTTTCCGGAAGCAGTTCCCAAGCCATGCGCAATCGGGCCAAAGGCGAACGTAAATCATGGGAAATGCCCGTCAATAAAAGAGACTGGTGATTAATCATTGCCTGCAAACGCGTGCGTAATTCAGCAAAAATATCGAGAATATTTTGAAACTCATAGGCTCCGCTGGGTGGCAAGCTTGGCAATGGCGCTTTGAGCGAGCTTTGAAGAGCTGTAGAGATAACATCCAGCGGCTTTAAAACCCTGCGTACCAGAATCATGGTCAAAACCACCAGCGCCAGGGTCGAAAAGACCAAAACAAAAATCATGGCGATAGGCAGTGATGAAGCGAGGCGCCCCCGATCAAAATGCACCCAGATGGTTTGTCCGGAAATGTTTACCGGCACCCAGAAAGTTCGTACCGCGCCACCCAAGACATCTACGGGAACGGGTTTTCCCAGACGTTTACTGAGTGCCTGGCTCAAAAGCCAGCCATAAATATGGCCATGCGTATGTTTGATTGTACGGTCCAGTTGCGCCGAAATTTCTACCCCATTATCGGCACGCAGGCTTTCCAGAAAAGCCGGTCGTTTTTCGGGCGAAAGCTCGGTGTAGGTTTTAGCGCTGATCACAATCAGACCGGCCAGATCTTCCGCCGATCGTTCTGCCAATGGATAAAGCACGGTCAAAACAACTATCACCAAGGTAAGAATCTGTAAAATGACAATACCCGGCCCCAGCGTCCAGGCCGTCTGCGAAAATAAATTTCTGCCCCGCCGCAAAGTCATGGACCCGGCACAAAACGATAGCCCAAGCCACGCTCTGTCTGCAAAAAACGCGGTTGGCGGGGATTTTCTTCCAGTATTTTTCGTAAGCGGGTTACGCGTACATCAATACTGCGATCAAAGCGTCCATCTTCTTCGCCGCCCAAAAGTTGCAACAGCAAATCCCGGCTCAAAATACGTTTTGGTCGTTGTGCAAAAACCAGCAATAAATCCATTTCCGCCGGGTTGATGTCCACCTCAGCATCGCCTCGATATAGCCGGCGCTCCAAAATCTGCAGGTGAAATTCTCCGATCTCTACCTTGTCAGCACCTTCATCCTTACCGCTACGCCGTAACAGTACGCGCAAGCGCGCCAACAATTCCCTGGCGTTAAAAGGCTTGGCCAAATAGTCGTCCACCCCACTTTCGAGACCCAGAATGCGCTCGTCATCCTCTCCCCGGGCCGAGAGCATCAGAATGGGCGGGCCGCCTTCCTTGCTGCGTAACTCTTTGGCCAGACTGATGCCATCCTGTCCTGGTAACATCCAGTCCAATACGATGACATCTATTGGGCCAGCAAGCAGGTGTTGACGCATCTGCTTGCCATTGGCTGCCAACAAAACCGCAAGTCCCTGTGCTACCAGATACTCCCGTAGCATGTCTGCAAGCCTTTGATCATCATCCACTATCAACACGACCGCCATAACCTGCCTCGCTTGTTCTTCCCTGTGAAGCACAGTGCCCCATCAGGAAATATTCCCGAAATATTTACCGCCTACTATAACACCATAGGCAGCAGCGGTACCCAAACCAAAAGATAGAGTGGAGCGCGTTTTTCAGCAAGCCGGTAAATAATAAAAACGGTTATGCTTTCAGGTTTGTAGCGGTTGTTTTGCGGCTATTAGACGGATCTTTGATCCGTCTTTTTTTATGGGCGCTGTGAACAAGCAAACGGGCCTTCAAAAAAAATCAAACAGGGTATTTTGCGGAAATATTCCAGAAACAAAACGTCCGTATTATGCAATCCATGGCGAGGGCGCAACGTACCCAAACCTCACAGAAAGAGGGAGCGCTTTAAGAATTTTATGCACCGTCGGCCCGAAGGCCGCAGTGCTTTAGGTATGAAACAGTTTTGTAGCGGTTGTTTTGCGGCTATTAGACGGATCTTTGATCCGTCTTTTTTTATATCGTGGTTATCATGCTACACTATTGTTGCTTGTTCAACAAGGATGTCGTATGGACCCCAAAAACCAACGCTTAGTCTGGGTGGATCTTGAAATGACCGGTCTGCACCCTGAGCAGGATGAAATTCTTGAAATCGCCAGCATTGTCACCGACAACCAGCTTCGCATTATCTGCGAAGGGCCGGTGCTGGCCGTGCATCATCCCGACACTGTGCTGGCCAAAATGGATGACTGGAATCAGCGTACCCATGGTCAATCCGGGCTGATTCAGCGGGTGCGAGAAAGTCGCCTGGATACCCAGGCCGTGGAAACCCAGACCCTGGATTTTCTCAGCGCGCATGTTGCTGCCGGAACTTCGCCCATTTGCGGCAATAGTGTTTGCCAGGATCGGCGTTTTCTGGCACGACTGATGCCCCGACTGGAGCGCTTTTTTCACTATCGGATGATTGATGTCAGCACGCTTAAAGAGCTGACTTCCCGCTGGTATCCCGGCTTCCCGAGATTTCCCAAAGCAGAAAAACATGAGGCCCTGGCGGATATCCGTGAATCCATTGACGAACTGGCTTACTATCGGGAGAAGATCTTTCCGCAGCTTCTGGAGTCTCCTGAAAAGTAGATCCCGTTATTTTACCGGTGCCGGAAGATTCTGGATCAGCTCAACCCGTACCCGCACTTCCAGATTTTCTGCCAGAACCTTGCAAAGCAGGTAGTCTCCCTCCGGACTTTCCTGCCACTCCAGGGGCATAACGACTTCCATGTAATGAATGCCCGTACTTTCATCCGCCCAGTGCAGGCGCATTTGTTCTGATGTTAGTATGGCTCTTGCAAGCGTTCGGCAATCTGGCGCGGAGTAGATGCAATCTGGGTCACGGAGGCTCCTCAATAGTGAAAATTGATCTTTTCTACGAACTTGCTGTTCCCGAACATCAGGGCCGCAGCGAAGCCCAAGTTTATCACGAAACGCTAGACGAACTCAGCCTGGCGGACCAGCTGGGTTTTCATGGTGCCTGGCTGGTAGAGCATCATTTCATGCGCGAGTATTCGCATTCCAGCGCCCCCGAAATCTTTCTGGCTGCTGCCAGTCAACGTACCAGCAAATTGCGCTTGGGACATGCTGTTGTGGTACTGCCTTATAATCACATAATCCGGGTTGCCGAACGGGTTGCCGCCCTGGACATTCTCAGCAATGGTCGTCTGGAGCTCGGCGTTGGTCGCGGCTTTTCTCCCAAGGAATATCAACTTTTCGGCAGCCAAATGGCCGACAGCCGCCAACATATGCAGGAAGGTTTGCAAATTCTTCGTGCGGCTGGAGGACCTGCTTTCAGCCACAAGGATAAACTTTATCAGTTTGAAAATCTGGATATATTACCCAAACCCATCCAGAGACCTCACCCCCCCCTGTGGACAGCAGCCGTCAGTCCCGCCACCTTTCAGTGGGCCGCTCAGGAAGGCATCGGGGTACTCTCCGGACCCTTCAAGCCTTGGTTCATGATCAAACAGGATTTACGCGCTTATAAAAAGAGCTGGCAACAGCAACATGGTCAAGGCCCTTTGCAGGCCGGACAAAATAATGGATTTGCCATGACCATTGGTTGCCTTTGCCTGGAAGATGCCGCTGAAGCCAGACGGCTGGCTGAGGGATTTACCTGGTACTATCAACGCTTGCTGGATCAGACCAGGCCGGTTCTCGCGCAATTGCGGGAAAGCTATGAATACTATCACCGGCTCGGCTTCCTTGAGCCCCTGCTGCGGCGCGGCCTGAGTTTACGCATGCTCGAAAGTATGGGCATGGTGGTGGTCGGTGATCCGGAAACCTGTCGAAAGAAGCTTTCCAGATATGCACGTGCCGGAGTTGATCGCCTGATTCTGGCGGTTGGCGCAGGCATGGTGCCCAGTGCAGTTACCCGGCGTTCCCTGCAACTGCTCGCGGAAGAAGTCATTCCTTTCCTGAACCCGCCGGAAGCTCGCTGATGCGGGTCATGGTTACTGGTGCTGCTGGTCATACGGCTGCAGCATTACTTCCGGTTCTCGTGCAACGGCCGGATATTCAGCAGGTGATTGCTGTTGATATTCACCCGCCCGCTTTTAGCTCTGCCAAAATGCGCTACTTCAGCATGGATATTCGCGACCCGTGTCTTGCAGAGCAGCTGGCAGGCATCGACCAGATCATTCACCTGGCTTTTGTGGTTCTCAGCCCCCGTCTGGGGCCGCAAAACCGTTGGCGCAGCGAGATGCGCGACATCAATCTGCGCGGTAGCCAGCACCTTTTTCAAGCAGCGGCCAGCGCCGGCGTGCGACATGTCATTTACACCAGCAGTGTTGCCGCATACGGTGCCTGGCCCGATAATCCCATTCCCTTGGATGAAAACTGGCCCTGCCGGCCGGTGCCCGGTTTTGCCTATAGTGAAGACAAGGCGGCACTGGAATCCTGGCTGGATATTTTCTCCGCCCAACAACCGGCATTGGCAGTTACCCGATTGCGTCTTCATGCCATCATCGGCCCCCATGGGCAAAAACTGGTAAACGCCATTGCGACCAGCCCCTTTAATGTACGCATGAAGAACCCGGGTCTACCCATCCAATGTCTGCATGAAGAAGATGCGACCAGCGCCATCATTGCTGCTCTGGATCACGCCCATGGTGGAGTGTTCAATATTGCCGCAGCAGAACCTGTCCCGTGGTCCAGCATTCCGCGCCGCTGGTCTTTACCATTGAACCCGGGACAGTTACATCGCATCCATCGCCGTCTGCGGCCCTTCAATCGGGCTTTGGGTGATCCGGGCTGGCTTCAGGCTCTGGAAAATCCGCTCATTGTCGATACCCGCCGCGCTCAAGAGACACTTGGCTGGCAAGCCCGCTACTCCGTCAGCGAAGCACTGTCCTCCCTACGTCAGGCCCAGGGTCTCAGTCCGCTTAAAGCTTGGAGGGTCTCCTAGACCATGGCACAATAGCGCATGACTTTTGCGTCCAACATCCCCGTCCAGGCCCGGATTCAGCGCCATCATGATGCGCTGGTCAAACGCTTGTCTGCACATAGCAGCCAATACCGGGATCCGGTCAGCACCATCCCCTGGGAAAGTCTGGATGCTGACAGTGCCTGGCTGCCGGATTCCCTGGTTTCCCTTTATGGGCTCCCGGAATACGAGCAGCTCAGCGTGGATGAACGCACCCGGCTTTCGCAGGTGGAATTTGTTTCATTTTGTGAGCTGGGCCTCTGGCTGGAGGCACTGTTCATCCAGCGACTCAGTGCCAACTCCCTGCACGAGATGTATCGCGATCCCCAGGGCTATCATTACCAGCTTCACGAACTGCGTGAAGAAGTCGGGCATAGTCTCATGTTTCTGGAGCTCCAGCAGCGTTCCCATCTGCCGTTTATGACCCCTCTTGGGGAGCGTCCGCCCTTGGCACGTCTGTTCGCCCGCTACGCTCCAGAGGGTTCTGCGGCTTTTTGGGCGACTATTCTCATCGGCGAGGATGTGCCCGATCGCATGAACCGCCTGATTTTCGCCCGTAAGGATCTTCCTTCTGCCGTGCTCGCCATTACCCATGTGCACATGCGCGAGGAAGCGCGGCATATGGCTTTTGCCCGGACGACCATCCAGATGCGCAGTCAGGCCATGCATAGCCTGAAAAAAAAGGCTATCAGCCCGGTGTTGCGCGAAGTATTCCGACAGTTTCTGCGCACCTGCTTTTTCCCCTCAGAACAAGTTTATGCTGCGGCCGGCCTGAGCCATCCCCGGGTCTGGGCGCGTCGCGCCCGTCACAATCCGCACCGGATTGCATTGATGAACCAGTGTGCAAACCCCAGTCGTGACTTTCTGCGCACCCAAGGCTTTGCCTTGTGATTTTTTTCCTCCTGCTATAATTTGAGAACCATGAAAAAAACCATGCTGTTTGAACTCGGATCCATCTACGTTTCCCCGGATGCCCAGGCCATTTTTGAGTCTGGCGAGCTGGATCCACAGGAATTGCTCCGGCGTCATGTTACTGCCGATTGGGACGAAGCCAGTGACCCGGAGGTTGTGCGTGCCAGTGAAAAGGCCATCCAGAGTGAAGGGGTTATAGTCAGTTCCTGGCAGATCAGTGGTTATACGGTCTGGATCCGGACCGATTCCAGCAGAAAAACGACCATCATCGACTTACCACTTGAATCCTGAGGTGTACCATGGCGGTGCTGACGATTCCTACACAGGCTTTCCCCGATCAACGCCCCGGCACCTCGGGACTGCGTAAAAAAGTCTCGGTTTTTCAGCAGCCTCATTATCTCGAAAATTTTGTCCAATCGATCTTTGCAGCGATTCCAGACCGCAAGGGTAAAACGCTGGTTCTTGGTGGCGATGGACGCTTTTTCAATCGCGAAGCCATCCAGATCATTTTGCGGATGGCCGCAGCCAATGGCTGGGGCAAAGTCATGGTCGGCCGGGGAGGACTTTTGTCTACCCCCGCTGTTTCTGCAATCATTCGGGCCCACCATGCCCATGGCGGCATTATTCTCAGCGCTTCCCACAATCCGGCTGGCCCCCATCATGACTTCGGCATCAAATACAACATCAGCAACGGAGGACCCGCTCCTGAAAAAATCACGGATGCCATCTGGGCCGGCAGTAAAAGCATCCAGAGCTATCAAACTCTGGATACTGCGGATGTCGATATCGATCACGATGGTGTTTTTCAACTCGACGACATGACCGTTGAAATTTGCGATCCGGTCCGGGACTATGCCGAGCTGATGGCCCGCATTTTTGACTTTGAAACGTTGCGTCGTCTTTTTAATGGCAATTTCCGCATGCGATTTGACGCCATGCACGCCATCACCGGTCCTTATGCCCTGGAGATTCTTGAAAACCAACTGGGTGCCCCTGCTGGCACGGTCGTCAACGGCATTCCCCTGACGGATTTTGGTGGTGGTCATCCCGATCCGAATCTGGTGTATGCCAAGTCTCTTGCTGATTATCTGTTCGGCGAAGAGGCTCCCGACTTTGGCGCAGCATCCGACGGTGATGGCGACCGCAACATGATTCTGGGTCGCCAGTTTTTTGTCACACCCAGCGACTCTCTGGCGGCATTGGCTGCCAATGCTACCCATATTCCCGGTTACCACGGCGGATTGAAGGGCGTTGCACGCTCCATGCCCACCAGTCAGGCCGTTGATGTGGTAGCACAAAAACTGGGCATACCACATTATGAAACGCCGACCGGCTGGAAATTTTTTGGAAATCTTCTGGATGCCGGTAAGATTACCTTTTGTGGCGAGGAAAGTTTCGGCACCGGTTCTGATCATGTCCGCGAAAAAGATGGGCTCTGGGCGGTCCTTGCCTGGTTGTCGGTGATCGCCGCGACCGGCAAATCCGTGGCAGAAATCGTGACCCGGCACTGGCAGGAATTTGGCCGCCATTACTACACCCGTCATGATTACGAAGGGATACCTGCCAGCGCCGGGGAAGAAATCATGGCAACACTCACTGCTCAGCTTCCGGTGCTGACAGGGCAAACGCTGGCGGGAAGGATTGTCCAAACCACTGATGATTTTGCCTATACGGATCCGATAGATGGAAGCATTAGCAGCCATCAGGGATTGCGCCTGCTGTTCAGCGATGGAGCGCGCCTGGTTTTCCGTCTTTCCGGAACCGGAACCGAGGGTGCGACTCTGAGGATTTATCATGAACATCTGGAACAGGATGCTGCGCGCCAGCACCTGGATCCACAACGGGTTCTGCGTGAACTGATTGCCTTGGGCAAGGACCTGACCCGTATTGAAAAACTTACGGGCCGCAAGGCCCCCACTGTCATCACCTGATGAAGGAGTCTGACTATGATGGATTACGACAACGATAGTAATGGTCTTGGATATAGTGCTTTGGGCATTGCCCTGCTGGCGGGTGCCGCTGCCGGAGCAGTAACCGCTTTGCTTTTTGCCCCTCAGGCAGGCGACCGCACCCGCGAACAAATTCGCCATCAGGCTAATCGTGCCTGGGACAAAGTGGTCGCTTCCCGTGAACGGATGAATGAACGCGTGGAAGAGTTGCTGGATACCATCGCCATTTACAGTGAAGAGCTGGTCCAAAAGGGTAAAGACCTGAGCGACCGGGAACGGCAACGCCTCAATGATGGCATCGCCCTGGCCCGTAGCGAGTTGGACCGCCTGCGTCGGAAACTGTCCCGTTTAGATTGACCACGGAGCAGCAAGCGGCTATTCTCTGCCGCGACGGGGCGTAGCGCAGCTTGGTAGCGCGCCTGCTTTGGGAGCAGGATGTCGTAGGTTCGAATCCTATCGCCCCGACCAAAAAAATCAAAGGCTTGAGCGTTTCGCTTGGGCCTTTATTTTTGTCTGTAGCGTTTACCGGTTACATTACCGGTTACACTTGGCGAATGTCATAACGGGTTTTTGAAGCTGGCGCTGCCCACGTCCAGACGCAAGGTAGTCGTTACCGTAACAGTAACCCTAGATCAATACGGTGGAATCATGGCAGACTCCCAAGAGTTGCATTGCCCAAGGTGCGGCAGCGAACAATTTAAACATCAAGATGACCTGATCGTCTGCATGATTTGCGGCCACGCTATGCGTTTTGAAGATCTGCAGTTGGTGGCACTACTCGACATGCTGGTCGATGATATAGAAGCCACCAGGCATTGACCGTCCAGATTCCAAAGGAACTCCTATGACCAACTATCAGGACCTCGCCGGATACCGTAAGTGCGTACAACGAACTCGGGCAGCGTGGCCTTTATTCCTGCAGCGGCGTGAGTCCATGCTTTCTGCTCAGGAGCGTTTCGGCAAGGTGGCAGAAAAAGCTGCTGAAAACATCGTCGGCGCGTTACTCACCAGTGTGCTGGATTGGCAAGAGCGGGATCTGAATTGGCAGCTCGGCCGTGCTGATCTGGTGGTAACCCACAACTTCACCAAATACCTTATTGTCGAGGCCAAGCGCCCAGGTAGCCTATCTAACAGGACCGCCATTGATAATGCGCTCGCCCAAGCCATCCGCTACGCCCACGAACAGCATGTTAAGCAGGTGGCTGTGTGTGATGGCATCCTGTTTTTCGCTGCAGACATCGTTGATGGTGGCTCGCGCCCGCGTGTGACGCTCAATCTGGCTCAAGAAGAGCCGCCGATTGATGAGCTCTGGTGGGTGAGCATGGATGGCGTGCACCGTCCTTGTGAGGCGCTCGCAGATTTATCGTTGCTAGGGCAGATTGGTGCCGCTCTATCTGCCGATGAGGCTGTTGATGCTGGTCAAGATGTACTCCTTCATCCGAAGTATCAGATCCCTGCTCGTTGCTTTGCCTATGTCGGCAATCCCAGCAAGACGTCCACCTGGAAACTGCCCTACCTGTTGGCTGATGGCTCTACCGATCTGAAGCGGTTACCCAAGGCCATTCAGTCACTCTCCAGTAATTATCGTGGCGCAAAAGTAGGCGGCATTCCCGATGAGGCTATTCCGGATGTGTTTCGCCGGCTGGCGGGCGCCGCTAGAGCGGAAGGCAAAATGCCTGCGTCAGGCGTCAAGGTCGCACCCGTCTATCAGATGCTTGCGGATATCCTCCAACAGATAGAATTGGCTGGGGTATAGGGTTTAAATGCCCAGCAAAGGGCCATATCGGGCCCGTATAGGTGCAAAAATGCCCCGCGTGCATCAGGACAGTTGATCGTGATGTTGTCGTGACAATGGAAAACTGCCTATACCTTTCTGGCACTAGAGGGAATCCTGACTTGGGGCCTTGTCTCGGGTGGTTGCACTGGTGCCCCCAACTTGGCAAGCACCATAGCCTTGAGCACTCGGGCGCGACCATTACCGCCGATTTCAAAAGGATAACCATTGGCCTTGAGCCACGCTATTTGCTTTGGGCGCGTCCGGTAGGTGGTCAACTCTTCCAGCTCTTCATCAGTTAGGAACATCGAAAGTCTCTTATCAACCTGATTTGCTTGGCATCACGCGCCGTCGTACCTGTTGGGCAGATTTTGTGCAGGCGCTTGCCATTGACCATAAGGCCGACATGCTTACGACCGTCTTTATCGGTCCAGATTGACATTCCCTTCTCTGCTCCCGCATCCACGCTTTCACTTCGTCCAGGTCGTATCTTTTACCACGCTTCCCGACTAGCAAGAAAGGCAGTCCTTCCAACTCCATGCGGCGGACGGTGCTTTCGCTGATCTGAAGCTCAGCACAGAGTTCTTGGCGTCTGACGGCCATCTATCTATCCTCCCCCTACAATGCTGTTACGGGTTTTCACTTACTCCAAAATGAATCCTTTGCCCTGTATTGCAATCGCCTCGTCAATTTCAGCCATAGTAGCTTCATCATCGGCAACATCCACGATCTGTTCAGCATACCCCGCGCCAATGGTTTTATGCAGAAGCAGCTGCACGGCCAAAAGTCGCAGGGCAGCTGGATTATTCTCCTGGTGGAACAAGCTTAACGCCTTATCAAGGTAGAATTCCGCGCCCAATCCCCCAAGCAGCCTCATGGCGGCTTCAATACCTGAATCTGCGCCCAGCAGTGAATCCTTTTCGGATATCCCCATCAGTTGCAACGCTGCCGCCCCTGCCATCGAATGGATACCTAACTTCTGCGCCATGCCTGAGGCAATTATATCTTCGTCTGTTGCATCGGCTGGAAACTCAACTATGTCATGGCAAGAATGACCTGCAGTGCCTTCCTCTTCGTTGGGGATGATAGTTGTTGTACCCGGATATAACTTGAGTCGGATAGCGGCGAGCAAGTGCCCCGCTTCGTGAACAGCAGTAGCCGCGAGATCTTCATCTGCTCCAGTTTCCTTCATGATTTCGTAAATTGGCATATCTTCAGATACGAACCGCTTCATAATTTCCTCCTTGGTGTTCGCCTGTGCCTTTCACCCCACCCCTGACCAAGCTGGTGCAGGGGTGGGGTCGTATCTGATTAAAGTTTCGCGTGCGTCACCATCTCGGTAAGCACCCCAGAGCAATTACAGGCATCTTCCAGCGCGTTCTCAACAGCATCCAGAGCATAGGCAAGGTCATTCTTGCCAAGCTCGTTATATGCGCTGTCTGTGGTCAGTAATCGCACCATAACGCGGATACGGTTGATGCGGTTCTGTAGGCCTTCGGCATGGTCGGCTGCGGTGATAATCATTTTGCACCCCCTCTGCGCCGGGTCATTTCATTGGTGAGCGAGTCCAGCGTAAAGCTGATACCCATTGCCAAATCGGAGAATACCGCGAGCCCTTCGCCAATGCCGTAAAGAGTGCCTTCGTTCCAGATATCTATGTTGTCCTTGGATTCTATCATTGCCAGACTGATGGCGCTGACCGAGTTCCACAAGCTCAAGTTGGCTGAGCGCATGGCATCCGCAAAGCGAGCCAGCTCCTCCGTGGTGTATCCATCGGGATGGTTGGCTGCTTCCCGCGCTTTGTAGATCGTTTCATGACATGGTGTGTAATGCATGATTAAGCCTCCTTGTTCGCGTTCAGCGTATTGATATGGTGCTGCAAATCTTCGGTGATTCCATCAATGAGACACCCGACGCCACCGAGAGAAGCCAGCAGAGACCCAAAATCAAATAGTGTGGCTTCATCCCAGGCATCTCTATTGCTGCGCGTATGCATGAGGATCTGCCCCAAACTATTGATGTTCGCGAACAGGCCATAATTAGTTTCTCTGGCGACCTCTAGATGGCCGTTCAGTTGCCCGGCTGTCAGTCCTTCCGGGTTTTTGGAGACGTGATAGGCATCAAATAACCGAGTACCGAACTCGCCGTATGTACGATTCTGTGTTTTTTCCATGATAAGCCCTCTGTGCATAGTACCTGAATGACTCAGGCGGCCAGGGGCTCAAAAGTGCTATAGGTGCACCGGACGTATTTCCCTCTCGGGTATTGTATTCCGGCCACCCCCGGCCATCGAGGACGCACCTATTGCTGCGCAACAGGCATAAAAAATCCCGCAAGTCTGACGGGGCGGAGTTCCGCCTATAGGTGTTTTGAGCACCATGAGCAAGAGAATAGTCGCGGTTGTGCGGGAGGTCAAGGTGGACGGTATCAGCACCAGCTTTTTTTATAGTCGGCAAGAACTCGTGCGCGCGTTAATTGATTCAGCGTTTCAATTAACCTCCTGGCAGCACCATCCCATGATCCTTGTCGCAGCGCAGGGTTTCAGAAATCCCGAACATCTGCGGCGGAAGGTCCGTCTTATAGGCGCGGTCTACTATCCGGTGAACCCATTGCTGCACTGGGCCGGTCTTCTCAAGCTGAAGCAGGACCATGCGCTTAGGGGTGCCCTGTTCGCGTTTTGTCGCCACCGTTTCAGCGAGCTTGCCTTCAGCGTGACAAGCGTTGGCGTCGGTTGGGGGAACAAACCCGTCTGATATCTTCTTATTGACGGGCTTCGGTGAAGGGACTGGCGTCGTAGGAGTCGGTGGTATGCCCACACCATAAGTTGCGAGATCTCCGGCCTCATTAAAATGGAGCATCATCCCGTTGTCCGTATTCGCATAAGCAAACGGCACAGACAGCACAAGCGCAACAGACAATAACAGTTTTTTCATTTTGGTTTTCTCCGACGGTGAAGCCTATGCCGATCAAAGAATGCACCCCCCACGGCGGCAAAGAGTATCAATGGGGAGATCATGGCACTTGCTATGCAGACCGTAAAGAAGCGATGAATTTAATTCATTACGTCTCGGTCGCGGCGCTCACAATGCGCTCACAATGAGGCTACAAGCCCCGCCAGTGCTGACTATCAGCGGTCACGATGAACGGGCGCGTTAAGGGCGTTTTTCGTGTGAACGGTACGGTGGTGATGCCAACCCATGCCGCAGGATGCAGCAGAGGGCACGGAAAGGGCCTTGCAGGCGTTTGCTTTTGCCCTTGCACGAGCCGCTATTGCTGGGGATAGCGTTTGCTTTTGGGTTGCCTTTAGGTGGTTCCGGTTACAGGAACGCTCGCTATTTTACTTTCCGGTCGTCTTGCGGTGCGGTGCGGGTTTTGGCTTCTGGGCCTGCCGTTCGGCTTCCAGTTCGGTAGGGTTGCGGGCAAACAGTTTCGTCCATGCCGCCATATATGCAGGGGTTACAGCTGGGGCGGATTTCCGGCGCCTCATGCTAAAGACTCCCCGCTTTCTCGTTCTTCCCGTAGCAGGCGGCGAATTTCTTCGGGTGTCGCCACAGCCTGAGCAGATATTGACATGATAGGTGCCCCGTTTGCCCCGGATACCTGTAAGTCGCTGGGTAGCAGTTTGCCCAGAAGCGCCATAAAAGCAACAGGGTTTTCAGTTGCCTGCTTTGCCAACCAGCCCACACCTCCAGCCTGTTCTAGAGCACCTATAATTAGCTCCTTCACGCTTCCAGTGATTTTGTTTGTGCTGCCCTTGGGCCTGCCTGGCCCGGGTCCGCGCAAGTTATTTTGAGTTAGTTTAACCATGAGGCTGCTCCTGCTTGTTAGCCAAGTGCGGGTCGCCGCTATGATCAGACTTCAACCCCGGCACATTAGGAAGCGCCGGGGATCCAAGAATGAGAAGCGGATTACTCACAAGATTCCGGAATTGATTGCATCTACGGTCGTGTATCGGCGGAAGGCCTGTGCGAGCAGCCGTCCATGATCTGCCGGATCCTGTGAGTTTGTATGGACCACCACCTGACCGATGTGTGCCTCGCTGCTGTTTTGATTGACTACGGAAGCCGCGCTGCGGTTGTGGTGGTTGACTATCGAGGCCGCACGAGCCGGGGCGCTGGAGTGGGCGGAGACTCTGGGGACTGCCATCCTGACCGTCGGGTCGTTGTAATACTCGTTCGCCAGAGCCTGCCGCTTGATCGTCTGGGACTGCAGATTAGCCGGGGCTTCGTAATACTTGGTGAAGATCGCTGACTTTTCGGAAGCTGTCTTAGCCGCCATGAACTTGGCATAGGCTGCGGGATATTGGGTCTTAAACTCCCAGTTGGCAAAGGTCAACTGCTGCGCCATGGAAGAGCCTTGAATCGGTCGCCCCATCATCTTCTGGAAAAGGGCTTGCCGCTGATGGCCCCATTGCGCGAGACCGTAGCCGGGGCCGTTAGGCTGCTGTATGTCTGGGTTCAGGCCGCTTTCTGCGTTGAAGTTTGCGGCTATGGCTGCGGCTCCGGCTTTGCCGTATCCAAGCCTTTGCAGGTAGGACATCATGGCCGCACGCTTTTCGGCATGATTAAGCGCGGATTTCTCGCCTTCGTCCGTGTCCTGCGAGTAAAGCATAGCCACGCCACCACCAAGAACTGCCAAGCCGCCCGCCAGTGTCGCACCCCCTGCTGCTGCACCCGCTGCGCTACTTAGCACTTTGGCAGCACCACCCAAGCCAGCAACACGAGCCAGGGACGTAGCGACCAGGCCGATGGACCAAGCCAACTGGCCGAACCCTGCAATCATCGAGGCGAGCTTTAACCCGGCCAGCGTCATTAAGACGTCCTTCCACCCACCAAACCACTGCACCCCTTTGTTAATCTCGATGCCCAGCTTGGTCAGCCCAGCCACGAACACATCTACCCACCCGACAATCTGGGACTGGTGCGACATGGCCCAGTTGGCCCATCCCTGAAGCTTGACCAATAGCTTCTGGAATATCGGCAGGAACTGGTAAGCAATGGCGGTTGCCACGCGCTTGACCGAGTTGCCGAATTGCACGAGCTTGGTCTGCATCATCACGGCCTGCTGCTCTTGCGCCTTGGTGTAAGCCGGGTGCACTTCGTAATAGGCCAGCTTCTTCTTGAGCGCGTAGTAATGCTTGAGCAGGTTAAACTGGCTTTCATCAAAACCCATTTCCGCCGCATGCTCTCGCGCTTCGTTGGGATGGATTTTGTAAAGGGCGCTCAGGTACCTGGATACTCGAAGCAGACCGGTAGCCGCGTTGTTTGTGGCGCCGGGGTTTATGCCGAACTTCTGCATCGCGGACATCTGCGAGGTTGGTCCCATTCCTGAGGTGTGCAAGGCCGTCATCGAGTCGGACATAGTCAGGAGCATGTTGCTGGCGCTCTGGGCTGTTCCTCCAACTGCCTTCAGCGAAGACTGCCACGCCTGAACCTGCCGACTGTGCATACCCAGATTATCGGCCAGCCGCTTGACGTTCGCAGCGCCGGTAATCATCTCCTTGCCAAACTCCGCTATCCCCACCCCACCCGCAAGGACGGCAATCAGGCCAAGCGCATGGTCGCGTATCTTACCAAAGGTTTCGGCTGCATGTTTGCCCTGCTTTTCAAATTGTTCGGCCCGTTTTTTCTGCGCGTCTGCAGCCTTTTTGTCGAGCTCCGTACGCTCTTTGCTGTCCTTCTTGAGTAGATTCTCCAGCTTGGATTGCTGCTTGGCCGCCTCAATCGTGCCTGTTTTAAAAGCGGAGGCATCTAGGCCTAGGGTAACGAGTAATGCATCTATCACGGTAGCCATTATGCTCCCCTCTCTGCAGCGCATTGCAGGTGGTGGTTGTCGATCATGTGACTGCCTTCTGTTGTCATCGCAATTTTCATATCAGCCTCCGTGATAATTTTTTCCAGGGTGGCGCGCATGCTGGTGCTGTTGGAGCGAGCCAAGCGCCGTAATGCATGGCGCGTTTCTGGATGGACTTCGACCGCAAAGGAAATGCGCTGACCGGTGGAGTAGAGACGTTGGCGGCGTTGCCGCTGGTATTCAGTGTTCATGCTTCCTCCTGGCGAATCGGGAAGGTGTAAAGATATACACTGTATTTTATTACAGCTATCCACTTGTATCAAGTAAGTTTCTGGTGGAATTAGGTTTTTCTTGAGGCCGTGCACCATATGACGCGTTGACGTGGATGCTCGAATTTGTTCTTTGAGGCCTTGGCTGGGCAGGTTTGCCGCAGAGCCAGCAATGTTATGGATATGGTCGTTACTGAACATTTGCGTAAGCCTCCAGTTCGGTAAACCATGCCCCGCCCGGTGTCTGGCTTTCGAGAAGATGAATGACTTTACTCGTCAGCCAGGTCCGATTAGCGGCGCTGATCTGGCTATCCTGTACCTGAAACGGACTGCTGGGATACATGCCGGGCAGGAAAATAGACCGGACGGTGATCCCCTGCTGCGTAAAGGTCGGGTATCCCACCAGCCCCGCATTAGGCTTCAGAATCGGCATCGAGGTTGAGCCCAATGCGTCGACCGTCAATCCCTTGGGATAAATAATCATCGTCCCGTCCTCTATCACCACGTGAAAGTTTCCTTGTTTCGCGCAACTGTGGTACTGGTCACGCAAGCTGCCCCTGAAGGCCGGGTTATTCAGGATCGTGGTGACTCCGTTATTCTTGAAAGCCCAGCCTGCTTGCGTGGCAAAATACTGCATGACCGTGGCGGCAGGGACCGATCCTTTGTAGCTGTAGGGCGGGGGAGCGGTCAGCCCGGCAATGCCCTGTACGCTGGCGTTGATGACCAGGCTCACATCCGGCTGACTGCTGAAGTCACCCCATGCGTGCATGATCGCGCCACTGAAGATGCGGGACATGGGGCTTCCGGATAGGCCCACTTCTACATTCAGCAGGTTCTTGCTGATAGCAGATGCGGCCACGTTACTGATCGCCAGCAGCTCGTTGATGACGTTGAGCTTCAGCCCAAATATCCGAATAGCCAGACTTCCGCCTGCCTCACTGGGCATCGCCTCAAGAGAAAGCTGAACCCGAAGCCCTGAAAACGTCATAACCTGCTTGGTCTTGTAATACTCAATCGTGACCCGTATTTCCCGTTCACCGAAACTCATAATGCACCCCCTAACGATTCACGAATGACAGTACAGGCATCGCACAAGGCCATCTCGCACAAACTGCCTGCAGTGGTAAAAATCTCCGGCGCGATGTGGTGCAGATCCATGACCACGCGCCAGGGCTTTCGACTCTGACGATAAAACAGGGCAGGCTTACGTCCGGTCCTTTCTGCCTGCCGCTGCGCCTGAGCCCACCAAGATGCAATGCTGAGGGCTTCCTGGCGTTTGACCTCGATAGCCCAGTTCGGTATGTCCAGAGAATCGGCGCCACCCTGCCAGACCTGATCCAGATTGCGCGTTACAGTGACGCCCAGGTGATCGGTCAGCAGATGAAACAGTTCACGCTCTCCACGTTGACCCTTTGATCGTTGGGATGCACTCATGATGCCACCTGCAAAGCGTCGAGATTGGCCTGTATCAAATCCGCCAGCCGTTGCTTGTACACCACCGGGCCTCGCTGTGGGGCTGTAAGGTCGTTGTAAAACCATTGCCGTGGATCCTCTGGAAAGCTCTGGTTACGGCGCATCCCACCAATGCCATGTATCACTGCACGCGGGGCCAAGAGTTCGGGGAAGTCTGCATAATCGAGCCATGTTTTACCCCCGCTGTTATTACCAACTGGTTTATACGACCTGTTCAGCAGAATCATCTCAGTGGTGCCAGGTACGTCATGCCAGCAGTACGGAAGATGGATGCCCGCGTCCTTGGGTAGACGCTGGCCCAGCATGTCCTGCGCTTTCGAGAGCAAGACGGTGACCATATTCGGGAATGTATCGGTATTCATAGTTTTTGCTCCTGCTTCAGTAAAACGACTAAATGCGGTTTCAGTTCTTCAATAAATTCTCGGTCGTAAGGCCAGAGCATGTCTGATGGCCCGATTCGCAATTCACCTTGCGCGGTCAACCGGACACGCAAACCAATCTGCCGCATGGTGGTCAGCAGGGTTTCGGCCATGACGTCAGGGGTGGAGAACTCCGATTGCGGGGCCATAGCTGCGCTGTGCTGCATCGGAGTGGCTGGGATGGTATTAACGGCTGGCGTCGATTCTGCCGCCAATATGGAAAGAATCTCGGTGCGACGGTCTTTGATGCTCTGGCGCACTTCATCGGTAAGCAAGTCAGCAGGCCCGGCTTTCAGCTTTCCACCATGAGCGGATAGGGTGAGTCCTGCCGCCCTGAGTTCTGCCACCAAAAGGGAAGGGTTAGAACTCTTCATAATTTTCCCCTTCGTCGTCTGGTGCATCCGTCCGGGAACGAACGAACGAACGGACGGGGGTATTACATACCCCCCCGTTACGTTCCGTTCGCTCTGGTTCCCCCGAACGATTCGTAACATTTCGTTCGCTTTCGTTCGCGTTCGTTCGCCCTTCCGATACCCTTACAAAATTGCCTGAGACTGTTACAAGTCCACGTTTTATTAGGGCTGATTTGGTTTCATTAAATCTTTGACGGATTAAGCCTGTCCCTTCTCGCCACTCTGCAAGTGTCACCTTGGCGTCATCTGATGAACGGCTCCCGCTTTCAAGGTTCGTTCGCCTGTTTTCGTGCATCTCCCGCAACACTCCAAGGCATAACGTCTGATTTTTCCCCAGTTGCTCGGCCTGCTCTGGTGGCTCACATTCTTCCAGCACTGCCGAATAAATCCGCTCGTCATCTTCATCCAGCCATTGCGTGTCCACGCTCGCCAGTTTGAACGTCAAGGGTTTGAACCCTTCGGATTCCTTGGCCTTGCTACTCGATAGGGTAATAACGCCTTCGGACTGGGTGAGTGACAATTCAGCATCCAGTGCGGCCTTAATCGCTGAACTACCGCGTGCCCGATCCTGATTGTGTCCGGCATGGTGAACGAGGATCACACTGCACTTGTATTGCTCGCGGATTTTGTCGCAAGCCTGTACCAGTTCGCCCATGTCGCGGGCGCTGTTTTCATCCAGCCCAGCAGCAGCACGCGCCAGAGTGTCGATAAACACCACGGACGGGGTGCCTGCTCCTGCTTCCTGTATGGCGGCCGTAATCTCTGCAACCGCTTCAGATTCGCCAAGGGGCACAATGCGGCGGGAGATGAACAGCGGCGCGTCTGGCAGTCTCGCGTCTGGGTTTGTCAGGTGCCATGCTCGCAGGCGTCGAGATACACCCCCGCCACCTTCGCCCAAGATATAAACGGCTGGGCCTTGGGTGACGCGGTGCCCGTACCAGTCAGAACCGCAGGCGATGGATGCCGCCATGCTGAGAGCGCAGAACGATTTACCTGCTCCCGGCTGCCCATATAGCAGCGCCAGTGTGTCCGCTTCCACAATGTCGCGGATCAACCAACGGACAGCAGGCGGATTAGTCAGCAGTTCTCTGACGTGACGCAGTAACGGCGGGCGCGGTGGTTGTGGTTCCGGCAGAACATCAACAGCGCCAGCAGTTGGCTCCTGAGTGGGTTCTGGTTCATCTTCGCCATAGGAAAAGGGAACATCGCCTGTCCAGTCGGTATCATCCAGCATTGGAGCCATCCCTGCGCTGACTGCGCCTCCAGACGATCCAGTCATTAAAATCTGATAGGCCAGCTGGCGCATCCTTCGGGAACTTCGGCCAAATCCACTTTCCATTGGCGGCTATGGCCGCAGCTTTTGCTTTTTCCATACCCACCGGATCAGCATCGGCAGCAATGACCAGATCGATGCGGGGGAACCGCTTCCGTGCCTCTGTGCCCACATGCATAAGGTTTCCAGCATCCAGTGCAGCAATGACACACGCGCCTGGTGAAAGCTCTGCGACACTGGAAGCAGTGGCCCAGCCCTCGCAAACGATCATTTGCCGGTCCTGTGCAGGCATGGCATCAACACGGATAAACGCGTCCATTTTTGCCATGCCTCTTGTGAAGCGTTTACTACCGTCTTCGGCGATCGTCTGGATGCCGCGTAAATCGCCATCAAAGCCAGTGATAGGCAAAAGCAAAAGATCATCACGTTGCCGGGCGATACCAGGGTGGATTTGCTTCCGGCGAAGATACTCATGATCGGCTTTGGCTGAACTGGCATGATTCCAGATCCAGAGCGCCCGCTTTGCAGCTTCTTTGTGTTGAGCTTCAAGATCCGCCTGCCTTTCTGCTCGCTCGCGCTCGATGCGATGCTGAAGCATTTCGCGCTCTTTGTTGGTCAACGCTGATTGACTTTTCATACTCCAGCGAACGGAAAGCCCTTGTCGCCAATCGCCACCGGCGCCAGCAATAGGGCTGTCAAGATGCAGGCGATACCACGCCGTCTTTTGGCCTGGGCGGTCAGTAACGAGAGGGGCGCGATGTAATGCACCATCAGCAATGATCGGGCTGTGTAGGGCCAGAATAACGCCCGCATCTGCAAGAGCTTGGCGAAATTGAGTGATTGGATCATTTTGCATGAGCCACCCCCACCATGCTGCTAATTTCGGTCAGCATCTCACCGATCAAGGCCAGATCGTCGTCACTTAGCTGTGCGCCTGAGATAAGCCGTCCGGCGTTCCATAGTGATGAGATGGCGCGACGCCCGCGTGCGGTGGTAGAATAGTTGGGTGCGTTGTACTGGTCGTTCTGCGGAAGTGGGGCGGCCTTTTTCATGCGCGTTCCCCTGTTTCTATCCATTGATCAAGTTCAACACGATCCCAAATAACCACACCGGGGCCAAGCCGCCGGGGTTGTGGTGCTTTCTTTTCAGACACCAGTTTTAGGTAAGTGCTGCGGGACATCCCGCAATAGGCGGCTGCGCCGGTAGCGCGTAGTGCTCGGGGTTGTATCTGCTCTTCGGATTTCATGGGATAAGCCTCTTGTGAACGACAAGTGCCATTTAATCCGGTCTAATTTATGCTACCGAACATCGCCGCAAGGTTTGCAAACAATTCACGCGGGGATAAAAAAAGCGGCACAATGGCCGCCGTAGTGGTGCTCAGGTAATCTCTCGGAATTGGCGCTTAAGGCACCCGCTTGTGATCTCGGTATTGTCTGATTTCCGCCACGCCGTGATCTCGTTTGGCTTGATGGTGATGCCCGCCAGCGCCGCCAGGTCTATAATGATGCGCGTCTGTTTGGGGGCGCCCTTTGATATGTACCGATCCAAAGTGCGGAAAACCGATGCCCCTCTGCTCTGACCGTATGCGTGCTTCTGGACCGGAGTCAGCGGCCAGTTATCGCGCGGGTCAACTTCATTAAGCGTAGCAAATGCCTCAAGCTGCTTCGGGTCCAGCTTGCCGGGTGCCTGATTTGTCTCGATCTCCAGGTGATGCGCTACGCCGAGAGGGACGATCTCTGCCAGCTTGGCGACTATAGCCGCCATATGTTCCTGCCTGACACCCTTGAGCAACTCGACTGCCTTATCCATGCCATCCTTGACTGCTCTTAGAGCATTCTCTCGGCGGGCATATTCCCCCAGGTCACTATCATCCTTGATGACGCTTATCAGGTAGAGAGGCAAAACTCTTGCATGGTTGATTCCGCCAATAACATAAGGCAGGGCGCGATCCAATGCCGGAAGCCCGGTCGGTGGACACCCCTCTATCGTTGGGGCTGGCTGGTCGGCCCATGCTCTTTTTAGCCTGTTCTGTTCTTCCAGCGTCGGTGCATCCCGAATCGCGCGAATCAGGTCATCGGGGTGCCCGAATTGTAGCCGCTGGGAAGAGTCGTACGCCACAATGATCTCGAAGGCCCTCTGGAGTTGCTCCGGTATCGCCGCACTGGTCGGAATGACGGGCTTCCTGCCGCGTTTGCTGGTCATTCATGCGCTCCTTCTCTGCGCCTCCTTCGGGAATAGGTGCCATGCTCAAGCCGGTGAAGGTTCCGGCTTTTCGGGAGCTACCCTAGGGCATGGCTTAAAAGGTCACGCCATTTGCAGGCGCTTCACTTCTGGCGGGTTCTGTCGGACTTTCCACAGGTCATATTGCGCTTGCTGGGTGAGCCATGATTCAGCACTGCCACCAAATGCCAGAGAAAGGCGCACGGCCATTGCGGGGCTGATTCCGGTATGCCCATTCAGCAATTCAGATAAAGCCTTGCGGGTGACGCCCAGGGCTTGCGCGGCATCAGTGACACTCAGCCCTAAAGGGTCAATGCAGAGTTCCCGGATCACTTCGCCGGGATGCGGAGGGTTGTGCATCATGGTATTAGCTCCTAGTGATAATCCACATAATCAACGTCATCAGCATCTGATCCAGTAAAACAAAAAGTCAGACGCCAGTTTCCTGAAACCCAAACAGCCCAGAAGCCGTCCATATCGCCCTTGAGCGGGTGCAGACGTGTACCCGGCAAGTCCATATCCTGCGGCTGCCTTGCGGCGTCCAGACGGACCAGCAGCAGGCTCAACCGCTTGGCATGATCAGCAATGATTCCCGCTTTACTGCCTGTTTCATAAAACTGGCGCAAACCCTTGTGCCTGAATCTCTGTATCATATCGTAACCTTATGGGTGACAGTATAGCTTTAGCCAGTAATCATCACAACATTGTCACCCGTAGCCGTTGCGCGTAATCCAGCCAGGTGCCTTCCCCACTTCGCCCAGGCATCGGCGGCTTCTTTTGAATAATCATATCGTTGATAAATCTTAGTGACGCCTTTCGATTCTTTGTGATTCAAAACGGCATCGATGACGGCGGGCATGATACCGAGTTCCTGCATACCGCTGGCGCATGTGCGGCGTAGGTCGTGCGCGGTCCATCGGCCACCATTCAGGGTAAGGGCGTCGGTTGCTGCCGTCCTGCCCTGCCGTTGGGCCTTTTGCGTCTGACGGTCATAGATGGCGGTTCCAATGGAAAGCCGTGTCTGATGATCTCCAATCTTTTTAGGTGACGGGACACACCAGACGCCTTCCCGGATTTCCTGAAGTACCGAGAACTGCGCCAGCGCGAACCCTGACAGAGTGATACGGTGTTCCTTTTTGTTCTTGGCGTTTTCAGCCGGGATGGTCCAGACGTTGCCGTTTACATGCGCCCACTCTGCGCTGCATATCTCCCCCAGGCGGCATCCGGTGGAAAGCACGATCAGCAGAACAGCTTGCACACTGACAGACAATCCACTGACAGGTAACTTTCGGATCAGGTCCACGATCTCATCGTCAGCCAGGACCCGGTCACGGCTTTCCAGCTTGCCGCCTACGTCAGCAGCCTGAACGGGGGCCAGAGGATCAACGCTGACGATCTCTCGCAACTGCGCCCACTTGTAGAATGTTTTAAGCGTTGTCAGCAGCCTGTTAGCCATTCTTGGCGCTCGTGCGGATACGGTATCCAGGCACACCAGCAAATCAGCGCGGGTAACTTTGGCTATCTCTATGTCGCCCACTTTCGGGATCACGTCTTTCTGCATAGCTCGGAGCAAATCGGGGCCATCCTTGCGCTTGGATAGCTTCGCTACATCCCATTCTGCGAATACATCCGCAAACGTCTTGCGGGCGGCCTGCTCCATCTTGGCAATACGCGCGGCTTCCTGCTTGGCGCGTTCCTGTTCTTCAGCATAAACCTGAGGGTCCACGCCACTATCTAGCTGCTCGTGGGCTTTATCTGCTTTTTTTCGGGCATCCTTCAATGATACATGCGGATACTCACCTACTCGCATGATCCGGCGTTTGCCGTCGCACTGATAGCGAAGCTGCCAGATTTTCCCACCAGAAGGATATACACGGAGCTCCAAACCGCCACCATCCCGATAAATCATTTCCCGCTTTTCGGGTTTGATGTTTTGCACCTGTTTGTCATTGAGCAGTTTCTCGGCCATATCAGCCCCCTTTCAATTTACCGGTTACACTACCGGTTACACTTGGATTGGGACAGCATAGGACATCATGGAACCACTGTAAACATTAAGCGACTGTTTTTATTGATAACGTACTTTTGAGAAAAACAGCATGGGACCCAATAGAACTGCATATCGCCTGCTTTGGGAGCAGGATGTCGTAGGTTCGAATCCTATCGCCCCGACCAATTAAAACAGGCACTTGGCACATGCGGCCAAGTGCCTTTGTTTTTATTTACATCAGGATCCCAGCACTTTGCGGGCATTGGTGAATATCTGCATCCACGGCGTCAATTCGCCCCAATCTGCTGGTGCCCAGCTCATTTGCAGGCTACGCACGACCCGCTCGGGATGCGGCATCAAAATGGCAACCCGACCATCTTCATTGCAGAGCCCGGTGATCCCTTCCGGCGATCCGTTGGGGTTGGCCGGATAGTGACGTGCCACTTGCCCCATGGCGTCCACGTAACGCATGGTGACCGGTGCAGGAGACCCTTCGGTGGTACTGTCAAAGTGGGCACGGCCTTCGCCATGGGCGATGACAATCGGTGCATAGGTTCCGGCCATCCCGCTAAACCACAGGGAAGGAGAGTCCAGCACTTCCACCATGGCCAGGCGGGCTTCAAATTGCTCAGAACGATTGCGGGTAAATAATGGCCAATGCCCGGCTCCGGGAATGATTTCCCGCAATTCAGCCATCATCTGGCAGCCATTGCAGACACCCAGGGCCAGGCGCGATTCATCTGCAAAAAACGCCGCAAACTGGTCCAGCAATGCCGAATGAAACAGAATGGACTTGGCCCAACCAGCCCCGGCACCCAGCACATCGCCATAAGAAAAGCCGCCACAAGCTGCCAATGCCTGAAAATCATTGAGGCGATAACGTCCACTAGTCAGATCACTCATGTGGACATCCACAGCCGTGAATCCGGCACGGTGAAAAGCAGCCGCCATTTCAACCTGACCATTGACGCCCTGCTCACGCAAAATGGCCACTTTGGGCTGCACACCCTGCTGAATCATGGGCATCTGCGGACTGAAGGGAACACGGGAGAAAAGCGGAGCTTCCATTGCGGTCGCGGCAGCAAATGCTTCTTTGGCGCATTGCGGATCGTCACGCAACGACGCCATCTGATAGCTGTTTTCAGTCCATGCCTGCAGCAACTCCGCAATGGGTTCGTTCAGTAATACCTGTTCACCCTGCAGTACCCGCAGCTGCCAATGCCCGACATGCACGGTACCAAGGCACTGAGCCCGGGTGTCCAGATCCTTTTCCGCAAAAATGCCCCGCACGGTTTCCCGATCTTTGGCCGCTACCTGAAGCAATACGCCCGGCTCCTCCGCAAACAGGAAAGACCAGACATCGGCCCCGGCAGGCAGCACCATATCCGCTCCGCAACGACTCGCAAATGACATTTCACACAGCGTAGCCCACAGCCCGCCATCGGCACGGTCATGATAGGCGAGCACGAGTTCCTGTTCACGCAAGCTGCATAGCGCCGCAAAAAGTTTACGCAACAGTTCAGGCTGATCCATGTCCGGCGTTTCCGCGCCCATTTGCCCCACTGTCTGGGCGAGGATAGAAGCCCCCAGACGGCCCTGTCCTAAATCAACCAGCCATAAATCCGTCTCTTCCTGGGCCGCCCACTGGGGCGTCCAGGTCTTGCGCAGATCCTGCACGGGCGTAAAAGCCGTAATAATCAGGGAAAGAGGAGAGACGACCGCTTTGTCCTGCCCTTCTTCCTGCCAGAGCGTGCGCATGGACAAGGAGTCTTTTCCCACCGGAATGGCCAGATCCAGGGCAGGACAAACTTCCAGGGCTGCTGCCTTGACGGCATCAAAGAGAGCTGCATCTTCGCCGGGATGATCCACTGCCGCCATCCAGTTGGCCGAGAGCTTGATGTTATCCAGTACCCGCACATCTGCCGCCCAGAGATTGGTCAGTGCTTCAGCAATGGCCAGGCGCGCGCTGGCCACAGGGTTCAGAACTGCCACTGGCGCCCTTTCGCCAATGGCCATCGCCTCACCGTGGGTATTCCAGAAATCTGCTGCAGTCACTCCACAGTCAGCAACCGGCACCTGCCAGGGACCGACCATCTGATCGCGGTGAATCAGGCCCCCCACGCTCCGGTCGCCAATGGTAATCAGAAACTCCTTACTGGCTACCGAGGGATGACGGAGCACCGCATAGGCAGCATCGCGCAAAACCGTTCCAGACAGGTCCAGAGATTGGGTCTGAACCATTTGATGCCGGCTATTTCTTTCCATGCGCGGCGGACAACCCAGTAGCGCGCTGAGTGCCATATCTACAGGAGTATCCTGCAGGAGCGCATCTTCGACCAGAAGGACATCTTCTTCCACAGCCTCACCCAGTACGGCGTAGGGGCAACGCTCACGCTGACAAATGGCCTCAAAGCGCGGCAAATCCTCTGGAGTAACCGCCAACACATAGCGCTCCTGCGCTTCATTACTCCAGATTTGCATGGGCGACATGGCGGGTTCTTCATTAGGTATCGTGCGCAACTGCAAGCGCCCGCCCCGACCCCCATCATGTAATAACTCGGGAACGGCGTTGGATAATCCACCGGCACCCACATCATGAATGGAGAGGATGGGGGAATCCTGGCCCAAAGCCACGCAGCGTTCAATCACTTCCTGGGCCCGCCGTTGCATTTCAGGATTACCCCGTTGCACCGAGGCAAAATCCAGTTGTTCATCGCCCGATCCGCTGGCCACACTGGAAGCGGCACCGCCACCCAGACCGATGAGCATAGCCGGACCACCAATCACCAACACTTTCGCGCCGATCGGCAAAGGCTGTTTTTCCACCATCTGCGGGCGGATTTGCCCCAACCCTCCGGCCAGCATGATGGGCTTGTGGTAACCGCGATGCACCCCATCGTGATCACACTCAAAAACCCGGAAATAACCGGCAATGGCCGGACGTCCAAATTCATTGTTGAAAGCAGCCGCACCCAGCGGTCCACCGCGCATGATTTCCAGAGCGGAACGAATCCGCGCCGGCTTTCCATAAAAAGGCTGTTCCCAGGACTGGGTATAACCCGGAATACGCAGATGAGATACCGAGAACCCGGTCAGACCCGCCTTGGGTTTGCCGCCCCGCCCCGTGGCCCCTTCATCCCGAATTTCCCCACCACTGCCCGTGGCCGCGCCCGGAAAGGGAGAAATGGCCGTTGGATGATTGTGGGTTTCCACCTTCATCAAAATGGCGGTGTTTTCTTCCGTTGGCCGATACTGACCGTCGGCAGCCACGGCAAAGGGCTGACTGGTCATGATACTCGCCATGACTGCTGCGTTGTCCTTGTAGGCAGATAAAGTGCCTTGCGGATTCAGGCGATGGGTTTCACGGATCATGCCAAACAGACTCTGGGACTGATTTTCGCCATCCAGATGGTAGTGGGCGTTAAATACCTTATGGCGACAATGCTCGGAATTCGCCTGGGCAAACATCATCAGTTCGGCATCACTGGGATCTCGGCCCAAATCTGAAAAATAATCCTTCAGGTAATCCAGTTCAGCAGGAGACAACGCCAGTCCCATGCTGCGATTGGCTTCAGTCAAGGCCGTCATGCCCTCTGCCTGCAGCGCCACCCGCCGCAAATGTGCCGGCTCGGGGTGCTTGAAAATGGCCTCGGCTGCATACCAGTCAGAAAGCACAGATTCGGTCATGGGATCATGAAGCTGCCGACGGATTTGCTCCATTTCTGTCGTGCTGAAAATACCCACTCCGGCACGCATCAGCGTATAGGACACACCGCGCTCGACCCTGCGGACGTTGCCAAGCCCGCAATGCCGGAAAATTTCGCTGGCTTTGCTCGACCAGGGAGAAATGGTACCCAGGCGCGGCAACACGCAAATTTCCTGAATTCCATCCTGGGACTCTTCGGTAAATGGCGTTCCATAGTGCAGCAGAGCGGTGACCACACCAGTTTGTTCGGCGTTGAGGGCTTCACTCAGGTCAAGCAGATGCACAAAGCGCGCATTCAGATAAGCAACCGGAAGGTCCGCTTCTTGCAGGAGTTTCAGCAGATGTTGCAGACGAAAGGCAGAAAGGGCCGCAGAGCCGCGCAGCAGCAGCATGAAGTGTTTCCTCGCTTAAAAATCAGACCTGGAACCGATAATAAACTTAAAGGGGCACACCCAGACGTTGGGCTACTTCCAGATAGGCTTCCACCACCCCGCCGAGATTACGCCGGAAGCGATCCTTATCCATTTTTTCCAGACTTTGGGCATCCCATAATCGACAACCGTCGGGGCTGAATTCATCACCCAGATATAATTCGCCGTGAAAACGTCCAAATTCCAGCTTGAAATCCACCAGAATCAGGTTGGCTTTGGCAAACAAAGCCTTCAATAACGTATTTACGCGCATGGTCCAGCGCCGCATGGCTTCCACCTCTTCTGCACTGGCCCAACCAAAGGTGCGAATATGTGCGGTGTTGATCATGGGATCATGCAAGGCGTCATTTTTCAGAAAAAACTCCAGAGTCGGGGGTTCCAGTATCCGTCCTTCCTCAATACCCAGTCGCTTCGTTAAAGAGCCTGCAGCACGATTGCGAACCACGCATTCCACCAGAATCATTTCCAGGCGGCGCACCAGACTTTCGCGCGCATCCAGACGCCGGATAAAATGGGTCGGCACGCCCTCGGATTGCAGGTACTCCATGATAAAAGCATTGAAAGCATTATTGACCTCGCCCTTGCGGGCAAGCTGCTCGACTTTTTCTCCATCAAAAGCCGAAGTGTCATCCTTGAAGTGCAGAATCAGCTCATCTTCCATGCTGCTGGCATAAACAATTTTGGCCTTACCTTCGTACAACGCCTGACGTTCACTCATTGCGGCTGTCCTTTCGGAAAGACCCGCGCAAAGATGCGATCAATGTTGCGGGTGTGGTAAGCAAGATCAAACAATTCTGCCAGGTCATTTTCCTGCAGATACTGCGAAACATCTGGATCCGCAGCCAGCAGCGCCTTGAAATCGGCATTATTTTCCCAAACCTGCATGGCATTGCGCTGGACGACACGGTAAGCGCTTTCCCGCAACATGCCCTTGGCCGTCAAAGCCAGCAATACCCGTTGAGAGAAAATCAGACCATGCATTTTATTCAGGTTATCCATCATATGCTGAGGATAAACCACCAGTTTTTCCAGCAACCCACTGGCCCGGTGGAACATGAAATCCATGACAATGCAGGCATCCGGGCCAATAACCCGCTCCACACTGGAATGGGAAATATCCCGCTCATGCCAGAGGGCAATGTCTTCCAGCGCCATGCTGGCATAGCCGCGCAGCAGGCGCGCCAAGCCGGTAAGATTTTCGGAAAGAATGGGATTGCGCTTGTGCGGCATGGCGGAACTGCCCTTCTGCCCTGCTGTAAACGGTTCTTCGGCTTCCAGGACTTCCGTACGCTGCAGATGCCGGATTTCCACCGCGATTTTCTCGATGGAACCGGCGATGATGGCGAGAGTATTGAAAAACTCGGCATGACGATCACGGGAGATCACCTGGGTGCTGGCCAGCTCCGGGCTGAGGCCCAACTCCCGGCAAACCGCTTCTTCTATGTCCGGGTCGATATTGGCAAAAGTACCCACCGCTCCGGACAGCATTCCCGCAGAAACTGCCGCAATGGCACGCTGCAGACGCTGGTGATTACGCTGCGCCTCGGCATACCAGACCGCCACTTTCAGACCAAAAGTAATGGGCTCGGCATGAATGCCGTGAGAACGGCCCATCATGACCGTATCCTTGTATTTCCAGGCGAGTTGCTCCAGCGCGGCACAAACCCGCTCCATGCCTTTCAGGAGCAGTTCACCGGAGCGCTTGAGCTGCAAGCCGAACCCCGTATCCACCACATCTGAGGAAGTGAGTCCCACGTGAATAAAGCGACTGGAAGGCCCCACAAATTCTGCCACGGAGGTCAAAAATGCAATGACGTCATGCTTCACTTCCAGCTCGATTTCAGCAATGCGGGCACTGTCAAAAGCCGCCTTTGCTGCAATTTCTGCCAGGGCCTCGGCCGGGATCTCGCCACGCGCAGCCAGAGCGCGACAGGCGGCCAGCTCGACATCCAGCCACGCCTGATATTTAGCGTCCTGAGTCCATAAGGCACCCATTTCCGGGCGCGTATAACGCTCAATCATGCATTACCCCCGGATTGCGGGGTCAGGGCCGTCTGCAACTTGTTGAGCAGTTCCACCGACCACTTGGGTGCTGTTTTACCCACCCCCGGCTCGGTTTCCAGAACGCTACCGGAGTTGTTTTTCATGGCCAGCAGGCGGACCCGCACCGAAACCGGCTCCTGATCTTTCGGGCTGCTCCAGATAGCCTTGATGCTGTCCCAGGTACGGTTCAGAATCCCGCCCACAAAACCCTGCTTTTGCCGGGCCTGCTTACCGCCTTCATGAATCATCACCGACCAATCCCCCATTCCTTCGCTGCGAACTGGATAACCCAGGCCTTGCAGGGCCACCTCAACGGCTGGTTGGGCTTTGGCAGGAACCGCATTCAGAACCAGATAAGGACCACCATCATCCCGATAGCGCGTCACCTTGATTTTGGGCATTTCTGCCAGCAGCACCGACTGGCTCAGACGCTTCTGCACAGCCTGCAGCAAGTCGCGATTATGATCGGCATCGGCAGGGACTTTTTTCCATTCCACCGAACTGCCCTGGGGGTTATTCCAGTAACGCTCCTGCTGGATACTTAAAACCTGATTACCATCGGTGGCGGTCTGCAAATGAAAAGCATAGCGTTCACGATGTGAAGGCGCCAGGGTATTGCCGAAAAAGGCCGAAATACCGGTACGGAAATTATGCCAGCCAGTCACCAGTTCACCCTGCTCCGGCGCAAATTTTTCGATAGGGGTCTTGCTGGCTGCCAGGGTTTCCTTGACTGCAGCCCATATCTGCTCAGGTTTGGCCTGCGTCGTCAGGCTCAGATCTGCACCGCTACCGACAATTTGCGAACTGACCCCGGCCAACGGTTTTTCTTCTATGGGCATTTGGCCGGGCGCTTCACGCGGCTGGAAAACCCCATATCCGCCCATGGTGCTATCCGACACGCTAGCAGGATTTACAGGTCCTCCTGGAATAGTCACTCCCGGCGCCGGGACCTGCGCCAGCAGGTCCGGCGGAACGGCCAAGGGTTTCATCACCTGCGAATCTTCATACTTCGGACCCGTACTTGTATGCAGGAAAGGAATATACGAACACCCTCCCAAACCCAGACTGGCAACCACGGCAAGAGCAACATAACGGCGCATGCAAAACCCCACTAAACGCGACAGAGCGCGAAAAAAATCAAAGACAATGCGCTGCGTGCAAACTGCTGCGCAGACGCTCGTGATACATTTCGGACAACGGAGTCAGGGGCAATCGCAACGCCGGTCCCACTCTTCCCATTTCCTGCAAGGCCCATTTCACCGGGATGGGATTGGACTCTACGAACAAGTCACGATGCAGACCCAGCAACTGAGCGTTTACCGCCCTGGCGGCCACAAACTCCCCTGCCAGCGCCAGATTGCACATTTCAGCCATGAGGCGCGGGGCGACATTGGCCGTCACGGAAATGACCCCTCTGGCCCCCAAAGACATGGCCGCCAAGGCCGCCGCATCATCTCCGGTATACACTTCAACCTGATCACCACACTGATGGAGGATTTCGGCCACCCGCTCGACTTTACCACTGGCTTCCTTGATACCCACCACACAGGCGCGCGGCGCCAGGCGGGCCACAGTTTCCGGGAGAATGTCTCCCGCCGTGCGACCGGGCACATTATAAAGGATCATAGGAAAATGGCAGGCCTCGGCAATAGCCGTATAATGCTGAAAAAGCCCCTCCTGAGTCGGTTTGTTATAGTAGGGGGAAACCAGAAGCGCCGCATCTGCCTTGGCTTCCATGGCCGCTTTGGTCAGACTGATGGCTTCATGGGTGGCATTGGCACCGGTTCCGGCAATGACGGGTATCCGCCCCTTGACCTGCTCAACGACGCTTCGAATCACCGTAACATGTTCTTTCATTTCCAAGGTGGCAGATTCACCGGTGGTACCAACAGCTACCAGCGCATGCGTGCCTTCACTGATATGCCACTCCACTAAATCCCGCAATGCCTTATCGTCCACAGCGCCATCTGCGCGCATGGGCGTCACCAAAGCTACCATACTGCCGTGAAACATGATTTTTATGCTCCCGCTCTTACGCGTTCCATTTCTGCATGGGATGGTACTTGCCCGACAGAGGGCTGGCAAGGCAAAGGGATCAATTGGCTGGCTGACCCCGCGTCATAACCAACTCCATAACACTCTATTCCAGACAGTCTTGATGCATCTGTACCTCAGTATGGATGCCCGTTAAAATACAAAGCTTATGAAAAACTTTGCTCAACATGAATCAACCGCCTCACTCGCAGAAATTGTGGGTGCCATAAGCTTCGCATTGGATCTAACCGAGGGGCAGCCAGCCGGCCATTCTTTGCGCTGCACCTGGATTGCCATGCATATCGGTCGTGAATTACGGCTTGACGATACTGCCTTAACCGACCTGTACTACTCGGTATTACTGAAAGACGCCGGTTGCAGCAGTAACGCCGCGCGTCTGTGGGAGCTTTATGGCACCGATGAAAGACTGGTCAAAAAAGACTACAAGCTGGTAGACAATCAGAATTTTTTGCAGCTAGCCAAATTTGTGTTTCGTCACGTTGGTCAACATGAGGATATTCTGGGAAAAATGCGTCGTGTTGTGCATCTTGGCAGCAAAGGAGAAGAACTGGCGACAGAACTGGTTCAAACCCGCTGTGAACGTGGATCCAATATAGCGCTAAAATTAGGTTTCAACGCAAAGGTTGCCGAAAGCATCAAGAGTCTTGACGAGCACTGGAACGGTAAAGGGCGTCCGGAAGGCTTAAAAGGCAACCAGATTCCATTGTTTTCACAAATAGCCCTGATTTCTCAGGTCATAGATATTTTCTACAAGACAGGATCACGCCATGACGTCCATAAAGAGCTGCGTCGACGTCAGGGAACTTGGTTTAATCCTGAGATAGTAAAAGCTTTTCAGGCACTTTATCGGACCGATGGGTTTTGGGAAGGACTTAAGGATGAAGGGATTGAGTCACGCGTCAGCGCCCTGGAACCCGTATCCTGCAGAACATTTATTGACGAGGACAGATTAGATCATATTGCAGAGGTTTTTGCTTCCATAGTCGATATAAAAAGCCCCTATACACATGATCATAGTCGTCGGGTAAGCCTTTACACTGACGGAATTGCGGAACAAATGGGGTTCACCCCAGAGCATCGACGCTGGTTGCGACGTGGTGCGTTATTGCACGATGTAGGAAAGCTTGGCGTCAGTAATCATATCCTCGACAAACCCGGCAAACTGGATGATCAGGAATGGGAAGCGGTTCGGATTCATGCCGGATTAACCAAGGATGTTCTGCAAAGAATTTTTCATTTTCAGGATATAGCTGCTATTGCCGGCGCCCATCATGAACGCCTGGATGGAATGGGATACCCCTTAGGCTTGCATGCAAAGGATATTTCCCTTGAAACCAAAATCATCACCACCGCTGACATTTTTGATGCAATCACTGCCAAAAGACCCTATCGCGACGCAGTACCTGTTGCCCGCACTCTGGAAATCATGGAACAGGAAGTGGGAAAAGCCATTGACCCAAATTGTTTAATGGCGTTACGAAGCTGTCTGCCTTCATGGTCATTTCTGCAACAATAGCCAGCAGATCAGCCAGTATAATTTTCACTGAGACGGTAACTGGTGCTCCCAAGGGGGTTCGAACCCCTGTTACCGACGTGAGAGGCCAGTGTCCTAGACCGCTAGACGATGGGAGCAGGGCCACAGATTATAAGGATCCACCGAATAATTAGCAAGTATAATCAGGTCAACCCGCAAACTGCAGGATAGCCCAGAATTGCAGAGCCGTACCGGCAATGACAAAAATATGCCAGATCGAATGGAAGTATTTACGTTGATCCAACAGAAAGAAAACAACTCCCAGCGTATAAGCGGCACCACCACCCAGCAACAGCCACAAAAACCAGCCTGGAGAGGCGCGATACAAAGGCAGCACCGCAAACACTGCCATCCAACCCATCAGCAAATAGAGCATCAAAGACAGGGTATAAAAGCGCTTTCCGGTGAACACCAACAGTAAAATACCCACCAACGCCAGCACCCATTCCAGCACCAGAAGAATCATCCCCCAGACATCGTGCAAAACCATCAGGGTCACGGGCGTATAGGTGCCGGCAATCAACAGGTAAATGGCCGAACGATCCACCCATTGAAAAAACAGTTTGGCGGGTCCCTGTGGCAGCAAATGATAAATGGTGGATGCAGCATATAAAATCAGGATGGTAGTCACAAATACCGAAACACTGACAATGGCCAGCGCCTTACTGTGCAACACCGCTCCCAGCAACCAGATAATAAATATCAGCAGCGCACCCATGGCTCCTGCGCCATGCAAGAGTCCATTAATCCACTCTTCTAGCCGCGTCTGATTTCTTTCTGTCTGGGGTTCTGCCTGAGAATACTGCAATGTCCACCTATGGTTCTGTCGGCCAACTGCTTAGTTATATCACTTGCCCGTAAAACTGCACAGAACCTGATCTCAAGCACTCATGATCGGAACACGCAGATGGGTGCCTGCTGGCTCTTCACCATGGGGGAGATTATTGGCGAGGCGGAGCGCTTCAACACTGAGGCCATACCGTCGCGCGACTTCCGAGAGAGTTTCATGATGACCCAGAATATGATTAGCCGATGACCAACAGCTATCAGCAGGTGGTGCCTTCACAAAGTGGGCAACAATAGCATCGTACATACTGCGCGCAAGGGTCTGACGAAATTCCGGGTCACGCAATCGCTGTTCTTCCTGCGGGTTGGAAATAAAGGCGGTCTCGACCAACATGGAAGGCACATCAGGCGCACGCAACACCACAAAATTAGCATGTTGCACGGCCGCATTATGTAGCCCTTCCACCCCCACCAGCCCGCGAATCATCACATCTGCTGCCGCTGCCGCTGCATTCATGGCGGCCGTCTGGGTCATATTGATTAATACTTCATTGAGCATGGGATTGGGGCTGCCTGCAGGCAACTTGCTCAGTAAGGGGTCTGCTGCATTTTGGGTTTTCGCCAGCCAGCGCGCTGCGGCATTACTGGCGCCCTTCCCTGACAACGCCCAGACCGTGGAACCCCGTACGTCGGGGTCAGGAAAAGCATCCGCATGAATGGAAATAAACAGATCGGCCCGATGTTGTGAACCCAGATGCATACGCGACATCAGCGGAATATATTGATCCGTATGCCGGGTCATGACGACCTGTATCCCCGGAGTTTCGCGCAAACGTTGGGCCAGAGTAAGGCCGACGTCGAGCACCACGTCTTTTTCCCGGGTGCCACGCAAACCAACCGCACCAGGGTCGTGGCCCCCGTGACCGGGATCCAGGCAAACCACAATGGGACGTTCTTTCGATCGGCTGCGCAGGAAATTGCCCGCATCCGCCATTTTCCAGGTTCCGAGCAGAGCTCCACCCAGAACTAACTGCCGAAGAAATTGACGCCGATTGGAATAAGTTCTGGATGAATCACACACAACACGCCCCCAACTTATTTTAAAATCTCAAGTTATAGAGGTAATTTAGTGTTTATTCGAAAGAAGTCAAGACAGATAATGATGGCTTGCACCTTTACTGAAAGAATTCTGATCTAGACACCCTGAGCAGCAAGCCAGCGCTGAATATCCGCAGCGCCCATGGCACCACTGACCCGCGCGTATTCCTTACCAATTTTGAAAAGAACCATGCTGGGAATAGAGCGGATCTGGAAGCGCGCCCCCAAGGACTGTTCTTCTTCCGTATTAACCTTGGCAAAAAGCACGCGACCACGCAAAGTTCGTCCAGCCTGCTCAAACTGCGGGGCCATACTGCGGCATGGACCACACCAGGGGGCCCAAAAATCTACCAATACGGGTAATTCATTTTTCTGAATGTAGGTATTGAAGCTTGCAGCAGCCAGATTAACCGGGTGGTCGGGCAAGATTTCAGCATGACACTTGCCGCATTTGGCTTTGTCACCCAGACGCTCCTGCGGCACCCGATTCAGGCTTCCACAGGAAGGACAAACTACCATCAATCCCTTCATTTTCTCCTCCAAATCCGCCTCGCCGGCTATTCCTGGGGTGCAGACTGCAGGAGAGCGTCCAGAGCCCCACGATGATTCAGGGCCGCCAGATCATCAGAACCACCCACATGCTGACCATTAATGAAAATCTGCGGTACGGTGTGCCTTCCGTGGGCGCGCTGCTGCATTTCCCGACGTAAAGCCGGGTTGTGGTCCACCCGAATAATTTGTGGATTGACGCCCTTACTCCGCAGCAGGGCCTCTGCGCGATGGCAATAGGGGCAAGTCCCCGTAGCATACATCAACACTTCGGCTGCTACTTTCATTTTTCGACCGGTAATCCAGCACCCCGCCAGGCACTAATACCACCCTTGAGGCTGTAGATTTTATCAAATCCCGCTTTTTTCAGGCTCGCAGCAGCCCGCGCCGAACGCATTCCGCTGGCACACTGGCAAATAACATGATGACCACGATGTTTTTCCAAATCTTTCATGTATTTGGGAAGATCCCCGAGGGGAATATGACGGGCGCCGGGGAGATGCCCCTGAGCCCATTCCTTTTGTTCGCGCACATCAATGACTACAGCTTCTTCGTGGTTAATCAACTGAACCGCCGTTTTCGCATCCACCTCACTGATTCCTGCTGCTTTGCGCGTCAGTGGGCCTTTAAAAATCATGATGATCAAGGCTACTGCTGCCAGTAAAAGCGGCCATTGCGCCTGGACAAAGGTGAGAATTTTGGCTTCCATGAATTATCTCCCGCAGGACCCTGAACCCGGTACGCCCAGCTTCAGTAAAATTTTGTCCAGAGGGCAGAAACAAGTGAAACCGCTCTGCAACAAATTGAAACCGACAAAGAGCGTAAATGCCAGGAACCACTCACTGACGAAAATCGGGCTGGCGGGCGCACCCAAAACCACACTCACCAGAACAAAAAAACCAGCAACCACACGTACCCAACGTTCTGTATTCATTTTCTGTTAAATCCTCTGCGTCTGCTTTTCAAGGCGCCGCTCCCACAAAAAGTATAAAAGCGGAATCACCACTAATGTCAGCAGTGTGGAGGCGAAGGTACCAAAAATCAAGGAAACCGCCAGACCACCAAATACCGGATCGGTCACCATAATGGCCGAGCCGAACATGATAGCCAGAGCCGTCAGCAAAATCGGGCGAAACCGCACTGCCCCCGCCTGCAACACAGCCTCTTCAAGCGCGTACCCCTGACGCCGATAATCAATAATAAAATCAATTAACAGTAGTGAGTTACGCACCACTACACCGGCCAATGCAATGACACCAATCATGGAAGTTGCGTTAAAGGGCGTATTCAACAACCAGTGCCCGGGAAACACACCAATCAGGGTCATAGGAATGGCGCCCATGACAATGACCGGCATCATAAAAGACTGATAATAAGCCACCAACATCAGATAGATGAACACCAGAGCCACAATGAAAGCGGCACCCAGATCGCGAAACACATCCAGAGTCAGGCGCATATCCCCCCCCCAGAGAATCTGGTAGTGGGTAATATCATCGGGCTGGGCAGGCGTGAAGCCGAGATTGCCAGTGGTCAGATGGACACCGTCAATGTGCTGATCATCCAGCCAGTGATTCAGGCTCAGGACGGCGTACACCGGGCTTGAACCAATCAGATCGCCGGTCACATAGACCACCGGATGTTGGTCCCGATCATAAATCGGTTTGGCCAGAGTGGTTTTCTGGATCTGGACAATACTGGACAAGGCCACCTCTTGCCCCTGACTGTTGCGAATATGCAGATCAAGAATCTGCTGACGCCAGGCACGATCCTGGGGGGGGACCCGCAAAATGATGTCTACCGGTTCCCGCGCTGAAGGATCATGCAAGGCACCGAGCTTGGTGCCCGCAACATAGTCATGTACCAGCTCAGCCACTTGTGCCGGAGCCACCCCTGCGAGCATGGCCTTTTGCCGATCTACGTGAATCCGGTATTCGGGCACAGTCGCCGTGACCGAATCATCCACGTTAATCATGTCGTACACTTTCCGGAAGTGCTGCTCTACCGTCCCCGCCAGTTCCCGCAATTTTTGGTAATTCGGGCCATAAATCTCTGCCACCACCTGGGCACGCACGGGGGGCCCCGGCGGAACTTCAAAAATCTTGATGACGGCCTGGGGGTAACGACTGCGCACACTCTGCAGGGCTTTATACACCTCCACCGCCACCGTATGCGACATGGGGCGCTCATCACGCGGTACCAGATTGATTTGTATCTGGGCGTAATTACTGCCTTCGCGCATCATGTCACCACGTACCAGTCCCGCAAAATCCACCGGAGCAGAACGTCCCAAATACGTCTGGAAGTTTTCTATGTAATGATTATGACTGAGGACATCCCCTACCGCTTGCGCCACCTGACCGGTGGCATCCAATGCAGTACCTGCAGGCGTATCCACCTGAATCATGAAATCACTGACATTACCTTCCGGGAGCATCTTCAGATTGACGCCCAAGGCACTGAGGGGGCCATTCATACCCTGAGGACGGACAAACTGCCATAGGGGCATCAACATGGCCAACAACAGCAATACCACGACAATCAGGAAGAATATATTGCGCCTTCCAGAAGACTCGAGCAGGGGGGTTACCACGCGCAAATACCCCCTTTGTAACGCATCTGGGGGAGCTTGGGTCCCATCCTCATGCTCTGTTTCATGTCCCGCATGGGAATGGGTATCTGCCGCCTTGGCAGCCTTCTTGCGCAGAAAACGATACGCACCCCAGGGAACTACCGTATAAGCCAACAGCACCGAAGCAATCATGGCAATGGGCACAAAAATGGGGATCGGCAACATGAAAGGACCCATCATGCCGGTCACAAAAGCCATCGGCACAAAAGCCAGAATGACCGCTAACGTAGCGATATTGGTAGGATTACCAATTTCATTGGTGGCATGAATCACGCAGTTGGCAAAACCACCCTTGGCACATCCATGCAAATGACGGTGAATATTTTCAATCACCACAATGCCGCCATCGACCAATAAGCCCAACGATAAAATCAGGGCAAACAGGGTGATGCGGTTGATGGTCTGGCCCAGCAACCAGCCAATGCCCAGTACCGCTCCCAGAGTCAGGGGCACCGTCAAAATGACAATACCGGCTTCCCGCCAACCCAGGAAAATCATCAAGATGATGGCCACCACGCCGACAGCGATGCTGAGATGCTCAAACAGGGTACTGACGGCATCATCAGCCCGGGCACCGTAATCCCGGGTAATGGTGACATGCACGCCCTCGGGCAGTGCCTCCTGTTCCAGGCGCCCCAGCTTGGCCTTGATGGCATCAGCGACAGTGACCGCATTGGTTCCCGGGCGCTTGGCCAGGGTAATGGTTACTGCCGGCATATTTGTTCCGGCCGGCAGCTGCATGCGATTCGCCAATCCTGCCGTATTGCTGATTGCAGTGTGCCCTTCCGCTGCGCCTTCCTCAATACGTGCTACATTTTTCAGAAAAATGGGTTGGCCATCATGGCTGCCGATAATCACATTACCGACATCTTGCGCGGAACCCAGTGCGCCATTGATGCGCAGAGGAATTTCGTGATTGTCATTGACCAGATGACCACCCGGCAAAATCACATTGTTGCCCTGCAGGGACTGCTGGATATTTTTCAGACTGAGACCGGCACTCGCGAGTTTGGCGGGGTTGAGCCAGACATTGACCGCCTGCCTGCCTCCACCAATAAGGGTAGCATTAGCCACATCGGGCACATTCTGCAATTGATCCATCAAGCGGGTACCCACCTGACGCAAGGCCACCGGCGTCAACTGTGATGTACTTAAAGTCACCGTCATGATGGGAACATCATTGATCCCTATGGACTTGACCAGAGGCTGTTCCGTCCCCGGCGGCATTTTGTCCATATTGCGGCTGAGCTGGTTATACACCTCCAGCAGGCTTTTTTCTTCATTGGCTCCCACCTGGAATTCCACAGTGACAATGCCCATGTCATTCACGGAGTAACCGAAGGTATGATGCACTCCCGGCAGAGAAGCCATCAGCGCTTCCAACGGGCGGATGACTAAATTGTGGATTTCCTCACTGTTGGAACCGGGGCGCATGACGAAAATTTCTGCTGCCGGAACCACAATCTCGGGATTGTAAAGACGCGGGGTCACCGTAACCGCCAGGAGCCCGAACAGGGCGATGGCAATCATGATGAGCACGGTAATTTTGGATTGGTAAAAAGACTGGGCCAGCCGTCCGGCCAGATTCATTTTGTGCTGCTGATCAGCCATGGGCTGCTCCGGCCTTGATCTGATCGCCATTGTTGACTGCAGCAAGATTACCCGTCACCACCGTTTCGCCAGCACTCAGGCCGGCCAGAATTTCTACACCATCCGGTGTTTCCGGGCCGGGACGCACCATCCGGTAATGGGCGATGCCGTGGGCGTCTACAACAAACACGCCGGGGATGCCGGCACGATCCAGCAAAGCGCTGGCAGGCACTGCAATAATCTTGCGGGCTGCCAGCGGGGCCGCAACGGTCACATAATCTCCTGCCTGGAGATGACTATCGGCGGGCAGACTCAGCTTGACGGTGTGGGCATGGGTCATGGCATCTGCCGCGTTGACCATATCCAGCACCGTCGCGGGTATCCGCTGGCCGTCTGCAAGCACGCTGAGCGTCTGACCAATTTTCAGGCTGCGGTATAAAGCACTGCCGGCGGCAAAGCGCACTTCCAGTTGACTGGTATTGGCCAAAGTAAGCACCGGTTGCCCCGGCGAGGCCATATCGCCATTTTGGGCCTGTTTATTGATAATGGTTCCGGAAAACGGTGCAGTTACCCGAGCGTAACGCATCTGGGCCTCAGCACTGGCAATACCCGCACGCGCGGCAGCGGCACGCGCCTGGGCCATGGCATAGGCCGACTTCACCTGATCCCACTGCTTTTCGGGAATCGCCTGCTGGGCATAGAGGGCCTTGAAGCGCTCATAATTGGACCGGGCATCAATCAGACTGGACTGTGCCTCGGCAAGACCCGCCTGAGCCTGCTGGACCTGGGCCTGCACATCCGTTGGATCGACCTCAAAGAGGAGCTGCCCAGCTTTCACCGCCTGACCTTCGCGTAGATCCAGATGACGAATATAACCACTGAGTCGCGAGCTGATTTGCACCTGCTGGGCAGCAGTCACCGTGCCCGGGACCTGGCTAAAGGCGGCCATGTTCTTCCCTCCAATCTGCATGACTGGAGCACTCACACTGTGATGCACAGCAGGGGTCTGGGGAGGGGATTTACTGCAGGCAGCCAAGCCGGCACTGGCCAAAACAATGGCTGATAGCATGACGGTGCGTTTCAAGGTCAACATCAGGAAGCTCCTTCCACGACGGACACCGGGGCCACGTCGACGATTTCTTGCGGATTCAGTTTACCAATGGCCAGCAGCAGTGCGGCACGCTGGACAGCCTCGGCATAATCGGCCGATACCAGTTCAGCCCGGGATTGATCCAGCTCGGCTTGCCCATGTAACAAGCCGGTAATGGTTTCAACGCCATTTTCATAACGCAGTCGCACCAGACGCTGGGATTCTTCCATTTGCTGAACAGCCAGACGGCGCATTTTGACGCGCAGTGCCGCCTCACGCGCACCGCGCCAGACTTCTGCCACCTGCAAGCGCAGCTTGTCCTGCGCTTCCTGCAAGGCGGCCATGGCCTGCTCACGTTCGGCCTGCGCCCGATCCATGCCCCCGCCCCGGGAAAAATCCAGCACATTCCAGGTGACTTCGCCGCCAACGGTATAGGAAGGAGCAGCATTACCCAAGGATGTACCGTTCCATTCCTGATTGGCCATGGCGTTCACATGGGGCAGATAGGCTGCACGAGCGACCTGGATACCATCCTGAGCGGCTTTCAATTTGTGGCGTAGCGCGACAATGCCCGCATTTTCTGTCATCGCCTGGCGCTGCAAATCCAGGAGGGAGTGATCAGGTAAGGCGGGTTGTACGGGTTTCCCCACGGATAATGTTTTTTCTTCCGGCCAGCCAATCAGAATAGACAGATTTTCCAGAGCATTAGCATGGTCATTTTCTGCGGTCTGCACTGCCAGCTGAGCTTTTTCCAGATTCACCTCAGCTGCCAGCCAATCGCTTTTGACCAGCACCCCTTTATCCAGAAGCAATTTGCTGGTTTTGACATAGGACTCAGCGGCCTTCTGGGCTTTATGGGCAACCTGAATGGCGCTTTCAGCCGCAATGACGCTGTCGTAGGCCTGCAAAACCGCAAAAGTCAGCTTTTGCCGGGCCATGACATTTCCGCTTTGGGCGGCTTCCAGCATGGCGTGGGCCTGGCTCAGGCGCCCCCAGATTTCACCACCATTCCAGATCGGAATTTCCAACTGGAGTTTGGTACCGTAGTTATGATAACTACCCGGCAAATTGAGACCAGCCGGTGCCACATTGAGGCTGTTGGGATTACTGGGATTAAACTGACTTGCGCCAAAATCATTGAAAGTTGCCTGGCGTTGGGACAACTTCATCCCGAAAACGGTCAAGGCATTATTGGACTGGCTGGCAGAAAACGAAGCATTCAGTTTCGGCAGCAGGTGGCCACGCGCCTGGGACACCGCCCCCTTGGCTTCCGCCTGCTCCGCCTTGGCGGCCATCATCTGCGGATTCTGTTTGAGCGCCATGGCCACACACTGGTTAAAATCCACTGCCTGAGCAGATAGGGCAAAAAAAGTTCCTGAGACAGCTATGGCAACGAGCGCCAGGGATTTTTTATAGGGACCGTAATGCATTGATTTCTCCGCCAAACAAAGCCGCCACAAATCAGGTCACGCAGCCATTACCAATTGCTTTTCCTTGCGTTTTCTGAAAACCAGCAGGCACAGGCGGCGGAGTATATCAGAATATCATCATATTCCACAAATGCGCATCAGGCACCGGTTCTTGCTGCCATTGCCTTTGCTAGCCGATGATTCAGATCTATCCAGAGTTTCAGTGGATACTGCAGAACACATCACTCATCATGGAAATCAGGCGCAAAGTGCGCGGATCACCCACTCGATAATAAACCTTGTTGGCGTCCTTGCGAGCGCGGAGGATATCTTTTTCCCGCAAAATGGCGAGATGCTGAGAAATATTACTTTGTGTGGTACCCACTGCGGAGACAATGTCCTGAACACTCATTTCTTCTGAACCCAAAACACAAAGCACCTTGAGGCGCAGGGGGTGGGCCATGGCTTTCAGAGAACGCGAAGCCTGCTCGATATCCTCTTCCCGGGTTGGTAACTCTTCCATATTCTTGCCTCTTGGTCTATTAACCATCTTATTGACTTTAATTGAAAATTCTTAAAAAAATGCCTGTTTTGCTGCCTTGCGTTTTCATCTGCAAACGCTTAGAATCCAGCGCATGCGGGTGTAGTTCAATGGCAGAACCTGAGCTTCCCAAGCTCATGACGTGGGTTCGATTCCCATCACCCGCTCCACCATCAGCGAATGAGAATAACCCCATACAACAATTTTAGAAACCCCAACCATACCCGATTAGAATAGCGGTCGATCCAGACTACTCAGTATAGCATCCACGCTGTCCCGCACGGCACTGGTCATCTGGATGGGACGTCCCCATTCCCGACTGGTTTCTCCCGGCATCTTGTTGGTGGCATCGAAACCCGTTTTACCGCCCAGACCAGCCACCGGCGAAGCAAAATCGAGGTAATCGATGGGCGTATTGTCTATCAGCGTAATGTCCCGTACCGGGTCCATGCGCGTTGTCATCGCCCAGATGACATCCTCCCAACTGCGCACATTGATGTCGTCGTCCACGACAATAATAAATTTGGTGTACATGAACTGCCGTAAAAATCCCCAAATACCAAACATGACGCGTTTGGCATGTCCTGGATATCCCTTGCGGATACTGACGACAGCCAGGCGATAGGAGCAGCCTTCAGGAGGCAGATAAAAATCAACAATTTCCGGAAACTGCTTTTGCAGGAGAGGCACAAAAACCTCGTTCAGGGCCGCACCAAGAATGGCTGGCTCGTCCGGAGGGCGTCCGGTATAGGTACTATGATAAATGGGATTTTCGCGGTGGGTGACGGCTTCGACCGTAAAAACGGGGAATTTCTGGGTTTCGTTGTAATATCCGGTGTGGTCGCCAAAAGGTCCCTCTTCAGCCATATCATCGGGATATATGTGCCCTTCCAGGACTATTTCCGCGCGCGCCGGAACTTGCAGGGGTACGATCAACGCTTTGGCCAGTTCCGTCCGCCCGCCCCGTAGTAATCCCGCAAATTGATGTTCGGAAACCGTATCGGGAATGGGAATAACGGCGGCGAGAATGGTGGCCGGGTCAGCGCCATAGGCCACAGCAACCGGGAAAGCCTCACCCGGATGTAATTTTTGAAATTCACGTAAATCCTGCGCCCCACCCCGGTGCGCCAGCCAACGCATGATCACCCGATTACGGCCAATGACCTGTTGTCGGTAAATTCCCATATTGGCACGGCGCTTGTGCGGACCTTTGGTAATGGTCAGCCCCCAGGTCATGAGTGGTGCTACGTCTTCGGGCCAACAGGTCTGCACCGGCAAGGTGGATAAATCCACATCGTCGCCGCGCATGATCACTTCCTGACAAACCGGGCGCGCAACATTTGTCGGAGCCATATACAGCACCTTGCGCAAGGTCGGCAATTTGCTCCACAGGTCCTTCAGTCCCCGGGGCGGATCCGGCTCCTTGAGATAGGACAGCAACTGACCAATCTGGCGCAGATCAGCCAGAGACTCTGCACCCATACCCAGAGCGACTCTTTCCGTGGTTCCAAAAAGATTGCCCAGCACCGGTATATCGAACCCGCTGGGCTTTTTGAATAACACCGCAGGGCCACCTGCCCGCAGGGTACGATCACAAATTTCCGTCATCTCCAGCTGCGGAGAAACCGGCACATCCAGCGTGCGCAGCAGGTCACGTTTTTCAAGGTCGGCAATAAAGGCACGCAGGTCACGATAGCTCATGGGCGCATTGTAACCGCAGCACGGCTAATTTGTCCCGCCTTCGGGATCTTCACGGGCGACGACAAAGGCGCTGTCTGCCACGGCCAGGCTGGAGGTCGCACGAATATCAATGGCTTCGTGACCGCTGATGTATTCATCGGCAAGGGTGGCAAGGCAGGCGATTTCATCTTCCGTAACCGCCTCAAATCCGGAAAAACCCAAATCTTCCAACAGGCTTTTTCCACGAGGATCCTGATCCATGTTTATCAACAAGTCAGTCAGTAATTCCCGTTGTGGCAGTAAGCGTGGGCCCACGCAAAAAGCATGAAAAGCAAAGGCATCATCAGACTGATCAATCACTCTTAAACGTTCACGGATCAGTTTACTGGCACTGCTGTAAACTTCATTAAAAAGAAAACCCAAATCCGCCTGGCCCTGCAGTAAGGCCTTGAGCACCCCTTGATAGCTGCCGGTAAACACAAAATCCAGACGCGCTCGATCAATGTCAGCCTTATCCATGAGGAATAACCCCACCATATGGACCAGCGTTGAGGGATGCGCCGAAGCAATCCGGATACGCTCCGGAAAATCCTCAGCATGATGAATAGAACCTGCTGCTGGTGCGCACAAGTACACTTCATCAAAATGGTTTAGCGGCTTGACGATGGGCAGAAAACCCAGCTTTTGCTGATACTGCACCCAATCAAAAGGATTGGCATATACCAGATCATAATTTCCGGACAGCACTGCCGCCCGACCGCTGTCAAAATCATCCTGCGGCTGAAAATGCATTACCCGACCCAGGTGGCGCTGCAAAAAAGTATTCATCAAAAACCAGCCTGGCAGATTTTTCCCGGAATAATTCGGGTCAACCGTAAAGTTCAGTATGGTTTTGGAAGGCAAAACTTCTTCTGTCATCAATGCATCCGCCCTAAATATCAAAATCGACGGGTATTTCACCCAGAATACTCAGGTGAATATTGAATGGGGTCATATATTTCATGGCGGTCATCATGGACCCTTTAAATTTCAGCTTACGCGTCATCAGCGCGGCTTTTCCAGACAGCTCGCCGGAAAGAATTTTTTTCCAGTTGTCCATGGAGGTCCACATGATGAAATCACGACGACGACCATCAGAAGGGCCCGCATAGATGACTTTTCCGGCTTTGCAGAAAAGCATGACATGGGGGATATCGGGACGATCCTCAATATAGTATTCCCAGGTCGCATTAAAATTTTTCAGATCTTTCTGGATTTCCGGATGGGTGTCCCATTGTTTACCCACCAGACGAATCCACTCCGTACTCATGAATTTTGCCATAACTTGAAGCGCCTCTACGCTACCGAACCCAATAATATAATAATTTGGTTACATGCTTCTTATCTTCCCAATATAAACTTATAGTTAGTTGTTTTTTTCGTTTTCGCCAGCCGTAAGAAAATATTGCACAATCATTCCAGAAAGCAACACACCAAATATCGCGGGCATATAGGAAATGGTTCCATTGACCGTTCTGGGCCGTCCCTGCGGGCCGCTAACCGGCTCCTGGGGAGCGGCAGGTCGCGGTGCCTCATCGGAAAATACAGTCAGAAAATCGAGGCTGGCGCCGTTTTTACGGAGTAACGCCCGGACTTCACGGGCCAGCGGACATGTCTCCGTCTGATTCAATTTGGCTACTCGCACCCGCCGGGGATCCAGACGATTCCCTGCGCCCATACTCGAAAACACTTCCAGACCCAAATGCTGGGCTGATTGAATAAGCACCGCTTTCCAGGCAATGGCATCAATGCAATCTGCTACCACTTCCGCGCCACTGTTACGCAGGATCTGCTCGGCATTGTCGACGGTAATAAATTCCTGTCTGGCGTCCACTTCACAATCTGGAGAAATATCCTGAATCCTTGCCGCCATCACGGCCACCTTGGGCTGGTCCAGCGTCGAGTGCAAAGCCACCAACTGGCGGTTAATATTGGATGAGGAGACTACATCGTGATCAACCAGGGTGATTTTACCGACCCCCGACCGGGCCAGGTTTTCTGCTACATATCCCCCCACGCCTCCCACCCCGGCAATAAGCACATGGCGGTGGCGCAAATCGGCTACTGCCGCAGCACCCAAAAGAATTTCGCTACGAATAAAGGGATCTTGCATTTATAATTTTTCCTGAAAAAGAGTCAGAGTATTACGGATGAGCTGCCCTGCCAACGCTTGCGGCGCCATCTGGAGCAGACCTGCAAGCGCATGCACGGTTTCCAGCAGAAAGGCGGGTTCGTTGCGCTGCCCCCGGTAACTTTCGGCAGATTGCCAGGGAGCGTCCGTTTCCACCAGAATCCGCTCCAGCGGCAGGGACTGGATAGTGGCCCGCAGGCGCAGCGCCCGCGCATGGGTAAAAGCCCCACCTAACCCCAGATAAAATCCCCTGTCCACCAGTCGTTGGGCCTGTACCAGACTCCCGGAAAAACTGTGCACCACCCCGCGCAGCCCCGAAAAATCCCTGAGAATGAGTGATAGATCTTCCAGGGTGCGACGCGCGTGGAGAATCACGGGCAAATTTAACTCTTGGGCCAGATGCAACTGCATTTTCAGGCAGGCCACTTGCGACCCATAATCAGGCGCGCTTTCCGAAAGATCGAGTCCAATTTCGCCGACCGCCACCGCCTGATCCAGCAGGCTTCGCAGTTGCTCAAGCCAGTTGGAAGCACACGCATTGATATATAAAGGGTGCACTCCGTAAGCCGGATAAAGCATGGACTGTTGCGCGCAGAGATGGTGCAGACGCGACCAAAATGCCGGGCTGTAAGCAGGCACCAGAATTTTATCGACGCCGGCATTTTTGGCCCTTTGTATGACGGCGCTACGGTCTGGAGCAAAGGCCTCGTCATCCAGATGACAATGACTGTCAATCAAACCCTGCAGGAAAAGGTTTTGCGGCGTTCCAGCTGAGTTGCCGTTATGGTTCACTGAGCGAATCTCCATCCAGCTATTCTAGGACTTTCTGATGGCTTGTGTCCGCATGCACCGCCGGATTCGCAGCTTCATGACTTGCTGCAAGCGGCATCTTGGTCTTAAATGGCAGTATATGCCCAAGTACCGGAGAAATTATGCGTAGCCTGACCGCCGATATCACCATCCTCGGCAATGGGCCTGTGGCGCACAGTCTGGTGCTGGCCCTGAAACAGACATCTCTCAAAATTCTCATGGTGGACACCTTTCCCCTGCAGCAGCCCCGCCCTGCGCATAGTGAGCGGACGGTTGCCCTGGCACTGGGAAGTCGGCGTCTTCTCAGCCATCTTGGCGTCCAAATGCCGCTGCATGATGCTGCCGCCATTGAAACCGTCCAGATTACCCAACAGGGACTTAGCGGTCGGGTCCGCCTGGAGCAGCAGCTCCTGGAGGCGCCGGAACAACGCTTGGGAGAGGTGGCCGGACTGAACACCTTGCAAGCAGCGCTGGCAGTGCCGCTGGCGCAATGTAGTACGCTGCAACAGGAGGCGGCGGGGCCTCTGGAGGACTTGCAGTGGTTTCCCGATCGTCTCCAGCTGGATTGGCCGGACCTGCGCGTGGACACAGCGCTGGCGGTCGTGGCCGACGGAGGACATGGGGGTCTTGCCCGTCTGGCGGCTTTGCAGCGCATGGGCTGGGATCATAACCGCCATGCTATTGTCGCCACGGTAACACCGCGTGAAGCCTTACCGGGCATTGCCTTTGAACATTTTCAGGAGAGCGGGCCACTGGCTTTTTTGCCTATTGGTCAACAGCAATTTTCCATTGTCTGGAGCCTGCGTCCCAGCGCCGCAAGCCAGATGCTGGATTTAAGTGATTTCGCTTTTCTGGAAGCCCTGAACCGCCAACGGCCTCCCCATCTTCCTCTACTGTCCGGCGTTGGTCCACGTAGCGTATATCCGCTGTTTTTCCAGCGCTTATGGGCTCAGCCCAGTCAACGTCTGGCACTAGTGGGAAATGCCGCGCAAACGCTCCATCCCCTGGCTGGCCAAGGTTACAATCTGGGCTTGCGCGATGTCGTCACCCTGGCCGCCCTGCTTCGGGAGGCCGCCGCTGCCGGGCATGATCCCGGGGCCAGACTCTTGCTGGAAGATTACAGCCGGATTCGCCACCGGGACCGCCTGGAAACCATCGCCTTCACCGAAGCCATGAATCGCCTGTTCAGCAGTCCGCGCCTGCCATTGCGTTTCGCCCGCGCTGCAGCCCTTGCCCTGCTCGAACAAAGCACGTTCGGGAAACGCGAACTCGCTGCCCGTCTGGCGGGAATTCGCCTGCCTGCCGGGAGCAGCATCCCAGACCTGATGTGGGAGTCTGTCCATGTCCACTGACGCACATTACGACCTGATCATTTCCGGAGCCGGCATGGTGGGTGCCAGCCTGGCGCTGGCTGCCCGGCAAAGCGGTCTCCGGGTCGCACTTTTTGAAAAACGTCCGCAATCGGTCTGCGCCCTGGCCGATCCCTCGGAGCGAGCAAGCCTGGTTGCCAATGGTTCGCAGCGCTTTTTACAGGAACTCGGTATCGACCTGGCCACGCTTGGCAGTAAAGTCGAGAGAATGCGGGTCTGGGATGCTGAAAATTCCGGCAGCATTCATCTGGACGCCGAAGAAGCCGGCGAAACCTTTCTCGGTCATATTGTTGAAAACCGGCGTTTGGAGCAGCAACTCCATGCCGCCCTGGCCGAAGCGGGAGTCACGGTGCTTTACGCCCAGGAAATCGCTCATGCCTGGGCTGATCAGCAGCACATGCAACTTAACGCGAGAGATGGAACCGGATACAAAACCACCCTTCTGGCCATTGCCGAAGGCCGCCAATCAACCCTGCGCAAACAACTTATTCAGGCGCCGGTTTTTCAGGAAGACTACGGCCAGGATGCCATCACCGCCACCGTATGGATGGAAAAGCCCCATCGCGGGATCGCCTATCAGCGTTTTCTGGCGACCGGCCCCCTGGCCGTCCTGCCCTTCAGCGCGGATGCCGAAAATCATCCCCGTGCATCCATCGTCTGGAGCGCCAAACATGCCTTGGCGCGGCGTTTGATGGCCATGGACGACAGCGCATTTTTAACCGCTCTGTATCAGGCATTCGGACCACAATTGGGGCACTTTGTGCGTATCGGCCAGCGCAGCAGTTACCCGCTTTCCGGTCTGCACAGCAGCCGTTACCTAGGTGACCGTTGCGTAGTTCTGGGAGATAGTGCCCATGGGGTGCATCCATTGGCCGGACTGGGGGTCAATCTGGGCTTTCGCGATGCGCAGGCATTGATCAGCAACATTCGCGACGCGCAAGCCCAACATGAGGACTGGGGAGATAATCCTGCGCTGCGCCGCTATCAAAGGGCGCGACGCCCTGATAATCTTCTCAATGTGATGACCTGCGGGGCACTGAGCCATCTGTTTTCCAATCGCAGTCGCGGCCTTGCCCGCCTGCGCGATATTGGCATGCTGGGAACGGCAATGCTGCCACCGGTCAAACGCTTTCTGATTCGTCAGGCCATGGGCCTTTAAGGAGACCACCATGCAACACCGTATTGCTGATGATATTGCTGCCACTCTTGGTGACGCATTTGCGCGCCTGGGCACCGTCAAGGAAGATGTGGACAAACAGGTTAAGGCCATTCTCTCCAACGCCTTGGATCGTCTGGATCTGGTTACCCGCGACGAATTTGATGTCCAGCAGGATCTGGTCTCCCGACTGGCCTCGCGCGTGGCCGCCCTGGAAGCGCGCCTGGACGCCCTGGCTCCCAAAGCAGCCCTCGACGAAAATACCGACAAGGACTGAACCTTGCCTCTGGCGATTGTCCAGAGTCGTGCGCTCACGGGGGTGCATGCTGCTGCAGTCGCCGTAGAATGCGATCTGGGGCCGGGTCTACCCACTTTTGCTGTGGTGGGGTTGGCCGAGACTGCCGTCAAGGAATCCCGGGATCGCGTCCGCTCCGCCATTCAGAACAGTGGATTCGAGTTTCCGGCCCGGCGCATGGTCGTCAATCTGGCGCCCGCCGATCTCCCCAAGGATGGAGGGCGTTTTGACCTGCCTATTGCCATTGGCATTCTCGCCGCCAGTGGTCAGATTCCTCTGAAAGCCTTGGAAAATCTGGAAATGATCGGGGAACTGGCGCTGGATGGCAGTTTGCGTCCGGTGACCGGGGCCCTCTCCAGCAGTCTGGCTGCCGGTCAGGCCGGACATGCTTTACTGCTCCCGGAAGGCAATGCCGTGGAAGCCGCTTTAGCTCGCACTGCGCCCGTATTGGCCTGCCGCAATCTCGCGGAAGCTGTGGCCCACCTGCGCGGCACCCAACCACTGCCGGAAACGGTGCCTCATGACGAGATCGGCATAAACGCCATCCCCTATCCGGACTTGCGGGATGTGCGCGGTCAGGAAACCGTCAAACGGGCACTGATTATTGCGGCCGTCGGAGGTCATCATATTCTCCTGTCCGGGCCTCCCGGGACCGGGAAAAGCATGCTGGCCGCGCGTTTGCCCGGATTGCTTCCGCCCCTGCGCCGCAGCGAAGCCCTGGAAGTGGCCGCCATCCATAGTTTGCAAAGCGGTGGATTTGATGTGCAACGCTGGGGACAACGTCCCTTTCGCTCCCCTCATCATAGTGCCTCTTCAGCAGCACTGGTGGGTGGGGGATCGCGCCCCCGCCCCGGAGAAATCAGTCTTGCGCATCATGGCGTTCTTTTTCTGGATGAAATGCCGGAATTCTCGCGGAGTGTTCTCGAAGTGCTTCGGGAACCTCTGGAGTCCGGCGAAATCCATATTTCCAGAGCCGCCCGGCAAAGCACCTTCCCGGCGCGTTTTCAGTTGATTGCCGCCATGAATCCCTGCCCCTGCGGCAATCTCGGTAATCCACATCAGGCCTGTGTGTGCACCCCGACCCAAATTTCCCAGTATCGTGGCCGTCTTTCCGGCCCTCTGCTGGATCGTATGGACATTCAAATAGAAGTACCGAGTCTTCCGGTAGAACTCCTGCAAAAAGCGCCAGAAGGCGAAAGTTCTGCCTACTGGCGCGAACGGATCAGCGCGGCCATAAACCGACAGTGGCAACGACAGTCCTGCCGCAATGCCCAACTGCAGGGCGAAGCGTTGGACCAGCATTGTGCGCTACAGCCCGAGGGCGCCCGCTTACTGACGCGCGCCGCTGACACCCTGCATCTTTCCGCCCGTGGTTATCACCGCATTTTGCGTCTGGCCCGCAGCATTGCCGATCTGGAAGAAAGCACCACGATCAGCCTGCAGCATCTGTCCGAAGCCATCCAGTATCGGCGGCTGGCGCAAAGCTTTACTTTGTAGGCAAGCTGTAACCCAAAATTAGCCATACGTTTATTATCAGAGGAGCGATCATGTACGGTGCCAGTCCCTTCGCAGGCTTAAGCAATCCTTTAATATTACTGGCTTTATCAGGAGGCTTGGTATTTTTCGGGATAGTGGTTTTTCTGTTGACGCGCAAATAAGCGATACGACCGGTCACAACAACCATCAATCCTGCCGCGCTGACTCCTGCGGGTTTGCGGGAACCTGGGCAGCGGCCGGCAGGGCTGTTTCAAGCTGGGCAATATGGGCCATGCGCGCAAAATAGGCCTTGGCCTGTTGCGGATTTTTGCGCACACCCAGGCCTTCTTCGTAAGCAAGACCCAGGTCAAAATCAGCACGAGCCAGACCCAATCCTGCAGCTTTACGGTACCAATGGAGGGTTTCTGGCCAGCCTTTATGGACGGTGACTTCCTTACGGGTGATCAGCGGTGAATACAGGGTCCCCAGATAAAATGCCGCCTTGGCATCATGCCCACGGGCGAGCGCCTGCAACTGTGCTAAAGTGGCCGGATCAGACTCGGCCTGATTGCGCAATGACTCCAGGTCCTGGGCGGCCGCTGCCAGGGGCCAAATCAGCAGCATCAGGACCATCAGGGTGGATTTTTTCATCCGTGCAATCTCCTTTTGTCTATAATCTCAGGTATCCGCATGCTCCCGGGTGGCATGGAAGATGACCTGCGGCCAGCGTTCCATGGTCAAATCCAGATTCACCCGCGAGGGGGCCAGATAGGCAAGGCGCCCCCCCGCATCTTCAGCCAAATGATCTTCATGCTTACGGGTGAATTCTGCGAGGATTTTGGCATCCTCACATTGAATCCAGCGGGCCGTCTGGACGGTAACCGGATCAAAAATGGCTTCCACCGCGTATTCAGTTTTCAGGCGCTCTGCCACCACATCAAATTGCAGCACGCCCACTGCCCCCAGAATCATATCGCCACCCTGCAGTGGCTTGAAAACCTGGGTCGCGCCCTCCTCTGCCAACTGCTGCAGGCCTTTTTGCAGTTGCTTGGCCTTGAGCGGATTGCGCAGCCGCACCCGCCGGAACAATTCCGGCGCAAAATAGGGTATTCCCGTAAATTGCAGCGCCTCGCCCTGGCTGAAGCTGTCACCAATCTGAATGCTGCCATGGTTATGCAGGCCGATGATGTCCCCAGCATAGGCGTCTTCCACCAGTTCTCTTTCCTGGGCCAGAAAAGTGATGGGATTGTGCACCTGAATATCACGCCCTATACGCAGATGCTTGATTTTCATGCCACGCTGAAAATGACCGGAACAAACCCGCAAAAACGCTACCCGATCGCGATGCTGGGGATCCATATTGGCCTGTATTTTGAATACAAAGCCGCTGAAAGCCTGTTCATCGGGTTGCACCGCACGGCCAGTCGTTGGTCTTGGACGCGGCGAGGGTGCCCAGTCAATCAGGGCTCCGAGTAATTCCCGGACGCCGAAATTGTTGATGGCGGAGCCGAAAAATACCGGAGTCTGCTGTCCAGCCAGAAAATCTTCCAGTGAAAACGGGTTGGAAGCGGCTCGCAGCAACTCCACCTGTTCCCGCAACTCGGGCATTTCCTCAGGAAAGCGCCGGTCCAGCTCCGGATTATCCAGGCCAGCTATACATTCCAGCTGATGCTCACGGGTTTCCTCACCAGGGGCGAACACCAATACTTCATCCCGCAAAAGGTGGTAGACCCCTCGAAAACGCTTGCCCATACCAATCGGCCAGGTGACGGGGGCACATTGAATGCCCAGCACCGACTCCACTTCATCCATCAGTTCCGTAGGATCCCGGCTTTCGCGGTCAAACTTGTTCATGAAGGTGATGATGGGCGTATCGCGCAACCGACACACTTCCAGCAATTTGATGGTCTGGGCTTCCACACCATTACCGCCGTCAATGACCATCAGGGCTGAATCCACGGCCGTCAGCACCCGATAAGTATCTTCGGAGAAGTCCTGGTGACCGGGCGTATCCAGCAGGTTGATCACGTGATCCGCATATTCAAACTGCATCACCGAACTCGCCACGGAAATACCGCGATTTTTTTCAATGGCCATCCAGTCACTGGTAGCATGGCGGCTACTTTTACGCGCCTTGACGGTCCCTGCCAGTTGAATGGCACCACCAAACAACAACAGTTTTTCCGTCAGGGTAGTTTTACCCGCATCAGGATGGGAAATAATCGCAAAAGTCCGGCGCCGTTGAATAGCCTCCAGAAAGGCATCCACTGACGGAACCAGTGCTTCAGGTGAGGAAGACATAAGTTTTTTTTAACCTTCTTTGAAAAAATGCACATCACGAACCAAAGACATGGACAAAACCAGAGCATCTTCGCGACCCTCGGTATTTCGATAATAATTCAAGCGCACCCCGATTTCATGAAAACCCGCCGAGCGGTACAACTGCTGGGCGGCCGTATTGGATACCCGGACCTCCAGAAAGGCGCGTTCTGCACCCAGTTGCCCGGCGCGCGACAGGAGGTGCATGAGCATTTTACGCCCATAACCACGGCGACGCTGTGCCGGACTCACCCCCAGATTCAACACATGCGCTTCAGAGGCTCCGGTAGACAGAACACCAAAGGCAGTCAGGAGATCCGTTTCATCCTTCAGCACCCAGGCATCATATCCGGCCTGCATACAATCCCGGAATATGCCCCGCGTCCAGGGTCCAGGGGAAATGTGCGACTCCAGTGCCGCCACCGCATCCAGATCTTCCGCCTGCATCGGTCGCAACTTCATTTTTGTTGGTCCTGGGGCAGAAAGGGCCGGATGTAATGAGGTTCGAGCTGGTCAGGACGACAACCTTCATCACCTCCGAGATGACGAGCCAGTGCCAGACGAAGAACTGCATCTGCCTGCGGATAGGCATCTTCCGTCCACCCCAGGACGTTATCCTGCTGCCATTCAGAATGATACAGGGGCCAAGCGCTACCCAGCCCCCAATACCCGCCCTCATGGGGCCAGGCCACTGCCCCGGGCGGACAAACGCGCTCCTCGCCCTGCAATACTGGCAGCCCGGTACGCTCATCCTGCACATAGACGGCGGCATAGACCTCGCCTTTACGCGCATCCAGGGCCGCCAAAACTGATGGCTGGACGGTCGCTGCTGCCAACGCCTGCAAACTGGAAACCGGATATACGGGCAAACCCCGCGCCATCGCCAGAGCCTGCGCGGTACTAACTCCAATACGGACACCCGTAAAGCCGCCCGGTCCCACCCCGCAGGCGATAGCGTCCAGATCGCCAAGAACCAGTCCAGCACGCTGCAATACCCTACTGATCATCGGCAACAAAATCTGGCTGTGGGCGTTGGCCTCCACCTGACACTCCGCAACGCCATTCACGGCGACCGAGCAGGCTTCGGTAGCCGTATCTATCGCGAGAATAATCGGATCACTCATGACAGCGATGCCTTCCAGAACTGCTGCACGGCCTCCAGATCGCTCACTCGCCGCATGGGTGGCAAACTTTCCAGAAAAATCTTGCCATAAGCTTTGCTGCGCAGACGCGGATCGCAGAGCATGAGCACACCACGATCAGTTTCCGAGCGGATCAAGCGCCCTACGCCCTGGCGCAAGGCAATGACGGCCTGGGGTATTTGCAGTTCGCGAAAGGGGTCGCCTCCCGCTGCCTGACATTGTTCGGTACGTGCGCGCAAAATCGGATCAGATGGGTTGGCAAAAGGCAGCTTATCAATGATGACCGAGGACAAGGCCTCTCCCTGCACATCCACACCTTCCCAGAAACTCGCCGCGCCCAGCAACACGGCATTGCCCAGACTACGAAAGCGGTCCAGCAAGCGCGAACGCGGCATACTGCCCTGTACCAGCACGGGAAACCCCAGTTGGCGGGGCAAAAAGGATGCGGCCTCCTGCAGGGCGCGATGACTGGTAAACAGGATAAAAGTCCGCCCGGCACTGGCCTCAATCACTGGTATGGCGGCTTGCAAGCAGGCTGTCGTATAACCTGGATGACTGGGCTCAGGCAGGCCAGAGGGTAAATACAGTAAAGATTGGCGGGCATAATCAAAAGGTGAAGCGGCATTGAAAGTCTGTGCGCCACTAAGGCCCAGCGCCCGCTCGGTGACCGTAAAACTGTCTCCCACCCGCAAGGTCGCACTGGTCAACACCAGTGCCTCGATGGGCTCCAGCAGATATTTTTGCAGCGGTCCAGCCACATCCAGGGGGGTGGCGTGTAACTGCACAGTACGCGTTCTCTTCTCCTGCCAGAACACCATTTCCGGGGCATTATGCAGCAAAAAAAACTCGACGCTGGCCAGCAGCGCCACGCCCCGTGCCGCACATTGTTCCAACCCCTTGCCTCGGGCGGAGGCCTGCTGAAGGGCGTGCAGCAAGGTGATTCCGGCCTGACGTAAATGGATAAAAGCCGCCTCTTGGGGAGACCCTGGTGTCAGTGCCCACTGAGTCCGGTCCTCACCAGCCCCAAGGGCAGTGCGCCAGGCACTGGTCGCCGTCTCCACCCCGGCGGCGGCCAGCAGTAAAGGCGCGTCATCTGACGCTTCGCCAAGGGCTTCCGCACGACTGTCCCGGGCCCAATCCCACAACTGGTGACTGCTGAGTTGCCGCCCAAAGTAGCGGCCCGCCAGGTCAAAAACCTGATGAGCCTCATCCAGCACCATCGCTTCCACCCGGGGCAGCAGATCGCCCATGCCATTGGCCTTGAGTGCCAGATCGGAAAAAAGCAGATGGTGGTTCACCACCAGCAAATCGGCTTCGTGAGCCTTGCGCCGTGCTTCCACGACATGACAACGCTGATAATCAGGACATTCACTACCCAGACAATTATCCCGGGTTGAAGTCACCAGCGGCCACACCGCCGAGTCTTCCGGGACCCCACTGACTTCCGCTATATCTCCCTCCCGGGTGCGCCCCGCCCAATCCACAATTTTGGCGAGAGGAGCCGCCAGCAATGGCGCAACGCCCTCACTGCTGAAACGCTGGAGACGGTGCAGACAAAGATAGTTGGATCGCCCCTTGAGACGGCTGACGCGCATCGGCTTACCCACCACATCCGTGAGCAAGGGAATGTCTTTTTCGAGAATCTGGTCTTGCAGCGCCTTGCTCCCGGTGGAAACCAGCACCTTGCGTCCGGAAAGCATGGCGGGCAACAAGTAGGCAAACGTTTTACCTGTACCCGTACCCGCTTCAATCAATGCAACCCCACCCTGCTGCAAGGTTTGGGCAACCTGCGCGGCCATGGCCTGCTGCTGGGCACGCGCCCGAAACTGCGGCAAGCGTTGTGCCAAGGCCCCATTTTGTCCCAGATTTTCTGACCAGTCTGTTATTGTCACTGACAACGCCTGAATTTCATGCCTACTCCCGCTGCGCGCTCTGTCCTGCTATTTTTACACAATTCCGCCATAAATAGGGCATTCATGTATAAACGACGTGCACACATACTCTTTTGGCATCCGAGCCAACCTGAAAAGGCCCAATATGCTGCCCAGTTAGCCGCTGAACTTGGCGGTGAGTGGCTGATCGCCAAAGCCAATTCGGCAGAATACTTATGGCCCGATCTTATTATTGCGCTGGACTGTGATGGGATCCCTGATCTGGAACGGGCAACTCATACCCAATGCAAATTCTGGCCAGTTTACTCCACGGATCCTGAAAATAACCTGCGAGAACGCATTCTGGGTGTCATCGGCGGTTTTCGCTTACTGGCCAGACTGGATCAAAGTACACCGCCGCAAGCCTGAGCCCGGGTGAACAAGCTGGCCCTTTCGGAACCAGGCGTATTGTCCCGATTGTTCGATTAGGCCCAAAAGTTTAAAATTATGTGTAAGTTAGCGCATTCTGAAAGCGAGCATCTTGACCCTTGCGGATAGATAAAAAGCCCTGACTGTTCGGGCTTAATTATTGCTTAAAGCCCTTATAAAATTGTAAACAGATGCCAAACACTACCGCGAAACAGGAGCCAACAAGATGTCAGCGCAACTCCAATCACCCTATTTTTCACTCAAAGAGCCCGCATCCATAGAAAACTCCAAAGCTCAGCGTATTGCCTGGGCCATTTTTCTGAGCGTCGGCGCCGTTGCCACCTGGGCCGTATTTCGTGCCGAATTCTGGATGTGGCAATTCATCATCCTCGGTATGTGGTATGCCGGGCTTATGTGGTTTGGTCTGAAATGGCCGGCTTTCCGGGCTTTGTTTCTGGTCGTCATGGCCATTGCCGGCACCGGAGTAGGGCTTTATCAATGGGGTTTCACAACGCACAACAGCCTCGCAATACGTTATTTTTTCCACAGTAATGCAATGTTTTACTGGATGAGTGGCGCGATTCTGCTCAGTGCCGCCGGCTACTATTTGTATTTGTTTGCCGGTAACCAGAATGCGGGCAACTGGGGGCATCGCCTGGCCTGGATTGCCGTTGTTCTGGGCTTTGCCGGTCTGGCCATTCGCTGGCGAGAAACCTATATCGGCCACCCATCCTGGGGACATATTCCCGTCAGCAATATATATGATGTGATGGTGTTATTTTGTGCGACCACCATCCTGTTTTACTTGTTTCACGAAAATCGCACAGAAAACCGGGGATTGGGGGCTTTTGTTCTGCCTTTGGTGCTGGTCGCTGATATTTTTCTGATCTGGGTGGGTGCGGCTTATCATTTGAACCGTATTCAACCACTGATTCCGGCATTGCAGAGTTTCTGGATGAAAATCCATGTACCCTCCATGTTCATTGCCTACGCCAATTTTTACATTTCAGCCATGGCCGGTTTGGCCTATTTGCTGAAAGAACGCGCCATCAGCAGCGGTAACTTCCTGCGTGATCGCCTGCCCAGCCTGGAATTACTGGACAAGACCTTTTCCGGAACCATCGCCTTCGGATTTTTGTTTTTTACGGTCGGCACCATTCTCGGTGCAGTCTGGGCTGCCAAGGCCTGGGGGGGATTCTGGTCCTGGGACCCCAAGGAAACCTGGGCTCTGATTGTCTGGCTGAATTATGCCGGCTTCCTGCACGCCCGTAGTCAGCGCAACTGGGAAGGACGCCCCATGGCCTGGTGGGCATTTATCAGCCTGATCGTCGTTACCTTCTGTTTCATCGGCGTCGACTTGTTCCTGGGTGGGCTGCACTCCTACGGCAAACTCTGAATTGTCAGACAGACGGCCGTGGGCCGGGAAGCTTTGCAGCGACTTTGGCCCGCGCCGTTGTTGTTCTTGGTGAAATCCTGCGCCCGTCAGGAGAGCTGCTTGAGCCCAAAGGGCGAGTTCTCTCCTGACAGCAGGATGAGCCTTAGAACAACAGGCAAGGGACGTTGGAGCAAAAAGCTTCCCGGCCCACGGCCGCCTTTACGATGAACCGTAAAGCCAAACATCAAAGAAGCACAACCCGCAGCTTCAAGTCTGCGGGTTTTTTGTGCAATGCTCTGTCGGTAAAGCAAACTTAATAAGAGTTGGCTACCGGCAAGCTGCGCGCGCCGTCATAATGCGCTGCCCAATAAGGATCATTCAGGCTGCCAATCTGGACACCAGTGCTGGGTGTCTGGGCGCTGACGAAACGCTGGTGACCGATGTATATACCTACGTGAGAATAAGCCCGATGCATGGTATCAAAAAACACCAGATCTCCGGGCTTGAGGTTTTCCCGGGACACCTTGTGCAACTCCGCAGCCTGGGCATAAGAAGTGCGCGGCACCTGAATGTCAAATTTGGCCAGTATGTATTTCACGAAGCCACTGCAATCAAAACCTGAAGCCGGACTCATCCCGCCCCAGCGATAGGGGGCACCAATAAACTTCAAGGCCGAAACCACCATGGCCCGGGGCGAAAGCCAGGAATCGCCCGAGGACGACGAAGCATTGCTCCCGGTATTAGTTTGATCCGCCTGTTGTTGGGCCATATCGTCTGCCAATTCAGCAGCAGCCTGAGGCCCGCTGGCGGCGTCGCCGCTGGACTCTAAAGCCTGCAGCGGATGACGGGCCCAGTGATAGGCCTGACTGGCGAACATTTCCAGGGCAATGCGCAGATGTGACTGTTCCGGCGCGGAAGTGGCGACCACTGCATCCACCGGGGCTGCCGCTGGCTTGGCCGGAGAATCTGTAGTCATCGTGCTGGCTGCGAGACCGGTTTTCACCAGCACCAGGGATTGATCCACAAAGTCGGGGCTGGTGACCGAATTGTCAGGGGCATCCGGAAACGAATGAACAGGAAATTGGTAATTTGTTACCGGCTGAGGTGCTGCACCTACTCCCGCAAATTCCACCGGGGAAAGATGCATCAACTGCAGGGCCGTTGGCGTCAAAGCCGTATAATCGGCTGCTTCGACTGGTAAAGCCTTATGCCTATGCGAAACTTTTCGGACCGATTTGACGGCATGATAACGTCTCGAATAGAGATGCCTGGGAGAGGTCTCCCGATGATACCGATGCGCATCCACTCGATGAGCTGCCGTCTTAACATGATGTGGCGCGGCCTGAGCCACAGCAACACCTCCTGTACACAAACATACCGCTAAAGCAATCTGCCAGCGATGCTTCTTCTTCATTCTTATCTCCAGAATCACCTGGGAATCGCCGCTGCGTAATCTGCCCAAGGGCTGATTATGCAGAGACATTGCCATTTCTCATAAAGTTGAAAGAGAAACTTCGAGGCTACCCCCTGAACCCAACAAAAAAGCCGAACGTTGGTTCGGCTCGATGAGAATTACCCGGACTACGGAACACGCGGGCCGACACCGAATCAAAACTGCCGGCAGCTTGGGGCGCCAAGCCCCAAATAACCAGACAGTCTTCTCCCGAATCAATTCGAATATTAGCCATTAGTAAAATCGATGCTCCATAGTCCGTATTTGGGAATATAGGTGGAATTGCCGGGACAGGCAAGGTCTGAAAAGCAATTTTTTTCCTGATTTCCGAAAAATACTTAAAACTGGCCTGAGTATTGCTTTAATACAAGGAGATAGCAAAAATCAAGGAGCGCATGCATGTTCTCTTCTGTCTTAATGAGCAAAAAAAGTTGGCTTTATTCTATAGGCTTAGCGTTTTCCATGACCCTCATGACAAGCGGCTTCAGCCCGTCTGGCCAAGCCTCGACGCTGGGCCAGATGGCAGCCAGTTTTGCCCCAAAGCGCACAGTGGCCAGCTCTGCACAGATCTGGCAGCGACTCAATCATGCCCGCTGGTTCGTCCAAGGTTCGGGGCCACACATCATTTATCTGATATTTGATCCGAACTGCCCCTATTGCCATCTTCTCATCCAGGAACTGCAATCTCTGATCAAACCCGATCAACTCAGCATACGCTATGTTCCCGTGGGCTTTCTGGAACCTTCCAGTACCGGCAAAGCTGCCGCGATTCTGGAGGCGAAAAACCCACTGAAGGCCCTATGGGAAAATGAAAAAGGGTTTACGGAAAAAGGTCATGATGGTGCCATCCGGGAAATTCTGCCCAGTACGGCAACTGAAAAAGCACTGAAAAACAACCTGAGCATACTCGAAGCCACCGGCCAGAAAACTGTCCCTACCATGCTTTACATGGATAGCCACAATCAGCCACAAATTGTCTGGCAGGTTCTGGATGCTAAAAATCTCGCCCAGACCCTAAAGGGACTTCACTAGCCAAATTTGGAGCCGATGCCGGACTGGGAAGCTTTGCAGCGACTTTGGCCCGCGCCGTTGTTGTTCTTGGTGAAATCCTGCGCCCGTCAGGAGAGCTGTCTGAGCCCAAAGGGCGAGTTCTCTCCTGACAGCAGGATGAGCCTTAGAACAACAGGCAAGGGGCGTTGGAGCAAAAAGCTTCCCGGCCCGGCATCGGCTCCAGCTTCCCGCAAAAAAATAATCCAAAAATATTGACATTGCCAACAGCCTCTATAATATTAAGAATCATTATCGTTAATATTCTAATAACGGAGCGTATCTGCAATGTCTCGCCTGTCTTTTTCCTTGGCGACTGCACTTTGTGCGGCGTCTTTTCTGGGCTGTCCAGTAATCGGTTACGCTGATGCTGCTGACAGCAACCCGGAATCCTCCATACCCAACACCCCCGGACTTTCTGCAAAGTACTTACCTGCTTACTCCCACATCGGCAACGGGCTATCCTGGGCGGGACATCTGGACAGCGAGATTTTTTCCAATTTTTCGGGAGGAATCAAGCAAGGCAGTGAAGGCAATATTGTCGGACAAATCGGGGCTGAATATGACACCGACAAAGCCGGGCTCTGGAAGGGAGGCAAATTCACCCTCTCCCTGATGGGCATTTACAGTAGTGGCATTCAGCAAAACTATAGTGGTGATATTCAGACTGCCAGTAATATCTGGGCGCCCAATGCCGTCCGTTTTTACGATGCCGCCTATCGGCAACGCTGGAATGACTGGCTCAACACCCGGGTAGGTTATATGGACGTCAACTATTATTTTGATGTTGCCGCCAATGCCCTGCAATTGATCAACAGCTCTTTTGGCATATCGCCCACCATCACGGTCAACGTCCCCGGCACTGCCACCTATCCCTATTCCGGCCTCGGCCTGCTGGTCAGCACACACACGCAAAATGTGAGTAACAAATTAGCAATTTTTCAGGGTGACCCACAGCATCAGACTTCTGCTTTTGAACGAGGCTACATGGCCCTGTGGGAAGGCGCTCTGCACTGGGGTCACAAAGCCGACGAAGACATGGAGGACAATACCGATGAATATGGCCAATATGAATTAAAAATCGGTGCCTGGCACTACCAGCAGGCCAACCCCGAACTTTATGGCTTATCACCCAGCACCGCCGGTGCCTATGGCATCGTCGAAGGAAACTGGACACTGCCGGGTGAACGCCAGCTCGGCGCATTTGTGCAGGCCGGGGCAGCGCCGCAAAACTTCAATCCCGTCCCCTGGTACCTGGGCGTGGGCTTGCGGCTCGGGCATCCCTTTGCAGACCGCCCGGACGACAGCATTTCCATTGGTATGGCCAGAGCCTGGTTACGCCCTGAGGCCGTCGCTGCGGGACTGGATGTGGAACCAGCCAGCATCCATCCCGCTGAAACCAGCTATGAACTCACTTATCTGGCAAAAGTAACGGAGCACATCAATATTCAGCCGGATTTGCAATACATCCAGCATCCTTCCGGTTATTACCCGGATGCTCTGGTCGGTATTTTGCGTCTGCACCTCGAATTTTTTTGAATGTTGAATCAGGAAGCCTATTCATCCATGAACATGCACAATCTTACTTCTGAAAATCCTTCACGCAGCCTCGATCAGTTACCCGGCGCTGCCTCCGCGCGCATTGACCGAATTGCTGGTGATCGGACCATGCAGCAACGTCTGCAAATGCTGGGTATTCGTCCGGGCGTCGCACTGCATATTGTCCACGGCCCCAACAAACGTGGGGTAGTCATTCAAATCAACGGGGCGCGTTTTGCCATCGGCAACAGCATGGTTCAGAAAATATGGGTTACGGAGCTATCCGCATGAGCGCCTGTCATGAAAATCAGGGAAGAGCAGCCCCAGTCCTGTCCGAACAAAGCATTGTTCTTGCGGGTAATCCCAACTGTGGCAAGACCACGGTGTTCAACCTGCTCACCGGCGCTCACCAGCAGGTCGGCAACTGGCCGGGGGTCACGGTAGAAAAACGCAGCGGCAGCCTGCAGCTTGCCAAGAAGAAAGTTTCGGTTATCGATCTTCCCGGCGTTTACAGCCTGATGGGTGGTGGCGGAGAGGATCAACGGGTCGCCCGGGATTTTCTGCTGGATACCCCGGTAGACCTGATTGTCAACATTGTTGATGCTTCCAATCTGGAACGCCATCTCGCCTTGACCGCCGAATTGCTGGAAACCGGCCACCCCATGCTGCTCATCATGAATATGACGGACGAGGCAGAAGCCAGAGGCTGGAAGTTACATTGTGCTGAGCTGGAAAATGCTTTGGGAATTCCCGTAGTGCCTATGGTAGCGCGAAAAAACAAAGGTCGAGACTATTTACTCCAGAGGATGATTGAAGCCTTGCAAAAAAAGCCGCAGGGTCATCCAATCGTTTATCCGGTCCCTGTGGAAGAAGCACTGCAAACACTGGGGACAGCAATAAGCGGACCAAATACGGCCAGAACCAGGGTGGACGCTCTGCGTCTGCTGGATGGCTCTGCGCAACCCTCTTCAGAGCAGAACGCGAAAATCCTGAAAGACTTGCGCCGGCATATTGAGTTGATCAGTGATGAGGATCCCGCTGACCTGGTCATGGACCGGCGTTTTTCCTGGGCTCACGACATGGCGGGTATTGCCCTGCAAGACCACGGGAAGAAGGGTCTGCGTGAAAAAATCAATCACCATCTGGATCGCATTGTGCTCAATGAATGGCTGGGTGTACCGATATTTTTGCTGGTTCTTTATCTGGTGTTTGTCGTAAGTTTCAGTGGCGGCAATATTTTCCTGGATTTTTTTGATCAGGCTTCTGCGGCTCTGCTCATCCATGGAACCGGGCATCTCCTGTTGCTGACGGGTTTACCGGACTGGCTGATTTCAGTGATTGCCGGCGGGGTTGGCGGCGGTCTCAATCTGGTGATTTCCTTTATCCCCCCCATTGGCCTTACTTTTCTCTTTCTGGCATTTCTGGATGACTCCGGCTATATGGCGCGTGCCGCCTATGCCATGGATCGCCTGATGCGACGCATGGGCTTACCCGGCAACGCGCTGGTGCCCATGGTCATTGGTTTTGGCTGCAATGTTCCGGCCATTATGGGTGCGCGTATTATCGAGGATCCGCGTGGACGCATTTTGACCGTGTTGATGCAACCCTTCATGTCCTGCTCGGCGCGTCTCACCATCTACATGGCTTTTGCGGTCGTATTTTTCCGCAGCAATGGTGGTCAGGTCGTATTTGCCTTATATGTTCTGGGCATAGTGGTCGCGCTGCTCACGGCCTGGTTGCTGGGGAAAACGGCCCTGCGCGGTGAAGCCATGCCTTTTGTCATGGAACTGCCGCCCTACCGCCTGCCCAGTTTCCGCAGCGTCGTCCTGCAAAGCTGGCAGCGCCTGAAGGTCTTTATTTTCCGGGTCGGCAAGGTCATCGCCGTCATCGGTCTGGTGCTCTTCATCCTGCCCGGCATCGGCTGGACCAGTCAGGGACTGCGCAGCACGGACATTGATCACTCCCTGCTGGCCCAAGGCAGTCAGGCATTGGTTCCGATATTCGCACCCATGGGCATCAAGACTGACAACTGGCCCGCCGTATCCGGCCTCATTGCCGGTGCGGCAGCCAAGGAAATCGTCATCGGCACCCTCAATGGTATTTATCAACGCCAAAATGCGGCGGATTTGATGGCGGATTACCGGCAGCCCGACATTATCGGCCAACTGCGGGATGCGCTAATGACCATTCCGGCTAATGCCCTGACCTTTATACGCACACTGGACGATCCTCTGGGCTTGAGTGCCATGACTTCCACCACTGAAACGGAGCAGGCCTCCGGCGCAGAAAGCGCCACCCTGCAAGCCATTGCCGCAGGCTTTACGCCGCTCTCGGCTTTTGCTTACCTGGTGTTTGTATTGCTCTATGTACCCTGCGCCAGCACCATGGGAGCCCTGCGCCGGGAAGTCGGTTGGGGATGGATGGGGTTTTCCCTGCTTTACGGCACCGGTCTCGCTTGGGGTACCAGTACGCTCATTTTTCAGGCAGGAACTTTCGTCGCCCACCCTGCTGCATCACTGGCCTGGATAGCCGGGATTCTGACGAGCTTCGGACTGCTGATCATTGCCCTGCGCATTTATGGGCGACGCCAGGAAGCGAGTCCCGCAGCCAGCCTCAAAAAGCAGGCTGCGGTATGAGCACATTGTTTGCCGTGCGCGACAGCCTGCGTGATCACACTCTGCTGACCAGCAGCCAGATTGCCGTAATTTTGAACCTGCCCAAAAGCACGGTAGAAGATATGCTGCTTTACTGGCAAAGCCGGGGGCGCGTCGAGGCTGTTTCACTCTCTTCAGCTAAAAGCTGTGGGAGTTCGTGCCAGTCTGGAAGTTGCAGCAGTTGCGCCAGCCCAGCACAAAATGCGGCACTGCAAGCCTGGCGTTGGCGGGACCCGTCCGAAGTTTCTGCGGGTAGCGTCATGACTTTTCACCCGCCACAACATCCCTGAGTTCAGCCAAATCCCGAAAACTGCTCGGATCATCAGGCCCTCTTGCCCCTCCCGGTGGCTCCTCTATACTCCAATTTGGAGAATCGGCCAGAAGTTTGCGGACAGAGGTGCATCATGCAGGTAAAAGTAGCTGCCATTCAGATGGCAGTCGGCGACAACGAAGCGGAAAACATCGACAAGGCACTGCAGCAGGTACATTGTGCTGCAGATGCTGGAGCGAACATCATCCTCCTCCAGGAGTTATTCAGCACACCCTACTTTTGCAAGGATCAGAACCCGGATTTTTTGGCACTGGCTCAGCCGCGCAGCTCCCATCCCGCATTACTCGCCCTGCAAAAGCTGGCGAAAGACCGGCATCTGGTCCTGCCCGTGAGTTTTTTTGAGCGCGCCAACAACGCCTTTTTTAATAGTGTGGTGGTTTTTGATGCCGACGGAAAGGATCTGGGGCTGTACCGTAAAGCCCATATCCCCGATGGTCCCGGCTATCAGGAAAAATTTTACTTCAGTCCCGGCGACACCGGCTTCAAAATTTTCGACACCCAATATGGCCGAATTGGCGTCGCCATCTGCTGGGACCAATGGTTTCCCGAAGCCGCCCGGGTGATGGCACTGCAAGGGGCGGAAATCCTGTTTTATCCCACCGCCATCGGTTCCGAACCCCGTGCCCCGGAAATCAATAGTCGTGGGCACTGGACCCGGGTGATGCAGGGACATGCCGCTGCCAATCTGGTCCCGCTCGTAGCGGCGAATCGGATCGGCCACGAAATAGGCGCGGAAAGCAGCATCACCTTTTATGGCGGCTCTTTTATCAGTGATCCGACCGGGGCCCTGCTCGCCCAGGCTGACCAGGAGGAATGCATCCTCTATGCTGATCTGGATTTATCCAAACTGGCGGCACAACGGGCCGAGTGGGGATTATTCCGGGATCGCCGCCCGGAGTTGTACGCGCCCATCCTCAGCCTGGATGGAAACCCTTCCGATGGATGAGATTTTACCTCCGGAACCCCCGGTCATCGCCCTCAGCGCTTATGAGCGGAACGGCGAACCTTTTTCCCTTGCGCCCCAGTACGCCGCAGCCGTATGCCAGGCGGGAGGTCTGCCGGTTTTGTTTCCACCCCAATGTCCGGAAGCCCGGATTATTTTGTCGCGCTGCGATGCCCTGGTGCTGACGGGTGGTGGAGATATTTCCCCGGAGTTTTATCGCGCTACCTGTGATGAAAGTGTGTACATGGTGCATCCAGATCGCGATGCAGCAGAAATTGCCCTGGCACGGGAAGCCATCGCCCGCCGCATTCCGGTATTGGGTATTTGTCGCGGCCTGCAAATCATCAATGTCGCGCTGGGGGGTGACCTCCTGCAGGATTTACCCAAAAATATTGGTACCCGCATCTGTCATCGCAACAATGACGGGGATCCCATCATGCATGAAGTCATTGTCCTGCCGGATACCCTTTTGGGCAGCATTGTTCGTCGGGAAACCCTGGAAATTTCTTCCTGGCATCATCAGGCTATTGCCAACATGGCCCCGTCCCTGCGTATCAACGCCATCGCCGAAGATGGCGTGATTGAGGCCGTGGACATGCCCGACAACCCGGATATTTTCGCCGTACAGTGGCACCCGGAACATACTGCCGCTGGTGATCCCCATCAGCAGGCGCTTTTCAACTGGCTGGTGAAACGTGCCGAGCGCCGCATTGTGCGGACCATCGAACGACAGGAAAACAAGAGCTGAACGGTTAATCTTGCAGGCTTCAGCCGAACTCTACACAGATTCAGGGTGCAGGATTACCGGCGGGCTGCAGACGCTGTTGTAACCAGGCAAAACCCGCTGGCAACAGGGAAATCACAATGATGGCGATCAAAACCAGGTTCAGATGGGTTTTCACCCAGGGGAAGCTACCCAGAAAATAGCCAGCACCGAGCAGTCCGCCCACCCAGAGAAATGCCCCGGTCAGATTAAAGATGACAAAACGCCGATAAGGCATGGCGGCAATACCGGCGACAAAGGGTGCAAAGGTGCGGATAATGGGCAGCAGCCTGGCGATGACTACTGTTTTTCCGCCATGCCGGGCATAAAAACGCTGGGTGGTTTCCAGATGGCGGATGTTCAACAGCTTACCGCCAAACAGATGCACACCCCAGCGCTTGCCCACCCAGTAATTGACTGCATCTCCCAGTACCGCCGCTGTCACCAGCAAAAACAGTAGCCAGGGTGCGCTCATGGCTCCCACTCCGGCCAGGGTGCCACACACAAAAAGCATGGAATCCCCGGGAAGAATGGGCATGATGACCAGCCCGGTTTCTGCAAACAGAATCAGAAAAAGAAGGGCATACACCCAAGCCCCGTACTCCTGCAAAAACAAAAGCAGGTAATGGTCAAAGTGCAGAAGCATCTGCAGCAAGTGATGAACATCCGACATCAGCTGTCTTCCGAAACTCCGCAGTAGCGTTGATAGTGGCGCTCAAACATGATTTCCATTTCGGCGATCACCGTTTCTGCCTCTATCCCGCCCATGACATGCCTGGACATCAGGCTGGATGTATCATTGAGCATTTCCTTGGCATCCAGCATGCTGTAACTCTCCCGCAGCCGCTTGATGGCACCCACTACGCTTTCGCCTTCGCGGGCAGGCAACAGGTTGGGCTTTTCAATCACTTTTTCCTGCGGCGCTTCAGGTTTCTGGCGACTGCGCATAAACTCGGCAAAAGCCACTACCTGTTCCTGCCCGGCAGCATCCAGTTTGCGCATCACTTTCAGGAACTGACGCTCACGACTATTCATACATCACTACCCGTATCCACTTTCAGGGAAAATACCGGAGGCTTACGCTTTTCGGTCATCAGCGCCAGCTCGCGAACTAGGGCAACAATCACGCGGTCAGTGGTTTTCTGCATTTCCGGCCAGAGACTGCGGCATTGTTCCAGTAACTCACCAACATTTTCAGGGGGTTCGCGATCCTCTTCCATGAGAATGTCTTCAATCAGACCCGGTTTCATTTCCGGTCGAAACAGCAGACCTACCGCACCCTCTTCAGGGCGGAAAGCAATCCAGCGGCCTTCATCATCTACTACTAGAGGCTGGATGCCTTCCGGCAAAATGGCGGTTCCCGGCGACCAGACCATCACTTTGGCACCGTCCACAGCCTGAGCCAGAGGATCGTTTTTACCCGCTTCCGTGGCATGCGCCGTTGTAAAATAAGCGTTATGGTAAGGTTCGAGTTGTAATTCAGCGCCTTCATATTTAGCCAGCAGCAGCGCCCCCAGCCCGAAACCCACTACCGGTCTGCGGTTTTTACGGAACATGGCAATTGTTTTGATTTCCTGCTCCAGCCATTCGTATTTTTCTGTTTCCAGCGGAGACATCGGCCCACCCAACAAAAACAGGGCATCAAAAGTCAGGGCATTCCCCGGTAATTCACCACTCAAAAAAACCCGAAAATAACTGAAACCGATGTCGCGCTTTTCCAGTTGGCTTTCCACGATTCCCAGAAATTCGGAATAACTGTGCTGCACGACTGCAAAATGCTTCATTCATACTCCTCAAAACTTCTCGTTGATTAGACCTCGCGACGCACCGGCATGGCCAACATGTCCTTGCTGCAACGTTCCTTGGCAAACTCCAGAAATTCATCCATAACCAGGCTGCGGAATTTTTGTTTCTGGTACACAAAAAAGTACGGCCTTGCCAGGGCCGGGCTCAAGGGCCGGGCCAGCAAGGTCCCCAGGGCCAGTTCTTTCAGCACTGTGGCCTCAGAGACAATGGCCACGCCGAGCCCCCCTTCTACCGCGCCCTTGACCGCCTCAGGGCTGCCCAATTCCATGGTGATATGCAAATCATCCGTATCTATGCCGGCCTGATGCAGATATTCCATGGTGACTTCCCGGGTGCCGGAACCTTCTTCGCGGGAAACAAAAGGATAATCCAGCAACTCTTGAGCAGACACGCTTTCATGGAGACCCAGGGCATGATCAGGCTGGGCGATGACAATCATGGAATCCATGCAACATTTGAGCGTGGCCAGACTTTTATTGGTCACCACACCTTCCACCAGTCCCAAATCAATGCTGTTGTCTTCAATCATGTGGACAATTTTGTCGGTATTTCCTACATGCAGGCGTACCTGCACGTCCGGATATTTCATTTTGAAATCACCGAGCAGACGGGGAAGCATATACTCGGCAATGGTGGTACTGGCTCCGATCAGCAAATGACCACGCAAGTCTCCCGTCATTTCTCCAACCCGATTGGACATTTCCGTGTACAGGGAAATGATGCGTTCCGAGTATTCGTACACCACCAGGCCCGCTTCAGTGAGGCTGATGCGATTATGGGTACGGTCAAACAACCGTGTATTGAATTGCTCTTCAAGCTGCTTCACCTGAAAAGTCACCGCAGGCTGCGTCATGTGCAAAGTATCTGCCGCTTTGGTAAAGCTGAGCATCCTTGCCACCGTGTGAAAAACCTGTAACCGTCGATCTGCCATGAAAATCCTTAGTCACCCACGACTTTTAATGAGTTTAGGGGTAATATCTGAGCGCTTCAATACAGTATTTAAGGAGGATAACCCATGCCCAAGGCTTGGGAAAAGCTCGATCTGCAAGGCGCCGGGGTACAGAGTTTACAAATTCGCTTGCAAAAACTCCAGAAAAAACCTCTATGGGCCTATCTATATTGGTTTTTGTTCCCCTTTGGCGCCCATCGTTTTTATCTGGAAGAGTCCTGGGCCTGGGTATTTCCGCTGGTGACAGCCGCCGTGGTGGTTCTGGCCGTATTAGGGTTACTCTGGGAGGCCATTGTTGTGGCCGTCCTGATGCTGGCATTCGCCCTTTGGGATCTCAGCCGCATCAGCCACTGGATCAGCACCTATAACAAGGAGTTGCGCAAGGCCAGCTGGTTTGCCCGGCAGACCCCTGCCGCGCCTGCTGGTTATCAGGGGCGCACGGACACAGGTGAAGCACCTGCCCAGTGGCAACGTGAGTTACAAAACTATACGGCCACCAAGGAAAGTGAACGGGCCGGGCATCCTGCTCCACAAAACCCTGCCCAAAAAGGTTTCGCGCCGGGGCAAAGACGCATGTCTTTTGCGGAACAGGAAAAACTGTTGCGGGAAATTGCCAGCGCGCCCAAAGGCGAAAAGCCCAAAGATCATTAGGTGGGTCTGGATGTTAGGATGGTTCCGGCAAGAGCGAAAAGCGCCTAATATAGCCTTTAAGGGCCGCATGGTTGGCCAAATGAGGGCGTTAAACCCTCTCTGAGGATAGATACCAAGGAGCAACCTAGTGTAGTGTTGCATTCTTGGTGAACCTTAAGGTTAATGATGATAAAATAGCTCCATGTTGAGGGTATGAATGGAGTCGAGCCTTGCGAGTTGCGCCCACAGTCACTTTAACCAGCGAAGAGCGGTCCGAGTTGTCCCGTATAGTCGCCTCCCGATTAAGCAGTGTCCGCTTGTCATTACGGGCACGGATGATATTGCTGGCGGCAGAGGGCTTGCAGAACAAAGAAATTGCGGAGCGCCTGGGGGTGGATCGCCTGCAAGTCGCACGTTGGCGCAAGCGTTATCTGGAACACCGCTTGTCGGGCATTGAACGCGATTTACCGCGCGGCGCCCCTCCGGTGAAAGTGGATGTGGCCCGTCTGGTAGAATTGACCACGCAGAGTAAGCCGGAAGCGATGACGCATTGGAGTACGCGTAGGATGGCGGCAGAACTGGGTGTCAGTGCCGCCAGTGTGTCACGGCATTGGCGCAAGCATGGCCTCAAGCCTCATCTGCTGCGTGGTTTCAAGGTGTCACGTGACCCGCATTTTGTGGAAAAGCTGGAAGATATTGTGGGGTTGTATATGTCTCCCCCGGAGCATGCCTTGGTGCTCTGCGCGGATGAAAAAAGTCAGGTGCAGGCCCTGGACCGGACCCAACCGGGACTTCCCCTCAAAAAGGGCCGCGCAGAAACGATGACCCACGACTACAAACGTAATGGTACCACGACCTTGTTTGCCGCCCTCAACGTGCTGGATGGTCAGGTCATCGGACAGTGTCAACAGCGCCATACCCATGTGGAATGGCTGAAGTTCCTGAAGAAAATTGATCGGCAGACGCCCAAGGACAAGGCTCTGCATTTGATCGCCGACAACTATGCGACCCATAAACACCCGGTAGTACAGGCGTGGCTCGACAAGCACCCGCGTATTCACATGCACTTTACGCCCACTTCGGCATCCTGGCTCAACATGGTCGAGCGTTTCTTTCGGGATATCACGACCCAGCGGTTACGTCGTGGGGTGTTCACCAGTGTGCCTGAACTCATCCAGGCCATTGAGGGGTACATCGACCACCACAACACCCATCCCAAACCTTTCATCTGGACCAAAACCGCCCGCGACATCCTGCAAAAAGTCATTCGCGCCAACAGCCATTTAAGCAGCAAACAGAATGCAACACTACACTAGGATGAATGCCATTTTACCATCCATCATCTCCGAGTTTGAAACCGCCGAGCAGGAGGCCAGCTACACGGCTTGGCTGCAGGCCAAGACGGCCGCTAGCATAGCTGACCAGCGCCCGAGCATCCCGCACGATGAGATTGAGAGGCGCATGGCCGAGCGACTAGCACGGCTCAGACAGCGCAAGACGCCCTGATGATGCTACCCATCTTCTGGCTTGAGTCGGCCGACGCCGATCTGGCCGCCATCATAGACTACATCATCGTGTCACGGCCACCTGCATAGAGATCGTGAACGTGGTACATGCTCGCCGTGAGTTCCCCTGTTTCAATTCAAAATAATTAGCCTCCAGTTCGCCTATCACCGTCTGAATCCGTTTCAGCTCTTCACTGTAGTATTTTTCGCATTGCCCGGAAACGATGACTCCATCGAAGTATTTATAGCTCATTCCGATAAGCCGATTGAGCAAATTACCAAGATCATTTCCCAGATCGTTGTTTATGCGATCTATGAGTGCCCGCTGTCCAAAATCACCGTCTTGACCAAATGGAACGGCCATGTGCGTAAAAACCAGAAAAGTCAGGTTCGCTCAAACCTACTTTTCCTTTTCAAACATCGCCAGATAGCGTTCTTTGGGTAAGGGGAGCTGCTTGGCCACTGCTAAAAAATCTGCCAGATGCAGGGGTGAACTCATTCCCACCAGGGTGACACCAATGCCCGGCGTCGAGCGCACAAACTGAATGGCCCGTTGCGCCGCATTGGCCAGTTCGGGAATTCCTTCCTGCAAGGAGGGGATTTCTTCCCGGGCCAGCAATCCTTTGCCCAGGGTATGGCTGGCCATGACGGTCAGCTTGAGCTGAAAAGCGGCCTGAATGGTCGAACCAATATTTCCCTGTCCGGTAACCTGACTGAAGCGCGTGTAGGCTTCAGGCATCAGGGCATTAAAGGGGAGTTCCACTACCCGCAGATGGTGTCTGTTACCTTCACCAGCTGCCTTCTCAGCCAGGCCAATCAGACTGGTCAGGGACTGGAACAGGGTGTGATCGGTTTCCACCCGACAGGCGTTGAAGGTAGAGATGCCATAATAACGAATTTTGTTTTCATTGACCGCCTGTTCCAACACGGTAAAGACCTGGAGCAACTTCTGGTACATGCGTTCTTTGCCAATCAGCGGAATATGTACCTCCGGCTGATCCACCAGAAACACATCCAGGGTTTCCAGACCGGTTTGGCTGCGTAAATCATCCAGTTGCCAGGCAATATATTCGGGACTTAGACAATGCACATTCTGGGCGAGGTCTTCTTCCTTGCCCAGGCCTTTGGCGACCACTTCCTCACGGAAAAAGGCGAGAGGATCTTCGGGACGCCCGCCCGTGAAGGTCAGGAATCCGCCCTTGCCCACCACAAAAAACTCCTCGCGGAGAATTCCCGCCGCCATGGCCTTGGCAATACCCGCCCCCACCGCCCGACCCGCCCGGCCAAAACGATAATTCGCACCAGTATCAATCACGTTAATCCCGGATTGCAGGGCCTGAGCGACAATGGCCGCCACGGCCAGATCCGTCACATCATCCACGGCGCCGGGGAATGTGCCTACCCCCAAGGAGGACAGCTTGATGCGGGTATTCAGAAAATCACTGAAATGTTCTTCCGCCAGAGTCTCTGCAAAACGCGCTACATAGGCCTTACTGCCGACACTATTGGCGGCCCCGGGAATCAATGTGTTATCCGCAGCATTCACGCAGCGTTTCTCCTGTTTGCAAAAAGGGGATGATGGTGGAACAGATACTCCAGACGATCAGTCACTTCGCTTCGCAAGGGACCCGGCAAGGGCAGATCATCCAGATACTGGAATTGACGGCTATAATCGGGGGCGTCTTCATCGTCCAGATCCCATTCCACGCCTTCCAGCAGGGCTCGGCCTGACTCGGGCAGATTTTCATCCAGCTTCCGTCCGGACAAAATCGCCCAGACCCCGGTCCAGCAGCGTGCCAAAGCAATGGGATGATACCCTCCTCCACCCAGCACCAGCAAACGCGGGCTTTCGGCGAGCAGACGCCGAAGCACCTGCCAGAACAGTCCATTGGATATCCGGAACTTGCTCAGCGGATCGGGAGACAAAATGTCCGTACCCGCCTGCAAGACCACCACATCCGGAACAAACTGCCGCATGACCCGGGGCCATAGGGCCTCGAAAACTGCCGCATATTCCGTGTCGTTGATTTCTGCGGGCAGGGGCAGATTGACTGCCATTCCTTCATGGTCATCCAGCCCGCCCCCCTGAAAAGGATAAGCATAAGCCGTGTCCATATGCAGGGAAACCGTCAAGGCATCAGGATCCGCATGAAAAGCCGCCTCTACCCCGTCGCCATGATGAGCGTCCATATCCCAGTACAACACGCGCAGCCCGGCCCTGCGCAGATGCTGGATAGCCAGTACCGGATCATTCAGATAACAAAATCCGCGTGCCTGACCGGGTGCCGCATGGTGCATGCCTCCTGCCGGACTGAACGCGGTGAAACCCTGCAATATCTGCTCTGCAGCCAATATGCTGGAGCCCGTAGCCAGATTGGGCGTATCAAAAAAACCGGGGAAATACGGATTTTCCAAGGTACCCAGTTGATATTGTTTACGATCCGTATCGCGGACATTACCGCGAAACTGGGCATGCTCAAAGGCCTGGATATAATCGCGGGTATGAAAGCCAAACAGCTCCTGATGACTGGCCGGACGCCCCAGGCAATATTCCTCGGCAGCAATGGCCCCATAACTGTTGATCAGATCCAGAGTCAGGGAAACGCGCGGAATCGCCAGCGGATGATTGCTGCCATAACTGGCGCGGCGATATCGGGCAGCGCCGACAAAGCGGGCCGGAAGCGTGGCCGCAAGTCGTGGCTGCAATAATTCCTTTTCATTCATCAGCCATGCCCCCGCAGGCGCAAGTACACTTCGGGCAAGCGCGCCGGCAGGCTATCCAGATGCGGCAGCACCAGATAATGTCCCTGCCCGAAAACCTGCGGCAAATATTCTCCACCTTGGGGATCAAGACTGATACAGAAGGCGTGAATACCCAGTTCCAGCGCTTCCCGCACCGCCATGCGGGTATCTTCCTGCAAATAGCGGGCATCTCCCCCGTCATCATAATCTGCCGGACGACCATCGGAAAGAATCAGTAACAGGCGGCGCTGGGCCGGGCTGCGCAGCATCAGTTTGCTGCTGTGGCGGATAGCCGCGCCCATGCGCGTCGCCAGACGCCCCGACAAGCCTCCCAGCAGGGCCCTGGCCCGTGCGTCAAATCTGTCGGTGAAGCGCTTGATGGGATACATCAGCACCTCATCATGATATTTGCTCGCAAAACCATAGACCGCAAAGGGATCTCCCACTTCCAGCAACGCTTCGCCAAACAGCAGCATGGCTGCACGCAGCCGGTCCACCACCCGCACCCCGGAATCTCCCGCTTCGGCCATGATCGAGGTGGAAAGATCGGCCAGCAGCAGCACCGCCGTATCCCTTTGCTGGGGACGACGTTGCAAATACACGCTGGCTTTGGGCGAACGTCCGGCACGTTTTTCAATCAGAAACTGCACAGCAGCTTCAAGATCCGGTTCCTCCCCTTCATACTGACGACGACGGGGAGACATCCGGGTCGGCTTCTGGGCCTGTAAGGCGCGCTTCAGACGCCGCAAAGTCCCATCATATTCAGCCGCTATTTCAATGGCCCTGGCTTCATCTTTTTCGCGCAGCTTACGCTCGTGCACCCGCGCCCAGTCCATTTTATACTGCTGATGGCGGTAGTCCCACTCGCGGTAGGGCCAGCCACCCTTGGGGCCTTTCACCCCCCGACCACTGCCCGCCACCTTGGCCGGCAAAGGAATACCCACCCCCACGCGCCCGCCCGTACCCTGAATATCTTCGGGCGGGATTTCCATGTCCGGATCATTTCCCTCGGCGGCCTGCGGCGCTTCCTTGGGTTTTTCCTGATGCCCCGCCGCACCCAGGGCACTGTCGCCCTCTACTTCCGGTCCATCGCTGCCGCGTTTTTGCCGGGGATAGACGGGCCTTGCAGCATTGGGAGAATGGCCTGGCAAATAAGCGCGGGCACGCTCCGTGAGGGTCAAAGGCGGCAGGGTGCTTGTGGCATACAAGGCCATAGCCACCCGGAAGGCATCCACAATACCGGCTTCGCTACGGGTCAGATCCGCCAGATCAGGACTCAACCGACCTAGCTGGTAATCTTCCAGATAACGCTGGGCCTGTTCATAGTAGGCAGCAGCCACACCCTCAGGGAGTCCGTGCTTGCGGGCCGCCCGCACAACCCGAGAGATATATCCTGGCATTTCCCGATCCAGCGCTACATCTACGCGGAGGTCTTCACACAAATCAAAAATCATCTGGAAACGAATCAGGTCTTCGCCAAACCGGGCAAACAGCGGTCGCCAGGTAATGCGCTGATCGGGGTCCAGGGGTGGATGCTCCATGCCAATTTCCGCAAACAGGGCGTGGATGGCGTCCTGCTCATAACTGTCATAAGCCAGATGCGCACCCGTATGGTAAAAAGCCAGCAGGGCTTCTTCCCGATCCGGCATGACCGCTGGTACAAACAGACTGCGGCCATCGGTTTCCAGAAAACTGCGGCCTCCTTCCAGACTCCAGTCGCCCTCTTCCAAAGGCAAATGCAATCCGGTCCAGGCCTGCAGCAATAAACCAAACAAGCGCTTGTGGGTTCCCATCCGAAAACCGGGCAGCACCTCCAGCAGAAAGCTGCGGGCTTCATCACTTTCCAGACGAAACCAGGCCTCACCCCGAATCCGACCGGCAGCCAGCACATCTGCCCCGCGTCGCGCCCATTCCGCTACACCGTCCAGACCACAGATGCCGCGCACCTTGATGGCGCCATCCAGATAAGTCCCCAGACCCAGACGGCCCTTGGCCAGACTGTCAGCAGGCTGCAGCAGGGCAGTCAGGCCAGTGGTACCGTTATCCCCAAAAAGCATCGCCACCGGCATCCGAAAATAAGCCGCAGCACTATCTACATGACGATCAACCCAGGCCGCCCCCAGCTTGAACCATAGCGATTCACCTTCGGCCCCCCAGTTTTTACGCACCATGGCCGCCTGCGCAAAAAAACCGACTACGGCGCGAAAGGTTCCGCGCTGAGTCAGAAACTGCCGCGCTTGTTCCAGCCAGGGATCCAGACCGCCAAAAGCCGCTACCATGTTGGCCGTGGCATGAAAATAGGCCTTACCGGCTTCCCGGTCATAAAAAAACAGGTCTCGGCCTGTTTCCAGAAAGCGCAGGGCAGCCGCTTCCCCAAGCGGCGCCACTGCGGGCAAGGCTTCGCGGGCATCCCGTCCGGCCACAAAACTGATGGCCGCCAGATGCTCGAGGATTTCTTCGGTCGCTTCCGACATGAAAGCTCCTTAACGTTCCGGGAAAAAAGTCCGGAAAATTTCCAGCAAGGCTTCGCTCAACTCCGGATCATCCGTTTGCGGGTTGATGATCGCCATGGTGCAGGCTTCCAGGGATTCCAGTCCCGCCACCATCAACGCTCCAGCGTAAATCAGCGCGCGCGTCGAAGTCACTTCCTGCAGACCCTGATCCTTGAGATTCCGGGCTTTATCTGCTGCCGCCACCAGGGCCTTGGAGCGGGATTCATCCAGCCCCGCCTCTTTCATGACAATCCGGGTTTCCACCTCGGCCGGGGGATAGGTAAAATTCATACCCACAAAACGCTGTTTGGTCGAGGGTTTAAGATCTTTCAAAACCGTCTGATAACCGGGATTGTAGGAAATGACCAGCATGAAATCGGGATGCGCATTGATTTCCGTGCCCAGCTTTTCAATAGGTAGATGGCGGCGATGGTCCGTCAGGGGATGGATCACGACCGTCGTGTCGGTCCGCGCTTCAACAATTTCATCCAGATAGCAGATCGCCCCCTCACGCACTGCCTTGGTCAAGGGTCCGTCCTGCCAGACCGTGGCATCTCCTTCAATGAGAAAGCGCCCGACCAGGTCTGAACTGGTCAGATCTTCGTGGCAGGCTACAGTAATCAGGGGCCGCTTGAGACGCCAGGCCATGTGTTCCAGAAAGCGGGTTTTGCCGCAACCCGTCGGTCCTTTGAGCATGACCGGCAAACGGCGGCTCCAGGCCGCCATAAACACCCCGACTTCATTGGCTACGGGTTGGTAAAAAGGTTCCTGGATAATCATTTCACTCATTACTCAACCCTCTTGATTTTGTTCGGCATGACTACGTAAATACAGAAATATGTGACGCAGGGTATGAATCACCATCCGCTCAGGCTGGGCGGGCAGCGCATCCTGACGCTCCGCTTTCAGACAATTCTGGTAGTAAATCAGTTCACGACAATTATCGCGAATGGTATTCCAGTGAGGCTTGCCCTTCACCAGGGTTTTCCACAATTCCAGCAAATCCGCATCACTGGCATAAGGCTTATGCTCGTTTTCCAGCATAATGCGCAACATGGCCTGCGCTTCGGCAATGCCTGCTTCCAGCAATCCGGGCAAGGGCATTCCTGCAATTTGTTGTTTGGCTAGTGCTTCAATACGTTCATGGGCGGCATCCAGTGCCGTAATTAACTGTGTTGACTCGGTCATCATCACTCCTGATCGGTTTTTCGGCGAAACCCGCTACCACTCCGGGAGATTTTCGTCTAGGATAAAAGAGTTTTAGCTAAATGCGTGTATAATTCATTTTATAGTGTGATTAATAAGGGGCAACCATGAGCAACAAACTCGTCAAGATGGTCAAACTGAACAACCTGCAATACAACGCCAATCGCGATCCTCAGGTCTACCGTCGCGTCGCCGGACATCCTTTCCGGATTCAGGCCATGCTGGAAGGTCAGGGCAGCGCCAAAGTCAGTGTAACCTGTGAAGGCAAGACTCTGAAAGAAAGCACCCTGGAACTGCCGGGTATTTTCTCCTACGAAGTCACCTTCAAGGATGCCGGCATTCGCATTGCCACTCTGACCGTCAGCGCCGAAGGCCAGAGCGAAAGCCATGATCTGCTGCTGGACACCGAGGCCCACGCCAAAGTCGGCTGAACCACCGAGCCAATCGGCCTATCAAGCGCCGTCCGGCTGAGCAAAGCCAGCGGCGCTATTTTTTGGTGCTTTTTATTACCAGGCAAACTGCTGGAAAAATTCCGGCAAGCGTTGCAAACCTTCTTCCCGATCAAAAAAGCGGTCAGCCCGCGCTGAACGCGCCTGATCACGCAGTTCGCGGCTCCCTCCCAAACAGAAAATAGGGATATTCAGCTGGTGCTCGCGGCGGATCATGTCTATCAACTCCACCGGATCACTGATTTGCGGGTCTTCCATATTCAGCAGCATAAAGCGGTGCAAGAGAATTTCCTGCCATTCATCAAAAGCATCCAGATCAGTGGCTTCCGTCATTTCCCACTTTTCCGGAATAGAAGACTCCACCGCCTGACTCAATGCCGCATCACTATTCATCAATATAAAACGCTTGCGCATCCGGTCATCAATACTGGGCATTCGTCATCTCCTGTCATTCTGGATTCGGATTTTAATCTTTCCAGACAGCCGTTTCGGCAAATCGTGCCGCCCAAAGATCGTATTCGTTACCAGCCAATTGTTGCAAGGCGGCGTTGAAAGCGGGGGAATCCATCTGCAAGCCGCTGAATATCTGCGTCTCGCTCTCGGCCCACAGCGAGGCTTTCACCCTACGAAAGCAGCCATTTTCTGTCCAGATACGTAAATACTGCCCTTCCGGCCAATGACGTTCTGTCAAAAAAGCGCCCGCTTTAATCTTGATACCCGCAGCTACGCGGCGGCTTCTGCGGTCTTCCCATTCCGGCTCTTCCAGTTCCGCTTCTGCCACGGCGCGCTGCTCATCACGACTCAGCACCGTCTCGATGACCGCTTGCACACCCGACTTTTCCAGCACCAGAGGAAAAGCCGCGCGGAGAGCCTCAGGCGTGGGTGGAGAGCAGGACAGTTGCGACCAACTCCAGACACTGTCCTCCAGGGCCTCTGCAAGCCAGGCACGAAACGCTTCCGAAGGGGCTGCCACACAGCCGACAAAACCCTGCCAGTCCACATGGAGCATGATGCTGCCGCCCAGCACCAGACTACGCCCGATACTCGCCGCTCCGGTCCCACCGATTTTACGCCCGGCGCACCAGAAGTCGTGCCCATCGCGCGCCTCAACGAGCACCCCAAAATGGGCATAAAGAGCCACTATCCAGGGCGCGATATGGTCAAAAAGCTCAGTAGCACGGCGCATACCCCACGCCGTCGGAAAAATAAAAAAGTAACTGAGCTGTCCGCCATCCACCCAGACCAGCCCGCCACCCAGGGATCTTTGCAGCACCGGGACCCCCAGCTTTTTACAGACCAGCAGGTCGAGTTCCGCTCCGGCAGATTGTGCCGCACCCAGACTCAGATGCGCAGCGCTTTGTACCAGCAGCAAAATGGGCAGATCACTGTCACTTTGCGCCTCTGCCAGCCCCACATAGGTTTTGTGGAGTAACTCCGGAGACAACACCCCCAAGGAGATGATGCGTAACTGCATCCCTCAGAGCTGTCCTGACTGGAGCGGAAGATAGCCGAAGGTCATCAACTCAGGCGTTTTCTTCCCGGGTTTCCCTGTCCTTGGGGCGGTAAAAGGCCGAAAAATAGAAATCCCGCTCATTCAGGGCTTCATGCCAGCGCACGCGTTCTTCCACACCCGCCTGCATGATACCCGCCATGGCCATGGACTGCTCACTATCCAGAATCAGGATGGTATCCTGCAAATCTTCATCCAGCTCGATAAAGTGCGCGGCCATGCCCAGAGGTTCCTGCACATGCACCAGAAATGATTTGCAGGCAGGATCTTCGGGATCCAGTGGCGTCATGACCAAACGACCCATATAGGCCATTCTCGCCAATTGGTTGAAACGGGGAATTTCCAGCTTTTTCCCCATCTTGTATTTGTTGAGTTCATTTTTGAGGCTACTAACATCGGTAATCGGTATGGACTTCATGCGTTTCCTTGGATTCTCTGCTGATCGGATTCAGGCCAGTTTCGCGCAAAACCCCCTTGGGGTGCAAGGTAAGGGATTTTGCGGCACCAACGCGGCCCCGTAACCTGAACACAAAAAAAGGAGACGGTCGCCCGTCTCCCACGTACCCTGAGGAGGGGTATAGTTTTAGAAGTCGTAACCGACTTGCAGACCGAAGGAATTTTCAGCAAGTGTTGATGTTGGTGTTTCCATTCCAAAAGGAGCTGTACCAGCTGGTCCCGTGATCGTATTTGCAAATGCATGCATATACGCTTCGGTAAGCTTCCAACCCATTCCCAGTTTCTGAGTAGAACCAAAGGTTATGGTATTCTGGACTACAGCTGGGAAAATGGTATTCGCTGCTGCATCTTTGTTATCGATTGGATTGGAACTCCAGGTATAACCAGCACGCACCTGCAACCAGTTGTTGATATCATACTGGGTACCAAAATTTGCAACAAACTGATTATGCCAGTGTAAACCAAGCGGAACCACATTGGTACCCTGCCAAGGTCCATAAATATTAAACGTATTTAGGGTGTTGTGCCAATTAATCCATTGTCCCTCAACGCTCACCAACCACTGAGAGGTAGGACGAATAGCAAGCCCTAAGGCAATCTGCTGAGGGTAGTTCAAATGCCCACTATACTCTCCTTGTGTCCCCTGAACGGGCTGTCCATTAGGAAGCTGGGCGGTTCCTCGTCATTTCAAGTGGGTAGCCTGAGATCCAGCTTACCCAAGATCAGGTAGGCCATATTGATAAAGTTCTTGTGGGTACGGTAACCCCGAGCTTTCGCCTTGGCGGATTGAATGAGGCTGTTAAAACCTTCCAGAATTCCATTGGTGATCTGGCTCTCAAACCAGTGGAGCACACCATCCCAATGATTCATGATGGTGTAGGCAACCTTGACGATAGGCGGCAGATCGCTGGTCTTGGCGTTTTCCAACCAGGCTTTCAAGAGGGTAGCACCCTGATGGCGATTCTTGATCGTGAAGATGTCCTGAAAGGTCAGGCGGAATTGGTAGGCCTGCGCCGTCTTGAGGTTCTGGTCTTTGAGTAATGCCTGCAGCTTTTCTTTCTGCTTCACCTTGAGTTTCCGTTCATTCTTGAGCCAGAGCCAGCGGGTCTTTTTGAGGTCTGGCTGGGTAAATGCTTCGCTCCTGCGTACCGCGTCCACGGCCTCGTTGACGAGCTTCATGAGGTGGAAACGATCAAAGGTCACCTGGGCGTTGGGAAGATGCTCTTTAGCCCCTTTCTGGAAGGCGGGAGACAAGTCCATGCTGACGTCCGTGACAGCTTCTGCGCTGCCCCCATGGGCTTCAAGGTCTGTGGCAAATCGCGCAAAAGTGGAGACGTCCTTACCGGGGGTGGCAAACAGCAGTCGCCTAGCTTCCAGATCTACGAAGAGCGTGATGTAGTCATGGCCGCGCCGACTGCTGGTTTCATCGACGCCGACGGCATGGACATGGGCCATATCCACTCTGGTACGGGCTTCGGGCACATAGTGGTCAATCACCCGCCACAGGAGCGTGTCGGTCTCGCCGATCAGGCGGGCTACTGTCAATACCGGCATCTCCCGCACCAGGGTCATGATCAGCGCTTCAAAGAGCAGGGTGAAACGCGAGCCTTCCCGCGCCCAGGGAACAGGGATCTGATGCACCCCATGTTCCGGGCACATCACACGGGGTACGCGGGCGTGGAGATAGGCTTCATGCTGAAAGAAATCCATGTGCCGCCAAGTATGTTCACGGGTGTCATGTACCGGACACTCCTCACCACAGACGGGGCAAGCAAAGCGACTGCCCTTGGGAAAGTTGATGTGCAGATCCAGGCGCTTCTCCTCCACTTGGAAGGTCACATCGTCCACCAACCACGGCGGTACCAACCCTAACGCGAGAGAAAACAGCTCTTCTGGGACCATCAGCTAACTCCTATTCGGGACACAACTGCTCCGCTGCATTGTAAACCCTACCCACTCGATCTGACGAAGAGCCAGCTGGGCAGATTGCGCACCACCTTGGAAGGTAAGAGGGGTAAACATCATTGGTGATTTGTATGTAGCACCCAAGGTTACCATATCATTTACTTTATAAAGCACGCCTAAAGTTAAACCTACCCCATAAGCCCAAGAAGGCGAGGATAAATTTAAACCAGCCGTTACTGGAGCCACAGTATTTACCGGTCCTACACCCGGTTGAATAATTGTAGCTGGTGCATATTGCGTCAAAGTTTGTTGAAAAGAACCCTGTTCTGCGGCGATATTGAGAGAACCGCCAACTGACAGATGACTATTGACCTTCATAGCAATAGAAGGCGCCATTTGAATAAACGTGATGCTACTGTAAGCTTTTGTATATCCTCCATAGGGAAAACCTTGGGGATTCGCTGCAATATTTTGAAGATAATTCACCCCAAGACCAGAAGTTCCATAAACTCCACCACCAAAAACAATCCCATCACCAAAAGCGGGAGCTACCCAACCGATAGCAGGAATTCCATAAATATTACTATGACTACCAATTTCGCCATTGCCCATATTCGTTTTACGGGTTGGGTTAAAAACTTCTGCCGAGAAAGCTGCTTGCGGAGTCATATTAGCCAAACCTGCAGGGTTACTGATCGCTGCAGACAAAGGATCATCAGGCGCGGCGACAACCGCGCCACCCATACCGATCGCGTACTGACCAATACCAATCAACTGATAACCATCCGTTGCAAGGGCGCTGCTGGAAATGCCCATTGCCAGAGTTGCCGCTACTGCTACCCCTAAAATCCGTGATTTTTTCATCTGTATCCTCCGCCCACAGTTGTGTCGCTAATGACACGATGATTGTGTCTTATCGGGAACAGTGTTGCAAGAACGTTAATCTATCAAATTTTTAATCCAATTATCAGCGCTTAAAATATGGGTATATTAGCAACAATAAATATTACTGGATTTTAGGGAGTCCCCATTAAAAAAAGGGGCCGAAGCCCCTTTTTTCATTCAGCCAATTTATCATGAATCGGCTGAATACTCTTCCCAAAAGCCTGTCAGCCCGGGAATTGCAGGTCCTGCAAACGCATCTGCCGACGCACGATTTCCACATCTTCCTTGTTGAGGGCGAAGGGGAAGGAACGAATGTCCGAGGGCGAAGAATCCCCATAGGGACGGTTGCAGGCGCTGACTTCTTCATCGTCTTTGCCGGGGCAGCCGGAAGTCTGGAAAGGCTTACCGGAGTTGATAATGTCTTCCAGCTCCGCTTCGGGGTAGCCGAAGTCCACGACCCGACCATATTCGTCAAATTTCATGTCATCGTAACGGCCACCAGCATAATCAATGAGGAAGCGACCCAACTGAACGCGACGCCAATGATCCTGAGGAACCGGATCCCAGTCTTCCATCATGGAACCCTTCTCCGGGAAAAAGGCAAACATGTGATTATGACCGCCCATATCCTTCATTTTCTGACAGACTTCAAGAATTTCCTGTTCGGTTTCGCCCATGCCACAAATCAGATGGGCGCCGAATTTTTCCGGTCCATAAATTTCTGCGGCCCATTCAATGGTCTGCCAGTATTTATCCCAGGAATGCGGGCTTTGTACGGTTTTGCCACGGGTTCGCTCAAAAATTTCCGGGGTCACGGCATCCAAAGCTACCGTAAAAATGTCCGCACCGGCTTCCTTGAGGTTGATGAGATCCTGCTTTTCCATGGTGGTCGGATTGGAAAGAATGGAAACCGGAATATGGGGGGCAACTTCCATCCAGCGTTTGAGCATGGTCATGGTGTCATTGTCTGAATCGGGGTGGGTGATCATGCTGATACACATGCGCTGAAAATCACCCTTGTCGCTGTTCTGGGCAATGCGTTCGAGCATTTCGTCCACCCGTACCGTCGGCCAGTCCACCCGAATGAAATTGCGGTCGGCATAATCGCGGCTTTCTTCGCGATGGCGGGCCAGACCACAGTAGGTGCAGTTGGCGCGGCAACCTTCCGGGTAGGTCATCAGCAGATTCAAGCAGTTGGTACAGGAGGTGCGATGCATCACGCCGGGCACCAGACCCAGGGTAATGGCTGCCGCCGTACTTAACTGCACATAGTCCGGGGAACGCATCGTCGGTGTTTTGACGAAATAATCCGGGCGATAAAAATTTAGGGTCTGAGAATTTTCTTCGACTACCGCACTCATGGACGTTCCTCCTGTCAATCTGCCTTAAGCGGCAAAGTATTCATCAAAAGCGATCCAGGCGGATCGCATTACCTGGTCTTCCCGGGCTGCAGGCTTGCGCCACACAGCTTCCAAAGATGTTCTGCGCTGCACAGCCCGGCGCAAAGCGGGACCGAACTGATCCTGCATGTCTTCTTCATAACTTTCCAGCGCATCTTCATCGCCGGACAGAAAAGCGGCAGCGGCCAAACCTACGGCTTCCCCACTGATGACCGCCGCAGGGATGCCAGCACCCGTAATGGGATGCGTCAATCCGGCGGCATCCCCACAAAGCAAAACATTACCGTGGATCATGGGACGCAAACCACCAACGGGTATGGCACCACCGGTTCTACCGAGCACTTCTGGGCCAATAATGCCGCGCTCCACCATCTGCTGATGGAGATGTTCGAGAGGAAATTTGAGGTTATCCTCAAAGCGTTTATCCGCCCCCAAACCCAAATTGGCAACAGGTCCACGCGGAAACAGCCAGCCGTAACCACCTGGAAAAGCATCAGACAGAAAAATATCCGTATCCGCATAGGGATGACTCAAGGGTACCGTGTATTGCCGGGTATAAACCACCTGCTGATGCGGCAGCCCAATCGCCTCAGCAACCGGGCTATGCGGACCATCTGCGGCAACCATCAGCAAGGGTTCAACCGCTTGAATCTCACCAGAAGGCAGCTTGATTTGAGCGTGGCGACCATCCCAGGCAAGAAAGGTGCTGCGTGTTTTCACCTCAGCACCAGCGGCCTGAGCGAGCTCTGCCAAACCCTGATCAAAACGTCCCCGGTCAATCATGATACCGGGGAAGACACTATGATGTTCCAAACCGGAGGGAAGAACAGTCATCATCCCTGCCACATCCTGCACCCGCGCCCGGGTCTCATGAACAGTACGCAACAAAGGCATGGGGACAAATTCGGCGCATTGTACCGGCAGGCCAATTTGTGCCCGACGATCCACACACAGTACCCGCAGCCCCTTATCGGCGGCGGCACGAGCAGCGGCCGTTCCCGCCGGACCGGCACCGACAATCAGCAGATCCAGCTTGATTTTATTCATGGCTGCTCCGCTGCCATACGCAGCACCCTGGCGAAGTGTTCAGCCTGCAAACCAAAGCCATCAATATGTTGCTGCACAAACAGCTCCGTCAGAATGCTGTCCACGTCATTCAGATGCACATTACGCAGGGCGGCTTCCATATCGACGATGGCGCGGCGGGGCTGGATGAAGTAATCGCCGCTGAAATGCACCTGACGCACCCGATTACCAAAGCTATCCCAGAGGATTTCTGCCTGCAGGGTTCCTCCCGGCGCACGCAGACTGGCTTTGCGCAGTGGCATACCGTCGCGGGCACGGTTATTCACACCCAACCATTCCGGATCGCGGACTTTAGTCAACATCTCGGGCAGCAAGGCCATGACCGGTTCCGGCATTTTTCCTGTTTCAAAACACAGCCCCAAGTGTAAGCGGAAACCTTCCAGCAAGGCCTCTTGAACCATGCTTAGCTCAGGAGCTGCGCCCAGCAGAGCTCTTAAACTGGTGACCCGATCGGCAACGGATGCAATGGCATGGGCATCCAGCTTTTCCACGGGAACCCGGAGGACCCGCAGCATTCTCGGTATGTCCAGATCCACCAGCACGGTACCCTGAAAAAGTAAAACATCGCCGTCCATGATACCGCCCGTTCCCGAGATTTTTTTGCCTTCCACTTCAATATCATTACGTGGTCGGAAACGGGCATCGACGCCTAGCTTCGACAAACCTGCCGCAGCCGCCAAACAAATTTGCCGGGATACTGCCGCCATGTCGCCTTTGGGCAGAGCATCCCGATGGCAGACCAGTTCCCAGCCAATTTGGGTCGGATCAAAAATCAACGCGCCACCACCAGTAAGCCGACGCTGCACAGCAATGCCTTCTTCCCGGCAAAAATCCAGATTCAATTCCTGATCCGGAGACTGGTGGTAACCCACCAGCGCTGATTCTTCAAAGCGCAAAAAGCGGAAAATATTGGGAATGGCCTGATCGGCCATGGCCTGCAGCAAGGCTTTATCCAGCGCCATGTTTTCATCGGCTGGACGCAAACCCGTATCCACGACCAGCCAGGGAGTCTGAACAACAGGGTTCATTGCGGGTGAACCCGATGCTGCGGCAAGCTGTTCACAAGTACCACGTACATTGCTCAGGCCGTGAAGACGATGGGAATATCGCGCAGTTGGGTGCGGCGCTTGGGAGCAGCAGGCACGTAATCCAGAGGCATGGTCGTGGACTCGTCACCCATGCTCAGCACTTCTTCGCCGACAATCATGGAGCAGCAGGACGGGGTCACGAACACATCCCGTTCCAGATGTTTGGCCAAAGCCAACATACCATCGGAGGGGAATGCCACCCCATTGAGACCCGCCATGACTGCATAGGTATCGGTAATGGAGCGATGAACGCCTGATGGTCGCGCACAACCCAGCAATACCGGGGTTTCTGGAAGTGCAGCACGGGCATCCATAAAGAATTTACCAACTTCATCGGTGGGCGGAGTCACAAAAGGACGACTGGAAGAGGCATACTGCGGCATAATCACAACCAGCACCAAGGCACTGGGCAGATGCCGTTGAATGATTTCCAGCGAATTCCACTCACCCAGCAGTTCTCCATAATGCAAACCGATAACAATGTGGGGAACAACCTTCATTGAGGTGGCAACCAAAGCCTCCAGAGCCGCCTCGAAGTCATCCACAGTGCGACGTAGATGGTAGACCTGATTGATGGTGTCCTGGGCGCCGATCACATCCATCATCGCTACATCAACGCCCGCATCTTCCATGCCTCTGGCAAACTCAGGGGTAGCAATACCTGTATGCATGGCAATTTGCAGGTTGGGGTAACGATCCTTGATTTTACGCACCATGGGGAAATACGGTTCATAATGGACCACATTCTGGTGGTCCGACCCACCGGACAAGAGTAAACCGCGACCACCGTCGAGAACAATCTGATCGACCAGACGATCCAGTTCTTCAGGACTGCGTACTGGAATCATGGGTTCCAGAATTTTAGCCTTGCAGTGATCACATTGGAGTTTGCAGTCACCACCGGTAATGGAGATGGCCGGGAACGCATTTTTACCACAAGCAGAAACTTCCGAAGTCTCGTGGTGTTTGAATGAAGGGGTATAGAAATTGATACGACCCACCTGACTGCCAGCCAGGCCAGACCACCGTTCCCGCATGGATTCGACCAGATCAGCGTTGAGCGTCAGATCTTCTAAAGCTTCCACTTGCGAAACAGCGTTTAACCATGGGTTCATATTAATTTCCATCCTTGTCAACCATTAAGAAAGCTAGACGGCCGCAAAATGCGGCCGTCTGACTGGATAGGGCTATCTGAATAACTCAGCAGCCGCCAAAACCATCAGCCGTCATCTTTTCTTCAAAAGCGGCCAGAGCGTCAGCACCGGTTTTCAGTTCGCCAGAATCACCAGCAAAGTCAGCCGGAGTCAACTTGGCAATCCAGCCACTACCATAAGGGTCCTTGTTGATCAGACCCGGGTCCTTGGCTACGTCATCATTGCTGGAAACCACGGTGCCACTCACCGGGCTCTTCAGCGGACCTACCCACTTACCGGATTCAACCGTTGCGGCAGACTTGTCTTTTTTGATGTCTTTTCCAGCACCCTTGGGGGTGTAAGAAACAATCTGACCGGCCAAAGCACAGGCATAAGAAGTCATACCAATGGTGACGCTGCCGTCATCTTCCTTGCGCAACCAAACGTTATTATCAACGTTGTACATCAAATCTTCGGGGATTTCACAGCCACGTACAGTTCCCATCATTTTCTCCTTCGGGTTTTAAATTAAAAAAACAATAGCCGGTCAACGGACAAAATCAAATCAGCAAGATCACCTGCTGAAGCCACTTCATCCACTTCATCAATCAAGTTGTCTGCTTCAATCTCATATCCAGGCAGTGCCGGTCTGCATACATAAAGCTGTGCTCCAGCATTTTTGGCATCGCGAATAAAATCAATAATCCGCTTGCCACCTTCCATCGCTGCCAAATTTTCTGCGACACCTACTTTCATGAGTTTTACGGCTTCCATGGTGCAAAAAATCTTAACCTCTGCGTCCATGGAAGACAACAGCGAACCCAGATAGAAAGGCGTTGCACAACGATGGGCAGTGCTCGGGCCACTGGTCATAACGATAACCACTGACTTTTCACCGTCATCGTTTAAATAATGATCGCTCATCGCATACCTCGCTCACAATGGATATCGTCGCGCAGACAGCGCTGCCGATACAACTCAAAGGCCGCATCCCCAGTAGACAGTTTTTTTAACGCTACGTCCACGGATGCCACCGGTCGAACCCGGGCGATCCACGCTTCGTAAGGCTCAATATTCAGCAGGTTGGGATCTTCCAGCACATCTTCGTTGGCCAAATCGATCACACAATCAAACACATTAGGAACCGGACCCGCCCATTTGCCACTTTCAATGGTTGCCACGGGCTTGCCTACGGGCCTGCGTGTGCCCGGACGGCGCACCCGCACATGCAAAATTTTACCAGCAATAGATTGAGAAATATCCGTCATGCCCACCGTCAGGGTTCCGTCGCCTTCGCGACGCACCCAGATTTGACACTCCTGATCATAGTATAATTCGGCGCGAAATTCGCATCCGTTACATTCCATAGCCTCCCCCTGTTGACAGCGGCAGGTAAAAAAAAGCGCCCCATTACGGGGCGCTTCCCAACCTTGTTATACGATGCCTTTGGCCGCAAGCAGGTCCATGGAATCGCTGACGTTGTCGGGAATGCCGACCTTGCGCGCAGACAGGCCCATAGCCAACCCTAACAACTGGGTGAAGTAAATGACCTTGACGTTGGATTTGATACCGAATTCCGTCTCCGCACGGACCTGGTGCATTTCCAGCCCGGAGTGACAGGTCGGACATTCCGTCGCAATAACTTCAGCGCCGGCATCTTCGGCTGCCTGGAGGATATTCAACACCAACTGCGTGGAGGTATCCGAATCAGAAAGCGTATGCGCACCACCACAGCAAGCAGTTTTCAAGGGAAAGTCTACGGCTACGGCACCCGCTGCATTGAGCAGGTCGTCCATAAAATGCGGGGCATAGCTGGATTCAGAGCCGGGACCCTGGTCCTTTTCCGGGAAGATCTGCCGGGGACGGGTATACATACAGCCATAATAATTGGCTATTTTCAGACCGTTCAGACTTTTTTTGACCTTGCTCTTGATGCCATCAGGACCGACTTCTTCCATGAACCATTCCAGAGCATGCAACGTCCGTACATCACCGTCGTATACCGGATCGCCGGATTTGTCGGCCAGATCCTGAACCGTCTTCATGGTCTCTTCGGAAGTGGCACATTCATATTCCGTCTGCTTCAGATTGCGGTAACAACCGTTGCAAGGGGCCATCACCGTATCACAACCCTGCAATTTGCTGGCAATGGCCAGATTGCGTGCGGACATGTAAGTCTGCAGCATGGGGTGGATGTTCTTCACCTCCATGGCGCCGCAACAGTTGTAGTCTTCGAGGTTTTCCATCTGCAGGCCAAGTTCCTTGACCAGAACGCGCGTGGACTTGTCGTAGGGGCCGCCAGAACCTTCCAGCGCACACCCCGGATAATATGCAACCTTAGCCATGATGAGCGGCCTCCTTCTGTGCTTTCACATATTCTGCGAGTACTTCTCCGGTCTTGCCCCAGGACTTGGTTTTCGGACGGAAAACAACATTCATACCCATTTTCGCCAACTGCCCCAAAGGCAAGCCCTTGGACAGACGCTTTCCGAACTCAACAATCCAGGCCTGCACCAGAGGCTGATTGGAACGCTTGTAAAAACCCATCATGACTTCGGTATCTTCAATGCGACCAAACTCAATACACTGATGGGTGAATTCTTCGTCAAAGTGAGTGGAAAGGGTCTTGGGGGTCAACCCATTATCTTCCATCCAGTGTGCGGTGGCTTTCATGACGCCTTCAGGACGCACGTCCTTTGGGCAGATGTTGGTGCACTTGTTACAGGACACGCACTGCCAGATGATGTCCTTATCTTTCATCAACTCGGCCTTCAGGCCCAGACGAATCAGATAAATCCAGTAACGCGGATTGAAGTCCACGTTCTGTGCATACATGGTGCAGGAGTTGGTGCAGGAACCGCACTGCCAACAACGATGCACATTCTCGCCACCGCTGTAGCTCTGAATGATTTTTTCGAAATTTTCTTCATAGTCGGTGAGCGTACGGGGAGTAATCATCGTGTTCCAGGACCCTGAAACATCCACTCCGTCCACTACCAGATGGTCGTGCTGTAAAATCCGATCTGGATCGATCAGTGTTTTTTCATGAATAGCCATAGCTGCTCCTAAACCCTAATTCATCAATGAATGTCGTCTCTTTTGATGCGAGACCCGCCCATCCGCCGCTGCACTTCAACACCCAGCAACTTACGAATCTGCTCCGTAAAGTCGGTCTGACCGCCAAAGTCCGAACGCAAAAAGCCTTCTGCCATTGCCCGTACATACTGTGAATACTGATGAGCGAGGATGATGTCCACCATGTAGGGAACATCACGATATACGCCCAACTCCAGCAGTGTTTCACGCATCCACTGGCGCAGCCCCTCAAACATTTCGGGACTCTCGCCAAAAGGAAAATCCGTGAGGTAATCCCCACCACGTATAAACTCACGAATGGCTCCGGAAGTGGTTCCTTGATCCCAGACCCAGCGAGTCATCAGAGGATACCGCTCCGGATCGCTGAAGTGCAGGACTTCAGCAGCCACATCCCTGATGACGCGTTTGACTTTTCCGGTAGCTGGCAAGGCCTCTTCGAATCTTGCCATGCGCTGCGTCAGATCGCCGTGTCCGGTGAGCAGATCGCGCATCAACTCCCCAACCTTGGCCGCACCTTGTTCCTCAATGAGCGGCCATATTTTCCGTCGCGCCGTAAACATCTGCGCGACGAGATGTTCCAATTGTGTTTCGGTCAGGGGTTGCTGTTCTTCCAGTAGCAGACGGCGAAAACTTGCCGTCTTTTCTGCCATGCTACTCACCAGATCGGCAAGTCCCTGTTGTCCCTCAAAAGCTTCTTCCAGTTCATAGAAAGAACGATTGAGCAGACCCTTGTCGAGCTCAATGGGCAGCGTGGCTGGAACGATATGTTCTTCGTTCCTGTCCTGGTAGATATCAGCTGGCAACTTTCTGCTGTCCAAAGAGATCGGCTACTGCTCGTGAACCAGCTGACTGCCCTTGAGCAATCGAAGTATCGATATCTTCCGGGCCGGTAGCCGCGCCACACACGTAAATACCCTTGCGCGTCGTTCCCTGGCTATTGGTATACTGCTCGGCACGATCAATAAAGCCGTGTTTTTCGAGACCAATACCAAAAGTCTTGGCAATTTCAGCATTCAAAGCATTGGGATCCATACCGATAGCATGAACCACGATATCCATGGGAATCACGATAGGACGCTTGACCAGAGTATCTTCGCCCTTCACCAGCAAACGACCGTCCGGTGATTTGGTGACTTCGGCAATACGCGCCTTGACGAACTTGGTCTTGTACTCTTCTTGACTCTTCCAGTAGAACTTGTCTTCGTAAAGACCAAAGGTACGAATGTCCATGTAGTAAATGAACACGTCGGTGCTCGGTGAAATTTCCTTGATTTCCATCGCTAGATTCGTGGAAACGGTGCAGCAGATTTTGGAGCACCATTCACGACCAATCTGACGGTCACGTGACCCTACGCAGAGCAGAATGGCAACCCGCTCGGGTACCCGTCCATCCGAAGGACAGGTAATTTGACCGGTACCAACCATCTGTTCCATCTGGGTGGTGGTCAGTACGTCTTCATAGGTACCAAAACCCCATTCCGGCTTGTTGATGGAGTCAAAGTGGGTGAAACCGGTACCCAGCACAATGGATCCAGCCTCGACCTTTTCACCATTGCTCAGAGTCGCCGTAAAATTACCGGCTTCCCCTTCAACCGTGGTCACCTTGGTAGATTTGTGGATAGCCACATTGCCATCTCCTTCTACCCGACTGACCATACGACCAATAGCGTCCTTGGCCCACTCACCCGAGGGAACCAGCTTGGCGTAACCAGAGATGATCGGGGCGCCACCGAGAATATCTTCCTTCTCGACGATGACCGCTTTCTTGCCCATCGAAGCGATGGTTGCAGCTGCTGACAGACCGGCCGGGCCGGCACCTACGACTAATACTGTATCCTGTGCACTCACTGATTTTTCTCCTTAAGCGCCCGCTTTCATGTTGATATGTTGGTTAGTGGCGAGTTCGGGGTTGTAGAGATATTCCACGTTGCCCTGCTCGACCTGTTTGAGATATTCCTGGAAGTCGGCTTTGGCCTTGTCCCAGCTGATGCCCATTTTTTCCACCAGATCTTCACAGGGTGAAGCATGCCACTGGAGCTGGACGATCTTGAAGGGATCAGCGCCACAGGCCAGGGCGGCCAGCTGCACGTCCGCAATGATCGGGATGCTGTAGTTCATGTCATGAGCCTTGCCGATCCACTGGTTCTTGTCCATGGTGGTGATACAGCCGGTGTCAATGCCAATCATGACGTCGGCGTTGGCTTCTTCCCGGGCCACCTTGATCTTGCGGTTCATGGTGAAGCTGCGGGTGAATTCGCGCTCGGAGATGATGTGCCGGAAGCCAAAGCCACAGCAGTCATACCAGGTGGAGTAGTCGATGACCTGAGCTCCCAGCGCCTGGGCGACCGAGGTGCCGACGGCCGTGCGGTTGCCACCGAGAATGCTGTTGTCGTAAATGGCGTCTTCCGCCACCATCTTGTAGTAGTGACAGGCCGCATGGGTGGTCACCCGGATGTTGCTCATGTCGATGGTCTGCAGTTCGCTGGCAATGCGGTTGCGCATGACATGCAACCATTCACTGTAGTGCACGACTTCTTCGGGAATGACAATCTTGCCATCGACCAGACGACCGAGCTTGCCGAGGATTTTCTTGACCTTTTCGCGCAGTTCGGCTGATTCAATCAAATACTTGCGGATTTCCTTGTAGTTGCCGAAGGAGGTGCCGCAGTGGACCAGCGGGAAGAAGTGGCCGTTTTCATAGCCGTGCTGCTTGCCGGAGACATAGGCCTGATGGAAGTTGCGCAGGAAGACGGCGGCGAGGGATTCAACATTGCCGATGCCAGAGCCGTGGTAGTTCCAGGCGGTGCAGGAGGTCTGGTCGGTTTCGTCCAGATAATCCGTGCCAAAGTGGTTCATGAACCAGAGCAGGCTGGTGGGATAGCCGGGAATGTTGCCACACTGGCCGCAGCTCTTGTGATGCCAGAGCTGGTTGGTGGGTACCCGCTTTTTCCAGCCATAGAGAGTGTCTACTTCAATAGGCTTGTGGTCATCGGTAATGCGGTGAACAATGATTTCACCTTCTTTTTCCAGTTCCCACATGTGCTCGCGAATGTCGTCCATACGCTCGCCCAGGTCCATGGTGCGACGGTCTACGTGACTGCGTACCCATGCCGTGGCCGCTTCCGCTTCGTTGGCCGATAAGTTCGTGTCCTGAAAAAAAGCTCCGTGCCCTGCTAATCCTTGCTGCGTGCTGTTGTCGCTCATAACGATCTCCTTGATCCGTCAGTCTTCCTGGCTCTCGAGCCAGTCTTCATAATCTTCCCGTTTTTCATCAATGAAATCCTCAATCACATCAAAGAGGTTTTCATCCATGGTTTCCAGAGACTTCAGCACACCCGTCATTTCCCAGATGGTGTACATTTCTACGGAAGTTTTCAGGGAAACCTCCCAGGCCGTTTCTACCGTTTGCAGCGTGCGAACCGGGATTGCTTTGCGTAGAATCCGCAAATCTCCTTCAACCTTCTGAATATTGGGGCCCCAGTCCGGGAAATGATCGGGCTGGATCATGTCAGGAGAAAGCTGATTACCCGTGGTAATCAGTTTGAGCATTACGCGACCAAAGGGGCGCAACACATCTTTGGCCGATTGCATACCATGGCGAATGGAGACTTCGCGCATGATCATGACCAGTCCACCGGGAGAATTCTTGAAAGGACAACGTGCTGCACAGGTCATGCACTGAGCACAGGCCCAGATTTTTTCCTGCATGGCGTCATAAATCTGTTCCACGTTTTCGGTCCAGAGCAACTGGACAATTTCACGGGGACTATAATCGTAGAACTGCGCCGACGGGCAGGTAGCCGTACAAATGCCACAATTCAAACAGCCATTGAGTTCGTGGTCATAACGAAAATCCGCACGGATTTCGTCAAACATCTCTTTCATTTCAGCGTAAGTCGCCATCTACTCGCTCCTCGCTCGTAATTAATACGTCGTACCTTTTCGACCCGCAGCACAGATCATTGGTTCAAATAAATAACGTGATATCGGACTCACCGGCGAATTCAAAAAAGGCCGCTGCACCGCCCAATTCAATTCCGTCAATAAAGTCAGCCGTATCAAACTCGAAAAGATCGACTGTCATCTGACAAGCGATCATTCTTACTTCAGCCTCAACACAAAGCTCGCGCAATTCATCCAGACTGGCTACGCCCTTGGCTTTCATTTTGCTTTTCATCATGGATGTGGCCATTCCTTCCATACCTGGCAACACCATCATCAGGGTAGGCATGGGAACAGGCATCGGCATGGCTGGGTTACCCAAGGGGCTGACGCGCAGATGACTCAGATCTTTCTTGAGCAATTGCAGGCCGTAAAAGGTGAAGAAGATTTCCACACTGTAGCCCAGGGCTGCAGCAGTGGATGCCAGGATAAAGGGAGGATACCCCCAATCAAGGGTGCCTTTTGTGGCAACAATCGCTAGTTTTTTCTCGTCCATTTTCTACTCCTGGTCAGGCGGTCAGCCCAACCTCATTCAATTATGCTTTCTGGATGAAGAAGATAAATTCGCCGGCTGCTTCAGCATGCTCCAAAAGAGGATTCTTGGTCTGCTTGGCAAATGCTTCAAAATCTTTTACCGCGCCAGGATCAGTGGCGACGATCTTCAAAACCTGACCGGAAGTCAGCTCACCGAGAGCCTTTTTGGTGCGCAGGATGGGCAAGGGGCAATTCAGGCCACGTGCGTCGAGTACTTGATCTTCTTGTACCATGGTTTAACCTCCTAAGGTTATTGATGTCTGAAAACTACCTGCAAGACTGTATCAGGAAAAGGGGGAACAGCAAGGCAAATATTTTGATTTGATGATTAAGCACCCCTATTTTAGAAAATGCTAATCAACCGGGTAACTGACCAATAGGCAGTCCACGATTCGCCCAGGCTGAAATTCCACCGCGCAAATTAAGCACTTGTCCAAAACCCTGAGCAACGGCAAAAGCTGCAGCCTGGGCTGAACGTCCACCACTGAGACAATAAAATACCACCGTTTTGGATTTATCCAACTGCTGTAGAGACATCGGCAGCATGTGCAAGGGTACGTGCCGGGCTCCTTCGATGATGCCACGTGCCACCTCAGCGGGAGAACGTACATCCACCAGAATGAACTCATCACCTTGATCGCTCAAGGCCTTGAGTTGATCTGCCGTGATTTCCTGAAAACCGTACATAAGCTATTCACCAATTAATTAAATAATGTCATCTTCTAGCTTACACCATGTATTCGTTCACGTGTAGCACCATTATCCACCCAAACGCATCATGAATATCCGCGAAGAACGTTCCGGATCTGTGACAAATTCGTGACGTTCGGGTTTATCCTGCCAAATCCTATCGCGGATTTCATCGGCAATTTCTTCGTTTCTGCTGCTTCCTCTCAGCAAAGGTAGCAGGTCCATACCATTTTCCTGGCCCAGACAAAATACCAGTCGACCACTTGCAGTCAGGCGGACCCGATTACAGGTGGCACAAAAATTTTCGCTGATGGGCGTGATAAATCCGATTTGCGAACGTGGGTGCTCTGCAAACTGAAAAAGCCGGGCGGGACCATTATCCGTCGGCCGAAAGGCCGGATACAAAGTGCCCAGCTCTTTTTCGATGAGCATTTTCGCTTCGCTTGCACTCAAAAATTCCGCGTTTTGGGCCTCGCTTCCGGCTTGTCCCAGGGGCATGGTTTCAATAAAACGGATATCAACATGCTGCGCCAAAGCGTAGCGCACCAGATCAGCGAGATTATGGCCGTTTTCGGTACGCATGAGCACCACATTCAGCTTAATACGGGGAATACCAGCACTGATTGCGACAGAAATTCCGTGCAGAACCTCTTGCAGATTTCCACCCCGGGTGACCCGGGCAAATACTTCCGGTTCCAAGCTGTCCAGACTGATATTGAGATTATTGACCCCGGATTGTTGTAGTTGTTCGGCCTTGCGAGCCAGTAACAGGCCATTTGTACTGATACTGATTTTACCAATTCCATGCTGATGGGCAGCAGCAATCAGATCAGGCAAGTACGGATGTATGAGTGGCTCACCACCAGTAAAGCGCATGTGGCGCACACCCAAGTCTGCAAAAACCCCGATCAGGCGATCATACTCATCCACCTGAAGGTGATCTTTCCTGGCAAAAAAAGGAGTGCCTTCTGCCGGTGAGCAGTAGGAGCAACGGAAATTACAGTGTTCCGTAACGGAAATACGCAGGTAAGTAATCTGCCTCCCGAAACGATCCGCCAGAGCGGATTCCCGTGCCGGTACAGCAAACACTTCCTGCGCCATATCCATTCACCTCAGCAATAATGAAAAAACTATACTAGACCTCTTTTCTGACCCAGTTCAACATTGCTGACGGCCATGGTACAGATTGATGACGTGTTGGGCCTCAACAAAAAACAGCCAGCGTTCAACACCAATACCAAAAACAACGGATACAATGGCAAGCCATGCGAAAAACAATTGCCCGGTCAGGAAGCCAATGATCAGAGCGGCCACCGGAATAATGAAGGCAAATATATACATCATGAATTTAATACTGCGCGCCTTGGCACTGGGCAAAGTATGTCCGAACTCTTCCGTCAGAAAAGTACCAAAGGTATGGCCCTGCTCTAGAATCCGCACGGTTGAACGGTTGAAACCGGTTGCCGTACGAATGGTCGGACCGTTTGGACGACCAATCCAGAAATAATAAATACCTTTCATGACCGCTGCCGCGACCAGCAGACCCAGGGCAATACCTACCAGGGTAAGCGCCGGTGCTCCCATGATCATTCGCTCGGCAGCAAGAATCGTGGCACCAATGGCCAAACCCATAACATAGAAATTTGCGGGTACAAGAGCCGTATTCCATTGGCGAATGGTTCTGAGCACGGCATAAATCATACCCTGACAGAAAATGGTAATCAGACCAATCAGGCCAGCCAGATTCACTAGAATCAAACCTACCGTATCCTGTGTGCCTGCCGTGAAAAACACCCAGACCAGATAAGCAAAAGCAAACGGATAATATAACACCGCAAAAACACCTTCGCGGGCCAACCAGGAGGTGCGCCAACGGGTAAAAGCCCTCCAGGCGTTCTTGGGGTTCGCCAGATGCGCGGTAGAAGAAAGCATGCCGATGGTGACAAAAACCAGCGAGAGAACGACTGCGACCATGGTCTGCAGGGGATTTAACCCGCCATCAATCTGAAAATCATTGATGATGGCCGTCAAGGCCATAATGCCAAAACCACCGCCAGAAAAAAGCGTCAGAAAAATAACTGCGAGTGCCGGATGCATGGTATCTCCTTAACGCTCAACTACGCGGTTGACCCATTCTTTCACTTTACGAACTGCTTTTTTCTTCAGCTCTTCAGTGGGGATCGGGGCATGAACACGGGGCGGCAAATAATGGTTGGTAGGGTTGTAATTCAGTTCGGGCATCAGCTGATAGCCGCCCCGATCACGCACAGCACGACTAACCGGACTTTCCGGATCATCCAGATCGCCGTACATACGAGCATGAGCCGGACAAGTCAGTACACAGGCAGGCTGCCTTTCTTCTTCCGGAATTTCCATATCATAAATACGGTCAATACACAGGGTGCATTTTTTCATGGTTCCGGAGACGCGATCCAACTCGCGGGCACCATAAGGGCATGCCCAGGAACAATAATTACAACCCATACATTTGTTCTGATCGACCAGAACAATGCCATCTTCAGCGCGCTTGTAGGAAGCACCGGTGGGACAAACCGTCACACATTCGGCGTTTTCACAATGCATACAGGACATGGGAAAATTGACGGTTTTGTTATAGGGGTAGTCCCCTATTTCAAAATGCCGGATACGGTTGAACCAGACCCCGGATGGCTTGGCGCCGTAGGGATCATAATCGGTTAGCGGCGCTGTGGTGCCACTGGTATTCCATTCTTTGCAAGCCACCGCGCAGGCATGACAGCCCACGCAGGTGTCCAGATCAATGACTAATCCGAGTCTCATAATAGTCTCCTTGGCACGTCAGGATTTCAGATTGACGGGCTTGTGGGTATGGTAACGCAGCACGTCAGGTGCTGGGGTATCACCAGGTAAAGGCTTCATGGTTGGGAATACGGGCCAGGTGCCTTCTTCTCCTGGTGCCGCCGGATATATTTTGACCATCAGATCGTACCAGGCCGCCTGACCAGTAATGGGATCGGAATTGGTCAAACGTCTTTCCCCCTGCTTGGCTGGCAGTAGTTCGGAAATCAGATGATTCATCAAGAAACCGCGTGTTGCCTCAGCGGCTTCCGGTTTCAGGCCCCAGGCTCCGGATTGTTTACCAATGGCATTCCAGGTCCAGACGGTATCTTCCTGACAACCTTCAATGAGCTTGACCTGCACCCGGATTTTTCCGTTATGACTTTCCACCCATACCCAGCTTTTATCAACGATCCCCATCTGCTCACCGCGCTTGCGGTTCATGTACATATAGTTCTGGGCGATAATCTGACGCAGCCAGGCGTTCTGGCTGTCCCAGGAGTGGTACATCATCATGGGGCGCTGATTGACGGCAAAAAATGGGTATTCTTTTTTGTCCACGCGCTGCTGTTCCAGCGGCTCATAAAAAGCTGGCAGCGGATCAAAGTAGGTCGCCAAACGCTCGCGGTCTACCGGATCCTTGGGCTGTGGACCATCGTAGAGACCCATACCTGCCAGACGGAAACGCTGGAAGGTCTCGGAATACAGTTCAATGATGATGGGATCAGCCGTCGGATTGAAACCAATACGCTGAGACAACTCCAGGTATTCCTTGTTGGCAAAGCGATAAAAAGCCATGGACTCCGGCAAGTGATACTTGAAGAACCCCTGATTTTCGATGTAACGATCCCATTGATTGGGGTTTGGTGCCCCACGCAAGTGGGTTTCACCATCTTCACCACGCCAGCCTGCCAGGAAGCCTATTCCGGGCGCACGCTCGTAGTTAGTAATGAAATCCTTGTAGCCGGAAAAACGGGGTTCTCCATTTTCCTTGGTGAAAGCCGGGAATTTGAGACGACCGGCAATGTCCACCATGACTTCCTGCCAGGGACGCACATTGCGATCAGGCTTGAGGATTGGATGACGAATGGAGTCACAAATGGCATCCGGCTCGGAAATCGGACGATCCAGCAGTGAGATGGCATCATAACGCTCCAGATAAGTGGTATCTGGCAGAATCAGATCACCAAAATTAACCATTTCCGAATGGAAGGCGTCTACCACCACCAGAAAGGGAATATTATATTCGCCATTCTCGTCTTTGGATTTCAGCATATCCTGAACATTGGCCGTGTTCATGGTGGAGTTCCAACTCATGTTGGCCATGAAGAAAATCAGGGTATCAATAGCATAGGGGTCTTTATTGACCGCATTGGTGACCACCATGTGCATCAAGCCGTGGTTGGCTATAGGTGCTTCCCAGGAATAGGCCTTATCAATGCGTTTGGGCTGACCATTTTCATCAATAACCAGATCTTCCGGTGCAGTGGGGAAACCCAAAGGCGAAGACTTGAGGGGCGTATTGGGCGCACTGTGCTGAGCGGGTTTAACTGCTGGCGGGACGGGCTTGGGGTAAGGGGCCTTGGATCTGAAGCCTCCGGGGCAATCAATCGTACCCAGCAATACCTGCAGCAAGTGAATGGCCCGAGCTGACTGCATACCATTGGAATGCGCTGAAATACCGCGCATGGCGTGCATGGAAACCGGACGACCAATGAACTTGTCATGCTTGCGTCCAGCCCAGTCCGTCCACTCTACATTGATTTCAATACTTTCCTTGAAAGCCACATGGGCCATTTCCAGCGCCAGCCGTTCAATGGTCTCGGCGGGAATGCCCGTAATTTTACTGGCATTTTCCGGAGAAAATTCGTCGCTGAGATAACGTTCCGCCAGAATCGACATGACCGTACGCACCGGCCTGCCGTCGGGGGCCGTATATTCTCCAAACATGGCTCCGGCTGAGCCCGCTTCCATGCCATTGGCGAAGCATTCCTTCTGGATATCCCAAATCATGGGATGTCCTTCGGCATCACGCAGAATCAGGCCGTCACCGACTTTACCCGGTGTGTTGACGACCAGGAAAGGGGCATTGGTATAGCGTAGCAGGAAATCCCAGTCGAACTGTTCGTTCTGAAGCAGAACATGGACCATGGACAGGGCAAGCATGCCATCAGTACCTGGCTTGATGGGCACCCACTCATCGGCGATGGCCTGATACCCCGTTCGCGCAGGATTGATTCCGACAAACTTGCCACCATGACGCTTGAGTTTTTCCAGACCGATTTTCAGGGGATTGGAGGAGTGATCTTCGGCCACACCCCAGAGCATGAAATACTTGGTACGATCCCAATCCGGATCACCAAATTCCCAGAACGCGTGACCCAGCATATATAATCCGGCAGTAGCCATGTTCACCGAACAGAAGCCGCCATGGGCCGACCAGTTCAGGGTTCCAAACTGCTGCGCCCACAATCCTGTGAGCGCCTGCATCTGGTCACGTCCCGTAAAATAGGCGAGTTTATTTGGATCGGTGGCCCGGATATGGGCCAATCTTTCGGTCAGGGTGTTAATGGCTTCGTCCCAGGAAATTTCCTCGAACTCTCCGGCTCCACGCTCGGTACCGGGCTTACGCCGCAGTGGATTACGCAATTTACCCGGCGAATACTGCTTCATGATGCCTGCAGAGCCTTTGGCACAAAGCACACCCTGATTGATGGGGTGGTTGCGGTTACCCTGGATAAATCGTACCTTATTGTCTTCTACAGTGACTTTGATGCCACAACGACAAGCACACATGTAGCAAGTGGAGTACTTGATTTCCTGCTTGCTGTGGTCTTCAAATTCCATAACCGTAGCCATATTTGTACCTCGCGCCTGGCTGCAACAAATCGGGGACATCCCGTTATCGCCGAAATCTTGGCGGAGCGTGCCTGATAAAGCAAGTCAGCGTTTTTGATTTTGTAATAAGTAGTCCTTATTTGCTTTGTGGTGGGGACGATGATTAGTTTAATGGCGCTTAGTCCAAGGAGATGCATTCATGATTCGCAACGATTTCAAAGAACATTCCCGCATTACCGTGACCTGGAAGGATAAGGAAGGTAAATTGCGTCCCGGTAATTTCTATGTCTACGCCCTGCTCAAGGATGCCATGATCGTTCGGGCCACCGACAAAGATGGCCTGCTGCGCAAGTTACCTTATGGAGATGTGCTGCGCGTGGTGAAATTCCAGGATGTGGCTCCCCAGGATCGTTATATGATTCCGGATGAAATTCTGAAGGAAGCCAGCTGGAAAGACACGGATGTCATGATGCGTTATAGCTCCAGCCCGCATCGCGGCAAATAGTTGAAGTTTACGAGTGGGCCTCTCTTGTCCAGAGGCCCGTCTTGCCGCCTTCCTTTTTAAGCAGGCGGATGTCACTGATGATCATACCCCTGTCTATTGCCTTGCACATATCGTATATGGTCAGCAACCCAACAGATACGGCAGTTAATGCTTCCATTTCCACGCCGGTTTGCCCTGCACAGTGTACTTCCGCACGACAAACAATGCGGGTGGGGTCAGTTTCAGGAATAAGGTCCACCTGAACAGCCGTCAAGAACAACGGGTGTGCCAAAGGGATCAGCTCCCAGGTTCTTTTAGTGGCCTGGATGGCGGCTATTCTGGCAATTCCGAGCACATCACCTTTGTGAATCTGCCCTTCGGTAATGTGGTGGAAGGTGCTTTCTGCCATGTTGATTTCGCCTTCTGCAATGGCAATCCGCGTACTCACCGCCTTCGCGCCAACATCGACCATGCGGGCTTCGCCCTGCGCATTAAAATGATTCAGATTTTCAGGAACAGACATGAATCTGGCACTCCTTTTGCTTACAATTTGAACCTATCCGAACGGCTCTGGAATTTCTCATGAAAACCAAAAGACAGCTCTGGCTGTGTTTGATTCTCTGTTGTTTCGCCTTGCCAGCGCAAGCCGATTTACGCTTTCTGTTGCCCCCGGTCAGTAGCCCGGCCGTCATGTATGCCGCATTCACACCGCTGGCCAACTACTTAAGCCATGCCATTAATCAAAAAATCACACTGAGCTTCAGCGCCAATCTACAAAGCTTTTACAATCAGGCCGACCAAAACACTCCGCAAATGGTGCTTTTTTGTCCTATTGCTTACATCCGCAGTGCCCATCAACAGGCTTATTACCCTCTCGCCGGAGTGATTCCCACTCCCGGCGGAAACCATAGTGTTATTGTCGTGCGTCGTAACAGCCCCATCCACAACGTGTTACAACTCAGGAACCGCAGCTTTGTCATGGGGGATCCTGCCTGTGCAGCTTCCTCGCTGGTACCCTTGTCCATGTTTCGTGAGCTGGGGATGACACCCAAAAGTTTTAGTGTTTTTCGGCAAAGTGGATCAGATCAGAGTGCGCTCATGGATGTGGCTGCGCGTTTTTACGATGCTACAGCGGTTGCCAAAAACGTGGCAGCACCCTATATCCATTCGGGAACCCTGCGCGCCATTGCCGATGCCGAGGTCGGCCCCGGAGACCTACTGGCGGCTTCTGCCGGCGTGCCCGCCAACGTCCGCACGAAACTCACCGCCGCTCTACTGACAGCAAAAATGCAGGATCCCGTCAGCATTCAGGCTCTTGGCGGTCTGGCAGCAGGATTCAAAGCCATCAATGATGGGGATTACAATGCGCTACGCACCCTCTATCAAGAAATACACGGGGTCAAACTCCTTCCCAAAGTGCCGCAAGAAGCCATGACCTTGGGAATTCCGCCCACTTTCACACCGATAGCGGCATACCAAATTTTTGCCCCGCTGCAAAAGGCGTTGAATGAAGCCACGGGACTTCCTGTACAGCTGGTCATTCCCCATAACGAACAGAGTTTCGTCGCCGATGGGCGCGCTGGCAAATTTGACTTCGCCCTGCTAACCCCCAGAATGGTCGCCATGGAAAAAACGCAGATGCTGCCTATTGCCCAGTCAGTTCCTCGCCATGACCTGCATGGCCTGGCGATTATTCGTAGGGATATGTCGATACCAGGCACCGGGCCATCCACGGGTCCCCTGCGCATTGCTTTTGCCAGCCCTTACTGCAGCGCCCGCTCTCTGGCTAAAGCCAAACTGCTCCGCCTGGCCGGTAACAGACCGGTGACATGGGTTCCGGAAGGTTCAGAGCACGCTGTTTTTACAGCACTGGCAGAAAATCGTGCCACACTCGGCATAGTCCGTACAGCTACTGTCATGGCCCTAGAAAAAGAATTACCCGGTATCTGGTCGATTGTTCAAAGCGCCGGCCGGGCACCGGTATGGACACTGGTCGGCAAACGCCAGCTGCCGCTCGGAATACACAGCGCTGTCAAACAACAGGTTGCGAAAATGCCCCTCAACGTGCTGGACACGGCCGGTTTCATGCGTTTCAGCATTCTGCCTGATGCCTAGTCCGAGCAAGGCTTCAGGACCAGATATTCCTGCTTCCTCAAAAAAACAGGATGTTTGGAAGACCCGGGCAGTCGTTGTACATATTCTCCAGCCAGTGATGCACTTTTGGCAAAATATGTCCTGGCGAGCCAAAAGCATGACTTTTGTGCTGCTTCTGGTGGCTCTGATTTATTTATCAATCTCCATATTTTTATACACCTCCGTACGCAACGATCTCACCAATCAGGTACAGACCGAATTGCTGCGGCTGACGGAAACGCTGGCCAGCTCGGCAGCAGACCCTCTCCTGCTGAAAGATGGTGGGAAACTGGGCAAGCTGGCAGATCTGCACAATCCTTTGGTGCAAACAGTAGTCATCACCAATAGCCGAAATGTCGTGGTAGCCAGCCCCGATATCCGCCAGCTGGGACAAACCCTCCCTTCATATTTGTCCAGAGCCAACGCCCATCAGGCCGATCACTTCGCTGCACCTGTTCTGGCCGGAGGTAATCAGCTGGGCGCCGTATATCTCCAGGGTAATCAGAAACACATTAACAGACTGGTGAACCAGCGCCTGGATAGAACCACCAGTCGGTTGATTGTACTTGGCTTGATTACCGCATTACTGGGCCTGTTGGGAGCCTATCTGGTCAGCCTGGCAATGACGCGTCCCGTATTAAGACTACTGGATGAAATTGAAAGCATGGAAGACCGTCTTGGCCTCGACAAGAAGTTCACCCTTGTCCGCACTCCCCAGTCGGGCGACGAACTGTACCGCCTGGAATGGGCTTTTCGCTTCACCGAACAGCGCCTCAGGGAACATTTGCTGGAGCTTCGTCAGCTGCACCAGCGCCAACAGGCCATGCAATGTATGGCCACCATTGGTGAAATGTCTGCACAGGTGGCCCATGAAATCCGCAATGCCCTGTCCTCCCTGCGCGGTGCCGCACGTTACCTGGTACGCTATGGTCAGGCTGACAATCAGGGCGATTTTATCCGCATCATTGAAGAAGAAGTGCAGCGCCTGTATGACATGACACAGGGCTTTCTGGACTTTGGCCGGCCCTACGCGGCGATTCCTGTCGACACGCAAATCCGGCATCTGCTGGAGCGGTGTCTATCCAGGCATCGCGCAGACCTGGAGACCAAAACCATTATGGCCACTCTGGATTGCCCGGAATCCCTGCATGCCATGCTGGACCCTTCCCTGATCGAACAGGCTTTGAGCAATCTGATTCTCAATGCCATTGATGCCCTGCCCATGCAAGATGGGGAACTGCATCTTGCTGCAGAAAAATCCGGGCTTGCGCAGCTGGACATTATGGTTTCTGATAATGGGCCGGGCATTCCTCCGGAAAAACGGAAGAACATTTTCAAACCCTATGTCACCACCAAAACCAAGGGTAGCGGTCTGGGATTGGCCGTGGTCACCAAAATCATGATGGTGCATGATGGCAGCGTAGAATTGTGCGAAACCCATTCCGGTGCCAGATTCATTCTCCATTTGCCCTGTAAGCTTCCCCTGTCATCCTGATGATGACCATGACCAAAAAATTTCTGAGACCGACCCTATAAACATGCAAAATCTGATTTTAATTGTAGAAGATGAAAAAAACCTTCGCTGTGTTTTGGCAGCGGTACTGACTGCCGAGGGTTTCCAGGTACTGGAAGCCGAAAATGGCGAACAGGCGCTGGCAATCATTGCAAGCAATGCACCCGACTTGATCCTGACTGATCAGCGCCTTCCCGGGCTTTCCGGCACCGAACTATTGCGCAATATCAAGGCGACGCATCCTGAAATACCGGTCATTATTACGACAGCCTACGGAGAAATTGAGCAGGCGGTCGAAGCCATCAAGGCGGGTGCCGAACATTATCTGACTAAACCGGTTGATGAGGGCGAACTGATCGCCTTGATTCGCCAAACCCTGGGACGTCGTGGCAGGTCACTACCCCCCATGCGTCAGGAGCCACGCCGGCACGGCTTGATCGGAGTCAGCCGCGCTATCGAAGCCCTGCTGGAAACCATTGATCTGGTAGCTCCAGCTCCCTCCAATGTGCTGATTACCGGAGAATCCGGGACCGGTAAGGAGCTGGTTGCGCGTGCCTTGCATCAAGCTTCCAATCGGGCCGACCAACCTTTTGTCGCTTTTAACTGTGGCGCCATTCCCCTGGAGTTGGTGGAAAGTGAAATTTTTGGCTATGAAAAAGGCGCCTTTACGGGAGCGACCCGTACGCAAGCTGGCAAACTAGAAATGGCTGGTGCCGGAACCCTTTTTCTGGATGAAGTGGGAGATATGCCTCTCGCCATGCAGGTCAAACTGCTCCGCGCCCTGCAGGAACGGGAATTTACCCGTCTGGGCACCCATCAACCCTTGCGCATGTTGGCCCGGATCGTGGCAGCCACCCACATGGATCTGGCCAAGGCCGTAGCTGAAGGCCGGTTCCGGGAAGATCTCTATTATCGGCTGAATGTCATTCCGCTCCATATTCCTCCGCTGCGCGAGCGACGCGCGGACATCGCACCGCTGGTACATCATTTTCTGGAACAAATCTGCAGCGTCATTGGCAGTAGCCCGACCGTAACCATCAGCAGTGAAGCCCTGGCTGCCCTGGAGGCCTATGAGTGGCCCGGCAATATCAGACAACTTGAAAACCTTCTGGAACGGATGGTGGTGCTCAATCGTCATGGACACATACAGCGGCAGGACCTCCCTCCCGACATCTGCCAGCAAAATGCTGGGGCTGGTGGATCCGGTACGGCAAGCCCCTTTGATTTACCTGCCCTGGAAAGGCAAACCGTGCTCAGCGCCCTCGAAAAAACCCGGTTTAATCAAAGTCAGGCGGCTGTTCTTCTGGGTATCAGCCGCAAACAATTGCGGACCAAAATGAAAAATATCGGCCTGCTTGGCGACCAGGATTCTGAAGAAGACAACCTCGATAACTGATCCATTGCAGGGACCGGTGCGAAACATCTGGTCCTTTTGGCACACTGTTTTTTCTCTCGACTGCCCCTTCTCTTGCTCGCGGCAACACCCTCACCCGCACAGCGCCTTTGTACCGTCCGGCCTGAATCATTGAAAAACACCTATTGATCCAGATTTAGGGCTGAAAATGCCGTAAAAATGGCTAAAAAAACGGTACCAGAAATTATACATTACAGACTATTTTATTGTTTATTATAAGAAGCCATTCTGTCTAAAATGATGGCACAAAAGCTGCTAATTAATCTTGCCGCGCCAGTAGGTCGCGCTGCATTAAAGGAGCATTTTATGAAGCACAGAAATAAACAGCTGGCTCAGATCGGTTTGCTGGTGACGGGTATTTCCTGTCTGGGATTTAGCCTAAATGGCGCAGCGGCAGAAGCGCCGGGCAACGTCAGCAGTATTCAGGCCGGCAAAGCTATTGCCTTCAATCGCGCTCAGGGAAACTGTCTTGCCTGCCACGCTCTACCGGGCGGAACCATGGCGGGCAATGTGGGTCCGGCCCTGCCCATGCAGGGGGTGACCTTTCAGCAGATGTTTCAGACCAAGGAAAAACTTGTCGCTTTTTTAGGTGATCCTGAAAAACTATTTCCTTACGCAAACATGCCGGAATTTGGCAAGAACAAAGTGCTGACGCAGACACAGTTAGAGCAGGTTGCCGACTATTTGTGGTCTTTGAAGTAAATAATCCATCTGTAATTCCTAAGGAGACAATAATGATGAGTAAACCCATTGAGCGACGCCAGTTTTTAGGTGCCAGCCTGGCTACAGGGGCCGTAGCTACGGCTGCTGGTCTTGGCTTGATCAAGCCTCAACTGGCCTTTGCAGACAATGTTGCCGGATGGCCTGCAAAAGCTTTTGATGCCAAGTTACTGAAAGAGGCTATGTCCGATTCCGTCGGTAAAACTAACGTGCCGGTGTCATCCAAAGTCAAACTGACCGCGCCCACTATTGCTGAAAACGGCGGAGCGGTTCCCGTCACCATTGAAGTTGATTCGCCCATGACGGCGGACGATTACATTGCAGCGGTTTATCTGTTTGTCGATCACAATCCCACCCCTCTGGCCAGTCAGTTCACGTTTACGCCCGCAGCAGGTAAAGCATACATCCAACAACGCATCAAAATGGCAAAAACGGACAATGTCCGGGTCGTTGCCAAAACCAATAAGGGCGTTCTGATGGCCTCTGCTCCCCGGGAAGTCAAAGTCACCATTGGTGGTTGCGGCGGTTAAACCAATATACACCCATTAAAAAGAGGAATTATCCATGGCAGGAAATGTAGGTAACCCAATGATTCGCATGGCGAGCAGCGCCAAAAAAGGGGAAATTGTCGAAATCCGTTCACTGATTATGAATCCCATGACTACGGGTCTGACCAAAGATAAGGCTGGAAAAGTCATTCCGGCCCATTTTATCCAAACCGTCACAGTGACATTTGATGACAAACCTTTACTGGACATTGACTGGAGTACAGCCGTCAGTGCCAATCCCTACCTCGCATTCAAATTGCGGGCCGAAAGTAGCGGAACCCTGAAAATGGTCTGGAAAGACAATACCGGCGGTAACTGGAGTGCCGATTCCAAACTGACAGTAGCCTGATACCTATATCGGGGCGAATGAAATCGCCCCTGCAATAAAAGGAGGAACCCATGAAGCGGTTGCTGATTGCGCTTTCAATCATAGGCCTAGCTGGTGTCAGTGACGCCGCGCAGGCAGTCAACTGGTGGGACCTGGGAAATACCAAGGTCGGACCGGCCGAGACGCTTAAACAATTTCATACCTATTTTAAGGAACAAAATCCCAAAATGCCTTTGGAGAAGTACGCGCTGGGTTCTTATGCATTCAGCCCGGAAATGTACAGTCAATATCAGGAGGCCATTCAGTTTAATCCCGGAGATTTGACTTTATCCCAAGGCAAGGCTTTGTGGACCAAGCCTTTTGCTAACGGCAAGTCTTATGCCAGTTGTTATCCTGATGGTGGTAAGGGTGTGGCGGCGCACTACCCCATGTATGACCCCAAAACCCATGACATAGTAACTATCGGTACCAGTCTGAATGCCTGCCGCAAGGCTAATGGTGAGGCACCGCTTAAATATGGCAGCAGTGATATGGTGGCTTTGCAAACATATCTGACGTCCTTGTCCAATGGCATGCCAATGGATGTTCAGGTGCAGGGTCCGGGGGCCACGCAAGCCTTTGAAGAAGGTAAAGCCTACTTTTTCATGAAACGCGGGCAACTGAATTTTTCCTGTGCTACTTGCCATGTTGCTTATGCCGGGAAATATTTACGCGCACAAATTATTTCTCCAGTACAAGGTCAAAGCGCCCATTTCCCGACTTATCGGGCTGCCTGGTCGGCAGTAAATACTTTGCAAAAGCGGATGCAGGGTTGTGACAAAAAAGTAGGTGCGGTGCCACAACCGCTCGAAAGTGCAGATTACCAGCGGCTGGAATATTTCATGAGTTATCTCAGCAACGGCATCAAGATCAACGTGCCGGGATATCGCCCCTGAACTCAACCCCGGGTAATAAATCCTGAATTTTTACCCGGTACTACTTACTACCAGAAACAATGGGGAATACCATGAATATGAAAAAATCATTACTCGTGCTCGGCTTATGTTGCACGGGATTGACTCTTGGCGGCTGGGCACAGGGTGCCGAGATTTCTTCGACAGTATCCGGAATGCCAGCAATTAATACCGCCAGCCCATTGTACATTGTCAATGTGCAAAAAGGCGTTACTCCGGCCCAGATCAAAATGGGTATTCAGAGCGGTGCCGAGGCTGAAAACATGAATGTAGTGGGCACGCTGGATGTTCAGCAGGGACTCAAGGAAAGGGGTATTAAAAGTAATCAGCCCTATGTCATTTATGAGGTTTGTAATTTGGTACTGGGTGCCAAAATTCTCAAAAGCACACCAGAATTTGGGGCTTTTGCACCCTGTAAAATTGTCATGTATGAACAAAATGGTCAACTCAAACTGATGACCTATTTACCCACCTATGCCCTGAAATATTTCCCGAAAAATCCAGAATCCGCCAAAGTGGCTCAGGAACTGGATCACCAGATTATTACCGTGATGAAGCAAGCCGCTGCTGGCGGGCTTTAATCCGTACCGGAGGATTCAATGAACTTAAGTAGACGTGATTTCATGCAATTAATGGGCATAGCCGGTGCTGGCAGCTTCCTGACACCGGGTGCCGTGCAGTCGGCGTGGGGGTCAGATGCCGACCCTTATGAAATTCCTGATTATGGGAATGTCACCTTATTGCACATGACTGACTCCCATGCGCAATTGCTGCCGGTATGGTGGCGTGAGCCGGATACCAACATCGGCGTAGGGCAGGTACTGAATCAGGTTCCCCATCTCTGCGGACAGTGGATGCTGGATTATTATGGAGTAGCCACCCCCTCTTCCAGCAAATATGCCTATTCTTGCCTGGACTTCGACACCCTCGCGCACAAATACGGTAAAATCGGTGGATACGCGCACATCGCCAGCCTGGTCAAACGTTATCGGCAACAAAGGGGAGACAAGGTGTTGCTGCTGGATGGAGGCGATACCTGGCAGGGTTCAGCGACCAGTCTCTGGACCAAGGGCGCGGATATGGTCGGTGCCCAGAATCTCCTGGGAATAAATGATTTTGTGGGTCACTGGGAATTCACTTACGGGCAGGATCAGGTGGAGCACCTGGTCAAAACTGAACTCAAGGCCAATTTTCTGGCCCAGAATATCTTCAACAACACCTGGCAGGAACTGGTTTTCAAACCCTACCATATTCATGAGGTCAGTGGCCGTAAAATTGCCGTTATTGGACAGGCCTTTCCGTTTACCCCCATCGCCAATCCCGGTTACATGATACCTGACTGGGGGTTTGGCATTCATACCGAACATATGCAGAAAATGGTGACAGAATGCCGTGAGAAACAACACGCAGACTTGGTGGTTGTGCTCTCGCATAACGGCGCTGACGTTGACAAGAAAATGGCCGCAATGGTCAAGGGTATTGACATCATTCTGGGTGGCCATACCCATGATATTATGGGACCCAAGCCTTTCATGGTCGGCAATACGCTGATTATCAATACCAGCACCAATGGCAAGGTATTAGCCCGTTTCGATCTGGATGTCGGCAAAGGCAAACTCAATGGCTGGCGTTTCCATTATCTGCCGGTGTTCTCCAACCTGATCAAGGAAGATCCGGAGATGGCTGACTATATCCATAAGGTCCGCAGCCCTTATCAGCAGAAATTGGCGCAACCTCTGGCTACTACCGAAAGCCTGCTTTATCGGCGTGACAACTTTAATGGCAGCTTTGACCAGTTGCTCTGTGATGCCTTACGGGAAGAAATGGATTGCGAAGTCTCTTTCTCCCCCGGTTTCCGTTGGGGCTACTGCAAGCTCCCCGGCGAAACCATCACCATGGAAGACGTCATGGGTCAGACGGCCATTACCTATCCCCAGGTTACCGTCAACACCTACACCGGCGAACAAATCAAGAACATCATGGAGCAGGTGGCAGATAACATCTTCAATCCGAACCCCTATTATCAGCAGGGCGGGGATATGATAAGGGTCGGGAATATTCAGTATGATTTCAATCCCGATGAAAAAATCTATCATCGTTGCAGCAATATGCGGATTGGTGGTCAAACGATGTCTGCCAGCAAAAAATACAAAGTGGCAGGATGGGCAGCCATGCAACCTGTTGAAGGGAAACCAGTCTGGGATATTTTTTCACAGTGGCTGCAATCCAAAAAGAATGTACGGGTAGACAAGGTAGATCTGCCAGTACTCAACAAGGACATGGCAAACAACCACGGCATTGCCTTTCCCAAAACCTACAAGCTTTAACCATGTTCAGGTGACGAGCAGCATTAGCCAGCGGTTTTACCGCTGGTTTTTTTTGTGGACAAAACAAGGTCCTGTAGCCAAATCACCCCATTTCACCAGATTTTATCTCAACCATACCTCATGCTAGACTGCGCACTGAATTTTGCAGCCCGGAAATGATGTTTAACTTTGTTCACGTCCCGGCCGTGTCCCCACTTGCATAATAAAGGCTTGTAACCAGATGATCATGAAACGCATTCTTGGACTCTTTTCCACGGACCTCGCTGTTGACCTGGGTACGGCCAATACCCTGATTTATGTGCGAGGAAAGGGCATTGTCCTCTCGGAACCTTCTGTCGTTGCCATTCATACTGGCCGCCGTGGTGGAGGTAGTCGGCGTTTACATGTCGGTGAAGAGGCCAAACGGATGCTCGGACGCACCCCCGCCAACATCACCGCCATTCGGCCTTTAAAAGACGGCGTCATTGCCGATTTTGAAATTACGGAGGCGATGCTCAAGCACTTCATTCGGCGCGTCCATCACCAGCGTTTTCTCAGCCCCAGTCCCCGTATTATTGTTTGTGTGCCCTACGGAGCCACGCAGGTTGAACGCCGTGCCATCCGCGAATCAGCCATGAGCGCAGGAGCCCGCGAAGTGCATCTGATTGAAGAACCCATGGCAGCAGCCATTGGCGCCGGCATGCCGGTCGCCGAACCCACCGGCTCCATGGTGGTGGACATTGGCGGTGGGACCACTGAAGTCGGGGTAATTGCTCTGGGCGGTGTGGTTTATTCCCAAAGCGTCCGGGTAGGGGGCGACAAGATGGACGAAGCCATCGTTAATTATATTCGCCGCAATTACGGTATGTTGATTGGTGAAAGTACGGCCGAAGAAATCAAGAAAAAAGTGGGTTGTGCTTATCCCGGTCAGGAAGTGCTGACGCTTGAAGTGCGCGGGCGTAATCTCGCCGAAGGCGTTCCCCGCACTTTCAGCATCAACAGCAATGAAATCATGGAGGCTCTTCAGGAACCGCTGGGGGCCATTGTTGGCGCCATCAAGCTGGCCCTGGAACAAACCCCTCCGGAGCTCGCTGGCGATATTGCCGAGCGCGGTATGGTGCTGACGGGAGGTGGTGCCCTGTTGCGCGATCTGGACCGCCTCATCATGGAGGAGACCTCCTTGCCGGTGATCGTTGCCGAAGACCCTTTGACCTGTGTGGCTCGAGGCAGTGGTCGTGCTCTGGAAGAGCTAGAACTTCTGGGTGAGGTATTCGCCGACGATTAATCCGGCGAAACTGTAAACATTCTACATGCCAGCGTTGTTTTTCCCCCGCCGCTACCCGCCGCTCCTTCGTGTAGCGGCGTTTGTGTTGTTGAGTATTGTCATTGCGGCGCTCAGCGAAAAGCATCCCAATATGCTGAACTGGTCCGGTAATCTGACTTATCCCATTCATTGGCTGGATCTGCAGGCCACAGAAAACTGGCGTAAAGTGAGTGAATACCTGCAAGATCGCCGCAGTTTGCTTGCTGAAAACGCGCAAATGCGGGAAAAACTCAAAACACTGGAACCAAAACTGCTGGAAAACGAGATATTACACAATGAAAACCGGCAACTGCTGGCATTACTCGACAGTTTTCCCCAGCCACCCGGGAAGATGGCTGTAGCCCAGGTCATCGCCGAAAACTTTTCTCCCGGTAGCCAGCTCATTACCGTCAATCTGGGCAGTCGCAATGGTGTTCAGGTAGGTCAGCCGGTGCTGGCCGCTGGCGGTGTGGCCGGGCAAGTCATTCACGTAGCCGATCTCAGCGCCCAGATCGCCCTGATTTCCGACCTCGACAGCAGCATCCCGGCGCAACTGGCGGGCACAAACCTTCCGCTGCTGGTTAATGGAAAGGGCAATATTCATTGGTTAAGTGTTCCCTTTCAGCCGCGCAACACCCCCCTGAAAGCAGGTGATCAATTGGTCACATCTGGACTCGGAGGGCGTTTTCCCTCTGGCCTGCATATTGGTACCATTTCCAGGGTCATTCATAATGGTGACGAACCCTTTGCGCAAATTTCAGTGCAGCCCTCAGTACCCTTGGGTCAGCTCACTACCGTACTTATCCTTCTGAACAACAACACAACATCACGGCCAAGCAAGCCATGAATGCGGTTGCCCTGGTAATCGCCTTTTTCCTGGCCATGGCCCTGGAAACACTCCCCTCTGGCCCTGTTTATGGCATGATCCATCCGGATTTTGTAGCCCTGCTTCTGCTTTACTGGTCGATCCGTAGCGGCTCCGAACTCAGCTATACGGTGGTATGGCTCATTGGATTGCTTCAGGATATGGTTATGGGTAATGTGCCCGGTGGACAGGCTGTTGCCGATGTTCTCATGATTTATGCGCTGGTCAATGGTCTGGTCAGGGTACGCCACCTATCCGTTTGGGAACAATTGGTTTTCATATTTATGCTGCTGTTCGCCCATCGACTGATCGTCTGGTCCTGGCAACTATGGTCCGGGCCAGTGAGCTGGCATTTCAGCCTGCTCCTCAGCCCGTTGATGGGGGCCTTACTATGGCCCCTGTTTACCTATTTGCTGGATTATCTGCGCCATCATTTGCAGGCATCGCCATGAACCGGACACAGCGCCTGTTTCGTCCATTGCAAAAACTGGATCCAGCCCTGTTGACCGGTGTTGTCATTCTGATGGGCATCAGTTTGGCCGTGCTTTACAGCGGCAGCCAGGAAAGTCTGCGCGTAGTTTTCGCCCAGTTATTCCACTTTGCTATCGGATTTATTGTGCTGATCGCCATTGCTAACACTCCGCCGGAACGCATTCGCGCCTGGGCCCCGGCACTTTATGGCATCGGCGTTATCCTCCTGGCACTGACCCTGGTCGCTGGCAAAACAAGCCTCGGAGCCCGACGCTGGTTAGGTGCCGGACCCGTCACTTTCCAGCCCTCGGAACTCATGAAACTGGCTTTACCGCTACTGATGGCCTACTACTACTCCCAGCAGGAAAACGTGCGCCATTGGCGTGCCGCAATTACCGGATTGATACTGATCGCCATCCCCTTTCTGTTGATTGCCAAGGAGCCAGATCTGGGTACCGCCGCCCAAATTGGTGCCGCTGGCATTTTCATGATGTGGCTGGCTGGCGTGCGACGGCGCTGGTTTATTGGACTACTCATCATTGTCGCAGTCAGTGGACCCGTCATGTGGCATTTTCTGCACGGTTATCAAAAGGAGCGCATTCTGACTTTCCTTGACCCTCAACGCGACCCTTTGGGAGCGGGATATCACATCATTCAGAGCATGATTGCTGTTGGCTCCGGGGGGTTTTGGGGAAAGGGCTGGTTTAACGGTACCCAGGTGAATCTCGACTTTTTGCCCGAAGCACAAACAGATTTTGTTTTTGCTGGTTTTGCTGAAGAATTCGGTCTTTTTGGTGTACTCATTCTAATTGCCACTTACCTCCTGATTGTCCTGCGCGGACTGGTCATCGCCTTTGAAAGCCGGGATGCTTTTGGCCGTTTGATTGCCGGCACCCTGAGTCTGACATTTTTTCTGTATATTTTTATCAACATGGGTATGACCACGGGGATTTTACCCGTAGTCGGAGTGCCGCTGCCCCTCATCAGCTATGGCGGTACGGCCATGCTGACTTTCATGATCGGATTGGGGATTCTGATGTCAGTGCACGCCCATCCACGAACCCATGAATAGCCCTGCAAGCGGTGTTGGGCCGGGAAGCTTTGCCGCGACTTTGGCCCGCTTAGCATACAAACATAGCTTTCTTGACGGACATCATTATAATTCTTCGGATACCATCAAGATTACACTCCAATTAAACACTCCGTATTGAGGCCCTGATGATTTCCCGCCCCTCCCTAATAAGTAAAATATTTCTTGTTTTTTTCGGGCTGCTTTTTGCCAGCACCGCCTTTGCCGTCGTGCCGACCCCAAGACTGCCCACACCTCCAGCACCCGCCCTGCCGTCCGTCGTCAGTTATGTACTGATGGATTATGACACGGGTCAGATTATTGCGGCGAAAAGTGAAAACCTGCGCCGCGCACCGGCCAGTCTCACCAAGCTGATGACGGCCTATCTGACCTATCAGGCCATCCACAATGGCACCCTCAATCTCAATGAAAACATTCAAATATCCAACACAGCCTGGAAAACTGGTGGTTCCAGCATGTTCATCCAGCCCGGTCTGGCGGTCAATATTGACCAACTCCTACATGGGCTACTGATTGATTCGGGCAACGATGCCGCCGTGGCATTGGCCGAAACCGTAGCAGGAAGCCGGTCCGGCTTTGTAACCCTGATGAATGAAACGGCAGCACAACTGGGACTGCATAATACCCATTACAACAATGTTGATGGTTTACCGGATGACAACCTGTATACCACTGCTCTGGATGTAGCGCGGCTATCCCGGACACTGATTCAGCAATACCCCCAAGTCATTCAAATTACGAAACAAAAATCCTATACCTACAACAAAATCACCCAACGGAGCTGGAATCCTGTATTGTTTCGGGATCCCAGCGTGGATGGCCTTAAAACAGGACTGACAGATGCCTCCGGCTATTGCATTGACGCTACCGCTCAGCGCAATGGTCGGCGCCTGATCGCCGTAGTGATGGGTGGACCCAACTGGGCTGGCAGTACCAATGCCGTAGAAGCACTGTTGGACTACGGTTACCGTTTTTTTGTGAATCATCCGGTGTACCAGTCAGGCCAGCAGGTTGGTAAAATCACGCGGAACGACTTCTCTCCCATGCATGTTCCCGTAGGTGTCACCCAAAAGGTCACTGTCACCGTACCCAAGGGACATTTTTCTGATTTGCAGCGCGTTGTCGAACTCAATCCGAATTTGCAGGCCCCTCTGAAAAAAGGTACGGTCGTGGGAACATTGGTTTTCCAGCTTGACGGTAAAACACTTAAAACAGTCCCGGTGGTCAGCATGGTTTCTGCAGAGAAGGCTGGCTGGTTATCGCGGATGTTCCACAAAATCGGTGACGCGCTCTGAAACAGAATAAGGGGCTTGCATGAAGACAGAAACCCGGCAAGCAGATGACTTTCCCCATCTGCATCATGTCAAGGTAATTGGGCAGCATGCTGATCTGCTGGGTGCAGTGCGCGAAGCCGTAGAGCCCCATGCCCCCGATTTACCGGAAAGCGCTTTTGCCCTGCGCGCCAGCAGTCAGGGACAGTACCTTTCGGTAACGATCTCTTTGGAAATACAAAATGAAGCCCAGCTTCTGAATATTTATACGGCGGTAAAAGCCGTGGACGGAGTCATCCTCTGCTTATGAATACTTCCCCCATACTGGTGCGCTGCTGGCCCGGAATCCTGCCCTACTTCACCGTGCTGGATGCCATGCGCGAATTCACTACCCAGCGCGATGCGGAAACGCCTGATCAAATGTGGCTGCTCCAGCATCCGCCGGTATTTACGCTCGGCCGCAATGCCGATGCCGCCGATGTTCTGGATCCTGGCTCCATACCGGTCATCCGCAGTGACCGGGGGGGAAAGGTGACCTACCATGGCCCCGGGCAATGGATTGTTTACCTGATGATTGATTTACCCCGAATGGGTATTAATGTGCGGCAACTCACCAGCATGATGGAACAGTCTGTTATTCAAATCCTGGCAGATCATGGGGTAAATGCCCATGCCCGTCGGGATGCTCCCGGCGTTTATGTGGGCGAGGCGAAAATCGCCTCTTTGGGGCTGCGCGTCCAGCGCGGGCGTAGCTACCATGGTTTAAGCCTGAATACTGACATGGATTTATCTCCTTTTCAGCGCATTCATCCTTGCGGAATGCCCCAACTCACCGTCACTCAGATCCACGATCTCTGTCCCGACTGGCCCAGTCGTGACGTTGCCGAAGCGTTGATGAACGCGCTTTCCGATCAGCTGCAGCGGCCTCTACAAAAAGGAGGTGCCTGATCATGGAAACCCGCACAGACAACAAAACCGGAAGAGGCGCTGAAAAAACAGCCCGCAATCCTATTCCAATCCCCATCATTCCCGTAGAAACGCCGAGAGTGCCTAAACCGCAATGGTTGAGAGTGCGCTCTCCTTTGTCTCCGGAAGTCGACCGGCTCAAGAAAATTCTGCGCGCAGCGGATCTGCATACCGTTTGTGAGGAGGCTTCGTGCCCCAATCTGGGTGAATGCTTCGGCGGCGGAACGGCCACCTTCATGATTCTGGGCGATGTATGCACACGTCGCTGCCCGTTTTGTGATGTGGCTCACGGCCGCCCCAAGCCCCCTGATTCGGCAGAACCGCTGCACCTTGCCCAGACCGTCGCAACGATGGGACTGCGTTTCGTGGTCATCACCTCCGTAGATCGGGATGATCTAAGAGATGGCGGTGCCCAGCATTTCTCACAGGTAATCAGTGCGTTACGTGATCATTGCCCGGACCTCCACATAGAAATTCTGGTGCCCGACTTTCGTGGACGCGTCGATAAAGCCCTGACGGCGCTCCGCAATACTCCCCCAGATGTATTCAATCACAACCTCGAAACTGTGCCTCGCCTTTATTTACAGGCCCGTCCCGGTGCCGATTATCGACATTCCCTTAATTTACTTGCGGCCTTCAAGGCAGAACATCCAGATATTCCCAGCAAATCAGGGCTGATGCTTGGGCTCGGGGAAGAGCTGGATGAAATTCGAGAGGTCATGCAGGACCTTCGACAGGCGGGTTGCGAGTTGCTGACCTTGGGACAGTATTTATCTCCTTCCCGTCACCACTTGCCTGTAGCCCGCTTCGTGCCCCCGGATGAATTTGAAATCTTGCGCCTGGATGGACTGGCCATGGGCTTCCGTCATGTCGCCAGTGGCCCGCTGGTACGCTCTTCCTACCATGCCGAACGCAGTTTTCATGAAATGACCGAAGACTGACCGGAAGTTTTCATGCTACTGCGTTACACCACGGTACTGACGCTGGCATCGGCGCTACTCCAACCCCCGGGAGTATTGTTCCTGTTGGCGATGCTAGGCTGGCTGGGTGAGGTGCTGGGCTGGCGATACTGGGGACGGACGCTGATTATTCTGGCGCTGGGCATTTTATACTTTTTTTCAACCGCAATCGGTGCCCGGTTGCTGCTCATGCCTCTGGAAAACCGCTACCCACCCCTAAACCAGCCATTAACGGGAGCAGAGCACCCAGGAGCCATTGTCGTACTGGGTGGTGGTGAAGTCATGGATTCTCCCCATTCCCGCCTGGAAACCGCCAATGCCCGCACTTTGGTACGGCTCATGGCAGCGGCGCGACTCGCCAGACAAACGCAGCTACCGGTGGTCCCCAGTGGCGGGGCGCCACGTTTCGGAGTCGCTGCGGAAGCCACGACCATGGCACACATTCTCCGCCAGGATTTTCATGTTACCAGTCCAATATGGCCGGAAACCCACTCCTACAATACGGCGGCCAACGCCGCCGACTCCAGGACCTTGCTGGCAAAGCATCATATCCAAAAAATATATCTGGTGACTTCAGCCCTGCACATGCCCCGGGCTGTCGCCTGGTTTCGTTTGTCTCATCTGGAAGTAATCCCTGTACCCACCGACTATCGGCTGAATCAGGTCCGGGAACTGAAGCTGGATAGCTGGCTACCACGTGCCATTTTCATGGAAATCAGCAGTGAGGCCTGCCATGAATACCTTGGCCTGCTCTGGCTTTGGCTGCAAGAACAGGGCCTCGATAACGGCAAGTAATATTCACGAAATTACTGGTCTTTGCTATCCGGGAGACTCACTTGCACATGCAAATGTTCGCGATCACTGGGCTTGGCCAGCTGCAACGGCGCCGGTACTGCTGCGCCATTGGCTGAAGGCCCATAAGGCGCATAAGCATAAGGCCTGGCTGGTAAGGCCGCAGCCAGGGTCTGATAACTGGGCGAATTCACACCGATGGGCAGGGCGACGGTGTTGTGCTCGCCGACAATACGCCGCACCTTACTCCAGTCAATCGCCTCCTGAATATGATTTTCCGCCATGAAATCCTTGATACGCATGACTGCTCGCTGCAGCTCAGGAACGCCCTTGTGATAAGCATGCATAGGTTTGTAGGACTGCAAATAGACTTCGCCATCGTGCACGCCTACCAGATTAGGCATATCTATAATCCGCACCGGGGTTCCGACCGGAACCATCGGAAACAGTTGTGCGACATTCTCAGGGAACATCTGAAAACAGCCCTGGCTGGCGCGCATACCCACACCCCAGGGATGATAGGTGCCATGAATAAATATTCCTGAAAGGCCCGTTTCCATGGCCAGCTCACCCATCGGATTTTCCGGTCCAGGCGGCCAATACCAGGGAATATCCATGTGGAATTTTGTCTTGAACCAGGAATGAATATTTTTGGGAACATTCCAGGCTGGCATTTTGAACTTGGCAATAATCTGGGTCGTAGTCAGATTCTCTTTCCAACCAGGCAGAAACACCCCTACCGGATAGGTGTACACCACATGATCATTATTCGGGAAAAAGTAAATGCGCCGCGCCGGAATATCCACCACAATTCCGGTCCAGGGCTTGGGCGGCAATATATACTGGGCGGGAATGACCACCTTACTTGCCTGCCCCGGCAACCATGGATTCACTCCGGGATTGGCTTTGGTAACCTGATTGTAGCCCAGATCGTAAAACCGGCCGATATCCAGAAGGGTATCGTCTCGATGCGTAGTGACTGCATGCAATGTACCCACCACATTGCCGTGCTCCGGTAAGGCAAACACGCTCGCCTGAGCGACGCCAACACCCAAAGCACTCAGTGCAGCAGTTAACAGCCAGATACCCCATTGTTTTTGCTTCATTAGCCTTCCTGTTTGCGGCAAATACCATTAAGATGCCCAGCCAATCCAAAGGATTGTTGGCAGCATTTTATCTAACGGTCATAATCATAAGGGAAAAGGAGGCCTTTGTGGAATCACCTCATCTGATATTTTTAAAAAATGTAGCGCAGGGAACACCGGCAAACTCACCAGAAATCCGTGATGCCCTCCATCGCCTCGACCATATGCTCACCGATCTGGCCAGCGACCTGCAGATCCCTTTCATGGGACCGTACGTGGGTTTGCGCCACGCACCGGAACAGCATTTGCTCAGCGTTGCGGAACATCGCTGGTCCCAAGCTGATTCCTATTGGGGCGCAGCCATCTGCAGCCATCATCCTGTTTACGGCTTGCGGGCAGAATGGACGCTGGCCACGGTCAGTCGCGAAAGATTGCCCATTGTCGTCCAGGCCTTGCCCAGCTTTTTTACCGGCTACGCAGCCATTGCCGCTCAATCTGCTGAGCCTTCGCGCCCGAGCGTGTCCCGGTTGAAATCCCTCGCTGAACTGTTTGCACATTGACAGAACATTTAAAACGCCTATTTACGAGGCCATGAGTCAATTGCCGCAAAAATGCGCTTAACCGGAACTGAGCTTCGAGTATGGAACTACCCCTAAGCAGCCTGATTATTATTGTGTTACTGCTCGCCCTGGTGGTTTCAGCGGGGCTGTGGAAGCTGTTCAACCGGAAGAAGCTCCTTAAAAGTAACGCAAAATCCCAAAAAATCACGCCTGCCTCTAAAAATTCCGCTTCTGTTTCAACTATACAAATTTCCGGATCGAGCAGCGCTGATAATGCAAGTCTTACCGCCGCTGCTGAAGTTGATGAAACCAGTATCCTGGATGAAATTGAAATTTACCTCGCTTACGGCCATCTGGAACAAGCGGCCACCTCACTCAGCTGGTACGTTACCCACAATCCGGATGATACCCGGCAAAGCCGGAGATTACTGGCTTTATATCAGGAAATTCCAGACCCGGATCGCTTTGCAGAATTGCTGAGTAATTTGTGTGATTCAGGAATCATATCAGGCGCCGAAGCCCAGGACCTGACCCTCGCCGGCCTGCAAGCTGACCCGGAAAACCTCCAGCTCCGTGTGCTTGCCGAAAATCTGGGCATCAGCAATAGTCAGTTGGCAGCCATTAGCACCATCAAAACCAGCGAAGCCCAGCCAGCACCTTCACCGGCACTTATCAGGGTGCAACAGGAACTCCAGCAGGCCCTTGTCAATCCTGAACCCATGGATATGGATCTCAGCGGCTTTTCCGAAAAGCCGCTGCAATCAATCCAGAACAATAATCCTTCCGAATTGGCCGGCAAGATGGACGCGCTGCTCCAAGGTAATGCCAAACTTGATGCCATTAATCCTAAAGAATGGGGAATCTGTGCGACGCTGGTAGAGCCGTTGGCTGCTATTCGCGCATTACTGGCGACCCAACAAATTCAGGAAGCCGAACGTATTTTAAAACGTAATCTCATTTTTGAACCACGTAAGTTGATACTGCATGTCACCTTGCTGGATATTTTTTACCGACAAAAACGCTGTGACAATTACGCAGAATCTTTATTGCAGTTATATATAAGTTTGTGGGGTGCCGGAAGCGCACTCCGCGCCCGAATGCTTAAACATGGCCGACAACTGGGCGAACATCCGCTCTGGGATCATCTGGAAGACAGCGAAACCAACAAACACCTTCTCGCTGAACAGGCGGAAATATATGGTCTTTATCTTCCCTTGACGGCCATCCCTTTTTCCAGCCCGGCACTGGTCCTGGAGGAAGTTCATCGTGATCATCAGATCATGCCCCACAACAGTGATGACAGTATCCTTGAAGAATTTGACAGCCTACTGGAGTACGGGCAAGTGGAAGAGGCCGTTGATCTTCTTGAAAAAGCCACCCTGGCACGTCCTGATCACAAGCTTTACTATCGCCCGCTTCTGGAAATGTATGAGCGCATGGGCGCTCATGAGCGCTTTTCCAACTTTACCCGATCCATACTCAATATGGATACGACACCTGATGAAGAAATCATGCGGCAGATGTTCAGCCTTGCTGAACGCATGCAACGCCAACCGCAGCGACAGGTTATTTAGGATTTGATCATGACGAATAATATTCCAGACAATGCCAGCATCCTCGTCCGCAGCTTCGGCATGGATACCCGTAAAGAAGCTGTTTTTCGCATGGCGTTTAAAATGCATACACGGCGTCACTATCAACTGCTGGAATCAGGAGATGATCGCGTCGCCCATCTGAGCATTGTGGACATTGACGGGCCAGGCGGCACTGAACTCGCGAGAAATTTGCATCAGAGCGAACCTGGGCTGCGGATACTCGTGACCACTATATCTTCACCGGCAGATTGTATTTTCCCCATACTCCAAAAGCCGGTGCGCATGGAAACCTTGTTCCCGGCATTGGAAGCTCTGCTGTTGGATACACCCAGAACAACTGAAAAACAGGATACCAATGTCAAACCGATTCGACCGGATATAACAGTCCCGGTCACCAGCCTCAATACTCAGCAAGCCAGCCCCCCTCCGGCTCCGCAAAATGCATCCGAAGTACCCGTGGCACCCAGCAAGCCCGCTCCCGTTCTTCGCCCCGAGGAAGTACAGTATTTCAATTCTGACGAAGGATTATTGGGACTTCTAAAAATTGCGCAGCGCGATCAGGGCATTAGTGTAATTTCCGATCAAAATCAGTGCGCGGTTTTGCGCCTTGATCCCTCCGCAGACCAGGCAGCGGCCCTAATAGATGATGAACAATTGCAGCAACTGTGCCAGGTTTCTGCCAGTAATCTGCAGTTGAGAGCCCCAAGAGATGGCGACTCAGGAGAAAATAGCAGCCTTCGTCATATGTCCCTGCAATCCTTGCTCTGGCAAGTAGCCGCATGGACAGCCAATGGGCGATTGAATCAAAAATTGCCACTCAACGCGCCGGTTCAGCTGAAACAATGGCCTAACCTGACGCGTCTGCCCATGCTTCCTGATGCATTAAGACTGGCTGCGTTTCTAGCCCGTTCCCCGGCCTCGCCCGCACTCACCGTCAAGATATTACGCATCGAACCCCGGGATTTGTTCAATTTCCTTGCTGCTGCAGATAGCCTGGAATTACTACGCTACAACACGCCGGAAAATCCGGGCAATCTCGTTCGAATACCACATGATTCAGCATCCTTAGAGACAGAAATCCCTGCAGCCAAAAGAAGCTTTTTGGGCCGTCTCCTGAAACGCATAGCCGGGATATAGGGCTGAGGCGCGCTGCGATGCAGATAACAATGAATATCAAGGAGCCAATTTGTGAGAGAAGATAATAAAATCGTTTTTACCGGTCCGGTAGGTGCGGGGAAAACCACGGCCATATCCGTATTATCTGATACCCCCATCATATCTACAGATGCCCAGGCTTCGGACATGACCCTGAATCGTAAGGGTCATACAACCGTCGCCATGGACTATGGCATTCTCAAACTGGACGCCCAAACCAAAATTCATCTATATGGCACCCCGGGTCAAGAACGCTTTGATTTTATGTGGGACATCCTGACCACGGGCGGACTGGGCCTGGTGCTCATGCTGGACAACACCCGTCCTAATCCGAAGAAGGATCTCCACTTTTTCCTGCACGCCTTCAAGGACTACATTGTCAATGTTCCGGTCGTCATTGGTATTTCCAAAACCGATGTCCAGAACCGTCCCGGTCCCGCCGATTATGCGAACATGCTTCCTGAAGTCACCGCTGACCTCAAAATGCTCAATCCCATCCCTCCCATTTTTGAAATTGATGGCCGTAAAAAGGAGGACATCAAAAACCTGGTCATGGCCCTGCTTTATTCCATTGATCCGGGAATTGGAGACATCTTATGAGTGTAGAGCTGGTTGTAACGCGTACTGAAGTATATGCCGAGGTTACTCCTGCGGGAGCCTTTTACGCGACATCCAGTCCTGATCAGGAAGGTAACCGTGCCATTCTGTTGCACGTACTACGTGAAGGTCACCGCGCTCCTTTTACGACGGAAATAGCCAGTCAATGGGCGGAAAACAACAATACGGATGAAGCCTTGCGCAGCATTTTCCGGCTACAGCGCCTTGGTCTTCTGCGTGGCACCCATGAGGCACGTACTGACAGCACACTGCGCCTGGAAGATGCTTTACCACCGCTACTGGCCCGCCTGTCTGACCAGCAAAAAACCCTCCTGGCCGATGAAAATGGTTTTTATCTAGCTGCAGCAGGCTTTGCTCATGAAGCTGCGGAAGAGTTGGCGGGACTTTCTGCTGATCTGCTCTCCCTGCAATCACGCCATAATCGCCTGCTCAAAAACAATTTACGGATCAACACGGAAACCTGGGGGCTGCTGGACCCTTCCGGCCGATCAGAATTGGGCTTTTGGCCGCTTTTCATCGGACAACAACGTTTCATGCTCGTCGTCAGCGGAACGCCCCGTCTCCAGGATCAATCATTCGTGACCTTGGTTCAAGAACTCGACAAACGTTACCGCTAAGCTTGACCCATTTTAATATTGCATTATTGACAGTTTATTCAGGAGAAAACCCATGCGCGAAGAAATGCTCAAATCCATCCTCAGTGATCTCAATGGCTCATCCGCCGATATTGAGGCTTCTGCGGTCATATCTACTGATGGTCTTACCATTGCCTCCCTGCTTTCTTCCACCATGGACGAGGACCGCGTCGGTGCGATGGCCGCCGCCATGCTTTCCCTGGGCGACCGGACGGCAGCCGAGCTGGCTCGCGGCGAACTCGAACAGGTCATGATCAAGGGTGATAATGGTTATGTACTGCTCATTCACGCTGGCCCTGATGCAGTATTGACCATCATCGCCCGCAAGGAAGCCAAGCTGGGCCTGGTGTTTCTGGATGCCAAACGCGCATCAAGCGGTATCGCCGAACTGCTGTGACCGGGTATTTTCGAGGGATCCGGTCCTGATCCCTTCACAGCCTCTGCTCCATTAGTTCATAATGCCCGAAATCACTGTCTGAGACGCATATGAATTTTCAGGAAATCATCCAGCGGCTCCAAAACTTCTGGGCCACTCAGGGTTGCGTATTGTTGCAGCCCATGGACATGCCCGTTGGAGCGGGCACCTTTCATCCTGCCACCTTTCTTCGCGCCATTGGTCCAGAACCGTGGCGAGCCGCGTATGTGCAGCCTTCCAGACGCCCCACAGACGGCCGCTACGGAGACAACCCCAATCGTCTTCAGCATTACTACCAGTTTCAGGCGGTGCTCAAACCCAACCCGAGTAATCTTCAGGATTTATATCTGGAGTCCCTGGCGGTGCTGGGCATTGATCCAAAATTGCAGGACATCCGCTTTGTCGAAGATGACTGGGAATCACCCACGCTGGGGGCCTGGGGTCTTGGCTGGGAGGTCTGGCTGAATGGCATGGAAGTCACCCAGTTCACGTATTTCCAGCAGGTGGGCGGTCTTGATTGTCACCCGGTCATGGGCGAAGTGACCTATGGCCTGGAACGTCTCGCCATGTATCTGCAAGGTGTAGAAAGTGTGTACGATCTGATCTGGACACCAGGCGTACTGTATGGAGATGTTTTTCACCAAAACGAGGTGGAACAGTCCCGCTACAATTTCGAGATGGCACCCGTAGACGACCTTTTCCAGCGTTTTGATCGCGCTGAGGCGGATTGCCGCAAGCTGCTTGAACACAAACTCCCTTTACCAGCCTACGAACGGGTTCTTGACTGTTCCCATACGTTTAATCTCCTGGATGCCCGCCATGCCATTGGCGTCAATGAACGCGCCCGTTTCATTGGCCGGGTACGCGGACTGGCCAAAGGCGTTGCAGAAATTTATGCAGAAGCCCGTGCCGAACTCGGCCACCCTCTGCTACGGAGTGAATGATGTCAGCCCATGAAAATCCTCTCCAGAAAGATTGTCTTCTGGAAATCGGTTGTGAAGAGCTACCCGCGCGTGAGCAGCTCCCCATTCGTGACGCCGCCATAGAACAAATGACGCGCCTGCTCAATGAAGCCGGTCTCAGCTTTGGGCAAATCACGGCTTACGTCACCCCACGGCGTTTGGCGTTATGGATTCAGAACCTGGCCCTGCTCAGCCAGCCCCGGGAAAGCATCCGGCGCGGCCCTCCCCTAGAAAGAGCGCGTGATGGGGCGGGTAACATAACGCCGGCTGCCGAAGGCTTTGCCCGTTCCTGTGGGGTTGCTTTTACCGATCTCAGTACCCTCGACACGGAAAAAGGACTGGTTCTGGCCTGGCGGGAAGTCGAAGCAGCACGCAGTAGTCACAGTCTTCTGCCTGATATTGCCAGTCAGACCATTGCCGCCCTGCCCTTGCGTAAACGCATGCACTGGGGAACCCGTCAGGATAGCTTCATTCGCCCGGTGCGCTGGTTACTATTGCGGCAAGGACAACAAGTGCTGGACTGGCAGGCATTCGGCCTTCAGGCAGGCGGACAGAGCTTTGGTCACCGTGTACATCATCCTGAAGCGATCCAGATTCATCAGCCCGCCGATTACGCTGCAGCTTTACTGGATGGCCATGTCATGGCTGACTTCGACGCTCGCCGGGCGCATATTTCCCATAAAATTTCCGCCATTGCTGAAGACCTGCGAGCATCCCCCATCTTGCCGGCAGCTTTGCTGGATGAGATTACCGGACTCAATGAATGGCCAGTCATCCTGATCGGCAGCTTTGCAGAAGATTACCTGCGAATTCCTGAAGAGGCGCTGATTACGGTCATGATGCAACATCAGCGCTATGTCCCGTTGCGTGATGGAAACGGTCGCCTGATTTCCCAATACCTTTTTGCCGCCAACATCCACAGCCAGGATGCCCAAATTGTCATTCACGGCAATAATCGAGTGCTGCGGGCGCGCCTGGCGGATGCGGCTTTTTTCTGGGATCAGGACCGCCAAAAATCCTTGGCTGCAAGGCTTCCTGAACTGCAGAACGTCCTCTTCCAGGAAGGGCTGGGCAGCGTTTACGACAAAACCCTGCGCCTGCAAAAAGTGGCGCGGTCATTGAGCAGCCGCTGCAACGTCAAAGCTGACGATCTGGAACGCGCTGCCGCACTTTGTAAAAGTGATCTACTCTCTGGCGTGGTGGGGGAGTTTCCCGAGTTGCAAGGCATCATGGGTGGACATTACGCCCGTCATGATGGTGAAAATGCCGAGGTCGTTGCGGCCATTGCCCAACATTACCTGCCCAATGGGCGGGATGATGACACGCCGCAGAGTCCTGCTGGCCAGTGTCTGGCCATTGCCGACAAGCTGGATACCCTCTGCGGTTTTTTTGCCATTGGCAAAATACCCACAGGCGATCGCGATCCCTTCGCCCTGCGCCGGGCTGCCTTGAGCGTCTTACGCATCATTCTGGATGCAGAGCTTGATCTGCCCCTGGATGAAGCGGTGGGCATGACGCTGGGAGCTTTAGGTCCGCATATCGTCAAAGATCCCACCGCCATCCGCACTGGCGTCCTGGATTTTTTCCAGGACCGGATGCGTGTCTATTTCAGGGAAGAGGGTTTTCGTACCGACCAGATTAATGCCGTACTCAGCCGTCAACCCCATCAGATTCTCGATGCCCGTAAACGCCTGGAAGCTCTGGCACGCTTCCTGACCGAACACCAGGCAGCTGAGGCGCTTGCGGCTCTGATCAAACGCGTCAACAATCTGCTTCGCAAGGAAAATGTGGAAGTTCAACACGACCCCGATCCACAATTATTTGAAGATCCCGCCGAACATCGACTTTGGGAACACTGGCAAGTCATGGCCGGCCCCGTTCATACTCACCTGCAGAACGCACAATATGCCAGCGCACTGGACCTTCTGGCCGGATTACGTCCTACGGTCGATACTTTTTTCGACAAAGTCATGGTCCTTGCTGAAAATCCCGAAATACGCCAGAACCGCCTGACTCTCCTCACCAGGCTGCAGGATGCGTTTCTGCGTATTGCCGACTTTACACAACTCCAGGGCTCCTGATGGCGCAATGGATCATCCTTGATCGGGACGGTGTCATCAACGAAGACAGTAACGCCTTCATTAAATCACCGGCCGAATGGCGACCCATTCCAGGCAGCCTGGAAGCCATCGCCCGCCTCAACCGGGCTGGTTTTCAAGTGGTCGTAGCCACCAATCAATCCGGCGTGGGACGGGGGCTTTTCGATATTCGTACCCTCACAGCCATCCATCAGCGCATGCGCCAGGAACTCGCCGTTTTTGGCGGACGCATTGAAGCCATATTTTTTTGCCCCCACCTGCCCGATGCCGGTTGTCAGTGCCGCAAGCCTTTGCCGGGCATGTTTCACGAAATTGCCGAACGCCTGCAAATTTCTCTTGACAATGTCCCGGCTATTGGTGACAGCCTGCGGGATCTTCAAGCCGCCCAGGAAGCCGGGGCGAAACCTATTCTCGTGCTCACCGGTAAAGGCCAAAATACCCGTCGCGATGCCGAAGCTGCTGGTTTCCCGATTTTTCTGGATCTTGCTGCCGCTGTACAGGCCATCCTGGGTGTCTCTTGATGCAAACCCTGCGTAGCGGAATTTTTTACATCGGCTTTACCGTATGGACACTCGTCTGGGCATTTTTCACCCTGTTGACCGTCCCCATGCCCCTTTCCGCCCGGGTCTGGTCCAGCCGCCTCTGGGCGCGAACGGCCGTCCTGTGGTTGCGCCTGAGTTGCGGATTGAGTTATCGGGTCACCGGTCTGGAAAATATCCCGGATACGCCCTGCGTCATTGTAGCCAACCATCAATCGGCGCTGGAAACCCTGTTGCTCTGGTGCCTTTTCCCGCGCCTGTCTTATGTGCTCAAACAGGAACTGTTTCGGATTCCGATTATTGGCTGGGGCTTACGTCTGGCCTGGCCGATCGGCATTGATCGCAGTGCCGGTCGTCAGGCACTCGTGCAGGTCATGGAAGAAGGCAAACTACGCCTCGCAGCGGGATTTAATGTGGTCATATTTCCTGAAGGAACCCGTTACCCCTGCGGCGAAGTCGGGCCCTTCAGCAGCACGGCTGCCGGGCTGGCCCTGCGCGCAGAAGTCCCGCTTTTACCGATTGCCGTCAACAGCGGCTGCTATTGGGCCCGTAACAACTGGCGAAAAAAATCCGGAAAAATGGACTTATGGATTGGTCCGGCTTTTGCACCAAACGGAAAATCTTCCACTTTGACCGAACAGGCAGAATCCTGGATTCGCAACGCCGTCATGCAGATGCCAGGCGAAGCTGCAAAGCCGTAATTACGCGTCCTGCCACGTCCACACCTGTACTTTTTTCAATACCCTCCAGACTGGGTACGGGATTAACTTCCAATACCAGTGCGTTTTGATCCGCGTCCGCCATCAAATCCACACCGGCAAAATCAAGGCCTAATGCAACAGCAGCTTTCCGGGCAATTTCCGCCCAGGACTCAGGCAGAGCAGGAAACGCCGAAGCGCGGCCTCCACAGTGCAGATTACTGCGAAAATCTTCCGCCGCAGATTCCCGACGCATGGCCGCAACAACCTCCCCGAACAAGACAATCACTCTGACATCCTGGCGGCCCGGCAAAAAACGCTGAACCATGGCCTCATGCTGCAGACTCAAAAAAGTATCCAGCATTCCCCGTGCGGCTACCGGGGTCTCGGCCAGACTCACCCCGACCCCCTGTGAACCCTGCAATATTTTGTGAACGAGGGGCGTGCCCAGCATCTGCAAGGCCAGCTCTTTTTGCCTGGATTCCGTGAAATAAACGGTTTGTGGAACAGCTATTCCCGCCGCAGCCAGAGCCTGCAGGGAGGCAAATTTGTCTCTTGCCAGTTGCAATGCCTCGGCAGAATTCAGACAAAAAGTACCTGCTCCGGCAAAATAGCGCAGCAATCGCGCCCCCAAGGCCGTTATCGGTCCGCCAATGCGGGGAATGATCGCCGCACAATAAGGAAATTTTTCACCCTGCACATAAAGATCCGCATGGACGCCATTCACAGTCAACAAACACTGCTCCGGGGCCAACAACACGGCTTCCATTCCCGCCGCATCCACCACCTGGAGCAATCGTTGGGTGGAATAAAGCCCGGGAAAGCGGGACAGTACCGCAATTCTTGGAGTCTCCGACATATTCAGGACACATCCGCACGAAAAGTCAGCAACGGGAGTTCACCATGGGCGATGGACCTCTCAATGAAACTCGCCCTTCCCGGCTTGATTTGCTCGAGGCTGCAGCGCGCCTCGGATGTCTGTCCGCAGATTGCCGAAAACAATACCTCCAGTTCCAGAGGATTCACCCGCAAACAGCCAAAAGGATCCTCCGCATTTTTGCTGCGCCAAAATAAATTCGGTAACCAACCCTTGCTCTGCACCAGCGGATTCAGGTAAAGCGTCCGGCAACGCTCTGCTATTTGTAATTCAGACTGTTCTTTTTGAGTATTTTCCATTGATTTCATTTGATCCTTAGTTTGGTCTCTGCAAATTTGTGCCTGTTCCCGCATGGTGCGGCAAGCTGAACGACAAAACCACTTTCCTTGGCAAAGGAATTATTGTGGAGCATAATAGTCAATTATATAAACAGTTAATAATGTTTATTCGCAATAGCTGGCCATTCGGCCAAGGAGTGCAGCAATGAGCGACAACAGCACGCAGCAAGGATTAGCGGGGCACGGAGCTTTTTTTCAGGACACGAACTTATCGGCCAACGAAGCGGAAGCGGCCACGGCATGGGTACGCAGTCACGTAGACCGTCGCACCATGGACCTGGGCGAGCGTATGGACGACATTCGCGAGCACATGTGGGAACTGGAAAAAGAAGGTGAAATCATTGTTCACCGCATTACCGATGACCACAAGCCTATTGAAGTAGACACTCTCTATGGCTGGAAAAAGCGGGTACCCACCAACCAGCTCTGGCATCACAAGAGCTGCGGCCAGTGTGGCAACATTCCCGGCTATCCCACCAGCCTGCTCTGGTTCATGAACCACTTTGGCACGGATTATCTGGACGAAACCGACCAGACCTCCTGCACCGCCTGGAACTACCACGGCTCTGGCATCGGCAATGTTGAATCCCTCGCCGCCGTCTTCCTGCGCAACTTCCATCAGGCCTATGTCTCCGGCAAGCAGCACGGCTATGAAAACGGCCACTTCTTCCCGCTGGTCCACTGCGGCACCTCCTTCGGCAACTACAAGGAAATCCGCAAGTATTTGATTGAATCAGCCGAACTGCGCGAAAAGGTCAAGAAAATCCTCGGCAAGCTCGGTCGTCTGGTCGATGGCAAGATTGTCATTCCCGAAGAAGTCGTGCACTACAGTGAATGGTTGCATGTCATGCGCAACCGCATTGCCAGCGAACTGCAGACCATCGACATGAGCAACATCCGGGTGACCACCCATGCGGCCTGTCACTACTACAAGATGGTGGCGGAAGACGCCATTTACGACAACAGCATTCTCGGTGGCAACCGCACGGCCGTCGGCACCTCGGTCGCCCAGGCGCTGGGAGCTCAGGTCATCGACTACTCCACCTGGTATGACTGCTGTGGCTTTGGCTTCCGGCACATCATCTCCGAGCGCGAATTCACCCGCAGCTTCACCATGAACCGCAAGATCAAGGTGGCCCGGGAAGAAGCCAACGCCGACGTCATGATTGGCATTGACACCGGCTGTATCACCACCATGGACAAGAACCAGTGGATCGGCAAGGCTCATGACATGAACTACAGCATCCCGATCATTGCGGACGTGCAGCTGGCCGCCCTGGCCTGTGGCGCTGATCCCTTCAAGATCGTCCAGCTCCAGTGGCATGCTTCACCCTGTGAAGATCTGGTGGAAAAAATGGGCATCAGCTGGGACAAGGCCAAAGCCGACTTCCAGGAATATCTCAAACAGGTCGAGCAGGGCAACGTGGAATATCTCTACAACCCCGAACTCGCCACTAACCAACATATCAACATGAAAGCGGGCGCATCTGCCTGAGCAGTTGAAATAGCATCATGCTGATCAAACCCCGCCTTGCAGCGGGGTTTTTTATTACCATACGAAATCTATCCGGGCATGGAATACTTCAATCCCCAAAAAACTCCCCTTCAGGTACCTTTTTCGAGTATGCTTAAGCACGCTCGCCCGAACAGGCGATGAAATGATCCGTTTTGACAGGAGGAAGACTGTGGACAGCAAGGCTATCAATACCCGTTGCGTAGAACTTTTCCAAAATCCCAACGTCCGTCTGCGCATGTGGAATGCGCGGATGTTCTGGCATGTAGGTGATCAGATGAATGTAGCACCTGCCGCCCTGACTGATCCCAAAGTTGACACCTGCGAGCTGGAAGTCATGCTCAGTGCTGCCGCGCTGACCAATTCAGAATGTGCCGCAGAACTGGACAAAAAAGAACCCGGCCGCGTTGCATTCATTCAGCGTCAGGTTCGCGAAGGCATGCGCCCGCTGCTGCGTCCTGCCAACAACGCCTGATCCTAACAACGGCAGTTAGGCAGCTGGGGTGAAACCATCATGTTTCATTCCAGCAGTTGATTCACCTGTGCAGCACAAATAAAATCATTTTCGGTGATCCCCTTGACTGCATGGGTTGAATAGCGCAGCAGGCAGTGTCCATAACCTATTTCCATGTCTGGATGATGATCTTCACGATCCGCAATCCACGCTACAGCGTTCACGAACGCCATGGTTTCGTAAAAGTTTTTGAATTGAAAATCCCGGCATAAACTGCCCTGCTCCAGACGCCATCCGGTTAAACTCCTCATACGTTCGGTGAGTTGATTATCCGCAAGTTTCTCGACACCGCCTTCACAAGCCTGACATTTTCCCTGTCGCAAATCACTGGGCATCGCTAAACTCCTTTTTGGCAAATAGACTGATGGGTTGTATGCTTGTCATTAGCATAGTGCTTTTTCAGGTATCATTCATGTCCAAAAAAACGCCTCCCTCACCGTTGCAGACACCCGACGGCAGTACGCATGTTCTCCTGCACTCCTGCTGTGCACCTTGTGCTGGTCCCATCATGGATGACATTCGCAAAGCCGGTATCGAATTTACGGTGCTATTTTACAATCCGAACATCCACCCGCAGGCCGAATATGAATTGCGCAAGGAAGAAAATATCCGCTATGCCGAGGCATTAGGCGTGCCTTTCATTGACCTGGATTATGACAAGGACAACTGGTTTGCCCGGGTGAAAGGCCTGGAATGGGAACCGGAGCGCGGCGAGCGCTGCACGGCCTGTTTCGACATGCGCTTTGAGCGTTCGGCACTGTATGCAGCGGAGCATGGCTTCAGCGTCTTCAGCAGCACCCTGGGGATATCGCGCTGGAAAGACATGGACCAGATCAATGCCTGTGGTGCCCGGGCAGCATCCCGTCATGCAGGACTGCAATATTGGGACTACAACTGGCGCAAGGGCGGTGGTAGCGCCCGCATGATTGAAATAGCCAAGCAGGAACAGTTTTATCAGCAGGAATACTGCGGATGTGTCTATTCCCTGCGTGATACCAACCTGCACCGCCTGAGTCAGGGCCGCGAAAAAATTATTCGTGGCATCAAATTCTATGGCAAGGACAACGTCCGTCAGGAAGAGGCCAGTGATTTATCCAGAGGCATCAATAACACATAACGATTACCCGGCCCCATCATTTCAAACAAGGGATAATGTAAAGGCATTCCTCTGGCCTTTCCCCAGTCATCCAGGGCGGAATAGGCCTTCCACGAAGCGATGGCCGCATTTGCGTTCACCTCCACTTTTGCCACCCTCTGTGCGGGCCAATCCCCTCTTAACCACCCCGGTGGCGTCGCATCGCCGGCATTTACTAGATAGCCGATCCGCGCCTTAACCATCGCATCTCCGCCGCTACCGCTTTCATTTTCCATCATCGTGATTTCAGGATGCCCGCGCAAATCGGCGGGCAACTGCGGCGATAATTTGCCTCTGGCCTTGACCATCTGCCGATAGGTACCCTGAAAATTCTGATAAATATAAGCATGGACTGAACCGGTTTCTTCAAGCACTTGGGCGGAATGAAACACGCCCAGCCACCACAGGGTTCCCAACACCAGCAGAACAAATACGACCAAGGGTCCGGTCCAGCCACGTCGCCAGTCACGTTTTGGTGCTTCTCTGATTTCAGCCATGTGCTGCATATACCTCTGTAAAATAGTCCCAGGAAAAACCCGGACCGGGATCCCATTTGCGTCCAGGCGCAACATCTGCGTGGCCGACAATGCGTTCTCGCAGCATAGCCGGAAACAGCTTTTGCAGATCCCGACTTAAAGCCGCCAGACATTGATATTGAATGGGCAGAAATTTGCTGGATTCACTGCCTTCCAGCTCCACACCGACACTGTAATCGTTACAGGCAGAACGGCCTTGCCATGAAGATACGCCTGCATGCCAGGCGCGATCCCAGACGCTCACATGCTGCCAAAGCTTGCCATCTCGTTCAATGAAAAAATGTGCAGACACCCGCAAGTTTCTTAACTGTTCATAATAAGGATCCTGTTCAAAATCCAGAAGTCCCGTGAAAAATAGTGGCACCTCGCCACTCCCAAATTGTTCCGGGGGCAAACTGATAGCATGAACAACCAGCAGATCAATATCTCCGCCCACAGGCCTTTGATCAAAATAGGGCGAGGGTGCAGCATGCGCCATGGCATGCCAGCCCGCCGCATTCCAGGGATTGAGCAGATCAGGATTCAAGGAAGTTCTTCAGGAGGGAGATCAGCATGCGCGTCCAGCCATTGCTCAAGAGCATGGACCCGCGCCTCAACCTGAATCGGACGTTGATATTGGCCGTTATGAAACATGAACAGAGCAGGCAGGTGATACACCTCGAATTCCTGGGTAATGCCCATATCAATGCCGGCATCAATCTCCCAAACCTGCAGACCACCCCGGTTATCTTCCAGATTTTTCAGCAACCGCCGCCAGATCCGACAGGAATGACAGCCTGCAGAGCTGAAAAACAAAATGACTTCACCCCGGGTTTCCGCCATACGCTGCCAAAAACCCAGTTCAGAAACAGTTTTCATAGATGCCTCCCCCTCACCCATCGCGCAACAAATGGAATCACATATGCCGAGCAGCAGGAAAAATTAAAGCGTTCTGGATTCTCTCCGTATTATTGGTTAGAGTGCAAGAAAATACGACAGTACAGGATTATGCATGTTACGTAACATTAATTCTCAATCATACCCAACCATCTGAATTTCGACGGATGCCACAATCAGAAACCATTCCTCTTCGTGCCCGCCTACCCTCCAGATCAGGGTTAAACTTATTTGATTTTCAGAGAGTTTTCCTCTTTGGCGGTGGCAATACCGGTTTCATGGATCCTGTGGATCTATGCAAAAACGACTTCCACGAAGCCATTCTCTACTGCGAAGAAGAGGATGATGAGGGTCATTCTTTCATTTTTTCTCGTTGTGAAGACTCACAGCTTCTTTTTTTACCTCAAGAATCTCCATCATCAATCTTTTCATATGCCAGAACTTTGGCATTTATGGATAGTCCTGGTTCTATTGCCACATTTTTCATAGACTTTCACTCAACAGATTCAGATGTTTATCGTTTCAGCCACCCCAAACTGATTCATTGGCGCAAAAAACGACACAACAATCGTCTGCTTCTGGATACGCAACTCACCATATCTCGCAAAAATGGTCAACAGTTGCTGGCCCGCTTGTATGATTTCAGCATGACTGGAATTGGCTTCCAAACTAATGTGATGGACTTTTCAGAAGGTGAACTGGTTCTGATTGAGTTTATCGTTGATAACTGTGGAGGCTACGAAAGCGCAGCGATTATTATCCGTCAAGAAGAAAATCTTCACCAGAATCATAAAATTTTTGCTGCTGCTCGCTTTTTACCAACGAAAGCCCAGAAGGCTGATATTGAACGTATATATATTTGCAACACCAGACAAGGCAATACCTCACTGCAATTGAGACACATACACGATTCATCGTTTATCTCATCAGCAAAACCAAGTGTTGCTAGCCCTGAAAAAGATGAATCATCTCGCATCTCTGGGTCTTTTTCTCAGTCACCAAACTATTATTCCCCAGATAACAAAGTACCTTCTGCACAGGGAATCCCTCTTGATTTCCAATCCCAGAGTTATTTAGTCATGCCTGCGAATGAATTTCAAAATAAAGATTCAGCTCCAGGCGAGCAAAAATCCGAAAATGAAAATATTGAACAGCAACAGAGTCAAATATCCAGTCACGACATATTGCCTTCAGAAGTGCCACTTCAAGAAGTGGCACCTTCAAAGATAGATCAGCAATCAACCGATGAAAATACAGCGCTTATTGACTTAGATTCTGATAAGCCTGAAACCAAACCGCAAAAAGAAGACAACCCGGTAATCCTGTTTCCTCCTGAAACGATCATCGAAGGCAACCCATCCGATCTGAATACCCCACCAGCTTTTATTTCTCCTTCTAAACCAGTCAGCCACTCCCGCGAGGACAGCATGAGCGACCAAGAACAGTTCCCCCAAGCCCCAGAAAATGAGCATCTGCAATCAGTAACTGTGCAAAACACAGTCCGGGAGGGTTCCACTTACAGGGAAATTCCCGCATTACGGAAATCTGCAAAGCCTGGGCCAGGAAAAGCAGCATCACTCATGCTCAATAATGAACTGGCGTTAGTCTTCTCCCAGCGCGGAACCCTGCATCTTGAACGCTTTGAATTTCATCAGGCCCTTGAACAATTCCAGCGTGTCAATGAGCTCCTTGCCTTTCAGGATGATGGAAAAAATTCTCATGGAATCATAACCTTGTCTCAACAAGAACTCAAGGCTGTTGCACTTCGAGGGCAGGCAGTAGCACTTCATGCATTAGGACGCGATCAAGAAGCATCCGCTGTAATCGAAGAAGCTCTGGCCTTACTGCAAGCTTATCCCGGTGCCGAGTTGCAAGACATGCCTGCTTGGTTGGAAAACCTAGCAATAACCTTGCTTACGCATGCACAAATACTTTCTGATCAAGATATTACCCTTTCTGAAAGGGAATACAGAAGCGCTCTTGAACAATTAGATGCCCTGGTCGTAAAGCTCGAAACAAAAAGCCTGCCCAGTGTGCGCTTGCACCTGTCCGTAACGCTGAACAGCTTTGCAGAACTGTTTTTGGCGCAAGAGCAAACCACTGATGCCCTTTCATTGATTGATCGGGCACAGGCCGTCCTCAGCGAAACCCCCCAATTCCAGCAAGTGAACGAACTCCCCGAATGGCGCTTACAGTTTGCCCGACTACAAGGACAACGTGGCCAGGCGCTACTTATTCAGGGCAAACTGCAAAATGCGATACAGCAAAATGGTGAGGCGGAAAAGCTGCTGACCACATTACGCGAACAATTCAAGAATAATGACATGCCCGCTCTAAGCCTGCAGTCCGCCCTCAATCTGAATAATCAGGCTCAAATATTCGCCTGCACCAGCGACCACGAGCAAGTGATTACTTTGCTGGATAAATCAGCGCGCATATTTGAAGAATTGCGGGAAAACATGAATAAAGACTTTGGTCCGCATTTGTGGATTAGCTTGGCCAAGACTCACCTACAACGAGCCAATTCGGAGTTGGCCATGGGAAAGCCCAAGATTGCACAAACTTCCTGTGAGCACGCCACAACTATCCTTGAAAACCTGCGCAACCAGGAAAACATCACTCATACATCAGTTCTTTTGCAAACATTGGCCGAGTCTCTTAGCCTACAGGGTAAAATTTACGCGCTCTTGGGTGACACGCAGTCTGCCATGGGGGCTTTTGACCAAGCCGTCAACATACTGTCTGCCTAAGTATTTTGAATGAAGGATGACCCGGCGTTGTCTTGAAACAGTCGGGTCCGTTCTTTCCTATAGTTGCGGATGCTGGCGATGTGACGGACCCTGCAAACGATTCATCGCCGAAAGGTAAGCCTTGGCACTGGCCACAACAATATCAGTATCGGCACCCTGTCCATTGACGGCCCGACCACTGGCGTCCTGCAGACGCACGGTCACATCGCCCTGGGCATCGGTACCTGTGGTAATAGCATTGACTGAATACAGCAGCAAACGGGTTTCACTTTTCAAAATACTTTCCATGGCCTGGAATGCCGCATCTACCGGCCCGCCACCTACGGCCTTGGCGGTTTTGGCCACCCCGTCCACCCAGACTTCCACCGTAGCTTCGGGATGTGTACCCATTTCCGAGCAAACCCGCAAATAACCCAGACGATAATGTTCTGCCTGCTCTTCCTGCAGATCTTCATTGACCAGCGCTTGCAGGTCTTCATCAAATATTTCCGCCTTGCGGTCGGCAAGATCCTTGAAGCGGGCAAAAACCTGATCCAGCGTATCTTTGTCCAGATGAATACCCAACGCCTCCAGACGCGCACGTACCGCCGCCCGACCGGAAAGTTTGCCCAGCGTCATGCGATTGGCCGACCAGCCTACATCTTCCGCACGCATGATCTCATAGGTCTCCCGATGCTTGAGCACACCATCCTGGTGAATGCCTGACTCATGGGCAAAAGCATTCGCTCCGACAATGGCCTTGTTGGGCTGGACCGGAAAGCCGGTAATCGTAGACACCAGCTTGCTGGTAGCCACAATCTGGTTGGTATCAATGCGGGTATCACAGGCAAAAGCATCTTGCCGCGTGCGCACCGCCATCACGATTTCTTCCAGGGCGGCATTACCCGCTCGTTCACCCAGACCGTTGATCGTGCATTCAACCTGTCGGGCACCATGCTGCACAGCAGACAGGGAGTTGGCCACCGCCAGGCCCAGATCATTGTGGCAATGTACTGAAAAAATGGCTTGATCGGCGTTGGGAATCCGGTTGCGCAAATTGGCAATTAGCTGACCAAAGCGATCTGGCAGATTATAACCAACGGTGTCAGGAATATTGATGGTACGGGCTCCCGCTTGAATGACTGCTTCAATCACCCGGCACAGGAAATCCTCCTCGGAACGGCCCGCATCTTCCGCTGAAAACTCCACATCATCACAATATTGCCGCGCCAGTTTTACCGCAGCCACTGCACGTTCCAGAACCTGCTCCGGGCTCATCCGTAATTTTGCCTGCATATGAATCGGGCTGGTGGCAATGAAGGTATGAATACGTGCAGCATTGGCTTCCTTCAACGCCTCACCGGCACGGCGAATGTCTTCATCGCGCGCCCGCGACAGCCCGCATACCCGACTTTCACGTACGGTCCTGGCGATGGCTTGCACGGCGGCAAAGTCCCCGGGGCTGGCAACTGGAAAACCGGCTTCAATGACATCCACCTGCAAGCGTTCCAAGGCCTGGGCAATACGCAGTTTTTCATCCCGGGTCATGGAAGCACCCGGGGATTGCTCGCCGTCGCGCAAGGTAGTGTCAAAAATAATCAAATGCTCTTTGGACGTTGTCATAGCTTGTGTCTCCCAATCAATTGAGAGGATTGTACCCCGCTACAGACAATTAACGAAGACAACGCATCTTCTTCGTGAAGGATTCAGGCATCTCGCCGCAACCAGCGATAAACAGTGCGCTCACTGACCCCGAGGGTTTCCGCCACCCTCCGCCGGTTGCCTTGATACTGACGCAACAAAGCCTCCAGATCATCCGGTTGCGCGCCACCGCGTTGGACTGATGGCGCAGGTCCAAAATCTCTCACTGCACCCGGCGAAGCCGCATGCGCCGCAAACGCTGGTCTGGCTCCCGTAAAATTCAGATGATTTGCCTGAATAACCGGTCCATCCGCCAGTGCTGCTGCTTTTTGCAGAATATTGCGCAACTCCCGAACATTTCCCGGAAAATCATAAGTAAACAGGCGCCGTTCTGCATCTTTCGACAGCGTCCACTGCCCCCCCCAACTTTTACCAATGCGTTCCAGCAACACCGCCGCAATACCCGCAATATCATCACGACGATCCCGCAAGGGCGGTAAATCAATGGTAATAGCCGCGAGACGATAATATAAATCCTCCCGAAATTGTCTTTGCCCGGCCATTTCCAATAAATTACGGTTGGTCGCCGCGATGATACGCACATCGGCATGCAAGGTCTCTGAGCCGAGCTATAGTCAAATCTGGTGTATGAGCATTTTCTGACATAGATCAGGCGGCGGTCTGTTGATCATCCGGCAGGGTGAGGTTAGCCGGTAAGCCATCGATAAATTTCACCCCTGCAAAAAGCTGCAGGACTTTCTCTGGAGCATAAATCCCAATCCAGCGTTTTTCAGCCTGCTGCAGCATCTTGAAACCCAATCCCAGAAAGCTGCTGCGTGATACACAGTTCTTCGTCCGGGTAGTCCGGTGGCGTACCGTAGCGAAGGTGGACTCAATGGCATTGGTGGTCCGGATATGCCGCCAGTGTTCGGCTGGAAAATCATAGAAAGCGAGCAATTCAGCCCGATCTTTTTCCAGTTTAGCCACGGCCTTGGGATACTTTGCCTGGTAATTGCGCACAAACACGTCCAGTGCTTTTTCCGCAGCCTGGCGATTGGCGGCCATCCAGATTTCCTGCAACGCTGCCTTGGCTTTGCTCTGTTGGGCTTTGGGAAGTTCGTTGAGAATGTTGGCGGTCTTATGCACCCAGCAGCGTTGCTGACCAGTTTCGGGATAGGCTTCATCCAGTGCGGCCCAAAACCCCATGGCACCATCCCCAATGGCGAGCAAAGGGGCCGCCTCCAGACCGCGCGCCTGCAGGTCACGCAGGATCTCCAGCCAGGAAGCTTTGGATTCGCGCAGGCCGTCACTGACACTGACCAGCTCTTTCTTGCCCTCTGCCGTCACGCCGATAATCACCAGCAGGCAGATACGCGGATCCTCCTCCGCACGGAGGTTCGTATAAATACCGTCTACCCACCAGTAAGCATAGCGCTTTCCCTGTAGGGAGCGGTGTTGCCAATGGGCATACTCTTGCGCCCACTCCGCCTTGAGACGTCCCAACACCGCAGGTGAAAGTCCCTTGGCCTCATCACCCAGCAAAATGGAAAGGGCTTCCTGCATGTGGCCGGAAGACACCCCATGCAGATAGAGCCAAGGTACTGTAGCGGCTACCGTTCGTGATTTGCGTACATACGGAGGCGCCAGTACCGAATTGAATTTGATCCCCGATCCTGAGCGGTCCCGCACCTTGGGTACTTTGACGGGTACCGGACCCAGAGCGGTCATGATCTCGCGCTCCGGCAGATGCCCATTACGCACGACCGCCTGACGCCCATCAACCATCCGCACTGTCGCAAATTCTTCCAGCAATACCGCCACCTCTGCCTCTATGGCCTGCTCAATCAGAGAGCGTGCCGCGCGTCGAAGTATCCCTTCAATGCCCAGACCCAACTCTCCCATCCCACCTGCTATTACGGTATTCTTTTCCACGGCGTACTCCTTATGTTGCTCTTTGAGTCGGAAACCCTTTGTAGCAACAGTACGCCACCTCATTCAAGCCAGTTGTAACGCGCCCGTACACCACTTTCGAGCATAGCTCCTCTGAGCCCCCCAAACGCCGGAAAGTCCCGGTTTCCAGAACCCGCAATAATTTAGCCTGCATACTTAAGGGCAATTCCCCCACCTCATCCAGAAACAGGGTTCCCCGGTCGGCCATTTCATACAGTCCACGCTTACGTCCCAGACAACCTGTGAAAGCCCCTCTTTCATGACCCAGGATTTCACTTTCAAAAAGTGTTTCTGGTAGCGAGGTACAATCCACAGTAATAAATGCTTCAGATGCACGTGCAGAAAATTGATGCAGCGCGCTGGCTGCCAACTCCTTGCCGACCCCACTTTCACCATAAAGCAAAATACTGGCATCCGTACGGCCCGCCATTTCAATGTGATTCAGACATTTCATGAATGCCGGAGAACGGCCCACCATGCGCATGTCACCACAAGTAATGTCTTCTTCCTGATGCGGCAAGCGAATGATTTCCTCACCAAGATAGGTATTCCCTTCCTGATCTTTGATGGCATGTCCACGAATACGCACATGTTCAGCATGATTCTGGTGATCATAGTGAATGTGCCGGACATCGTGGGCTTCTCCCGTTGTAAAAACAGCCTGATGGGGACAATCTTCTCCACGCATATGGCAAGGCACCGGCGAATGGTGGGAAATTTCATGACAGCAACGTCCTATGACCTCGTCGGATTGCACGCCATAGGCTTCCTGATAGGCCCGGTTCGCCGCAATGATCCGGTAGTGGTCATCAATCAAAACCATTGGATTCTGCTGAATATTCAAAACACTCTGAACATCCAGACCAGTTGCTGACTGATGCTTTTTTGTGGGCTTATGCACATCAGGAGTAGTACGGTCACGATTCTGCATTTCCATAATTTGCCTCGGCGTCTGGTCGGCTACTGCTTTTAAGATCTAAAAAATATCCTTTCGTAAATAATACGCATCCTCTTTCTTTTTGGATGCAAGAAAATTTCTATTACCATAACTTAATTATATTTGTTTATGAACAAGGTGTTCTGCTTGTCAGCACATGTCATGACATGTCATGACACATTTCATCCGTCGCGATAGATAAATGGGTTAACAATACAGTTAATTAGTTTATTCTTAATTTTTAATTGTCTAGCGTGATAAGCGAGTTAGCTTCAATCTAATAACGTTCATACAGGCTGGCATATTTACTGCTATTACTAAACCATTCACTTACGATGGGGAGACAAAATGTCAGGCATGTACATCATTTGTTTAAGTGGCGAGCGCGAGAAGTTGCAATTCGCAGCCATGGCGGCGTCCGTAGCGGCGGTATCCGGAACCGACGTCCATATTTTTCTGTCGATGAACGCCTTCCCCTACTTTGTGAAGGGTCATAGTAAGGAAGCCCCCGCTGAAGGCAAGCTGGGAGAAGTCATGGCCGAACGTAAAGTGCCCCCCTTCTACCAGATTTTCGAGCAGGCGGTGGAACTGGGCGATGCCAAAATCTGGGCTTGCTCCATGGCTATGGATGTTCTCGGCGTCAAAGAGGACGGCATGGAGGAAATCGTAGCCGGGCCTCTGGGCCTGACCAAATTCCTGAGTGACGCCGAAAATGGTCAGATTCTGACTTTTTAAAAGGAGGAGCACATGAGTGAACGCGTTGTAGATGCCCGTGGCAGTTTTTGTCCGGGGCCGCTGATGGAACTGATTTCCAACATGAAAATGATGCAGGTCGGGGACACCCTGGAATTGTTGTCCACAGATGCCGGTTCTGCTGCGGATGTGCCGGAGTGGATCAAAAAAGTCGGTCACGAAATGGTAGATACTGAGCAGGACGGCGAAGGCACCTGGCACATTCGGGTCCGCAAGGCCAAGTAAGCGCACAAACAATCGCAGGCGTAAAACCCTAAGGAGAGTGACATCATGAGAATTCTGGTCATAGGTGGCGGTATGGGCGGTACTATTTTTGCCAATCATCTGGCACGGCGTATTCACCATGAAATGAAAACCGGCAAGGCACGCATCACGATGTTGTCCGCCAGTCATGAGCATGTGTATCAACCCGGCTGGTTGTATGTCGCCATGGGTCGGGCGACGCCCGATGAACTGGTCCGCGAACAGCAAAGCCTGCTGGAGCCGGGGATTGAATTTCATGTGGATCCGGTTGAAGAATTTCATCTGGCCGAGAACCATGTCAAATGCAAAAGCGGCAAGGTGCATGAGTATGACCTCATCGTCATTTCGACCGGTTCGCGTGCCCTGCCCGAGAAAGTTCCCGGTCTCAAGGAAAATTCCATCAACTGCTATACCGCAGAAAATGCCGTCGAATTCTTCAAGCAACTGTCGGACTTCAAGGGTGGACGCATCGTGGTCACCGTCGGTCTGCCGCACAAGTGCCCGATGATTCCCCTGGAGATCACCTTCGCCATGCACGACTTCATCAAGGATCGCGGCCTGCTGGACAAGACCGAGTTCTACTACACCTACCCCATTGGCCGGGTGCACAGTCTGGAAAATGTCGCCAAGTGGGCAGCGCCGGAATTTGACCGGATGGGCATTAAATACGAAACCCTGTTCAACATGAAGGAAGTGGATGGTAAGAATGCCCAGGTACTGAGTGAAGAAGGCGGAGCAGTGAAATACGATCTGCTGGTAGCCGTGCCGCCCCATAAGGGTCAGGAAGTCATCGAGAAGAACGGTCTGGGTGAAAACGGCTGGATTCCCACCAATCGCTCTTCCCTGCACATGGAAGGAGAACATGGCAAGAATGTTCTGGTACTGGGAGATACCACCAATTTGCCCATCAGTAAGGCCGGTTCAACCGCCCACTTCGAAGCGGAAGTGGCTGCCGAGAATGTGGCGGCGGTCATCAAGATGGGACGGCCGGTGCGCAGTTATGATGGCAAGGTGTTCTGCTTCATTGAGGCGGGCAAGGACCGGGCAACGTATGCCATGTTCGATTATAAAACCCCACCCCAGCCGAAAGCGCCTACCGGAGCCGTACACGCCTTCAAGATGTCCTATAACAAACTCTATTGGGCTACCGCCCGTGGTTTACTCTGAGGAGGTGACGTATGGCTGCGGTCATGGCAGAAACTTCTGAAGATGAACTGCAACGCGCGCAGGAAGCCCTGGTCCATCTGGTGCAGAACGGGGATCTCGAACGCATTGTGCACCTGGCACGACTGAGTGGTGCGGCAGCAGACTCCATGAGTGATGAGATGGTGGGTCGTCTGGCGGGGTTGGCCAGCGACGGTCTGGATTTGGTGGATCAGGTCACCCGCAGTCAGGTGGCGCGGGCCCTGCCGGCCATCAGCTCCCTGGTGGAAAACGGGGATCTGGAGCGCATCGTGCAACTGGCCCGGCTGAGTGGGGCCGCCGCCGATTCCATGAGCGATGAAATGGTGGGTCGCTTGGCCGGTCTGGCCAGCGATGGCATGGATTTACTGGATCGGGTGAACCGCAGTCAGGTGGTCAATGCTTTACCGGCCATCTCGGCACTGGTCGAAAACGGCGATCTGGAGCGCATCGTTCATCTGGCCCGCATGGCGGGTGCCGCTGGCGATTCTATGAATGATGAGATGGTCTCACGCCTGGCCACTTTGGCAACCGATGCCATGTGCCTGCTGGATCGGGCAACGCGCACCGGGGTCATGGACCGTTTGCTCGCTGTCGCTGAGAAAATGGATCAGGATCATATCCTCACCGATTTCCTGCACTGCCTCAGTGGCGCCACTGAGGAGGCCGCCAGCGCCCCCATTCCCAAGGGAGGAATCGCCGGACTCTGGGACATGATGAAAAAACCGGAAACCCAGCAAACCATCCAGTTCCTCATGCTGGTCGGCAAACATTTCCGTTCCTGCCGACTCAGGCACTGATCATGAACTAACTTTTACCGTTTTAACGTGTTCTACTCGCCCCGCTTGCAGCCCCTGTTGTTCAGGGGCTTTTTTATTTAAGCGTTAGCTAGAAATAGGTGTATAGGCAAAGCAATATCCATGTGGGCTGATTTTGCCCGCAACCACTTTACAGGTGCCATCCGCACTGGGAGAGGCTCCCGGTACAAAATGCGCGCAATTACTGCACATGTCCTTGCCACTGGGATGATCCTGATAACTGACAGAACTTTTGCTTTGCAACCCACCTGCAGTACCAGCCTCAGCCATGGATGAAAACACCAAAGGAGCCACTGCGGCCGCTGCGGCCGCTGCGGCTATTTTACCTGTTGATTTCAACCATTCACGACGATTCATAGATTTCATAGTATATTCTCCCAAATGATGAATGAGGCGCCTATAAAGGGCCCACTTAGTTCTACGTAATCTGCGCCGGAATGGATGCAGGCAACAGAAAATTGATCCCCAGCATATATTCATAATTGGACAATCAACTGCGTAGAGTAAAAACATTATTGAATACCGGCTTCATTCCGATCAAATCTCCCGGAAATACCACCTTCCGCAGCCCTACCAAGGGTATGGATAAAGTACTTAACTCCGCTGAGATCAGGTTGATCTGTATTTGCAAAAATGCCTTATAAACAAACTCGGAACAATATAATGCCCGATCATCCTGCAAGTCATAATTATCATCAAAAGGAATACGCAACTTCACCTGTTTATGACACCAGTGAAACAAATTTTCACACTGTGGTTCTACCAAGCTAATCGGTATGTAGCCCACTTTTACAGCACGTTCCGGCGCACAAAAATCGTCCAGGCTACCCATATGCACCCCACCTCGGGTGCGTTCCGTAGACGGTATGCTTTCAAATAAAGCACCACCTACCAAAACCCCGACATGCGTCCAGGGCCCGCGATTTTTGAGGCGTACCAGGCGTGCCTCCACCCCCAGCCCTTCGCGCAGCAGTAGATATGCCGTCAGTCCACACTCACGAACCATTTCCCGTCCCTGCGTACCAGTTGCAACGTCGTATTCCGTGGGCTACCTTTCTCAGGAATCAGGCTGATAATCACCGTGGCATGTTCAACGCCATGTATCATGGTCCGTTGGTTTTTGACTATTTTGGCCTCCTTCAAACCGCCTTCAGCTTGCAGACGCTGATAAGTAGCCATCACATATCCATTCACTTTCGCTTCTTCGAGCCGCATTGCATAGGGTTGTGCAGGATTTTGCACTTCAGGTCCCCAATAAACCAGTTTGTCTACTTTCTGGATGTCCCCTTTCGCCATACCATGCACAAAATGCATAGCCGTATTCTCTGGACCTGAACTCGAAAAAAGTCCACAAGCTGAGATTCCCACTGTTAATCCAGCCACTGTGAGTGTTTTTAGAATACTTCGCACACAAATTCTCCTTGATTAAAGCGATCCAAAGAAAAACAGGCAATACCATAAGCAGCATCGCCTGTTAATCATGACGTCTTGACTAGTGATTCATCAAGCCAGTTATTGCACAGTTTTACGTACCTTAATACTGGAATTGATTTCCACGCGCTGATTCAGGAAACGTCCCCGTGGCGTCGCATTGCTGGCGACGGGATCCAGATAGGAATGCCCCTTCGTCATAATCCGTGAAGCAGCTATACCATGCGCTTCCAGATAACCGGCAACGCTTTGTGCACGTTGCTCAGAGAGTTTTTGATTGTAAGCAAAACTACCTGTTTTACTGCAGTAACCATTCACATCCAGAACAGCGGCTGAATGTTTATGGGCAAAATCGGCCACCTGATCCAGCACGGCAATATCATGGCTGATCAGTTTGGAAGAATTGGTCTGGAAATTAATCCCGGTAATGGTAATTGGTTTACTCTCCAGAACCGTATGCTGCACCGGTGCAATAGGTGCCACAGGTGCGGGTTTTGCGGCTGGAGCCGCCGGTGCGGCCGGGGGAATCCCGGGAGAACAGGCAAAAGGATTAGTACCACAGCCAGCAGCGGCCAAGACCACTGCCACAGCCAGTGTTTGCTTGTATATTTTTTTCATATTACGTCTCCTTAGTAGCTGATTTTTTGGGTAGATGCATTCACTTTCTACAATTTTAATCAACAAATTCAATGACAAAATAGGCCCCATCCAGGATGGAGCCTGAAGTTCCCGATTTTGCTAGCGGGAGGAGGAGACTGCATACAACATTTACTTGATGTCCCTTTTCAGCCCAAGGGGCCGTTAGCGGTGACGATTTGTGGTTCCATGGAAGCCAGAATAGCAATCAGGTAATTCTGCGCCGACATGGGAATCCTTTGGGTTTGCATCGCATCCATCATGTCCTGGGCCAGATAGTTGAAGGCTGCCGTAGTAACACCCATCCCTTCATGGGCTTTACGCATACTCAGGCCGGTGTATTTGCAGGGACCGCCCACCGCCATACACACCTGCTGCACCAATTCGTACTTCAGGTGGGGGATATTGGTATGTGCGAAGTAGTAGTTGATGTGCGGGTCATTAGCAACATTACCCACAAACGTATTAATCAGCTTGGTAATGCCCGCCTTACCGCCGTACTGGGCATAGTAATCCTGAGCGGATGCGGTCGAAATTCCCATCATGGCAACAGCCGTATACCCTGCCGCCAAAGCGACACCCTTGGCTACTGCCGAAAGACGGGAAGAGGTTGGTATAAATGACATGGTAAACTCCTCTTAAATTAGGTCAAAAGCTGCTGGTCAGAGATAAATACAGACCGTTTTGGTTCTTTTCTGTGGCAATAGTACCCAAATCCACATAGGCTGCTGTCAGTGAAAGCTGCTTGTAGGGGAACCAAGCGACATAAACGTCTTTCCAGGCACTCGTTTTGGATACCGCATCACCGACAGCACCCAAATGTAGAGGAATACCTCCTCCCGGCGTAACAACTGTACCAGAAGCTGCTATGAGTTGATTTTGTGGCATATCTCGATACTCAGCACCCAAGACCACATGGCGGTTCAGAAAAACACCCACCGAAGCAGCCGTCAATACTTTGTAACCCATACCATTGACGCCACCGAAACCCAGCAAGCCTTGCTGATTGGCGTTGGTAACATCAATATTTACATCCGCTAAAGTCGTCAACCCGAATATACCGTTAATCCAGACTTTAGTAGCCGATAGATAATAGCTGACGCCATTACGCTTAACACCCAGTGTCGCTGCAAAATCTTTGGGCATCTCATTGTGGTGGAAATCGACACCCACGGATACCTGTGGTTCCCACCAGTTTTGATCGTAAATAACATTCCCGAAGAGACGCACCTTCAGACCTACGATATCCTGATTTAAATCGTAATTGCTACCAAAAAATGCGGGACCCCCGGCAAATGCTTTATCGGCAGTCAAACCCGCTGTGGTCGTCGTTCCGTACGGGAAGGATACACCTGGTGTTGTTACTGCTGTGCCAAGAATCTTATTATCAAGTACCTGCCCTGTATTACCTAAACTAAACCCCTGCCGGGCAAAAGAGATCTCAACCCGGTTGAATAATCCGACCGATGCGCCGTAAGCGTTCAAGTTATAGTTGTTCAGCAATACATGTGAATAAAAAGCGGTCGCGCCAATTTGCTGATTGGTGCCATAACCCGAAATCACTGCCCAGGGGTTGATACCACCACCAGCAGCACCGTCTATCGCTGTTACTGCTCCGGTGCCCAAAATACGGCCCTGGCCAAATAAACAGGCCGAACCTATCGCCGCATTGGCGGCCACAGGGACCATTGCACCCAACGTGCAGGCCACTGCCAGAATGACTGCTTTTGTAGCGGGTGATTTCGCAGACTTACCCATAATTTTCATACCTCCTCCTAGCCGTTAAGCGGTTCTTGAATGCCAGAGCACTCAAAAAACTTAAGAGCAAGAAAGGGGCCAAAATCTCAGAAACCTCTACAACACACAAGAATTATTTGTAACAACTTGTTTATTATGAACAAGCATCAACACATCATACAAATAGAACTGTTTGTATTTCTTCTGATTCTGCATGACACGTCATGACATCTCTACAGTTTCGTCATGACAGAAACTGCTGATCTGCCTTCTCTGGCTTAAAATGCAGGACATAAAAAATCCGGTATCGATGTTACCGATACCGGATGTCACCAGGATGAAACTAACGCGCTATCAGAGTGCTTCTTTTTTTTCATCCAGCATCTGTTCAATGCGCGGACCGAGAATCACTTCCATGGCGAAGCCCATTTTCGTACCCGGAATAACCAGGGTATTGGAGCGCGACATAAAGCTTCCGGGAATCATTTGCAATAAGGTCGGGAAATGCTCAATTTTGTGATCCCGAAAGCGAATGACTACCATGCTCTCATCAGGTGTGGGAATATCCCGGGCAATGAAAGGATTGGATGTATCCACCAAAGGGACACGTTGAAAGTTGATATGCGCGCGCGAAAACTGGGGGGTTATATGATTAATATAATCGGGCATGCGGCGCAAAATTGTGTCCACAATGGCTTCCGCTGAATACCCACGCTGGGAATTATCACGATGAATTTTCTGGATCCATTCGAGATTCACAACCGGCACGACACCAACCAGAAGATCCACATAATTGGCGACATCCACATCTTCGGTTTTCACCCCGCCGTGCAGCCCTTCATAAAAAAGCAGATCGGTGCCAGTAGGCATATCCTGCCATGGCGTAAAGGTTCCCGGAGCACTACCCCGCAGTTCCGCTTCCTCATCATCATGCACGTAGTAACGCATCTGGCCATGACCGGTCTCTCCGTAACTACGGAACAGACGTTCCAGAGACTCAAAATCATTACCTTCGGGACCAAAGTGGCTGATGGTCTTACCTTCTGCTGCTGCTTTGGCAATGGCTTCACGCATTTCCGCCCGGTTATAACGGTGAAAACTGTCTCCTTCAATGATGACCGGATTGACCTTCAGGCGCCGGAAAATGTCATGAAATGCATGTTTGACCGTAGTTGTACCAGCTCCCGAAGAGCCGGTGACCGCAACAACAGGATACTTTTTAGACATGGTATGAACCTCTTATAGTGAAAAATTCTTTTGCTGACCAATATATTCCATGGCCGTCTTGAATCCAGTTTAACAAAGGTTATCAGCCGGTCAACATAAAACACGCCATTACCAACGCTTTCGAGGCTTCGATAATGGCGTCAAAAGTACTTAAAGCCCGAGATTCTGCCAGATGGCCGTAGTCGCCTCGGACTGATTCAGCGTATAAAAATGCAGGCTGGGTGCGCCTTGCGCAAGTAATGTCTCACACTGCCGACTCAGCAACTCAATCCCCAACTGATATTGGGACTGCAGATCTTCCCCATAAGCTTCCATGCGGCGCCGCAGATATTGCGGTAATTCGGCTCCGCACATGGCCGAAAAACGGGAAATCTGTTCAAAATTTGTGATGGGCATGACACCCACTACAATCGGCACCTCAACGCCCCGCCGTTGTAAATCATCCCGGAGCTGCAAGTACGCATCGGGATTATAAAAATACTGGGTGATAACCGCATCTGCACCCGACTGCACCTTTTCCACTAGATGCTGCAAATCCTCTTCAGCAGAAACGGCCTTGGGATGCACTTCCGGATAACCGGCTACATAAATTTTAAAACCGCCGAACTGACGGATAAAACCCACCAGATCGGCTGCATATTCAAAATGACCAGGGTTACTCATGCCTTCTGGTAAATCACCACGCAGGGCGACAATGCGCTGAATACCTTGGGCCCGGTAATCTTCCAGAATCTCCCGGATACCCGATTCCGTTGAGCCAATGCACGAAAGATGCGGAACAGCTTCCAGATCATAGTCCTTGCGGATCATGTCCACCGTGGCAAAAGTTCGTTCACGGGTGGAACCACCAGCCCCAAAAGTCACTGAGGCATATTCCGGCCCCAAAGGTAACAGAGCAGCAATGGTTTCGCGCAGGCGCTCCTCGCCTGCAGCATTTTTGGGCGGAAAAAACTCGACGGAGTGCGCCATCAGTAACGATACGCGTCGTTCTTGAAAGGCCCGTGGACGTCAACGCCCAGATATTCGGCTTGAGCTGTTGTCAACTGGGTCAGCACCCCGGCAAAACCTTCCACCATGTAACGGGCCACTTCTTCATCCAGGGTTTTCGGCAGGACGGTGACGCTGATGTGCGAAGACTTCTGTGCGGCAGGCAGATCAGCAAAGCGCTCCCCGTAAAGATGTATCTGCGCCAACACCTGATCGGCAAAAGAACCATCCATGATGCGACTGGGATGCCCGGTAGCATTGCCCAGATTCACCAGTCTGCCTTCAGAAAGGAGAATCAGGTAATCATCACTGTCTGCATCAAAGTCCCTGCCTGCCGGCGCATCACGATACACTTTATGCACCTGAGCCTTAACCTCGTCCCAGGCCCAGTTCGCACGCATGAAAGCCGTATCAATTTCATTATCGAAATGACCAATATTACAAACGACAGCGCCTTTCTTGAGGGCCTTCAACATGCCCGCATCGCAGACATTGTAATTACCGGTAGCAGTAACCAGTAAGTCCGTCTGGCCCAGCAGATCCCGATCAATACAGGCATCGGTACCATCGTTGATACCCTTTTTGTAGGGCGAAACCACTTCATACCCATCCATGCAGGCCTGCATGGCACAAATGGGATCCACTTCGGTGACGCGCACAATCATGCCTTCCTGACGCAGGGAGGCTGCCGAGCCCTTGCCCACATCCCCATAGCCCAGAACCAGGGCGCGCTTACCAGACAACAAATGGTCCGTGGCTCGCTTGATGGCATCATTGAGGGAGTGACGACAACCGTATTTGTTGTCATTTTTGCTTTTGGTCACCGAGTCGTTGACATTGATGGCCGGCACCTTGAGCTTGCCTTCCCTGGCCATTTCCCAAAGACGATGCACACCTGTGGTCGTTTCTTCGGAAACACCATGGATGCCCTCCAGCAACTCGGGATACTTCTCATGGAGCAATCCTGTGAGGTCTCCACCATCATCCAGCAGCATATTGGGGCGCCAGCCGTCAGGACCCATAATGGTCTGTTCTACGCACCACCAGTATTCTTCCTCGCTTTCGCCCTTCCAGGCAAAAACAGGAACGCCTGCGGCTGCAACAGCTGCTGCAGCCTGATCCTGCGTAGAAAAAATGTTGCAGGAAGACCAGCGCACTTCAGCCCCCAAAGCCACCAGGGTTTCGATAAGTACAGCGGTCTGGATGGTCATATGAATGCAGCCCGCAATACGCGCACCCTGCAAGGGCTGCTGAGCCTGATATTTCCGGCGGATAGCCATCAATGCCGGCATTTCCGTTTCAGCAATACGGACTTCCTTACGTCCCCAGGCGGCCAGAGACATATCAGCCACTTTAAAGTCTTCACCCGTTTTAAGCACAGCATTCATGTAGGTAGTTCCTTTGATCATGAAAGCGAGCGCGGTTTTACACGAAGGAAAACGGGCCGAGCCTGACCACCAGAGACCTGGCGACTGCAGCGCTCCTCGGCCCGAACTTCCGGCGGAGAGGTTCTCCGCGCAGAGGTCTTTTTATCGCAATCCAGCAGCATCCCGCAAGGCTGCAGCCTTGTCGGTACGTTCCCAGGTAAATTCCGGTTCTTCACGACCGAAATGCCCATAAGCAGCGGTTTTACCATAAATCGGACGGAGCAGATCCAGCATCTGAATAATACCCTTGGGACGCAGATCAAAATGCTCACGGACCAGCGCCGCGATGCGATCATCATCAATTTTACCGGTGCCAAAAGTATCAACCATCAGGCTGACCGGCTGGGATACCCCAATGGCATAAGCCACCTGAACTTCACAGCGACTCGCCAGACCTGCAGCAACAATATTTTTAGCAACGTAACGACCGGCGTAAGAAGAAGATCGGTCTACCTTGGAAGGATCCTTACCTGAAAAAGCACCACCACCGTGACTGCCCTGACCACCGTAGGTGTCTACAATGATTTTGCGGCCCGTCAGGCCACAATCGCCTACGGGTCCGCCAATGACAAAGCGTCCGGTGGGGTTGATCAGATATTTGGTATCCTTGTGCAGCATTTCCGGCGGCAATACCGGCTTGATGATTTCTTCCCGCACCGCTTCCACCAGATCGGCATGACTGATATCTGGGCTGTGCTGGGTGGAGAGGACGACGGCATCAATAGCCACCGGGCGACCATCTTCGTAGCGCACCGTCACTTGACTTTTGGCGTCGGGACGTAACCAGGGCAAGCGGCCATCCTTGCGTACCAAAGCCTGGCGCTCGGTCAGACGATGGGCGAAATAAATAGGAGTTGGCATCAGCACGTCGGTTTCATCACAGGCAAAACCGAACATGAGGCCCTGATCACCAGCACCCTGGTCCAGATCCAGACCAGCCCCTTCATTCACACCCTGGGCAATATCCGGAGACTGCTTGTCGAGCGTCTGCATCACTGCGCAGGAGGCCCAGTCAAAGCCCATTTCCGATGAATCATAGCCAATCCGGCGCACCGTCTGACGGGCAACGTCTGCATAATCGACGGTAGCCGTCGTCGTAATTTCACCCGCCAGAACAATAAGGCCGGTAGTAATGAGAGTTTCAGCAGCTACCCGACCACGCGGATCCTGCGCCAGAATGGCATCAAGGATGGCATCGGAAATCTGGTCTGCGACCTTATCGGGATGACCTTCGGAAACAGACTCAGAAGTAAAAAGATGGCTTTTGGACATGCGTTCAGGCTCCTTGCTGGCGTGGCCGATGAATTGATCGTCGACGGGGACAGAGCGCACTATAGCAAAGGATACACGGCCAAGCGAAGTGAAAGACGCTCACCCCGCAAACAAAATCCACTCAAGCTTCAGGGATGGGAAGGACCGATGACTGGAAAGGCAGATTTTTTGCTGCCGCCCCAAAAATAGGAAATACCGCCCGTCACCTGCACATTGTTGAGGTTTGCGGCGCTGGGCGTCGGGGTATTGAACAGCAGTTGATCTTGGACATCCAGGCGCAACCCAAAATGATCCCCCAGGGAATATTGATAACCCAGTCCCAATACGCCCATCAGCGAAGTACCGCGCCCCAGATCCTGATTAAAGCGATTACTGGAAGCACCCAGACCCAGAGAAACATAGGGGGTGTTCGGACTGGCAAAGGCATACACATTGCCGAGCAGCGCGCCACTGTACTGGTTAGCGTCAGCATTGGGTGCAGCATCCTGCAAATGGGCAAAAGCCGCAGCAACCTGCGCCTCGACACCCAGGTGCGCACTGAGACGCTGCCCGAAACGCAATCCCAGCACCGTATTACCATCATGATGAGCAAGTCCACTGGCACCACTGAGAAAAGTATTACCCCCGAAAAGGTTCACATAGGTCTGATCATGGGCAGCAGAACCCGCAGCCCAGGCCGGAACGGCAAAAGCCAGCATGGCAACCGCCAGTAATGTACACAGACCCCTGTTCATGACCAGACCCACCCCGGACAGGACAACACAATTCGTAAAAACCTGTTATGATAATAGCCTGTTTTCAGCAAAAATACCACACCCAACCCAACAATTTGACAAAAACCCAACAAGGAGTTGCCATGTCCACACTCGTCTGCGGATCACTGGCCTTTGATACCATTATGGTGTTTCAGGACCGTTTCAAGGCCCACATCCTGCCTGAGCAGGTACACATGTTGAATGTGTCTTTTACCGTACCGGAAATGCGTCGCGATTTTGGCGGTTGTGCCGGTAACATTGCTTACAATCTCAAGCTGCTGGGAGGAAACCCCGTCATTGCCGGCACCGCTGGCCAGGATTTCACACCCTACCTTGAGCACATCAAACAGCAGGGCCTGGATACCCATCTGATTCGCATCCTCCCCGATCATTATACGGCGCAGGCCTTTATCACCACCGATCTGGACGACAATCAGATCACCGCTTTTCATCCCGGTGCGATGTTCATGGCCCAGGAAAATCATCTGGACGGGCAAATCCCCAGCGATGTGCACTGGGCCATTGTCTCACCCGATGGTTTGGGGGCCATGATCCAGCATCTGGAAGACTTGACCCGCGCGGGCATCCCCACACTGTTTGACCCCGGACAGGGACTGCCGCTGTTTGACGCAGCAACCCTGACCCGTCTCATTGATATGGCCGACTATCTGACGGTCAATGACTACGAATGCCAGATGGTTCAGGCCCGTACCGGCTTAAGCGTCGCGGAGTTACGCCAGCGCCTGAAAGCGCTGATCGTTACCAAAGGCGAACAGGGTTCCGTCATCTATCACGAAGACCAGGAAACCCACATTCCTACGGCCAAACCCAGGGCTGTGATTGATCCCACCGGTTGCGGCGACGCCTATCGGGCCGGTTTGCTTTACGGCCTTGAACATAATCTGGGCTGGGAAACCAGTGGCAAGATTGCCTCGTTGATGGGCGCCTACAAAATCGAAACGGCTGGCACCCAAAATCATCATTTCACTTGGAGCGAATTCAAAAAACGTTACCAGGAAAATTTTGGAAGCCAGATTGAGTAATTGATGCCGTCGCTTCAATCGGGCCGCTGCCAGCGGCCCGATTGAAGGTCAACGCATCATGTCACAATGGGCTTATCTTCTGCATCCCAGACATTGATGCCACCACCCAGGTTATACACCTCGTTAAAACCCATTTCCTGCAAAGTGACGGCAGAAAGTGCGGAACGCGTTCCGCTGTCACAATACAACACCACCACCTGATCCCGCGCCTGGGATAACACCGGGTGGCAATGCCCGTAATCCGGATCAGCAAGGGCTTCCAGATAGCCTCGGGGAACATGAATAGCGTCCGGTAGATGCCCCTCGACAAAAGCATGGGCTTCCCGCACATCCACCAGCACCAAGTCGTCGCGGGTACGCAACCAGTCTTCCAGAGTATCGCAATCCACTTCACGAATCTGACTGCGCGCACTGCGTATAAAATCCGCCAAAGATTTAGCCATGGACGACTCCTTTTCAAGGACATGAATTGCTGACCTGATTAATGCTCAGCAACACCTTTACGACTGCAAGATTAGCATCTTTATCGTGCTTGCCTGAAATGGCGATCAAGCATGAATCGTCACTGAATTCAGACCTCACATTCCCTTTCATTTCTCCATAACATCATTCTATGATGGGGGTGTCGACCATCCGCATATGAGGAACTGCTTCATGCCTGCCAGACGCCCCGCTAAAAACGCCTGTGTCTTACCACCCCTGGGAATGGATGCCAGCAGCCTGTGCTCAGATACCCGTCATTACCTCTTTCATACCCTCGGTGCCGAAGAAGAAACCGGCTCGAAAAAAGATCTCTATACTGCGCTATCCATGAGCCTGCGTGATCGTCTGGTGGAACGCTGGAAAAAAACCCACAAGAAAGTTATGGAAGAGAAAGGCAAACGTACTTTCTACCTGTCCCTCGAATTTTTGCTGGGCCGCACCATGGGTAACGCCCTACTTAATCTGGGGTTGGAAGAAGCCGCAGGAGCAGCGCTTGAACAGGAACACCGGCAGTTGACGGACATCATTGAGACCGAACCCGATGCCGGCTTGGGAAATGGCGGTTTGGGTCGTCTGGCTGCCTGCTTTCTCGATAGTTGTGCGTCACTGGGGCTCCCCGTCACGGGTTATGGCATACGCTACAGTTATGGCATGTTTCGTCAGGAAATTCGGGCGGGCGAGCAGGTCGAAGAACCCGACCACTGGCTGAAAAATGGTTACCCCTGGGAACTGAAACGACCAGAACGCGTGCGTCATATTCATTTTTTCGGGCGCAGCGATGTCTATAAGGATGCTCAGGGCAAATTACATCATCGTTGGGTGGATACCCACGATGTCCTCGCTGTCCCTTATGACATTCCCATACCGGGTTATCGCAATGAGGTCGTCAACACCCTGCGGCTATGGCGCGCCGCCTCCACCGACATATTTGATCTCGGCGAATTCAATGCGGGTGCCTATCCCGAAGCTGTAGCAGCTAAAAATAATGCTGAACATATCAGCATGGTGCTTTATCCCAATGACAGCAGTGAAAATGGCAAGGAACTACGCTTGCGTCAGCAGTATTTTCTGGCCTCAGCCAGTCTTCAGGATGTGATGGCCGACTGGGTCGCTGTACATGGTGAAAATTTTACCCATTTTGCCGAACATCACTGTTTTCAGCTCAACGATACGCATCCCAGTTGCGCAGTACCGGAACTGATGCGCCTGTTGATGGATGAACATGGCCTGGACTGGGATAGCGCCTGGAAAATTACCAGCCACACCATGGCCTATACCAACCATACCCTGCTTCCAGAAGCTCTGGAACGCTGGCCGGTACGCCTGTTTCGCCAGCTCCTGCCACGCCTTCTGGAAATCATTTTTGAAATCAATGGCCGTTTCCTGCAGGAAGTGGCCCGTCGGGCGCCAGGGGATAATGCCTTGCTACAACGCCTGTCCATCATCGAGGAAAATGGCGAACAAATGGTCCGCATGGCCCACCTGGCCGTGGTGGGGAGCTTTTCCGTCAACGGCGTAGCCGCACTGCACACGGAACTGCTTTGCGACGAACTGTTCGCCGACTTCCATAAGCTCTGGCCCCAAAAGTTCAACAACAAAACCAATGGCGTCACGCCCCGGCGCTGGTTGCAGTGGGCCAACCCCGCCTTGCGGGAACTGCTTACCGAGCAAATTGGTCCTGACTGGAAGAACGACCTGGATCATCTCAAGGCTCTGGCCCCCTTTGCAGAAGACGCCACGTTCCGCAAACGTTGGGATGCGGTCCGCCAAATCAACAAGGCCCGCCTCGCCAGGCTGGTTCTGGAACAAACCGGTGTGCATTTTATTCCGGGTGCCATGCTTGATACCCAGGTCAAACGCATTCATGAATACAAACGGCAGCTGCTCAACGCCCTCCATGTCATTCACCTTTACGATCGCATCAAACGCGGTGAAGGCTCCGAAGTCACCCCGCGTAATGTGCTATTCGCCGGGAAAGCCGCCCCCGGTTATTTCATGGCCAAGCGGATCATCAAACTCATCAATAACATTGCCAACGTGGTCAATCATGATGCCGATACTGCCGGTCGCTTGCGGGTCTGTTTCCTGCCGGATTACCGGGTTTCCCTTATGGAACAGATTTGTGCAGCCACCGATTTGTCCGAGCAAATTTCCACGGCAGGCAAGGAAGCCTCAGGAACCGGCAACATGAAGTTCATGATGAACGGCGCACTGACGATTGGTACGCTGGATGGTGCCAATATTGAAATACGCGATGCCGTCGGGCCCGAACACTTTTTTCTGTTTGGCCTGAATGCCCAGGAAGTCAGTCAGTTAAGGGGCAACTATCATCCAGAAGTTTATTTGCAGGCCGACCACGATCTGCAGAGAGTGATGGATCTCCTGCACAGCGGGTATTTCAATGCCTTTGAACCGGGCATTTTTGATCCCATCATGCACACCCTCAATAATCCGCATGATCCCTGGATGGTACTGGCCGACTTCACCAGCTATAAGCTGAAACAACAGGAGGCAGCAGCATTGTGGCGTGACCAGACGGAATGGCAGCGTCTGAGTATTTTGAACAGTGCTGCCAGCGGTGTATTTTCCAGCGACCGCACCATTCGGGAATATAATGCCGATATCTGGCATCTCAAACCCCTGGTGATGACCCCATGACAGAATTCGCCTGATCTGCTTTAATGCGTCCTTAATTTGTATTCCTTCCCGGTTTAGAGGAAATTGATGGCCCACACACCGCGCCCCGTACTGTTGCTGATCCTGGATGGCTGGGGTTATCGCGAAGATCCTGAAAACAATGCCATTGCCCTGGCCCATACGCCTAACTGGGACGGCTGGTGGCGTAGCCATCCTCATAACCTCCTCAATGCCTCCGGGGCTTCCGTAGGGTTGCCCGGCGGACAGATGGGCAACAGTGAAGTCGGGCATATCAATATCGGGGCCGGACGGGTTGTTTACCAGGAATACGAACGCATCAACCGTGGCATCATGGACGCAAGTTTCTATAAAAACAGCGCACTTTGTGCGGCAGTTGATACGGCCAAAGCTCAGGGCGGAGCGGTCCATATCCTTGGATTACTCTCGGCGGGGGGGGTTCATTCCCACGAAGAACACCTGTTTGCCGCCCTGCGTCTGGCTCGAAGTCGGGGAGCGGAACGGGTGTACGTACATGCTTTTCTGGATGGACGCGACACCCTACCCCGCTGCGCGGAAAATTCTCTGGAAAAACTGTCAGCCGAATTGAAAACCCACGGTGGCGAACTGGCCTCGCTGATTGGTAGGTTTTATGCCATGGATCGGGATCATCGCTGGGATCGGGTACAACAGGCTTATGATTTGCTTACTCTTGGCAAAGGTACCCACTATGCCACGGGTCAGGAGGCGCTGGCCGCCGCTTATGCCCGGGGCGAAAGTGATGAATTTGTTGCCCCCTCACAAATCGGCGGCACACCCATCTGTATTAAGGATCATGACGCCGTCCTGTTCATGAACTTTCGTTCTGATCGCGCCCGGCAGATTACCCGCCCCTTCATTGAGCCCGACTTCGACGGCTTTCCCCGTCAGGCCACGCCCAAACTCGCAGATTTTGTGACACTCACTGAATATAGTGAACATTTTGACGTCCATGTGGCTTTTCCTCCGACCCGGCTCAAAAACACCTTCGGGGAATGGCTTGCCCAACACGGATTACATCAGTTACGCATTGCCGAAACAGAAAAATACGCGCATGTAACCTTCTTTCTGAATGGTGGCGACGAAACCGTTTATCCTGGCGAAGACCGGATTTTGATTCCTTCTCCCAAGGTCACCACCTACGATCTGCAGCCGGAAATGAGTGTGAACGCTCTGACGGATGCGCTGGTAGAGCAGGTGGAAAGTCGCCGATATGATGCCATCATCTGCAATATTGCCAACCCCGATATGGTTGGTCACAGCGGCAAACTCAGTGCCGCCATTGCGGCAGTAGAGGCCGTCGATCAAAGCCTCGGACGTATTGTCAGCGCCGTACGTAATGTCGGTGGAGAAGTTCTGATTACCGCAGACCATGGGAATGTTGAGCAGATGCTGGATACCGAAAGTGGTCAGGCACACACTTCGCATACCTGCAACCCGGTCCCCCTGTTGTATATTGGACGTCCTGCCGAGCTATTGTCGGGCGGTGCTCTGGAAGATCTGGCGCCAACGCTTCTGCATCTTATGGGTTTGCCCAAACCACCGGAAATGGGCGGAAAAAATCTGGTGCAGACTGCCTAAATGACCTCGAGGATTTTGCTCCGTTCGGTTACTCTGCTGATACTGACCGGATTACTCCCACTGGGAGCAGATGCCAGTTCGCTTCAGGAAAAAATCCAAAACAGTCGCGAAAAACTGGAGCATCTCCACGAGAATCTGGGGCAAATTCAGGCCCATCTGAACGCCGGTCAAAAAACCCAGGCGGAGCTGCGCGACGAAATCAAAACGCTTGATCTAAAAATTGCGACGACCCGAAAAAAGCTGGCTGACATTCAGGCGCAACAACAACAAACCCAATTAAAACTGAATGAACTGAAACAAAAAATAACGGCATTGCAGGCAGAGTTGGTCCAGCAGAAAGAAATTCTGGGTAAACAATTGCGGGGGGCTTACATGCTCGGTGGGACAACCCCCCTCGCGGTCTGGCTACAAACCGAAAAGCCCGGAGAATTGGGACGGATGAGTGTTTATTACGCTTCCCTGGCCAAAGCCCGCAGCACGCTCATTGTAAAAACCCAAAATACGGCGGCACAAATCGTTCAGACACAACACCAGGTAGAGCTGAGAGAAGCGGGATTAGTGAAACTCGCCACGCAAATCCAGGCCCAGGAAAATACCCTGAACCAGCAGCGTCAGCAACATGCCACTCTCGAAAATCAGCTGACCGACCGGATCGCCAAAGACAAGGCCAAAATTGCCGAATTACAGGCTAACGCCAATATTCTTAATGGCTTGGTGAGTCGCCTGGTGGTTCAGTTCCGACACCAGGAGGCTGTTGCCGAAGCAGCGCGACGCAAGGCAGCGGCCGAAGCGGCGGCGCGTGCGGCAGCGCAAGCACGCGCCGCCGCCGAGGCAAGAGCTGCCCAACAACGCCGCCTGGCTGCGGAAAAGCGTGCCGAACAACGCGCTGCAGCCGTGCAAAAAGCCGAGGAACAACAGCGTGCGGAACAAGTCCAACGTGCTGCCGAAAATGCTGCACCTCCGACGACCGAAGTTCATCCGCCGCACATTACCACGGTTCCCCAGAAACCTGTTCCGGCAGCGGTCTCACCCTCGACACCTCCGCCGCCAGCACCTCGGCCTGCTCCCAGCCCGAGCATCAGCCCGCCCAGCACCCCGATCATCGGCCATGGCCGTTATCCGGCACCCGTTAACGGTCCCATTACCGCACGCTATGGCAGTCCGCGCGTAACCGGCGGTCTCGACTGGCAGGGTATTACTTTTCAGGCGGCACAAGGAACACCGGTTCGCGCCATTGCTCCCGGCATGGTACTTTATGCTGGCCCGCTCAGAGGTTACGGACAAATTGTGATTGTCCAGATTGGTCATAGCCTGCTCAGCATCTATGGACATCTGGGTTCCACCGATGCCCATGTCGGTGAACAAATCGCTGCAGGGCATCAGGTAGGCACGGTAGGCAGTGGCGGTGAACTGGGTAATGATGGACTTTACTTTGAAATTCGCAACGCCGGTCATCCCGTCAATCCTCTGGATTACATTCACAACTGAATTTCATCCGGATCCTCCGATTCCTGGAAACCGGACCCATGCTTTTTGGAGAAATGCATTATGATCCCGCTCAATCGCATCCTGTCGCGCCCAGCTGGCACATGGCTCAAGCTCAGTGTTGTGTTGATGCTGGGCCTGGGCAGCAGTTACGCGGGTAGTGCTTACGCAGATGCGGATCAGAACCACATCCCCCTGGAACAAATCCAGACCCTCAGTCAGGTCTTTGAAATCGTCAAATCCAATTATGTGGACCCTACTTCTGACAAAAAATTAATGACCGGTGCCATCAGTGGCATGGTCAGCGCCCTCGACCCGCACTCCGCTTACCTGACGCCCAAAGAATTCAAGGAGATGCAGGTGGTCACCGATGGCAAGTTTGGTGGCCTCGGCATTGAAGTGACCGGAGATCATGGTGTGCTTAAGGTCGTCGCTCCTATTGATGGCACTCCTGCCGCCAAAGCTGGCGTCGAACCCGGAGACCTGATTGTCAAAATTGACGGCAAGGCACTGCAGGGTATTGGTCTGCAAAAAACCGTGGACATGATGCGCGGCAAACCGGGCACTCAGGTCACCCTGACCATTTTGCGTCCGCATCAGAATCAGCCCATCCACTTGACCCTTACCCGCGCCATTATCAAGGTTCAGAGTGTACGCTCAGCCATGCTGGCACCGGATTATGGCTATATTCGCATCAGTCAGTTCCAGGAAAACACCGGTCGGAAAACGCGCCAGGCCGTGGAGCAACTGGAAAAAACCGCTCATGGACACCTGAAAGGTCTGATTCTGGATTTACGTAATAATCCCGGTGGGGTCCTTGGCGCCGGTGTAGAAACCGCAGATACCTTTTTAAACAAGGGACTGATTGTTTACACCAAAGGGCGAACCCCCGACAGCGACATGCGCTTTACGGCACATGGCCCGGATTATCTTCACGGCGCGCCCATGATCGTCTTGATCAATGGCGGCTCTGCTTCGGCTGCCGAAATTGTCACTGGCGCACTCAAGGACGACCACCGTGCCCTCGTCATGGGGCAGCGCAGTTTTGGTAAAGGTTCTGTCCAGACCGTCATCCCCCTGAGTAATGGTGGCGCGCTCAAACTGACCACCGCTCTGTACTACACGCCGGCGGGTTGCTCCATTCAAAGTCAGGGCATTGTGCCCAATGTAGAAATTCAGCCTGCCAATCCCCAGCTGCGAGCGATGGATGAAGATCTGCTCAAGGAATCGGAATTACAGGGCGTTCTCAAAGCTCCCGACACTTGCAGCAAGGTAAAACCGCAGTACACCATTACGGCACCGGCCAGCAAGCCCGCCCTCGTCACAGCAAAAACCAGTAGTGGCTCTGCTTCGGAAGAGGCCATGGAAGCTGCCAGCGTCCTCAAACCGAATCTGGGAAAAGATTATGTTTTGCGCGAGGCTTTGGCAATTCTCGAAAAACAGGCAGTACCTGTTGATGAAAATGGTCATAGCGTTCAGGAAGTGATTCCCTTGTCTGTTGCCTCTGGCCAATAAATTTGAATCGGGATAAATCCCATGAAAATGCGGTCAAAGCACCGTGGTTTCTGAAATGAGCGGATTTGGTAATCATGCACTTAGGTAAAAATTACGAGGTTGCTGTCTAATGTCTTCAGCCATTCAGGTACTCATACCGGTCGCCGACGGCTTTGAAGATATGGAAGTCGTTATTTGTAGTGACATTCTGCGCCGTGCCGGATGTCAGGTGACGATCGTCGCGTTGCGCCCGGGGCCGGTCACCGGTGGTCGCGGCCTCTGCCTGATCCCCGACACCACCTGGGATGAGCTGGCCGCTACCGAGGTGGACGTGATTGTGCTTCCCGGAGGAGCAGCCGGCGTTGAAAACCTCGAAAAACACAGCCCTCTTCGGGAGTTGCTGCTTCAGCGGAAACAGCAGGGGAAACTGATTGCGGCCATTTGTGCGGCACCGGGTTTGCTGGCCCGCCAACACTTGTTGGAAAACCGCCATGTAACGGCCTACCCGGGAGTGCTGGATCCGCTCAGCAAGGAATATCATTATGAAAGTTCTGCCGTAGTCGTTGATGGTCCACTAATCAGTTCACGTGGTCCCGGTACGGCTATGGACTTTGCCCTTACCTTGGTGGAACTCCTTCTGGGTCCTGAAAAAAGACAGGAAACAGAAATTCCACTGCAACGTAGTTCCTGCTAACACTTCCCCTTTGTCTGTGACTATGGATAATAGGGGAGCATTACTTAACCTGAAGGAAAATTTATGAAACTTCGCGCGGTCATTCTTGCTGCCACTCTCAGCGCTTTTGCAGTACCTGCTTTTGCTGCTCCTGTAGCCACTGTCAACGGTACCCCCATCGACAATAGTGAAGTCCAGGCCATCATGTCCATGAGTCCGGCGCTGGCCAAAGAGCCCAATGCCCACGAGCAGGTCGTGCAGAATCTGGTCAACATGGAAGTCCTGTCCCAGTATGCCACCAGCCATAACCTGGCTCAGTCTCCTGATGTCAAAGAACGACTGGCTATGGCCAAGCGCCAGATATTGGCAGATGCCGCTGTAGATCAATATGTTCAGGAGCATCCAGTTCCCGAATCCGATATTCAGGCGGCGTACAACAAATTTGTGCAGGCCATGGGCAAAAAAGAATACGAAGTCCGGCATATTCTGGTCAAAACCAAGGCAGAAGCCGACAAGATCATGGCTGAACTCAAGGCTGGCAAGAAATTTTCAACCTTGGCAGAAAAAGACTCCATCGACAAGGCCAGTGCAGCCCATGGCGGCGAACTCGGCTGGATTGTTCCTGGTATGGTGGTACCGCCTTTCGCCCAGGCTATCGAAACCGCGCCGATTGACAAGCCTGTAGGTCCGGTACAGACCCAGTTCGGCTACCATGTCATTGAAGTACAGGCGACGCGTGCTCTGACCCCGCCGCCTCTGAGTGCCATGAAGGATCGTATCAAGGCCCAGCTTTCCCAGCAGGAAGCCGCCAAGTTCGTATCCCAGCTGCGTAGTCAGGCGAAAATCAACATTACCAAGTAATTGCAGCAGTTTTGCATCTGCTGGCGCCGGGATTTTCCCGGCGCTTTTTTTTGTCGGTGCCCGCCCCCATATCCAATCGAGCCTGAGCTGTTTGTTTAAGCGGTTTCGCCTTGCCAGCGGTCGGGGCAGACGCCACAATGGAGGCAGACAAAGTAAATCATGGAGCTTGGGAAATGAGTAAAACGCAGCATCGCCGCAGTACGATCCTGGAGCGTGATCCGAAGACGGAAGAGCCGAGGATGTACAAGGTATTGCTGATGAATGATGACTTCACGCCGATGGATTATGTCGTGCATGTTCTTGAAGCCTATTTCCATAAACCTCATGAGGAAGCCGTTGCGGTGATGATGTCCGTACATCATCAGGGTAAGGGTCTCTGCGGTATATTCCCTTATGATCTGGCCGAAACCAAGGTCGCACTGGTCACGGCAGATGCCCGGCAACACCAGCACCCACTCCGCTGCATCATGGAAAAGGAGTAATCCCGATGATTGACAAGGCCTTGGAAAAATCCATCAACCAGGCATTTCAGATTGCCCGTCAATACGGTCATGAGTATGCGTCGGTAGAACATTTGCTGCTGGCTCTGCTGGACAACCCAGAAGGGCTGGATGTACTCAAGGCCTGTGGCGGGAATGCCGAGCATCTATCCATGGAATTGCAAAACTTTCTGGAGCGCAAGGTGCCCGCCATGGGCCCCGCCGGAACCGTCAACACCCAGCCCTCCGTAGGGTTTCAGCGGGTCATTCAGCGCGCCCTCTACCATGTCCAATCCGCAGGCAAGGATGCCGTTTCCGGGGCCAATGTTATTGTCGCCATGTTTGCCGAGCGCGAATCTCATGCGGTTTACTTCTTGCAGAAAGAACACGTTACCCGACTTGACGTTGTCAACTATCTGGCGCACGGAATGCGCAAGGATGAAGCCATGGACGAGGAAGAAGAAGAAGTCGAAGGGAGTACCGAAAAAAAGGGCAACAGCAAGGACCCTCTGCAGGCTTATGCACGCAATCTCAATGCTATGGCCCGTGCCGGACGCCTGGACCCGCTGATCGGGCGTCAGGAGGAAGTCATCAGAGCCTTGCAGGTATTGGCGCGTCGCCGCAAAAACAATCCCTTGTTTGTCGGCGAACCGGGGGTCGGCAAGACGGCTATTGTGGAAGGCATTGCCAGAGCCATTGTCGCCGGGAAAGTGCCGGAAATGCTGGAGAATGTCACGATTTACGCGCTGGATCTGGGTGCCCTGATTGCCGGATCCCGCTATCGGGGAGATTTTGAGGAACGCCTCAAGGCGGTTTTGAAAGCGCTGCGCAAACAGCCGGGCAGCATTCTCTTCATTGATGAAATTCACACTCTGATTGGTGCCGGAGCAGCCTCCGGAGGCGCCATGGATGCTTCCAACCTGCTCAAGCCGGCGTTGGCCTCCGGCGAGCTCAAATGCATTGGCGCCACTACTTATCAGGAGTTCCGCCAGCATTTCGAGAAAGACCGGGCGCTTACCCGGCGCTTCCAGAAAATTGATGTTCCAGAGCCCTCTCAGGAGGAATCTGTGCAAATACTACGCGGACTGAAAGGTCAGTTTGAGCAGCACCACAATCTCCGCTACACCGATACGGCGCTGCGGGCAGCAGTGGAGCTTTCGGTCAAGCATATTCATGATCGCCATCTGCCTGACAAGGCCATTGATCTGATTGACGAAGTGGGTGCAGCTCAGGCATTACTGCCTCCCTCGCGGCGGAAAAAAAGCATTGGCGTCCACGACATTGAAGAAATGGTGGCCCGCGTAGCGCGCATTCCCGGCAAAAATGTTTCTTTAGATGATCGTCAGGCGCTGAAAAATCTGGAAAGAGATCTGGGTCTGGTCATCTACGGACAGGCAAAAGCCATTCATGAGCTTTCCGCAGCCATCAAAATGGCCCGGGCCGGGCTCCGGCATCACGAAAAACCGGTGGGCACATTCCTGTTTTCCGGACCCACTGGCGTGGGCAAAACCGAACTCAGCCGCCAGTTGTCCAGCCTGCTGGGTATCCCGTTATTGCGCTTCGACATGAGTGAATACATGGAGCGCCATACGGTATCCCGTCTCATTGGCGCGCCTCCGGGTTATGTGGGGCATGATCAGGCCGGTCAACTGACGGAAGCGGTCAGTCGTAACCCCCATTCCGTGCTGCTGCTCGACGAAATTGAAAAAGCCCATCCGGATATTTTCAATGTATTGCTCCAAGTCATGGACCACGGCAAGCTGACCGATGCTGGCGGTCGTTCGGTAGATTTCCGCAATGTCGTCCTGATCATGACCACCAATGCCGGCGCCGAGACCCGAAACAAGGCCAGCATTGGCTTCATGAAGCCCGCAGAACTGGAAGGTGGTCAGGAAATGGAAACCATCCGGCGGGTATTTTCACCGGAATTCCGAAATCGTCTGGATGCGGTTGTGCCCTTCAGCGCCCTGTCTCGGGACACCATTCTTCATGTGGTCGACAAATTCATCATGGAACTGGATGAGCAACTCCTCAGCAAGGGATACAGTCTCGAAATCAGTCCTGAACTCCGGCAATGGCTGGGCGATAAGGGCTATGATCCGCAAATGGGCGCACGGCCCATGGCGCGCGTCATTCAGGAACACCTGAAAAAGCCTCTGGCCGAGCATATTCTTTTTGGAGATCTGCCCAAGGGCACCCGGATCAGCGCCACATTGGAAGATGGTGCAGTGAAGTTGCGGATTCCCGAAGCGGTGACCCAGGAATGAAGCTGAAAACAGCAGAGGGTCCGGCGGCTTTGCCGCAATTTTGGCCCGTACCGTTAGCACAGAAAGCCTCCGGGCCCTCTGCCAAATTCTGGATACTTCGATAAATCATGAGCACTTACGGCTTTCATTTTGACAATAGCTACGCCCGCGAACTGGAGGGATTTTTCGCCCCCTGGCAAGCGGCAATGGTGCCTTCCCCACATATGTTGCTTCTCAACCATGCTCTGGCGACGCAACTGGGACTGGACGCTGCCGCCCTGGAGAGTGACCAGGGCGCTGCTATTTTTTCCGGCAATGAAATTCCGCAGGGTGCGCAGCCTTTGGCCCAGGCTTATGCCGGGCATCAGTTTGGCAATCTATCCCCGCAATTGGGAGATGGTCGAGCCTTGTTGCTGGGTGAACTACTCGACCCGAACGGTCGGCGCTGGGACCTCCAGCTCAAAGGCTCCGGACGCACCCCTTTTTCGCGCGGTGGGGACGGCAAAGCAGCCATTGGCCCCGTACTCCGGGAATACCTCATGGGTGAAGCCATGGCCGCGCTCGGCATTCCCAGCACCCGTGCACTGGCGGCCGTCAGCACCGGTGAAATTATTCATCGCGACACGCCTCTGCCCGGTGCCATTTTGGCCCGTGTTGCTGCCAGTCATATTCGCGTCGGTACTTTTCAGTTTTTTGCGATTCGCAATGATCAGGAAAAAGTCAGGCAACTGGCCGATTATACGATTGCCCGTCATTATCCTGCAGTACAAAGCGTTACCAATCCCTATCTCGCCCTGTTTAATGCCGTCGCCGACCGGCAGGCAGCGCTGCTTGCCCGCTGGATGCTGGTGGGATTCATCCATGGCGTCATGAACACCGATAACATGAGCATTGCCGGAGAGACCATTGATTACGGTCCCTGTGCTTTCATGGACCGCTACGATCCTGCCGCCGTATTCAGCTCTATCGACAGTCAGGGACGCTATGCCTACGGCAATCAACCGCTGATAGCCCAGTGGAATCTGACCCGTTTTGCGGAAACTCTAGTCGAACTGGTTGATCCTGACAGCGAGGTCGCCATTCACCAGCTGACCGCAGCCATCAACCATTTCCCGAAAGTTTATGCAGATTACTGGTTACAGGGTATGCGGGCCAAACTGGGCCTACACACAGAGGAAGAACAGGACCAGGAATTGGCCCAGGACTTTCTGACGACGCTGGAAGGTCGATCCGTGGATTATACGCGGGCATTCCGGAGCCTCTCGGCAGTAGTCTTGGGGAACCCTGCAGCGTTGCGCAGCCAGTTTGACGATGCCGAAACTGTGGATGCCTGGTTGCAACGCTGGCAGGATCGTCTGGCACGGGAACCCATGCAGGCTGAGGAAATAGCGCGAGATATGGATCAGGTGAATCCCATCTATATCCCGCGCAATCATAAAGTGGAAGAAGCCCTGAATGCAGCCACCCAAAACCGCGATCTCGGTCTTTTCCGCCAGCTGCTCGAAGTCCTCGCCGAGCCCTTTACTGAACGCCCCGGTCTGGAAAGCTACGCGCAGCCCGCACCCGAAAGCTTCGGAGTTTACAAAACCTTCTGTGGCACCTGAGTGCTGAGAAAATCCAGAACGCGCTGAACCTGTGCGTGGATTTGCTCATAAGCGTCTGAAGGAGCATCCAGCATCTGCTCCACACTCTGAATGGTCGGCTGATCGGGAATAATTTCATCCGCACAGTGCCGGATCAGGGCATCAATGCTGAACGCCGTACTTTCCAGGTGGAATTGTAATCCTATGATTTGATTTCCTATCTGAAAAGCCTGATTCTCACAGGCGGCGCTATGGGCCAGACGGGTCGCTCCAGGCGGCAAATCAAAAGTCTCGCCATGCCAATGGAAAGCCTGTATTTGCCGGGGAAATTGAAAATGATCGGCGTCAGATACTTCCGCATATACGGGAAACCAGCCAATCTCCTTCTGCTTGCCCGGAACAACCTGCGCCCCGCAGACATTAGCAACAAGCTGCGCACCCAGACAAATGCCCAGAATCGGCAAATCCGCTGCTATGGTTTCACCAATAAAGCGTTTTTCCGCAGACAACCAGGGATAAGTCGCTTCATCGTGAATACTCATTGGACCACCGAGAATAATCAGTAAATCAAACTCTGTGGTTGCTGGCAATGCGCTATTTTCATAAAAGCGCGTCCAGGACACTCTGGCTTTGCGGTCCTCAAGCCAGGTTTCCATACTACCCAGTCCTTCAAAAGCCACATGCTGGAGAACATGAACGCGCATCGCTGAAAATCCTCCTAAGATATTTCTCCCGACCCTTGAGATTATGCCCTGAATGGGGAGGATTCAACTGAAAATGTTTTTGATTGAATTAAAAACATAAGCCCCGTCAAATCCGGATGAACCTGACGGGGCCATGACTACAGCACTTAGCAGCCCTTATTTTTTAGGGGCTTTAGCCATCCGTAAGTAGGGCAGCTTGATATTGATATCGCCAAACTTGTCTTTGGCCTGTTCATCATTGAGGGACAGCGCCACGATCACATCCTGACCGGGTACCCAGTTGGCCGGGGTGGCAATCGGCACCCCATCGGTAATCTGAATGGCATCCAGAGCCCGCAGAATTTCCGCAAAGTTGCGGCCTACTGACATGGGGTAGAGCATGGTGAGCCGTATTTTCTTGTCGGGTCCGATGATAAATACCGAGCGAACCGTTGCCGTATTGGCTGCCGTCCGGCTGTCCGGAAGATAGGCATCCGCAGGGAGCATGTCGTAGAGCTTGGAAACGTGCAGAGAAGTGTCATCGATAATCGGGAAATCGGCAGGTGCGCCAGCAAAGGCTTCAATATCCCGCTTCCACTTTTTGTGCTCTTCCACATTGTCCACGGAGACGCCCATGACCTTGGTGTTGCGTTTGGCGAATTCGGGAGCCAGTTGGGCTACCGCACCAAATTCGGTGGTGCAAACCGGGGTGAAGTCACGCGGGTGGGAGAAGAGAATGGCGTAGCTATCGCCAATCCACTCATGGAGATTAATCTTTCCGGCTGTGGAGTCAACGGTAAAATCTGGAGCAACATCATTAATACGAATCGTCATCTGAGTCATCCTCTCTATATAACCAACGAAGCAACGGGTCAGGAACTGCTCAACTTCACTACGGGGGTCAATATCCCACAACGGATTTAGACTGTCAATATATATTTTATTAGTTAAATAGTAGACTAATTATAAATTATGAGTTCAAGCACTACGCCAGTAGGGAGCCAATAACAAAGCCTCTGGCACCAGCGTCTTGATGGCGGCAGGAATTTCGAGGGTTAGACCGGGGCGAGGGCGTATACTCACCCAGAGCAAATTGGTGCGCATGTTCATATCTGCAAATACCACCCAGGCATCATAATGTTTGAGTACTGCATTGATAATACGCAAGGTATGCTGCTGACGCAGGCCGCTACGATCCCGTAATCCGGGGATAAGCATACGAAAATCAGCGAGAAGATGACCGTTTTCGTCACGACTGGGAACCCTTCGCCAGAGCGGCACGTCAGGGTGCAGGGCGGCATGAAAGGAGTTTTTCAGGCCTTTTTGTTGCGGTTGCCGGGATACTGGCGGTGCTGCAGACATGGGGTTGTCTCCTGCATGTGCGAGTCACCTCCCTAGTCTGCCTGCTCTGCCTAGGGGCGGCAAGCCCCGGCAGAGCAACGCGATGAAAAAACCTAACCGTGTCTTTTGACGTCGGCTTCGATGATTTTGCGGGCTTCGGCCAAGTTAGCCCAGTCCTTCATTTTCACCCATTTGCCTGGCTCCAAGTCCTTGTAATGTTCAAAGAAATGCCGAATCTGCTGACGAATGTTTTCCGGCAGATCTTCGACATCGCGAATGTCCGCATAGCCTCCAGCCACCTTTTCATGGGGTACGGCGACAATTTTTGCATCTATACCGTGTTCATCTTCCATCATCAGTACACCAACCGGACGCGCCCGAATCACCGTACCGGGAGCCACCGGCTGGGGTGACCAAACCAGACAATCGGTGGGATCACCATCATCAGACAGGGTGTTGGGAATAAATCCGTAATTGAGAGGGTAGTGCATGGCAGTGAACAGAAAACGATCCACAAAGACTGCGCCCGCTTCTTTATCCATTTCATACTTGACGGAAGAACCCTGGGGGACTTCAATCACCACATTGATATCATCTGGCAAGGACTTACCAGCCGGTATTTTTTTCAGATCCATACGACACTCCTTGAGGTTGGTTTAAGAAAAAAGGGTACGCACCCGCTCCAGATCAGCTACCGTATCAACCCCAGATGCCGGGGCTTCTGCTGCGCAATATACCGCAATTTGCACGCCGCGCTCCAACGCCCGCATTTGTTCCAGGGATTCAATCTGCTCCAGGGCACTGGCGGGCCATTGCGCATAATCCTGGAGAAATCCAACGCGATAAGCATATAGGCCCAAATGGCGCCACCAATTTCCGGAATCAGGAAGAGCTGCTCCCGCCCGCAGGGGAAATTGCTCCCGGTACCAGGGAATAGGCGCGCGGGAAAAATACTGGGCATGGCCCAGATCATTGCGGATCAGTTTCACGACATGAGGATCTGCCAGTTCATCCCAGTGCCCAATGGGAACAGCAGCCGTAGCCATCTGCAAGCCGGCATCGTCCAGTAATAGTTGGGCCGTAGCCTGCAAAAGTGCGGGATTCATGCCGGGCTCATCTCCCTGCAGATTGACGATAATTGCCTCCGCAGGCAATTCCAGCAGACGCGCAGCTTCGGCAAGACGTTCCGTACCGCAAACATGGGCCGTGGACGTCAGTACTGCTTCGCCATCGTAGCTCTGTATACATTCAACGATTTCCGGATGATCAGCGGCAACAACAACCCGGGAAGCTCCACTTTCGAGCGCCCGGCGCCGTACCTGTTCAATCATGGGCAAACCACCAACATCCAGCATGACCTTGCGCGGCAGGCGCGTAGATGCCAGGCGCGCCGGAATAAGCACACAAAAACTCATGCGGGTTTATCCTCGTAGGGCTTGGCTTCATCCAGTAAAAGAACAGGAATATCATCGCGAATGGGATATTGCAGATGACAACGCGGGCAACACAGGGACTGACGCTGGGCACAAGGTTGCAGACTCCCTTTGCATTGGGGGCAGGCCAACAAATCCAGCAAACGACGATCAATGCTCATGGTTCCTCCAGTTTGATAGCGCCCTTTCCAGCCAGGGCATGAAATCCGGTGCCAGTTCGGCGCTAATCCGCAAGGCCCAATCATCAGGCTGCGCAAATTTCCGACATTTTACGGCATCTTTTTCGGTCATGACGAGGGGGCGCGACAGTGCCTCAAGATCTACCCGCGTAAATACATGATGATCCGGAAAAAACCGGGCATCTGCATCTACGTCCGCCCCCAGAGTAGCCAAGGTATCCACGAAGCGTTGTGGGCGGGCTATTCCCGTAACCACCGTCCAGTGTTCTCCGGTCAGACTGTCCAGGCTGCGGGTAAGTTGTGGATCCGCAACCGCCTGTAAATCCTGAGGACGCACCTGAAAACCGAATTGGGGGGGAGATTCAGTCTGCGCCAGGGCACTGGCTGCGGCAGCATCCACCAGCAAGGCGTCAGCCGCCGCCAGGGCCACCCGGGGCTCGCGCAATGGCCCAGCGGGAAGACAGTAGCCGTTGCCAAAAGGCTGCTCTCCAGACATCACCAGCAGCCGCAAGCTCGGATGCAAGGCAAGGTGCTGGAAACCATCATCCAGCAAAGCGAGATCAAAGCCGTCGGCTACGGCTGCAGCAATAGCCTGGTGACGATCGGGACAAATGTATACCGCCTGGGTTTGATGCTGCAGTTGCGCCAGGAGCAGTGGTTCGTCACCGGCACGCTCGGGAGAATCATGCGCCTGAACCCGATAGGGCCAATGCGGTGGATGCGCGCCGTAACCGCGACTGATGATGGCAACCTGCCATCCAGCCTGCTGCAGCACCTGTGCCAAGGCTGCCACCAAGGGCGTCTTGCCACTGCCGCCCACACTCAGGTTGCCGACCACAACGGTCGGAATATCTGCTTCCCGACCATGGATATGGCGCCGCCGCCAGGTGGCAACCGCGCCCGTCAGCCCCCCCAGCGGTCGTAAACTCGTGGCGAGCCAGCCACCCTCTTGCCATTGCTGTTCGAGGGTCTGGCGGAAACTCACCAGTCAAAAACCCGCTGCAAAAATTCCGGAAGACGTTCTCCCGCCAGGCGTCGCTCCTGCCAGAAAACCCGGCGGGTTGCGTCGCCGCGTTGCCGTGCTTGCATCACATCGGCATATAGATCCTGCCAGTGCTGAAGCACCTGACTGGGATTATTGAGGACTTGCACAGCACCGGCTTCGAGTTGTCGGGCGGCATTGAGGACAACTCCGGGGTGCACGCTCACCGGTCGGGAGCCCGCATAAACCTGCCACTGCAGGAAAGGTGCGGCAGACTGCAGATGCACCGCCTGAGCAGCCGCCGCCAAGGCGGGATACCAGCGGTCTTCATCCACGGCCAGGACAGAACCGGCGGGCAGGGGCTGACGCGGCCATTTTGATAACAGCGGTAAGTCTTCCGGCCTTTCAGCTCCACCCAGAAACAGCAACCCCTGGCGAGAAAGTGGCGAAGCCGCCCAGGCCTGGCGCCAGTCCTGCCATTGTTTTCCGGTCAAACCCTCCACCCACCACAGCAATCCCTCATCCGTACCACTGATCATGCTGCGGAAATTGGGGTCGACCTGGGCAATGGTAAAAAGCGTCGCAAAATCGACCGGTTCCTGCAGCACCGCTGCGCTGACTTTACCCTGCCACTGCTCTGCCTGTTGCGCATCCCGGGGATATACGGCTTCGAGCAGAGTCGGCACAAGGTTTTTGGGGTCTGCAGCCATCAGCACGCTGGGGATTTGTCGCTGCTTCAGAGCAGCACTCAGCCCCTTGCGCGGCATCTGACCCAAGGCCAGGTAACGCAGCGGTTTGAGTTTATCCAGAGTCCGCTCCACAGCCTGAGCATGATCGCAGGGTCCAAAACCATAGCCCAGCCGCTCCAGGGATTCGGTATGCTGCTGCAATAACTGCGGATATTCCGTTTCAAAAGTCATGACCATACGCAGGTCCCGGCGTTTTTCAGCAATGGCTCTGGACAGCTCAATACCCAGACGCTGATTGTCGGGATCGCTGAAACTCTGCATCCAGAGAATAGGTCCGCGCTCACCGGGAGCTTTAATCCAGCCCCAGCGCGCATTGGCCTGTCCTCTGCGACCGGCACGGGCATCCTGCCAACTTGCCCAGCGGCCGCGCAACAAACCATTTTCGTAATAGCTCATAATTTAATCATACTCACGGCCCACCAGCGTGTCGGCCTGTTTGCGCAAATCAATCATGCTTGTTTCCAGTTGCTTCTGCAGCTCGGTTTGGAGAAGATCGTCGGCATTTCGGGGAATGTACAGCGCCTCACCCCAGGTAACGACAAGACGTGTTGCTAACCGGGGCAGCAAAAAACCATCCCAACTGGAAAAGCGCCTGGCTCGCCGCGCAGAATAACTCACCGGGATGATCGGCAGGCCGGAAATGCGGGCGAGATCAATGACCCCTTTCTGCAGCACCTCCCGAGGACCTCTGGGACCATCAGGAGTAATCGCCAGAGTTCGCCCACTCAGAGCAGCCTTGAGCATCCCTCTCCCCCCTTTTACCGCACCCCGACGCGTTGAGCCGCGTATGGCGGAATATCCCCAGTAAGCCAGGGTCATGGCAATGAGTTCACCGTCCCGATGTTCGCTGATGAGCACATCAATATCACGACCACCCACCCGTCGGTAAGCTTCCGTAATCATCACCCCGCGTCCATGCCAGAAGGCCAGAATAAAAGGTTTTCCAGCAACAATCAGTTGCCGCACCTGGGCATCGCCAAACTCTTCCCAGCGCAAAGTCGCAGATATACCCCTGATCAGATAGGCCGCCAGTCGGGCAGCCAAGCGCAGGGAACGCCCTTCCAGCCGCACTGCTCAGCGATTACTCAAAGTGGCAAAACTGATCCGGGTCAGCCCCGCTTCCTGGGCCGCATCCAACACATCAATCACATATTGCTGCGTGGTGTTTTTATCCGCACGCAACACAATCACGCGTTGCGGATCTTTTGCCGCAAGAGCCTTGAGCCGTCCCAGCAAATCCGTCATGGGCACGGGCTGCTTGTCCATCTGCACCTGTCCAGTGGCGCTGAGATCAATCGTGATGGGCGTTTTCGGCAAACCGGCGGCGGCCTGCTGGGCTTTGGGTAATTGCATGGATAAATGGGATTGATGCTCAAAACTGCTGGTCACCATAAAAAAAAGCAGCAGCACCAGCACGATGTCGACCATGGACACCACATTGATGTCGGGCTCTTCATTGACGCGCGGGCGCAGATTCATTTTCCTGCTCCTCCGGAAAGGGTGTTCACCACTTTCAGGGCTTCTTTTTCTATGGCCAGGACCATTCCATCTACTTGTCCCTTGAAATAACGATAGAACATCAGACTGGGGATGGCGACAATAAGACCGCTGGCAGTAGTAATAAGCGCCTCGGCAATGCCGCTGGCCAGGGCCTTGGGATCACCCGCCCCGACCATGCCAATGGCCGCGAAGGCATGCATGATGCCGAAAACCGTGCCCAGCAAACCCAGCAGGGGCGAAACCCCGGCAATACTTCCCAGAAAATTCAGGAAACGGTCGAGATGGGCGACTTCCTGGCGACCACTTTCTTCGACGGTTTCCTTGATGGCATCCCGGGATTGCCCTGCCTGTTGCAAGGCTACCAGCATCAGCCGCGCCAATGGGGTATCATTTTCATAGAGCAGCTTGACGGCTTGCTGCACTTTTCCCGACTCCACCAGATCAGTGACCCGGGGGGCGAGATCCTTGGGCGCAATGCGGGCCTTACGCAGGACCCAGAAACGGTTTCCGATAATCGCCAGGGCGATGACGGCCAGCAGAATCAGAAGGGGTAGGACAAAACCACCCAGTTTAAATAACTGCAGCAACTCCTGCACACCGCCTCCAGCATTCAATCAGATTGGACGAAGCAGGAATATAGCACAAGACCCGACAAACGGCAGTGGCAGCAATCTGATTTTTCAATCCTCTATTTGCCAGTAAGCCCGCACTGGAGAAACAGATTGGACAAAATGCCGGTTTTGCCAGGACCATACCCCGGATGGGTCGTCCCCCGCATAGTGAATGGCTGCATTGGGCATGAGCCCGGCCAGAAAAGCCCGCTCTGCAGTCACGAAACTGGCTGGCGCGAAAGCCAGTTTTACCTGCCGAAAAGACAAAGACCCAACTTTTCCGAAGCGCTGTAGCGTAGCCAAATCCATGTCTCCCAGAATCAGCAGATCAGGACCTGCTCCCCAGGATAAAATACAGGGCTGGACGGCTTTACCCAAATCCACAAAATGCATTCCAGCAGGCGCATCAGAGGCATTTGCGCGACAAACAGAAAGCGCTCCGATATTTTGCGGGTAGTTCCTTGCGCCTGGCGGCCCCCACTGATGTATTGCCGATAGGGCGGGCAAGGGTGTGGAAATATCGGTGCGCACCCAGTCCGAGACCCGGGTCAGTCCTTTTTGCTGCAAAACTGCCGAAAGTCCCTGACCGGCTTCACGCCGCGTAGCAGATTTCCAGAGATTGGCCGTCACCACGCCGCTATGCTGGGCTTTTTGCCAAAACAGGACCATACCGGATTGCACCGGGAGATTGCGCAGCTCAAAATTCGTATTCCCTTCAGCGGGCACCAGAAGTGGCACCAGTCCGAGTAGTGCCAGAGGGCGACCGGGCCAACCTTTGGGAAGAAAGAAAATACTGAGTCCGGCTGTCGCTGCCAGTAAAGCCCAGATCCGCCCTGTGCCCGTCCGCACCTGGGCAAAAGGAATATGGAGCAAGGCGCTGAGGAGCGCCGTAATCCCGTCCATCTGCACGGCCACCAGGCGAAAAAGTATCCGACTGAGCCATTCCATATCCATCAGCGCCAGAAGGGTTCCCAACAAGGCAAGAGGAACCGCCAGCAGCTCGACCAGAGGAATCACCAGAATATTGGCCAGCGGCGAAACCAGTGAAATCTGCCCGAAAAGGCCCGCCAGGATCGGCAGCAAGCCAATAAATACAGCCCATTGACTGCGCAGCAGGGTACGCCAGCCCCCTTCCCCATAGCCCACCGCCACCAAGGCCGCTACCGCCCCCAGAGAGAGCCAGAAACCAACATCCACCATAGCTCCGGGGTTCCCTAAAACAATCAGCAGCGCGGCCAGAGCCAAGCCCTGCCAGGCCTGATGCGACCTGCCCAGCAACCAGGCTATTGCCGCTGCGCTGATCATCCAAGCAGCGCGTTCGCCGGGAATCTGCATACCCGCAAAACTGGCGTAAGCCCAAGCGGCTGGGATGCTGGCGAGTACTCCCGCCATTTGTGCCGGCCAACGCGTTACCAGCCAGGGGATACGCCGCCAGCCCCATTGCACCAGCCACAAAATCAGACCAGCGACTACCGCCACATGCGAACCGGAAATCACCAGCAGATGGGCCGTACCCGTATCCCGGTAAACCTGCCAGATTTCCGGGGAAAGCTGGTTACCCACCCCCACGCTGAGGGCCTGGACGAATCCGGCTGATTCACGGTCCAGGGCCATGTTGGTCGCCTGCAGCACGGCCTGGCGGGCAGCAGCAATCTGATCACCCAGATTCCACAAAGAAGGGGGCAACAGTCGGGCATTTTCGATGCGTGCCACGCCCCCAATACCCTCCCAGAAGCGCTTACGGTCAAGATCCGCAAAGGGACTTTTGGGCAAAGTGCTGAGTGCTTCACTATGCAATTGCAGCTGCCAACGCTGACCCACCACAGGCAGTTCAGGAAGGGATCCATGAATCTGCAAAATGACGGGATGTTTTCCGGCAGGAGACTCGCCCGACCAACGCTCGGGAGTCAGTTGAAAGCGATAATCGCGCCCGCCCAATTGGGGAATGGAGCTGATGCGTCCCTCCACCGAAAAAGTCCGGGCGCTGGTCCAATGCACGGCGAGGCGCGACTCAGCCTGCCAGATTCCCCAAGAGAAAGCCGCCGCAGCCAGAGTCAACAACACCCCATGTCGCCATTTCCAGGCAAGGGGCAATGACACAAGGCATAAGAGCAAGGAAATCCACAGCGGGGGTAACTGCCGAAAACTGTGAAAAAGCCCCATTCCCAGACCAGCAGCCAGCACCACCAGAACCAAAGACGGCCAGGATTTGGTTCCAGGCAAGAGCTTGGCTACACTAGGGCGAATATTGTTGTGGAAATATCCCATTGCGCCTACCCGCATTTGTCCGCCTTCCCACCCGTGAGGAAATCCTCAAAAAACGTCCCCTCGGACGTTTTACCCATTATCTGGCGCGCCCGGTGCTCTGGCACCCGCATCGCCATAGTGTCGCCCGTGCTGCCGCCATTGGGACTTTTATTGGAAGCCTGCCTTTTTTTGGGCATTTACTCAGCATCACTTTGCTCTGCCTCTGGCGCAGAGCCTATATTCCCATCGGCTGGGTTATGCCCTGGGTGGTCACGGGTCCGTTGACTATCATACCGTTTTTTTTCGCTTGTTATGAATTCGGTTTCTGGCTACTCACCCAGTTAGGCATCGCACCTGCCATCACCATTCATTATCATGATATTCATCAAATATTTCATGGTGATATCGGCATCATGGCGATGGGGGACCGACTCTGGCATGCCTACCTGGTTACCTGGATAGGCAGCCTGATACTGGGGGCAGCCCTCGCCCTGATTACTTATTTTGGCATCATGCAGGGCTGGCGCATCTGGGTGATCTGGCGCCTGCACCGCAGACGGCTGCGTCAGAGCAGAGTGGGTTAAAAACGCACGTTAACAATTTTTTGACGCACCAATTTAAGACCAATTGTCATTGCCGAAGAAGCAATTACCAGGCTTGCCAATCCCTGAACAACAAGCATCCAGGAATTTTCAGACGTTTCAAAGAGGAGCCATACGGATAACAATGCTGACACAGAAAAGAAGATAAAAATCATAAAATTAAAGTATAAAAATCGTGAAGGCATCCTCATCGACACTGCGCCAGGATTCAACGAACTCACAAATCTGAAAGATATTTTCTGTTTAAGTAAAAACATACCCGCAATCCCAGAAAATATAAAACCAATCGATATCGCCAGTGCGGGGAAAACAATATATTGGTTGACGATATTTTCTAATAACTTTAAAAAATAGTTGACAACAGGAATGAGGGACAGCACTATAAAAATACTGAATGAGACCATATCGCCGTAGATGCGTCCAATTTTTAAGAAAACATCTTCAGAGTTAGAATTATCTATTATTATATAAACCGGGACTAAGAAATTAGTGGTAAGATAAGTGATATCATTTTTTCTCTTTAAATTAAAAAACAGATTGCCAAACATGATAATCTCCTTTTGGGTCGATCGCTATCTCAATAGGCAAACTGCGATCTAGCATAGCCGGGTGAGGCATGCCAATGAAATTTATGTAAACACAAAAAACCATCCTCCATGATATCTTTACTTGTTAATCCTGTTGATCCATATTTTTATTAAGCCAAAAATAATACGAAGCATCAACAACACAATGATAGCAACCCAGCATATGATTACATATGCTGGCAAGCTTCCTGAAGGCCATAAAAAATAAATTATAAATGCTCCACATAAAAGCAGCACAAAACTTATTAATCTATTTCTAGGATTGTCGGCCATACATGCTCCATTACAGCACATGGAATTTATAGCATCGAAAAACTCTCTCGGTCAAATCAAACTGACTATAGTTTTTCATTGCTGTTCATTGGATGCGAGCCTCCTATCACTACGACGTTTCGAAATCATTGAGTATTTCCGTTTTCCCCACAAAACAGTCCGCCTTATCAACCACCCAATTAAAACAAGAAAGAAAGCTAAAAGTGGCATCACAAAAAGTCCATCACGAAATCCAGCACCTCCAATTCCATTTAATGTGTATGGAAACATGATATTAAATTGAAATAATGACATCTTAAAATATACGTCAATCAAAAGTACCGAAAGAAAAGCGAGCACATAAATAACTCCCGCCTCGAATCCGAGAGTCCCTATAAGCATTAGAAACAATATAAATCCTATTGATAGTACAATACTACCATGAAACCCAATGCTATCATGATTGGTTGATGCAGTTACGTATGGATAAGAGCAGCAAGAAAACAATATAACAAAAAAAAAAGATAAAATCAGCGTATTTTTAAGCCAGTTTTTAATAAACATCTTCCTACGGATTATAAGTATCACCAGCGATACAAGCGCAGGAATTCCAAAACCAACAGCCGCGTTTAACTTATCGGCCTTACTATAAAAAAATAATAAATTTTCTATCGCGGCAATTATAAAGCTATTTTTTTCTAGAAAAATAATATTAGCAGTAATAAAATTTGAGCCAAACTGTCGCCTCATCTCATGAGGAATATGAGTATTTCTCACATAATCTATGTAAGTCTTTTGCTCAAGCGTAGTAACTATTAAAAAAGATTCGTCCTTTACGTAAATGTTAACATGCTTTCTTTTTAATATTTGATTCGTCAATTTTTGGCGATAAACCAGGGTACTGAAATAGGTGCTTGAATAAGCAAACAATAAAGCGTTTAACAACATTAGTATTGCTAATAATATTTTATATTTAGTTTTACAACAGTTATCCGATAACGAATGGAATTTGCGGGCAATTTGTGATAAATAATTATAGGCCCGTGAATATCGTTGGGATAAAAAACGCTGCATTGATTTGATTCCCTCAGCCAAACCGCAAAACCCAAGGCAGCCGACACCACACACCCGGCTTCAACAACATGACTTCCCTCATGCTGGGTAAAACGCTTTTCCAGCTACCCACTAGAATTGTCGGAGAACCTTGCCCGAGGTACTCTCACAACCCCGTAGTTGAGGCCAGACAAACTAAATTTTGTTGTGCCCTATTTCCCGCAAACCCCTCCTGACTGATGGCATAAGCCTGACTGACCAGCTTATAGAGGTCGGGATACTGTTCCGGGCTATACACCAAATGGGCCAGTGCCATGTGGTAGGTCACCTGCAATTGCCCGGCACTGAGGGGGTCAATGGTTTCGGTAAATCCCCCGGCGGCATTCTTGACCTGTTCCGTGTGTTTCTGCACTTTCCAGGAGAAGCCCTTGGGCAAGGTCACCACCGTGCTCCATTCGCCATGACCGTAGGGCATGAACGCTGGATATTTGACCGTGGGACTGCTGAGCCGGGCGGTCAGGTTGCGCAGGGAAGCGGTATTCAGGCCATAGTGCAGATGAATGCGCGTGCCATTACTGAGGAGCACGCCAGGTGCCGTCTGCCAGTTTGCGTGAATGATGAAGGGTTCGTTCAGACTATGGGTGGAAGAGGTCTTCAGGGAACTGCTCTGGGCCATGACACCGGTTCGAGCCAATGCCTGATGCAGGACGGCTCCATATTCACTCATGGGTACACGGGCCAGCAGATCTTTCCAGATCCAGGCGCCATAACCCGTCAGGTGCAGAGATTCGCTGGCGTCCAGACTGCCATCCGCGTGGACGCTGACTTGCTCCGTGCCGGTCATGCCACTGGCTGCGGGACTATCGCCGGGGGTAGTGGCCATTTTTGAGTGATCGCTCACCAGGATGACCGGATGGTAGACATCCGGAAAAGGAATGGTGCCCATGGGGGCGTAACCCGAGGTGGCATCCAGATAGAGATCATACTGAGGGACATAGACGATGACATGATTGAAGCGCTGGAGATTGGCGACTTTCTGCAGACCGAAATCGTTTCCAGCCCGAATAATGACCGGCTGGGCTTCAATATGGCGGGCTTGCAACAGGGCCACCAATAAAGCGGCAGCGGCCTTACAGTCGCCATAGCGCTGTGTCAGGGTTGTATCTGCCGGATAGGGTTTATAACCACTCAATCCCGTTTCCACGCCCACCCAGCGGATATGATGGACGGTCCAGTCATAAAGGGCTTGTACCGCTGCCTTACCCGTTTTATCGCCGGCGATCTTATCCGCCAGTTTTTGTACTTCCGGCGTTACTTTTTCAGCGGGTTCGGCGTATTTCCAGTAGGCATCACCAATAGCTTCCCAGTTGGGGAAGGTGCTGAGCGTGAAGGTCGGGCTGATCTGATAGGGACTCACGGCATTGGGCTGCAAATGCTCGGGATGCGCCTGTTTGAGCGTGGCGCTGATGGTCTGGGTATTCCCCTGAATACTGTGGGTGTCCTGATAAGCGCCGGAGCCGGCCCAGTACAGTTTCATATCCGCCGGAGCATGGACCACAATGTGGACCTGTTCGGCTTGCAGGAAATACGGGACCGTATGGCTGATACTGACCTGATTCGGGAAATACGGTTTTTTGAAATCTTCCTGCCAGTCTGAAACCAGATCATCCCCCACGGCCACATGGGGAAACACCACCGTGATCGCCTTGGCGTCACTAAATTCCGGCGCATCGGCGACTACCGGCAGGGTCCGGGTATAAATCCTATTTTTATCAACAACGTATTTTTTACCGGAAGGACTGAGAGTATAAGCCTTGTTGACCTGCAAATCCGCCATTTTGGCCGGGTACTTTTTATGGAACTGGGCAAGACTCTGGACGCCGAAGTGGCTGAGCGGCGAAATAATCTCGTGAATCCGGGCGGTGTAACTGCCATTGGGGTGGAGGTTGTAGGTGGCATCATAAGCTACAATCTTGAAAGGCAGGCCCTCGGTGGCCGCCTGGGCACTGGAAAAGGCGCTGAAACCCAGCACACTGATAGCGACTGCCAAAGGTAGTTTACGAATGGATAGCATTGCGGCTCCTCATTTCGGCTAATGCCGATAGTTTGCGGGCTAAAACCTACATGTTGAATGAACCATAACACAGCTATGTTACAGTTTTATGAATCCTTGCTTGACATCTGTCACAAAATGAGAATTGATTGCCCAGGGGCGGCGAGCAGAAGCCCCGTAATGGGGAGATGTCCCACACGTTCTTTCAGGACCCGACAAATGCAGGCGCCTCTTGTCAACTCTCAGGATGCTTATGGGTAGCAGGATGATTTCCTGCCAATCCAAAACCGTCTAATATTAGCGTTAAGGACCGAGTGGATGGCCAAGTGGATGTTTGTCCCGCACCGATGCTCGATACCCAGAGGAGTACCAGCAATGCATTCCGTCTTACCTTCTATCAGAAGTAATGGCATAGGAGATCAGAGAGTTAAACGGCAGCGTTGCATTTCAAAATTGAAACCGTCAAGCTTTAAGAGGCTTTAATCATGACCAACAACCTTGAAAACCTCCTCCTGGAGCATCTTCGCGCCATTCGCTCGGAACAGTCTGCTATGCGCGACGACATCCGCGAAATAAAATCAAGGCTGATCAGCCTTGAACGGACAATGGCAGGCAACTATGCGGATATTGTTGATCAACACGTAAAATATGATCGGATCACTGAACGCCTGGAGCGCATTGAGCGCCGCCTCGAACTCTCCTGAAAGACCATAAAATGAGCGGCAGCTGCTTTTGGTCCCATAACGACTCAAATCAAGCAGCAGCCGGGTCCACCATACCACTCAAAATAGAGAAGGGCTGGGGAATGCATGAAAAGGGAAATAATAAAAGCCTTATGTGGCCGCAAGAAATTCAAATTGATCCATCGCTAAGTATTACTGTGCTGGCGGTTGGACACACAGAAAAAATCTTTGCTTTGATTGATGAAAACAGGGAATATCTAGCCCGTTGGCTCCCGTGGGTTGATGAAACCCGTTGTGTTGATGATACAAGGAATCATATCCTGAAAGCTCCTGTTCAGCTTCAGCAGGGAACGGATGTTAATTACGTCATTAAATTCAATCATGCGATCGTGGGACGTGTAGGTTTTCATTATGTTGAACCGTTTTCGGGCGCTGGCCGATTGGGATACTGGTTGAGCGAAGAAAGCCAGGGGCGAGGAATCATGTCACGAGTCTGTAATTCTTTAACAGAAGAGGCTTTATGTCGCCAAGGTATTCGTCGTGTGGAAATTCGATGCGCAGTCGAAAATAGCCAGAGTCGGCGCATTCCCGAACGTCTTGGCTACCGTTTTCATGGGTTTCGCAAGGAGGCTGAATGCCTGCGAGGGCGGTACGTTGACCATGCCGTGTACTTTGCGGAATGGGATTGGTGGGTTAGCTCCTGCTAGAAGCCGGATCGTTCCAGATCCCAGATGCTTTTCCTCACGCAGCAAACTGATTATCCTCACAGGACAAGCCAACATAGGGGGGGTGTCCCATGGCTACGGCAAGACAGCTTGATCAATCCACAACGAGTTTGTATGAACAGGATTTCTTTATCCAAGGACAGCGTAGAGAACTCGCAAGACTTATAAAACAATCTCCCAGCCTGAAAGCTTTCATTCCTGAAGTTCTGAATGAGCTTTGGCAGGATGCCCGCGAGGATGCGGAAATAGAGACCGGGATGCCAATTCAAACCTTCCCTAAATCCTGTCCGTGGGATACAAACGAACAAATACTCAATAAAACCTGGTGGCCAGAATGAGCAGATGCACCGTAATGACTCATAATCTGCCCTCCTGGGTAGCAGGGAAACCGAGTAAAACCGGGCGATCTGCCGTTCGGGGTTTTGGGGCCACGAGACAGAATGGTGCATTCTGTCTCGAAACAAAATTTTTACTGGGGGTCCATGCTCGTGGAAATAATATTAGAATCAGTAATCACTTGTCCTAAATGCGGGCATCAAGAAACAGAAACGATGCCAACGGATGCATGCCAATGGTTTTATGATTGCAAAAACTGCGGTGCAATCCTAAGCCCGAAGGAAGGTGATTGTTGTGTTTTCTGTTCTTTCGGTACAGTTCCCTGTCCACCCATTCAAAAAAACTCCAGCATTTGCTGTACGCCTTAATTTTTGCGCCCACGAAACATAATGGCGCGTTTCGGTTAATAAAATGATCGAAAGTCTCGACAGGTGAAAATGGTGTGGCCTTCTTCGGCACTGCGCTGACGCTGCTGCGCGTCTTCGTGTTGTTTGTGGTCACAGCCCTTGCCGAGATCATCGGCTGCTATCTGCCGTGGCTTGTGATCAAACAGGACAAACCGCTCTGGCTGCTGTTGCCCGCAGCCATCTCGCTCGGTGCCTTCGCCTGGTTGTTGACCCTGCATCCGACCGCCGCCGGGCGTACCTATGCCGCGTATGGCGGCGTGTACATCGCGGTTGCCATTGGGTGGCTTTGGGTGGTGGAGGGAATACGCCCAAGTTTTTGGGACGTTATCGGCAGCCTTCTTGCCCTGACGGGTATGGCCGTTATTATGTTCGCACCCAGAAGCTAACGCGCTCGCAATCAACAGGTATTTTCGATTGCAAGCCGTTACACTTATGGTGAAGGCGCTTTTGAAGATCGCAGTAACACTCAAAAAAGGAGAGATGCCGTGAATAGAAGACAGTTGTTAAAGTCGATATTGTCGGCACTGGCTGTGGCAGGTTATGTGCAGGCAGACCGAGCTAGTGCCTCGGGTATGGGCGGCATGATGGGAAACATGATGGGTGATAATGCGCCTGACCACGAAGGCATGCGTGCCATGATGTCACCGGAGAATCGTGGACCCATGCGTACCGGGATGGAGTTGTTCCAGGTCCATGCAGAGGTACATCGCAAAGTGACTTTTCTGCCCAATGGAATACATGCGGTCACGATTTCGGCCGAGCCACATACGGTTGCTTTACTCCAGGCGCATGTGACCCAGATGTATCAGCGCCTGGCGGAAGACCAACCTTTCCCTTATCCGGCCAGTCGAAGCGTTCCCGTCATGTTCGCTCATCCAACGCTATACCAGCGAAAACTGGACTATCTCAAGGATGGGGTGGCGGTGACAGAAACGTCGTCAGATCCAGAAATGATCCAGGTGATTCATGCCCACGCACGTGAAATTACGCGCTTTGTCAAAGAAGGCATGCCTGCGATGATGCGGAGAATGATGTCCTCATGAGACGCAGGGATGCGGACTCAATGTCCAATATATAGATATAGGATATTCTTGGCCGGCAACGGTGGGATGCAGGGTCAACAACCAGGCGAAGACCCCAAGCGAGATAGCTGCGGGCAACAACAGCCAGATTTGTATTATTGAGACCATCGGATTGATAATCCGATGGTCTATCCAGATAAAAACCAGCAGTAAAAGGCGTTTTAGCCTGCGCCATGCCGTGATTATTGGCGCCTTGCCCAAAATGCGCCCAAGTGCCCCGAAAACACCCGTTAATTGCGAGCACGCCGTGTTTGGTTGCAAGCCGCTACACCTGCTTAGCTGAAAAGCTCGCTGAGTGAGCCAAGCCGTGCAAGTTTGAGCGTATGGGTATTCGACTTGCGGTAGATCAGTAGCAAGTCGGGCTTCACATGACATTCCCGATAACCTGCCCAATCGCCGCTATGATGAAGACCGGTCAATCGCCCGCATGCAGGTCTGCCATCAGATCATCAACGCTGGCGAAGCGCTTCCCTTTCCCGGCCTCCAGCTCGGCAATGGCCTTGCGGGTGGTCGTATTAGGTACCTTTACCTCGAAAGGCAAACGGCGCTCATCGGCTATGCGCAACATCAGCAAGCGAATAGCATCAGAGACGGACAGGCCCATCGCTTCGAGGGCTTCGGCGGCGCGTTCCTTAGTGTTAGTGTCGATGCGAGCGCGGACATAGGTATCGGTGGTACTCATGGTGATTTCCCATAAATCGGTTTCAGAGTTTCTAATGTAGTCTTCTTGTGACTACAAATCAAAGGCCGCCGCTGGATCGCCCCCCCCTGCTTCGTTCGTCGGAAATTTCGGCAGTTCATTGGACCATCGGGAATGGATCAGCTTTCAAGTGTCTGCAGTACACCATTCTGCAGGCGCAACACCCGCCCCATATGTGCCGCCAGCGCGGGCTCATGGGTGACAATAACCAGCGCGGTGCCCAATTCCCGGTTCAGGCTGAGCATCAGGTCATGGACACTCTCGGCCGATTCACTGTCCAGATTCCCCGTCGGTTCATCGGCCAGAAGCAAGGCTGGTCGGGTTACCAGGGCACGGGCCAGGGCCACCCGCTGCCTTTCGCCTCCGGACAACATGCCTGGCTTGTGCTGCAAGCGCTCACCCAGACCGACCCGTGCCAGAATTTCTTCGCCCCAGGCCTGCACCGAATGCCGGGGCACCCGACGAATCAGGAGCGGCAAGAGCACATTTTCCAGGGCGGTAAACTCCGGCAACAGGCGATGTAACTGATACACAAAGCCGACACTCTGGTTGCGCAGGCGGCTGCGGGCAGATTCCCGGAGTTTGTAGATTTCCTGACCGAGAATGCGGACCACCCCCCCTGAGGGTTTTTCCAGTCCCCCCATCAGATGCATCAGGGTACTTTTGCCCTGCCCCGATGCGCCGACAATGGCCAGGCTTTCGCCTTTGCGGATTTGCAAATTGATGTCGCGGATGACTTCCAGCTTGTCTCTGCCAATGGCAAAACTCTGACGCAAATGCTCTACGGACAGGACCAATTCATCATTCATAGCGTAAAGCCTCCGCCGGGGCGACCCGTGATGCCCTCCAGGAGGGGTACAAGGTGGCAATCCAGCTCATGATCAGGGCCGCCACAGCTACATGCACCACATCCCAGGGTTCGAGCTTGGAGGGCAACTGACTGATGGAATACACCTCCGGAGAGATGAACTGGGTATGCAGTAATTGTTCAAGGGCGGGCACCAGAGTGGGAATATTCAGGGCCAGCAGGACGCCAAAAAACACCCCCAGCAAAGTCCCGACCAGACCGATCACTGCTCCCTGCACCATGAAAATCAGCATGATACTGCGTGGCGTGACGCCCAGAGTGCGCAAAATGGCAATATCGGTTTCCTTGTCGGTCACCACCATGACCAGGGTCGCCACAATGTTGAATGCCGCCACCGCAATAATCAGGGATAAAATGACGAACATGACCAGTTTTTCCATGCTCAGGGCCTTGAAAAAGTTTTCATGGGTCTGGGTCCAGTCCTGAATATAAAAGGCTGGCCCCAGTTGTTTCTGGAGATGGGCGGCAAAAGCTGGTGCAGCAAAGGGATTTTTGATCTGCATACGCAGGCCGGTCACCCCTTTATCCAGCCCATAAAGGCGCTGGGCATCCCCCAGATTGATGTACGCCATGCCGCTGTCGTAGGCGTAAATACCCACAGAAAACAGACCGACCACGGTAAACTGGCGCAAGGACGGACTCACGCCCAGAGGGGTGACTCCGCCCTGGGGCGAAATCAGGGTGATCTTATCGCCTACGGTGACTCCCAATTGCCGGGCCAGAGCCGTACCCAGCACAATACTCCAGGGATGACTTTGCAGGCTTTGCAGCTTGCCTACTTTCATATCCTTGGCCAGCTTGTCCACTCTCCCTTCCAGAGCAGGATCAATGCCCTCAATCATCGCTCCACTGACCAGACCATCATGGGAAATCAGTGCCTGCGCCTGCACATAGGGTGCCACGCCAGTCACATCCGGCACCCGCGACAAACGTCGGGTAGCGGTCTGCCAGTCCATGACCGGCACCCCGTTGCCCTGAATGATGACATCGGAGGTCACCGCCAGGATCCGCGAACGCAGGGTGTGGTCAAAACCATTCATGACCGCCATGACCGCAATCAGGGCGGCTACCCCGATGACCATTCCGAGGATGGCCGTTCCGGTAATAAAAGAAATGAAATGATTATTTCTTTTGGCCCGGGTATAGCGCAACCCGATCCACAACTCATAAGGGCGCATGATTATTCCGGTCGCAAGTGCGGGAAGAGAATGACTTCACGAATACTGGGCTGATCCGCCAGCAACATGACCAGACGATCAATACCCAGCCCGACACCCGCAGTGGGTGGCATTCCATACTCCAGGGCGCGGATATAATCGGCATCATAGAACATGGCTTCTTCATCACCGGCATCCTTGGCCTCTACCTGGGCGCGGAACCGGGCGGCCTGATCTTCGGGATCATTGAGCTCCGAAAAACCATTGGCCAGCTCTCGTCCGGCAATCATCAACTCAAAGCGGTCGGTCACCTCCGGGTCCAGATCATTACGGCGCGCCAGGGGGCTGACTTCCAGAGGATACTCGGTAATGAACGTCGGTTGCTGCAAATTCCCTTCCACGGTCTTTTCAAAAATTTCGATCAGCCTTTTGCCCCAGCCCCAGGAAGCTTCACAGGGCACGCGTAACTGCGCCAGCTTGGCAGCCAGGACTTCCGGATCACGCAGATCGGCGTCGGCCAGATCCGGATTGTAGGCGCGCACCGACTCGCTCACGCTCATCCGCACAAAAGCCTTGCCCAGATCAATTTCCAGGCCCTGATACTGAATCCGGGTGTCACCCAGGGCCGCTTGTGCCGCAGCGCGAATCAGGGTTTCGGTCAAATCCATGGCATCCCGATAATCGGCATAGGCCTCATACCATTCGAGCATGGTGAATTCCGGATTATGGCGGGTGGAAACTCCTTCATTACGAAAATTACGGTTGATTTCAAAGACCTGCTCAATACCACCCACTACCAGGCGCTTCAGGTAAAGTTCCGGGGCAATGCGCAGGTACAGCGTCATATCCAGGGCATGATGATGGGTCATGAAAGGACGCGCTGTGGCGCCACCGGGAATGACATGCATCATGGGCGTTTCTGCTTCAAAAAACCCGCGCTGGCGCAAGCCTTCGCGGAGAGCGGCCACAGTTTCCGCCCGGATCTGAAACGTCCGGCGGGCCGATTCGGTGACGATGAGATCCACATAACGCTGCCGAAAACGGGTTTCAGGATCACTCAGCCCATGCCATTTTTCCGGCAGGGGACGCAGGGCTTTACTGAGCAATTGCAGACTATGGACTTTCAGGGACAATTCGCCGGTTTTGGTGCGGAACAAAATCCCTTCCACGCCGATAATGTCGCCAAAATCCAGGGCCTTGAAACGCGCATAGTGCTCTTCCCCCAAGGCATCACGACTGACAAAAAGCTGAATACGTCCGGACTGATCCTGAATATCGGCAAAACTGGCTTTGCCCATGACCCGCCGGGTCATCAGACGTCCACCCAGGCGGGCCTGGATCGGCTCCAGCTCCAGCGCCAAGGCATCCATATCGTTATAGCGCGCCTGCAGATCTCCCGCCAGGGCATCGCGCCGAAAGTGGTTGGGGTAGGCCTGTCCCTCATGCCGCCACTGGGTCAGCTTGTCCTGGCGTACCTGCATCTGATCATTCAGTTCCTGATCCACTTTGTTCTCCTCGCGCCAATTGTGCGTGACTGCATTTTATAAGCCGGCCTTCAGTGCCGCTTCGATAAACAGGTCCAGTGCCCCATCCAGAACTTTCTGGGTATCTCCCACTTCGACCCCGGTGCGGAGGTCTTTGATCCGTGACTGGTCAAGCACATAAGAACGAATCTGATGCCCCCAGCCAATGTCACTCTTGCTGTCTTCCAGCGCCTGTTTTTCCGCATCACGCTTTTTCATTTCCATTTCAAAAAGCTTGGAGCGCAACATACGCATGGCTTCGGCCCGGTTTTTATGCTGGGAACGATCCGTCTGACAGGCGACAATAATGCCCGATGGGACGTGGGTAATCCGAATGGCCGAATCCGTCTTGTTGACGTGCTGCCCACCGGCACCACTGGCGCGGTAGGTATCCACCTTGAGGTCTGCTGGATTAATTTCGATTTCAAAGCTGTCGTCAATTTCGGGATAAATGAACACGCTGGCGAAACTGGTATGACGACGATTTCCTGAATCAAAGGGCGATTTGCGCACCAGACGATGCACACCGGTTTCACTACGCAGCCAGCCGAAGGCATGATCGCCCTTGACGTGAATACTGGCCGACTTGATACCCGCCACTTCTCCTTCCGAGACTTCCACCAGTTCCGCAGCAAAACCGTGCTGCTCACACCAGCGCAAGTACATGCGCAAAATCATCTCTGCCCAATCCTGGGCTTCGGTACCGCCCGCCCCCGCCTGAATATCGACAAAGCAATCGGAAGCATCATGCTCTCCCGAAAACATCCGCTGAAATTCCAGTTTTTCGACCATCGCCAGGGCCGTATCCAGATCGGCATCCACTGAAGCCAGCAGTTCCTGATCCTGCTCACTGAGCGCAAGTTCCAGCATTTCGTTACCGTCCGCCAGACTGGCACTCAACTTGTCCATCGGTCCGATGATGGCTTCCAGAGCCGCTCGTTCCCGTCCCAATTCCTGGGCTTTTTCAGCCTGGGTCCAGATGCCCGGATCTTCCAGTTCGCGCTGAACTTCTTCTAAACGGCCACGCTTTTCTTCGAGGTCAAAGATACCCCCTCAGGCCGCTCACCCGGGCCTGGAGATCTTCGTGCAACGCACGCATCTCATTCACTTCTCTCATGATTATTCCTTTTCCAGCGGACTGCGCCGGGATCAAACCCGCGCCAGGCCGTTCACCTAGCACACAAAGCCCATAATTATGCGCAGTTTCGGTGCTGATCTCCAGTGGAGTTTTGACGGTGTTGAGAGCAGGTCATGCCGTTACCCAGTTTTCTACCTGCAAGCCTTCCACCCGGCAAAACTCGCGTTCGTTATTGGTAACCAAAATCCAGCCTTCGGCGCGGGCGTGTGCTGCTATCCTTAAATCATTATTACCAATGGGTTGTCCACAGCTTTCCAGAGCAGGGCGGATCCGCCCATATTGGATCCCAACCTGAGGGGTGAGTTGGGCTACCCGAATGCTCTCCTGCAGATTTTGAATACTGGCCAGGGCCTTATCCCGCGCCTGACTTTTTTTCACCCCCCAGCTTAATTCACCAAGAGTTCGGCATTGAGGTTGACGATGCCCTGGAAATGGCCGAGCAAACCGAAGTGTAACGAAATTGATGTCAACCTTGATATGGTGCAATGATTTCCCTACTATGAAGCCATGACCAACTACTCCGTAGGGGATGACTGGCGTATACGCATCAATGGCCGGGAGCAGCATCCGCTTCCGCACGTCCATGTGCAGTTTCGTGACGGATCCCGTGTGTCGCTGGCCATTGAAACAGGCGCGCTTCTAGTCGGCTATGTCTCGCCCCGAAAGCGATTGGAACCGGTGCGGACCTGGATTGAGGCGCATCGGGATGCCCTATTGACGGAATATCGGAGGTTGAATCCATGAATCAAGCACCCAAAATTGAAACGGCGACGATTACTGGCCTGTTCCAGGTAGAAATCCATTGGTCCACCGGAGAAGTGTTTACCACGGATCTTAAGGATCTTATTGGCCCTTCACGGGCGGAAGATCCCTTTTGTGCACTCCATGATCCGGCTTTCTTCGCTCAGGGGCATACAGATGACTGGGGCGATGGTCTGAGTTGGCCCGGCGGACTGGATCTGGGCGCAGACAGTCTCTATGCCTTGGGGAGGAAACAGGCCGGATTACCAACACGTGAGGATTTCATCCTGTGGATGGAGCGGAACAAGCTCAGCTTAAGCCGTGCGGCGGAAGCCATCGGTATGACTCGGCGCATGATGGCCTACTACAAAAATGGCTCCCGCCCGATACCAAAGACCGTTTGGCTGGCCTGCATCGGTTATGAGGTGATTGAACGCCACGCAGCTTGAATAAGGTGAATAATGGGCGATTTTGCAGCGGAAGCGGTCATTCAGCGGGCTGACTGTCATGATTTTGAAACTCTCTACCATGGCTGAAAAACCGCAGTTAGTGTAGCGCTACAATCTTGATGAATCTTAAGGTTGATCATTAGAGTCAACAGGTTTTTTGCTTAATCCCTGTTAATCAGCGTCATTCGTTTGCCAACTGTCAGCATCAGGTGTTTACCACCGCATCTCGCGGAAAATGAATCATTAATCCGTTGAAATATTATGTGCATTAGCGAAATACCGAGGTTCCAAAAGGGGAACAATCTAAACGCTGATTTCTGCTGAAAAATGGCTAATCACCAGCGCTGTTTGACAACCGTGAAAAACGTGCCTTGGCCGAAGGTGTGCTTACCGACGGCGGAGAGGGCACAACATTTCCTTCCAGTGAGGAGCTGCTCTCCTTAATGCGTGAGGCACATATTCCCAAGAGTTGAGGCTTGAAAAGCGGGTTTGGGTAATACTACTTCTACTGCATTCATGTAGCGACTCGCTGAACCATCACCGGTTTCCCTGCAATAACCACCGCATGGCGGACGCGCAATTGCAAGGACGTCTCGTCTCTGAAGGTATTGGCCTCCAGCTCGAAAGTTACCCGGACAAGCTGCCCCGTTTCCACGGGACACACTCCATCACGAACCGCCCCAAACCAGATGGCATCGAATCGATTTGGCCCGATGCCCAGCAACAATTTGAGGTGGGTGCCATCCCCGACGGGACGCACACTGAGAATCTGACCTTCCGTACAGAAGACGGGCGCCTCCCATTGCCGACCGAAAGGCTCCAACAGCGCGAACTCTTTGAGCAGTTCCAAACTTGGGAGCTGTTCGAGCGCCCCATCACTCAGTATCCGGGGGCCCGGGGTCCACGCTGCCAGGGCACGGGTTGCAGCTGCATTGAAGGCTGTCGCGAAACGATCAAACCCCTCACGTTTCAAGGTGACGCCGCCAGCACCGGCATGACCGCCCCAGGCAACGAAGTCGTCCGGATAGGATTCTGCAATCCCTGCCAGCGCGTTGCGTATATGAAATCCAGGCACGGTGCGCAGCGAAGCGGTGATATGCTCGCTTTCCTGCTTGGGCGAGAAATAGGCAGCAGGCCGTCCATAGGCTTCCACCAGACGGGCAGCGCAGACCCCATGTACGCCCGGATGCCCTTCCGGATCGAACACGGTAATGGCCATAGCCCCGTCCACCGCCTGCTCCTCCGCCAATGGCAGGATACGGCGCAGCATCTTGGATTGGACCCGCTTGCGCTCGCTATTGTGCTCCACCAAAACATGCGCCAGGCGTATGGCTTCCGCCTCGTCGTCGCACATCAACAGGTCGACGGCCCCCAGTGCGCAATCCAGCCTGCCCCGGGCATTGATGATCGGCCCGAAGGTAAAACTCAATGTCGCCGCTGTAATCGGGCCGCTGCAACGAGAGACCTTGTACAGGGCACGCCACACAGGTCGCGCCTCCGGTACGTTCATCAATGCGAGGCCGCGTGTCAGAACCGCACGATTATTCGCCGAGCGGGCCAGATCAACACAATCCGCCATGGTTCCCAGCGCAACCAGGTCGAGGAGACCGCCCAGACGGGGCGCATTGGCCGGAAGGTGCCCCCAGTCGATGAGCTTTTGCCGTACAGCACAGCAGAGTAGCCAGGCCACATGCACGCCCGCGATGTAGGGGTCGGCAAAGCTTGAATCCGTGCGGACGGGATTGACACAGGCGATGGCGGCGTGCGGCGGGCCTTGCTCTGGAACCCCATGGTGGTCCGTCACTATTGTCGTCAGACCATGATCGCGGAGCTTCTTGATGCGATCATGGTCCGAACTGCCCTGGTCCGCAGTAATGACAAGTGCAGGACGCGGTGCCGAGTCCAGAATCCGCTGGGTGACGCTTTCCGATACGCCATACCCTTCCCGCAGGCGATGGCCGATGTAGCTGTGTATCCGGTGTTCGGGCACACCGAAGTAGTCACGCAACGCAAACTTCAGCACCGCGTGCCCGGACGCTCCATCACAGTCGAAGTCCGACAGCAGAATCAACGGCAACCCTTGTTTCACAGCCCTTGCTACAGCCTCAGCGGCGACGTTGATGTCGGGTAAACGGTCTGGTGGATCGAGCGCACTCAGCGGCGGGCGCACAAGCAATCCCACCCTTCCCGCATCCTCATCACCCAATCGACCGGCGATGATACGCGATTGGAGTGGCGTATAACCAGCCGCTACTGCCGCATTAAAAACATCTTGTGACAATGGCCTGTCGATGATTTTTATGGGTTCTGGCATCACGCGCTACTCTTGTTCTGATTGACTCCGTGCAACTTATCGCGCTCCTTTGACCACGCCCGCCTCGGGTATTTTCACAGCCATTCACCAGACTCCCGGAAGCGCATGACCCGGTCGGGCTAGCCTGCGCCAGAAGCGCCAGCGATCAGCACTGCGCAGGGTCAGTCGCTCCACCCCACCATGGGCGAGCACGCCGGTCAAACATTGCAGAGTTCCACCCCGGCGCCAGAAGTTTTGCAGGGCAGGATGCAGCGCCGCGAATGATTTTGCGGCATCGGGATACAACCAGGCTCCGGACCAGACCCAGAGCAGATTATCGGGAAGTTTACCGGCTGCTTGCAGTGCTTTAGGATAAGCGAGCGGTAACCCAAGCCAGGCAGCAGCGGCCTGCAGATAATCGGCCTCCGCCGCCAAACTTTGCCACTTTGTCAGCGGACGCTGTTCCGGCAAGCAACCCTCCCCCCAGGCCCAGAACAAACACCAGGATTCCATTCCCACTGCATGGATATCCTGATTGACGGGATGGGCCGCCAGAAACATCTGCAATTCATTGAGAAAGGCATTCCAGCGCCGGGCATCCGCCCCGGTGACCTGCAAAGCCAGAGGCTCACGGCCCCACACCTGTTCCGGATCAGGACAGTGCAGATCGGGACTTGTACTGCTCAGCACATACCAGCGCCGCGCTCCACGCTTTAAAATCCAGGGTGTTTCTGCCAAAAATTCGACCGCAGCGTCAAACAACGCCACCGCATCACTTTCTTCCAGACCCGGCAACGGCTGCAATACCGCCCGCCCTGCCTGACCGCGAAAAGCTACCGGCTCCAGAGCAATGACCCAATGTCCGGCGGTATTTATCCCTTCGGCTTCTGCCAGGAGCGCCGCCGCCGGGAGTGCTCCGGCAAATCCCAGCAAACGACCGGCCACTTCCAGAGAAGATTCCGCTACCAATCGGGTGCGCTGCCCACGCCCCCAGTAGCGCGGTAATACTGCGCCCAGGTCCTCCTCCGGCATGCCGTGCAACCCCGACAGCCAGAGGCAGACATCGGCCATCAGCGATCCAGTATGGCGCGCTGTACCGCATCCAGAGTGGCATTGACGGTCACCACCTCGCCGCCCTGGGAAATGGCCGTGTCGGGATCCTTGAGACCATGTCCGGTAAGCGTACAAACCACCGTAGCCCCCGCCTCGATTTTTCCGGCGCGGGCAGCAGCAACAACGCCCGCCACCGAAGTGGCGGAGGCAGGCTCACAAAACACGCCTTCAAATTTGGCTAACCAGCGCTGGGCTTCGAGGATTTGAGCATCGCTGTGGCTGCCAAACCAGCCACCACTTTCTTCCTGCACCCGATGCGCCTGATCCCAGGACATGGGATGCCCGATACGAATGGCCGTCGCAATGGTTTCCGGATTTTTCACAAACTCACCGGCCATAAACGGCGCGCTGCCCTCTGCCTGAAAACCGAGCATCTTCGGACGTTTTCCGGGTTTGCCATGACCATAGCGACACACCCCGTTGCAGAATTTGCAGGCCGTGGTCAACACCTGAGAGACATCAGCACGGCCATCGGTGGCTTCGCAATAACCCATCCAGTGCGCGGTAATATTACCCGCATTACCTACTGGCAATACGTGATAATCAGGCGCCTCGCCCAAGGCCTCGATAATTTCAAAGGCAGCGGTTTTCTGTCCCTGCAGACGGTAGGGGTTCACGGAATTGACCAGGGTAATGGGCGCATTGGCAGCCACTTCCTGCACAATCTGCATGCCTTCGTCAAAATTGCCGCGAATTTGCAAGACCAACGCGCCGTGCATCATGGCCTGAGATAACTTGCCCAAAGCAATTTTCCCTTCCGGGATCACCACAAAAGCCTGCATTCCGGCCCGCGCAGCATAGGCCGCTGCAGCCGCAGAAGTATTTCCCGTAGAAGCGCAGATGACCATCTCACTGCCATCTTCCTTGGCCTTGGTCACCGCCATGGTCATGCCCCGATCCTTGAAAGAACCGGTGGGATTCAGCCCTTCGAATTTGAGAAACAAGCGGATATCCACCCCCAATTGGCGCGGAAGATTCAGACATTCGATGAGCGGTGTATTCCCCTCACCGAGGCTGACTGCCTGGGTATCCGGGGCCAGAGGCAAAAAATCACGGTAACGATCAATAATACCGGTGTAACGCGTCATAACTAATTCCTGAAGCAATAAAAAATGGATTCGGAAAGCGGATTCACTGTTCGGCCAGACTTTCGACACGCAGCCGTAAAACGGGACGAGCCACTACCGGAAGGGCTTCAATCCGGCGGATAGCCTGCTCCAGATCGCCTTCACGGCAACGGTGCAGCAACAGAACGATAGGAACCGTATCGGCTTCCGGCGATTCTTTTTGCAGCAAAGCCTCAATGGAAATCTGGTGTTCCGCCAGCATGGTCGCCACCTGGGCTAAAACACCAGCACGATTATGGGCATGAATGCGCAAATAGTAAGCGCTCTCCACTTCGGCCATGGGCAGCAGCGGCAAGGCACTCAAGGCATCCGGCTGAAAGGCCAGATGCGGCACGCGGTTGCTGGGGTCGGCCGTCATCGTCCGGGCCACATCCACCAGATCAGCCACCACCGCGCTGGCCGTAGGATCACCGCCCGCACCGCGCCCGTAATACAGGCTCTGTCCGGCCGCATCGCTTTCGACGAGAATGGCGTTGAAGGGTCCTTCGACATTGGCCAGCAAATGACTTTCGGGAATCAGGGTCGGATGAACGCGCAGTTCCACACCATCGGCGCGACGCCGGGAGATACCCAGCAGCTTGATGCGATAACCGAGTTCTGCTGCATACACCACATCATCCCGCTCCAGAGCACGAATGCCCTCGACATGGCAGTGAGCGAAGTCCACCGGGATGCCGAAAGCGATGGAGGCCATCAGCGTGATTTTGTGGGCTGCATCTCCCCCGTCCACATCCAGTCCGGGGTCCGCTTCGGCGTAGCCCAGGCGCTGGGCCTCGGTCAGCGCCTGCTGAAAATCCCAGCCTTCACGGAACATCTGGGTCAGAATATAGTTACTGGTGCCGTTGATGATACCCGCCAGCCATTGAATGCGGTTACCTGCCAAACCTTCGCGGATGGCTTTGATAATCGGAATGGCTCCGGCTACGGCTGCTTCAAAGGCCACCATCACCCCCTGTTGCTGGGCGGCGGCAAAAATTTCGTTACCATGTTCAGCCAGCAGGGCTTTATTGGCTGTCACCACATGCTTGCCTGCGGCAATAGCTGCCAGAATCAGTTCCCTGGCCAGCCCCGTACCGCCCATGACTTCCACCAGCACATCCACTTCCGGATCGCGCACCACGGCCCAGGGATCGGTGCTGATCCGCGCCTGCAGGTCCAATGCTTCCAGACGCGCCGGATTACGCACCGCAGCATGGACTACCCGTAAATCCCGACCGACCCGACGGGTGATTTCTTCGGCATTACGTGCCAGCACCCGCACCGTGCCCTGACCGACAGTGCCCATTCCCAGAATACCAATACGCACAGGATCCATGCTGTCGCTCATCATAAATCCTCACGGAACATTTGTTTGATTCCACGGATGGCCTGACGGGTACGATGTTCGTTTTCCACCAGACCAAAACGCACATATTCGTCACCCAGTTCACCAAAGCCAATACCGGGACTGACCGCCACCTTGGCCCGGTCCAACACCAGCTTGGAAAACTCCAGCGAACCCATTTTGCGCAGATTTTCCGGAATACGCGCCCAGACAAACATGGTTGCCATGGGCTTTTCCACCACCCAACCTGCTGCATCCAGCCCCTCGCAAAGCACATCGCGGCGTTGTTCATACATCAGGCGAATGTCTTCCACACAATCCTGAGGACCTTCCAGTGCCGTAATGGCCGCCACCTGAATGGGGGTGAAGGTGCCGTAATCCAGATAGCTTTTCATGCGCGCCAGGGCACCCACCAGCTTGGGATTACCTACGGCAAAGCCGACCCGCCAGCCGGGCATGTTATAGCTCTTGGACAGTGTGAAAAATTCCACCCCCACATCTTTGGCCCCCGGCACCTGCAAAAAGCTGGGCGCCTTATAGCCATCAAAGACGATGTCAGCATAAGCCAGATCATGCACCACCCAGATGCGATGCTCCTTGGCAAACTCCACAATCCGCCTGAAGAAATCCAGATCGACCACCGCTGCCGTCGGATTATGCGGGAAATTGATGACCAGCATTTTCGGCTTGGGCCAGGCGGCCTTGACGGCCTTTTCCAGTTCTTCGAAAAAATCCACGCCCGGCAGCATCGGCACATGGCGCACGTCTGCGCCGGCAATCACAAAACCGTAGGGATGTATGGGATAAGTCGGACTGGGAACCAGCACCGTATCCCCGGGGCCCATGGTAGCCAGGGCCAGATGCGCAATACCTTCCTTGGAGCCAATGGTCACTATGGCCTCTGATTCAGGATCAAGAGCCACCCCGAAGCGCTGTTCGTACCAGGTCGTGATAGCGCGCCGCAGCCGGGGAATACCCCGGGATACGCTGTAACGATGGGTATCCCCGCGCTGGGCGGTCTCGCAGAGCTTATCGACAATATTCTGGGGCGTGGGCTGGTCGGGATTTCCCATACCAAAGTCGATAATATCCTCACCGCGCTTACGGGCCTGATTTTTCAGGTCAGTGACAATATTAAACACGTAAGGGGGCAAACGGCGGATACGTTCAAAATCACTGTTCATGGGACACAGGCCTTCAAGGGTTGTCGTGAATACCGAAACCGAAGAACAATAGAGAGGCTACGCTGGCCTGTCAATCCGCATCATGGAGGAAAGTCATGAAATTACACCTGCAACAGGACGCCCAATACAATCTCATCAATGGCTATGGACAAGACGGCATCGTGGTACGCGGCCAGCATTACCGCCATGGATTGTTGGTAGCGGCGGACTGGCTGCAGAGCCCCTGGGGACCGGAAAGTGCTGAAGGGCTCGGCCTGGAGCATTTTAACGAAGTGCTCGCCCGCAAGCCCGACGTCATGCTCCTGGGCACCGGTAAAAAACAGCATTTTCCTTTGCAACTGATGGCAGCCCTGCGCGATGCCGGCATTCCTGTGGAAGTCATGGATACCAGCGCAGCCTGTCGGACCTACAATATTTTAATGGCCGAAGACCGCATGGTGCTGGCCGCCCTGATGCATCCAGAGGCTTGAAATTTTTGGGCCAGCGGTTTTCAAGAGCAGGCTCCGGCAGGCCGGTGGCGGGGAGGCTTTGCAGCGACTTTGTCCCGCGCCGTTGTTGTTCTTGGTGAAATCCTGCGCCCGTCAGGAGAGCTGTTTGAGCCCAAAGGGCGAGTTCTCTCCTGACAGCAGGATGAGCCGTAGAACAACAGGCAAGGGACGTTGGAGCAAAAAGCCTCACCGCCACCGGCCTGCCGGAGCCTGCGAAAGCCTGCTTCAGCCGAACAGGGATTCTGTGGTCAGACCTTCTTCTTCAATACGGTGACGTAACGCCAGCAAGGCTTCCACCTGGATTTGCCGCACCCGCTCCCGGGTGATACCCAGACGGTTACCGACATCTTCCAGAGTCGCCCCCTCCGTACCATCCAGACCAAAGCGCCAGAACAGTACCTGCCGATGTTTTTCAGACATGGATCCAATCCAGTGATGAATCTGCAGGGACAAATCCTGCTCAGCAAAAGCCGCTTCAACGCCAGGATTTGCCATATCAGCAATAACATCGGCCAGGGGGCGCTCAGATTCACGACCATGAGGTACATCGAGGCTGGTCACCTTGCCGTCATTTTCCAGACAGCCGCGAATTTCGTCCACAGGCCGATCCATGGCTGCCGCCACTTCCTCAGCCGTTGGATCACGCTGCAGGGTCTGGCCCAGACAGCGTGCTGCACGCAAGACGCTACTCAGTTCTTTCATCACATGAATAGGCAGACGAATGGTGCGTGTCTGATTCATCAGGGCCCGTTCGATATTCTGGCGTATCCACCAGGTAGCGTAGGTCGAAAAACGAAAACCCTTTTCCGGATCAAATTTTTCCACGGCACGAATCAGGCCCAGATTCCCCTCTTCAATCAAATCCAGAAGAGGCAGACCACGGTGGATGTAACGTCTGGCCAATTTGACCACCAGACGCAAGTTACTCTCTATCATGGTGCTGCGCGCGGCCGCATCACCCGCCTGAACGAGCCGCCCCAGGGAAATTTCCTGCTCTGCCGTCAGCAACGGATTATGACCGATTTCCCTCAGATAACAGCGGGTAGCATCCCAGTCGGGGGCCTCGCCGTAATCCTCCTCAGCAATTTCCGGCGTCTCATCTGCCGTATCCACGGACTCCACGGAAAGATCTTCTTCCTCTTCTCTGATCGCGTCGTTCATGCTTAACACTCTCCAGAGGCTAATGAAACCGTACCAGCCAGTAAGGGAACAAAAAAACAGTCACCCAGATGACTGATCCGGGCTTCATGACCATCCCAATGGCTGACCTGCAAATGTTGCTTGCCCCGATCTTCCACCGGCATCACCAGACGACCGCCAGGCCTTAACTGGCGATATAAGGGGGCCAAAGCGCAAGGAACCGCCGCCGTAATCACAATGGCATCATACGGCCCCTGCTCCGGCCAGCCGCCACTACCATCACCATGCAACAGATGTACCTGGGAATAACCCAGTCGGCTCAGCACCTTGTCCGCATGATGATGCAGGGGACCAATGCGTTCCACAGTAAATACTTCCGCCCCCAGTTCCGCAAGAAGCGCCGTCTGATAAGCAGAACCGGTCCCGATTTCCAGAATGCGTCGGGGAATCGGGTTGTTTTCGAGAATAGCCTCCATCATCCGCGCCACAGTCCACGGCTGGGAGATGGTCTGACCATAACCAATGGGCAGGGAGACCAGTTCGTAGGCCCGTCCCGCCAGGGCCTGGGCCACAAAATGATGGCGCGGCACCTGATTCATCACATCCAGCACGCGTTCATCACGAATACCCGCCGCCCGCAGGCGTAGCACCATCCTCCCCCGGGTGCGGGGAGAAATCATTCCTACTTCCGGGTTCAGGACTGGCAAGTGCGCAGCCACTGACTTAAGCCTTCCAGGAAATTGTATCGGGTCATATCCAGATCCAGGGGCGTAATGGAGACATACCCCCGACGTACCGCATCAAAATCCGTACCCGGCCCGGCGTCTGCTTCCCGCCCGGAAGGACCAATCCAGTAGACCGGATCACCGCGCGGGTCCGCAGCCGGAATCACCATATCACTTTTGTGGCGTCGCCCCAGACGGGTGACTTCAAAGCCCCGCAATTGTTCGTAAGGCAAATCCGGCACATTCACATTGAGAATGGTATCTGCGGGCAGCGCATGGCTGAGCACGCCGGTAACCAGGGTGGCAGCGACTCTGGCCGCCGTTTCAAAGTGACTGCAATCACGACCCGCGAGGGAGACGGCAATGGCTGGCAGCCCCAGAAAACGACCTTCGGTCGCTGCGGCGACGGTGCCGGAATAAAGCACGTCGTCACCCATGTTGGCGCCCCGGTTGATACCGGACACCACCATGTCTGGGGCTTCGGCAAAAAGACCAGTCACTGCCAGATGCACGCAATCCGTTGGGGTACCGCCGACCAGATAGTGAAAACCATTGAGGCCGGTACGCATGCGCAGGGGGCGGTCAAGGGTCAGGGAATTACTGGCGCCGCTGCGATCCTGCTCCGGTGCCAGAACCTCTACTTCGCCGAGAGGAGTGATTGCCTGAGCCAGTGCTGCCAGTCCCGGTGCCAGATATCCGTCATCGTTACTGAGCAAGAAACGTGGCATTTGATCTCCCTGACGGCCTTTATCCAGGCTGATATACTAAGCTACGAGGGCGTTACCGGTCTATCCCAATTCTCAATCGGGACCAGACCGCAACCCGACTCAGTGCGCCTGATGCCCTTGCATGGGTGAGGGTGATGCTGGAGCGGTCGTTTCCGGAATCTGTTCCAGTTGGTGCTGCAATAACATAACCCGCATTTGGGCATTATCCACTTCCTGCTTCAGACCATTTACCCGTTGTAAATAACGGGCATAATTTCTTTCATTACCGGTGCGGATAGCTTTGCCCTGTTGATAATTATGGGTCGCCTGCAGCAACTGCAGACGCGCCGCCGCCAATTCGGCTTCCAGCCGTTTACGGGCAGGATTACTCGCATTCAGCTCCGGCTTGTCTACTCCGGGCTGAACATTCGGTGCCGCTTCCGGAGGGCGCTGAACCTCTGCAGGCGTACTCACCGATTGCTGAGGCGCACCGGCAATTTGCTCAACCCCCTGGGCGCCTGCGGGCGGATTTTCTCCGTAACTCACCACACCGTTGCTACCCACCCAGCGGTATATGGTTTCTGCGTTGGCAAGCACACTGAAAGTTCCGGCCAGCAGCAAAGTCATCATCACACTGCGGCGCACGAAAGTGCCTGCTCCACCAAAAATACTTGCATTTTTCATCAACCGATCTCCCCATCATCCAGCGCAACTTATATGGTCGCCCCGCTCATGATTGTCAAGGCGCAGTAATAAAAAGGCCCCGCATGCTGCGAGGCCTTTCACTGTGCAAATCAGCGGGCCACCCGCCCGCCATGAGCTCAGAGGCTGTAGTACATCTGGAATTCTACCGGATGGGTAGTGACGCGCAGAGCCTGCACTTCCGCCCATTTCACATCCAGATAACCTTCCAGCCAGCTCTGGCTGAATACGCCACCCTTCATCAGGAACTCATGGTCCGCTTCCAAAGCGCGCAAAGCTTCTTCCAGAGAAGCGGCCACGCCCGGAATATTGGACTGCTCTTCGGCGGGCAGATCATAGAGGTTCTTGTCCATGGCATCGCCGGGATGAATCTTGTTCTGAATACCATCCAGACCGGCCATCATCATCGCCGCAAAAGCCAGGTAGGGGTTGGCCGTGGAATCCGGGAAGCGGACTTCAATACGCCGCGCCTTGGGGCTATTGACGAAAGGAATACGAATGGAAGCAGAGCGGTTTTTTGCCGAATAGGCCAGCAACACCGGCGCTTCATAGTGGGGGACCAAACGCTTGTAACTGTTGGTGCTGGGATTGGTCAGCGCATTGATGGCCTTGGCGTGCTTGATGATACCGCCAATGTAATAAATGGCCAGTTCCGACAAACCACCGTACAAATCACCCGAAAACAGGTTTTTGCCGTCCTTGGCCAGCGACTGATGGACGTGCATGCCACTACCGTTGTCACCGACAATGGGCTTGGGCATGAAGGTTGCGGTCTGACCATAAGCCGCAGCGACATTGTGAATCACATATTTCAGAATCTGTACTTCGTCGGCTTTGCGGGTCAGGGTGCTGAAGCCCACACCAATTTCATGCTGACCGGCGGTAGCCACTTCGTGGTGATGGACTTCGACCTTCAGACCCATTTCCTCTAGCGCCAGACACATGGCTGAACGCAGATCCTGAGCAGAATCCACCGGAGGTACCGGAAAATATCCGCCCTTCACACCGGGACGATGGCCCATGTTGCCGGATTCATATTCCTTACCGGAATTCCAGGCAGCTTCTTCCGCATCGACCTTGTAACCGCAGCCACTCATGTCGATATTCCAGGTCACGGAATCGAAGACAAAAAATTCATTTTCGGGGCCAAAATAAGCAGTATCGGCAATGCCAGTACTTTTCAAATAGGCTTCGGCACGTTTAGCCACTGAACGCGGATCGCGCTCATAACCCTGACCGGTAGCTGGTTCGATGACGTCACAACGAATGTTCAGGGTCGCTTCGTCGGTAAAGGGATCGAGCACGGCGGAATCAGGATCAGGCAGCAGAATCATGTCGGATTCATTGATCCCTTTCCAGCCGGCAATGGAAGAACCATCGAAGGCCTTGCCTTCTACAAAAGTATCTTCTTCCATGGTGTGGGAAGGCACAGAAACATGCTGCTCCTTGCCCTTGGTGTCGGTGAAACGGAAATCAATAAATTTGACGTCTTTTTCTTTAATCAATTTCAGCACATCTTTCGGGCTGTGACCCATCTGCTTCTCCTCCAATCAAGAAATATGTACGACCTGAATACCATTAAGCATGCAAAACTGATACCACTTTCAAATGAAGCACCCACAGAATCCTGGTGGATTATTGCACCAAATTAGCACCCCATAACAGTGCAATCAAACGCTTTGCACCAACATTGTGCACAACCGCTCATTCCTTCTCCGTGGCAGACGTCTGCCAGGCGACATCTACCCGCTGCAGGCCGGAAACCTTTCCCTGCAAGGCTTCCTGAATCTGTTTTTCCTGCGCTTGCAGACTCTCCAGACTCGCCGCAGGCGGAAAAGGATAACGCAGGCAAATCACCACACCATCTTTCAGATAATGCAAGGTCATTTGTTGAGGTAAAGGCAAATTACGGGCCAGCAATACGGATTCCACCTTTTCATCAATGACACTGCGCGGCGGCAGCACCGCACCACCCTCTTCGTCATTTTCACTATCAATATGAATGGTGGCGTCCACCAGATCATCTACCGCCTGCAACAGGGACATACGCACCCGCTCGGCAATCTGGTGCCCCTCGGAGACACTCAGTAGCGGGTTAGTCACTTGCAGATGCACCTCAGCCAGAGCCTGATGCCCGACCTTGCGTGTCTTGAGCAGGTGCAGGTCGCGCACGCCTTCGCAACCCAGAATCACCTCGCGAATTTGCGCCAAAACTGCATCGTCCAGCCCCCGGTCTGCCAGTTCCTGCAATGCCTCCCAGGCGGTCACCAGGCCAATGCGCAACACCATCAAGGCCACAATCAGAGCCACCACCGAATCCAGATAAGGGGCACCCAGAAGGCTTCCGCCAATACCAATCAACACAATGACGCTGGAAATCGCATCGGTACGATGATCCCAGGCATTGGCCCGTAACGCTGCCGAGCGGGTTTTACGCGCCACCCGAATGGTAATCTGATAGAGGGTTTCCTTGGCGAAAATGGCAAAGGCGGCAATATACAAAGTCCAGACCGCAGGCATCCCGTAATGTCCAATCACCAGACGTTGCACAGCCTCATAGCCAATACCCGTGCCATTCAGCGCCAGCAGCGTACCCGTGCCAAGCGCCGCCAGCGTCTCGAAACGCTCATGCCCGTATGGATGTTCCTGATCCGGCGGCTGGCTGCTGAAATGCATGGCCAGAATCAGGCCCAAATCCGAAAGCAGATCAGATAAAGAATGCACCGCATCGGCCACCAAAGCATCGGAGTGGCCGAAAATGCCCCCCGCCAATTTGGTAAAAAACAGCACCAAATTGGTCCCTGCCCCCATCAGGGTCACCCGCATATTCTTTTTACCGCGATCACTGCGGCTGATGGTTTCTGTCACGCTTCCTGACCTCTGATGTTGTTGGGACACTTCTGGTGCTTTGGTGGCGACATGATAGCCGGAAATGGGTGTGCGGGATAAGTGGGGATTACTGGTTGGCTTTGGCCGGTTGCAACATTTCAACCGTCATTGTTGATGAAGGGCTTTTGCTGGTCCTTGGCTTTTGACGCCGTTTTTCTACAGCCCCGTAAAACGATGAATCAACGAAAAATACCAGCGATAGGGCAGGCAGCGCAGAAATTTGAGCTTGCGGGTAAAGGCGCGGGGAAAGTGAATTTCAAACGCGCTGCTTTCCATACCCGCCAGAATTTCCGTGGCTGCCTGTTCGGGGCTGATTAAATTGGGCATGGGAAAGTCGTTGTGCGCGGTCAGGGGCGTTGCAACAAAACCGGGATGAATGACCTGAACCTTGATCCCCTTGGCTTCCAGATCCAGATGCAGGACTTCGGCGAAATGGGTCAGTGCCGCCTTGCTGGGTCCGTAATATAAAGACTGGGGTAAACCGCGCAGACCAGCCACACTGGAAGTCAGGACGATCTGCCCCTGTCCGGCCGCGAGCCAATCGGCAAGTACCGTATGTACCGCATCTACCGCGCCCAGATAATTGGTGCTGATGGCCTGACGGGCCTGGTCCGGGTTGAGTTCCCAGCTCCGCGCGGCCTGATAGGTGCCGGCAAGAAACAGCAGCACATCCAGACCGCCCCATTGTTCGCGAATATCTGTATAGGCTTTGTGTAGTTCCTCCGGAGTCGTCACATCGGCGGGGCAAACCAGGGTGTTATCGTTACCCAGCTTGGCGGCCAAGTCCGCAAGCTTGGCTGGATTGCGCGCCGTCAGCGCCAGCCGGGCACCTTGGGCATTCAGTGCTGCGGCGCAGGCAGCACCGATTCCCGTACTGGCCCCGATCAACCAGCAACGTTTACCCTGCCAATAGGACTTATCGCTCATACGGGCACCGCATCGCCCACACGCGGTAACTGCAGCATAGTTTTACGATTTTCAGGCGTATCCGCCAAGCGATGGATTTCTATACTCACGTCACCCACAAAAAAGCCTAAAAAGCGCATTTTGCTCCGGTTAACAACATGATCTTTATCAATCAAATACATCCAGTCGTCCACCCGCAAATTGAAAAACCGTTTACCCACCGGTTGCCTTACCGTATATCGCCAGCGCATGGCAAAGCCTTCGGCTTCTCCCTGAGCAAGCCCCACAATATCCCCTGCAGAACCTTGTGCAGTGGCGGTAAATTTATGGGCACCAGTTACCTGCAATTGCCACAAACGCTCAGCGTGACTGGCCTTACCGTCATTATCCAGAAACAGAAATTTTTCGCTCAGGGAACCGACAGAATCAGTCTGCCACGTCCCCAATAAATACATGATAAAGCGATTGACCACCTTACCCGAGCGGTCTTGGAAAACTCCCGTAGCCACCGCAGGACCATTAAAAAATTGATTGATATGAAATACCGGAAGTGATGATTCGTATTGTTTCATAGCGCGCCTGTCACTGGAATTTGTGAATACTGTTTAAACATCTTTATACAGCAAAAAAGAGGGATGCATAGCATCCCTCAAGGCCACCAGAATTCACAACTGGAGAAAACTCAAAAATAAAGGAAAATCAGGCAGAGGCCGCCAGTAATTGATACAAATCAGCTACCGCCCGGGCACCCGCAGACTGGCCTTGTGCCATTGAATCATCAATGGTTTCAGGACCTGTAGCTGCGCCACAAACGTAAATGCCCCTGCGGGTTGTTCCTTGCGTGTTGGTATATTGCTCGGCGCGATCAATAAAGCCGTGCTTCTCAAGACCGATACCAAACACTTTGGCAATTTCAGGATTCAGTGCATTAGGATCCATGCCAATAGCGTGCACTACCATGTCCATGGGAATAACAATAGGACGTTTAACCAGGGTATCTTCGCCTTTGACCAGTAAGCGTCCATCCGGAGATTTCGTTACTTCGGCAATACGAGCCTTGACGAACTTGGTTTTGAATTCTTCCTGGCTTTTCCAGTAGAACTTGTCCTCGTAAAGACCGAAGGTACGGATGTCCATGTAATAGATGAACACATCGGTGGTCGGTGACATCTCCTTGATTTCCATAGCTAGATTAGTCGACACCGTGCAGCAGATCTTGGAACACCACTCTCTACCGATCTGGCGGTCGCGAGAACCTACGCACAACAATATCGCGACCCGCTCCGGAACTCTTCCATCCGAGGGACAACGAATTTGTCCGGTTGCGACCATCTGTTCCATCTGGGTTGTGGTCAGCACGTCCTCATAGGTGCCGAACCCCCATTCAGGTTTATTTATAGAGTCAAAATGCGTAAAACCGGTGGCCAGAACCACCGCACCCGCATCTACTTTCTCACCGGAACTCAAAGTCGCCGTAAAATTGCCTGCTTCACCTTCAAATCGGGTTACTTTTGTTGAAGTATGAATCGCCACATCTTTGTTGCCGGTGACTCGACTTACCATACGACCGATGGCGTCCTTAGCCCATTCACCCGAGGGGACCAGACGCGCATAACCGGAAATGATGGGGGCTCCACCCAGAACATCTTCTTTCTCGACGATGACGGCTTTTTTACCCATGGAGGCAATGGTTGCTGCTGCTGAAAGACCTGCGGGACCCGCTCCTACTACCAGTACTGAATCGGTGTTTGCCATGACACGCTCCTGGAATTCAATCAACGATTGAAATTTAGACCACGCCCACGACTTTGTCAATCATTTGTAGTAAACAAATGTTAGTCACTTCTAAGGGATGTTCAGGCCCATTCGCGAATGGCTTTCAACATATCCTGCAAGCGCACAAAACAGGGTTCATCCTTTGCAGCTCCCAGCTCCTGGCAACCACTACCCCCCAACCATAAGCTAACTCCTGCAGGCATGCGTTGTTGCAAGTCATGTAATAGCTGGCGATTCTGCGCATTGACTGAAGCTGCCGATACCGCCAGATGAATCACCTGCACATGACAGGCTTCTGCCGCCGCAATCAAATCATCCACTTCGGGCTCCGAACCAATGAACAAAACATCCACGCCCTCACCCATCAGCAAGGCACGGGTCATCTGCAATTCCAGCGTGCGGCCTTCTCCGGGAAAACTCGCCAGCAAAACCCGCAGACGGGTTTCACCACCCGGTAACTGACTGGTCGCGACGTAAAGACATTCCATCAGCAGTTCCTGAAGGCAGCCCTCCCGATAAGCCTTTATTTCACCTATCATTCGGGCGCGAGCGACGCGCTGCAGCAAAGGCGCGGCGACCTGCAGCACAAAGCGGGGGAGTCCTTCCTGCTGCAGCTGGCGGCGCATGTAACTACGCAACTGCTCGGGACGATCGGAGGCCAGCATATTGAGCGCTTCTGCCAGCACGACAGGATCTTCGCGGGGTACAGAGTGCTGCGCAGGAATTTCAGCCACCAGGTTGTCGATTTTCTGCGCATCGGCACCCACCACAGCACCCGGCCGATACCCTGCTGCCAGTAATTGATTAATCCGGTGCAACCGCTCAATCTGCGCACGACTATACAGACGGTTACCTGCCGCATCCCGACCCGGCACCGGAAAGGCGTATCGCCGTTCCCACATGCGCAGTAACTCTTTTGAAATACCGGTTTCCTGCTCAACCACACTGATTGGAAATTGCGATACTTCTGTTTCATCCGTGCTGATATCCACAACCGTTCCCTTTTTGTATATGACGCCTTATTGACATATGGACCCTGAACAGCAATCTATTTTATCATTGTCACTCAGGTTCCTGCACACATTGACTGGATGTATCGTCCCATAAATGATCAGGAAAGCCCATGAGTTGAGAGGATTCTGGCGGTTACCCCGCTGCCTGACAACATCATGGCACAGAATCTGTTCTGCCTGTTATTGTGTCTTTGTCCAAGGAACGTGAATGTTAGCCCACAATTTTGTTGCAGATGCCATCCTGAACAACCCCGACCAGATCAATGCGCAAATGGCTGACCGGCAGAGTTTTGGCATCATTGCTCTGGACAGTCACGCTCAGGTAAAAATTTTTAACGCAGCAGAGGCGCGGCTCAGCGGTTTGAGCGTGACCGAAGTACTGGGCCGCAACTTTTTTACGGAAGTCGCACCCTGCACAGCCAGCCGCCTGTTTCGTGGAAGATTCCGCCAGGGTATTCAGGAGGGGTCTCTGGACGCGCATTTTTACTATACGTTCACCTATCGTATCCGCCCTATCTCTGCCCATGTGCACATGTTTTACGATATGCGTAAAAGTCCGCTTTTTTTTATTTTTATTGATCGCATTATTCAGTTGTACGAGGATCTGGGCTGATGCAGATTCCTGCGGAAAACCAAGTCATTACCCAGTTTCTGGCGTATGCCGATGAACTGCTGCAAGCGCTGATAGATCTGCCCGAAATACATCAGGAACAACGGCAACTTTACCTGGTCTGTCTGAACAGCCTGTGGCAAATGCTGAACAACGCCTTTCAGCAGGATGGCGGTCATTTCCTGAACGAGCAGCAAATTGCGCTTTTACAAATGGTTGACCGGGAAATCCAGCACATTGAAAGTGACATTCCCGAAGATTTTCGTAACCAGCTGCACTTGTTGTTAAGGCAAATGAATTTGGATCTGGTGTCCTGAACTTGTCAGGTCGCCATAAATTTCTGCATCAACTGGCAGAAGGTCTGCATCAGGGTTTTGCACTGGATTGGCACCGGAATGGTAATACCCATGCCTGGCCGGGACAGTCGCTCTGGGCCAGAGCCGCCCGTATCAAAACCCGCTGGCGCCGCGCCAAAATCATCCCCGGAAGCAGAATTGCAGTCTGCCTGCCCAACAGTCCCGCTTATTTGGCCTATATGCTGGCCTGCTGGATGGGTGACTGGATATTCTGCCCCGTCCCTGCCTTGCACCCATTGGAAATCCAGCGCCGCCTGCAACTGCTCCAGCCCGCACTATGGGTACATTACTCATCAGATCGTGTTCAGGAAGAAGTCCAGGAAGGTGGCATCCATGACGATCAGGATGCGGCCCTGATTTTGTGGAGCTCGGGCAGTATGGGAGCCGGAAATGCTTACCGACTCAGCTTTGCAGCGTTAGATTGGCAGGTTGCCACCCATTTACCGGCACTGCAACTCAGCGCCGATAGCCTGCTCTGGAACACCCTACCCTGGGCCCATGCCTTTGCGGGTGTGTTGGAATTACTGCCTGCCTGCATGGCAGGTAGTGTTATTCAGGTAGAAGCACAGCGCGCTCGCCATCCCCCCCGGGACTGTACCCATCTCTTGACGGTTCCGCGCATAGCACGCCTGCTTACCCCAAAATTCTTGCATAGCTTACAGAGTGGCATCATTGGCGGAGCCCCCATTGGTAAAGTCCTTGCCAATCAACTCCAGGGCACTGCGCTGCGGGTGGGTTATGGACAAAGCGAGGCCGGGCCGGGAATCACGCTGGGACCTCCCGGAGAGTTTCAGCCATTTATCCTGGGACATTCCCTGGTGGAATATGCGTTGCGTGGCGAAACCCTCCATTATCATTCACCCGGGCAAGCTGATGCCCGCCTGTCCGCGTCGGGTTGGCAAAGCATTCAGGATGATCAGGGCTGGATCAACAGTGGCGATGAAGTCAGCCAGGATCCTGACGGCTGCTTGTTTTGGCGCGGCCGTGAAGATGGGGGATTCAGTCTGGCAAATGGCCACAGCATCCGTCCTGAAGCGGAGGAAGCCCGGTTGACGGACCAGTATCCAGAGGCCGAAAGCATTATCCTTGGCGCGCCAGGAGCACGGCACCTGACCGCCGTTGCAAAAGTACCCGGCGAGAGGGTCTCTACATTGCGCAAACAATGGCAAGAGCCCTATCTGCTGTGCATTCCAGCGGCACGGTTCTGGGACGATGCGCCAGTGCCTCAGGGCAAGCCCAGTCGGCGCTGGCTGTATTCACACTGGCCGGACTAACGCTCTCATCGCTTTCATAGGGCCATCCCCTTATAATTTTTCACTACAGTCAGAATAATGAGTATCCCGATTTATGCACCCCAGCTCCAAGTCCGTCAGCCCCAGTGAAATTTGGGGCCATGCGGTCGCCAACATCACCCCCTCGGCAATGCCCGCTGTTACCATTTCCCTGGTGGCGGTGCACAGTGGCAATTTTACCTGGCTGGCCTATAGCGTCATAGGCATCCTGATGATGCTGGTCGCCCTGCAAATTGGTATTTTGGCACGGCATTTCCCTTCTCCGGGCTCATTGTTTTTTTATCTGAGCAAAGCCTTGCACCCCATAGCCGGGATGCTGGCGGGCTTTGTCATGATTGCCGGATACTTTGGTGCCCTGGCAGCTGCGCCCCTGTTAGGAGGCCTGTTTCTGGAGCAGGCCCTGGCCTTTTTCTGGCCCATTCACGGCATCGGCTGGATTGCGCTTATTGCTTTTATATACCTGCTGATTGCCTGGAGACTGGCGCGGCGCGGCATTGAAATTTCCGCCCGCTGGGGACTTTGGGTGGAAATTTTTTCCATTGCCTGCATTTTGTTGATTGCCGCATTTACGCTGGGACATTTTGGCTGGCGAGATCCGGCTCAGTGGCATTTTACGCAAATGCAGCAAGGCCCGTTTACCCAGGCTTTAATATTATCCCTGTTGGCTTACGGCGGTTTTGAAACAGCCGGAAACCTTGCCGGGGAAACCCGGGCTGCGCGCACGGCTATTCCCAAGGTCATGCTCTTTTCCGTGGGGATGGTCGGCTTGTTTTTTGTGGCTATGGCCTACATTGAAATTCTGGCCTTTGCCCACATCCCCACCGCCATTGGTAACAGCCCTGCTCCTCTCAACCGGATTGCCGAGGCTATTGGCAGGCCCTGGCTGGGCATTTTTTCGGATCTGGCCATGGCTACTGCTGCTTTTTCAGCGACCATCGCCACCCTGAATAGTATTTCCCGCATTTTATTCAGCATGGCGGGACATCAAGTCATCAGTCAGTATTTGCATTTCCGGCACCCCTCGCATGGGACCCCTACCCGCGCCCTGGGTCTCCTCGCTATGCTGGTTCTGTTCAGTATAGTGGTGGTGAGCGTGGGCCATTTTTCCATTTTGTCCGTGGTCGGGACTTTTGGCACATTTACCGGATTGGCTTTTTTGTTGATTTACAGCCTCGCCAATATTGCTACGCCTCTGTATTTATTTCGACAAAAACATGTCTGGCGCTGGTTCAGCCTTATCATCGCCGTCATTTCCCTGCCGCTGCTGCTCAAAGTACTGGAAGTCAGTTTATGGCCCTTACCTGCCGGCGGAGAAGGTGCTGCCACGGTGCTGTTTGTGCTACTCGTGCTATTGGTATTTATCTGGGGTTTGCTATGGGCCCGCTTCAAACCCCAGAAATTGCAGCAACTGGTTGAACTTGTTGATGAATAAAACTATTTAATTGCGGCGACTTTTTCCCGATTAGCCGCCGTATCCGGCAATTTATGCATCTCCAGAAAGATGTTGCCGGCATGGAATCCATACCAGGTGACGTCAGTGTGATCTATGACCGTATCGGGAGTGATCATGTACATCCAGTCATTGGCGTGCAGATTGTAAAAGCTTTTACCGACCGGCTGACGCACATCGTAGGACCAGTGCAGGGCAAATCCGAAGGCATCACCAGAAGCCTTTTTGACATCACCGGCCGAACCTTCAGCACTGCCAACAAAGTGATGTGTACTGGTTTCAGTAAGATGCCAGACCCGCTGTTGATAGGTCTTTTTACCGGCAGCATCAAAATAGGTGAAGTTTTCCACCAGAGTTCCCTGATTCCCCTGCCAGGAGCCCATCATGCGCACCACAAAACGATTGACGACCTTACCTGAACGATTTTCAAAAACGCCCTGGGCCATCAAGGGGCCATTAAAAAACGTCTTCAAATCAAATTTAGGATGGCTTTGTGCGTATTCCTGCGGCTGAGTGGCACAACCAGCCAGCGCCATCACCAAAGACAAGCCCAAAACTTTATGTACTGTATTCATGATACCCTCCCAGATATGGAACCAGAAAAACGTAACTCCCGACCTTCTACCGACCAATAGCCCATCAAAATAATGGCGATGATTTTGGTCAGCGCCGGAATCACGGCATAACAAAAAGACAAGGCCCAAAGATCTTTCCCTGAGGAATAACCGAGAGCTTGCAAAAGTGGCAATATCAAACCGGCGCCCAAGGCTGTAGCGGCTTTGCCCACCCAATTCAACAACCCGAAATAATTTCCCGGTCGACTGCGACTGTCCTGATCACTGTGATCTGCCAGAAGACTGGGCGGCAGGGCCTGATCTGCCCCGAGAGTCAAACCGGTAAATACACAAATCAGCGCGTAGCCCCAGACATCACCGCTGCGTAGAAAAAAAGCACAGAAAAATGCCAGGGTGGCAATGAACATGGAAAGGCGCCAGGCCAGACTCTTACTGAAATGACTGGATAACCACAACCATAAAGGCATTCCCAATGCGCCCGAAAGAAAGTAGGCCAGTAGAAATAAGGGAGCCAATTGATGCGCACCAAGAATTTCATCCACAAAAAAGAAAAACAGGGTTCCAGCTACGGCATTGGCAGACTGCGACAAGGTATAAATAATCAGCAAGTGCCGTAATGACTTACGTCGCAACGCGGAAAAAAATGCCCACCACGGCGTTTTCTCGCCGACCACCGGGCGCTGCATACTGCGCCTTTGCAAAGGCATTACGGCCAGAATGAGCAACATCGCAAAAATACCCGCAAAAATTTCCAGACCATGATGACGCCCAAAATGCTTCATCAACAGGTCGGGTAATGCGGCTGCAAGTAACACCCCAATTAATGCACCAGCCTCGCGGCTGGTCGTCAGCCAGGTCCGGCCATTGTAGTCATGGGAGAGTTCTGCACCCAAGGCCTGATAATTGACACTACTGACACTGAAAAATATATAAAAAACAATGAGAGACAAGCTTAGACTCAACCAGATCATGCCTGCCAGCGGATTGAACAGTAGATAAAAACCCAGAATCATTCCGGGAATACCCAGAAGAATCAGCAGACGCCGCCCCCGGTGCTGTTCTGCCCAGCGATCACTCCAAAGCCCGATCAAGGGATCCTGCACGGCATCCAGCAAGCGGACTGCCAACAAAATTACCCCCAGCAAACTCAGGGACATCCCAAAATCCGTGGCATATAAATGGGGTATTAACAGATATACAGGCAAGGCACCAAATGCCAAAGGCATTCCCAGCGGAGCGTAAAGCAGGAGCATTTTCAGGGAGGGCCTGTCCTGCTTATTCATGCAGGTCCAAAAGCTTTTTGCGTAAACCCGGTACCTGGGTATGGGGACTCAACCAGATGGCAAAAAAGTCCGGACAAAATTGCGGGTCATCAATTTTGCTATGGAGCACGCCATTATAATAAAATGCCGTGTATTTCCCGGGCATACACAAGCCGACAATCTGATCACCGGATTGCACATCCGGGAATGCATGCTGGAGGTCAGTCCGATATTTTGCCAACTGAGCGGCATCCAGATCATCCAGTCGCCGCATTTCCTTGAGCGAAGTCTTGACCAGCTCGTGGCTGCTGAAACTGCGCTCATAGTCAATGCCCAAGGCAAAAGTCCGGGTGGGTGTGTACTGATCGCCGCTGATCCACAACGCCGCGTTATAAACACTGAAAAAAAGCCAGTTCAGATGTCCCGCACCCAGCAAATGCAAATCCGGAGCCGCCGTTTTTACCGCTGCCGGCAATGGCACCTTGGGCGCTGCAGACCAGGCGAACGGGCTCATCAAAAGCAAACAGAAAATAGTCAGCAGCTTAGCCATGAGTCAGGGTTACCTGGGTCAGATCAATTTCTCCTTCCGCAAAACCGGCTTCGCAATAAACCAGATAAAAGCGCCACATTTTGCAGAATACCGAGTCATAACCGAGGCTTTTAACGGCCTCTTCCTGAATATCAAAACGATGACGCCAAATGCGCAAAGTCCTGGCGTAGTCCTGACCAAAATCTTTGCGTTCGAGCAATTGCAAACCGGCTGTAGATATTTCTTCCTGCAGCCGGGCCGGAGAAGGGAGCATCCCGCCTGGAAACACATAATGACGGATAAAATCAGAACTTCTCTGATAGGCCGAAAAACGCGCATCGGCGATGGTAATACTCTGGATCAGCGCCCGTCCGCCTCTGCGCAGCAGCTGGTGAATTTGCTGAAAATAAATGGACCACCATTCAGCACCCACCGCCTCGAGCATTTCGATGGAGACAATTCCATCATAACGACCCTGTAAATCCCGATAATCCATCAGGGAAAATTCCGTTAAATGACTGAGCCCCTGTTTTTCAAGCCGCTCTTTCGCATAAGCCAACTGCTCTTTTGACAGGGTAATACCATGCACAAAAAACCCGCAACGCGCTGCATATTCGGCAAATCCACCCCAACCACAGCCTATTTCCAGAAGTCTTGATCCAGGGGCCAAATTCAGGGCACTGAGCGCCCGTGCATATTTTCTTTCCTGGGCGTCAGTCAGCGTCAGGGAATCGTCACCATCATACAAGGCACTGGAATACGTCATACTCGAATCCAACCAGAGCTGGTAAAATTCATTGCCCAGGTCGTAGTGAAACGAAATATTCTTGCGGCTACCGCGCCGGGTATTGGCGCGCAACAGTCGGTTCAGCAGGGTGAATATCAAGCGCCGGAACCATGAACCCTCAACGAATTTTTCGACCATGGCACGATTGGCAATAGCCAGACGCAGCAATGCCACCGGATCACTGCTCTCCCACAAGCCTTCCATGTAACCGCGCCCGAAAGCAATATCACCATCCCGCGCCAGCAGCGACAAAATTCGCCAGTCATTCACCACCCACTCGGCTTGAATACCCGATTCTGCCCCCTGAAACTGCAAAATTTCCCCTTCCGGGGTTTTCAGCGTCAATTGTCCGCAATGCATGCCTTCCAGCATCTTCAGCAAGCTTTGTGCAGAGCGGGGAAGTCCTGACATAGGAATTCTTTGGTTACCAAGCGCTGTACTCATAAACTGATCTCCTGCTGGAGGGGCTCCGGTTTTTTATGAAAAGGAATGTGCGCACGCCATAGTCGGATGGCCTGCCAATGAATAAAAAAAACGACTGAGAAGGTCATGAAAGGCTGCTGCAAAACGGCCCGCCAGATGCTGGAAATATTCAGATCACGGCGCTGCCCCGCAATTTGCGTGATGAGACAGGGCGCGCCATCCGCATCCAGATAATGAATATCTGCCTGAAATCCTTGATCTTCGAGATGAAAGCGAAAGCGATACTGCCCTTCTACCGGTAAAAACGGGGATACATGAAAAGCCTTATTGGCAACCAGCCAGTCACCCTTGCCGATAGCGCGCCGGTCTGCGTGCGCCAGTAAATAACTATGGTGCTCGCCGAAAGTGTTGTTCACCTCAGCCAGCACGCCGCGCAGTCTGCCGGCTTCGTCCAGGCCCAGCCAGAAACTGACCGGATTAAAAACATATCCCCAAAGACGGGGATAGGTGACCAGGACAAAGCGGCTGACTTCAATCTGCTGCTCGGCAAAAATGTCGCGAATCCAGGCTGAAAGTGGCGAACCATCACGGCCACCATGATCACGATCGTGAAAACGCAGGGGACTGAAGCGGCAAAGAATTTTCTGCAGCAGCGACAAATCATCCAGATCAAAGCAAATACTGAAGGTCCGGTAATGAAATGCGCGTCGCAACGGCTGCAGGCGACGATGCATGACGCGGCCCAGCAGAAGCCCGCCCTTCAGCGTAGAACTTGTTGTGGCCATGTTTCCATCCGGGGTTCAGTGGCAGGACTTGCCTGCTTTTGCCAGGTAGCGCGAATACCCATGTGGTTGGCGACTTCGACGGCACTGCGCAAACCGTCTTCATGAAAACCATGGCCCAGCCAGGCACCACAAAACCATAAGCCATCTCGACCCTGCAGACGACGCACGGCCTCCTGGCCAGCCAATGCCCCATGATCAAATACCGGATGGGCATAATGAAACTGTGCCCAGGTTTTTTGCGGATCCGGTACGCGCTGCGGGTTCAAAGTAACCATAACCGGCGTCTTGAAGGGCAGAGGTTGCAACTGATTGATCAAATAGGTGACAGCCACCGAACGCCGGGCGTCGGCAACCCCTTCTTCATGAAAATTCCAGGCAGCCCAAGCTTTGCGATGCTTGGGAAGAAAACTTTCATCCCAATGCAGGTAGGCTTCATTGTCCTGATATTGACACTGCGCCAGCGCCGCGCTTTGTTCTGGCCAATGGTCACCCAGCAACTTTCTGGCCTGATCGCCATGCAGGGCGCAAATGACCTGATCAAAGTGTTCTTTCTGATTGCCGGCAAACTGGACCATGACCCCGCCTTCCGGAGCCGGATGCAATGCTTCCACCGGCGCATTCAGACGGACATCGCTGAGCTGTCGAGTGATGCGCTGGACGTATTCACGGCCTCCACCAACAACTGTCCGCCATTGTGGCCGATCAAAAATCTGTAACAGTCCATGATTCCGGTAAAACTGCAAAATGGAACGCGCCGGATAAGCCAGCATGGTTGCGGTCGGGCAAGACCAGATGGCTGCCGCCATGGGAAGAAGATAGGCTGTTTTGAACCACTCCCCGTAGGCTCCCCGACGCAGAAACTCGTCCAGGGTGATGTCAGCATCGCTTATGTTTAACCAGGCCAACGCCTCGCGATTGAAGCGCAAAATATCCTTGAGCATTCCCCAAAAAGCCGGACGCAAAATATTCCGCTTCTGGGCGAAAAGCGTGCTCAGACTGGAGCCGCACCATTCCAGATTCAGGGCAGGAAGGCGCACACTGAGGGACATGTCACTGGCGGTCCAGGGTACATTCAGTTCCGCGAAAAGCCCCAGCAAATTCGGGTAGGTTCGATCGTTAAACACCAGAAAACCGGTATCTACAGGTGCTGAAACGCCCTGCAGGCTGACATCCACGGTGTGAGTATGACCGCCGGGGTAGTCCGCCGCCTCGAAAACACTCACGCTATGCGTTTTCCGCAATATCCAGGCGGCCCCCAGCCCGGAAATACCTGCACCAATGATGGCAACTCGCATAAATCTCCTTTATTGTTTTTAAATGTATTGTACAAGTACTCACTTAGTATAGGATAACGCAAAGCTCCCCAAACATCCTATGTCGGTTCGAATGATCCAGAACCTGCAATGCCTCGGTACGCTCAAATCCCCACAGCACAACCGCAACACCCTGGCAAAGTGGCCTTATCAGCTATTACGCAAATACTTCGTCAGTGGATGCAGGTTCAGACACCTTGCGCATTGCGCCGAAGCCTTGTTAGTCTTATTGTACTATACAATTTCTAATTTTGTATAAGCCATGAAACCCCTACAACGTCATCAGGAAGAAAAAATCTGTGTGGTCTGCCAGCGCCCCTTTACCTGGCGTAAACGCTGGAAGCGCTGTTGGGATGAAGTACGTTATTGTTCAGCCGCCTGTCGAAAAAATCGGCATCACTCCGGAAACCAGCCCCATGTCTCAGACTGAAAGGACTGTTCGTCATCTGGTAGTGATTCTCGGTGACCATCTGGATCCGGACAGCCTGGCCCTGGAAGGCTTCGATCCGGATCAGGATCTGTGCTGGATGGCCGAAGTGCCCGAAGAGTCCAGCATAGTCTGGTCGCATAAGGCCCGCATTGCCCTGTTCCTGAGTGCCATGCGTCATCATGCTGCAGCCTTGCGGCAACGTCGCTTTCCTTTGGAGTATCTGACCTTTGGCACGCACCCCTATCAGAGCATGAGTCAGGCCCTGGAAGCGGCTCTACTACGCTGGCAGCCCCGGCAAATCATCAGCCTGCGTCCCGGCACCTGGCAGCTGCGCGAAACCATTCGTCACTGCGCAGAAAGTAGGCAGATTCCCTGGCAAGAACGGCGTAATCTTAATTTTCTGTTTTCAGTCCCGGAATTTGGCCAGTGGGCAGAAAATCGTCGCCAGATGCGTCTCGAGTTCTGGTACCGCCACGCCCGGCAAAAAACCGGGATACTCATGGATAATGATCAGCCGGTTGGCGGGCGCTGGAATTTTGATCCGGAAAACCGTCAGCGTCCCGGTTCTCAGGGTCCCGGCTGGATTCCGGAACCTTTGAGTTTTACTCCGGATGCCATCACCCGGGAAGTCATGGCCCTGGTCGAAACACAATTCGCCGAACACCCGGGTAACCTGCAACACTTTGACTGGCCGGTGACTTCCCAACAGGCCCAAGCTGCGCTTCAGGATTTTCTGGATAGTCGTCTTGCACAATTTGGCCCCCTGCAGGATGCTTTCTGGCCAGGACAGGTCTGGCTTTATCATTCCCGGCTGTCTGCAGCGCTGAATCTCGGCCTGATCCGTGCCATAACGGTCATTCAGGCGGTGGAAGAAAATTTCCGGGCTGGTAAAGTTTCCATCGCCTCTGCAGAAGGATTTATCCGGCAAATTTTGGGCTGGCGCGAATACATACACGGCCTCTATTGGCTGCACATGCCCCAATGGCTGCAGCAGAATATCCTCCAGGCCCATCAGCCCTTGCCGGAATTCTACTGGACGGCAAAAACCGACCTGTCCTGCCTGCAGGACACCATCGCGCGCACTCTGGAGCATGGTTATGCTCACCATATTGAAAGACTGATGATTACCGGTCTGTTTGCGTTGCTGCTGGGTGTCGAACCGCAAGCCATTCATCGCTGGTTTCTGGCCATTTACGTGGATGCCGTGGAGTGGGTGGAGCTGCCCAATGTCATCGGCATGTCCCAGTATGCAGATGGCGGCTGGATGGCATCCAAGCCCTATGTCGCCAGTGGTAATTATCTGCAGAAAATGGGCGGGCATTGTCAGCGCTGCCCGTATGAACCCAAATTGGCTAGCGGCGCAAAAGCCTGCCCCTTTACGGTGCTGTACTGGGATTTTCTGCAGACGCACCAGGAACGTTTCCGTCAGCATCCGCGTACCGCCCTGCAATGGAAGCATCTGGAACGCATGTCCGATGACCGTCTTGCGGCGATTCGCGCCCAGGCTCAGGTGATACGCAAAAACCTGGAAGATGGTCACGCATTCGAGGTGAATATAATGCATCCGGAACCCGAAATTTCACGTAATCTGGAATAAGTCTACAAGCGAGGCAAGACATGGCAGAAATCATTCATATTCCCGGCAGCGTATTCTCCGCTCAGGCGCCTGAAAACCTGGTGGAATATCCTGTTTATGCCAAGATTTTGCATCTGGGACTGGTGCTGAGTGTTACCTTTGAGTTATGGAACAGCCTGGCCGCCTTGTGGTTTGCCAATTTCACCTGGTTCCCGCTGCATGTACTTGCCGGGCTGATTCTGACCGGCTGGCTGGTTCTTACCTGGTTGGTGTATTTACTCACACCCTGGGGACGTCATCTTTTGGGTACCTGGTTTTCCTGGCGCACCCCTCAAGCCGTAGGTCATGACCTTGCCCGGCTATTTCGCGGAAAATTACCCAGTCATGGGGTCAGGCCGGGTTTATCCAGCCTCTGGCAAGCCATTTTTTTCATCGGAGTCAGCATCGTGACCTTTGGGGGTTTTCTTGGCTGGCTCGTTCTGCGTGGAGACCTGCATCTGAGCGGAGGCGCACAAATTGGACTTACGCTAATGCGCCTGGGTACCCCCCTGTTAGCCTATTTCTGGATAGGCCATGTTGTCATGGCCACTTATCATGCACTGCGCGGCGACGCCCTTTGGCGTATATTCGCCGTCTGGAAAAGAGGATAAAAGTCATGTCAATCAATCGTCGAGAATTCCTACGCGCAGCGGGTGACCTGATTTTGGCGACTGGAGCAGGTAGTCTGGCATATCCTGCCCTGGCTTGGGCGGATACCAAAATCCCGGTTTTTCCGGAGTATTACACTTATGCCGGGTTTTATCCCAAAATCAATCCCGATACCTATCGTCTTGAGACTGCGGGACTCATCAACAAACCTCAAATTTTCACCCTTCCCGAGTTATATCAACTCAGCAAGGATCGGGAAATCGAAACCTTTCACTGCGTAACCGGCTGGATTGTCAACAATGTTCACTGGCAGGGTATTGCCCTGTCGCATTTTCTGGAGCAGATACAACCTCAGGCAAGCGCCCGCTATGTCGCTTTTTACAGCGCCGATGGCGTCTACGTAGACAGTCTTTCCATGGATCAGGCTCGCGCCCCCGGAGTCATTCTCGCCACGCACATTTCCGGACAGCCGCTGCTGCGAAAAGGCGGATATCCGCTGCGTCTGCTGGTCCCGCAAATGTACGGCTACAAAAGTGTCAAATGGGTCAACAAGATTGTGCTGGACAGCACCCGCCCACAGGGCACCTGGGAGAAGGACGGTTATGCCAACAATGCCTACATCAAGAAGGGTTTCAGCTTCATGGACCTGCTGTAAACCGGAAACGTTGATTTCTCTGCCATTTAGCGGAATTTAACTGGTCGCCGGAAACGGCGGCCAATCAACAGAACAATCAACCCGACCACAAATAAAATAGCTCCACGGATAATCCAGATGGTTTCATTGATCATGAAACTGCTTTTCGGGTAGGGAAATATTCCGGTGCCCTGCAGAAAAAACAACAGGCCTGAAAGCATCAGAAAAATGCCGATGATACTGAGTATGACCAATGCTGTTTTGCGCATGACAACACCCTCAAATGAATCCACGGTTATTTAAATTAACATCTGCCAGGACTGATTTTTCCGCTTACAGAACCACTCAAGCCTTGGGAAGAGTCACACCACTTTGGCCCTGATATTTACCACGCCGATCCGCATAGGACACTTCGCAGACCTCATCAGACTCAAGAAAAAGTACCTGGGCGACACCTTCATTGGCGTATATTTTGGCCGGCAACGGCGTGGTATTGGAAAATTCCAGGGTCACATAGCCTTCCCACTCCGGCTCAAAGGGCGTGACATTCACAATAATACCGCAACGCGCGTAGGTACTTTTACCCAGACAAATGGTGAGCACATTGCGGGGAATCCGGAAATATTCCAGGGTACGCGCCAAGGCAAATGAATTGGGTGGAATAACGCAGGTATCCCCACTGAAATCCACAAAAGAATCTTCGCTGAAATTTTTGGGATCGACGATGGCACTGCGCACATTGGTAAATACCTTAAATTCACCGGCGCAGCGAATATCATAACCATATGACGACAAGCCGTAGGAAATGATGGGACTGCCCTCTACATGGCGCACCTGACGGGGGGAAAAGGGCTCGATCATCCCCTCATTTTCTGCCATGTGCCGAATCCAGCGATCGGATTTGATACTCATTTTAGCGATTCTGCACGACAATATTGGGGAATTTGTGGCTATGATCCACGGCCTGATTGGCCACCCGCCCGGCCACATGACGCGCCAGTTCGATGTAGATTTTGGCCAGACGCGAATCGGGTTGCGCCACCACCGTGGGCGCTCCATTATCAGCTTCGCTGCGAATGCTGCGGTCCAGGGGGATGGCACCCAGAAATTCCACGCCATCCTGCTCGGCCATGCTGGCACCGCCGCCATGTCCGAAAATATCGTCCTCATTGCCACATTTGGGACAAATATAAAAACTCATGTTCTCGATGATCCCGAGGATTGGAACCCCGACTTTCTCAAACATTTTCAGACCCTTGCGAGCATCCAGCAAGGCAATATCCTGGGGCGTGGTGACAATGACCGCCCCGGAAACCGGCACTTTCTGCGCCAGGGTCAACTGGGTATCGCCCGTACCCGGTGGCAGATCGATGACCAGATAATCCAGTTCTCCCCAGCGGGTATCCGAGAGCAGCTGCTCCAGCGCCTGCATGACCATAGGCCCGCGCCAGACCATGGGGGTTTCTTCGTCAATCAGGAAACCGATAGACATGGCTTTAAGGCCATGCCCCTCCATGGGTTCCATCTTTTTTCCATCTTTGCTGGTGGGTTTACCGGAAATACCCAGCATGCGCGGCTGGCTGGGACCGTAAATATCGGCATCCAGAATTCCTACCCGGGCACCTTCCTTGGCCAGCGCCAGCGCCAGATTTACTGATGTGGTTGACTTGCCCACGCCACCCTTGCCCGACGCTACCGCAATAATATTTCGCACGCCTTCCATGAGCTTGACGCCGCGCTGGACCTGATGGGTGACAATACGATGACTGACCAAAACATCCGCCTGCAGGCCGTGGTCATTTTGAATCTGCCGCGCCACATCCTGACTCAGACTGATAGCTACACCAGCGCTGGGATAGGGTAATTCCAGTTTGACCTGGTTACCGTCCACACTTTTGAGTACGCCGGCTTTTGCGAGGGTTTTACCCAGATAAGGGTCTTCCATTGCCTGCAATGACTGCTCTACTTGTTCCCGCGTCAATTCTGCCATGCTCGTCCTCATCTCCGGCATCCAAAGCTGCCGTCATATTAAGTGGTGTATCCGCAAAAATCTGTTTTTTCGCGGCAGTGGATCAAGGTGCGGTCTCTGCACTGATCACGACTTCGTGACGCTCCAGACCGCCCCCTTCACCAAAGGCTTCCTTGGGCAGCGGATTGGTATGGGCCGCCTTGAAATCGTCACTTTTCATCCAGGCCTCGAACGCTGCCTGATCAGCCCAGTGCGTCAGCACGACATAAACGCCGTCATCATTGACCGGACGCAAAACCTCCATGCGCACAAATCCCGGCTGCTTATCCACTTCTCCCGCGCGTTTTTGAAAACGTGCCTCAAACTCGGCCCGATATTCGGCCTTTACAGGTACCCGATTCGCGACAACATATTGCATGATAGCTGCTCCTCGTTACTTAAGTGCAGGGAAAATTACAGGACCGGCCCCTGCTTCAAACCCAGAACGTCCTGCATATCGTAAAATCCGGGGCTTTGTACCGCCAACCAGTGCGCCGCCCGCAGTGCGCCCTCGGCAAAATTCAGACGGCTGGCGGCACGATGGGTCAATTCCAGTCGCTCGCCCGCGCCCGCCAGCCATACCGTATGTTCACCCACCACGTCAGCAGCACGCAAAGTGGCAAAGCCAATACTGCCTTCCTGGCGTGGCCCCCGGATGGTATTACGATCAAGGCACTCCACGTCCTTGAGATCGACACCGCGTCCCTTGGCAACGGCGCGCCCCAAAGCCAGCGCGGTTCCGGATGGCGCGTCCACCTTGTGACGATGGTGGGCCTCGACAATTTCCACATCGTAACTTTCCCCCAGCGCCTTGGTGATAGCCGGAAGATAAGCCAGCAACACATTGATGCCAACACTCATATTGGGGGCCAACAGCAGGGGAATATCCCGGCTGGCGGTTTTCAGCACATTTTGCTGTTCGGAAGAAAACCCCGTCGTACCAATGACGATGGGCGTGTTCGTTCTCTGACAAGCCAGCACATGGTCCAGCGCGGCGGCTACCGGACCGAATTCAACGACCACATCCACGGCCTTGTCCTGCGCCAACACCGCACGCAAATCTGCCGTGACCGGCACGCCCAGTGGCATAACCCCAGCAAGACGGCCGGCGTCTTGCGTCAGATATTCGGCACCTGCACGACCAATGGCTGCGCTCAGCTGCAGGTCATCGCGCCCCTCCAAAGCCTGGATCAGCGCCCGGCCCATACGTCCCGAGACTGCGGTTATAGCGACGCGGGTTGGCTGGTTCATCAGAGCCCCATCCGGTCCAGAAAGTCTTTGGCCTTGTTCCACCAGCTTTCCTGCTGGGGATGCTGACTCTGATCTGCGGCAGTGCTGGCAAATTCTTCCAGCAGTTCTTTTTGTCGGGCCGACAGATGCACGGGCACTTCCACCTGCAGGCGACAATGCAAGTCACCATGCAGCTTGCTGCGCACCCCCTTGATACCCTTACCGCGCAGGCGGAACACCATGCCGGACTGGGTTCCCGGCGCAATCTGGATTTTGGCCCGACCCGTCAAAGTGGGCACTTCCAGTTCGCCCCCCATGGCCATGGTCGTGAAAGTCACCGGAACAGCACAATGCAGATCATCTCCATCGCGCTCGAACAAGCTGTGCGGCTGGACCCGCACCTGAATGTACAGATCACCCGCCGCTGCGCCGCGTTCCCCAGCTTCCCCTTCACCATTCAGACGGATGCGGTCGCCCGTATCTACTCCGGCCGGCACTTTGACTTCGAGATCACGGGTTTTGCGGACCCTGCCGTGCCCCTGACAATTGCTGCAGGGATCCTTGATAGTTTTGCCGCTGCCATTACATTGCGGACAGGGACGTGTCACCGAGAAAAAACCCTGAACCATCCGCACCTGACCGCGCCCCGCACAGGTACTGCAATCTTCTACCTTACTGCCCGGTTTTGCCCCGGTACCATGACAAACCTCACAAGGTGCGGAACTGGGAATCTGAATAGTGACCTGCTTACCCAGTGCCGCTTCTTCCAGCGTCAGATCCAGCTCATAACGCAAATCCGAGCCGCGCCCGGAATCCTGGCCACGCACACCGCCACCAAAAGCCTGTTCAAAAAGATCCCCGAAAATATCGCCAAAGCCAGCACTGCCGCCTCCAAAACCTCCGAAGCCGCCACCAAAACCACCGCCGGGACCAGAACCACCCTGCACCCCGGCGTGCCCGAAGCGGTCATAAGCCTGACGCTTGGAAGCGTCGGACAATACCTCATAGGCTTCGTTGATTTCCTTGAAGCGGTCTTCCGCACTGGGATCATCGGGATTGCGGTCCGGATGATAGCGCATCGCCAGACGACGGTAGGATTTTTTGATTTCCCCATCGTCGGCGCTGCGGGTAATTTCCAAAATTTCGTAATAATCGCGTGTAGCCATTTTTTATCCTGAAACAGGCAAGGGGACAGGATACCAGATCCTGCCCCCTTATCACCAAAGTCTGAATTACTTTTTATCGACTTCTTCAAACTCCGCGTCGACCACATCATCCGCCTTGGCTTGCCCTTCACCCTGAGCAGTTGCGCCGGGCTCCGCCTGACTGCCTGCCGCACTTTGCAGCAGCGTGGACATGGCCGCCATCAAGGTCGCCACGGCGCTCTTGATAGCTTCCGGGTCTTCACCCTTGGCAGCATTTTCCGTCGCCGTAATGGCTTCAGTGACCTTAGCCTTGTCCGCTTCCGGTGCCGATGCCTGTTCAGTCAGCGCCTTGCGTGCGCCGTGAATGCTGGCATCCGCTTCGTTACGGGCTTCAATCAATGCCCGCGCCTTCTTGTCATCGGCTGCGTGCGCTTCAGCTTCGGCGACCATCCGCTTGATTTCTTCCTCGGAAAGGCCGGAACCTGCGGTGATCTTGATAGACTGCTCCTTGCCGGTCTGGTTGTCCTTGGCCGACACATGGAGGATACCGTTGGCATCAATATCAAAAGTCACTTCAATCTGCGGCATACCCCGTGGCGCCGGAGCAATATCGGCAAGATCAAAACGGGCCAGGGATTTGTTATCCCGGGCCAGTTCACGCTCACCCTGCAAAACATGCACGGTCACTGCCGACTGGTTGTCTTCTGCCGTAGAAAACACCTGGGACTTGCGGGTCGGGATGGTCGTGTTTTTTTCGATCAGCTTGGTCATTACGCCGCCCAGGGTTTCGATGCCCAGAGACAGGGGGGTGACGTCCATGAGCAGCACGTCCTTTTTGTCGCCAGACAGCACTGCACCCTGAATGGCCGCACCAATGGCCACCGCCTCATCAGGATTCACGTCCTTGCGCGGATCCTGACCAAAAAAGTCTTTGACCTTTTCCTGAACCTTGGGCATCCGGCTCTGACCACCCACCAGAATCACATCAGTCACCTGACTGGTGGACAGGTTGGCGTCCTTCATGGCAACCCGGCAGGGGGCCATACTGCGGTCAATAATGTCTTCCACCAGAGATTCCAGCTTGGCCCGGGTCAACTTCATGTTCAGATGCTTGGGACCACTCTGGTCGGCGGTGATGAAAGGCAGGTTGACATCAGTCTGCTGCGCCGAAGAAAGCTCGATTTTGGCTTTTTCCGCCGCTTCCTTCAGACGCTGCATGGCCAGACGGTCACTGCGCAGGTCGATACCGGCTTCGGCTTTGAAAGAATCCGCCAGATAATTGATGATACGATTGTCGAAGTCACCACCACCCAGGAAAGTATCCCCATTGGTAGACAGCACTTCAAACTGGTGTTCACCGTCCATTTCGGCAATTTCGATGATGGATACGTCAAACGTCCCACCGCCAAGATCGTACACCGCAATTTTGCTGTCGCCGGGCTTTTTGTCTTCACCAAAAGCCAGGGCCGCTGCGGTAGGCTCATTGATGATACGCTTCACTTCCAGACCGGCAATTCGACCCGCATCCTTGGTAGCCTGACGTTGGGCATCGTTGAAGTAGGCAGGGACGGTAATGACAGCCTCACTGACCGTTTCACCGAGATAATCTTCCGCCGTCTTTTTCATTTTCTGCAAAATGAAGGCCGATACCTGTTGCGCGGAATATTTTTTATCGCGCACTTCCACCCAGGCATCGCCGTTCTCAGCCTTCACCACCTTATAGGGAACGTGCTTCAGATCTTTCTGAACTTCGGCATCGTCGTATTTACGACCAATCAGACGCTTCACTTCATAAATAGTGTTTTCGGGATTGGTGACTGCCTGACGTTTTGCCGCTTCGCCAACCAACACCTCGCCCTCTTCAGTGATCGCGACAATGGAAGGCGTCGTCCGCTTGCCCTCACTGTTTTCAATGACCTTGACCTTGTCGCCTTCCATGACGGCGACGCAAGAATTGGTGGTGCCCAAATCGATGCCAATTACCTTAGCCATTATATGTTCTCCTGAATTAAAAAATTTGTGTTTATATCAACAATGATTACGCAGTTTTGGGTGCCTTGGACACCGAAACCATGGCGGGACGCAGCAGACGGTCATGCATGAGATAACCTTTCTGATGCACCGCAAGAATCCGGTTTGCATCTCCTTCCGATTCCACCATGGCAATCGCCTGATGCAGATGCGGATCAAAACGCCCTTCGCCCATTTCTATGGGGGCGATACCCGCTTTTCCCAAGGCCTGAGCAAACAGAGTCAGCGTATTTTCAATACCCTGGCGAAACTGCGTGAGCGCTTCATCGCCTTCCAGGGGCGTCGCCAGGGCCAGTTCGAGACTGTCGATAACCGGCAGCAATTCCCGGGCAAAGCGGTCTACGGCATAATTACGAGCATCTTCAATCTGCTTTTCCGAGCGCTTGCGCTGGTTTTCGGCATCGGCCAAGGCCCGCAGATAATCATTGCGATAGGCTTCCGCCTTTTCCTCCCAATTGACTTCTTCCGCCTCGGATGCGGCTGGTGTATCGGTGTCTTCTGGCGACGCTACGGGTTTTTCTTCTTCACTCATGCGCAATTCACTCCTGATCGTTTGGATGTCCTCCATATGGGGAGGACCCGGCGGCATTTCAAGCCAAGCCACTCAAGATTGTGACAAGGCCCGCCCCAGTAAATGGGCGGTGCCATCCACCAGGGGAATAATCTGTTGATAGGGCATACGCATGGGTCCAATCACGCCGAGCACGCCCAGCACCTCGCCATCCACCACGTACGGCGCTGAAACGACACTGCAATCGCTCAAGGGCGCAAAGCCCGATTCCTCACCAATGAAGAGGCGCACTTCACTGCCGCGCATGCTGCCATCCAGAAGATGGACCAGGTCACGCTTCTGCCGCACCGCATTGAGTAACTCGCGCAGACGTTCACTACCGGCCAGTTCCGGCAGGTCCAGCAATTGAAACTCCCCTTCAATAAGCATGCGCTGCTGATCTTCTTCCAGCATTTCCTCACCCAGCTCCATGGCACTGCGCAATATGCGGTCCATTTCGTGACGGGATTGCTGCAGATCGCGCTGCAAATGCTGGATGACTTCCTGCAAGGGGCGACCACCATAACTTTCATTGAAGAAATTGGCCGCCTGATTGAGTTCAGCGGCACTGAGGGCGTGTTCGGTGCGAATCAGGCGGTTTTCGACATCGCCCTTATCGGTCACAAAAATGGCCAGCACTTCCTTTTCGCGCAGTGCCAGAAAATCCACATGGCGCAACGTTCGATTGGCACGTCGGGGCACACGGACAAACCCCGCCATGTGGGTCAATTCCGAAAGCACCTCCGTGGCCGCATGGAGCACCTGCTCGGTATCCGGAATGTAGTGCCCCAACCGATGAATCAGCAGTTGATGGGACTCAGGGGACAGCGGCACCACCCGCAGCAGCGCATCCACAAAAAAGCGGTAACCAACATGGGTAGGAATGCGTCCGGCAGAAGTATGGGGGGAAATCAGATAACCTTCATCTTCAAGATCCGCCATGACATTACGGACCGTAGCAGGACTGATATTGAGACCGGCGCCCTTGGCCAACTGGCGACTGCCGACCGGTACACCATTGGCTATATGCTGCTCGATGAGGGATTTGAGCAGGTGCCGCGCACGTTCATCCATAGCCATCAGATTTGTCCCCAACAGACGAGATTATCCTGTGCTGTTGCCAGGCCGCATGAATATCCGGAGAACAAGAAATTGTGGACGATGCACATATGATTGGAATGGGGTCCTTGGCACTCAACCATCAGGAGTGCTAATAACTTAGCAAAATAATGATGGTTGAGCAAAGAACCAACCGGCCTCTCCTGAAGATTCAGGGCAGACCGCAGGGAGGCACAGAAAATTACTTGATTTTGTCTTCCCGGTAAGCCACGTGCTTACGGACTTTGGGATCGTACTTTTTCATTTCCAGCTTGTCCGGTGTGGTCTTCTTGTTTTTGGTCGTGGTGTAGAAATGACCGGTACCGGCCGTGGAAACCAATTTGATTTTGTCGCGCATCAGTTAAATCCTCAGATTTTTTCGCCGGCAGCACGCAGTTCAGCCAGAACCGCATCAATACCTTTTTTGTCGATGGTACGAATACCCTTGGTGCTCACCCGCATACGCACCCAACGATTTTCACTTTCTACCCAGAAACGATGATACTGGAGATTGGGCAGAAAACGCCGACGGGTCTTGTTGTGGGCGTGCGAAACATTGTTTCCGGCCATAGGCTTTTTGCCGGTCACCTTGCAAACTCTGGACATCAGATAAATCTCCCTGAAAAATGGCGCCCTTTATACCATGGATCAGCAGTGACTGCCAGCATCAAAAATCGTTCAACAGCATTGCCTGACAAGCGCTTCCCCTGTAATTTATGGCTACTATGACTAAACGCATCCTGATTACCAGCGCCCTGCCCTACGCCAATGGTCCGATTCACCTTGGCCATCTGGTTGAATACACCCAAACCGACATCTGGGCCCGCTATCAGCGCCTGCGGGGTCATGATTGCGTTTACGTCTGCGCCGATGATGCCCATGGCACGCCCATCATGCTGCGCGCCCAGAGTGAAGGCATCACTCCGGAAGCCTTGATAGCACGCATGCATGAAGAGCATCTGCGCGATTTTACCGGCTTTGGCATCGGTTTTGATTTGTACCATAGCACCCACTCACCGGAAAACTTCGAGGTATCGCAGGAGATTTATCGGGCTTTGCGCAGTGCCGATTTCATCAACATCCGCGAAATCGAACAGGCTTATGATGCCGTTGCTGGCATCTTTCTACCGGATCGTTTTATACGCGGGACCTGCCCCCGTTGCCAGGCACCCGATCAATATGGAGACAGCTGCGAGGTCTGTGGCGCTACATACAGCCCCACCGACCTGATCAATCCGGTGTCTGCCGTATCGGGTGCAGTACCCGAACGTCGCCAATCCGAGCATTACTTTTTCCAGTTGGGGGATTTTACCGGGTTCCTCAAACAATGGATTCACAGCGGCACCCTCCAGGAAGAAGTCGCCCACAAGCTGGATGAGTGGTTCAGTATTGGGCTGGCCGACTGGGACATCAGCCGCGATGCACCTTACTTCGGCATCCCCATTCCCGATGCGCCGGGCAAGTTTTTTTATGTCTGGCTGGATGCCCTGCCCGGTTACATGGCAGCCACCCGCCACTGGTGTGCCAGTCATGGTCGTGATTTCAGTGATTACTGGGGACCCGACGCCAGCGCCGAAATTTATCATTTCATTGGCAAGGATATTATTTATTTTCATGGCCTGTTCTGGCCGGCGATGCTCAAGGGCTCCGGACATCGTCTGCCTACCGGTATTTTTGCTCACGGACACCTGACCGTAAACGGTGCCAAAATGAGCAAGTCCCGGGGGACTTCCATCACTGCCGGACAATATCTGCAACATCTCAATCCCGAATTTTTACGCTATTACATTGCCACCCGACTCAACAGTCATGTCGAAGACATTGACCTCAACCTTGAAGATTTCCTGCTGAAAGGCAACGGGGATCTGGTTGGCAAGGTCGTCAATCTGGCCTCGCGGGCGGCAGGATTCATTCATCGCTTTTTTGCCGGGCAACTGGCCCCATCACTGGGATCCGATCAGGCATTTTACGATAGTCTGCTGGACAGCCAGGAAGCGATTGGCGAGGCTTATGAAAGTCGCGAATATGGCAAAGCCATGCGCGACATTATGGCGCTTGCCGACCAGATTAATGCCTACGTAGACCAGAATGCCCCCTGGGCGATGGCCAAAAATCCTGAACAGCGCGAAGCATTACATCGCGTTGTCACTGTGACTCTGAATGGCTTCCGCATTCTGGTGACTTTACTCAGCCCGGTCATTCCCGAACTGGCGCGCAAATCGCTGGCATTTTTACAAACGGAGCTCAGCTGGCCGGGACTCAGCCAACCCCTGTTGAAGCACAACATTCAGCCCTACACCCATTTATTGCAACGTATGGATAAATCCCAGGTGGACGCCTTGATTCAATCCCCCACAGAAACACCCGGTACCCAAGGTACAGCAACGAAGCCCGAACATGACGGCAAAGCGGCAGCAAAAACAGCAGCAGCTGCGCCCGGCACGGAAAGCAGCACCATGAGTATTGAGGATTTCAGCAAGATCGATTTGCGCATTGCCCGGATTGTTGCGGCGGAAGCGGTGGAAGGTGCGGAAAAGTTACTGCATCTAACCCTGGATATTGGCGAAGAAAAAACCCGTTCGGTGTTTGCGGGTATCAAGAGTGCCTATGATCCGGCCAGCCTGGTGGGACGTCTGACGGTCATGGTGGCCAATCTCGCGCCGCGTAAAATGCGTTTTGGCCTGTCTGAGGGCATGGTCATGGCCGCCAGTGGTCCGGCGGGGGGGCCTTTCCTCCTGTCTCCAGATGCCGGCGCCGAACCCGGCATGCGGGTGAAGTAGGGCTGCGACCCTACTCCGCGACACCCTGAGCGGCGGCCAGAAGCACCCGCTCTTCGTAGGTTTCCCGAGCCAGACGGACATCTTCCAGAAACCAGGGTAACTCTTTCAGCAGCAAGGCCTGAGGACCATCTACCAGCGCAGTTGCCGGATCCGGATGAAAATCCACCAGAACCATGTTGGCCCCCGCCACAACCCCCTCTGCGGTAGCATGAAAAACGTCAGGAATTCCGTCCGGCCCGGCATCACGACTGCCCACGGAGTGAGAGGGATCAATGCAGACCGGCATCCGGGTAAGACGCTTCACGGTGGGCACCTGGGCAAAATCCACAAAATTGCGATGGGGATCACCAAGGTTGGTTTTCATGCCACGCAAGCCAAACACCACCTTGGTATTCCCCTCTGAGGCCAGATATTCTGCTGCGTTGAGGGACTCTTCCAACGTGATGCCGAAACCACGCTTGAGCAGCACCGGAAACTCGGTCTGCCTTCCCACGGCCTTGAGGAGTTCAAAATTCTGGGTATTACGGGTGCCAATCTGGAGCATCACTCCGGTTGGATGTCCGGTTTTTTCCAAAACCTCACGGATCTCATCCATGTGTGACTCGTGGAGAATTTCCATGGCAATCACCCGCATTCCATATTTGCCAGCCAGCTCAAATACATAGGGTAAACAGGCCTGGCCATGTCCTTGAAAGGCATAAGGGCTGGTGCGTGGCTTGTAGGCCCCCATACGGGTGCAGACCTGACCGTTTTCCTGGAGTGCTTTCATCATCTGCTCAACGTGCTCGGGCGTATCGACCGCGCAGAGACCCGCAAATACATTGAGGTTATCCTGCCCAAAATGGACGCCGTTGTAGTCAAAACCCTGGCTGCGATGATCGCCGGAATGCCGCCCAAGCATCCGATACTCCTTGGAAACCCGAATAGCCTGCTTCACGCCGGGCAAGGCTTCCATGTCTTCCACCCGCAACGATTTGGTATTGCCAATCAGATAAATTTCGCTGAGCAACTGCTCGACGCCCTGTTCCTGATGAATCCGGTACTGGATATCAGACATGGCCTTGAGACGGGTCAGCAACTGTTGAAAAATGGGCGACTGCTCCGCCAGATCTGCTTCTAAAATCAGGATCATGTTCTAAGTCCTCTTGCGCTGTCTGAATGCTGATGGATTAGCCGGACCAAAGGATAACATGATCCGGCGATGATCCTCCAGAACAGTCCCTTCTCGGCCTGCCTGAGTGGGGCTTTTAGAGCATGTCCTGCGGCCGCACCTGCGCGTCGAAGTCTTCTCCCGAGAGGAAACCCAACTGAATCACCGCATCCCGGAGTGTACAGTGATTGCGGTGGGCGTGCTGGGCCACGGCCGCCGCGCGCTCATAACCCATCACGGGGGTCAGGGAAGTCACCAGCATCAAGGATTTTTCCATGTTTTCCTGCAAGCGTTCATTAACCGGCTCCAGCCCCTGCAGACAATGCTCGGCAAAAGACCGGGCCGCATCCCCCAGCAGCTCGATGGACTGCAGGATATTGAAGGCAATCAGCGGCTTGTAAACATTCAGCTCAAAATTTCCCTGGGATGCGGCGAAGGCAATGGCCGCGTCATTTCCATAAACCTGCACGCAAACCATGGTCAACGCCTCAGCCTGGGTGGGGTTCACCTTGCCGGGCATAATGGAAGACCCCGGTTCATTTTCAGGAAGCTGCAGTTCGCCCAGACCCGCCCGGGGGCCGGATGCCATCCAGCGAATATCGTTGGCTATTTTCAGCAAGGACATGGCAACCAGGCGCAGACTGCTGCTCAGTTGCTGGAGGGCTTCATGGCCCGCCAGCGCCGCGAAAAAATTGGCTGCCGGATGAAAAGGCAAGCCCAGTTCAGCATGCATGTGCGCACAAGCCTGTCTGGCGAAATCTGGATGACAGTTGAGACCCGTGCCCACCGCCGTAGCCCCCAAAGCCAGTCCGTACAGTCCGGGCAAAGCCTGCTCAATGGCCTGAATCCCCATCTGCAACTGCGCCTGGTACCCGGAAAATTCCTGACCCAGGGTCAGCGGAACAGCATCCATCAGATGCGTGCGTCCGACCTTGATCAGTGCCGCAAATTGCTGGCTTTTAGCCGCCAGCAGGCTTTCCAGATGGATCAGCGCGGGCAGCAGATTTTGCTGCGCCGCCAATGCGGCGGCAATATGCATGGCCGCCGGAAAAGTATCATTGGAAGACTGACCAAGATTCACATGATCGTTGGGATGCACGGGGTTTTTCGTGCCCCGGACCTGACCAGCCAGTTCGTTGGCGCGATTGGCAATCACTTCATTGACATTCATATTGCTCTGGGTGCCGCTACCCGTCTGCCAGACCCGCAGCGGAAACTGTTCATCCCAGCGTCCATCGATGATTTCGCTGGCGGCAAGCTGAATATAATCGGCAATATCCTTACCCAAAAGGCCCAATTCGTGGTTGATCTGAGCAGCAGCACGCTTGATTCTGGCCAGGGCATAAATGACCGCCATGGGCATCCGTTCGCTGCCGATGGCAAAGTAATTCAGGGAGCGTTGGGTTTGCGCCCCCCACAGTGCGGTATCTTCCACCTCCACCAGACCCATGCTGTCTTTTTCCTGACGCATGCTCAACGGACTCCGGCCAGGGATTCCGCCTCATCCACCATACTGGCAAGATAATCCAGGGCTTTTGACCACAAATCCGGATCTTCCAGATTGACACCCGTTTCTGCCACCACCTCGGCAGGCGTTTTGCTGCCCCCAAGTTTCAACATGGCGACATATCCCGGCACAAAACCCTGGGGATTTTCCCGATAACGCTGAATTAAAGCCAAAGTCAGCAATTCACCAAAAGCATAAGCGTACACATAGCCGGGAGAGCCGATAAAATGCGGGATATAACTCCACCACCAGCGGTATCCGGGACTGAACTGGATACTGTCGGCAAACTGCTCGGTCTGGGTTTGCATCCACAGCTCTGCGAGCCTTTCCTTGCTGAGTTCGCCCTCGCTGCGACGGGCATTGTGCATCACCACCTCAAAGCGATGCATGGCCATCTGTCGGAATACCGTGGCAAAGGTGTCCTCAATTTTGCCGCAGAGCAAGGTCAGACGTTGCTGCGGGTCCTGCTCCTCGCGCATCAGCCGTTCAAAAGTCAGCATTTCTCCGAACACCGAGGCTGTTTCCGCTGTAGTCAGCGGCGTATCGGCATTCAGATAGCCCTGCTCACGCGCCAGATACTGATGGATGCCGTGCCCGAGTTCGTGGGCCACGGTCATCACGTCGCGCACCGTACCGGTATAATTGACCATCAGGTAAGGATGTACGTCAGGAGTCACCGGATGAGCAAAAGCCCCACCCCGTTTACCGGGTGCCAGAGCCGCATCAATCCAGTGTTCGTCAAAAAAACGTTGACCGATGGCACCCAGCTCCGGCGAAAAATCATGGACCGCCGCCAGCACAATACGCTGACATTCCGCCCAGTCGTAACACCGCGCTGCACTGGAGATGGGCGCATAGCGGTCATAGTCCATCAGCGGCGCTACCCTCAGCAGTTTGGCCTTGAGTCGATAATAGCGGGCCACCAGAGCGTAGCGGGACACCACGGCCGCCTCCAGGGCCTCGACCATGCTGTCGGAAATTTCGTTACTCAGATTGCGCTCACTGAGCCAATGGGGATAAGAACGCAGTCGGTCGTCCAGGGCCTTATCGGCCAGAATGGCATTAAAACAGGTGGTCAAAGTGTGCAGGCGGCTTTCCAGTCCCGTACTCAGGGATTCTGCCGCATCATGACGCAATGTCCGGTCAGGATTGGACAGCAGGGTCAGCACTTCCTGCTCGGTCATGGCCTTACCGCGCAGATTGAAACGCATCTCTGTCAGCGTTTCGTCAAAAAGGCGCTCCCAGAGTGCCCGACCAGTTACCCGCTTTTCCGAAAGAATCTGTTCTTCGCTCTCACTGCGCAAGTGACTGCGATATTGCCGCCAGTTGCGAAGCAGATGCGCCCAGTGGGCGAGAGCGGGATCCTGAAGTAACTGTTCAGCACGATTCTCATCGACTGCATTCCAGGCAATATCAAAAAATATCAACTGATTGCTGACTTGAGTCGCGGCTTCTTCATAAGCCTGCAACGCCGCCCCATACGCGGGCTGGTCGGCATGGGTGACATAACTCAGATAACGAAAAGTCCCTACCCGACCCAACCGTTGACGAATGGCCTCCAGACTTTGCATGGCTGTGGCCAGGGCAGCCGCATCCAGATCGCCCAAACCCGGTCGATACTGCCGGGCAAAATCTTCTGCTGCGCTGCTGGCCCAAAGCATATCGGCTTCCAGGCGCGGATCATCCGAACCCGCATAAAGGTCCTGTAAACGCCAGTGAATACTTTCAGCGCCGGTTGTTGTCGATTGCACTGCTTTTACCATGAATTTTCTCCCAAATGCCCCTCAGGGCCGTATCAAGCCGGATCTGGCAACGCCAGTCCGCGCCGCACACAAGCCAGCAGGGTACCCATATCCGGAGGCCTTCCCGCCCTTTGTGCCTGCCACATCATCTCGCCCATACAGTCAACAAAAAGATGTTCGGCATCATGTTCACCCCGTTTTTCGCAGGCGGTCGCGTAAAGATGGACGATACCCTGTGGCTGATTCATTGCCAACATTTCTGCCAGCCCCACATGAAGAGACATATGCAGAAAGGGATTGCTTTGCCCCTGTTCAGGGGAAAAGTCCTGGTACAATCCTCGTTCGGCATCTTCCAGCAAGGGCTGATACTCGGGGTGATCCAGAATAGCGGCCACAATCCTGGTCTGCACGCCTTCGAGGGGCCGCCCCTCGCGAAAAGCTTGCCAACTGTCCAGAAATACCTGCCGATATGTTTCTCGTTTACTGCCATAAAGCATAATAATTAGCCTGCAAAAGCCTCGTTGACGATGATAGGGCACATTGACATGGGTAGGAAAGGGACGCTTTTTGTGGTAAATAAGGCAAGTCTTAACAAAGCTTGCTTTGTTCTATTAAAAGCACTTATCACAGCATTATTTCAGCGGGAGATTAGCGCAACATGGCCAACGCGAATACAGTACCAGCAGCAGTAGTAAGTCTCAACGAACGCCAGTGGGAAGGGCTCGGAAAAGTCGGCGAAGCCGCCCTGCAGGTGCAAAACATGCTGCAGATGCTGCGCGACGTCCTGAATGAGCTCCCTCAGGCCATCGACACAGACAAATTGATGGAAACCATGCAGCCCTACATGGAAAAACTGCAGGGCATTTCCGAATCCCTGCAATCTTTCGTCAAGGGCAACTCCGATGAAGAACCGCTGGATCGCCTGCGTGCGCTCATCAATGACGCCCAGCAGGCCGAACTGGACAAAACCCTCAAGGAAGTCCTGCAACTTCTCGGCAATCTGCAACGCTCCGGATTTTTCAGCTCCATGGCCGCCCTCAGCGCCGAGTTGAAGTGCCCCATCATCGGTGAAAATCCCGAAGAAATGATCCAGAAAATCCATAGCAGTACGGCCACCATCCAGTACTGGCTAGAAAGCGCCAAGCAGGGTGTAAGCGTTGTTGGCAACATGGTTGGTCAACTGGACCTGCCGGATCGTCTTGATGAAATCCAGGAAATGGCCGACCAGTGGATTCAGATGGCCAAGCGTGCTCAGCGCCTGATTCAGGGTGATGCTCCCGATCTGCAGACCCGTCTGAGCGGCATGCTCGACATGGCGGAAATTTTGGGCGGGCAGATGAATATTGCCATTGGCACCCTGCGCGACACCATGCCTGAAGTTCTGGAAAGCGCCAATATGGGCAATGCGCTGGCCAGCATCGGTTCGGGCGGCAACCGCTGGATGCAGGTGGCCATGCGCGTCAAGCATCTAACCCAGGGTGACGGCTCCGTGGACATGGTCAGTCGGGTTGAAGGTCTGCTGGATCAGGTAGAACATCTGGCCGGTTATGCGGCCAGTGCCGGATTTTTTGTGCAGGCGGGTAAAGATGGCCTTGGTGCCGTTAAAGGCATCATCTCCGACCTCGATCTTCCGGACAAACTGGATGATATTGCCGAAGAGGCCGAAAAATGGCTGAAAATTGCCATGCGCGCCAAAGATCTAGCCCAGGGTGATGCAGACAGCCTTGCCGATCGCGTAGGCTCACTGCTCAAAGTGGCCGAAACAGTAGGGGGTTCCCTGCAGGCTGCCGCCAAGGCCCTGGAGGCCAAGGGCATCCGTCTGGAAGAAATCCTGACCCCGCGCGGCGATCTGAATATTGCCTTCGGTACCGGTGCAGATTTTGTTGCCGAACTGTGGCATGACGGCACCATCCAGCACATTGGCAGCACCATCAGTCAGGGTGCCCTGATCTGGATGGAAATTGCCCAGATTGGTGCCAAAGCACTCAAGGGGGATGCAGAAAGCATCAACCATCGGATTAAGGGGATTGTTCAGGGCCTCCATGATGCCCATCTGATCGACATGTTACCTGAAGTATTTGCCTTGGTCGGCAACCTGCAGAAGGCCGGTCTGGTTGGCAAAATCAACATGGTCATGAGCAAGGTTGTGCCCATGATCCCCTCTGATGAAGTGTTTGCAGGAGGCGTTGACAAGGCTGTCAAGGCGCTGGAACTGACCAAAACCGAAATGCAGAATGAAGCCAACAAGGGTGGCGGTATTTTTGGCCTGATGAAAATCGTCTTCGCTAAGGACACCCAGTACCTGCTCAAATTCTTCATTCGTTTTGCGACGATTTTCATGAAGTCACTGAAAGCCAGCTAAGTATTTCATCATTCTGGCTTCATGAAAGCCCCGGTCTGTTGTCAGATCGGGGCTTTTTAATGATTATGGATGGATGCGCTGATCGTGACCCTCCTTGATGAAAGCCACCACATCGTCCAGCACCGGGGCCATCCAGCGTAATGGCTTGGCAAAAGCGCCAATCAAGGTTTCGTGGTTTACACCGCGATACATTTTCAACTCGACACTGACCCCCGCCTTTTTCAGCATGGCCGCCAATACTTCAGTATTCACTTTCGGATTCACCAGATTGTCATGCACTGCAGCCCCTAAAAAAGTTCGGGGAATATCCGCATTATTGGCAAAATCAATCGGCATACTATTGGGGGGATAATCCGGGTAGAAAAATATGGGACGGACCGGTTTATAAGTAATTGGATAAAAATTGTAGGGTCCCGCCAATCCTATCCAGCCACTAAAAATATCCGGCTTGAGTCCCACTGCCTGCAGCCAGCGCGGATCCATCACCAACATGGCGGCATTATAGGCCCCTGCACTATGGCCCATGATATAAAAATCCCGGATATTGCCACCGAAAGCGGCGATGTGCTGATAAGTCCAGGCTACAGCACGTGCATTATCCTTTAAAAAAGCAGGATAACGTACCTGTGGATAAATGCAATAATTGGGTATGACCACCACCAAACCACGGGCTGCCAGGGCTTCCCCTACAAACTTGTATTCTTGCCGGTTGCCGCTATCCCAGGCACCGCCGTAAATAAACAGCACCACGGGATAGCCTCCCGCCGGTTCAGGATAACCATCCCTGGCAACGGGTTCATATACATCCAGATGTCCGCGTGCCTGATGCTGATAACGAATACCCTGAGTGACCTTATAGGTATTTGTCGGGGTAAGACGATTGATAATTTGTAGCGGAGAACAGGCGGAAAGAACGCCCGTCATCCCGGCAATGAATAATTTGCTCATTCTCACAGCTAAGGACATGATTGGTCATCCACAGAAAATACCGACAATTTAAAAGTAAACCCAGTCTTCAGGACCTGAATGAATAACCAATCTCTCGTGTGTTAACCCAACGGACCATTGGCCGTAACAATTTGTGGTTCCATGGCTGCCAGTTGCGCCAAAAGATAGTTCTGCGCCGGTTTGGCAATATCACGCTGATCCATCGCCTTGATCATATCCTGTGCCAGATAATTGAATGCTGCTGTGGTAACGTGCAAGCCTTTGTGTGCTGCAGTCATCGTCGGGCCAGTGTAGGTACAGGGTCCGCCCACCACTTCGCAAACCTGTTGCGTCAGATTATATTTCAGGGCCTTGATGTTGGTATGAGCAAAATAATAATTAATATGGGGATCTGCCGCCACATAACCAACAAACGTATTAATGAGCGCTTTAACTCCGGACTTGCCACCAAAAGCATCAATATGATTTTGAATCGGCATTTTGATATCTGCCCGCTGCACCGATGCAGCACTCGGAGCGGCCTGAGCCAAAGGCGCCACGAGGCTCACCGCCAATCCTGCCATCAACACTGCAACTCCTGATCTAAAATATTTCATTAAATTCTCCTTAACACCGTTTTCAGATTCAACAGGGAGGCAACAGCCTCAACATAGATGAATACGTATTTTTTGTGCAGACGGATGCAGCAGGATTTTTTGCATCCAGGTCAGTATATTCCACGTAATCATCGCCGTGACATAAATATGACTATCTGGCCTGAAAAAACCACCAGAATAGGGAGCATTGGTGAAAAAGATAATTTTGAGTTTTGTATTTATATGGTTTTTTATCGGCAGCCTGGCACATTTTATCTTTACAGGCAGCGAAGCAAAAATAATTCCGGACTATATCCCCTGGCATATAGCCGATGTTTATGTGAGCGGTTTTCTTGAAATGCTCGGCGCCTTGGGGTTGCTATCAAAAAAGACCAGGCCCTATGCCGGGTTTGGTCTTTTTTGTTTAACCATTGCCGTGACACCGGCCAATGTTTATATGGCAATGCATACATCAATATACCCAGATATAGCTCCCTGGATACTCAATGCCCGGCTCGTTTTTCAACTCATTTTTTTGTGGATGATCAGTTGGTCCAGCGAAATAAGATGGCGTCTTCACTAGCAGGGTGCGCAGGGAGCCATCCTGAAATATCCTTAACCGTGCTGCTGCCACCACTCCCGCGCTTTTTCAGCCGCCGTTTTTGCCGCAGCGGGATCAGTCAGCCATGCCTTGGCAAGGTCAATCAACTGATTATTATCCTGCGCCCAAACAGCTCCACCTGCGGCCAGCAATCCTTGACGTAACGCATTATCCGGCATTTTTGGACCCAGAATCAGCGGGCAGCCATCGGCAATGGGTTTGGCAAGGTCCACAGCTCCACCCATCAGCGTACCTCCGGGCACACAAAAATCGGCGCAGGGATAAAAGGCATCGCGAACATCGACTGTTTCTACGAAATACACCCGCGTCTTCAGTGGTACATAACTGGTAAACAGGCGGCTGTGGCGAATAGTCTGGAGATGATACTTGATCGCGTCGCGGTATACTGGTTCATAACGCTCTTCACGATCTGGGGCAAGAATCATGATGCCCATTTTCACCCGCATCAGGGACAGAAAAATTCCGTAGGCTTCGGCGTCCTCGCCTTCGTGCAAGTTGGGAAAATACACCACGCAGCGTCCCCGATCCCGATATTCCTTAAAGCGTTCGCACCATTCCATACTACGCACTCCTTACCTGCAGATTTATGTATTGGAGGATCATAGGCGACCTGAAGCCATCATTCAAAAAGTGTTTTGTGATATGTTAGCAACAAGTCACTCACTGAAGAACCTGAAACCTCTATGTTGCAAGTCCTGTTCGTGCTCTCCGAAATGGTTCCCTACTCCAAAACTGGCGGCCTGGCAGACGTCGGAGGCGCTTTGCCACTGGCTTTGCAGCAACTGGGCGTTGATGTACGGATACTGGTCCCCTGGTATGGCCGTCCGGATCTGCATGAAATGCACTGGTTCTGTTCGGTGAATACGCCTTATAGCCAGGAAGCTGCCGAACTCTGGATAACGCCGAACCGGCCCGGTATTTTTTTTCTGCGTTATCCCGACTATTACGAGCGGGATGGTGGACCCTATCAAAATGCGCAGGGTCAGGATTGGCCGGACAATCCGCGCCGCTTCGCTTTGCTGAATCGAGTAGCCGTTGAAATGGCTCAGGGTCGCGTATCCGGCCTCGACTGGCAGCCCGATCTGGTCCATGTGAATGACTGGCAGACCGGCCTCGTCCCTTATTTGCTGAATCTTGAAACCCGAATAGGAAGCCCGCGACCGGCCACACTGTTCACCATTCACAACCTCGCCTATCAGGGCCGCTTTGATCCCGCCATCATGGCAGAATTACATCTTCCTGCCGAAGATTTTCATTGGCAGGGAACCGAACTTTACGGGGCTTTTTCCTTCATCAAGGCCGGCTTGATCTACAGCGACCAGATCAGCACAGTCAGTCCTACCTACGCCCGGGAAATCCAGAAAGAGGCCTTTGGCATGGGACTGCAAGGTCTCCTGCAGCAGCGCTCCGCGCAACTCACCGGCATTCTTAACGGAATAGATGAAGTCCACTGGAACCCCCGGGCTGATCCTTATCTTCCGGCGCACTACAATGCCCGCAGCCTGGTTGGAAAAAGTCAGTGCAAAGCCCAGCTGCAGCAGAGTCTCGGGCTTGAAGCCCAGCCCGATGTTTTTCTGCTGGGCATGATCAGTCGGCTGGTAGAGCAAAAAGGCGTCGATATGGTTCTGGATATTTTGCCCGATCTCCTCCAGCGTGGGATGCAGGTGACTATTCTGGGCAGTGGCGAGAAATACTTTGAAGCGCGGCTCCAGGAACTGGCGGCAGTTCATCCGGGTCGTCTCGCCGTGCGCATCGCCTTTGACGAAGGGCTGTCACACCGGATTGAAGCGGGTGTGGATGCTTTTCTCATGCCCTCGCGCTTTGAGCCCTGCGGCCTCAACCAAATGTACAGCTTACGTTATGGGACGCTGCCCATCGTCCATCATACCGGCGGATTGGCCGACACCGTCGTCGATGCCGGCGACTTTGCCCGGGATGAAGAACGTAACGGCTTCGTATTCAGCTTTGCCCATAGTGATGATCTTCACCATGCCGTCCTCAGGGCTGCAGCGCTGCATCGGGAAAAAGCCGCATGGCGACATCTCCAGAAACAGGCCATGGCCGCGAACCACAGTTGGGAACACGCTGCACTGTCCTACCTGGAGCTTTATCGCCAGATTCTGGAGCGCCGCAAATCTGCGCAGTAAATTCTGGCCTATTCATTTTGAGAATAATCAAGGGGTCATTGGAGATCATTATCCCCACAAAAAAGCTTTTGCGTTGCACCGTAGCCATAAACCGCTACAATGCTCTGATGACTTTTTTCCCACATGCATGAGGAGTCGCACGATGTCAGGTCATTTTCCCTTTTCCGGTAAAGCCAACCGCGTTTCTGTTTTTGCCTTTTTTGAAGCCCACAACTGGAGTATTGAAGCCCAGGAAAAATACTTTGAAGAATGGTACAAATGGGCCAAGGATTACGTCATGAACGACGCCGATCTCAACGCCGCCAAGGGTGTGCTTTTCGCAAGTGATCATTTCGGCACCCACGCCGATCATGACTTCCACCTGCATGGTTATGCCATTGCCACGCGCATGCTGGATCTGGGCGAACTCATCAAAGGCAGCATTTTGCCCAAGTTGGACCATGATATGCTGCATGCTCTGGAACACGATCATGAAGAATGGATTGCCTCAGCCAATGCCGTAGCGGCCAACCATCCCCGTGCCGAAGCGCCCGAAATCGGTCGTTATCGTCACGTCTGAGCCCAATAATCGGGGGCCGGATCACCGGTTCAGCCCCCGATTTCCAAATTAGCGCTATGGATGCCAAACACATCAAGCAGTGCTTTGCCGCGCTCCGCGCCAGCATCCCCGAACCCAAAACCGAATTGCAGTACGCCAGCGCCTTTCAGTTGCTGGTAGCCGTAGTTCTTTCCGCCCAAAGCACCGACAAGGTGGTCAATTTGTGTACGGCGACTTTATTTGCAGAGGCGCCCGATGCCTTCAGTATGGCTGCGCTCGGTGAAGAGGGCATTAAAAATCATATTCGTCGCCTCGGACTTTTCAATGCCAAGGCCCGTCATGTGCATGGCCTGGCCGAGCAACTGATTGCTCAGCATCACGGCGAAGTACCCCCAGATCGTCACGCTCTGGAAGCACTCCCCGGCGTGGGCCGCAAAACCGCCAATGTGGTACTCAATACCCAATTTGGACAACCCACCATCGCCGTGGATACCCATATATTCCGGGTAGGCAATCGGATTGGTATTGCTCCGGGTAAAACCCCTCTCGCCGTAGAACAGGCTCTACTCAAAAAGGTTCCCGCTGAATATATTCAGGATGCTCACCATCTGCTCATTCTGCATGGCCGCTATACCTGTACGGCACGTCGCCCTCATTGTGAACGCTGCGCGCTGTTCAGTTGCTGCGCATGGCCTGACAAGGTACTGTGGACCCATCAAAGCCAGTAGCCAGCGGCTTCGCGCGCGGTAACCGGCCACCCGGAGAACTCCTTCAATCGGCCATTGCCGAGGCCCGCGAAAAACTCTCCGGTGAAGCCATCACTGCCGCTTTTTTCTTGTTCAGCCCCACCCTTGCTCCGGTGAGTCCAGCATTACTGCAGTCCCAGATGCGTGCACTGTCCTGCCTGCAAATTGCGACAGGGACTTTTCCGGGGATATTTACCGAAAGAGATACGGCGTTGGGGGAAAATGCCTGTGCCGTTCTCCTCCTGAGCGCGCCGCTGGGTTTTATCCCCCAGATTCCCGACCCCGACTTGGTGACATTCAGTTGGGGAAGACTGGAGCAGCTCCAGGGCGAATGGTTGCAGCAATCACCGCGCTTTGGCAGTCTCAGCAGTCGCAGCGGGCGCTTCTGGTATCAAGCTAGCCCACGGAATATTCTGGAAATTGCCTTTCAGGGCATCCAGCCATCCCAAAGCGTCTGGTCCGCAGGACTGCGCACCCTGAGTGCCCCACTCCCGGTCCATCTTCAGGAGGGCAGCTTGCTGCTGCAGTTGGAACGTTATCTGGCGCTCCCCCTGCTGGCCCAGAATATTCCGGTCAGTATCCGCAAGGACAGTCGCCTGCCCCTGGAGCGCCTGCTCATGGGGGAGATTCGCGCTGATGCTGCCCCTGGAGCTCCGCCGGAATTACTGCACATTAGCGCCACCGACCTGAATCGAAGCGGGCTCTGGCTGGAAAGACCACTGGCGGAACACTCACGAGCCTTTCTCAGCCTGCGCGATCCGGCCATTGCCGAGCGTGACACCCGCATTGCTCTGGAACAATTATCCGCCAGCACCCAAGAGCCCACCTTTGCCTGGATTTCCAGCTCCATTGGTCGGGATGCGGCATTTTTTGGTCAGGAAGATCAAGATCTGTGTATCTGGCGCGAGCAATATCCCGATTTGCCCATGCTGGGGGCCTACGGCATGGGCGAACTGTTTCCACATCAGCAGCGCAGTCATTTTTTGCGCTATGGTAAAATTTACACCCTGTTTTCAAGGACAGACATATGCCCATAAATCGTTCCGCAGTTATCCTGTCTTTTTTGGGTTTAATGCTGACAGTCTTGAGTGCTCCCGCCTGGAGCAGCACGTATCTGCTGCCACCACCTGGAGACAATATCGTCGGCGCTATCCAGAGCATCAGCGCCCGACATGAAGACACACTTTCCGACATTGCCCGTAAATATGACCTGGGTTATGACCAGATTACTGCCGCAAATCCACAGGTGGACCCCTGGTTACCCGGCGCTGGCAGCCGCATCATTCTTCCCAGCGAATATGTGCTGCCCGATGCCCCGCGTCAGGGCATAGTGATCAATCTGGCGGCCATGCGGTTGTTTTATTATCCGCCCACTGTCGCTGGACAGGCCCCGGAAGTAATCACTTATCCCATCGGCATAGGTCGCGAAGGTTGGGGGACACCCCTGGGCAAGACCCGCATTACCGCCAAAGTGGCAAATCCCAGCTGGACACCACCGGAAAGCATTCGCAAGGAACATGCAGAAAACGGAGATCCTTTGCCAGCAGTGGTTCCTGCCGGTCCAGACAATCCACTGGGACTGTTCGCCCTGCGCCTGGCTATTCCCGGTTACCTGCTGCACGGCACCAACAAGCCCTGGGGGGTCGGCATGCGCGTCAGTCACGGCTGCATCCGCCTCTATCCAGAAAATATCGAAGCACTATTTGCGCGCGTTCCGGCAGGAACCCCGGTCCTGATTGTCGATCAACCCTGGTTACTGGGCCATGATGGCGGACATGATTACCTGCAGATTTACGGGCAAATGACCGATCGCCCTTTCGAGCAGGTCCAAGGCTCCTTTACAGACTGGCTCAACCAACATTTGCCCGCCGGCAAAGCCATCGATTCGAACATAGCCAGGCGCTGGCTAAAGGCCGCGACGGGAATACCGGAACCGCTGTAAAAAATAGCGCAGCGCAAGTAACCCGTTGCGACTGGTCGGCTTCGAGCGTTCCCGGTCACATCTCGAGACTCAAGATACCTCATTTGCGCTGAATGAAGTTGTCAATAACTCCAATAGCTTAGCCGGCGCCCAAATGGACAGGAGAGCGGGGCGAGACCGGACAAAACCTGATGCTGCTGCTGGATACTTGTACCCTGATCTGGTGGTTGGCACAGACAGAAAAGATTCCGGCTACAGCACGCAGCCATATCGCCGAGGATATGGAGGTTTGTATAAGCGTGGTCACCATTTGGGAAATTCTGGTGAAGCACACGAGCGGCAAGCTGATTATCGAAAGCGGTTCCGAATCGGTTTTTGACTATATGCTCCGCCAAATCGAGGCAGTGGATTTTCGACGCATAGCGCTGTCGGATACCGACCTGCGTCATCTTCCGCAACTACCGCCCATTCATCGGGATCCTTTCGACCGCATGCTGATTTGTCAGGCCATCGAACGTGGACTGACCTTGGTCACCCCTGACCCCGCTATCAGGCAGTATCCCATTCGTACACTTTGGCTGTGAGGTGTGGTGCATACTTTTCTGGTCAGAAGCTTCCGAACGGAAACACCTGACACCAATAAGCTACCCAATACCGCCCCCTGGGGGTTGGGCGGCAACAGGCGCATTACCAACGCAACAATGTTTTCCCGAGTAGTGCGCCGAGCACGGTGGGAATCAAAATCCCGAGCAAATAACAGGTGTCGATAAACGGTGCGCCCATTTCAGGGCAATGCAGACTGTACACGGCACTGCACCCACAAACCCAACTGACACTGGGTTTTGATGGGCAACCGTTGCCAGCGCGATACGGATTCCCCTTAAAATACGAATTCCCACCAATCCCGTCAGGATCGTGTCTGCCGGGCTACCTGAACCAATGTTTGCCGAATCGCTTCGGGTGTAGGTGGGCAGCCCGGACATTGCCCGGCTACGGGGAGCACTTTTTCTACCGCGCCGACAACGGCATAACTCCCGGCGAATATGCCGCCCGTACAGGCGCAATCCCCTATGGCCACGACCTTTTTGGGATTTGGCATGGCTGAAAACGTGTCTTGCAGCGCTGTCGCCATATGTCGGCTGACCGGGCCGGTTACCATCAACAAATCAGCATGGCGCGGCGACGCTGTCAGGCTCAACCCGACTTGCTCCAAGCCATAATGTGGACCCGAAAGTGCCTGAATTTCCAGCTCACAAGCATTGCAGGATCCTGCATCCACATGGCGAATGGCGGCACTCCGGCGGAATGGCCCCTGCCCTTTGGCGGGAATGATTTTTTTACCCGGTTTCCCCAGTCGCCAGATTTCTTTCAGTATGCGATACATTGCCAATATCCTCCGGGTGCTGACACGCTATAAATCATGTCCGCTGTAACTCAAATTGAACGATTTATTGATCAGTGGAAAGTCGGCGACAATATCGTTCAGCACGGCCTCCTCAAGGACCGGCCACAGGACCCACGAGGGATCGTGGGGGTGGCAGCGTTTGATACGGGCGTTTTCCACAGATAGGGCGACAAACACCTCGCCGCGCCAGGCTTCGACGATGCCCAAGCCTTCGCCATCGGGGATGCTTTCCGGAATGGTTGTACTGACTGCTCCCCCGGGCAGTTCCATCAACAACCGGGTCTGCAGACGCAGAGACTCATAGAACTCTAAAAAGCGCAATTGCCAACGTGCGGCCACGTCACCTTCCGGGGAAAGCTGCATGGAAACATCCAGATTCTGATAAGGCGCATGGGGAAACTGGACCCGCAAATCCCAGGCCTGACCACTGGCGCGGCCGGCAAGCCCCGCCATACCGAGTGCTGCAGCACGGGGTGGCACAATTTTTCCTGTACCCACCAGGCGATCCCGCAGACCGGAATGCTCCTGCAAGAGGAGGTCCAAACGCTGCACGGTGCGCTGCCAGGATTCACTGTTACTCCGAATTGAGGCTGTTTGCGCGGAGTTCAGATCAAAAGCGACGCCACCGGGAATAATGCAGTCCATCAAATAGCGGTGTCCGAAAATTTCCCGGTTTTCGCGGAGCAGGCTTTCCTTGATAAACAGAAATTGTGACTGACAGAAGGCGAAGCCAGCGTCATTTCCCAGAGCGGCAAGATCACCCAGATGGTTGGCCATGCGCTCCCGTTCCAGGCAAACAGCACGCAAAGCTGCTGCACGAGGCGGGATTGCGCATCGGGCAATGGATTCCACCGCCATGCAGTAGGCCCAGGCATAACCCGCTGTAGTGTCACCACTGATGCGTCCTGCCAGACGCGCACCCGCAAACACATCCCGATCTTGGAAAAGGCGTTCGACGCCCTTGTGCGTGTATCCCAATCGTTCTTCCAGACGCAGAATTTGTTCACCGATACACGAAAAACGAAAGTGTCCGGGCTCAATGGTGCCCGCGTGTACCGGTCCCACCGGGATCTGGTGGACATCCACGCTATCAATCAATTGAAAAGGATAATCGGCATCACCATCCATGCCGAAGGATCTGTCATCCAGTTGACCCTCCCGCAGTGGAAAAATCCCCGCTGGCCAGCACTGATGGCGGAGCCATGGCCTGGTATCGGCATTCCCCGCCGCCCTGATTCCCGTAAGATCGTACAGGGCCCGCTCCATCCGCGAGGCAGCGGGAAAAATGTCGGCCAGCGAGGGAAATTGTCCCTCGCTGGATTGCACCGTCAGAGTGATCCACAAATATCCGGTTGAACCAAGGCCCAGCGCATGTATGTAAAAAAATGCATTTTCATGGCCCGCCTCTCCCCACAATCCCAGCAAACGCCCGCCCTGATCGCGCAGCGCCAGCGCGGCACTTGTCCAGGATGCAGTCTGCACCTCGACCTGCCAGACGGGTGGCGCAGTCAGAATTTGTTGCCACTGGCCCACAGAGGGCAAAGTATCAGAACCAAGTTCAGTCATTGGACAATTCCTGCAACGTCATGCAGCCATAGCTCTATTTGCCCGGGGATCGCCACCCCCAGAATCACCACCAGGGATATTTGAAAAAAAACCGGCAAAAGCCCGCCCACCCCGCTTTGCCGATGGGGGAGAGAATTGGCGGGGGCCAGGAGCATGCTCTGCAGGCGCGGGTATATTGCCGCAAATACGGTGCCCAGGCCGAGCAGAAGAAAAGGCAGGGTTTGCCAGGATTGTTGTACCGCACTGGCAAGGATCAGAATCTCACTGAAAAACAGGGAACCCGGAGGCATACCCAGAATCGCCAGCACCGACAGGAGGACACTCCAGCCCAAGACGGGCCGGGAATGCATCAAGCCGTTCAGTGCGGAAATGTCCTGAGTGCCAGCTTCCTGGCTGGCCTGCCCGGTAGCAAAAAACACCGAGGATTTTGCCAAACTATGTCCCAGCATGTGGAGCATACCCGCAAAAACCGCCAGCGGTCCGCCCAAACCAAAAGCAAAAGTGATCAGTGCCATGTGCTCCATGGAAGAGTAGGCAAAAAGACGTTTGACGTCCTGTTGCCGAAACATGGAAAAGGCAGCAAGCAACAGGGTCAGAAGACCGAAGCCCATCAGCAGATGCCCAGTGAAAGGCCCGGCCACAGGGCCGGACAGGAGACTTTTAAAACGCAGGATGGCATACAGCGCCACATTCAGCAGCAAAGCGGACAAGGCGGCGGATGCAGAACTGGGTCCTGCCGCATGGGCATCGGGTAACCAACTGTGCAGGGGGGCCAGACCAACCTTGGTTCCAAAGCCCACGAGCACAAAAATAAAGGCAATGGTCAGCACCCCGGAATTGAGCGCGGCAGAATGGGCATGCAATTGTGACCAAAGTAAGGCATCACTACCTGCACCCAGTGCGGGTTCCGCCGCAAAATACAGTAACACCGTTCCCAACAGCGCCATGGCGAGCCCGACGCCACAGAGAACGAAGTATTTCCATGCGGCCTCCAGACCTTGCGGCTTACGCATCAGACTGACCAGCAGCACACTGGACAGGGTCGCCCCTTCCAGAGCCACCCAGAGAATCCCCATATTGTTGGTGAGCACAGCGAGCAACATGGTAAATAGAAAAAGCTGGAACATACTGTGGTACAGCTTTTGTTGCCCTGCGGACAAACCATGATGCTGTACTTCTTTCAAAAAGTAGCTGTGTGAAAACCAGGCAATGGAAAAGCCGACCGTACTGTTGACCAGTGCCAGTAACAGGGAAAAGGCGTCCACCCGGAATTCATCGCCGCCTGCCCGGATGATGCCCTCGGTAGCCACTTGCACGGACATAACCACACAGGCGATCAACACCAGAAAATTAAGCAGCAGAAACAGTCTGGCTCCGCGTCGCCCGCTGCCCAAAAACGCCAGTAAGGGAACTCCGGCACCAGCCAGAACCAGCACCCAGAAGATGATCATTTATCCTCCCGGATATGTTCCAGATAATGCAGATCGAGACTGTCGAAAGTGTCGCGGATCTGAAAGAAAAAGACGCCAATCACCACCAACCCGATCAGGGTATCCAGGGCAATACCCAATTCGACGATCAGCGGCATCCCCAGTGTTGCACTGGTGGCGGCGAAAAACAGGGCGTTATCCATGGCCAGAAAGCCCACGATCTGGGAGATCGCCTTGCGGCGGGTAATCATCATCAGGAACGACAGCAAAAATGCGGCCAGGGCAATCCCTAGCATGCCATGGGTCGCGGCGGGCAAATATCCATCCAGAGGGGCGGCAATGGAAAATGCAAATACCACCAGTAAAATACCCAGCAGTTGCGTACTAGGGACATTGAGTGTCATCTCGACATCACCGCGCACCTGCAGACGACGCAACAGATAATGCAAGACATAGGGCATGAGAATTCCCTTGATGGACAAGGTCAACACCGCCGAAACCCAGAGGATGGGATCACCCGTTAACTGCGCGACGAGGGCCGTACCCACCGCCAGGGTGACACCCTGCCAGGCAAGCAGGCGAATAAGACTCAGCAGCCGTCTTTGCGCAAGCAGGGCGAAACTGAGTACCAACATCCAGGCCGCGAGAATTCTCAACACGGGGCTGATAATCGCGCTATGGGCAAGAATGGAATGCATGATCATGACCCCAGCATGAAGTGACTCAATAAACCGATGACTCCGAAAAGGAAGCCGGTGATGGCGAACTCAGGGACCCGAAAAAGCCGTTTTTTTGCCAGTAAGGTTTCCACCAGCGCCAGAACCACAACCGCAAAAAACAGTTTGACGAGAACCAGTCCTGCAGCAATGACCAGGCTTGTCAGCGACGGTTTTGCAGCAATTCCCCAGGGCAGGAACAGGGCGAAACCAATGGTCATATATAAAAACAGCTTGAGTTGTGCCGCCCATTCGAGCAGTGCCAGGTGCCGTCCTGAATACTCCAGCACCATCGCTTCGTGAATCATGGTCAGTTCGAGGTGCGTTGCCGGATTGTCCATCGGAATTCTGGCGTTTTCCACGAGCAGAACAAAGCCAAATGCGATGGCGGCAAAAACCATGCTGGGATGAATGGAAAATAACTGTATTTGACTCAGATGAACAATCTGCACAAGCGATGTGGATCGGGCCAATAAAGAGGCGGTAAACAGTGCCGCCAGTAAGGCAGGTTCTGCCAATGCGGAAATCAGCATTTCACGATGCGCCCCATAACTGCCAAAAGCTGTTCCCGTATCCATGGCCGCCAGCACCTGAAAAATGCGCGCCACGGCCAGCAGACCCACCAGCGCAATGACATCGGCAGCACTGGCCAGAGGCAAGCCATTGGCAATGATGGGCACGATGGCCACCGCCATGATCTTGGCTCCGAACATGACATAGGGTGCAAACTGAAACAGCCAGGAAGATTGTTCAGGGATCAGGGTTTCCTTGTGGAACAGTCGAAAAAGATCACGATAGGGCTGGAGAATCCCTGCAGAACGCCGATTTTGCAAAAGTGCCCGGACCGTCTGCAGCCAACCCGCCAGAAGTGGAGCCGCCGCGACGACAAAAAGGATCTGGAAGCATTGATCCCGCCAGCTGATCAGACTAGTCATTGAAGCCTCGCCCTCTTGTATTCACCGAAAAAACACCAGAAGGACAATCAGGGTCAGAAACGAATACAGCAGATAAGAGGTGATGCGACCATGCTGTAATCGGCTGATCCCTCCGGCAATCCACAGGGTGACACGACCCCAGGGCAGGTAAAAACCTTTCCAGAAAGGATCAGGAATTTGCACCGGGAGGGTGTTTCTCCCGCCCTGGCGGTTTATGAGCGTGCTTAAGGAAACGCCAAAAATTCTGAGCAGAGGCTGGCTGAAACCGGTCGGACTGTCTTGTGTTTGGGCACTATAATCTGCTGCAAAACCACAGGACCATATGGGGGCACGGCGCAGGGAGCGCCCGAAACGCCACCAAACCAGTACAAAAACGACCGCAATGGACAGTGCGATTCCCAAAAGAAAAACGCCGGGGAGATAACTGGCCCGCTGCGCCGAAATCGGCGTGAGCGCCAGCGCGCTTTGGTGGGCTATTTGGCTGCCATGTAACAACAGAGCCGTTATGTGCGACAAACTGTCTACTACGCGGCCCGGAAACACACCGAGCAGGACGCAGAACAGGGCCAAAAAGGCCATGCTGGCGCGCTCCCAGATCCCGGCCTCCTGTTTGGCGACCGCACTACGCGCCCGCCCCAGAAAAGCGATCCCATAAAATTTGACGATGGCAAAAGCCGCCACAGCAGTAACCAGCACAACACCTGCGGCGGCCAGGGGAAGAATGGCCCGTAGCATTCCTGATGGCAAGCTGGGGGCCAACAGGAAAGCCTGAAGTAACAGCCATTCCGAAGCAAAACCATTCAACGGCGGCAATCCGGCAAGGGCAAAAATGCCAATGAGCACCAGAAAAGCCGTCTGCGGCATGGAACGAATCAGACCACCCAAATGGGACATTTCCAGGGTGCCTGTAGCGTGTAGAACGCTGCCGCTTCCCAGAAAAAGCAAGCTCTTGAAAAAAGCGTGATTCAGCACTTGAAATAAACCCGCTATCAAGGCGAGAGCGGCCAGGGGCCACAGATTTTGCTCGGCAAAAATTCGGGAAAGACCGAGAGCGATCAGGATAAGTCCCATATTTTCCATGGAGGAATAAGCCAGTAGCCGCTTCATGTCGGTTTGCAATGCCGAATACAAAACGGCAAAAAGTGCAGAGCTTAAACCCAGTCCCAGCCAAAGCGGACCCCACCACCCCGCGCCCGCCGGAAGAATTTGCCAGTCAATGCGCAGCAGGCCATAGACCGCAACGGGCAACATGGCCCCACTCATCAGCGCCGAAACCGGCGATGGCGCTGCCGGATGTGCTTCCGGAAGCCAGGCATGCAGTGGCAGAAGCCCCAGTTTTGCGCCAAAACCCAGCAAGGTGAGTCCAAAAACCGCATTGGCGACAATAGGAGAATCGGACAATTGCGCCATGCGCTGAAAATTCCCATTGCTGATCAGATCACCATGACTCAGCAAGGCAAAAGCGACAAAAAGGGCCAGGGCACCGAGATGCGCGATCAGTAAATACAGATAGGCGGCTTGCTGCCGACGCTGGTCCTGGCCTTCGACCAGGATAAGAAATGTTGAACTCAGGGCCATCAGTTCCCAGGCCACAAGGAATGTGTAGGCATTGGCTGCCAGCAATACCCAAACCATGGCCGTCACAAAAACCGGATAAGGCAATAGCACCTGTTTCAGCTTGCTCTGGCTACCATGATGGAAATAACCGATAGCATGCAAGGACGCCGCAAATCCCACGGATCCCAGCACCAACAGAAAAAAACCGGAGAGCGGGTCGAGGGTGAATTGCCAGGCAAGATCGGTGAGTGGCCCCGGGATACTTGCATGGAGCGCAGGGCTTGCCAGCGCATGCATGCCGACCACGATGAGCAGCAGGCAAAATGCAACGGTCAGCAGAAAACCCAGGGAACGTTTCCAGCGGATTGGCAATGCGGGAATTGCCACCAGCACTGTCGGCAATAAAGACAACAGTGACGCATACAGGACCCAAAGCAGACAGTCGCCGGAGTTCACTGCGCCACCACAATCAGAAGCACCGATGCCAACTCATGCAGATTATGCCAGTTGTGAGAAAGACGCGGGTCATAGTAGACGGCATCCCCCTCATCCAGATCAAAGCTGGAACCTTGCTGTTCAAAGCGCGCGCTTCCCTTGATGAGCATGGCGAACTCTTCCCCATCGGCACTACTATAAGGGTGGTCTCCACATTCTCCACCTGCATCCAGCGTGACCAGCAGCGGTTGCATTTTTTTTCGGGAAAATCCTCGTGCCAGTGGTTCAATCGTGGCATGCGACCCTGAACTATAGACCCGACGTCTTTGTCCGGCACGGAGAATGAGCGGGGATGCTTCACTATCCGGTTCATCCAGGAGTGCGGCAATCCTGAGCCCCAAGGCAGTGCAAATTTTCTCAAGCGTTGCAATGGAGGGGGAAACCTGCGCAGCTTCAATCTGGGATAGCGCACTGGAAGAGACCCCGGCCATTTCTCCCAGGGCACGCAGGGAAAGTTGTCGGTCTTCGCGAAGCTGACGCAAACGTTGAGCAAGCTGTTTCATGCCCCGGATTGTCCGTTAAAATGGACGGCGTGTCCATATTAACGTATGAAGCTAAAAACGGCAGTTGCCGTGGGTGCTTTTTGCTCCATTGTTCCTTGCCTGTTGTTCTAGGGCTCATCCTGCTGTCAGGAGAGAACTCGCCCTTCGGGCTCAGACAGCTCTCCTGAAGGGCGCAGGATTTCGCCAAGAACAACAACGGCCCGGAACAAAAGTCGCTGCAAAGCACCCACGGCAACTGCCGTTAGGATGAAGCCATTCAATGGGTCAGGCTTAAAAAAATCTCCGGCAATCTTTCCGGCAACGATTCAATCCGATCAATAATGCTGAATCGATTACCAAAAATTTTTCGTACGTATTCGTCTGCATGTGGATCAAGGCTGATGCAATGGCAAAAAATGCCCTTCTCCTCCAGCTCCAGAACGGCGCGACGGGTATCTGCCAGCAAATAATCCGGATCATCCACATCGATGTCGGCCGGTTGCCCATCGGTCAGGATCAGAAGCAGGCGCTTGTCGGCAGATTGACCGGACAGATAGTGTCCGGCGTGACGCAAGGCCGCACCCATGCGCGTAGAATAGGCGGCACGGAGCGCTGCGAGCCGTGCGTAGACTGCATCCTGCCAAGGTTCAGAAAATCCCTTGATATGCCAGTAGCGCAACTCATGACGGGTGTTGGAATAAAAGCCGGAAATGGCAAAGGGGTCACCCAGGCGGTCAATCGCCCAGGCTAGCAGTGTAACGGCTTCCTGGGCCAGGGAAAGGATGGTAGGTCCTGAGCCTGCACCCTCAACCGGATCATTCAGCGATTCGGAAAGATCCAGCAGCAGACTCACCGAAAGATTCCTTCGTGCGTGGCGGAAACTTTCGTTGATGCGCGGATCGACATTTTGTCGACAGCGATAATCTACCCAGGAACGCAGCGCCCAGTCCAAATCCAGATCGGACCCCTCTTCCTGACGGCGCAGGCGTTCGCGATCCTGCGGTTTCAGCATATCCAGCAACCGTTCAAGACGCTTGGCCAAAGCAGCGTGTTTCTGCAATATCTGCAGGATATCGCTGGCAGAACCTTGGGGATGCAGATGCTCGTAGAGACTGACCCAATCCGGTAGGTAATGTTGCGATCGGTAATCCCACTCGGGATAGTGCCGGACCAGCGTCAATTCGTTTTCCGATACCGCTTCGGCCCGGCTGCTTTCTTCCTCGCTTTCCTGATCGCCATCAATGAACTGCCAGAGGTGGCGGTTGTCATCCCGGTAGGACACTTCCGTATCGGTAAAATAAATCTTGGCAAAACTGTCACTCGGCAGGCGTGTCTGAATGAGATATTCCAGGGCGAGTTCCGCAATGCTGTGGGTGCTGCCCGGTCCGTTGAGCATTTGCTCGTAAAAGCGCTGCACAAATTGCCGGAGGACGGGGTTCTGGTAACCATGCTCAGGATCAAGAACGGCTCGGGAAAACAGGGTCAAACGATGACGTATGCAGGATTCCTGCCCGGAATCGCAGGCATCTTCCTCGGGATGGGGATGCAATTGCAGCATAAGCGTCCGAAGCCCGGGGAAACGCCGCAAAATCAGGGTGTCCACGCGCGCATCTTCAAAATATTCGATGTACAAGCGCTGAAAGGGACTCCAGTTATCGGCAAGGAGCGCCTGACTGTAGCGGCGATGAGCGGCAAGATGGGCGAGGGCCAGACGGTATTGATCCAGGCCCGATATACCCTCCCGATCATGGTACAGGTCCGGCAGATGCATACCCAGGGAATCCAGGTAAGGCTGGGGCCGACGCAGATGATCAAAAGCTTCCGAATACGGGACCAGCATGGCGGGTTCATCCCAGAGGGCCCGCAAATACAGGTCCATCTCACGCTCGTGGCTGCGCAGCAGGGTCCCATCGCGCTGCTCCTGAAAAATGGCCCGACTGTCTGCACTTTGCAGGGCAAAATAATCCGTCTGACGTTCGGGGTTACTGGCATAATAGCGCAACCCGTATTCTGCCCAGGTCTGCAGTCCCTCCAGATTCACTTTTTGCAGGAGTTCGGCCGCCAGGCGAATGAATTCAGGCAAAGCGCGGCTGGGGAGAATGGCGTGGCGGCCATGGATGGAGGTGCTGCTGCGCTCGGCAATATCCGTCAACAAATCGAGATAGTCGCGAAGCAGCGTCCGGTTGGGCAAAGCCCGGGTAACGGCGGGAAGCGCCTGGAAAAACAATCCGATAACATCGCCATTGGGCGAACGCTGAATTTTCGCCACCCACTGCAAAACCGGATCAATACAGTCGTGACCGACAGCAGCGGCCACTTCCGGCCAGCCTTCCAGAAAGGCCATCACTGGCTCGGCACCCCGCCCCAATTTGCACAAAAAGCGGGCAGCATCTACATAAGCGAACAATTCCTGCTCCTGCCACTGCGCAGCGGCAACCGTGAGGCAGTCCGCAAAAACCGCCTGTACTGAACTAAAAGCACAGTCCAGATGACGCCGCCAGTAGTCCTCGTCGGGCGGAATCGCTGACCCGGTTTCTGCGTCAGTTGAAGGTGGCATCAATGGCATGCTCCAGCGTGCTGCGGATGTCCTCGTCATCCGTAATCGGGTCCATCAGCGCCATCCGGCAGGCGCGTGTTGCGGGCACCCCATCGGCAATGAGCGATGCCGCATAAACCAGCAAGCGTGTCGATATCCCTTCATCCATGCCATGTCCTTTCAAATTGCGAGAGCTTTTGGCCAGGGCAACCAGTTGTTCCGCAGTCTGTTCAGGAATACCCACTTCACGGACCAGGATTTCTGTTTCCACCTTTGTTTCCGGATAATCAAAGCGAAAAGCGGCGAAACGCTGCTTGGTGGACTGTTTGAGGTCCTTCATCAAGGACTGATATCCCGGATTGTAGGAAATCACCAGCTGGAAATCGGCGTGCGCCTGAATCAGTTCCCCTTTTTTGTCCAGCGGGAGCTGGCGACGATGGTCAGTCAGGGGGTGGATGACCACGGTACTATCCTGTCGGGCTTCGACAATTTCATCCAGATAGCAGATGGCACCATAGCGAGCCGCCACCGTGAGCGGACCATCCTGCCAGCGGGTACCCTCTGCATCCAGGAGCCAGCGGCCCACCAGATCTGCAGCGGTCATATCTTCATTGCAAGCCACCGTGATCAGGGGCTTGCCCAGTTTCCAGGCCATGTATTCGACGAATCGGGATTTGCCGCAGCCCGTGGGGCCTTTGATCATGACCGGCAAACGCCGGGCATAGGCAGCGGTAAACAGGGCAATCTCATCCCCTTGCGGATGATAATAAGGTTCCTTGTTGACCATGTAATCGTATACCGGATTACCAGGATTCATGTGCAGATCTCCATTCCAGCGGTAGCTGGAATCACGCAAAAAGAAAACAGGCCGAAATCTGCAAACGGCGAGATTTCGGCCTACGGCATTGGGTGATGACTCACCGCTACAACAATACCTTATCGATGCGCACCGATTTTATCCCGCCAACCCGGGTAAAGTTGATCCGCATCTTGCGGGAAGGACGCAAAAGCACCCGCAAACTCCTTGTGCTCCTTGGCCCATTCAATGGGATCCGCCTTGGCTTTCCAGCATTCATAGGCCTGGCGCAGGGAGATGGCTCCGGCCGCCGGGCTGTCGATGTGACCGTAGGAGCCACCGCCGGCAGTATTGATCACGTTGCCGTGGCCCAGATTCTCGAAAAATCCGGGCAGGCGCAGTGCGTTCATGCCACCAGAAATGATCGGTGTAGTGGGTTTCATGCCATACCACTTCTGGTAGTACACCGGACCCTGACACTCATCGCGTTCAATCATGTAAGCGATGTTGCGATCGTCATTTTCGCCTTCCATTTTGCCGTAACCCATGGTACCGACGTGGATGCCGGATGCCCCCTGCAGACGGGAAATTTTAGCCAGCACGAAAGCAGTGTATCCGCGCAGGGCTGAGGGTGAGGTGATCATGCCATGTCCGGCCCGGTGATAATGGAGATATTGGCCGGGATATTGGCGGCGTGCCGTCGTGATCATGCCGGGACCACCGACAAAACCGTCCACGAGGAAGGCCACTTTGTCAGCGTCCGGACCAAAAATACCGAGAATATAGTCAGCACGGGCACACATTTCATAATGATCATCGGCCGTGATATTGGCGGAAAAAAGCTTGGGCTGCCCGGTCTTGTCCATGGCACGCTTCATCGCATCGGCAACCAGCGGAATGGTTTTTTTCAAGGGAGAAAACACCTGATTTCCCTGAGGCTCATCGTTCTTGATGAAATCACCGCCCAACCAGAACTGATAAGCGGCTTCCGCAAAGGGTTCCGGCCGCAGGCCGAGTTTCGGCTTGATGATGGTGCCGGCAATATAACCGCCATCTTTGATGGGCCGACCCAGAATCCGCCATAAATCAGAAATATCCCTGGCAGGACCATCAAAGAGTTGTATCGCCCGGGGCGGGAAAAAGATATCGATCATTTTGGCATGCGCAATATCCCCCATGCCCTGGTTATTACCGATAGCCAGCGTGAGAAAGGACACAATCATCATGCGCCCGTCGAGAATATTGCGGTCAAACAGATCCATAGGATAGGCAATACGCATATCCTCGGTGGCTTCGTCAATGTGATAAACCAGAGCATCCACGCCCTTGGTGAAATCATCTGTAGTCGATACTTCCACATTGGTTCCGGTTGAGGATTCCGCCGCAAAGTGCGCGGCTGATGCAAGATAGCCATATCCTGCTTTGGGTTTCATTTTGTAGGCAACCAGTATGTGCTTGCCACCGGCGATCAGATCTTCTTCGCGCAAAGAGAGATCGGCATAACGTGAGGACTGGTCCATGTTCCGTTCCTTAAATTGATTGAGAAGTCAACAGACAGTACACTATAAAAATCATTATAAAAAACGATTAATTCATATGCGTATAATAGATAAAATATATTATTAAGGCCGCAGCCCCTGCACTTAAGGAGATCCATTCATGAGAAACCTGACCCTGCGCCAACTGGAGATTCTGGGCATGTTAGAAGCGACTGGATCCTACACGAAAGCCGCCAACCAGTTGCATCTCACTCAATCAGCGGTGTATCTGCAGGTACGCAAACTCGAACAGGAAATTGGTTTGCCCGTGACCGAACAGGTCGGCAAAAAAGTCTACCTGACCGATGCCGGAGCACAGGTTCTCCGCTCCGGCGCACTAATCGGTACAGAACTGGAAAACCTGAAACGCTCTCTGGAGCATTTACGGGATATAGAAGACGGACTCCTCCGCATTTCCGTGACCTCCACCGCCAATGCTTTTGCCGTGGAATTGCTTTCCCGATTTTTGAATAAACATCCCCGGGTCAAAATCCATTTAAACATTGCCAACCGCAAAGACGTCCTCGCAGGACTCGAACGTAATGACGTAGACATGGCCATCATGGGCGAGCCGTCTCCGGCGCTGGACCTGGTTGCCCTGCCCTTTCATCGTAATTATCTGATTCTGGTTGCTTCGTCCAATCATCCCCTGGCTTGGCAAAAAAACATTCCGCAAGCTGAAATTGTTAAGGAACCCTTTGTGTTGCGGGAGCCTGGATCGGGAACGCGGGAGACCGTATTGCGCTATTTTTCCGAACAGGGATTGCACATCAAGGAAGGGGTGATCATGGACAGTAATGAATCCATCAAACAGGCGGTGACTGTTGGTATGGGGATTGGTTTTCTCGCGCGCCACAGTGTCGTGGTAAAAATAGCAGCAGGTTATCTGCGCGAACTTTCTGTGGAGGGGTTTCCTTTGCAGAGAGCCTGGCATCTGGTGCACCGCAAAGGCAAGCATCTGGCCCCTGCACCGCAGGCATTTAAAGAGTTTCTACTGCAGCATCAATATGTCAGAACCATCGAAGAGCAGGGACAAATTATCAACTGATTGTGGCTGGTGATGCTGGCCGTGCTGCTCTGATGCCATCACAACACGTATAGCCGACTCAATTTTTGGATCAGTTTGTGGGCCGTACTATTCAGGGAAACATCATGCAATGCACTCATCCTCCGCGCTCTTTCGGATATTTTCCTGGCTAGTCGTGGAAATTGATCCCCCTTGTATGCAAAGAGAATCTTGTTGCCGGATTTTTCCGCATCCACAACAATGACCTGATCATCAAAGCTGGTCTGAATACGACTGATATAGGCATCCATCCGCGCATCACTATTGAGCAAATTGACCACCAGTACACCGTAATTGCGCAGGTTGGCATAGCAATGGTCATAGAAGCGGGTAGTACATAATTCTTCGGCTTGGCCATTACGATTGAAGCCGTCTAGCAAAAGAACATCATTGGTTTTTGGATTTTCTCTGACATATTCGGCACCGTCAGCGCAGAGCACCTGAAAACCGGGGCCATCCGGCGGAATGTGAAAGCGGTCACGCAATGCAATCACCTCCGGATTGATTTCCACCGCCGTAAACTGCGCGTCGGGAAGATGACGCCGGCAATATTTGGCAAGTGACCCGCCTCCCAGACCAATCATGGCGATATGTTTGGGTTTGGGATGAAACAGCAAAAATCCCATCATGGTTCGGGTATAGCCGAGGACGAGACAATCCGGATCGCTCTTATGCATCATGCTTTGCGTTGCCGAATAGTCGAATCCTAGCGATACCAGCCGATAATCTTCCTGGACGATAGGTTCGTTCTGATGACCAGCCTCTGTTTCTTTGTCCGAAGGAGATCGGGATGGTACAGGGTAGTTCATGGAGCGATGATGAGATGCGCTTGCTGATCAGTAGGCATGTTTTCGATTCTAGCGCTTGCTGGCAACATGAATCTGCGAGCGTAGCCATTCTTCAATAATGCGATCCCTGGTCTGGAGCGTACGTAAACCATCGCGAATGACTTCACTTTCACTGGCATACTCACCGGAAGCGACCTTGTCCTTGATGAAACGAACCATTTCCAGAGGTAAGGTAATACTCATCTGCTGCGTGGATCGCATGGTCAGGGGCCTCTTCCTACTGGTATTGAGTAGGATATAATCCTACCATGTACTCACCGTTTTGCGTACCCCGGATGAGGAAACAGGAAACCGATGTCCGAATCAGCACAAAAATTTTTTTGGTGGGAAGGCGATGTTCTGGTTGTCAATATTTTGGGGAAACCCAATGCCTCCCGCGATGTCATTGGCAAACCCAAGGGTAACCAACTCAAAGTCAGCGTCACCGCAAAACCCCAGGATGGTCGCGCCACCGATCATATGCTGCGCTTTTTGGCCCGGGAGTTTGATGTCCCCCCTTCTTCCATCGAAGTCGTATTTGGGCGAATGAATGTGAACAAACAGCTCAGAATACCTTGCCCTAAACGTTTACCCGCAGTTTTTCAGATTCAGACTTCCCTGTTGGAATAATTATGGCATATGCTCTGAACCTATCTCATCGATCATGGCCTATCCCATGATCATCCGGGTTGCCCATCCTTGAAACCATTAGGATATTATGTAATATTGTATTGAATTGCTTAAATACTGAACAGGTAATCATTCTACCGATGTAAAGCTTTCTCCCCCCTAGCTGTAACTCAACTTATGGAAAAGCTTCCATAAATCTCATCTGTGTAGTTATTTTTTAAGTTTTGCTGCTTCTTGCTGGTGTAACCGGGGCTGAACTCCGATTGCCACATACAGAATACGCATTCTCGCCTTGGAGAAGACATCTATGCGTGCTATGTCACGATTTGAAGAAAACAAAACGAATATCCTGAGTGGAATAGTCGTCGCTTTGGCATTAGTTCCTGAAGCCATTGCCTTTGCTTTTGTCGCCCATGTTCCGCCGCTAACCGGATTGTATGCTGCCTTTATTCTCGTATTGATTACTTCCATTATGGGCGGTCGGCCAGGCATGGTCTCCGGTGCCAGTGGTGCCACGGCAGTGGTGATGGTGGCGCTGGTGGTGACCCATGGCTTTGAGTATCTGTTTGCTGCTGTGGTTCTTATGGGGCTGCTGCAAATTGTTTTTGCCCTCGCCAAACTGAGCAAGTACGCAAGAATGATTCCTCATCAGGTCAATCTGGGATTCATTAATGGTCTGGCCATTGTGATTTTTCTGGCACAGCTGGATCATTTCAAAGTCCCCTCCGCCACAGGTGCTGAGCACTGGATGCAGGGTACGCAGCTTTACACCATGATTGGTCTGGTGGCCTTGACCATGCTGGTGATTTATTTGTTTCCTCGCTTGACCAAAGCCTTTCCGGCGACCCTTGCCGGCGCCTTGGTGGTTACATTCGTAGTGATCATCTTCCATATCCCAACTACTACGGTAGGCGATGTGGCGCATTTAGCGGGTGGATTGCCGACGTTTCACGTACCTAATGTACCGTTAGACTGGCATACACTGGAGATCATTTTTCCCTACTCGCTGATCATGGCAGCAAACGGACTGGTAGAAACCTTGCTGACTTTGAACCTGATTGATGAAATGACCGACACTCGGGGAAAGCCCAATAAGGAGTCTCTGGCTCAGGGCGTTTCCAATGTGGTCAGTGGTTTTTTTGGAGCGATGGGCGGTTGTGCCATGCTGGGTGAAAGCATCATCAACGTCAATAACGGAGCCATCAAGAGACTGTCAGGCATCACTACAGCCGTTTTTCTGATTTCCTTTATTCTTTTTGCTTCACAATGGATTGAACAGGTACCTATTGCCGCTTTGGTGGGGGTCATGTTTGTGGTTGTGGAAAAAACTTTTGAATGGAGCAGTTTTCGCTTCTTCGGGAAAATACCCCATACAGATGCATTTGTTGGCATTTTAGTGGCGGCACTGACCGTACTGGTCAACATTACGCTTGCCGTCATTGTTGGTGTCATTATTGCCGCCCTGGTGTTTGCCTGGCAGCACGCCAAGCAAATTACTGTGCATACCTATCATGATGAGCATGACCGTAAAGTTTATGCCGTAGAAGGTACAATATTTTTTGCCTCGGTTGCCCAGTTCTCGCGCCTGTTCAGTCCCAAGGATGATCCTGAAGAAGTCATCATTGATTTTGCCAAGGCAAAAATAATGGATCACTCCGCCATACAGGCCATTGACTCGCTGGCAGAACGCTACCAGCGGCGCGGCAAGCACCTGATGATAAAACATCTTTGCAAGGACTGTCTGGAGTTGCTGGATAAAGCAAAGGATTTGTGCGTATTCAATCTGGCAGAAGATCCACATTATCATGTAGCCGATGATAAAATCAGCTAACGGACATTAACGCCGCCTTACGGGAACAGATGTCCGCGCAGGATAGGACTCTGGAACGCGTGTTGCGACGGGTGATCCGTAAAGAAATGCTGACATGACAGAAGGATTTTACTTTTCATAATCACTTAGTTCGCATATTCTCGCAGAATAGTCTTACAAGGGGGTGCCTCATGACTACGGCAAGACAGTTTGAGCAGCCAATAACCAATCTATACGAAAAGGACTTTCTGGCATGGATAGAAGACCAGGCTCAGGCCTTGCGTACCCGAAAGGCAAACAGCCTAGATTGGGACAACATTCTGGAGGAATTGGAGAGCATGGGCAGAAGTGAAAAAAACGCCCTCAGAAGCCATCTACGCGTATTGCTCATGCACTTGATAAAATGGCAATGGCAGCCCCAAAAACAGAGCAAGAGCTGGGCGACCACCATAAGAAACCAACGGCTTGATCTCAAGTATCTCCTCAAGGATTCACCAAGTCTCAAGAGGCTGATTCCTGAAATGCTGCCGGACGCTTGGGATAGTGCTACTGACGAATCTGCTTTTGAAACTGATCTACCGATCTCCACTTTTCCAGAGTCGTGCCCTTGGGATATCGACACGCAAATCCTGGCTAACTGGTGGCCAGAATAAGTACGGTTGCCGTAATGTCCCATAATCGGTCATCCTGAGTGACAGAAGAACTGAGTAAAACCGAGCGATCTGTCGTTCAGAGTTTGCTGTCCACAAGACAGAATGATGCATTGTGTCTTGTGGAAACGCTATCCTCATAAGAAGAAATATATGTTCTGGAAGTTTCTGAATCCTTCGACATCCGCCTGCCTACCATGATTGGAAACTAAGAACGACAGAAAGCCTGTTAGCTCCATCTTTCCGTCTTACTTTCACAAAAGGTTAAGTTTATGCATATTAAAGAAGAGTTTGCGAAGTGGACAACTGGCTACTCAGGTTGTGATGGAGGAGACATAGGCTCTCCTGCGTCTCCAAGCACTTGGGTGTGCGGCATTGAGTGGGGTGGAGACTATATAAGCTATAACTGGCTAAAAGAAGAACTAGAAAGACAAGCTGATTGTGATCCTTTTGGCGGTTACGACACAGAAAAAGCAAACACAGATTATCGTTACAATGTAAATGCAACAAAATCTCTAGCTGCCATAAATGGATTACAAGTGAGTTAGTATAAAAAGTTCTCAACGGATATAAAACCATTTTTTAAAGGTCAGAAAGGGTATTTTAAAATGAATCTTTTCCCACTTCCATTTAAGAATACATCTGCTGAAAGATGAAAGATTTGGATAAATGAACTGACAGGATTATCAACAAAGCATGAATATGTAGAATGGTGCAGAAATAATAGATTTAGATTTTTAGAGAATCATTAAAAAAACATAAACCAAAATTAGTAGTTTGCTTTGGCAAGAGTTATAAAGATGATTTTTTTAATGCTTTCCGTGGTGAAGAAGCTGAAGTCATCAATGAAAAAATAGGTGGCAGAGATCTTTATTGGTCTAGATGTGAAAATACATTTGTCACCGTATGTCCTTTTCCTACAAGCAGATATGGCTTAAACAGTAATAAGTTACTACAGGATTTTGGTGTAAGAATTAGGGATATTTTGAACAATTATTAATCATGACAAAAACAAATCCCCACATTTTAACATAAAGGAATGAATATCTAATGAATAAATTAGCGATAATTATTTTATCATCACTTGGTTTTCTGTTTTGCAACTCGGCCATAGCAAACAACTGGAGGATGGTCATGGGGCATGCCTGTGTAAGTGGAAGCGAACTCGGAGGCTCTGACAGCAGCCTTAGTCCACAAATATATTTATCTGATCTCACTAAAAAGGCACAGGATAACGGAGAATCAGCAGGCGGCTCAATACAAACCGTTAAAAGTAAATCTGGTGACATTTCTCGCGTTAAATTCTTGCTTGGAAACTCCCACAAGGCTAATTTTATTTTTGTAGAAAATTCTCCAACATGTGCTAGATTTATAAATTACTGTGTTAAAAATAAATACCCATCTCCACAAAATTGTTTTTCTGCATTATATCAAAAAAATTATACCAATTATCAATTAAAAACATCAAAACTTAATGGTGAAAGTGGAGAAAGCTCTTCTGCCGTTGACAAGCAGCTTAACATTGTTTATAACAAACTAATAAAAGAAATGCCTCCACAATTTAAAGAAAAATTAATCCAATCTGAGCAAGATTGGATTAAGTACCGAGATTCAACAGTAAGCATTACCGCCTGGCAGGAGGCTAGAGGTAGCGCTCAGTTGCTTAATCAAGATGGTGAATATCTATCTATTGAAAAGAGCAGGCTCAAATTTTTAAAGTCACTTCTAAATTAATTTAATCCGCGCTTTTCAATTCCGCGATGGCAGATTAAATTCGACCATCGCCTTTTAATGACAGGACACGTCCCGCTTTTTGTTACTGTAACGTGTACTCCACTGGACCATCGGATTGAAAATCCGCTGGCCTGAACCACTAAATATCCAGTAAACACAGTAGGTTCATCGGGCAGTGTGCCGAAAGGCGCTTTGCCCAAATAATGCCCAAGTGAAGCCTCAAATACCCTGGACGACTCATCACGATAAAACTACGTTACGCAGTAACATTGTTCAATTATGAAGCCAGGCTTACCGGACAGTATGACCAGCGACTCTCCCGGATATTGGCGGCCGGCATTGCTGGTGAGTGGTACCACAAACACGCGACCTATGGTGGACTAGTGAGGTTACCAAGGGCAAACGATTGGAGGACGTATCACGACGGAAAAAAGTGAACTCTCCATCGCAAAAGTCGATGGCTTCATTTGCGACTGAAAGCTAACCCCAAATGCCTTTTGTCGGGCGCCTGCGCGCAAGGTAACATGTCACTATACATGCAACCAGTGGAGGTATCATGTCATCTCTTCACACCTCAACGGACAAGACTACCCGTCATCGCGAGAGAATGAAGGCTGCAGGTTTACGCCCTGTTCAGTTCTGGGTGCCAGACACCCGCTCCCCTGAGTTCGTTGCACAAGTTCGCCATCAGTGCCTGAAACTCAACAATGATCCAACCGAAGCGGATATTTTACAGTTTACCGAAGAAGCCGCTGCGCAGATGGATGGATGGGTATAATGCAACGGGGAGACTTGGTCACAGTGTCCCTGCACGGTGACTATGGGAAACCCCGTCCCGCCGTCATTGTGCAGTCTAATCTGTTGAATGAATATGGTGCGCAGTACTGGATTCGAACCAGTGACCTTCGGCTTCGGAGGCCGACACTCTATCCAGCTGAGCTAACTGCGCGTGCTGCAGATTATAGGGAACTCGCTGGCGCGTTGTCCAACCTTTCCTGTGCAACTCCCTGAAAGTCCAGCGCCAGCCAGTACTGTTCGGTAGAACGGGCGCGGGAAGCTTCCGGTTTACGTACCACAATTTTTTTGAAATCCTTGCGCAGGGCACGACGCAGCTCTTCAGCACCCGCCCCCATAAACACCTTGATCAACAGTGACCCGCCCGGACGCAGCCAGCGTTGGGCCATATCCAGCGCCAGCTCCGCCAGGTCTATGGCGCGCGCCTGATCGACACTGGCGATTCCGGACATATTGGGGGCCATGTCACTCATGATCAGATCGGCACCTTCCGGCAGGGCCTCACGACAGGCGGCAATCACCGCATCTTCGTAAACATCACCACAAATTACCGTGACATCGGCGACCGGATCCATGGCCAGGCGGTCCACAGCCACCAGCCGCCCGTTACGGCCGATGAGCGGGGCAGCCACCTGGGTCCAGCCGCCCGGCGCGGCACCTACGTCAAGGACGCGCATACCGGGGCGAATCAGCCGATCCTTCTCCTGAATTTCCAGTAATTTATAGGCTGCCCGGGAACGATATCCTTCTTTCATGGCACGCTGCACGAACACATCCCGAAAATGTTCTTTCAGCCATTTTTCACTGGATTTACTTCTAGCCACTGCACCAACCTCCGACCTTTGACCACCGCATCGCGCAAACGTACACTCCCGTCCACCATTTATCGAATCATCTGTCTGACGAGGATACCATGCTGGACGCCAAACAAAGACAAAACCTGCGCGGTCAGGCCCATACCCTCAAACCGGTTGTGATGATTGGTGCTCAGGGCGTCACTGATGCCCTGCTCGCCGAACTGGAAATCGCTCTGGATGCTCACGAACTCATCAAAGTCCGCTTGCCGCAAGTGGAACATGCGCTGCGCGATGCCCTGATTACCCGGTTGGTCAGCGCCAGTCACGCCGAAATCGTTGGCCGTATTGGCCGTATTGTCATCCTGTATCGGCTCCGGCCTGCTGCAAAAATGCCCAACAAACGACGCTGAAGCGGCTTGGCAGGTGGCTTCCCGCTCGTTAGACTGGTTCTTGATAATCCTAGCGGCTCAACGCCCGGAGTAAAGATCATGGCAGAAAACGCCCCCACAGACATTCGGATCACCGTAGAAACCCGATATATTCCCGAACAATCCAGTCCCGAGCAGGCGCACTATGCTTTTGCCTACCAGATCACCATCGAAAACCACGGCCCGCAAACCGCACAGCTGCTCAATCGTCATTGGATTATTACCGACGCCGAAGGCCATATCCAGGAAGTCAAAGGTCCCGGCGTAGTCGGCGAACAGCCCACTCTGCAGCCTGGACAACGCTTTCGCTATTCCAGCGGCTCAGTTCTCTCTACGGCTGTAGGCAGCATGCACGGCAGTTACGAATGGATTACTGCAGATGGGGAAACCTTCGAAAGCCCCATTCCTGCATTTCGTCTGGCCGTCGCTACGGTATTTCATTGAGCCGCAGCAGCCTACAACGCGCCTACGGCATCTGGGCGCCCATTTACGATCAGGCAGTACGCGGCTTTTCCGAACCTTTACGTCAGCGCAGCCTCCGCCAAATCCCCCAGAATGCGTCCTGTCAGATTTTAATTGATGGCATTGGCACCGGGCTGGACATTCCCTTTTTGCCAAATCACTGTACCGCCATTGGCATTGACCTGACCTATGCCATGCTGCGCCGTGCGCAAAATCTGCCAAGTCCCATTCCATTGGTTCAGGCAGACGCAGAAGTACTGCCCTTTGCCAATGCGACCTTCGATTTTGTGGTGATGCATTTGATTCTGGCGGTGGTCCCCAATGCCGGCAAAGCGTTGGCAGAAGCCAGCCGGGTTCTCAAACCCGGGGGCCGGATTTTGCTACTCGACAAATTTTTACGCCCCGGCCAAAAAGCATGGATAAGACGTGCGTTGGGTCGGGTAGCGGGTGCCGTGGCCACCCATACCGATCTGACCTTTGAGGAAATTCTGGAAGAGCGCCCGGAATTGCAGTGTATGCGTAACGAACCGGGTGCCATGGGCGGCTGGTTCCGCCTCATCACGCTGGAAAAGACCGCATAAAATATCAAGCCCGGTAAGCGTTGCAGCTTCAGGGCCTGCAGTCAGCCACCGAACACAGCGTGTTAAGGGGGCAAGGTCCTCTTAACTTAAAAACGGCAGTTGCCGTGGATGCTTTTTGCTCCGTTGTTCCTCGCCTGTTGTTCTAGGGCTCATCCTGCTGTCAGGAGAGAACTCGCCCTGCGGGCTCAGACAGCTTTCCTGACGAGCGCTGGATTTCGCCAAGAACAACAACGGCTCGAAACACGCTGCAAAGCACCCACGGCAACTGTCGTTTTTAGGGCTTAACCGTTTCCGGCACCGCCACGTGACGCTTTTTTACGCTCGTTTTCTGTGAGATAGCGCTTGCGAATCCGGATGGACTGGGGTGTTGCTTCCACCAGTTCATCGTCGGCCAGAAACTCTACCGCAGCTTCCAGCGTCATCTTGATGGGTGGCGTCAACATGATGTTTTCATCAGAACCTGAAGCCCGCATGTTGGTCAGTTTCTTTTCCTTGAGGGGGTTGACCACGAGATCATTGTCGCGGCTATGAATACCAATCACCATGCCTTCATAAACCTTATCTCCGGGGCTGACAAACATCCGCCCCCGATCCTGCAGATTGAAGAGGGCAAAACCCACTGCTTCGCCTTCTTCTGCAGAAATCAACACACCATTATTACGCGCCGGAATGCTGCCCTTGACCGGACCGTATCCGTCGAAAATATGGCTGATCACCCCTGTACCGGAAGTGGCCGTCAGAAACTCGGTATGAAAGCCGATCAGACCGCGTGCGGGAATTTTGTATTCCAGACGCACCCGGCCACGACCATCGGGCATCATGTCCTGCAATTCACCGCGCCGGATGCCCAGACGCTCCATGATGGTGCCCTGGTGGGTTTCTTCCACGTCTACGGTCAAGGCTTCATAAGGCTCTTCCCAGACACCATCCACCTGACGCTGAATCACCCGGGGACGGGATACGGCCAGTTCATAGCCTTCCCGGCGCATGTTTTCAATGAGGATGGTGAGATGCAGCTCGCCGCGTCCGGACACCATGAACACATCGGCATTATCCGTATCTTCCACCCGTAACGCTACGTTAATGAGCAACTCCTTATACAGGCGATCGCGCAACTGGCGGCTGGTGACAAACTTGCCTTCGCGCCCGGCAAAGGGGCTGGTATTCACCTGAAAGGTCATGTTCAGGGTCGGTTCATCAATCGGTTTCCAGGGCAGGGCTTCGGGCGCTTCCGGTGCGGCAATGGTCGCACCAATGGAAGGCTCTTCAATACCGGTCACCGCCACAATATCGCCCACCGTGGCCGTTTCCCAGGGCACCCGCTTGAGGCCATCAAAACCCAGCAACTGCAAAATCCGCGCCTTGGTCTGGGTCTGATCCACACCATGAATCAGGACAATATCCTGACCGGGTTTCATGGAACCACGGCGGATCCGGCCAATAGCAATACGACCCACATAACTGGAGTAATCCAGATCGGCAATCTGCATTTGCAAAGGGCCTTCCGGATCACCTTCCGGGGCATGCACATGGGTCAGAATCATCTCGAATAGGGGTTTCATGTCACCCGAGCGCACCTCAGGATCTTCACCCGCATAGCCCTGCAGACCAGAGGCGTAAATAACCGGGAAATCCAGTTGTTCTTCGGTAGCACCGAGTTTATCGAAAAGATCAAAAGTGGCGCTGATGACATAGTCGGCGCGAGCGCCGGGGCGGTCTACTTTATTAATAACGACAATAGGTTTCAGACCCAGCTCCAGGGCCTTGCGGGTCACGAAGCGGGTCTGCGGCATCGGGCCTTCGACAGCGTCCACCAGCAGCAGTACGCCATCCACCATGCCCAGCACCCGCTCCACCTCGGCACCGAAGTCCGCATGTCCGGGAGTGTCGACAATGTTGATATGGGTATCGCCCCATTGCACCGCCGTGTTTTTCGCCATAATGGTAATGCCGCGCTCTTTTTCAAGATCGTTGCTGTCCATCACCCGCTCTTCCAGCTGCTGGTGTGCGGCAAAAGTACCGGACTGACGGAGCAACTGATCCACCAGCGTGGTTTTGCCATGGTCAACGTGGGCGATGATAGCGATATTACGAATTTGACGAGCCACTGATATTCCCCAAAACGGTCATAAGAAAAAACGCGGGATAAAACCTCCCCGCAGCGGGTTTTCTTATAACGGTATCTTGCTCAAAAAGCAAATAAAAACCGCCCCCGAAGGGGCGGCAAGGAGGCGACCGAAGCCGCCCGGGAATTGCTTTGACTTAGAAACCAGCCTGGAACTGCAACACCAAGGTGTTGTAGATGTAGCCGTTAGTAGGAACTGCACCTGTGTTACCCTCAGCATATGCAGTGCGGAAGGCAGCACCCTGCGTGGGAATCACGTAGTTCAACTGAATACGGGCAGCGTAGGGGTTGTCAGGATTCACAGAGTAGTTGATACCAAGTGTCGTATTGTTGAGGTATTGCGCTTGACCATTGTAGTTCCAGTTGAAACGCTCGAAACGAACTGCTGGCTCAATATCCAACCAATCTGGGGTCAAGGTCATTTCATGCAAATTAGCAGCCAAAGCGACGTACCAATCATTGGCATTCAATCCGCCAACACCCTGGTAACTGGTGACATGACTATACTCACCCATGTACTTGAGGCCCATCATTCCACCACGGGCACCCACGTTCCACGCTGTAATGGAATTAGCCAGACCTGGGCCAGCATTCAAAGCATCCGCACGCGCACCAGAAAGCTCAATATTCAATAACGGATTCAGCTTGTATCCCACCATACCCGCAAACAAATAACGGCCAGAACCCTGCGTCAATACTCCGCCCACACTTGTCTGTGCTGTGGTTTTTACAAAGGGAACCCCAACATTAGCTATACCTGTCGGGTTACCGTTACCAAACAGTGTAAATGCATTGTTTCCATCCAGAGAATGATTATCAAACACACCCAAGCTGTAGTACACACCTGTATTCATTACGTCGGGGCTATGGAACATAATGCCAGCACTACGGTCGGCGCCCAAGGACTGATTCATAGAACGCTGGATAAACCACAAGTCATCACCACCGAACTGGGTCCGCTCCATGCCGACCGGGACACGGAACTTACCGACTTTCAGCTGGACTTCAGGAATGAAACCAAAATTGATTTCGGCATCTTGAACGCCAGACTCACCACTCACACCTGGGAAAATTTTGTTGGCATTTTCCAAAGAACCGCCACTCATCCAAGCACCATCCCACTTGTACTGGAAGTTATAGGTCACGCCGGGAACAGCGGTACCCTTCACACCCAGACGAATGCGATGCGCACCGAAAATAAGACCCTCGTTTCCGGGCGTACCAAACTGCTGACTACCGGTAATCTGGGCAAATCCATAGAGGATAGGACCGGTATCCTGGGAGTTCTCAGGCAGAAATACCTTGCTGGAAGTGTCACTATCTGCAGCAAAAGCCACTCCAGGAACCAAAACTGCGGCCGCAACGGCCAAAGCGATAAGATTCTTCTTCATGATAAAGCTCCTCCTCGAGAGCATTGTTTGGATACTACGGTGCAAGTTATAGCACCGGTGTGGACACTATGAAACATTTTGACAACACCTTTTTTACAACGTCGGCAAAATAAATACAAAGCCAGGGTTATTTTCACCTGATCCGGCAATCCGGTTTGACAGGGAAGCTGGCCTGAAGCTATCATCGCCGCCACTCTTGGGGAATCGTCTAGCGGCAGGACAGCGGACTCTGACTCCGCTAACCGTGGTTCGAATCCACGTTCCCCAGCCAAGAACATAGCAGCGCCCAGGTTTTTCCTTGGCGCTTTTTTGTTGCCATGATGACACTGACCCTTTTCGAGCCTTCCGCCTTAGTCCGTGCTAAACTCTTGTCCATGATAGCTAAAACCGATCAAACTGCCCGCAGCGTACTGAATTTCACGAAAATGCATGGCCTCGGCAATGATTTTGTCGTGTTCGATGGTATCCGCCAGCGGGTCCATCTGACGCCAGAACAAATATGCGCCATGGCTGACCGCCATTTTGGTATCGGCTGCGATCAAATCCTGCTGGTAGAAAACCCCCAGTCCCCGGACTGTGATTTTCGTTATCGCATTTTCAATGCGGACGGCGGTGAAGTTGCTCAGTGTGGTAATGGTGCGCGCTGCTTTGCGGTTTTTGTCCGCCGCGCGGGGCTCAGTGACAAGGAAGTCATTCAGGTAGAAACCCAATCCGGACAAATGCAACTGCGTATTCTCGAAAATGGCGAGGTAAGCGTCAATATGGGGGCTCCGCGTTTTGCTCCGGAGGCCATTCCTTTTAAAACCTTGGAAGAAGGCCCCGAATACCTGCTGGAAGTCCATCATGACACCCTGCGCCTGGCCGCACTCAGCATGGGTAATCCCCATGCCGTGCTGCGCGTGCCGGATGTGGCCACAGCACCCGTCACCCAGCTCGGGCCACAAATCGAAAAGCACCCGGATTTTCCGCAGCGCTGCAATGTCGGATTCATGGAAATCTGTGACAGCTCCCATATTCGTCTGCGGGTCTGGGAACGTGGTGCCGGAGAAACCCTGGCCTGCGGCAGTAATGCCTGTGCGGCGGTGGTGGCCGGGATCCGCTGGGGAGCGCTGGACCCGGCCGTTGCGGTAGATCTTCCGGGGGGTCGCTTGCACATTCAATGGGCAGGACCAGGACAAGCCGTTATGATGACAGGACCAGCGCAGGTGGTTTTTGACGGAACCTGGCCCTTATAACGCATTGTTTGACAGACAAAGGGGAACATCCTCATGCAGAACACCACAGTACAAGCCATAGCTGACAGCCTGAACTGCGACGCCCGGGATCTGGCTTTTCTGCACAAACTGACAGATCAGGAAGGCGAAACCCTCGCCCATCTGATCGCGGCGCTGGAAGTACACAGTGCCCCCGAACGCTACAGCGACACCCACTGGGAGGATGATTAAGTTGGCAACAGCCCCCGAACACGATGATCAGGCAGAACAAGTCCGCCAGTACCTGCTCGAACATCCGCAATATTTATGGGATCAGGAAGATTTGTTACTGTCCCTGACCCTTCCCCATGTCGGTCGCGGGTCAGCTTCTTCCCTGCTGGAAAGACAGGCACAGGTTTTACGCGACGAAAATAGCCGCCTGCAGCAGCGCATTGCCGCCCTGCTGGGTGCCGCCCAACAAAATGCGGCGCTGGGCCTGCACCTTTCTGATCTGGCCACCGAATTGCTGAACACGCCGGACTGTCCGGCTACCTTGAATACCGTACTGACCCGGCTGCACGAAGGTTTTCAGGTGGAGGCGCTGGCCCTAATTGCCCGCACGCCGGTGTCGGGTCTACCCCAGTTTACGGCGCTTGAAGAAGCGGATTTTCTGGAGATACTGGACGGCTCGCCGCCCACCCAAGCGGCTACCGGCCTATCTCTCAATCCGACATTGCGAAGTACCTTGTTTGCAGCCGAGGGCGCGGCTCTGGAATCTTTTGCCCTGATTCCATTGGTCGGCCAGCATATTCAGGCGGGCATTGTGCTGGGCAGTCAAGATCCTATGCGTTATGCCAAGGATGCGGGTGCGGATTTGCTCAATCAAATTGCCCGTCTGGTGACGGCCGCTCTGGATCGCTGCCTGACCCCATGTTGATGCAGGAAGCAGTCAACGACTTCACAGACACGCTTGCCCGCAACGGGCGCAGCAGCCCTGCCACCGTCGCGGCTTATCATCGCGACTTACAAGGCTGGTTGCACTTTATGCAAAGCCGTGGACATCAGGACATTGCCCATATTCAGCCCGGCGATTTGCGCGCTTATCTGATGGCGGAACGCAGTCGTGGAGTGGCCGTGCGCAGCCTGCGCAGACGCTTCGCCGCCCTGCGTGCCCTGTATCGGCATTTGCAAAAGGCATCACCGGATTTGTCGAATCCGGTGCAGGGCATCATGATGCCTAAATCCGAACAACGCCTGCCGGACTGGTTGACCGTCGATCAGGCCAAACAGTTGATGGACCCTGTCAAAAAGCCCTCTACAGCCCCCAATTTTGCGCAGAGCCGTGATCAACTGATCCTGGAACTGCTCTATTCCAGCGCCCTGCGCGTCAGTGAACTGGCGGGATTGGACCTGCAGGATCTGGATCGTCATGGCGGGACCGTGCGGGTCATGGGCAAAGGCAGCAAGGAGCGCATTGTTCCAGCCGGAAAAACCGTCTGGCGAATGCTCGATCTGTATTTACCCCTCCGTCATGCTCTGCTTATGGACAAGCATCTGCTTGAAGAAAACGCTTTACTGCTCAACGCCGCTGGTCATCGCCTCAGTGTTCGCAGCATTCAGATCCGCATAAAGGAAATGGGAGAAAAACGCCTGGGGCAGCATATTCATCCCCACACCCTGCGCCATAGTGCAGCCAGCCATTTTCTCCAGTCCGCCGGAGATTTGCGCGCCGTGCAGGAGTATTTGGGACACGCAGGTATTGCAACCACGGCAATTTATACCCATATGGACTACCAGCAGTTGGCGCATGTATATGATGCGGCTCACCCGCGCGCCAGACACACAAAACGCCCGGAAACCGAGGACAAGTTATGACAGATGCATTACCCATGCACGGCACCACCATACTTTGCGTGCGTCGCGGCAGCAATGTGGTGATGGCCGGAGATGGTCAGGTAACTTTTGGCAATACCGTCATGAAAGGCAATGCCCGCAAGGTACGCCGCATTGAACCGGGCGTATTGACTGGCTTCGCGGGGGCCACCGCCGATGCTTTTACCCTGCTCGAACGCTTTGAGGCCAAACTGAAAGCCCATCCCGGACAACTGGCCAAGGCGGCCGTTGAACTCGCCAAAGAGTGGCGCACCGACCGGGTATTGCGGCGCCTGGAGGCGATGCTGGCCGTTGCGGACGATAAACAAAGTCTGATTATTACCGGCCAGGGCGATGTGCTGGAACCGGAATTCGGCATTATTGCCATTGGCTCCGGCGGTCCATTTGCCCTTTCTGCAGCCCGTGCCCTGCTTGAAAATACCGAGTTGCCAGCCCGTGAGGTCGCCGAACGGGCGCTGGGCATCGCCGGGGACATCTGCATTTATACCAACCACAACCATACGATTGAAGAACTATGAGCATGTCTGAAATGACCCCCCGTGAAATCGTCCAGGAACTGGACAAGTACATCATCGGCCAGTCTGACGCCAAGCGTGCAGTGGCAATTGCCCTGCGCAACCGCTGGCGGCGCGGCCAGGTGCCTGCCCCCCTGCATCAGGAAATCACCCCCAAAAACATCCTGATGATTGGGCCTACCGGCGTCGGCAAAACCGAAATTGCCCGCCGTCTGGCGCAATTGGCCAACGCCCCTTTCATCAAGGTCGAAGCCACCAAATTCACAGAAGTGGGTTACGTCGGCAAGGATGTGGAATCCATTATCCGGGACTTGACCGAAACGGCCGTAGACATGATTCGTAGTGAACGCCAAACGGCCATGCGCCAGCGCGCTGAAGAAATGGCCGAAGAACGCATTCTCGATGCGTTGATTCCCGGCCCCCGGGACAGCACGGTGCCACGCAGCGATGAAGGGACCCGCCAGAAATTCCGCAAAATGCTCCGCGAGGGCAAGCTGGATCAGCAGGAAATCGAAATTGAGGTTGCGGCTCCCAAAGCGGGTGTGGAAATCATGGCACCAGCGGGTATGGAAGAAATGACCAACCAGCTGCGGGATATGTTCTCCAATATGTCCCAGGGTAAAACCAGCACCCGCAAGGTGCCGGTGGCAGAAGCCCGGCGTCTGCTGACGGAAGACGAAGCTGCCAAGCTGGTCAATGAAGAAGAAGTACGGGCTCTGGCCCTGGAAAGGGTGCAATCTGGCGGCATTGTTTTCATTGATGAAATCGACAAAGTCGCCGTGCGCTCCGGTAGTCAGCAGGGTACCGACATTTCCCGGGAAGGGGTGCAGCGGGATTTGTTGCCGCTAGTGGAAGGATCCAACGTCAGCACCCGTTATGGCGTGGTGAAAACCGACCATATCCTGTTCATTGCCTCCGGGGCATTTCATCTCAGCAAACCTTCGGACCTGATCCCGGAACTGCAGGGACGACTCCCCATTCGCGTAGAGTTGGATGCCCTGAGTGCGGCAGACCTGGTCCGTATTCTGCAGGAGCCAGAAAACGCCCTGGTTCGTCAGTACAGCGCCCTGCTCGCCAGTGATGGGGTCACACTGCAATTTACTGATGATGGCGTACAGCGCATTGCCGAAATCGCGCAACAGGTCAACGAACGGGTCGAGAACATTGGCGCCCGCCGCCTGCATACCATCATGGAACGCCTGCTGGAAGAAGTGGCTTTTTCAGCGCCAGACCTGAGTCAGCCCAGCGTGGAAGTCAACGCAGCCTATGTGGATGGACGCTTGCAGGACCTCGCCCAGGACGAAGACCTGTCCCGCTATATTTTATAAATTGGGTTGTGTTACCGAAATGTAGCTCACGGCTTGAGATAAAACGCTCCGGCCGCCTGGGCTTGGGCAATGGCAATGACACCAGACAGAACCAGATGACTGCCAGCAGGCCGGGCGGCTGGATCAAGGCCCATGTTGCGCAGACTGTTTTCACAAAAATCCACACATAAACCGGCGCTGATCCGCTCTTCGATTTCCCGCCGCCAGTGACCATGCGCCCACAATGATACCGGGGACTGACCATTGGCAATAACGCGCAGCGCCTGTTCGGGATCCGCCGCCGCTGCATTGCGCACATTGGCCAACAAATTCGGCCAGCGCCCTGCATCATCAATATGAAACAACAGCATCGTTTCAGGCCGCCGGACTGAGTGCCAGCATTTTCTGACGCAGCTTGCCCATGCTGCTTTTTTCCAGCTGGCGGATACGCTCTGCCGAAACTCCCAGCTCATCACCCAGCACTTGTAGGGTCTTGGGATCTTCGCTGAGCCAACGGTTTTCAATGATGTAGCGATCACGCTGAGGCAGGGCCGACAAGGCACTCTGCAATACGGTATGCTGGTGCTCGTCCCAATCCCTATCCAGGAGTTGATCCACAGTGGACTCCGCAGGATCAGCCAGTTCCATGACCCGCGAATGACCACTTTCCTCATCGGGCTCCATATTCAGGGAATAGTCATGACCAGTCATCCGGCCTTCCATTTCCAGCACCTGCTCCCGGGTAACGCCAAGATCTTCAGCAATGGCCGCACTTTCCTCACCACTCAACCAGCCCGTGTGGGTTCGGCTGGAACGCAGATTAAAGAACAGCTTGCGCTGGGCCTTGGTGGTAGCCACTTTGACAATACGCCAGTTGCGCAAAATGAATTCATGAATTTCCGCTTTGACCCAATGTACGGCAAAAGAGACCAGGCGTACGCCATGATCAGGATCATAGCGCTTGACGGCTTTCATCAGACCGATATTCCCTTCCTGAATCAGGTCGGCTTCCTGCAGGCCGTAGCCCCGATAACCCCGGGCAATCCGCACCACAAAGCGCAAATGACTGAGCACCAGGGATTTTGCCGCTTCGACATCGTCATGATCGCGCAGACGCAGGGCCAGATCCCGCTCTTCTTCAGGCTCCAGCATGGGCTGGGCATTGACAAAACGCAGGTAAGCCGTCAGCCCGTCTGCACTGACCAAATCCCTACTGGCTATAGCAAGTTCATTCATAGTTAGTCCTCGCAACAATCAACATACATTGGACTCTCAAGATCTGCAGCTGGTTCCTTAATTCCAAAAACTGAGCCGAGCCTCTCAATACATATAGAGCATAAGGATTAGATGGAGATCCCGAACAATATTTTCAAGGGCAGCTCATCCATTATGAAAAAGTATGGTCGAGGTGTTGACCCACTGCAAGGCGTGAACCCAGCCAACCAAGAATAGCGCTGATAATAATCAGGATCAGTCCTTCCAGACCCGTCAGGCCTAAAAGCTGAAACCGGGTACCATACAAAGTCGCCAGACGATCAACCGGTTCCTGCAAAATCGCGATGGTAATCGCAATAATAATCCAGGCCAGTATTCCGGCAATGGCCCCCTGAATCAGTCCCTGATACAAAAACGGCCGGCGGATGAAGGCCCGCGTTGCCCCCACCAGACTGGCAATATCAATTTCATCGCGGCGCTGGGCAATATGCAGGCGAATGGTATTACCCATAACCAGAATTGCACCCACGGCCAACATAATGGCCAAAATCCAGACAGCCCTTTTGCCCAGGGCCAGAATGGCCTGCAGACGTGCCACCCAATGCAAATCGGATTGGGCACTGGCAACTCCGGGTTGACGCGCCCACTCCTGAACTTGCGCCTGCAAGGCCGCCGGACTTTCAGATAATGGATTCAGTTCAACAATAAACGAAGCCGGGAGTGGGTTTTCTCCGAGAATTTTGATGGCAGCCGTCATTCCGGCGTTTTTTTCAAACGTTTTCAATGCGGCTTCCTTACCGACATAGCGCACATTGACGACTCCGGTGCTGCCCTGTAACTGCTTCTGCAGCTGCTGTATGTCTTGCTCTGTAGCATCCTGATGGAGAAAAAGTGAAATCTGGGCTTGATCTCGCCATTGCCCAAACAATTGCTGGAGATTATTGAGCGCCGCAAAAAGGCCCACAGGTAGCGCCAGCACAATAGCCAGGGCAAAAATGGTCATTAGCGTTGCTAACGGCTGCTTCAGCAGGGTGTTCAAGGCATTTTGGGCGGCTTCCCGACGAATATGTAAGGCACTCACGCGGATTTCTCCTTGGAATTTTGTAGCATCCCTTGCTCCAGATGAAAGACGGGGAGCCCCAAACGTTCTACCTGGGACTGGTCATGGGTAGCCACCAGAACCGTGGTACCGTGCTGATGAAAGTCCCGGAACAGATCCAGAATTTCCGTGCTCAACGAACCATCGAGATTACCGGTCGGCTCATCGGCGAGCAAAATTTCCGGGGTATGCACAATGGCCCGGGCAATCCCCACCCGCTGCTGTTCGCCGCCCGACAGAGTGGCCGGCAAATTATGAATCCGGTTACCCAATCCGACTTTTTCCAGCGCTGCCCTTACCCGGCTCTGAATCTGCTTTCCAGATACCCCACTGACCTGCAAAGTCAGGGCGACATTATTGAACACGTCACGATCCATCAATAATTTGTGATCCTGAAAAACCACCCCAATGCGCCGACGATAGGCGGGGATATGGCGTTTTTTCAGGGTCGAAACATCCACGCCATTGACCATCAGCGTGCCATGACTGACGTCCTCCAGACGCAACAACAATTTCAGAAGCGTGCTTTTGCCTGCCCCCGAAGGCCCAGTCAATAAAGCCATCTGCCCGGTCGGCAATTTAAGATTCAGTTCACGCAGCACATGATGGCGGCCGGGATAATGTTTGGTGACATTGATAAATTCAATCATGACTTCGGCTCCGCGAAGAGGGCATCAACAAAAGATTCTGGATCAAAGGGACGCAAGTCAGCCACCTGTTCGCCTACACCAATGTAACGAATCGGAATCGGCAGAGCCTTGGCAATAGCCGCCACCACCCCGCCCTTGGCGGTGCCATCCAGTTTGGTAATACAGATACCCGTCAGACCAATAGCCTCATGAAACTGCTGGGCCTGATTCAGGGCATTTTGTCCGGTTCCTGCATCCAGCACCAACCAGACCTGATGGGGCGCTTCGGGATCCTTCTTTGCCAGTACTCTTTTGACTTTTTTCAGTTCTTCCATCAAATGGTCCTGGGTATGCAGGCGTCCTGCCGTATCGGCAATGAGCAGATCGGCAGATCGGGCCCGCGCCGCCGCAAACGCATCAAAAACTACCGAGGCACTATCCGCACCGGTTCCCTGCGCAACTACCGGAACCTGCACCCGTTGTCCCCAGCCCTGCAACTGTTCAACCGCAGCCGCCCGAAAAGTGTCTCCGGCCGCCAGCACCATGGAAAACCCATCGGCCTTCCAGCGTGCGGCGAGCTTGCCCGTAGTCGTCGTTTTCCCGGCACCATTGATGCCTACCATCATCAATACCTGCGTCCGTCCCTTTTCCGGCACCCAGAGTTCCGCACGCGGCCGCAAAATATCGAGCAACGCATCGCGCAGGGCTTTTTTCAGGATGGCAGGATCTGTCAGTTCCTTACGACGCACTTTTTCCGTCACCGAGGCCATGATTTCCCGAGTCGCTGCAGAACCCAGATCCGCTTGTAACAATAACGCTTCCAGATCTTCCAGCAATTCGTCATCAATGACTTTTTTACCCAGGACCAGTCGGCCGACGCCTTCGGTAAATTGCTCCCGACTCCGGTTCAGACCCTCTCGTAGTCGTGCAAAAAGCCCTTTTTGCACGGAACCAGCGGCAGGTTCGGCAGCAGGCAACGCCATATCGGGAGACTCCGCTGGCTGATCTTCCGGCTCTTCCAATAGCTGTGCGGGTGGCGGGGTGGTCTCATCTTCAGATGCGGCTTCTGGTACTGCCTCAACATGTGCAGGCAGAACAGTCTCAGGTTTTTCCTCAGCAGGCTCAGGCTGGACAGTTGCGTCAGCGGCTTCTGTCATTTCCTCCTGAGAAGGGCTTTTGTTACGCTTGAACCAGTTAAAAACCATTGAACGGGCAGAACCTCAGACATTATGAATAGTTGCATTATCCACCGAAGCAGCGCAGCGAACAATGCGCCCATCGCTGATGACTATCTGTCACCGGCAATTTGGGGTAAAAATCCATGACCGTCAGCATCATTGCTGGACGGCATCGAGGTCGCCGGCTGTTGACCCCCTCAGATTCAGGCGTTCGCCCTACGCCCGGGGTAGTCCGTGAACGACTGTTTAACTGGTTGGGCGGGGTGGTTGCAGGCGCGCGGGTTCTGGACCTTTTCGCCGGAAGTGGCGCTTTGGGGCTGGAAGCCTGGTCAAGAGATGCCAAGGAAGTGGTTTTTGTCGAAAAAAATCCCCGGCATCGCGCCCTGTTGTTACAGAATCTCAAGGCTTGTGGGATTCCGGAAAGCCAGCTTGCCGGCAAGAATGCTCTGCACTATCTACAGCAGAATGCGCCTTCCTTTGATATAGTGTTTGCTGATCCGCCCTTTGATCAGGGCTGGCCGCAGCGTCTGGCGTCTTGTTTTGCTGCCTGCGCAACATCGGAAAAACCCTGCTGGCTTTACCTGGAAAGCTCGGCTGCGGAACAATGGCAGGCCGCAGATATTCCTCAAGGTTGGCAGTCTTATCGCCACGGACATTGTGGTGATGCTTTTTACACCCTGTTTAGCAAGCAGTAGGAGCACATGCGCACAAAACCTCAGCCCAGACGGATTATATATCCCGGCACTTTTGATCCAATCACCCATGGGCATGAAGACCTGGTCCGCCGCGCTGCCCAGCTTTTTGACGAGGTCGTGGTGGCCATCGCCTCGGAAACTCCCAAAAATCCCATATTTCCTCTAACTGAAAGAGTCGCCCTGGCCACGGAAACCCTCACAGGCATTCCGGGAGTCCGGGTACGCGCTTTTTCCGGATTATTGATCCACCTCTTGCAGGAAGAAAAAACCCATCTGATTTTGCGCGGGTTGCGCGCCATTTCTGATTTTGAGCATGAATTTCAATTGGCCTCCATCAATCGCCGCATGGATGCGCAAATTGAGACCCTGTTTTTGATGACTTCTGATCAGCATACTTTTCTTTCCTCCAGCCTGGTTCGGGAAATCAGTCGCCTGGGCGGAGATGTCAGCGCTTTTGTCCATCCTGCGGTAGCCAGCGCCCTGAAAAGACATTTTCTTAACGGAGTGGACCTAAGCCATTCAGAAAAGTAGAATATGCTATTGATCCAAGGAGAAATAAATGTCTCTGCTTATTGATGACAACTGCATCAACTGTGATGTCTGTGAACCCGAATGTCCCAACAGCGCCATCAGCATGGGGCCGAATATCTATGTCATTGACCCCAATCTCTGCACCGAGTGCGTTGGTCATTACGACACGCCCCAGTGCATGGAAGTCTGTCCGGTGGATTGTATCAGCAAAGATCCTGACCATGCAGAATCTGCTGAACAACTGCAAAGCAAATTCCGGCAACTTACCGGACAGGCCTGAAAGGCGCTCGCAGCAGACTCAGGAGTGGAGCGGATTGGCGATCAAGCCGGTCACTCTGCTCCTGAATCTCGGCAAGACTCTGTTCCAGCTGCTGTACTCTGGTATCAATATTACCCATAGTCGTGGCAATACTTTGTAGTGAATTCAGCTCTTCCTCGGCATTTTGATGAAATAGCTGGAGTTGCTGGTTCATGACGGCCATGATTTCATCCACCCAGTTTTCCGCCTCCCGACGGGTTTCGACGACAAAATCCCGGGTACGACCCGCTACCGTCAAAAATGCCTTGCGCACCACGCTACTTTGGGTGTTTACCGCAATTTCCAGCATCATTCCAAAACGCTCGTAGCTTTCAGACATATCCATTAATTCCGCACGTCTGGGCATCATGGCGTAGGGCACGGCCCGCAAGGGGGGCAGGCGGTAACGCTTCTGCAAGGCCTGATATTCTTCCGCGACCATGGCAGACACTTGTTGTGCGCCCTCCAGTGCCCGATCAAAGTGGGCGACGGCTTCACTGAAAAACTGCCGGAAACGCTCGACAATTCCTGCAGTTGTCCAGGCTGAGAGCATTTCCGCCTTGGCATTGCTGATCACCAGATCAAAGGTATTGGGAGCCAGAGGAATCAGCAACAACTCTTCCACTGCCTGGCGAAACCGGGCTTTTTTCTCTTCAAAAGCCTGTCGATCCTGCTCAAAATTTTTGAGCAGGATTTGGTGCTGTGCAACCAGTTTGGGGATTTTTTCAGCCGTACGGTCCTTGAGACTTTGTACGCTATCCATTTGGGCTAAAAGACGATGGCGCTGATCCTGCAACATATTTTTTTGATCCAGCACCGCCCGCTCTATGAGCATTCGGCATTTTTCCTTGATGGTTTCATGACGCGCTGGCAGAAGTACTTCCGCTATGGAGCGTTCCAGCGCGGCCAAGCCACTGCGCTCCAGCAGCTCCGCATCCTGACGGATTCGGGCAACCAGGCCTTTTTGACCGGAAACCGGAATGACCTGATCAGGGCTGATACGTAAGCGGGTTGCTGTATTAGCCACCTGCTGGGTAATTTCCTGTTGAATATCATCCTCTTCCCGCAATTCGTCCCAAAGGGTGTCAATTTTATTCAAGAGTACAATTTGCTTTTGATGGGCATTGCGCATCAGGTATTGGTCCCAGATCATCAGATCACTTTGCGTTACTCCGGTGTCTGCACCCAGCAGAAATACAATAGCGTCCGCATCTGCGAGCATGCTGAAGGTCAGTTCCGGCTCGGCACCAATGGCATTGAGGCCCGGGGTATCCAGCACTGTCAAGCCTGCATCCAATACCGGGTGTGCCAGATATAATATGGCGTGCCGCCAGCGCGGAATCAGCACCTTACCCAATCCGCAAGAAGGGCAAACCGTGCGTTCGCGATTTTTGGGGGTACGGTTCAGCGGCGGGCAAAGACCAATACGCCGGGCATCTTCTACGGCCACACAAACCGTTTCGGTCAAGTGCGCTAATGACTCTGATCGCTCCTTTTTGTCTGCCACAGACAAGGGGAACTTGCGCCAGGCGCTTCCCGCCTTCTTAAGCTTTTCAATGCTGACATCGAGGCTGCGGCTGGCGATGGGCAGTAGCTGCAGACCGGGACGTCCTTGCGGCGCACCGCGAATTTCCACGGGACACATGGTGGTCTGCCCGGAGCTGGAAGGCAGAAGTCTCTGGCCCATATCCGAAAAAAACAAGGCATTGATCAGTTCGGTTTTACCCCGGGAAAACTCCCCGACAAAAGCAATGCGCAGACTGTCCTGCTCTGTATCATAAGCTAGGGTCTCCAGCTGCAGCATAGTTCCGCTGGGCAGCAGGCCGAGGTCGGCAGTGAGTGCTGCCATTTCGTGCAGGCCACTAACCAGATCCTGGCGCCAGCGGTTCAATGCAGACAGGCCCTCCAAAATCGGTGACCGGGTAATCGACTGCTCAAGGCTCATGGGTACTCCCGACAGGTCAGTGCTGACAATGGGAACAATAAGTGGTCGCCCGCCCGCCGATGCGTATTCCCTGCAAAGCTTTTCCACAGCGGATACAGGCTTGTCCTTCTCGTCCGTATACCGCCAGAGATAGTCGAAAATATCCATTTCTGCCATCTGGTCGGGTAAAGTCGCGCAGAGTCGTCCCCCCCTGCTGAATAGCAGCTTCCAGCACGACACGCACGGCTGCGGCCAGGAGGGTGTAGCGAGCCAGAGAGATGCGTCCGGCCGGGCGACGCGGATCAATGCCTGCGGCAAAAAGGGCCTCATTGGCGTAAATATTTCCCACACCCACCACTTGATGCGCATCCATCAGAAAGGCTTTTACCGGAATCTGGCGCTGACGACTCTGAGCATGGAGATAGGCTCCGGAAAAATCCTCGCCCAGAGGTTCGGGACCAAGGCGGGCAATCAATGGGTGCGTATCCGCTTCTTTCAGCCAGCAAAGTACGCCAAAACGGCGGGGATCATGGAAACGCAAACACGTATCCTGAGCAAAAAGCAGGTCCACATGATCATGCTTCTCCACCGGAGTGTCCTGCGGGAGTACCCGCAAGTGTCCACTCATCCCCAAATGAATCAGAATGCTGCCCCGTTGCAAATCCAGCAGCAGATATTTGCCGCGCCGTCTTATTTGCTCCAGTTTCTGACCGGCAACCTGCGCGCTCAAGTCCGCATTCACAGCCAGGCGCAAACGTGATTCACGCACGATCGCGCCCTGCAGATTTTTTCCCAAAAGATGCGGACTGATTCCCAGACGGGTCACTTCCACTTCCGGTAACTCAGGCATGATCAGGACTCCTGGCACTACTTACACGTTCTCTGCCCGCCAGATCACAATGCGTGTGTACCTGCTGAAAACCATGGTCATGCAGGAGTGTGTGCACTGCAGCAGCTTGCTCGCAACCATGCTCCAGCAAAATACGTCCCCCCGGGCGCAAGCGCGAACGGGCACCGATAATAATAGGTTCCAGACATTCCAGACCCGTTGCACCAGCCACCAGCGCAGTCCTGGGCTCATGCTGTAAGTCCGGCAGATGGGGGTCATTACTGGCGAGATAAGGCGGGTTGGAAATAATTTGATCAAAACGCAGGTTCGGATCCAGGGGAGTATACCAATCACCTTGCAACCACTGGATGTTTTTCACCCCGATTCGATCCCCATTCAGCCGGGCGACGGCCAAGGCTTCCGGGCTTTGCTCCACCGCAAAAACGCTGGCTTGCGGCCGTTCACGGGCCAGCACCAGGGCCAGTGCTCCGGACCCTGTGCCCAGATCAAGCAGTTGCAGGTCATCCTCTACCTGACTCTCCATAAGCGCCAGACTGACCAGCAATTCACTATCGGGACGAGGAATTAATACTGCAGCAGTGACTGTCAGATCCAGTCCATAAAAGGACCATTCACCCAGACAGTAAGCCAGAGGCACACCGCTGAGTCGCTGGTCCAGAAGTGTCTGTAATTGTGCTCTTTCAGTGGGAGTCAAAACCTTTTGCGGGTTTATCAAAAGTTCCGTGGAACGGAGACCGAGACCATGGGTCATCAACCAGCGCGCTTCCTGGATAGGCTGGTCACTGACTGCCGCCAACTGTGCACCCAGATGGCGCTGCCAATCCTGAAGACTAATCATCACCCAGATTTTGCAGCAAATCGGCCTGATATTCCTTGATCAGCGGCTCAATCACGGCATCCAGATCTCCCGCCAGAATAGCTTCCAGCCGGTACAAGGTCAGATTGATCCGATGATCCGTCAGGCGTCCTTGCGGAAAATTATAAGTACGAATGCGTTCGGAGCGATCACCGGAACCAATCAAAAGCCGCCGGGTTTGTGCAGCACTGCTCTGCTGTTTTTCCTGCTCTGTTTCCAGCAGTCGGGCCTGTAACAAGGCCATCGCCTTGGCGCGGTTTTTGTGCTGTGAGCGATCTTCCTGACAGGCTACCACCAGACCCGAAGGAATATGGGTAATCCGGATAGCCGAATCGGTCTTGTTGATGTGCTGACCACCGGCGCCACTGGCTCGAAAGGTATCAATTCGCAGATCCGCAGGATTGATATTGATCTCGCTGACCGTATCCACCTCCGGCAATACCGCCACCGTACAGGCGGAGGTATGGATACGCCCCTGGGCTTCAGTTTCCGGGACGCGCTGAACCCGATGGCCGCCCGATTCAAACTTGAGTCGGGAATAAGCACCGCGCCCGCTGATTTCCAGCACGGCCTCCTTGTAGCCGCCCCGCTCCGACTCCGATGCGGACAACAACAGCACTGTAAAACCCTGACTCTCGGCATAACGGGTATACATGCGCACCAGGTCGCCGGCAAACAGAGCGGCTTCTTCTCCCCCGGTCCCCGCACGTACTTCCACGAAAACGTTGCGCTCATCATTGGGGTCTTTGGGCAACAAGCGCAAGCGCAAGGACTCTTCCAGTTCCTCCAGATCTTTATTGGCGCTCGCCAGCTCGTCATGGGCCATTTCCCGCAAATCGGGATCGCGCTCTTCAAGCAGCATTTTTTCCGCCTCGTCATGATCGCGTTGGCGCTGTTCGTGACGGCGTAACAAATCCAGTATGGGACTGATTTCACCCAACTCCCTGGAAAGGCTCTGAAAGCGCTGGGTATCATTGACCAACTCAGGGCTGGTCAACATCTGGCTCAGCTCTTCAAAGCGAAAGGCCAATTGTTCCAGCTGGCCCTGCAAACGCGGACTGAGGCTCATCCTTCAGCATCACTGAGATGAAAAAGAATGTCCAAAGCCGCGACCAGACTCTCATTGGTGGCTTCCTGGCAGGGCTGGCGCAAGGTCGCAATGGGATCATGCAGCACTTTATTGATCAGCGCCTTGGAAAAAGCATCCAGAACCGCGTGCGGATCCTGGCCCTGATCCAGATAATGCTGAAAACGCCGCACTTCCTCCTGACGCCGTTCTTCCACGTGATCGCGCAGGCGGCGGATAGCCGGCACCACATCCAGACTTTCGCGCCACTGCTGAAATTGGCCCACTTCATCGGCAATGATCAACTCGGCAGCTGCAGCGGCTTCACGTCGCGCCCGCATTCCTGCCTGGGCAATATCATTCAGATCGTCCAGCGTGTACAAATAACACTGCTCAATGCTTTCCACTTCGGGGGCAATATCCCGGGGTACGGCCAGATCCACCAGCATCAGATCACCACGTTCGCGCTGCGCCATGACGGCAGACACCGCCTCACGGCTGACAATGGGCTGGGTGCTGGCCGTGCAGCTCACCACCACATCAGCGTCATGCAGAAGACTGGGGATCATTTCCAGGGTATGGGCATTCCCCGCAAACTTTGCGGCCAGTTGCTCACCACGTTCGGAGCTGCGATTGGCCACAGCAAAAGTGCTTACGCCGTGCTCCCGCAAATGGGTAGCCACCAGTTCTATGGTATCTCCAGCCCCGATCAGTAATACCGAGCGACCTTCCAGACCCCCGAGCAACTGTTTGGCAAGACTGACCGCTGCATAGGCCACGCTCACCGGGGCAGAGCCAATGGCGGTTTCCGAACGCACCCGTTTGGCAACCCGAAACGTCCAGTGCAGCAGGCGATTCAAGACTGGACCGGCTGCACCACTGTCGGCAGCTGCCTGATAGGCATCTTTCACCTGTCCCAAAATCTGGGGTTCACCAATAATCATGGAATCGAGACCGCAGGCTACCCGAAACAGATGGCGGACAGCCTCTGCGTCGCTGGAGTAATAAATGTGTCCATCCAGAGAACGGGGATCAATCTGATGAAACGCACAGAGCCAGTTCTGCAAGGCCTGACGATTCGACCCATGACCGCCATGCACGTAAATTTCGGTGCGGTTGCAGGTAGATACAATCAGAGCTTCCTTGACGAGTCCCTGATCAAGCAGATCGCGGTAAGCCGCAGCCAGCGATTCCGGAGAAAAGGCGACCTTTTCCCGAACCGCAATCGGGGCAGTATGATGACTTAGACCAAAGCAGAAAATAGCAGCGACCGTCCCTGCAGAGCGACGATGGAGGGGCTGAATTGTCGCTGACCGCGCACAGGATTGCAAGCCGCTGCGCCAGCAGTTATTGTGCTCGCTGAATGATCAATCCGGAGCAGATGGTATGAGAAGCAAGCTGAGCGGCATGGTGGCAGGAATACTGCTCAGCCTTATCGCTGGGAATGCTGTGGCCGATACCAAGCCTGCCGGGATGACTGGAGAACAGTTGTATTACCTCCTGGTTGCCGAATTTGCGACCTTGCAGCAGGAGCCGAAGCTCGCCATACCGGCATGGGCGGAAGCAGCCAAACTGGCACCCGAGGCAAATGTTCTGGAGCGCGCCACCCAGGCTACCGCCCGCTTCGGGGATTTTGATGACGCCCTGACCCTGGCCAGAAAATGGCGGGAACTGGCACCTAACAGCGCCAAGGCCGACCAGTTTGAGGCAGCACTGCTGCTGACCAAAGGTCAAGAACAGCAAGCCATCAACCTGCTCCAGGCAACTCTGGCGCGTTTTCCGGATGATCCCAAAATCACCCTGCAACTCTCGGAATTACTGATTGCCCACGGCCAAAGTGGCGAAGCGAAGCGACTATTAACTGCTTTGGCCAGCAAAAATCCAAACTCTGCCAGTGCTTATTACACCTTGGGTCGGATTGATCTGATCGAGAACCATCCCGATCATGCTATCACCTGGCTGGAAAAAGCGCTCAGCCTGCGACCTGACTGGCAGGAAGCTGCCATTCAACTGGCCGAGGCCCTGCAAACCACCCAAGGGCCGACCGTGGCCCTGCACAGTATTCAGTCTTTTACAGCGCATCATCCAGACGCGACAAAAGCCCACCAGTACTTGGCCGCGCTTTATCTGAAAATGGGGGGCACGACCCAGGCCTACCGGATTTATCAGGGAATGGCGCGGCAACACCCGGATAATCCTGAAATCGCCTTGTCCTTAGGGATCATGGACATTGAACGCCACAACTGGCCTGCAGCCCAAAGTAATCTGCAGCGCGCCCGTGATCTCGCGCCCCAATCCCCCGCACCCATTTACTATTTGGGCCGATTGTATGAAGCCCAGGGTCACTGGGCGGAGTCTCTGCAATGGTACCAGCGCATTCACTCCGGTCCCCTGTATGCAGAAGTGGAGCTGCACAGTGCACGCGTTGAGTATCAGCTGGGTGACCATAAAAAAGCCCTGACCCGTCTGCAAACTCTGGCAACCGCTCACCCCAAAGAGGCGCAGATTCCCCTGCTCCAGGCCGATTTGTTACAAGGCAGCGGCCACCTGCAGCAGGCCCTGCAAATACTTCAGCAAGCTCTCGAACGTCTTCCGGAAAATGCGGAGCTCTGGTATGCCCAAGGTGCCGTCCAGGAACAACTCCATGATTTTCCAGCCATGGAGAAATCCATGCATCAGGTCATTCAGCTCGCCCCTGATAATGCCCAGGCCTATAATTTTCTGGGCTACAGCCTTGTGGAAAGAAATCAGAACCTCTCCGAAGCCAGCACGCTATTACACCAAGCGATTGAACTAGAACCCGAAAACCCGGAGATTCTGGACAGTATCGGCTGGCTCCATCATCGTCAGGGCGACAACCAGAAAGCCCTGGAATACTTGCAAAAAGCCCACCAGGCCCTTCCTGATGATCCCGAACTCAGCATGCATCTGGGACGTATCCTCTGGGCTCTCGGCAAACATCAGGAAGCCCGTAACGTCTGGCAACAGGCGCTGGACAAAAATCCCAACGACACTCCTCTCCGCCAGGAACTGACCCGCCAGCCATGACTCCTTCTTTTCGCAAAATTTTTCTTTTTATGAGGCTGAACCGGGCACTGCAACTCGGTGCCGGGGCCATTCTCGCGTTGACACTCTCGGCCTGCGCGACGATGACTCCCGTGCATCCCAACACATCCCGCGTTCTCCCCACAGTGGAACGTAATCAGGTAATTTCCAGCTTGAAATACTGGCGTGCCAGTGGCGAAGCCGTCCTCAGCACACCCAAACAGAATGAAAACTTTGGCTTTCGCTGGAAACAGTCGCCCCAGCTGCAGGAACTTTCCATTTATGACCCTCTGGGCAGAACCGTGGCACGCATCACGGTAGAGGCTTCCGGGGCTCATCTGGAAACCATCACCGGAGAACATCGGCAAGCTCGCAATCTGTCCACGCTACTGAGCATGGTCCTGCATGTCGAACTGCCGGCTGCGGAGCTGCCGGACTGGATGCTCGGCTTGCGCGGTAACACCAGCACCATCAGCAACAACGCTTCAGGATTGCCGAACATTCTCCGCAGTGGCCCCTGGCAGGTCCACTATTTGCAATATACCCCCGTCGGCGGACTGACCATGCCCAAATTATTGCAGGCAAATGGTCCGGATGGCATTGCCCTGCGGATGGCCATTACTCAGTGGCAAATGGGTCAAGCAGAATAAACATGAGCATTTCCTACCCTGCCCCGGCAAAACTGAACCTGATGCTCCGGGTCGTCGGACAACGGCCCGACGGCTACCATGAACTACAGACCGTTTTTCAATTTATTGATTTTGCCGATCAGCTACAATTCAGTTCGCGACCCGCCGGCCAATTCTCCCGAAGTGGCGGAGCCGCAACCGTCGCTGAGGCAGATGATCTCAGCATCCGTGCAGCCCGCCTGCTGATGGAAAACGCTGGCATCCAGGAAGGGGTCCATATTCACATCGACAAGGTTCTGCCGCTGGGCGGCGGGATTGGCGGTGGCTCTTCGGATGCCGCCAGCACCCTGATCGTTCTCAACCGACTCTGGCGAACCGGTTTTACCCGCCAGGAGCTGATGGCCCTCGGCACCCAACTGGGTGCGGATGTTCCCGTGTTCATTTTTGGACAGAGCGCCTGGGCAGAAGGAATCGGTGAACAGCTATCCGCTCTGGCTGAAGTCCCAGAATCTCATTATGTACTCGTACATCCCGGCATTGCTGTCAGTACCCGGGAAATTTTTACCGCTCCAGAATTGACACGACAGCACCCGCCCAGCACAATAGGCGCGTTTCTCGGCGGGGTCATGGAAAACACCCTGCAAAGCACAGTATGTGCACGCTACCCGGAGGTCGAATCCGCTACCCAATGGCTGAAAAGTCATGGTTTGCGCAATGTTCGTTTAACGGGGAGCGGTGCCTGTGTTTTCGGGGTTGCAGAAGATGCAAGTAGCGCCCGGATCATCGCTGGACAAGTACCTTTGCCATGGCGATCCTGGGCAGTCAAAGGATGTAATCGGCATCCTCTATTTGATCCTGCCGAGCAATGAGTTATTGGGGCGTAGCCAAGCGGTAAGGCACCGGATTTTGATTCCGGCATTCCCAGGTTCGATCCCTGGCGCCCCAGCCAATTGTCCTCGGACTGTTTTGCCACCTGCACAGAGAGAATGACATCACATGGCCCACGGCAATCTTATGGTGTTCAGTGGAAACGCCAATCCTGTTCTTGCTGCGCAAGTAGCCCGTTTTCTGCAAATCCCCCTTGGTCGCGCCGAGGTCAGTTCTTTCAGTGACGGCGAAGTGTTTGTCGAAATCCTCGAAAACGTCCGGGGGCGCGATGTATTCGTCCTTCAGCCCACCTGCGCACCTACCAATGATCATCTCATGGAATTACTCACCATGATTGACGCCCTGAAACGCGCTTCGGCCAACCGGATTACTGCTGCCATGCCTTATTTCGGTTATGCACGCCAGGACCGGAAATCCCGCTCGCGCACGGCTATTACGGCCAAGCTGGTGGCGGACCTCATCACCAGCGCCGGGGCCAATCGGGTTTTAACCATGGATCTGCATGCAGATCAAATTCAAGGGTTTTTTGATGTTCCTGTGGATAATATTTACGCCTCCCCCATTTTACTGGGTGACATCTGGCGGAAAAGCTACCCGGAACTCATTGTCGTTTCTCCTGACGTAGGGGGTGTAGTTCGTGCCCGCGCTATTGCCAAACGGCTGGAAGTGGATCTGGCCATCATCGATAAACGCCGTCCCCGCCCCAATGAGTCCGTGGTCATGAACATTATTGGTGACGTCGAAGGACGCACCTGCGTATTGGTAGATGATATGGTAGATACCGCCAATACCCTTTGTGAGGCTGCTCATGCCCTCAAAGCCCAAGGGGCAGTCAAGGTCTGCGCCTATTGTACTCACCCGGTTCTCTCCGGACCGGCCATGGAACGGATAGCGCGCTCTGAACTGGATGAACTGGTGGTTACGGATACCATTCCGCTCAGTAAAGAAGCGCAGGAGAGCCCGAAAATTCGCGTACTGTCGGTCGCCGAACTCATGGCGGAAACCATTCGTCGCATTGCTGAAGAAGACTCTGTCAGCTCATTATTCATGGACTGAGAATTAACTCCTGCCTGTCGCCTTGCGGCCAGACTTTGGCCGTTGTATCATGCGTTTTCTCCAATATGGTGGCTGTAGCTCAGTCGGTAGAGTCCCGGATTGTGATTCCGGTTGTCGCGGGTTCGAGCCCCGTCAGCCACCCCATATAAGACAATCACTTAGCGATGTTTGCTAAGTGTTTTTCTGCGTCTTAGTTTTTATCAAGGCTTGCAGATAGCAAGGAATATCCTTACCATGAGTCGCCTCGGAACCTGCAGGAATAATCGCCATGATTACCAGCAAATTGACCAGCAAAGCCCAAACCACCATTCCGCAGCCGGTGCGGATTGCATTGCATCTTCGTGAGGGGGATGCGATCGCCTACCGCATTGAGGATGGCCGGGTCATTCTGAGTAAAGCGACTCAAGAAGCTGAGGAAGACCCCTTCGTGCTATTTTCCGAATGGGACAGCGAAGCAGATCGACGGGCCTATGGGCAGTTGTGAAGTTTGGGATGTCGTAAGGCTACCGTTCCCCTATACCAACCGACCTGTTCATCAGTACCGCCCCGCTCTGGTCCTTGCTATCAACAACGGTACAGGGTCTCTACGTCTGCTGTGGGTACTCATGGTCACCAGCGCGGAAAACAGGGGGTGGCCCGGAGATGTTGAGATTGCCGATCTCGCAGGTGTCGGCCTGCCGGTGGCATCGGTGGTGCGCACAGCAAAAATCGCCACTGTAGAGATGGACATGGCGGAACGCATAGGCCGTCTGGCCATGCCGGATCGCCGGCGTGTCATTGATGCAGTCCGGGACCGCCTTTCCGTGGCGGGGATTTGTAATTACTAAGGGTGCTGGACCTGTGATGGACGATGAAGGGGATGGTGATGGAAAATAATATCCTGATACTCACCATCAACGACTGCCCCGGTATGCGGGTGGTTCGGGTCCTTGGGCCGGTCTATGGTACGGGTGTCCGGTCCCGCAATATCGTCGGCAATCTTCTGGGCGGTATCCGTGCCGTTTTTGGCGGAAAACAGTCTGGCTACTTAAAAATGATTGCTCAGACCCGTGATGATGCTCTGGAACAACTGGCGGAACATGCCCGCTCCCTTGGGGCCAACGCGGTATTGGGGATGCGCTTTGATTCCGGTGAGTTTGATGCAGGACAGGGGCAGGCCATGAATGAGGTCACGGCCTATGGGACGGCGGTGGTGGTGGAAGCACTATAATGCCGGTGGAATTATCCCCTGTTGTGCCGCTACTGGCAGGACTGGATGCCAAACAGCGAGAAACTTCTTTGAGTGTGGGGGCTTCTGTGCACCATCCCGAAGTCTGTGCCATGCTGTATGGGACCTGCACGGTGCCGTCTGGTGTATCCGCCTGAACGGACCGGGTTTGCCGGTCTTTCAGGATGACTGGTTCCAAAGTTACGCCAAGATTGCCGTGCTGGTATAACGGGCTTTGGTTATGCCACCAACCCCTCAGCCTGTTCAATAACCATATTCACCGCCCCTTCCTGCATATCGGGCGGATAACCATGTTTCCGTAAAACCCGTTTCACCATGCGCCGTAGATGCGCCCGTGCCTGTTCACGGATGGACCAGTCGATGCGGGTGTTCTGGCGCACGGTATCGGCTACTTCCTTGGCAATCATTTTCAGGGCTTCGCCGCCCATGGCCTGTACGGCAGAATCATTGGTCGCCAGTGCGCCCTGTTTTTAATGCATCAGTGATCTACGTCTTCATTTTTTACTATTGCACATGTCGCAAAGCACAGTCTTCCAACGGCGTTCCACGCGAATTTCGCCCGGGTTCCCGCATTGTTCACAGGTGTGAGTAGCCTGTTCGTTATGTGCGTTGATGATCTGGTTCAGTTCATCGTTCTGCAGCGTTGTATTGCAGCGCAACAGACAGTAATCCGTTTTGATCTGGGTGATCCGCAAGAAATCGTCAATCTCATGGTGTTCTGCGTAGATCGCGATTCGATCAATCATGTGCCCAACGATGGGAAACCAGCCTTGATAGACCTCTATTCCATATCGATTAATAGCGTAGTCCTCATTTTCCGGTTCAGGGAACAGGTTCGGATACTTTGATCGCATGGACTCGGTGAAAGCCCTTTGGGTTTCTGCAAGTTTCATTGACTATGCCCCACAACAAACACAGATTTTTCTTCTGCCCTTACCCTTGAAAAAACCAAACTTCATCACACCACCCTCACATGCGGCACATCCCTTGCGGAAATAGGCCGAATTTCATCTTCTGCCAAGGTCAGTACCCCCAATGGATCACCGGCCAAAGTGGTAAACTCAACCTCAAAGGCTTTTCCGCCTTCGTGGATGAATACCACGGTCCCTACATCACCTTTCACCAGACCTTCATGGAGTCGATCCTTCACCAGAATGACGGTATCCAGTTCGCTGATCATGGTTTCCCCCGTATTACCTGACCGGCTGCAAGTAGGCCCATGCCTCATCCTCTGAGGGTTTCAACCAGTCTTCAGCCAGCACGGATTCTGAAAGCAGCGATTCCTCGTTGGCAAGCGGCGTCAGCAAGGCCAACAAGGCACGGCACGCCGGAAGCTGCTTGCCCAACCCCACGGGATGAACCTGTCCCTGTGCATCAATTTCCACTTCAATGGTTGGTAGCAAGGCTCAATCCTCGGATTCATCATCCAGTTGAAGGTACACCACATACTCACCCTCGACATCCACGGCAATGATTTTGCCTTCCATCAGGGCATTCAATTCCTTGGGCGTTATGCGGATGCGTTCGCCACTACCCCATCGCTGCCCAAACACGGTATCCATCCAGAGGGTCTACAGCCTCGTTGACAATCGCCACCCCACGATCACGGTCTACGCTCATGATGCCCCCTTAAATGACCTCGCGGACAGACCACTAGCCGCTTTAGTCCGTATGGTGCAATTCTTCCCGAACCACTTTGCGCACGGCATCCAGCAAGGATTCCCGCTCCATGGATTCCCGCAAGGTGCGGTTGATCAGCGTCTGATACCCACGTTGCCCCGCTTTTTGGCGAAAGTAGTCGAGAATGTCCGGATCAATCAGCATATTAACCTGCTTTTTTCGTAAGCGGGCACGAAAGGCAGCTTGGCCTTTTCTGGTTTCTATGGGCTGACCGTCTTGCAGCCAGCGGCCTTCCGGGTGATCCAGTTCTTTACCGGTTAATTCCTCTGCGTCGTCTTCATCCAGCCAGACGTTCGAGGTAGATTTTGATTTCACGCTCATTACATTTCCTCATTGAAATAATCCGCCGGGTATCCCCACGTTGCGTGTACACCACTGCAACCATGCGATTTTTAAGGAATCCGATGCAAACGGTACGCGCTTCACCATAGTCCTTGCGCTTATCAGGAAACTCAAAGGTGACATCGGCAAACACTTCTACGCAATCTGCAAAGTCCAGTTCCCGATGAGCGAGGGTAGACCGCCTTTTTTCTTCATCCCAATCCAGATTCATATTGATTATTATGTTGATACCTTATTTCGTCAAGGTGAGGGGTTATTGGTTATGATAATGAGCGTGGCAAAGGCGACCATGTTCACTTTTCCGATGAGGAAACGGCTTACGCATTTATCAGTGTGGATCAATTGATTGAGGATTTTATTGCAGAGGTGGAACGATGGAAGCGCGAACACTGACCATTACCGTACAACCGGACTGGCAGGCTGCTCTACGCAGTGCGGGCAAGGCTGCTCAGTCTGAAACCTACCAGGGAGAAACCCTGAATTTTGAATCGGCGGATGTATTTCTTGGCCGACTAACGGCATTACGCTGGTCGTTACTACGCCAGATTATGCGGTTAGGGGATGTCTCCATCCGCGAGCTGGCCCGGCAGATAGGTCGAGATGTGCGCCGCGTACATGATGATGTGGTGGTACTCACGGAGCTCGGATTGATTGAGCGTCAGCCAGTGGGGGCGTACTGTGTCCTTTTGTGGATATTCATGTGGATTTGCATTTTCGCAAGGCGGGTTAATCAAGACCACACCAAACTTTCTATAGCCTCATGTAAGTACAAAAAACCAAAGGCCCCGCCGGAAACCGGCGGGGCCTTTGCACATCCAGTACGACGATAAAATTACTTCATCATCGCCTTTTTGAACATGCGCTCTACCTTCTCATTGGCTTCTTCAGCCTTCTGGTTGGCAGAATTGGCAGTGCTCATGGCCTGATCAGCCGTGCTCTGTGCGGCATTAGCCTTGCTCAAAGCGTCAGTTGCAGTGCTCTGTGCGGCATTAGCCTTGGCAAGAGCCTCGTTGGCGGTGGACTGCGCGGCATCAGCCTTGGCAGAAACCTTAGCGAGGTCAGAACTGGTAGCGCAACCGGCCAGGCCCAAGGGCAAAATCAGCGCAGTTACTTTCAAAGCTGTGGTAAACTTGCTCATAGCAGTCTCCTTTGTTGGGTTGGAAAACGAGCAGAGGGATCATAACTAAAAAAATAACTATACGCTAGTCTTAGCGTCACTATGGATACTAGTTTTTTGAATCCATCTTGCAAAAAAAGGCAGCGCAACACCACGCACAAGCCGGTACACAATCGCAACCAATTGTTTTTAATAAAATTAATTTATCTCCTTGATTTTTTCCACATTTTTTATAAAATATCGTTCCTTTTCATGATTTGAGAACAATACCCGTCTGTGTTTCGACTGGAAACCGGCTCCAGAATGCCAGCTCAAAGTGGGAGAACCCTATGATTAAAAGTCTGTCTGCAGGAATGGGCGTTGCCCTGATGGCTTTATTATTACCGAATGCGCTGGCACTTAATTCTTCCGGATTACCAGCCGGGATGCTCACTCAACTCACTCCGAAAACAGCCATCGTCATGAACCCTTCTCAATCTGGTTCCCTGGAAAAAACCAGCGATCAAGATAGTAACACCCGCAATGAATCCACTGCTGCACAAGGGGATAGCGCTCTCATCATCCACCATCAAGTTTTTTATTTGCGCCGGGTTACGGCATATAACGCTTTACCCAGCCAAACCAACAGCAATCCTGGCATCTCAGCCTGCGGACCCACCCGGCCTGACCAGATCGCCCTGTCACCTGATCTTTTCTTTCGCAGCAATGGCAGCAATCGCTGTGGAGAAAAAATCAACATCGTTCTCTCTTCGGGAAAAATCATTCATGGCATCGTATGGGACACCATGAATCCCCGTTACCACATGGCCGCAGATATTCTTATGGGCAGCGTCCAGCAAGCCATGGATTTTGGTGTTCGAAAAGCCCGCTTGCGTTTTGTGCATTCCAGCAAACCCGCTACCAGCGGCGTCTGAACACTTCAGCTCAGGCCGGCCCCGCAGCCATCATGGCCTCAATGTCTGCCACCTTTTTAGGGACATTTTGCGAAAGAATCTCGGGATCTGCCGCTGTTACCACTACATCATCTTCAATCCGGATTCCGATTCCCCGCCACCTTTCCGGTACCGCAAGATTCGCCGGAGCAAAGTACAGACCCGGCTCTACCGTCAACACCATTCCGGATTCCAGTTTCCGTGAGGTCTTGTCTTTATTGCGATAATGTCCCACATCGTGCACATCCAGGCCCAACCAGTGACCGGTACCATGCATATAAAAAGCTTTATACGCTCCCTGTTCAATCAGGGCATCACGACTGCCTGAGAGGATTTTCAGATCACGCAGGCCATCTACCAAAACCTTGACCGCCTCATCGTGATAATCAGAAACCGGCCTCCCGGCCTGCACCGCAGCAATTCCAGCCTCCTGAGCAGCCAGCACAATTTCGTAGATTTCCCGCTGGGCAGGACTATACACACCATTCACCGGGAAAGTACGGGTGATATCCCCCGCATATCCGGCAACTTCTGCCCCGGCATCAATCAGAACCAGATCTCCGTCGCGTAATTCCGCATTATTTTCCGTGTAGTGAAGAATACAGGCATTTTCACCGCCGCCGACAATACTGGGATAGGCCACGCTCGGTGAACCCAGGCGCCGAAAAACATGTTCAATTTCCGAACACAGGGCATATTCCATCATTCCCGGCTGACACTGGCGCATGGCATGACGATGTCCGGCACCACTGATGCCCACGGCGGCCCGCATGCACTCCAGCTCGGCAGGATCCTTAAAAAGGCGCATTTCATGAACCAGACCGCCGACATCCACTACTTCCTGCGGATAACGAATACCCTGACGAATCTTGCTTTTCGCCAGATTTCGCCAATGCATGACTCTGGCGTCAAAATCACTGTTTTGCCCCATGGGATAAAACAGAAGCTCCCGGCCTTCCAGAAGCGCCGGTATTTGCTCATTCAAGTCATGAATGGAATAACAGCGATCCACCTGGCATTGGGCCAGCGCCCCCTCCAGGCCCGCCCTGCGCCCATCCCAGGTTTCCCGAGCCGGATCACGAGGACGACAGAACAGAATTTGCTCCCCCTCAGAATGTCCAGGAATCAGGACGAGGACGGCCTCAGGCTCCTCAAATCCGGTGAGATATAAAAAGTCGCTGTCGCCGCGAAACGGATATTGCACATCACTATTACGCTGTTTGGGGACAGCCGTAGGAATAATGGCAACGGCAGAGTCATGCATTTTCTGCATCAGCTGACGGCGTCGGAATGGATAATCGGAAGTAGGTAAATCAAGTATGGGCATAAGGCAGGCCTCCTATGCCCCTATTATCACACAAATAACCCTGAAAACGACAGTTGGCCTGAAGGCTTTGCAGCACCAATCTGGATTTTAGTGCATCGCCGCTTCAACCTGTTTGAGAAAGGCTGGGTCAGTCTGGGTTTGCTTGAGCATGCTGGAATATTGTTCAGCGCTCAGATGGTTGGTCGCCAGCACTTTGTCCAACTTTTCCACATAGGATTTTTTGACCGCGTCCTGCTTGGCTTTACTCACGCCTTTCTGACTGATTTCAGCATGAGCCTGCGCGTTCAGGGGTTTGATCTGCGCAACAGCATGGGCAAAATCCTTAATCTGGGCCGGGCTTGCGGCCATGGCATCACTGGCAAAAGCCACATTGCTGCCTAGTCCCAACCCGCCCAGCGCCAACACGACCAATCCGAATTTAAGGGAATGACTCGACGATTTCTGCATGGTGTTCCTCCTCTCGTAAAAGCAAAAATAAACCACATATATCAGTATATTACGTGACAAATTACTAACTACACAGTCGATACCCTAACGACTCCCAGGAGGTTTTGCAAGCCATGAAAGTGTATCTGGAAAAATCTTCCTAACATTCTGAAAAAGCATCATCCATAGCATCACCCAGGCGCAATGCCGGAGAGATTTTAAAAGTGCCGGGAGCCTGCAACTGATCTCCACGCGGAGTAATCGCGCCCTTAAAGCCCAGTTTGACCGCTTCGCGAATACGCCCCTGGGCATCGGCTACGGGTCGCACCTCTCCGGCCAGACCCAGTTCTCCAAACACCACCCGTCTTCCCGTCAAGGCCTTGTTACGAAAACTGCTCAACAAGGCCAAGGCCACAGCCAGATCGGCGGCGGGTTCATTGACCCGAATCCCCCCGGCTATATTCACAAAAACGTCCTGATCAAAAAACATGCTGTCCCCATGCCGGTGCAAGATAGCCAACAGTAAAGACAAGCGATTGGGATCCAAGCCAATGGCGACGCGGCGGGGATTAGCCAATGGACTGGGGGTCACCAGTGCCTGCACCTCGACGAGCAGCGGGCGTGTACCCTCCTGGGTTGCCAGTACCACACTGCCGGGCACCGGTTTTTCATGCTGGGAGAGAAACAACTGCGAGGGATTGGCCACTTCACTCAGTCCAGCTTCCTGCATCTGGAATACGCCCAACTCATTGGCTGCACCAAAACGATTTTTGATGGCGCGCACAATCCGGTAGGGGCTGCCAGCTTCGCCTTCAAAGTACAGCACCGTATCAACCATGTGTTCGAGAACACGCGGACCGGCAATTGCGCCTTCCTTGGTCACATGCCCAACCAGCCAGACGGTGGTTGTACTGGCCTTGGCAAAACGCACCAGACGGGCGGCACATTCACGCACCTGGGCTACAGATCCGGGTGCCGACTGCAGGCTATCGGTATATAAGGTCTGTATGGAATCAATCAGCAACAAATCGGGTTTTTCAGCCTGCAGTAGTGCTTCGATGGCTTCCAGATGGTTTTCAGCCAAAACCCGCACCGGACTTTTCCCGAGGCTTAATCGCTGGGCGCGCATGGCCACCTGAGCTGCCGATTCTTCACCCGTCACATAGAGCACTTTGCTACGCAGACTGAGATGATGGGCCGTCTGGAGAAGCAGGGTCGATTTACCGATTCCCGGCTCGCCTCCCAGCAAAATAGCCGCACCGGGGACTTGCCCACCTCCCAGTACCCGATCCAGCTCTGACAATCCGGTCGTTCTTCGGCCAGCATCTTCCAAAGGTACCGCATGGAGAAACTGGGGCGGGCTCGCATTGGCAAAAGCGGTCTGCGAGCGCGGACTGCTTTTTTCGACACGCTGTTCCACAAAGCTGTTCCAGGCCCCGCAATCCGGACAGCGGCCCAGCCATTTGCTGCTGCTGCTGCCGCAATCCTGGCACACGAATACATTTTTATCGCGACTCATGCCCGCAGACTCCTGGGTACGCGCATCTGGATGCGGCAACCCATTTCATAAGGGATGGTATCCAGCTGCTGAGCGAGAGACTCCAGAGTAGGTCCTTCGCCACCCATCAGCGTCACCTTGCTGCCGATGTCTGCCTGAATATGGGTAATATCCACAAACAGCATATCCATACTGACCCGCGCCAGAGTACGGGTTTCCTGACCGGCCACCCTGATGGCAGCACCTGATCCTAGCTGACGCGGATATCCATCGCCATAGCCTGCTGCGACAACCCCCACCCGACAGGCCTCTGCTGCCTGCCAGGTGGCGCCGTAACCCAGCCAGTCGCCCGCCTGAAGATGGCGCGTCGCGACAATTTCACTTTGCCAGGAAAGCACCGGTTGCAGGCCCAGATCCACACCATTTTTACCGGTGAAGGGCGATAATCCGTACATCATCAAACCCGGCCGTACCCAGTATTGATGGGTCGAAGGCAGACTCAGAACAGCCCCGGAGTTGGCCAGACTATGCTGGCCCAGCGTGCGACCTGAATATGCTTTGACCATGCGCTCAAATACCGCTATCTGTTGATCATTGAATGGATCTTGCGGGCAATCAGAACGCGCCAGATGGCTCATCAGGCCCAGCACCTGCCAGTGCGGATAGGACTGCAGTTTTGCAAAAACCTCCCCCAATCGTTCCGGCGCAAAGCCCAGACGGTGCATGCCCGTATCCACCTTGATGAAGATTTGCAGGGCACGATGCGGGATCTGGCTTTCGAGCCAGGCCAGTTGGCGATCTTCATGAATGACCAGCCAGTAAGCGCGTTCGGTGGCGAGCAGTACTTCTTCCGCTGTAAAAGGACCGCCCAACAGACAAATGGGCTTGTTCAATGCCAAAGCTTGCAGCGTTTCGGCTTCTTCCAGAGAGGCCACGGCAAAAGCATCCACACCGGCTGCAGTCAGAACCGGAGCACAAACACGCACATCATGACCATAGGCATTGGCCTTGACCGCCGCCATGATTCTGGCCTGAGGCGCATGATTACGAGCCACCTGAAGATTATGGCGCAAGGCTGAAGAGGAAATTTCGGCGATGATGGGGCGGGTCATGGGGCTATGATAATCCAAGCGCCGTTAAATCTGAAAACGACAGGCGGAGGGAAGCATTACAGCGGCTGTGATGTTCATGATTATCCTAAAAACGGCAGTTGCCGTGGGTGCTTTTTTGCTCCGTTGTTCCTCACCTGTTGTTCTAGGGCTCATCCTGCTGTCAGGAGAGAACTCGCCCTGCGGGCTCAAACAGCTCTCCTGACGGGCGCAGGATTTCGCCAAGAACAACAACGGCTCAAAACAAAAGTCGCTGCAAAGCACCCACGGCAACTGCCGTTTTTAGGATTACGGCTGTGCACGCAACCGGAGAAAATCAGTGACTATATTCGCCGCCCGTTGGCGCATAATTTTCGAAGCGGGTATATTCACCGAAAAAGCTCATCCGCACGGTTCCGATGGGTCCATTGCGCTGCTTGCCGATAATGACTTCGGCGATGCCTTTTACCTCTTCATTATCCTTGTTGTACACCTCGTCCCGATACAAAAACAGGATCAGATCGGCGTCCTGCTCGATGGCCCCGGACTCGCGCAAGTCCGACATTTGTGGACGCTTTTCAGTGCGGTTTTCCAGACTGCGATTGAGCTGGGACAAGGCGATGACAGGAATGGACAACTCCTTGGCAAGGGCTTTCAATGAACGGCTGATTTCGGAAATTTCGGCCACCCGGTTATCGCCTCTACCCGGAACCTGCATGAGCTGCAGATAATCGACCACAATCAAATCCAGGCCCTGCTCGCGCTTCAGACGGCGTGCCCGGGAGCGCAGGTCGGCAGGAGACAGGGCAGCAGAATCATCGGCAAAAAGCGGGGCGGTGCCCAATTCGCCAATGGCATGGGCCAGTCTTGGCCAATCGTCATTTCCCAAAGTGCCGTTACGCAGACGGTGCTGATCTACTCGCCCCCGCGACGACAAGGCCCGCAAAACAATTTCGTCTGTAGGCATTTCCATGCTGAACACCAGCACATTTTTGCCTTCAACGCAGGCGACGTGCTCGGCCACATTCATGGCAAAAGACGTTTTTCCCATACTGGGACGACCTGCCACAATTACCAGTTGGCCCGGATGCAAACCCGAAGTTTTTTCATCCAGATCAGCAAAACCCGTAGCCAGACCGGTAACCCCTTTTTTGTCACGGGCGACCGCCTCAATACGATCAATTACGGCGGGCAAGGCTTCTTTCAGCTGCACAAAACCTTTACCTGCCCGCTGTTGCCCTTCTGCCAGTTGGAAAACCCGACTTTCGGCTTCATCCAGAAGCATACGCGCTTCGCGCCCATCAGGCCGGTAAGCCAACTCGGCAATTTCCCGGCCGACACGAATCAATTGGCGCAGGGTGGCCCGCTCACGCACAATGCGGGCATAAGCCAGCACATTGGCCGCAGAGGGCGTTTCATTGGCCAGCAAGAGCAAATACTGTACACCGCCGGCATCAGCGAGATGCTCATGATCCTGCAAGGTTTCTGACACCGTGACCGCATCCACGACGCGACCGGCATTGAGCATGTTACTGATCGTCTGAAATATCAGGCGATGCCGACGCTCATAAAAATCTTCTGCGGCGACCGCTTCCATGACCTGATCCGCAGATTCCGGGTCAATCAGTAACGCACCGATCACCGATTGTTCGGCCTCAATGGAATGCGGCGGAGCTTTCACCCCGCCGCCGTAGTCATCCTCTTCGTACAAGGTCGCGTCTCAGCGTGCCCGGTAATCAGGCCCGCTCGACAAAAACCATGACATCCAGCTCGACTTCAGGGTGCAGATGGATACGGGCGGGGAATTCACCAATCCGCTTGATGGGACCATCTACCAGACGAATTTCGGTATGCGCCACTTCATGACCCTGTGACTTGAGAGCAGCACTGATATCGTGCAAACCCACAGAACCGAACAGACGACCGTCTTCACCCGCCTGCAGGGCAATTTTCACGACGGCATCAGCCAGAGCGGCTGCACGCTGCTGGGCGGCCTGCAGGCGTTCCATTTCAACCTGCTCCAAAGCCGCCTTGCGCTCGGCAAATTCTTCCAGATTCCGTTGATTGGCCACTACTGCCTTGCCCTGGGGCACCAAAAAGTTACGGCCATAACCGGGTTTGACTTCGACAACATCACCCAGGCGACCCAGTTTGTTAATACGTTCCAGCAAAATCACTTTCATGTTCAATTCCTCCCAAAAATCCTTGCAAAACGTTCCTCAGGAACGTGGTCTCAATAGTCTTTGCCGCAGGTGAAACACCCTGTCCAGAATTCCCAGCACACTCAGTACCAGCAGCAACTGTGACAACAAAATCAGGGCAATATATAGTCCTAACAAGGCTATGGTGGGCCAGCCTTTGGCAGCAAACCACAAATGCACAAAGCTCAAGCCCTGCAGGAGGTACCAGGTCCCGACCAGCAGCGCCAGATTTTGCAGTGGCCAGGCCAATGCACCGTGGAGCAGACTAATGCCCAGCAGAGTTGCCACCACCAGCCAGATCAGCATACCCGGCAATTCCAGACTGCCATAAACGCGTTGCGGTCGATCCAGACCTTGATAACGCTCGTACCAACGACTGGCCAGCAATGCCGCAAGGGTCCATAGCAAAACCAAACCCGCTGCCATGATGCCCGGCAACAAGGGTGCCATGCGCAAAACTGCCGCCATCTGTACTTTACTGATCTCCTTGGTCAGGGGTTTCAGCATCTGCGTCATCTGGGTCTGCCAGAAATCTGGCCCGGCCCCCAGCGGGACTACCCACAACATCAGTACCAGAATCAGCAGAGACAAGCCAATCAGCACCCAGACCACACCACTCCACTGCGTATCCCAATGCAGCCCCTCACCCAACAGTCGCCCCGGCAACCAGGCCACCAGTGCAAATATCACCCCAAACCAGGGGTTAAAGGTAAAGAGCATACTGGCGATGCCGGCGATGACCAGCACTTCCAGACTTTCCTTGCGTCCTGCCTGTATAGTGACCAGTGCCACCAAAGCCACACAGTTCAAGAAGAGGGGCGCCGCCAGAAAGGGTACCAACCCGGCCAGACTGAACAGGACAGCAATACTTAAACCGGCTTGCCAGCGTCCGCTGAGAAACCAGCGCAGAACTCCGCCCTGTGGCTGCGCCGTCACCGCTCCGTCAGTGCCTTAGCGAACGACGTAAGGTAACAGGGCCAGAAAGCGCGCACGCTTGATAGCTGTGGTCAACTGCCGCTGATACAAATTACTGGTGCCTGTGATCCGGCTGGGGACAATTTTACCGGTCTCGCCCACATAAGCCTGCAGGGTTTTCAGATCCTTGTAGTCAATTTCCTTGACGCCTTCTGCCTTGAAACGACAGAACTTGCGACGCCGGGTAAAATTTCCACCGCCACGTTTATCACCGTCACCGTCCCGATCTCTATCCCGATTAAATGCCATCTTGTCCGCTCCTTGAATCAGGCCGTCTCAACGGCTTCATTATCACTGTGAATGGATTCGCTTTCGCCTTCTTCGCTGTCGGTTTCGACGCGTTCCCGACGATCATTTTCGTCACGGGCCAGAAAAGACGCTTCGGTTACGGCCTCTTCACGCACCAGAATCAGATGCCGCAATACCGCATCATTAAAGCGGAAAGCATCTTCCACTTCAGCCAGGGCAGCACCGCTGCATTCCACATTCATCAGCACATAATGAGCCTTATGGGCCTTTTTGATAGGATAAGCCAGTTGCCGACGACCCCAGTCCTCCAGGCGATGGAAATGACCGCCATCGCCTTCGATCATGCCGCGATAGCGTTCAATCATCTGGGGGACTTGTTCACTCTGATCAGGATGGACCAGAAACACGATTTCATAATGACGCAAACGTTGCTCCTTATGGTTCACTGCGGAGTCCGGACGCCCATCGCCCGAACAAGGAGTAAAAAATGGTGAGGGCGTATTCTAATACGCGACGCGGGAAAAACAAGAGCTTATCAGGATAATTCGGTGATTTCGCGCATACAGCGGGCACGCTCAGGGGCCGACAGGGGAATTCCGGCGGCTCCAGCAAGAGCGGCAAGCGTGTTGGTCCCGGTCTGCATTCCTTGATTTTGCAGGTGCTCAATGGCTGCATAGGCACCATTGGGATCATTGCAAACCAGGAGCAAATCCGCGCCCGCAGCCTGTGCCGCATCTACCCGTGCAGCCATGTCTCCCGCCACATGGGCACCCACCATACTCAAATCGTCACTGACAATAACACCTGTGAAACCCATTGCTCCACGCAACACGCCGTTAAGCCAACGCGAGGAAAACCCGGCGGGCTGCTCGGGGTCTATTTGCGGATACAGGCAATGGGCTGGCATGATCGCCGGAATGGCTGCCTGAATCATAGAACGGAAAGGCTGCAAGTCTTCCTCAATAGCGGCAAGTGGTCGATCATCGCGAGGCAAAGCCAGATGCGAATCGGCCGCCACAGCACCATGACCCGGAAAATGTTTGGCCACCCCCTGCAGACCGGAATCAGACATCCCCTGCCAAAGACGCGCTGCAATGGCACCCACCCAATCCGGGTTACGGTGAATGGCGCGATCACCGATCACCCGGGAAATCCCGCGATCCAGATCCACACAAGGCGTAAAACTGAAATCCACGCCAATTTCCCGCAATTCAGTGGCCAGCAGACGCCCCCAGTCATAAGCCAAAGATTGCGCCGCCTCCAGACCCAGAACTTCCGCCTTTTGGCCCAGCCTGGCCATGGGTGGAAAGCGTGTCACGCCCTTTTGGAGACGTTGCACCCGGCCACCTTCCTGGTCGATGCCAATCAGGAGTGGGGGACTGCGCAGCGCATGAATTTCCCGGCAAAGTGCCTGAACCTGTTGCGCATCTTCGCAGTTACGGGCGAACAGGATGACGCCACCCACCGCCGGCTGGCGAAGCCGCTCACACTCTTCAGGTGTTGGCCAAAGACCAGCAATATCCACCATCAAGGGACCACGCATGAGCAAGCGCGGTTCAGCGGAGTGGGGCATCCGGGCCGGTATCCACGATCGAATCGGCTTTTGCTGCAGAGGAGGCCTGAGCCGCTGCCTTACCCCCCTCCTTATCCACCTCCTCCTGCTGGACCAATTCCATATCCGGCGACATGGAAATCGGTAACTCAATACGCGGAGGCTGACTGGGAATACCGTGCACATGGACTGGAACAATCATCATACTGAAACCGTCATGCTGGAGGCGGTCCTGCACGATGAAACTGACTTCGTCATGGAGTAGACCATGGAAAGGCCCCTTACTCCGATTGTCAATCACCCGTCCCGCAAAAAAGATACTTTGTGGAAAGTAGCGAATAGCCACATCCGCCAGTTCTTCCATGGCCAGAATGCGGTCGGTGGAGTAGGTAGCAAACCAGGTGGCAGCCATCCCTTCATTACGACAGAAGGCCATATACTGATTGGCTTCTGCTTCCACATAAACCTTCAGGTCTTCAAGCGCCTTGATGCCTTTGAACTCACCCTGCCCGACAATACCGGCCAGCAAAAACACGTAATTTTTGACAAAGCCACCGACCATACGATGTGCCGTCAGCAAGGTATGCAAACCCAGGCCATCAAAGCGGCTCACAAAAAAGACTGCTGTTGCTCCCCGGGGGTCCAGGGGCAAATTGGGACCCGGTTCCAGATGTTCCGGCACCACGTCCAGCATGGTCTCATCCAGCTCAGCAGTAATTTTGCGGATACTTTTGTAGTGCCGATAAATCAGGTATCCAAGCCCCACTAAAATCGCCGTGACCAGCAGGGTAAACCAGCCACCAGCATCGAATTTTTCGAAAATGGTAATCGCCAGAATGGATGCAGTGACTATAAAACCGATAATGCTCATTGCAAGCCGGCCCTTCCAGCGCGGTTCATGGTGACGCTGGGTAAACCAGTGACGACTCAGCCCTGCCATGGTCAGCGTGAAGGTAATAAACACGTTGATACTGTAAAGCACCACCAGAACACTCACATGTCCGCCGGTAGCCAGTAAAATGGCCACCGCCGCAAAACCGACCAGCATTATGCCATTTCGTGATACAAAGCGATCCGACAAATAGGAAAAGCGTTCTGGAAGCCAGCGGTCTACCGCCATATTGGCCATGACAATGGGGGCGGTGATAATACCGTTATTAGCCGCAACAAATAGCAACATTCCTTCCGAAATTAGCGTAATTATCGTCGCCGTAGGACCGAAATGAATGCCGCCAATAGTCCAGTCGTTGGTGATGGCCGTGTAAAGGACGGCATTGAGGGTCTGCCCCTGATGTTCATGCACATGATACATGAGATAGAGAAATATCAGGCTTCCAGCCACCAGTGACAGGGAGGTGGCCAGCAGGGTCATAGTCCGCTGACCAGTCTGGATGCGCGGTTCGCGCATGATATGGACCCCGTTGGCCACGGCCTCCAGACCCGTATAGGTTCCACCACCCAGACTGAAGGCACGCATGATCAGTGCAGCAATGAATATCCAGCCATACAACTGGTTATCATGTTGGGCCCCAACTACCGTTTTGTGGGCAATACTCGGAAAATCGCCGACATGACTGACCAGACCAAAACCCAGCACGATGATATGCGTAATGATAAAAGCCATAAAAATGGGCAGGAGAATCTTGATGGACTCTTTCATGCCCCGCAAATTGCTTAAAATCAAAAAGAGGAGTACGGCTACATCAATCAGGATGCGCTCACTGTACCAGGAGGCGGGCAAACTGCTGAGTAATGTTTCGGTACCGGAGGCCACGGAAACGGCTGCGGTCAGAATGTAATCCACGATCAGGGCGGAACCGCTGACCAGACCGGCTATCGGACCGAGCAGCGTGGAAGCCGTATGATAACCACCGCCACCATCCGGGAATAAGGCAATGACCTGCTTATAACCCGCCGAGATGATGAACACTGAAACCGGAATACCAATGGCCAGGAAAACCGCGAGATACTCATGCCCCTTCAAGGCATAATAAATTTCCGGCGGGCCATAGGCGGATGAAGTCAAAGCATCTGAGCCAAGACCTACCCAGGCCAGAAAGGCAGCCAGAGACAAGCTTTCAAACAGTTTCGGGTTGAATACGTTTACGGCACGACGAAATCGGGGTAAGCGAATCCAGGCCATTCAGAACCTCCTCAACGGGGGAAATCAACAGGGGGCTGTAGCCCAATAAAAACAGGGAGCCCTGGAGTAGTTTCAGGGAAAAGAATGCATACATCCTCCGGGCTCATGCGAATACAGCCTGCCGAGACGGACTGACCGAGTCGAGCGGTATCGGCGGTGCCATGAATATAAATGTAGCGCCGGAATGTGTCGCAATACCCGCCGCGATTAACCCCGGATTCCATACCGGAAAGCCAGAGAATCCGCCCCAGTATCCAGTCCTGATGGCCGTTTTCGTCTGGATCCTTACTGGCATCATAGCAGTCTCCCGTCCAGCGGCGTCCGCGCAGAATGGCATTAGCTGGCAATCCCGCGCCAATTCTTGCCCTGACTTGATGCCAACCGCGTGGCGTACAGGCGCTGTTACGCCTTTCTCCAAGTCCGTTAAAGGCCGTTGAAATGGGATATCGCACTGTTTCGTGCGCGGCTTTCATAACCCGCAGGTTCTGAGTGGAAACATCCACCCAAAACCAGTTTACTGGCGTTTCATTTTTCAAAAAGGGCAATGGATTCGACATGGGCAGTATGTGGAAACATATTAATGACACCTGCTGCTTTCAAGTGATAACCACGCTCGTGCACCAGATATTCGGCATCCCGAGCCAGAGTCGCCGGATTACAGGAAACATAGACCAGACGCGACACCCCGGGAGTCAGGCTTTGTAACACTTCCATGGCGCCACTTCGGGGCGGATCAATCAGCATTTTGTCGATAGTTCCTGCCATCTGAAAGTCACTCATCCGCGCCTGGGTCAGATCAGCCACCTGATATCGGGCTTGCGCCGAGAGCCCATTGGAAGCAGCATTTTCCGAAGCCAGTGCCACCAACCGTGCATCGCCTTCAACGCCCAGCACATTCGCGCCCAAACGCGCCATGGGCAAGGTGAAGTTCCCTAAACCACAAAACAGATCAAGAATATGATCACCGGCCTGAGGACGGAGCAGAGCCATGGCACGACGCACGGTTACCTGATTGACAGACTGATTCACCTGAGTAAATACCAACGGATCAAAACGCATCCGCAGTTGATAATCCGGCAGTTCATAATGCAGGGCGGACGGTTGTTCGGGGATCAGCGGATGCAAAGTATCGGGACCGCGCGGCTGCAACCAGATTTGCAGGTCGTGATCCCGCCCGAATTGACGTAAATGCATGAGGTCACTGTCCGCCAGAGGACGCATATGCCGAAACACCAAAGCTACAGCGTCGGGGGTACAAGCTACTTCAATCTGGGGAAAATCCTGGGGAGACTGCATTTTGCCAATCAGGGCCCGCAGTTCCGGAATACGCTGGCCAACGCGGGGGTCGAGCACCAGACACTGATTCATATCGACCACGTAATTGCTACTGCGTTCTCGAAAACCCACAAGAGCACCACGGGTTTTGGGGGTCCGCACCGAAAGGCGGGCCTTGCTTCGATAAGCCAAACCCGGACCAAAAATGGGCGGGAGAATTCTCTGCGGACGCACTTTTCCAATGCGCCAGAGATTGTCCTCCAACTGCCGCTGCTTGATGGCTACCTGCGCGCTCACATCCAGATGCTGCAAACTGCAACCGCCGCACAATCCAAAATGAGGACAGGGGGGTGTTACCCGCAATGAAGAAGTTTTCAGGAGCGTGACCGTTTCGGCCCGTTCAAAAGTTTTGTGATTTTCAGTGCGCCGGGCCATGACCTCTTCGCCCGGCAGAGCGCCATCGACAAAAAGCACCTTGCCGTCCACCCGGGCAACACCCCGTCCTTCTGCATCCAGGCTTTCAATGTGTACCCGCTCAGGCACTGCATCACGAATAGGCTTAGGACGCGACATGCAGGTTCTCCGGCCACAAGTCCAGAAACTCGCGGATATGGGCTTCATCACGGCCCTGTAAATAGCTGCGCAACTGGTTCTGACACGTCTCATAAGCCAACTTGTCCAGATGCCCCCGGGTCAACTCAAAGCGCAAATGCAGCAGCGCAGTATTCAGAACGTCCACTTCGCAGTACTGGCGAATGGCTTGTTTTTCGCCCTGCTGATAATGATTCAGGACCTCCGCACCGCTCATGCCGAGTTTGCCCGGCAGCCCCAGCAACAGAGCCATGTCCTGCAAGCGCGCAACATTACGCGCCTGGTAAGCAGAAAGCACATCCATAAGATCCAAATGGCGCTCATGATAACGACTGGTGTAATTATTCCAGCGATAGTTGGGTTCGTTTTGCCCCTGTTCCCAGTACCGCGTTGCCGGAATGCCGTGCAAAAAAGCCCGATAGTGCAACACCGGTAAATCAAAGGCTGCACCATTCCAGGACACCAACTGTGGAGCGTGACGCTGAATCATCTGAAAAAAAGCATGCACTAGCGTCGCTTCCGGATCTTCAATTGCGCCAAAGCTGCTGAGTTTAACCTGATCGCCCTGCCACCAAAGCGCAGAAATGGCGACCACCTGATGCAGATAAGGGCGTAAAAACTCGCTGGCACCCTGAGTTTCAATTCGGCGTTGATGCTGCAGCAATTCGGCCACTCCTGCATCATCGGCAAGATCAATACCATGCAGGCGCCGACCTCCGGAAATATCCGGAATCGTTTCGATATCAAAAACCAGAATATTCTGCAAAATGGTGTTTATTTCTTCTGCCACTGACCGCTGGCGTTCTGATACCAGTATCCTGCAGGGGCCTTGCTGATCCAGGTCTGGGCAAAAGTCTGTTGAATTTGCCCTTCCCAATCAGGATGACCATTGGCATTGGCGATTTGTTGGTAAAGATTCTGCAAGGCACTGTTATTACTACTAACCAGGCCACTGAGGCCGGCGCGGGCCTGCAAAGGCACTGCCGAAGCATCATGGATGGCAACCAACCCGTTGGCCGTCCAGCCGACGGCACCGCTGTCAAAATAGGGGCGCATCTGCGCGGCAATAGATTCCAGCTGGGCCCGTGCGGCCTGCACCCCGGGACTGGAAGCATTCAGATCGGCTGCCGCCTCGGCTGGTGTACTCAATGCTGAAAAGCTCGTCGCCAGAAGATAACCGGCCACATGAGCCGGTGTCAGACGCTCAAAAGCACTGGGGGCTGGTGCAGCGGCGGGCGCAGCAGGAGCCACCTGAGCAGGCGCCGAAAGAGTGGGCGCTGTGGGCGTCGAAACGGCGCCATGGGCTGCTGCCTTGTACACTTCACCCACCACCTGATCAGCAAGACGTTTGGCAGCAGCTGCCGGAAAATAAATATTTACCGTGACGCAAGCCGAAAGCCCCATCAGCATGCCCAGCATCAGCAGTGCCTGCCAGGTTCGGTTTTTCAGCAAAGCTTGCTTCATCATTCTGTCTATTCTCCTGTGTGCATCTGCGGCCCGGTTTCCATGGCCGTTTTCAGTCTTGCCAGCAACTCATCCCAACTCACCCGGCGATTGTACCCCACTATATCCACCCTGGGCAGTCCTTGTCCCTGCAAAATGACAAAGCCACCATTTTCCGGATGGACGCCGGAAAGTTCTGCCACGCCATTAGATAGATCAACGCCCATCCCCAGATGACTGTAACTGAAGGTATTGAACATCCGCAAAAACATGCCCTGGAAGAAGCCGCTGATCCCGTCTCCCCCGCCCAGTTTGGTAATACTCTGAACCGCCTGATAACTGATTTTTTGGGGAACCCCAGGCGTCTTGACGGTTTCAAAATGTCCCTGAAAAGCTTCTGGAGACCAGTTCAACAAGTACAGATTGCGGAGATTTCCATCCAAAACCCCGCTGATATACCCAAAATGAAAAGCGTCCGTGAGCGGCTTCAATTGCAAGCCCTGAACGGACACGTTAGCCCGCAACAACGGCATCACGCCCAGGAAATTCTGCACCTGCAGGTCACTTACCCGCAGCTTGCCGCCAAAAATACCTGCACTTAACTCTCCGCTGGTCTGTATTGTCCCGGCGTGATACGTCAAGCGCGGAATGGAAGCCTCAATCGTGCCGGTGAAGGGCGGCCAGTGCATAATCTGCGTCAGGGATTTCATGCTCACCCCCTGCAAGTTACCCTGCATTGAAAAACCGGAATGGGGTCCCCTCCAATGACCGGAAAGCTCCTGAAAATGCAACACCCCACCTAGAAGGTGGAGATCCACCGGTTGTTGCAGGGCAAATCCTCCAGGATGCAACGCCACTCGCACGGCCAGCGGACCCAGAGGAATATGGTATAAAGTGGCACTTTGCCATTTAAAAACCGCCTTTTCCACAGGTACATTGGCATCCCAGGCGCCATGACTGAAGACGCCTGCCAGGCTCGTTTGTTGAGTAGAAAAATCACCGTGCTGTAAATCCCAATGCACAGAACGCAAAGCCGGGTTTCCCGCCACCGAAAAATGCAAATGACCCGCCAGCAAAGCCTGTGCTGCAAAACTGCTGGCTGGCAATAACGGTTTAATCCAGGTCGTAAAAAGGGGTGCCAAGGCGACATCTGCATCCTGCAAATGCCAGTCCAGCTTACTCCCCTGAACGGGTTCACTGACGGCAAATTTTGCAGTTCCCAGATTCGGCCAATTTATCTGACCCCGCTCCAGATGCCAGCTTTTTGCCGACTGGCGCCAGCGACTCTCCATGACGACCGGTCGCACCGGCGCCGCCCAGTACCAGGGACTCCATAAAATGCCCCCCTCGTCCCAACGCAGCTGAACGTGTCCCTGCCAGTGTCCTTGCAGATGCCCATCACCCGACAATTGTGCGGCGACATTCTGGGCTGCCTGCAACCCATCGGGACTACTGAACTGCCCTTTGTGCAGTTGCGCCCTGAAATGAACTGCAGAAATATGTGACCAACTAGCACCCGAAGAATGCATCTGCCAAGCGAGTTCTCCGCCACTTTGCCAGTGGGCCGGGAGCAGATGCAGGGCGGAAACCCAATCGCTTAAAGCGACTTCTCCCTGGGTCTGTAATTGCCAGCGACCTGAAGCCGCACTGCGCGCAAGCAGGGTCAGCTTGCCCAATTTTGCCCCCTCCAGTAGAAAGTGCAGACTGCCCAGCCCCCCGGAACGCAGCACCTGAAAACGTCCGGTACCTTGCAAAGCTCCCCAGGGACTTCCCGAAATCGCCAGGTGCAAGGCTGAACACGACCAACCCTGCTGGGTCTGCAGGACACAGTTACCCTGTATGGCTTGCCAGGGACGTTGTTTGCCAATCTGCAAGGTTCCGGCCAGGAATTCCAGACTGGCATTTTTCCGCGCATGCGCCCGCAGCACGACCTTCAGATGCTGCGCTTGCCAGGCGGCGCCCTGAACCCGTGCCGCCGTGATTTCCAGCGTTTGCGCCCATGCCGGACCGGATAGCAAAAATCCCGCACAAAAAAATATAAGCCAATACCTGAGTCTGAACCCGGTGGTCTTTGGCAGGCGCAAGGGCTTAGAATCCTGCATAAGCACTCAGGCCGGAAAAACGCCTGTACTCAGGTAGCGATCACCGCGATCGCAGATAATCGCCACCAAGACCCCAGACTCCAGGGTTTGAGCAACACGCAGCGCGGCGGCCACCGCGCCTCCAGAAGATATTCCGGCCAGTACCCCTTCATCGCGCGCCAGACGCCGGGTCATGTCCTCGGCTTCCTCCTGGGTCACGTCTTCTATCTGGCTGACCATCTCCCGATGGTAGATTTTTGGCAAATAGGCTTCCGGCCAACGGCGAATACCAGGAATTTTAGCTCCTTCAGCAGGTTGTACGCCGACAATCTGAATATCCGGAGAGACCATCCGCAAGTAGCGGGAGGTACCCATGATCGTCCCGGTGGTACCCATGGAGGATACAAAATGGGTGATGCTGCCGCGTGTATCCCGCCAGATTTCCGGCCCTGTACTGAGATAATGGGCTTCCGGGTTATCGGGATTGGAAAACTGGTCAAGCATGAAGCCTTCTCCGGCGGCCACCATTTGCCGGGCCAAATCAATAGACCCTTCAATACTGCGTTCAGCTGGCGTCAAAATGACCTCAGCGCCATAGGCCCGCATCACCTGACGCCGCTCGATGCTCATGTTTTCCGGCATAATCAGGGTCATCGGGATCTTCCGCACCGAAGCCGCCATGGCCAGAGCAATGCCGGTATTGCCGCTGGTGGGTTCAATCAATCGGGTGGAAGTCGTGATGGTGCCGCGCTCCAGAGCCCGCCGGATCATGTTCATGGCTGGGCGGTCCTTGACGGAACCTGCCGGATTATTCCCCTCCAGCTTGCCAAAAATATGGACACCCGCTCTGGGTGTCAAACTCCTGAATTCGCAAAGCGGGGTATTCCCCACCCAATCTTCCAATCCGCCCATATGCTTCTCCTTGCCTGAACATGACGCCATCATAGACCCAAGCCCTAAACCGGGGCTATCCTGAACCCCCTTCAAGTCGGGATTGGAATCCTTGGAATGGAAAACAACCACACAGAAAGTCACGAGAAAAACACGGGTTGGCTGCGTGCTGGCGTGCTGGGTGCAAACGATGGTCTCCTTTCTACTGCAGGACTGCTCAGTGGAGTCATTGCGGGTCAGGCCAATCATGATCAGATTCTGCTGGCCGGAGTTGCCGCCTTGTTATCCGGAGCGCTGTCCATGGCTGCCGGTGAATATGTTTCCGTCAGCTCTCAGCGCGACAGCCAGAAAGCGCAGCTGCGGCAGGAAGCCCATGAGATAAAGCAAAATCCTGAACTGGAACAACTCGAACTTTGTCGAATTTATATGGACCGGGGCCTGGATGAAGCTCTGGCACGGCAAGTTTCTTTTCAATTGATGCAGCGTGATCCTCTTGAAGCGCATGCGCGGGAAGAGTTGGGCCTGACTGAAGTCGCTGAAGCGCGCCCTGTTCAGGCGGCATTAGCCTCCGCTGTTTCTTTTGTGAGCGGCGCGGTACCGCCGGTTCTGATCGGCGCTTTTGTCCCGCACGCCTATGCGCTACCCATGCTCTTTGTAAGCACATTGATTCTTTTAGTCATACTGGGGGTCATCTCTGCCAAACTGGGTGGATCAAACCCTTTGAAGGGTGCCTTGAGAATCCTGTTTTGGGGCACAGTCGCACTCGCCTTTACGGCACTGATCGGTCACCTTCTCGGTCAGGCTATCGGCTAGGACTATTTTTCGGAGGTATTCAGCATGCTGGAAGAAAACTCACTACCAAGATGGCATATTTATCCAGACCAGGAACAGATCAGTACCCATCTTGCGGCGGCCATCACCCGCATGGCGGCCGAGGCCATCGCCCTGCGCGGTGCTTTTCACTTGGTGGTAGCGGGAGGCAATACGCCACGTGCCACTTATGCCCGGCTGCCGTCCATGGGCCGCGACTGGCAACGCTGGCATATTTATCATGGCGATGAGCGCTGCCTGCCACCCGAAGATCCCGAACGTAATAGTCTGATGCTTGCACAAACCTGGTTGTCCCAGGTACCCATTCCAGGCGCCCAGATTCATACCATACCCGCCGAAGCGGGAGCCAGTGAAGCGGCCCGCCGCTATGCTGCCATTCTGCCCGCACAACGTTTTGATTTGGTTCTTTTGGGTTTGGGGGAGGATGGACATACGGCCAGTTTGTTTCCCGGACATGACTGGGGACAGGAAAAAAGCAGTTCTCCCACCCTCAGTATTCTGGATGCTGCTAAAGCCCCCCCGCAGAGAGTCAGCCTCAGCGCCTGGCGACTGCGCCACACGCACGCCCTGTTTTTTCTGGCCTGCGGCTCAGGAAAGCAGGACGCCATCGCTTCCTGGTTACGCGGTGAAAACATTCCTGCAGCGGTGGTGGGTCGTGGCGCTGATGTTTGGCTGGATAAGGCTGCGTGGCCGGAAAGTCTGCCCAAGTAGTTTACTCTATACGAACCTCACTATAGGCGTGGTCAATCCGCCGCAGCCGTTTTCTGCGACTGCTTAACCATAGAAAGCGCCGTACCCACCAAAGCGCCAATATTGCCGAGATCGGAAGGAATCACCAGGCTGGTACTGCTCTTGGCCAAATATCCCCACTTTTCGATGTAGTCCTTGGCGAGCTGCATTTGCAGGGCTTCGTAGCCTCCGGGTTCACGAGCAGCCGAACCAATAACCCGGATGGCTTCGGCGGTAGCCTCGGCAACCAGTTGAATGGCCTTGGCTTCACCTTCAGCACGCAATACTTCCGCCTGTTTGCGGCCATCTGCCACATTGATGTCCTGTTGCCGCTGACCTTCAGAAGTGTTGATTTGCTGTTGTCTTTGACCTTCGGATTTAGCAATCAGGGCGCGCTTTTCCCGCTCTGCGGTAATCTGCAGTTCCATGGCGCGGATGATTTCCTGGGGTGGGGTGATGTCCCGTATTTCGTAGCGGAGCACCTTGACGCCCCAGTTCAGGGCCGCTTCATCCACCGAAGCCGCCACCGCCGTATTGAGCAGCTGCCGGGAAGACAGGGCTGCATCCAGATGCAACTTGCCGATTTCTGAACGCATGGTGGTTTGTGCCAACTGGATGACGGCAGTAAAGGGGTTGCTCGAACCATAAGCCGCCTTGACGGAATCCGTAATTTGCAAATAGAGAATCCCGTCTACCGTCATGGTGGTGTTATCAAAGGAAATACAGGCCTGCGCCGGCACTTCCATGGGTACTTCGCGCATATCAAAACGAAAGGCCACACGGTCCAGAAAAGGAATAATAAAATTCAGGCCAGGCTCCAGAACTGCGTGATATTTACCAAGTCTTTCAACCACCCAGGCACGCTGCTGGGGAACCACCCGGATGGTGGTGCGTAAAATCAGAAAAGCCGCGACTATAACAATCAGGATGATGATGAGGGAGGACATAAAGACTCCTTGTCGGAGGGTTGCCGGGGTAGCACCCCTAAATGTAGCAGGTTATCGGTCTTGCCCACGATCACGGCGCGATCACCGGCACAGGGGGCCGGGCCATCATCTACCACCGCCATCCATTCGCTGCCCCGGTAACGCACCGTATAATGTTCATTCTGGTCAGGACCACGAATCACATCCACGCCCTGACCCAAATCAAAATCCGTCAGTCCCTGAGATTTTCCGGCGAGGCGGTGGCGCAGCCACATTCCGGCAGGCAACAACACCAGACAGAAGCCCAGAAACACCCAGTGCAAAACCGCGCCAGGCAGCACCAACCCGGTAATGGCGGTAAACAAGGCGGCTAGAGCCACCGCCGCCAGATAAAAAGTTCCGGTGAACAATTCGAATATTCCCGCTGCGAAAGCAATAATGACATAAATATAAAGCATGCTAATCACCCACGCCGGGAGTCATTCTCCTCAGTCCATTTGCAAAAACAGTGCTGCCAGGGGCGGCAGAGTCAATTCCAGTGAACAGGGTAATCCCATCCAGCTCCGCGCTTCGGCAAACAGCGGAAGGTTACCCACATTACTGCCCTGATACGCCGCTGCATCACTATTGAAAATTTCCCGGTAACGCCCGGACTCTGGAACGCCGATACGATAATTTTTGCGCAGTACCGGGGTAAAATTGAACACGGCCAGAATAAAAGCACCGTTGCGATCGCGGCGCAGAAAGCTGAGTATAGACTGGTCTGCGTCATGACAATCCACCCAGGCAAAACCCTCCGGGGCAAAATCCAGGTCATAAAAAGCTGGCAGGTCGCGGTACAGGTGCCCGAGATCCCGACTCAGCCACTGTATCCCCTGATGCCAGGGTATTTGCAGCAAATCCCAGTCCAGGGCCTGCCCACAATTCCACTCCGTTCCCTGAGCAAATTCATTGCCCATGAAATTCAGTTTTTTACCCGGATGAGCACACTGATAACTGAGCAGCAGACGTAAATTAGCAAAACGCTGCCAGGTGTCGCCAGGCATTTTATCCAGCAAAGAGTATTTTCCATGCACCACCTCGTCATGAGAGAGGGGCAGTACAAAATTTTCTGCGTACGCATATAGCTGACTGAAGGTCAGATCATTCTGATGAAAACGCCGATAAACCGGATCCTGCTGCATGTAGGACAGGGTGTCATTCATCCAGCCCATATTCCATTTCATGGAAAAACCCAACCCGCCTACATAGGTAGGGCGGGAGACCATGGGCCAGGAGGTCGATTCTTCGGCAATGGTCAAAATACCCGGATAGCGCTCATTGAGCACCACATTCATTTCCCGGAGAAAATCAATGGCTTCAAGGTTCTCCCTGCCTCCATACTGGTTGGGAATCCATTCCCCCTCGTTTCGGGAATAATCCCGGTAAAGCAGGGAAGCAACCGCATCTACCCGCAGGCCATCAATATGAAAACTGTCCGCCCAATAGCAGGCATTAGCCAACAGAAAATTGCGCACTTCGTTGCGGCCAAAATTGAAAATATAAGTTCCCCAGTCACGGTGTTCACCTTCACGGGGGTCTGCATATTCATATAAAGCGGTGCCATCAAAACGAGCCAGTCCCCAGTCATCCTTGGGGAAATGCCCCGGCACCCAATCCAGCAGCACGCCAATACCGGCCTGATGAAAAGCATCTATAAAGGCTCGAAAACCATCCGGGTTCCCGAAGCGGCTGGTCGGTGCATAATAACCGCTGACCTGATACCCCCAGGATTCGTCCAGAGGATGCTCCATCACCGGCATCAGTTCGATATGGGTGTAACCCATGTTCTGCACATAGCGCAGCAGACGTTCGGCAAGCTCGGCATAGCCCAGAAAGTCCCCTTTCTCGTCGCGCTGCCAGGATCCTAAATGCACTTCGTAAATATTCATGGGGGCATGCTGCCAGTCGGCCTGCGTCCGCGCAGTCATCCAGTCCTGATCCTTCCAGACATGCTGACTATCCACTACCCGGGCTGCAGTACTTGGACGTCTTTCAAAAGCATTGGCATAAGGATCGGTTTTCACAAAAACCGCGCCGGACTCCCGGTGGCGGAGCTCAAACTTGTAGATTTCACCCAATTCCAGTCCGGGAATGAACAATTCCCAGAGGCCACTCATTCCCCGGACCCGCATCGGGTGATAACGACCATCCCAGTGATTAAAATCGCCAACGACACTGACCCGCTCCGCATTGGGTGCCCAAACGGTAAACAAAACGCCTTCGACACCTTCATGATAACGACGATGGGCACCCAGATGTCGATAGGCTTCATATAATCGGCCTTCACTGAACAAATAAACTTCCAGATCGCCCAGTACCGGACTGAACACGTAGGGATCATAAGCTTCGTGTGTGCCCAGGGAATCCTGCCAGCGGTAACAATAGGGGGTGGGCAGGCTATCTCCGGTATGAATAAAAATCCCGTCGGGATGCTGCATGGTCATCAGCACCCATCCCTGCGGGGTTTGCAGCTCTACCTGAGCGGCCCCTGGCAGAAAAACGCGCTGCACAGCTTGATTGTCGTTACCGATCCGGTGCTGCCCCAACCAGGCGAAGGGATCGTGATGACGGGCCTCGCGAATGGCTATTTCATCATGATTCCAATCTTCGCCATGATTTTTTTTTGGTAATTTCGTCACCACAATCTCCTTTTCATCATTGTGATTGAGGAGCCACTCCCACTAAGAGCATAACACATCGCCGGAAAAGACCATTGTCCCCTTTGAGTGCTTGCCGACATCCTCCAAGTTCAGTACCTTTAAACCGAAAGCACGGGGGAATCCTGTCTATACTCCAGGTCAGGTGTAATACCAGTGCCCGACAAGGAGAAGAGCATGTCCGAAGAAAACCAGAGTGGCCCCAGCAATTCCCCGCGCTTTGTCAGTAACCTGACCAAAAATACCCTCGCCCTGGTCCTGGCGGGTGGTCGTGGTAGTCGCCTCGGACCATTGACCGACTGGCGCGCCAAGCCCGCCGTGCCTTTCGGGGGCAAATTCCGCATCGTTGATTTTTGTTTATCCAACTGCATGAACTCCGGCATTCGCCGTATTGGTGTGCTGACCCAGTACAAAGCGCACAGCTTGATTCGTCACATTCAGCTGGGCTGGGGATTCCTGAGAGGCGAGTTCAGCGAGTTTATTGAAATCCTCCCTGCCCAACAGCGCATGAATACCGGCTGGTACAAGGGAACCGCAGACGCCATTTTTCAGAATATTGACATTTTGCGTGCCCATCGACCGCGTTACGTGATTGTTCTCGCTGGTGACCATATTTACAAAATGGACTATGGTCAGATGCTCGCCGAGCATGTGCAAAGTCAGGCAGATATGAGCGTCGCCTGCATTGAGGTCCCTTTGGAAGAAGCCAAAGGTTTTGGGGTCATGACCGTCAACCACGAAGATCGGGTGACCGGTTTCACCGAAAAACCCAGCGATCCCACACCCACACCCAACAACCCCGACCGTGCGCTTGCGAGCATGGGTATTTATGTTTTCAACACGGATTTTTTGTATGAACAGCTCATCCGCGATGCGGACAGTCGCGAGTCCAGCCATGATTTTGGCAACGATCTGATCCCCTACATGGTGTCACGCTATCGGGTCATGGCTCACCGCTTCCGTAACAGCTGTATTTCCAGCAATGAAGGCAAGGCCAGTCGTTGCTACTGGCGGGATGTCGGTACGGTTGACGCCTATTGGGCTGCCAACATTGATCTGGTGCATGTAACCCCGGATCTGGATTTATACGACAGCCGCTGGCCCATCTGGACGTATCAGGAACAACTCCCGCCTGCCAAATTTGTCTTTGACGACGAAGGAAGACGTGGCATGGCCCTGGACAGTATTGTCTCGGGGGGTTGTATCATCAGTGGGGCTACGGTCCGTCGTTCTCTGCTGTTTTCCAATGTCCGGGTCAATGATGGCCACACCCTCATCGAAGATTCGGTGATTTTGCCCAACGTGCGCATGGGCGAAGGGGCTCGCCTGCGTAAAGTCGTCGTCGACAAGGGTACTATCATCCCTGACGGCCTGGTGGTGGGCGAAGATCCTGCCGAAGACGCCCGCCGCTTTTATCGAACGCCCAATGGCGTCACCTTGATTACTCCGGAGTTACTAGGTCAGCAACTACATTTTGTGAGGTGACCTTATGCCCCCCGCACGCGCACTTCATGTCATTTTCTGCTGGCATATGCACCAGCCCGATTATCGCAATGCAGATGGGCAATACGCATTGCCCTGGACTTACCTGCACGCCTGCAAAGATTATGCAGACATGATCGCGCATTATGAGGAAAACCCCATGGCTCGGGGTGTGTTCAACTGCGTGCCTATTCTGGTTGAGCAAATTGAAGATTACACCAGTCAATTTGAAAGCGGGCATTTTCGCGACCCTCTACTCATCGCCCTGTCCAGCCCTGATCTAAAAAGCCTGAACAACGAGCAACGTCATCACCTCATGGAGCAATGTTTTCGTCTGGATCCGGAACATATGCTGAATCCCTTTCCCGGATACCGCCGGCTGCATGAAATCTATACCATCATGCACAGTGATCCGGCGGAACTTTCTGACTATTTGTCCATTCAGTTTCTGGCCGATCTGCTGGTCTGGTATCACCTGGCCTGGACTGGTGAAACGGTGCGACGCGGCAGCCCACTCATTCAGAAGTTGATGGACAAGGGACACGGTTTCACGCTCGCAGACCGGCAGGATTTACTGCACTTTCTCGGTGAGCTGATCGGCGGACTGATTCCCCGTTACCGCGCCCTGGCAGAAGCAGGACGTATCGAAATATCCACCACCCCCTACTACCACCCCATTGGCCCCCTGATGCTGGACTTTGCTGCCGCCCGGGAAGCCGTCCCTGACGCGCCATTGCCCGAATCCCCTGAGTACCCCGGCGGGGCCGAGCGTGCGCGCTGGCATATTAAACGCGCTCAGACTTATCATCCGCAACATTTCGGCATTGCCGCCCGGGGCATGTGGCCAGCAGAGGGGGGGGTGTCTGCCGCCTTCGTCAAAATGCTGGGTGAGGCTCAAGTGACCTGGACGGCTTCGGGAGAAGGCGTACTCACGCATAGCCTGTTGCGCAGCGATGACGATTCGGCACCACGCGGTCGGGCCGAATATTTATACAAGGCTTATCGCCTCGAAAATCAGGGACCGGCGCTGTTTTTTCGGGATGACGCGCTCTCTGACACCATCGGTTTTGACTATAAAACCTGGTTTGGCCACGATGCAGTCATCGATTTCGTGCATAAGCTCGAAGCCATCTGGCGCCAGACGGAAGATCAGGATCATCCCGTTGTCAGCATTATTCTTGATGGAGAAAATGCCTGGGAATACTACCCCTACAATGGCTACTATTTTCTTTCCGAGCTCTACCGGTCCCTTTCCAATCATCCCCATATCAAAATGTGTACCTTCAGCGACTATGTCCAAGACCATCCGGAAGCCATCAAAAGCATTCCGGATCTTGCCGCCGGGAGTTGGGTCTATGGCAATTTCAGCACCTGGATTGGCGATGGAGCCAAAAACCGGGCCTGGGATATGCTCTGCACCGCCAAGCAGGATGTTGACCAGCATTTTGCCGGACTCACCCCCGAACTGCAGGAAGAAATCACTGAACAATTAGGTCGTTGTGAGGGCTCGGACTGGTTCTGGTGGTTCGGAGATTACAATCCTGCCGATTCGGTCAGGGATTTTGATCACCTGTTCAGGATGAACCTGCGCAAACTTTATAACCTGATGCAAATTTCTCCTCCAGAAACTCTCAACGAACCCATCAGTCATGGTGGGGGACCCACCGAATCTGGAGGTACCATGCGCCGCACCCATATGGAAGGATAAGCAATGACCCACAGCACCCCCCTCCTCCTGGGCGTCCACACCCATCAGCCGGTTGGTAATTTTCCGCAGGTGATTGATGACGCCGTACTGCGCTGTTATCACCCCTTTCTTGAAGCCATGCATCGCTTTCCTGAATTTCCCTTTGCCATTCATATCAGCGGCTGGTTACTCCAATATATGGTGCAACAGCACCCCAACACCATAAAACTGCTGCAGGAAATGGTCACCCGCCAGCAGGCGGAGCTGGTGGGCGCCGGGGACACCGAACCGGTGCTGGCGGCTATTCCCCATGCAGATCGCATCACCCAACTGGAAGCCATGGCCGACCGACTGGACAAAAATTTCGGACAGCGCCCGGTGGGTGCCTGGCTGACCGAGCGCGTTTGGGATCCCAGCGTGGTCCCCGCCCTGCAAGAGGCGGGAATTCAATATGTGATGGTGGATGATTATCACTTTCTCTGCGCTGGGGCCTCTACCGACCAACTCGGCAGTTTTCATCGCACCGAAGAAAATGGTCAGGCTATTGATGTTTTTCCTATTTCCGAAGCCTTGCGTTATCGCCTGCCTTTCTCGGAAGCCGCTGCTGCAGTCACTTATATCGAAGAAATATCCGCGCATAACCCTGGCAGCGCCGGGATTTATTTTGATGACATCGAAAAATTCGGGGTCTGGCCGGAGACTTATAGTTGGGTTTATGAAAAAGGCTGGCTGGAAAAGTTTCTGCAAGGCGTCCTGAATTCTCCACATATTCAACCCATGCGTTTCAAGGATTATCTGCACCAGCATCGGCCACAGGGTATGATTTATCTGCCCACGGTGTCCTACAGTGAAATGAACGAATGGACACTGGCACCGGATGCTGCCCGCAACTACGCGGCTTTTCTGGAACAGGAAAAGGCTGCGGGCCGCCTGGACTTACGCAAGCCACTCATCCGTGGCGGGATATGGAAAAACTTTCTGACCCGTTATCCCGAGTCCAACTGGATGCAAAAACGCATGCTGCAATTATCCCAGCGCTTTCATGCTTTGCCCAAGCGTCAGCAAAGTAAGCAGATGCGTGCGGATTTACATGAAACCCAAGCCAATGATGCCTATTGGCACGGGCTGTTTGGCGGCATTTATCTGCCGCACCTGCGCCGGGCGGTGTACCAGGCCATGGTACGACTGGAAGCGCAGCTCGATAAAATCCAGGAACGTCCGGGTTTACAGTTCATTGACGTGGATATGGATGGTCATGAAGAGCTGTATTATCACAATGACCATCAACAGCTAATCATTCGCCCGACGCCCTCCGGCGCCGTGGCCGAGTGGGATTGTTACAAACTGCATCACAATCTTGGGGATACCCTGGCGCGACGCGACGAGGCCTACTACGACAAAATTCGTCACGGGGCAGTGGATCATGCGACTCCCAGTGAAGGCATTGCTTCCGCCCATGACCGCATCAGCTTCAAAACAGAAATTACGGCAGAAGATCTGCTTGCCGACACCGCCCCCTGTCACAGTTTTCAGGAGTGGCTGGATAATGTCGCAGTCACATATCCGGAAAACAGCATCGTTCAGGATACTCCCCACTTTACGGGCGGTGTCGCTGACAGCTGGGCAGTCAGTAAAGCCTACAGCCTCACCCATAAAGGACTGATAGTGCATTTCCGGATAGAATCACCAGCTTCCCAACAAAATGTGGAGTCTCACCATTTTCAGACTCGGCTATTTCTGGCCATGCCCAGTTGTGATGGGCCGGCGGGACAGTTTTTTGCGGATGAGCAATCCCAGGGTGGCTTCGGACTTCCCATCCAGGGTGAAAAAACCCGACAAATAGTGCTGGAAGATGCCGTAATGGGCGGTAAAATCACCCTCCATTGCAACCCGCCTGCGCGCTGGGAGGCTGCGCCCCATATGACCGTTTCCCAATCCGAAGCGGGCTTTGAAAAAATCATGCAGGCCCTGCAACTGGATTTTTACTGGGACCTGACGGCTGGCAAGACGCAACATATTGAGATACTGACGGAGATCATCGCCGATGACTGAGCAGCTGACCATTGGAGTTGATGTCGGTGGCACCAATTTACGTTTTGGGGTTTTCCGGGGCAATGATTGTCTGGACAGTATTCGCCATGAAGTCGATCTGCACGCCAAATGCGCTGCGGCAGCCGATTCAGAAAGCGCTGCCCAACTGTTTACAGATTTGCTCGAAGCGGGTATCGCCCAGCTTCGCCATCAACACCCGGAAATTGTTCGAGTCGGGGTGGCTGTGCCCGGATTTGTGAATGCCAAAGGCGTGTTGCTGCAATCCCCCAACATTCCGCAACTCATCAACTTTGATTTGCAAAGCGCCGTTCAGAACGCCTGCCAACTACCCGTACTCATCGAAAATGATGCTAATGCTGCCGGATATGGCGAATTCTGGGAAGAAAAACAGGAAAATCCCGAATTGCGCGATCTCTTGTATATCGGCCTGGGTACCGGCGTCGGTGGTGGATGGGTCCATGACGACCGCCCCTGGCGCGGTGAACATGGAACCGCCATGGAGATAGGGCACCTCATCGTGGTCCCCGGCGGAAGACGCTGCGGCTGTGGTAATCAGGGTTGCCTGGAACAATATGCCTCGGCACGCGGAATCCAGTCCAGTTACGTGGAACTGACCGGCACAGCACCGGATACTGCCGTTATTGCCCAGATGGCCTGCGATGGACGCCCCGAAGCCAGTCAAACCTTTCAGATGGCCGGTGATTATCTGGGACAAGCCTTGGCCAGCATTTTGAAGGTTGCCGATGTCCGGGTCATTCGGGTGGGTGGCGGGGTTAGTGCAGCCTGGGATTGTTTTGCACCAGCACTCATGCAACGCCTGGACGCCGATCTGATTCCCGCGCTACGCGGCGAGGTGGAAGTCAAACGCGGTAATGATGATGATCTCGCCGGAATGCGCGGGGTCGCCCTGCTGGCCGATCAGGAACTCAGCCAATAACTAATGCGTATCGGAGTTTTTGATTCTGGACTGGGTGGTCTCAGCACCCTGCTCTCCTGCCTGCGTTATTTGCCGAATGCCCATTTTTTGTTTTATGGCGATAGTGCTCATAGTCCCTATGGCGACAAAACCGCCGGCGAAGTACAACAATGGACGGAAGATGCTTACGCCTGGTTTGTCCGGCAGGGCGTAGATGCCGTGGTACTGGCTTGCAACACGGCTACCAGCGCGGCAGCCCTACCTCTGCGGGAATATGCGGACGTGCCCATCATTGGTATTGAACCCGCCATCAAAAAAGCGCTGATGCTTTATCCCGAAGGCAGGATTCTCCTTCTGGCCACAGCCATGACCGTCACTGGTGAAAAACTGCGTAATCTCTTGACGCAATTACCAAATGCCGAACAACGCGTGCAGCCTCTTGCTTGCCCGGGTCTGGCAGAACGCATTGAATCCCAGAGCAATGACTGGCAGCAGCAAGTCCAGGAGTATCTGCACAATCATGTTCTGCCTTTTTACTCGACAGACACCCAAGTCATTGTGCTGGGCTGCACCCATTACTGCTGGATCAGCAACTGGCCATCAGAACTGAACGGACGGAATATTTCCACCCTGGATGGAAATGATGGCGTGGCGCGGCAATTATGTCGCAGGCTCGACATACAGAGCCTCCCGGACACGCCACCGGACTTGCCCGCTGAAGCATCCATTGATTTTTATTTTACCGCCGCCGCTGCTGAAAAGACGCAAGTTGCCCGTCGCCTGCTGCGCGCTCACGGGGTCAAAACCTAGTCCATCTGGACCCCATGATCCGTCAACTTCACGCCATATTTTTTGGCCTGAGCCTCACCCTGGGCATAAGCCAGATTAGCCAGTTCCTCAGCATGTTTGGCCTTAACCACGGCTTCATCATATTTACCGGCTTTGTCTGCCGCTTCGGCTTCCTTATAAACTTTCGGAGTGGAAAGCCACAAATAATGTACGGCTGAAGTTTTTGCCATGGCCGTCTTGGCCGCCGCCAGCGCCTGCTGCGCGTCTGTAGCGGTAACCGTCGCCGCCGTCGCAAAACCCGCCATCGTCAGGGTGCCTGCTGCCATCACACTCATCAATACACGCTTCATAAATGCACCTCCCTCTACAAACCTTGTTCAGAATGAAACAACCGACCGGACATTACTCCAATCCGCAATCCAGCAAAATTTGTTCCTTCCCAGTAACCACCTGAAAAAACAAATCCCTCAGTATTAATCCGGCAATCTGCTCATGTTGAAATGGCCAATTTGGGCCAGAAGACCCAGTGCCCATGCGGACCATACCGGACCATTTGATTCCATCAGCAGCACCTCTATATAAGTAGAGGCACAGCCAGCGCCAGGGCATGAATCAAGACACCCACCAGACCACCGACCAGGGTTCCGTTCACCCGAATATATTGCAAATCGGTCCCCACTCCTTCTTCCAGCAGGCGGATCATGTCTTTTTCGGGCCAATCCTGAATGGTTTTTTCAATATGCTGCGCCAAACCATCACGCATGGCCGGGGCTAAACGGCGGGCACTGTTTTCCAGATAATCATTGATGGCCTCCCGCAAGACTGCCTGCTCCGCCAAAAATGTCCCCAACTGTCCGGCCAAAACCTGAATCTGTTCTTGCAGGCGGGAATCAGGGCTGCCCAGATCATGGTCCAGCCAGGCGCGCAGATCGCGCAACAAACCATCTGCATACTCCTGCACTGCCGGATGGGAAATCAGGCCATTTTGCCAACGCCGGATACGCTCCTGAAACCCGGCGTCTGTCCGCAGCCGCACAATCGCATCAGCCATCCAGCGATCAAAAGCCAGACGGCGCGGATGCTCGGGATCGTCCTCGATTTCCTGCAAAAGTTGATGCGCGGCCTTTACCAGATTTCGCGCGAGATTATCACTCAGGGTGGCAGGGTCCATGAGCGCACTCATCCAGGAGAACAAGGTGGGATAGGCGCGTTTCAGAATGGCTGCTATTTGCTCAGCCAGCAGCCCCTGCGTTTCTTCCCCATCCAGCCACTCGCGCAGGCGCTGAATACCATCTTCCAGAAGGGCCTGATGACGGTGGTCTTCCGTCAGTAATGCCAGAATATTTCCCATCCAGCGCGCCCCATCCACGCGCTGCAGCTGGCGACCCAGCGCGCTTCTCAGGGCAACACGCAATTCCTGATCATCAGTCAGCGCCAGGGCTTTTTGCAGCAACGTCGTCAATTGCCGGGCCAGCAGATGACTGCTTTCCGGCTGGATCAGCCACTGCGCCAGCCAGGTGGCGGGATCGGCGCGGCGCAGCAGGCGGACAATGGCTTCGCTTTCCAGAAAATGATCACGAATGAACGTGGCCAGACGCTTCGCCAGACGCGCCTTGTTTCTCGGCAAAATGGCCGTATGGGGAATGGGCAGACCCAGCGGATGACGAAACAGGGCCACCACCGCAAACCAGTCCGCCAGCCCGCCCACCATGGCGGCCTCGGAAAATGCCCCGGTCCAGGCCCAGACGCCCGAAAATCCCTGACTGGCCGAAAATAAGAACAACAGCAACGCCAGCAACAGTAAAAACAAAGCCCAGCGGCGCATCACCTGCAATTTTTGCAGGCGTTCTCCTGGCCGGGGATTCAGAAGTGTTTTTGGTGGTTCATTATTATCGGCAATCATGTGAGCGAGTTTAGCACGGAGACTTGCACTCTGTAGAAATCGCCATTTAATATGCAAACATAACTATTGGCAGGGAGTATGGATCATGCGTCTTATTCTGGCGATTTTTTTACCTTTTCTGGTGTTTTTCACCATTGGCCGGCCTCTCGCAGGCATCATCTGCCTGCTTCTGCAAATCACCGTACTGGGCTGGATACCGGCGGCTATCTGGGCGGTTTACGCCTTAAGCCAGTACAAGACCGATCAGAAAATCCAGAAAGCGCTGGGACGTTAAAGGCCCTTATTAAGCCGATATCGGTTAACCAAGATAAGACTTCCTGCTCAAGTTGGCATTCGGTCAGCGTTCGTCTTCCTTAATGACGCGGATCAATGCCAGATTGATGTAGTAGTTGCTTCGTCCTGCCTTGACCTTTTCGACAAAACCCGCTTCGGCCAGATCGTCGAGGTATTTTGTTGCAGTCAGACGTGAAACCTGAAGATCGCGCTCCAAAAAGGCAATCTTGGTGTAAGGATGCTGGAACAGACTATTGATCAAGTCTTGGCTGTAGAAGCGAAACTGATTCCGGATTCGCTGCTTATAGTCCATCAGGGCGAGGCTGATCGCTTTAATCATTTTGATGGCCTGTTCTGCGGTCTGTTCCACAGCATCCAGCATGTACATAACCCATTCTTCCCAGGCTTCATCATCCCGAACGGTCTGAAGCAGGCGATAGTACTCCCCTTTGTTCCGAACGATGTAGTTGCTGAGATAAAGCAACGGGATGTCCAGCAACTCAGCCTTGACCAGATAAAGCACGTTGATGACGCGCCCGGTTCGACCGTTGCCATCGTAAAACGGGTGGATACTCTCGAACTGATGATGAATCAGAGCCATCTTGATCAACGGGTCAACGTTGAACAGAGCATCGTCATTGATAAATCGCTCTAGCAGCCTGTCGGATTATTCGCGTAACCCACTGATTTTATTGCATCTGCCATTTTCTGGAAATTTATTTAAACGCTCAGTAATCAATGCGTTACGTTTCTTCAAAACCGAAAGTCCGACAGGCTGCTAGTGTAGTGTTGCATTCTTGGTGAACCTTAAGGTTAATGATGATAAAATAGCTCCATGTTGAGGGTATGAATGGAGTCGAGCCTTGCGAGTTGCGCCCACAGTCACTTTAACCAGCGAAGAGCGGTCCGAGTTGTCCCGTATAGTCGCCTCCCGATTAAGCAGTGTCCGCTTGTCATTACGGGCACGGATGATATTGCTGGCGGCAGAGGGCTTGCAGAACAAAGAAATTGCGGAGCGCCTGGGGGTGGATCGCCTGCAAGTCGCACGTTGGCGCAAGCGTTATCTGGAACACCGCTTGTCGGGCATTGAACGCGATTTACCGCGCGGCGCCCCTCCGGTGAAAGTGGATGTGGCCCGTCTGGTAGAATTGACCACGCAGAGTAAGCCGGAAGCGATGACGCATTGGAGTACGCGTAGGATGGCGGCAGAACTGGGTGTCAGTGCCGCCAGTGTGTCACGGCATTGGCGCAAGCATGGCCTCAAGCCTCATCTGCTGCGTGGTTTCAAGGTGTCACGTGACCCGCATTTTGTGGAAAAGCTGGAAGATATTGTGGGGTTGTATATGTCTCCCCCGGAGCATGCCTTGGTGCTCTGCGTGGATGAAAAAAGTCAGGTACAGGCCCTGGACCGGACCCAACCGGGACTCCCCCTCAAAAAGGGCCGCGCAGAAACGATGACCCACGACTACAAACGTAATGGCACTACGACCTTGTTTGCCGCCCTCAACGTGCTGGATGGTCAGGTCATCGGACAGTGTCAACAGCGCCATACCCATGTGGAATGGCTGAAGTTCCTGAAGAAAATTGATCGGCAGACGCCCAGGGACAAGGCTCTGCATCTGATTGCCGACAACTATGCGACCCATAAACACCCGGTAGTACAGGCGTGGCTCGACAAGCACCCGCGTATTCACATGCACTTCACGCCCACTTCGGCATCCTGGCTCAACATGGTCGAGCGTTTCTTTCGGGATATCACGACCCAGCGGTTACGTCGTGGGGTGTTCACCAGTGTGCCTGAACTCATCCAGGCCATTGAGGGGTACATCGACCACCACAACACCCATCCCAAACCTTTCATCTGGACCAAAACCGCCCGCGACATCCTGCAAAAAGTCATTCGCGCCAACAGCCATTTAAGCAGCAAACAGAATGCAACACTACACTAGCTTCTTCAGAATAGGAGCAGTTTCGAACCGTACCGGATCGAGCTGATGCAGCGGCTCAAGTATCATGGTTGCTCCCGAATAGATGGAATGGCGAAACATGCAAAGAAAAACAACTCGACCTATACACATCGCGAGAAATATGCATAGGAAAACCCATTCTTATATACACGTCAAGCTTAGTCGGAATAAGATCTGTCTACCGGGTTGGCATTGTGTAGCCCGCTTCGCGCACATTAAAAATCCCAGAAAGTACAAGACGTTCCGGGATTATGTTTACAATTTATGTTTGGTGAATCCTAAAAAGGAATATCGTCATCAAAATCTTCCATCGGCGGGGGTGGGGTATCCTGTTTGCGCCCACTGCTGGCCGGGGCTGAAGAAGCACCCGTCAAATGACCGCCGCCATGATCTTCTTCGTCAAAACTGGCTGCACCACCACCGCCCCCGCGTGGACCCACCAATTGCAGCCGGTCACCGATAATTTCAGTGGTGTAGCGCTCCTGACCTTCCTTGTCGGTCCACTTGCGGGTCTGCAATCGGCCTTCCACATAAGCCATACTGCCCTTGCGCAGGTATTCGCCAGCAATTTCGGCTGTACGTCCAAATAGCACGATACGATGCCATTCGGTGCGTTCCTGTTTATTCCCTTCGCGATCCTTGAAATTTTCAGAGGTGGCAATACTGAAATTGGCGATAGCAGCACCACTGGGCTGATAGCGCATCTCCGGGTCCCGGCCCAGATGTCCTAATAATATGACCTTGTTCACTCCCGCCATTGTCAGATCTCCTTGAGTACAAGGGGACGGCCGTCCCCGAAAGCTCTATACTAACCCATCCAGAGAAAAACTCATTCCTGAACCCAAAAAGGCTACGGCTACATGGAACATATCCAGATCCGGGGCGCACGTACCCATAATCTCAAAAACATCTCATTGACCCTGCCCAGGGACCGCCTCATTGTCATCACCGGCTTATCCGGTTCGGGCAAATCCTCACTGGCTTTTGACACGCTCTATGCCGAAGGTCAGCGCCGCTATGTGGAGAGTCTTTCGGCCTATGCCCGGCAGTTTCTGTCGCTGATGGGCAAGCCTGATGTGGATGCCATTGAAGGGCTATCGCCCGCCATTTCCATTGAACAGAAATCCACTTCCCATAATCCCCGCTCTACCGTCGGCACCATCACGGAAATCCATGACTATCTGCGTCTGCTGTATGCCCGCACTGGCACGCCCTGGTGTTGCGGAGCACCCATTCAGAGCCAGACCATCAGCCAGATGGTAGATCAATTACTGGCCCTGCCTGAAGGCGAAAAACTGATGATTCTCGCCCCCATGGTGCGTGATCGCAAAGGCAGTCATGAAGAGGTGATCAGCGCGCTGCGGGCCAGAGGCCTGATTCGTGCCCGGGTAGATGGGGAAATGCTCGAACTGGATGAAATTTCGACCCTGGACAAAAAACGCAAACATCGCGTTGAGGCCGTCATTGACCGCCTGGTGTTGCGCGAGGACAGTGGGCCGCGTCTGGCGGAATCCCTGGAAACCGCCCTGAGCCTCGCCGATGACCAGGCCATCGCCGTGTTGATGGGGCCTCAACATCAGGAAGAACGCCTGTTCTCCGCCCACCATGCCTGTCCCAGTTGTGGACGTTCCTTTCCGGCCCTCGAACCCCGGCTGTTTTCTTTCAACAATCCGGCAGGGGCCTGCCCACGTTGTGACGGCCTGGGAGAAATTACCTTTTTTGATCCGGACCTGATTATTCCTGATCCGGGTGCCAGCCTCAGCGCCGGGGCCATCGCCGCCTGGACCAAGCGCCACAAGGAACATTACACCCCCTTGTTGAAGGCGCTGGCCGCTCATTTTCACTTTTCCCTGGAGTCTTCCTGGGAAGACCTGCCTTTTGAGGTGCGTGAGCAAATTCTGCACGGTTCCGACGAACGTATTACCGTGCAGCAAGGTTCACGGACGCATCAGATTCATTTTGAGGGAGTCATTCCCGGACTGGAACGGCGCCTGCGCGAATCCCAGTCCAATCTGGCGCGGGAAGAAATCATGCGTTACATGGGCCGCCTGCGCTGTCCGTCCTGTCACGGCAGCCGTCTGCGTGAAGAAGCCCGTATGGTCAAGGTGGGGCCTCTGGCCCTTCAGGAAGTGTCAGCGCTGCCCATTCGCGAATCCCTGCAACACTTTGCGCATTTGCAACTGGAGGGCCAGGAAGCCATCATCGCCGAGAGAATCCTGAAGGAAATCAGTAGCCGCCTGAAATTTCTGGTAGATGTGGGTCTGGCCTATCTGAGTCTGGATCGTTCCGCAGAAACCCTTTCCGGTGGCGAAGCCCAGCGCATTCGCCTGGCCTCCCAGATTGGTGCCGGTCTGGTGGGGGTCATGTATGTTCTGGATGAACCCTCCATCGGCTTGCACCAGCGTGACAATGATCGTTTGATCGGCACCCTCAAACATCTGCGTGACCTGGGGAATACCGTCATTGTTGTAGAGCACGACGAAGATGCCATCCGCGCTGCAGATCATGTAGTGGATATGGGCCCCGGTGCCGGTACCCACGGAGGTGAAGTCATCGCTCAGGGTACTCCCGAAGAGATTCGCGCCAATCCGGACTCCCTCACTGGTCGTTACCTGACTGGTGATTTGTGCATTGCCATTCCCGAACGCCGCCGTCACGACCAGCAACGCTGGCTGGAAGTCATCGGTGCGACAGGCAACAACCTGAAATCAGTCGATGCAAAAATTCCCATCGGCCTGTTTACCTGCATCACCGGCGTCAGCGGCTCGGGCAAATCCACGCTGATCAATGACACCTTGTATCCCGCCTGCGCGCGGGTTCTGATGGGCAGCACGCAGAGTCCGGCTGCGCATCAGCAACTGCGTGGCCTGGAAGCCCTGGACAAGGTCATAGCCATTGATCAAAGTCCCATCGGCCGGACCCCCCGGAGTAATCCGGCCACCTATACCGGACTGTTCACCCCGATTCGCGAGCTTTTTGCCGCCACCAGCGAGGCCCGGGCCAGAGGTTACAATCCGGGGCGCTTCAGTTTTAACGTCAAGGGCGGCCGTTGTGAAGCCTGTGAGGGCGACGGCGTCATTCGCGTTGAAATGCATTTTCTGCCGGACATTTACGTATCCTGCGACGTTTGTGCCGGAAAACGCTACAAGCGGGAAACCCTGGATGTGCATTACAAGGGCAAAAATATTCACGAAATTCTCGAAATGACGGTGGAAGATGCCCGCCAGTTTTTTGATCCGGTACCAGCCATTGCCCGTAAATTGCAAACACTGCTCGATGTAGGGCTGGGTTATCTGCGCCTCGGCCAGTCCGCCACCACACTTTCCGGTGGCGAAGCCCAGCGGGTAAAGCTCTCCCGGGAATTATCCCGACGGGATACCGGACGCACCCTATACATTCTTGATGAACCTACCACCGGCCTGCATTTTCATGATATCGCCCTGCTCCTGGTGGTCCTGCAGAAGCTCGCCGATGCGGGCAATACCATTGTGGTCATTGAACATAATCTGGATGTCATCAAAACCGCCGACTGGATTATCGACCTGGGTCCCGAGGGTGGCTCCGGAGGCGGGCAAATCATCGCCACGGGCAGCCCTGACGAAGTCGCCCGCAATCCGGTTTCACACACCGGTCACTATCTGGCGCGACATTTATCCCGATAAATTGCACAATAGTCCTGTAAACATGACCTGGAGCCGTGAATATGTCCGTTCTCCCCGAACGCCGTGAACAAATCCGCAGTGCCCACGCCGCCCTGATCCTGCAGGTAGTTGCAGCCTGCCAGAACCCCCGGTTGCGCGGCGCTGTCGACGACCACCTGCGCGTCGCCGCTGCGAATGGTTGGGGAGAGCTGGTAACCGTCATTCAACAGATTATGGCTGGCAAGCGTGAACTGGGTTTACTGCAGGGACTGGATGAAGAAGACAGTGTCATCGTCGAATCCATTTTGATGGGTCTGCAAAATCCCGAAACTCTTCCCAAAAGTACGGGGCAGGCCGACCCGGGACTGGCGGCCCCGGGGCTGGCCAGTGTCATCCTTGCCGCCCGCCGGGGCGACCCCCAGGCCGTCGCCTGGTTGGGGCAAATGGCCAGTCAAATGCAAAAAGCCGGGGGCGACATGGCCCGTATGGGGGCCGCTCTCGGCCCCTTGTCCCGAGGTTTGGATGATCGCCGCAAGCTGGAAAAAGGCATGGGACCATTGGGTCGCAGCCTGCTTCAGGGGGTACTGGACGAACTCGCCAAAGCCGAATTGCAATAAGGTCCATTCCACCCGAAAAGCTTGAAATGTTGCTTTATCGCCCCTATTTCCCGAGTCAACGTCTTTTTATTTTCAGGAGTATTGCATGGCCACTGGTGAACACATCCTCGAAGTCAACTTAGGTAATTTTCAGGAAGCCGTTATTGAGCTTTCCCAAAAGGCCCTGGTCCTCGTGGATTTCTGGGCACCCTGGTGTGGACCATGTCGCGCCCTGGGTCCTGTCCTCGAAAAGCTGGCGGAGGAAATGCAGGGTGCTTTTGTTCTGGCCAAAATCAATTCTGATGAAAACCCGGAACTTTCCCGGGAATATCAGGTGCGCGGAATTCCCGCCGTCAAGGCTTTCAAAAACGGTAAAGTAGTAGACGAGTTTACCGGCGCTCTCCCGGAGTCTGCCATCCGCCAGTTTCTTGAAAAACATTTACCCAAGCCCGGCGATGATCTGCGCGCCGAGGCCATGGCCGCCATGGCCCAGGGCAAAACCGATGAAGCCCAGTCACTTCTGGAAGAGTCACTGCAGACGAATCCCCAAAACGATCAGGCACGTTTGGCACTGGCCCATCTTGCCATACAACAGGGACGCCATGCGGATGCCCAGGCACAAATTGATGCCATGTCCCCTCTGTTTCAGATGGAAATCGAGGTCGAGGGCCTGAAAGCATTACTGGAATTTACGGATACAGCGCGCAAAGCTCCCCCCATTACCACGCTGGAGACAACTATTGCCCATGAAAAAGGCGATGCACGCGCTCTGGCCATGTATCAGCGGGCGCTGGTTCTGCTTTTGCAGGGCCAGGAAGCCGCCGCTTTGGATCAACTGATTGAAATGGTGGAAAGACACAAAAGTTACGACGATGGACTCGCCCGCAAAACCATTCTGAAGATTTTTGCCCTGCACAGCAATCAGGGGCCACTGGTTGAGCAATACCGCACCAAATTATCCCGCGCTTTGTATTAAGTGCTATGGTAGACATCAGGCAGGAACTAGATGCTTTATTACCGAGTCTAAACGCAAATGCGTCAATGCTGCAGAACCAAAACTCCAAAGGAGAGTCCTATGGCGAATAGTCGCCCGAAAACCCTGTTGAAACGCCCGAAACTACTGATTACTGCTGTTGTCGCTGCGTGCTTTGGTTTTACCCTGGGCGCCACCGAATGGGCACAGGCCGATGCCACCCCTACGTCGCCCGCCTTATCCATCCACACCAACACCGCACCCCAACAGGCGCTGGTTGCCCTCCCGGACTTTACCCCCATTATTGATCGCTATGGTCCGGCAGTGGTGAACATCAGCAGCACCACCAACAAAGTCATCCACCAACAGCACAACCCGTTTCCGCCAAATTCTCCTTTTTACCAGTTTTTTCAGCACTTCGGCGCACCCGGACAAGCCGGTCCCAGCCATCAGCAGCACGAAAAAATCCAATCTCTGGGGTCTGGATTTATCATCAGCCCGGATGGTTACATTGTCACCGCCGGTCACGTAGTACGGGGTGCCAATCATATTGTCGTCACGCTGACCAATCATCATGCCTATCCCGCCAAACTGATCGGACTTTCAGTACGCTACGACACCGCCCTGCTGAAAATTGATGCCAAGGATCTTCCCACTGTCCCTATCGGCAATTCTGATCATCTGAAAGTCGGACAGTGGTTGCTGGCTGTAGGTGCGCCCTTCGGTTTTTACAATACCGTCACCCAGGGGGTGGTCAGCGCCATGAACCGGCCGTTGCCTGATGACGAATACATCCCTTTCATCCAGAGCGACGTGCCCATTAATCCCGGCAACTCCGGTGGTCCGCTCTTTAACATGAAGGGCCAGGTAATCGGCATCAATGATCAGATATACACCAACAGCGGCGGATATATGGGATTGTCATTCTCCATCCCCATCAATACCGTCATGCGTGTGGTGCAGGACTTCAAGGATCATAAACCCATTCAGTTCGGGTATCTGGGTGTCGAAGTGCAGGATGTCACCCCGCAAATGGCCCAGGCCCTGCATCTTCAGGAACCGGTAGGCGCCCTCGTGGCTTCGGTGATGCCGGGCAGCCCCGCTGCCAAGGCCGGCATTCAGCCCGGTGATGTCATTGTGACTTATGACAGCAAACCGGTTTACAACGTCGGGCAACTGCCGCCCATGGTCGGCAACACGGTTCCCGGCACCCATGCCAGCGTAGGTATCCTCCATCATGGTGTCGCGGAAACCAAAAATGTCCTGGTCACCGCCCTGCCGAAAAACATGGACGAGCAGTCCAGCAGTACCCAACCGGCAGCGCCTGCAAAGACTGTGAAAATCAGCCGGATGGATATTCATGTTCAAAATCTGACTCCAGATATTGAAAAACAACTGGATGTCCACCATGGTGTGGTGGTGGTAGGTGTCAGTGAAGGCCCTGCCGCCGAAGCAGGCCTGATGCCCGGAATGATCATTCAGCAGATCAATCAGCAGGATGTCCAAAATGTCAGCGAGCTGGCGCACATTGTCGCCGGGTTACCAAAAGACCAACCCATTCCCATGTTGGTCCGTCAGGGTAAAGCGAGCATCTATGTGGTCATTACCCTGTCGAAAAAATAATCTGTTCGAGCGCTACAGGACGTTGCGCTCGACAATCACTTCTGAATAGGGATCCCCCATTGCCACGCAGGCGCTTTGTCGTCCCCAGAAACCAGCCTTTGAACGATTCACCTGATAATAAAATTCCAGGCTCAGATCGGGTTTGGCGGTAATATCGGCACTGTACAGCAGGTTCATCAAGGAAGCGCCGATACCCGTCAGCAAATAATCCACGGGATGATCTGCCCTGCCAAAACTCCGCAGATAACCCAGAGATTCATAGGGATACCAGGCCCTCAGCACCAGACGTTCGTTGGGCACCAGTTCATGAATTCGCCAGACACCCCAGCCGAGAGCATTAATACAGGCGACAATACCCGCCAGCCAATCCTCACGACAGCGTAATTGCGGGACCACCAGTTGATACCAGGGATCCGAGCGCATAATGCCACCCATCGTATTGAAACCACAGATATGACCGGCTTCAATAAGCAGGGTATCAGCGAGATCCATACCCTGTAATCCCGCAAATTTTTCCTTGTAATAAAACAGGGCGGGATATTCATACCAGAGCATTTCATCGAGAAGAGGATGCGTCGCCAGGGCATTAACCAGCGCCGTTTCAAAGCGAAAAGACACCAAATTGTAATAGTCCGCATAATGACGTGTCAGACAAACGCCAAATTCCCGTATCAGTCCATGTTCATCGCCCTGAAGCGGCATACCGCTGACTGCCGCGATAATATCCGCTTCATCCACATGCAGACCAACCGTGCGTTCAGGGATATCCGCCGCTTCTGAAGGTAATCGTACCTCCGCAATGGCCTGCGTACCCACAATATTTCCGTCCGGATTGGCAATATGGATTTGACTCATCCATAGTTCTGTTTGTTCGTCCCCACGGCTGAGAGACTGATCACCAAGACGATTTCCCAAATGACCGGCAAATGGTGCCTCATAAACTGCAGATAAGGCACCAATAGCAAATCCCAGGTCAAAATGTTCTCCTGCCCAGCGTCTTTTCCCATAATTCAGACGCAGGGCAAAACCGTAATGGGAATTTTTTTCGATAATCTGAAAAGCATTTTCGGGATTTTCAGGCAAGTGAAAAGAGGCCAGAGGCAAATCACCGAATCCACAAAATCGGTAAACAGCTTCTGCATACGCCAGCCGATCTTCCACTGACCAGTCCGGACAGGATTTAAAATGTTGCTGCAGTTGCCGGAAGCTGACCTCAGCCGCCGATTGCTTGAGAATAGGATCACGCTGAATGTAGTGACAATCTTCGACCACCAACTGCAAAAAGCGATTGTAATGATTACAGTGAAAAATCACCGGCTCATTATCAATGGTGACTATGCCGGTGTTGGGGTCACGCTGGGGACGGATGGAAGGAAGCTGCATCATATTCTGCCACGCTCGATGGTCGTAAGCCTGACTTTACAGATAGTCGAAACGCGCCAGGCTGCAAGTCCAAATTAGCGAAAAATAATCCTATGCGCGGGGATGATGCTTTTCGTGCAAGGCTTTGAGACGTGCCTGGGCGACATGGGTGTAAATTTCGGTAGTACCCAGATTCGCATGCCCCAGCATCAACTGAACGCTGCGCAAATCAGCACCATGATTGAGCAGATGGGTGGCAAAAGCATGGCGCAAACTATGGGGTGAAACCGACTGTTCAATACCGGCGACCTTTGCATAAGCTTCTATATTCTGCCAGAAACGCTGCCGCGTCATCGCCGCCCCGCGAGCTGTCACAAATACGGCTGCAGAAATACGCTCACCCAGAATCCGGGGGCGGGCATTTTGCAAATAAGCCGCTATTCGCTCAGCCGCCATTTCCCCCATGGGCACCAGCCGTTCCTTGCGGCCTTTGCCAAAAACCATCACCAGATCCGCACTTAGATCCAGTTGCCGCATTTCCAGATTGACCAGCTCGGAAACCCGCAAGCCGCAGGCATATATCAACTCCAGCATCGCCGCGTCGCGCAACCCCAGCGGCCGGGTCTGATCGGGCGCGGCCAGGAGGGCTTCAATTTGTGTTTCACTCAACACATGGGGCAAATAGCGGGCAAGACGAGGACTTTGCAAATTCTGGCTGGGGTTGTGGGTTACCCAACTCTCACGCAGCGCATAACCATAAAAACGGCGGATGCTGGACAGCATCCTGGCTACCGAACGCATTGCTGCGCCGGATTGCAGCTTTTGTCCAAGAATACGCGCCAGCATCCCGGCATCTGCACTCAATAAATCCGCGTCCTGCTCTGCCAGTGCTGAGCAAAGCTGGAGCAGATCCTGCCGATAGGCAGCCAGGGTGTTTTCGCCCAGATTTTTTTCGAGCCAGAGCGCATCCAGAAAGACATCAATACGCTGACGATCCTCAGACGGGGGTGATGCCATCGTCATGAGGCGGTTTACTTAATCGAAATAAAAACGCAATACGACCAAAGGGTGAATCCATGCCAATGGTCCTCCTGTGACCTGTCCGGCGCGCTGCGCGGTTCGCCAGATCGGCCAGAAACCCGTGGGATTCCCTTGGGCTACCGCCCGTTCGGCCAATTGTAGCCACCAATCAGCAGACGTTCCGGAAGCGGCGGCATAAAGTGCTCCCTGCCAGGTAAAATGCGCAGGGACAGGTTCGGACAACGCCCTATCCCGATAAGCAGCGAGAGTACTGAAATCCGGCCAATCCTCACGGCGCTGCCAACCGGCAAAGCCAAAAGTGCAGGCGGCAGCACTGAACAACACCTTACGAGCCTGGCGCAAACTGCGATGGGGCAAGGTCAGCAGAGTTCCCAGCCAGACGTATAAACGCATCAGCGCCTGGGGATCATGACGATGATCCCCCTCAATAATCATCAGGGTTACCGTCAGAAACAACTGCCGAATGGCATCCAGAGGCTGGTCGCCCAAAGCCCGGATCCGCCCCATGAAGGCGGGCAGATCACGCTCGCGCAGGGCATGCAGCAAGGGCTTATCCACTTCAGGATCGCGGCTCGCCCGCCCTTCCGGCACGACCACCGCAACACCGGGAGCCTGCTGCCAATGGCTATGCAGCAAAGCCAAAGCCCCCAAAGCAAAAGACCGGGCAGGCAGCCCGGCTGCCGCGTCATGCCATTCCCCAAACAGAATACTACGAAGGCCTTGCGCATGGCTGTCATCCGCCAGCCGCTGGGCCAGCCGATTTAGCACCACACGCCGGGCATTTTCGTCATCGGCCATGCTCTGCAGCAAAGGCACCAGATGCTCCAGATCAGCTTCTTCCACCGCTTTGGACAGAAGATCGACTTCCATATCCAGCGGCATGGGTGCACTGGCTTCCAGCTTGAGCAAATCCGGCAAAGGAGCGGCAGTCAATAACGCGCGTTTCTCTTCCTGGATACCTACCGCAGCGGCCAATATCTCGACAGGAAGCTGCCCAGCAGCGGCCCAGATGGACTGACTATCCACCACCACCTGCAAGCCCTCCGTATTGTCCGCTGCACTCCACCAGTACGGCAGGATATCCTCCTGCCAGGCCGAATGAAGCAACAACTGCTGAGCCGGGTCGGCCCACAGGGCGGCCCGCCCATCAACAGACGCAGAACGCCAGCGTTCCAGGATTTCCCTGGACGCCGGCGTCATGATCAGATTATCCAAAGCGAACCCGGCCTTCGCCAGGAAGCGCAGCAGAAATCATCAGCCCAGTTTTTCTTTGATGCGGGCAGCCTTACCAGACAGGTTACGCAGGTAGTAAAGCTTGGCACGACGCACATCACCGCGACGCTTGACTTCCACCTTGGTGACCAGCGGTGAATAAGAGGGGAAAACACGTTCCACACCCTCACCATTAGAGATTTTCCGCACCGTGAAGGCAGAATGCAGGCCACGATTGCGACGGGCAATGCAGATTCCTTCAAAAATCTGGATACGTTCGCGGTCGCCTTCCTTCACCTTGACATGCACGGCAACCGTATCGCCTGCGCCAAAAGCCGGAAGTTCCGACTGAACCTGTTCTTTGTTGATTTCATCAATGATGTTCACAGCCCTGCTCCTTCGCCTAGTATTACTGCACTTCGCCGTCCTGACGGCGATAATCATCCAATAACTTCTGCTCACGCGCACTCAAAACGCGCTGCGCCAACAAATCCGGACGCCGCTCAGCCGTACGCCCCAATGACTGTTGCAGGCGCCAACTACGAATCCGGGCATGATCTCCCGAAAGCAAAACTTCCGGAACCCTTACGTCCCCCACCACTTCCGGGCGCGTAAAATGTGGACAGTCCAGCAAGCCGTTATCCGCAAAACTATCTTCGGCTGCCGAGTCCGCATGTCCCAACAAACCCGGTAACTGCCGGGCCACCGCTTCAATCAATACCAAGGCAGGCAACTCCCCACCTGCCAGTACATAATCGCCAATGGACCATTCTGCATCCACCGCCGCCAGCACCCGCTCGTCAATGCCTTCATAGCGGCCTGCCAGCAAAATCAATCCGTCTGCACCGGCAAAGCCCTGCACGGCTCCCTGCTGCAGACGCTGCCCCTGGGGGGACAGGTAAATCACCGGCGCCCCAGGGTTTGCTTCGCGTGCCGCAGCAATGGCTGCCAACAACGGGGGCGCCATCATCAACATTCCCGGACCACCACCAAAAGGTCGGTCATCCACGCGGCGATACGCATTATCGCTAAAATCGCGAGGGTTCCAGGCATGTATCTGGATCAGCCCACGCGCCTGGGCCCGCCCCAGTACCCCCTCGCGCAGATAACCGTGAATCAGCTCTGGAAAAATAGTGATGACATCAAAACGCATCACCAGTCCGCTTGCCAGTCCACGGTAATCAGTCCGGCACTCTGGTCCACCCCAGCTGCACTTGTATCTGACCAGGGAATCAGCAATTCCCCGCCTTTTTCATCGTCCAGTACCATAACGTCATTCGCACCGGTTTCGAGAAAAGCCGTCACTTTTCCCAAAAGCAGGCCTTCCTGATTCAGCACCCGCATGCCAATCAAGTCACGCCAGTAATATTCACCGGGCTCCAGATCCGGTAAAAACTTCCGCGCAATTCTGATCTCCAGACCAATGAGGGCACGGGCCTGTTCCCGGTCACTGACTTCCGCCAGCTTGGCAACCACACCCTCACCCTGCATACGTCCCTCTTCCAACACATAAGGCCGTAGTTCAGAACCCAAAAACCAGGGTGAGTAGTCGAGAATGGCATCACGCAGATCCGTAAAAGAGAACACTTTTACCATTCCACGCACACCGTAGATGCCGGAAATTTTTCCCAGCACCACCCATTCTTCAGACTCAGGCGGCAGCGACACCCGTCTTACTCACGCCTTCTTTCTTGAAAAAGCCGGCTACTGTATCGGAAGGCTGCGCACCCTGGCTGAGCCAGTAAGCGGCGCGCTCTTTGTCGATGCGCAATTCGGCCGTAGCGCCAATGGGATTGTAAAAACCCAGGCGCTCAATGAAACGGCCATCGCGCCGGTTACGACTATCCGTCACCACGATGTGATAAAAAGGCCGCTTTTTGGCGCCGCCCCGGGCCATACGAATAACTACCATGTGTTCTCCTTAACCATGTCCTCTCCCACTGGACGGGAGAAAGGCGCGTATCGTAACTAAAAACAAGCTCTAACGGAAGGGTAAACCGCCCTTTAACATCGATTTGGGATTCATCCCCAATAAACGGCTGAGTCCACGTCCCCCTTTTCCCATTTTTTTGAACATTTTCTGCATCATCTCAAACTGCTTGAGCAGCTTGTTGACCTCCGTTACGGTGGTTCCAGCGCCTGCAGCGATGCGGCGACGGCGCGAAGCCTTGATGATTTCCGGATGCCGACGTTCGCCGGGCGTCATGGAATTGATAATGGCCTCCAGACGACGCATGGGTTTACCGTCCTGCATGGCCGCCTGTGCCTCGGCGGGGAGCTCACCCATACCCGGCAATTTATCCATAATGCTCGACATGCCACCCATTTTTTCCAGCTGCCGGAGTTGCTGACGAAAATCCTCCAGATCAAAACCTTTCCCGCTGCGCAGCTTCTCGGTCATTTTCTGCGCTTGCTCAACATCGACATCCTGTTGAACCTGCTCAACCAAGCTGACAATATCGCCCATGCCCAAAATACGCGAAGCCAGTCGATCCGGATAAAAAGGTTCCAGACCCTTGCGGATTTTTTCGCCAATACCCATAAACTTGATGGGCTTGCCGGTAATGGCCCGCACCGACAAGGCGGCCCCACCACGCGCGTCACCGTCAGCCTTGGTCAAAATGACACCGGTCAGCGGCAAGGCATCATTAAAAGCCTTGGCCGTGTTGACCGCATCCTGACCTGTCATGGCGTCCACCACAAACAGCAACTCCACCGGCTGGACGGCAGCGGTCAAAGCCTGAGCTTCCGCCATCATGGCGTCATCCACATGCAGGCGTCCGGCGGTATCGACAATCAACACGTCAAATACCCCGCGCTGCGCTGCCTCTAAAGCATCTTTGGCAATCTGCACCGGCTGCTGTTCTGGACGGGACGGAAATACTTCAACTTCAATATCCTTGCCCAGATGCGCCAACTGCTCCATGGCAGCAGGCCGATAGACGTCGGTACTCACCATCATGACCCGCTTTTTTTCTTTTTCCTTGAGCCACAAAGCGAGCTTGGCACTGGTCGTGGTTTTACCGGAACCCTGCAACCCGGCCAAAAGAATCACTGCTGGAGGTCGGGCACTCAAATCCAGCCGGTCATTGTGCTCGCCCATGAGCTTGACCAGCTCATCATTGACAATCTTGATAAACACCTGCCCCGGCGACAGGCTTTTCACCACTTCCTCCCCCAGCGCCGATTCGCGCACCTTGTTGATGAAGTCTTTCACCACCGGCAGCGCCACATCGGCTTCCAGCAAGGCCAAACGCACTTCACGCAGGGCGTCACGAATATTGTCTTCGCTCAAACGCCCCTGGCCACGCAGGTTTTTAAAAGTCTGGGTGAGTTTTTGGGTCAGATTGTCAAACATGGGTCCCCCTCATATCAGGGGTGGATTTTGGACTGTATGGCTCAGTCGTGCAATGGCGGACGCCATTCCAGCCGCTGGCCGGGTTCAACGCCATAAAACCTAATGCCGCCAGCGGCTACTTCCAGGGTCATTACTGCAGCACGGCAAAATCGCCAACGCCAGGGGGGCAAATCGCTATGACAAGCAGTAACCCGCCTGTTCTGGTCCAGAAAAATCACGTCCATGGGGAAAACCATGCCTATGCTGTGAATACTGCCTACGTGCATCAATAGCAGTCCTGCGTCAGCATTGAGATGACTTTTCCCTAACAGCCCACGCAGACGATCTCCAAAATGACTGGCGCAAGACACTTCTGTCCATAAAATGTCTTCTCCCCGAGAGATACAGCCTACTGACATCAATATCCGCCCTCCTGTAAAAATTTCATGTAAATCACAAAAGCCAGCATCAGGAAGGTAATCGGAAAAATAAAAACCACCAGCGGCGCCAAAAGCTTGACTGGTGCTTCAAGAGCCAATTTTTCTGCCCGCAAAAAACGCTCTTCCCGTCGCTGTTCTGCTTGAGCACGCAATACTGGTCCCAGATCTCCGCCACGCTCCTCTGATTGAACCAACGCACTGACCAGACTGCGTACTTCCGTCAACGATACGCGCTCTCCAAAGCGTCGAAACACATCCATTTTTGCCGTACCGGATCGCAACTCCCGAATCATGATCGCGAACTCGTTGTGCAGCGGGCCTGCAGGCCCCTTATCAACAGCCACCTGCATCGCACTGGTTAAATTAAGCCCTCCCTCAATCATAAGGGTGATGAAATCCAGGTAAACCGGTAACTCTTTTAGAATAAGACGCCCACGCCGCTTGGCCTGTTCAACCAACCAGATGTCAGGATAAAAGCTCGCAAACAACATAGTCAAAAATAACAGCCAAACATTGAACAACCCTGAAACCCGATATAACAACACACAAAAAATCAAGGGTACCGTCGTACTCAGAACTTTCAGTGCAACAAACTCTCTGGAACTCAGCAAGTAGTGCATACCCGCTCTTTGTAACCGTTGATGTACCGGTAACAGCAAACGATCGGGAATGAAAATAACCAATGTTGAACGAACAAATTGAACTATGGGCCAAAGCAGCCTCAACCCTTTGGGTAAAGGATCCATGTAGTCCCTGGGCGAGGGCTCCATCTGGCGTGCCAGATAACCCAAGCCATAAATTGCAACAGCAATAGACAACCCTATCAGTACGGCAATTAACCATATTGTTAGCTTTGTCATACTTCAATACTCACAATTTTCCGTATCCAAAAATAACCCAAAAACTCACAAAGAATGGCAACGGCCAATACTGCCCATCCCTGGGTCGTACTAAATAATGCACCCATAGCTTGCGGCTCGATTTGCAAGAGGGCCAAAATAATCAATGCAGGAAGCGCCGTCATGACGATCCCCTGAAGACGGCCCTGCGCAGTCAATGCTTTTATTTTCTGTTCCATCATCAGTCGCTTGCGAATAGTTTCTCCCAGTCGTGCCACTGTATCTGCAAGGCTGCCTCCGACTTCCCGACTAATTCGCAATGCGGAAGCGACCAGTTGTACATCTGGACTAGGTATACGTTCCGCCAGATGATCAATCGCATCTTCAAAAGCAGCTCCAAGACGCTGTTCTCGCACCACCAAACCCAACTCCTGACTGATGGGCGGACTGAGATCACGAGATAGCCCCTCCATAGCCTGTTGCAAATTAGCACCAGAACGCAGTCCACTGGCCAACATCATCAGCGCATCTGGCAACTGCGCATGCAGTCGGTCCAAGCGTCGCTTCTGCAGCCAACGCATAATCAGGCGCGGCAGAAGCAGGATCAAAAAGGCAGCCCCGGCAGCGACCACAACTGACCCCGATGCCCACCACGTCAGAACAGGCAGAACAGCCAGCAACATAAGATTCAATTTCCAGAGCAACACGGGGTCCGCAAAAATGAAAAGACTTTTCAACCCCATTTGACTGTCCCGAGCGAAGCGGTTTTGTCCTCTATACAGAAGCTGACGGGCAGCAAATGATAGCAGCAGAGTCAGGCCCAGAACGGCCATAAAGACTAGAAAAGCAAATGCTTCATGTCGCAACACGTCTCTCCCACTCAAAAAAGAAGCTCAGACAAATCGTAAAACAATAAACATTGTAATCAGCATTACATTTTCAGCCATAACACACAGCTGCTTTACAGAATCATTTAATCATAAGCTAAAAATTCTAAAAAGATGTTCAATAATCATAATAAATATATTATAACTACATGTTTTTTATCTATATATAAACTGATAAACAAAAATTATAAAACCATGAAAGAGGTCTTTATCCATTTGATATATGATATTGACATTATGAAAAATAACAGTATTATTTTTGAAAATATTATAGATGTATCAACTTCCGTAATGGAGGGAGCGAACGATGTGGTTAAAACTATTGGCCCAGACAAAACTTCAGGGCACAGATGCAACGCTTTTGAACAACAATTTACAGCTATCCCCGACACAGATGGCCCAACATTGGCGTGATCTAGGCTGGCTGCGACAGATAAAAACCTACCGTATTCATCGACAAAGCAAGAGCTGGCAAACACATTGCTGGTGGCGCTACCCTGCGGGGCGCTGGCCCACCCCACCACGGGAACTGATCGTTCGGGCGCAAAGGGAAGCCACGGGGAACACCCCAACTCCGCACACAGTCATGACCTCACTGGAAATCGCGTCAAGCTTCGTCTGCAATGACACTCCCATGCAGATCATACTGTTTCATCTCGACACACAAAGAATACTAACTGCTGTAGAAATGCAAAAAATTCAGGCAGGGCTAACCTTCCTGCACAGCAGATTAGAAATAGAATACCCTTTTCATCCTGAACTAAACCCAACAGATTTACGTATTGCACAATTACTGGTTAATGGTATTGGTCAAAGCCAAATTGCACTGCAACTTGGACAGAGTGAAAGCACCATACGTTCCCGGATAGCCGCACTATGCCGACGCCATGGGGTGCCAAACAGGCGCATGCTCCTCGCGCGCCTCCTAAGGACCATTGGCAGTAAAAAACAAATCGCCACGTTGCCTTTCGGGGCCACTTCTGACTGGAGTGAACAGCATGCGTCACAGATTTAATATTTTCTTCTTTCTGACATTATCTTTAGCAGGATCAACATCTATCCTTGCAGAAAATGGTCAAGATCTCCCCTTTCTGGGGCGATACCCCGGAAGCGTAGTGGATAATTATCGCAGTGCTCATTACGATGAAATAACAATTCCACTGGGACCATTAGGTAAAAATGCTCTAACCCGTTCTGAAACACTGGAGGGCCAAATCACCTATATCAAATATCAGGTTCCCAGAGATCGCTCGCCATTAGAAGTGATTCGCAACTATCAACAAGCTTTGCAGCATGCAGGGTTCCACATTTTATGGCAGTGCGCCAATCATAATTGCAGAACCAATGGAGATGCATCCATTAATACATCTCTCTGGCGAAACGCGCCGACAGGCTATACAGGAGGCGTGGAAAATTTTCTTTTTGATGACGGGCGCATGTTAACAGCAGAACATCGAGCTGCTGATGGAGTACGTACTTTAGTTTTCATCAACGACAACACCCTGTTCGGTCACTCCCAGGATGCTTCAGCATATGCAATACAGACGCAGCCTATGCAAAACGGGATGGTGTCCAGTTCGTCTGACCCTCTGACTAGCGAGAACATGCTCTATGAACTGAATAATAAAGGGCAATTTTCTTTGCATTTACCTTTTGACTTCAATCGCTCAACCCTCAGGACAGATGCCCAACCCTCCTTGAAGGCATTGAGTGATCTGCTAAAGAAGCATCCACAGTTACATGTACGAATTGAGGGACACACAGATCAGGCAGGTGCAGAAAGCTACAATCAAAAGTTATCTGTCACTCGGGCGGTAGCTGTTAAAAACGCCTTAATTGCCGAAGGCATTGATCCCCGGCGCCTTGAAACAACAGGCTATGGATCAAGCAGACCCTTAGTTAGCAACGATACTGAGGCAAATAGAGCCATCAACAGACGCGTAGAAATTATTAAAATGGCATAATCGTAACTTGATTCTATCGTACCGAGCAGGATCCTTTCACAAGCCGGGAATCCTTATTTCGTTCTCAGCCATCAACCACATCCAGAGGATGTAAGTTTGCAAACCGACTCTTAAGTTGCACTCATGCTATTACTCCAGCAGCTCAGAAGTATTTGCTGCAAAATTTAGCTTCACTTAAACCGAGCGATCCAGCACCCTGAAATTTCTTCCACACATATCCTCGCCCACTACTATGTGATAAAAATCTGCGAGCACATGGTTAGCCGCAGTTGCAGCTGCGTCCATAAATAAACTGATACACCATTGTAACAAAAACGAGTATCAATCTGCCACACGTCACACTATAACTCAACAACAAAAGTTACCATATTTAAACTATACAATAACGTTATTTGTCATAAATTTAATACAAAACATCAGAAAAAAACTATAAAATAATATTTATACTATAAAAAGTAATAATTGTTAAAAAAATTAAATCATAAACCATAATTACAAAAAAATATTTATTCAATATTTACAAATAATTAAAAAATAAAATGCGTGACTATTGACCATATTGTCCATGTTTTTATAGTGTGCTTAAATAATACAACACCAATCAATTAACCGGCCATTATGGAGGATTCATGAAACATTATTTATCCACGTCAAACCAGCAAAAAGAGTGCGGTCAAGGAATGACAGAATATCTTATCATCGTTGCCCTCATAGCCATAACTGGAATTGCAGTATTTTCCTATTTTGGGCAGACGTTACGCCATCAAATGGCGGGTATTTCCCAGGAACTATCGGGTAAAAGTGGAGGAACCGAAATCACTGCAGCGCAAGGCACTGCGGGGCAAGCAACAGGCAATGCCGCCATTCAGAAAAATATGAGCGATTACAAATCTGACTTAGGAAAATAACTTTTCTTAATTTATAATTTTTATTCATTCCAATTGACAAATAATTTCACACGCACCTATCCGGATCATCAACTTCATATAAATATGGAATTTATCATGCGTTCAACGTCTATAAATATGATATTTACTGCGAAAAAAATCGCAGAATCCGGACAGGCAGCGTTATTTTCTGTTGCTTTAATTCCAGTCATACTGTTAGCAGTGTTGTTTGTTTTTAATACCGGACAGCAAACAGCTGTCAAACTTAAAACCCAGAATGCGGCTGACGCGGCAGCATTTTCAGCCATGCAAATGGAAGCGCGCGAACTAAATTTTATTGCTTACACCAATCGTGCTATGGTGGCAAATCAAGTAGCTATTGGTCAGACAATCAGTCTTGTTTCCTGGGGAAGATACATAAATAGTCTGGGTGTTAATATCCGGAATGTTGGAAATTTTGCCCAGATCATTCCAGGTGTAGGCTCAATCATAGCCACCATTACCAATGCCATTGCACAAAGCACCAACGTGCTGAATCAAAGCATCGAAACTGCAAGCAACGTCTTACTACCCGCATTGGATTTAGCCGATTCGGCTTTGAGTGGTTCGCAAGAAGCCTATCATCTTGCTAACGGTGTTTTCGATCCAGGAGGAGGCAACAATCATCCCGGTGGAGCAATGACAGCAGTTGCTGAACAGGTGGTTAAACTGAATGATGCCAACGGTCAATTAAACACAATTATTATGGCCACCAACCTAAGTAGTTATTTCAAAAATCGTGGGAATCTCCTTCAGCGTTGGGGCGGTGACAAAGAGCAGGCTCAAAACCGCATGGCCTCTATGATCAATGCCTCACGAGATGGTTTTACATCCACCCGGAATAATCTGCCTACACCTCTTCTCCCTGTTAAATCGGGAAATCTGTATGTTACCGGCTGGGAATTTCGTCGCGCTGGAGGCTCGGAGATAGCCAAAACTTCAGAAGGAAAGTTTGTCTGGTCCGGTATGGACACATTGTCATTACATGTTTGGGCCAGAAAAGGAATAATTTTGGGTGGCAAAAAATGGATTGAAATCCCATTAGGTTATGGAGCATCACAAACCGGTAATGGTAGTAATTTCTCCTATCCTGGTCAATATCTGGAAAAAAGTTCTACTCCCCAAACAGTTTTTCCATCTACAGTACGTACAGTCAACTTACCAGCCTATCAGGATTCCCGTTCGCAAAATGCTCAAGGGTCCAATATTGCTGCTTTCAAAAATCCCGGAGAGCAAGATAGCACGGGGGCATCCATGCGCTCGGTCGGCGGCGATGCAACACGTTTTTCTGCTGGTGGAATCAGTCGCTACTGGGATTTTAATCGGAATAGCCCACAACTTAAGGACGCGAATGGAGATCCAGCTGATGTAATGCCTTCTTATGTTGTAGTTGTGGAGCATGATCGCCAAAACGTACGGGATGCCAGCAACGCTTTGGGCATCAAGCAGTCCGCTCAGGATAAAACAAACATTTCACTGGCACAGGACAATCCAGGCAAGCACATACGCTCCATGGCCAAAGCTCAAGCATTTTTCCGACGGCCTGCATCATTATGGCAACGCGCTGATGCCTATGACGAGCGCGCCAATCTTTTTAGCCCGTTCTGGGAAGCCCGACTAGTGGATTTGAATGCACGCGAAAGATCGCTGTATGCGACTTTGCTTGGCTTGCAATAAACATGATGCTTCTCATGCTGAAAAAAATTCCTGTTAAAAAAAAATTATTTGGGGATAGCTCGCATAGTGCAGAACATGGGCAGTCACTCACCGAATTCGTCGTGCTTGCGGCTTTTGCAATAATTCCTCTATTTTTCCTTGCCATTTACACTGGCAAATGGAGTTTTACACAATTGCGAAGTATCGAGGCGGCGCGTTATGTAGCTTGGGAGAGAATAGTGTGGAGAAAGTCTCCTCCTCCAGGGCGGGAATGGTCCGCCATCAAAAATGACAGCGAGCTACGAAACGAGGCCGCAATACGTTTTTTTGGTCCTCACGGCATAGGGCTCGCATCTATCAACTCCGGCAATAGTAATACCGTAAACCCAATACTAACCCGACATGATGGCCAGCCACTACTCCGTAATTTGGCAGACATAAGCATTTCGACACATGAAGAAAATATCGCCGATGGAGTGTCTATGAAATTTTTGGGAACGCTCATGAAAATCTCCAAAATCCCATTGCAGATGACTGGGCCCACAGTGGCAAACATCAGTGTGCCAGTAAGAGGTTTACCGGCTCTTCGTCAGATCGAGTGGGTAGGGTTTACAATGCAGCGGAGCAGTTGTGTCCCGAATAGGAGTTAGCTGATGGTCCCAGAAGAGCTGTTTTCTCTCGCGTTAGGGTTGGTACCGCCGTGGTTGGTGGACGATGTGACCTTCCAAGTGGAGGAGAAGCGCCTGGATCTGCACATCAACTTTCCCAAGGGCAGTCGCTTTGCTTGCCCCGTCTGTGGTGAGGAGTGTCCGGTACATGACACCCGTGAACATACTTGGCGGCACATGGATTTCTTTCAGCATGAAGCCTATCTCCACGCCCGCGTACCCCGTGTGATGTGCCCGGAACATGGGGTGCATCAGATCCCTGTTCCCTGGGCGCGGGAAGGCTCGCGTTTCACCCTGCTCTTTGAAGCGCTGATCATGACCCTGGTGCGGGAGATGCCGGTATTGACAGTAGCCCGCCTGATCGGCGAGACCGACACGCTCCTGTGGCGGGTGATTGACCACTATGTGCCCGAAGCCCGTACCAGAGTGGATATGGCCCATGTCCATGCCGTCGGCGTCGATGAAACCAGCAGTCGGCGCGGCCATGACTACATCACGCTCTTCGTAGATCTGGAAGCTAGGCGACTGCTGTTTGCCACCCCCGGTAAGGACGTCTCCACTTTTGCGCGATTTGCCACAGACCTTGAAGCCCATGGGGGCAGCGCAGAAGCTGTCACGGACGTCAGCATGGACTTGTCTCCCGCCTTCCAGAAAGGGGCTAAAGAGCATCTTCCCAACGCCCAGGTGACCTTTGATCGTTTCCACCTCATGAAGCTCGTCAACGAGGCCGTGGACGCGGTACGCAGGAGCGAAGCATTTACCCAGCCAGACCTCAAAAAGACCCGCTGGCTCTGGCTCAAGAATGAACGGAAACTCAAGGTGAAGCAGAAAGAAAAGCTGCAGGCATTACTCAAAGACCAGAACCTCAAGACGGCGCAGGCCTACCAATTCCGCCTGACCTTTCAGGACATCTTCACGATCAAGAATCGCCATCAGGGTGCTACCCTCTTGAAAGCCTGGTTGGAAAACGCCAAGACCAGCGATCTGCCGCCTATCGTCAAGGTTGCCTACACCATCATGAATCATTGGGATGGTGTGCTCCACTGGTTTGAGAGCCAGATCACCAATGGAATTCTGGAAGGTTTTAACAGCCTCATTCAATCCGCCAAGGCGAAAGCTCGGGGTTACCGTACCCACAAGAACTTTATCAATATGGCCTACCTGATCTTGGGTAAGCTGGATCTCAGGCTACCCACTTGAAATGACGAGGAACCGGTTTACCCTCTTACGTCTACCTGCCAGGCAGCACCTTCTCAGATGGTATGCGATTTAACGCACAAGCAGCGGTTTTGACGGACGCATGGACAGCTAATGGTCCTGAAGAAGAAATCAGAATCGTTAAAACTCTCCTGCCCAGCGCCTATCTCGACAATGGTCTGATCAACACTGTAAAGACTATGGGAGGCGTACTGTTTCCTGAACTCAACCAGCTGGGCTACGGGCATGTAGATCCAGAAGTTCAGTATGGAGATCGCCTGCAACCTTATCCTGGAGATGGAAGGTCATGAGAAAAAATCAACTTCTTCTTCTCTGTATGTTCTGCCTGGGTAACACAGGCGTTTGGGCGGGAGAAAATCCCCTCTTACTACCAACACCTGAAAATACTGTGACAGAGCCTTTAGCGGGCCGCCTCAAAATCAATGGCGTGGATATTCATGCTACACAATTTCATGTCAATGCGGAGGAAGAGCGGCTGCGTTCCCATTTTGTCGAAGCCTGCGCCCAACTAAGAGGATCATATACCGAAAATAATCTTCGTGGTGAGCATATTCAGGGTTGTATAACTCCCCCATATTCGCTCACTAGCCAGTGGCATATGGAAGGGAATACTGCCTACGGGACACTCTCCAGCCTACGCATGGACCAGAGGACAGAGCGTGATCCTCTGCCAGATGATTTGCCTCTCCCTGCGAATGCCGAGATATTGCAGGACATTGATAGTCACGATCATGGGATACACGGACGAGTTTTGCATATACATGTGAACATACCTGCATCTGATTTACGTACGCTCCTGGAAAAAGCACTTCTGGCACGACAATGGCGTGGAAGCCCGGCAATGCAGGGGCAGATATCCGTTATTTCCATGAATAAGGACAACCGCCACCTCGATATGGTTATTGGTGCCGATGGAGTTGGTGAAAGTCGTGTCATTGTTGTGCTGGATCAACGGTAGAGACCGCCGATGAATGAAAAAGGTCAGTCCAGCATTGAGTATGCCATCGTCGCCATATTTGCGCTCGGCTTACTGTTTGTGGGTGCACCCAGTCCCATCGTGCAACTGATGGATGCATTGCGGAAATTTTCCAGCGATTTTGGCTGGGCTGCAGCTATCGCCACTCTGCCTTTTTGAGGATAACTCGTGTCGACTCAAAACATCCCTGAACCATCCGCCACCCCCCCATTACTGCAAAAGAAAAAGCGTGCCCTAAGTGGCTGGATCATTTTGGCATTTGCCATCACAGCGGGTTTTGCCGCAGCAGTGCTTGCTATTCACACACTGGATGCTCAGGAAACTGCGCTGAAAAAACGCCTTCTAAGTGAATTAACTCCCAAGAAGGAAAGTACCGTATCAGTAGTTGTCCCAATAGAAAATCTACCCGCTGGTACTGTCCTTACCTTAGCCAAGGTAGCACGTCGCTTTATCCCGGCCGACAACGCTCCTGCAGGCGCAGTTCTGGATACAGATTTCGATAAGATCGCCTTGAAAAGGCTGCTCTTTCAGGCAGAAAAAGGAAAGCCAATTACACTGTCGATGATTAACGCGACAGAGAGTCCAGCGGACGTTCTTGACGATCAACACGTTGCATTGACCATTTCAGTAAATTCCGAAAATTCTCTGGATAAAATGCTGCGTCCAGGGGATCGCATCGATTTATTGTGGATCACTTCATCAAACATCTCTCATAACGCCGCCCTGAATAGCCTACAAACAATAAGTTCCACATCAGAGGGCTTTCTAGTGCGATTTTTAGGGCAGAATTTAAAAATAATTGCCACTGGGAGAGAACTTTCCCAAAACAATATTGACAATTCTTCACAGGGATACAACACCATTACCCTTGAAGTGACTCCTTTACAAGCACAAGAAATTTTGGTTGCTCAAAAAAGCGGGGAAATCAGAATGGATTTACGTGGTAATGAAAAAAATTCAACATGGCCAAAGCGTAGTGTTTCCTTGCATGACATCATTGGTTATCCACCTATTCCTCCTGCAGGAGTGGAATATATAGCGGGTGGAACAACCTCGAACGGCCCAGCTGACATCACTAAAATATCCACTTCTGGACAGAAAAATGATGGAACGATTGAATCTAACCCGTCTTTCGAAGAGCACCACGATCAGGAGCACAGTGTCTCCCCTGCTGAACAAAAAATCCAATATTTACCGTTTTCCTATATTCCTCCTTTACCTCAGTCCTGACAGGAAATAGCCTCTGATGAAACCCGTTACCAATATTTTCACTGCGGCCATCTTATATATATCAACATTATCCGTAGCCACAGCAGATCCTCTTCTTAATCGATCAGAAAACATTTCGATGTATTCTGGTCAGGTCAAAATCATTCCGACCAGCACGATCAGAAGAGTCGCGGTTGGTAACGGTAAAATATTGAGCGTGACACTTGTAGATAACAAGGAATTATTACTCCTTGCAGAGGGTACTGGAGAAACCAATTTGCATTTATGGTACAAAAACGGAACAGAAAGTGCTGCTCGGGTAGTAATCGCTCCCAAAGATATTGGACATGCTGCGGACGAAATTTCAAGCTTGCTGACCGCCAGCCCCAACACTCAGGTCAGGATTGTCGGCGACAAAATCATCATAGATGGAAAAAACCTTTCTGAAGAAACTCTGTCTCGCATTGAAAAACTCAAAGCAGTTTACCCAAACGTGGTAAATCTCGCCGAAAAAGAACCCCTGCGAATGGAAAAAGTTGTTCTTCTGGATGTGCGGATACTTAAGATGAAAACAGATTTTTTCCGCAGTCTCGGGGTTAATTGGAATCAATCCATAGCCGGACCACAAGCTGGAATTGTGGGTGATTTTACTTCTAATCCCTATTTCCGCATGGGAGTTCCAACCAGTAATGGTACAGGTGGGCCTTTAGCGAACTTCTCATTTCCTAATTCCGGAATCACTGATTTACCGCTAAAAGTGGCCCCATTTGCAAGTAACTTTGGCATCATAGCTTCCGTGGCTTCACGCATCAATTATGCGCTTCAAAATGGTGAAGCTTATGAGATTGCCAATCCAAAATTAAGCGCCAAAAGCGGCAGCAAGGAACCCGCTGAATTTCTTGCTGGCGGACAAATACCCATCCCACTGGCCATAGGCTTTGGTCAGACCTCAGTTATCTTTAAGGACTTCGGAATTCGACTGAAATTTTCACCCGTTGCCGATGATCGCCATAATGTGGGTCTCAAAATATTTACGGAAGTGAGCAACATTGACCCTTCACTGACGGTTGGCGGCGTGCCAGGATTTTTTACCAATCGCAGTCAAACAGAAATCAACCTGAAAGATGGTGAAACACTGGTAATGTCAGGATTGGTTGATCATAATCTTGCCAAAAATAGTAGCAAAATTCCCGGATTTGGAAACATACCAATTATTGGTTACCTTTTTAAGTCCGATGATTTCAGGGATAACGAATCCGAATTAGTTTTTCTAATTACCCCCACCGTGATCACAGCAGATTCACGCGAGAATATTGATGCTGATTCTCAGGCAAAATATCTCGAAAATATGTACCAACACAGATCAGATAAAGGACTTATTCGTTAGGAGAGAAGATCATGTTTCTGATCCGCGCATCACATCCCAAAACAGGAACCCAAATTATTGCACCCAGCGATGGGGTATGTCTCATGGGAAAGGCTGAGTATGCTCAATTACGTCTGGAAGGCTGGAACATTGGCAAAGAACATGCACGCGCTTACTTCGAGCACGGCGGAGTATATGTTGAAGGGCTCAGCAATTTCGCCACGATCATGGTCAATGGTGAACGCATGCGCGCCTATGGGCCAGTGGGTGCACAAGACGAAGTTGTTATCGCCGGATACTGTCTGCAGATCTTGCCCCGCTTTGACGACGAAATCTTAGAAGTCGACAAAGCCAATTCCGCAACGGCTCTTTTAAGTAATAAAATACCTTGTTCCATTGATATTCCATCCGATGCTGACTCACTTCTTACTCCTCGACAATTAACAACCATGGCATTGGACATTTCCAAAAATGATCAGATAGCTCGCCCTGTATACGACGCTCACTGGCTCAGCATGGTTCGGGAAGTACATGAATCAGTCCGTAGTCAGATGGATTTACGACGCATTGATCTCAGCACGCTTTCTACTGAAGAACTGCGCCGCATGGTGGGTGAACTAGTGCGCGAAATCGTCTGGCGCATGAATCTATCAGCGGACATTGATCGACAACGACTTGCCAAAGAAGTGCTGGATGAAGCCATTGGCCTGGGCCCACTGGAAGACTTTCTCGCTGATGAAAGCATTACTGAAATCATGGTAAACCGCTTTGACGAAATATTTATTGAACGGCAAGGAAAGCTACTGGCAGCGCCTGCCCTGTTCAGTAGTGAAATAGCCGTTCGTCATATTATTGATCGAATTGTTGCGCCTATCGGTAGACGCATTGATGAAAGCTCACCGTTAGTGGACGCGCGCCTTGCCGATGGCTCCCGTGTCAATGCTGTTATCCCGCCTTTATCCCTCAAAGGTGCCTGCATCACCATCCGCAAATTTTCCAAAAAACGTCTGCAGATGGAGAACATAATGGCTTATGAATCCATCGCACCCGATATGGCGCAATTTGTTCAGGTTTGTGTCCAGCAGCGTAAGAACATGATTATTTCCGGAGGAACAGGATCGGGTAAAACCACCCTGCTGAACGTACTTTCCAACTATATTCCCGAGCACGAGCGCATTGTCACTATTGAAGATGCTGCAGAATTGCGTCTCTACCAGCCAAACCTCGTTTCTCTTGAAGCCCGACCTGCCAATATGGAAGGAAAAGGACAAATACCAATTCGGGAACTGGTACGTAATGCCTTGCGTATGCGGCCCGATCGAATCGTTGTCGGTGAATGTCGCGGTGGTGAAGCACTGGACATGCTGCAAGCCATGAATACAGGGCATGATGGCTCTCTTACTACGGCTCACGCCAACAGCCCCCGCGATATGCTCTCCCGTCTGGAAGTCATGGTACTGATGGCAGGCATGGATCTACCACTCACCGCTATCCGGGAACAAATTGCTTCAGCAGTAGATGTCATCCTACAAATCACCCGTTTCTCCTGCGGCTCTCGCAAGGTCACCAGCATCTGCGAGGTAACCGGGACCGAGAGCGGAACCATCCAGCTGCAAGAGTTATTCACTTTCAAACAACAGGGTTACGACAGTGAAGGCAGAGTGCGTGGTGCATTCAGGGCGACAGGAGCTATACCAGAATTTTATGAAGTAATGCGCGAGCGGGGATTACCTATTGATCTCGGAATTTTCCAGACACCTGAACCACAACGTGGATTGGGAGCAGAACATTATGTTGCCTAGTTTTTATTTGTTTGATCGGACGGGTCCCACAGTAGTCGAGCAGATTGTCGCTATACCCCTTAGCGAAAGTGGGGTCAGTGCCGTAGAGTTTGCCATCACCCTGCCAACTCTACTGCTGGCCCTGCTCGGCACTTTTCAAGGAGCCCTTCTTTATCAGGCTCGCGCGCAATTTGAAGTGGCCAGTCAGGAGGCTGTGCGCGCAGGAACGCTGCACGGTGCGAACACTGAAGCAATCCGTGAAGCCCTGGCCCGTGGTCTGACACCTCTGTATACCCACGGTCAAAATCTGGAAGCGCTGGCTAGAGGCTACGCCGCCGCCAAAACCGCTGCAGCACAAGCCAATATCCAAATACTCAGCCCCACTCGAGAAGCCTTTGACGATTTTGCTGAACTGACCCGTGACGGGTCCGGGACTCCGGTTCATGCGATTCCTGTAGATCATCTTGCTTACCGGCAGACACGCATCGGCGTCAACAGCAAAATGTCCATACAGGATGCGACTCTTCTGAAAGTACAAATTACTACTGTACAGCCGCTCGTTATACCCTTCATAGATCAAGTTGGGCGTGGCCTCTATGCCTTGAAACAAGAAATGGGCTTACCCAGCATTTTTGGTCTGAAGTTAAGTCCGGTAATGGGTATTAATGGCCAAATGGGCTGGGGAATCCCTTTGCAGACAGACACTGTGATGCGCATGCAAAGCCCTGTACTTGTGGCGGGGCTATCTAGTCAAAACCAGCTTGTGCAACACCCAGCGGCGGAAAGTGTACCCGGTTCCACCCCACCTGCTTCGAACATGGAGCCACTTCCTACTTCTCCCAACGATCTCGCCACTATTTCTGACGATAAAGCGCCGATGTCCGATCACATTTGTAATGCAGGTACCTGATGCCACGCGTAATTCACAGAAAAATCATGTTGAGTCAATCCATTAGGTTTGTTCAAAAATGCCTACAGTCCTGCCTACTTCTAACGTCCATTGCGACTCGCGCCACCCCGGAGAATGAAAGAGAATGGGAGCGGGTGGCGGCGGATTGAGATCGCACGAAATTTTGGTGACTTGATCCCGTTTCTAACGTGACCCGCCGGGCCGACTCGTACCCCGGATTGCCTCCATGAGAGCGCACATTAATAGGACCGCCTGTGGCTTGCTGCAGGCAGGTTGATTCGGCATCGGCATCCGTCGCCCCCCACGTTTTCAGTATAGATGGAGAGGAAAGCCAATGGAACTGAAACCCATTTTTCAACGTGTGATTGGCCTGGATATTCATCAGGCACAAGTGACTGTTAAACAGCATGCACTGGCGTTGCTGCAGACCTTGCCGGGGGTGGATACTACAGGTGCTGCCTTATTGCTGGTGGAAATCGGGGACGATATGAAGGTCTTCGGGAGTGCCGATCGCCTGGCGTCGTGGGCCGGTCTGTGCCCGGGCAACAACGAATCGGCCGGTAAGCGCAAAAGTGGTCGCACCCGGAAAGGGAATCCTTACGTGCGCCGCGTCTTGTGCGAATGCGCCCATGCCGCCAGTCGCACCCAATGCGCTCTGCCCACCAAATTCCAGAACCTGGTCGTGCGCCGAGGTCATAAACGATCCATTATCGCCTTGGCCCACAAAATGCTGCGCATCATCTACTTCATGCTCTCTCGCGGCACATATTACCGGGACGCCGCCACCGATTATGAAGCCTTGAGCGTACAACGTAATGCCGCACGCTGGATTAAAAAGCTGATCAAGTTCGGATTCCTGCCCGATCCGGCATAACCGCTTTCAGATCCCGTCAAATGGTCCTCACAGGCCAGGGACTTCTGTGCCCGTAATCCCATCTCTTTCACAGTAACCTGCATAATCACAGTAGATGCTTGAGCGAGCCAGTACTCCACATCCTTTCTTTCCGTCAGTGAAAGCGGGGGCTGAGTAGAAGATTACTTACCTGATTATCAAAGAGAAAATATTCATAATTTTAGGCTTATTAAATAAGAAGAAGCATAGCTTGACCCCTGATTCTAATTTGCAGCAGAGATAGAGTTAATTATAAATTTCCATCCCGCGATGGATTTCACGCGGTTATGGTCTTCCAGTGCCTCCAGACTGTCAAAGGCCCGGTTGTGAAAATACTTTTCGCGGAGATCGTCCCAGAGGTGCTCTTGGGGATTCAGCTCTGGCGAATAGGGCGGCAAAAAAAGTAAACGCAGATTCTCTGCTAACTGGAGATGGTGACTTTTGTGCCAACCAGCTCCATCCATAATCATGGGGATATTTTCATCGGGATAACGTAGGCCACCTCATTGAGGAAAATCTGCATGCATTTGCTGCTCTCTTCGGGCAACACCAGCGAATCCATACGTTCGTCCTGAGGGGGTACGGCCGCATAGGCATACGTGTATTGGTAGATCAGCATCGCTTTGACTTCGGGACGCAAGGGTTTTTTGGCCCAACAATAGCGGGTATCGCTGATCTGCCTAAAGCGCGCTTCGTCCTGGTACATGACGCGCTGAGGGCGGGCAGTCGGAAACATCGTGAAGGCTTCGGCTATGGCTTCGGGCAGTTTTTTTCCAGACTTCCCGACGTTCCTTGTCGCCTTGTGGATGATAAGTATCCGGGGCCAGCTTCTGCCAGCCATGACGGGCCAGTATGCGATAAATTGTGGACAGTGCCATAGATTTCCCCACTTTTTCCTCAATCACCGGCTTGAGCTGTGGGATCACAACGATACTGTTTCAGGCCTGTCAGGCAGTCCTGACCTCGTTGAGCAGATCGGGATGACGATCCAACAGCTTGAATAGTTTGACCAGGGCCAGCGGCGGCTTGGTTTTGCCATTTTCGTAGCGCGAGAAGGCATTGATGCCGCCGCCGAAGATTTCAGCAGCTTCACGCTGATCAAGATCGAGTTTCTTGCGCACATCCGCGATGAAGCCCGGATCGACGATGGCCGCGTTCACCTGCTTGGAGAAGGCACGCATCTCGCGCATGACGCGGTTCGATTCTGCTGCGTCCAAAACCGACTCGGCGCAGGCCGGGCAGAAGTCGCCCGTTACCGTTGCAATGACGGTGGTTTCACCTTTGTAGGTATAAGGCAGGTCGCGGGTGTCATGGATCAGTTCAGCCGCGCCGCAAACAGGACATTTCATGGTCATAGCTCCTTAAAAGACACGATCAGTACGTCATCAATGACCGTCAGCTTCAGGTACACGTCGCCCACCTGTGTGCCTGGGCGGTACACATCCTGCCATACCGTATGATCGGCATGGGTGGTCATGCTCTTGTAAAAATCCGTCGGCGTTAGTGTCATCAATACGTCCAGCATATCGGAGAAGACCAACCCCAACTCATTTGCGCCAGTACGCGCTGCATGCGTAGTGCGTACTCTGCCGGTCTTTGCCAAGGCTTTGACGACCGAAAGCTTGCAATGAGGAACTTGTTTCTCCATGAAAGAACTCTAACCAAGTTGGTTTATTTTGGCAAGTTGGTTAGCACGGGATTGCCTTCCATGGCACGCGATTATTTCTTACTGTTATCGGTGTTTGACCCAACACTACTGTCTCAAATCTGGAGCCACTATAGTTTCACTGGAATAATTCAGGCAATGATTGCGCTGAGTACACCTGCACCGCCATCTGCAAATCCTCCCAGGCCTTGCGCTTTTCCAGAGGACTGCGGAGTAAATAGGCCGGGTGGTAGGTAACAATCAATGGAATATTCTGGTAACGATGGGTTTGCCCGCGTAACTGGCCGATAGGTGTGGTGACCTGCAGCAGACTCTGGGCAGCAAAGCGCCCCAGGGCAACGATGATTCGGGGCTGGAGCAGGGCAATCTGACGCTGCAAAAAAGGCAGGCAGGACTGTACCTCTGGACCCAGAGGATCACGATTGTTGGGGGGGCGGCATTTGAGCACATTGGCAATATAGACATCCTGCTGCCGGGTCAGGCCCATGGCTTTCAGCATGTTATCCAGCAACTGCCCGCCGCGACCGACAAAAGCTTCGCCGCGCCGGTCTTCTTCGGCACCCGGTGCTTCTCCTACAAAAAGCCAGGAACCTCTGGGGTTACCGGCTCCGAAAACCGCATGCTGGCGGGTTTCGCCCAACGAACAAGCCCGACAGTTATGCACCATGATTTGCAAATCACGCCAGTCACTCGCGCTGATCTGCTGCAGTCTTTGCGGTTCGGCAGATTCGGCGGGTGCAGGCAGATCAGACAATGTCGCCGCCGCTTCCGGTTCAGCCGGGATTTTTGGCTGCAGTTCCGGGGCTACTGGCTGCGGTACGCCTGCTACTGTGGGTGGGGCACTGAGAATGCCTGCAGCTGCGCGCAAGGTACGGATACCCTCCGGGGCCTTCAGAGAGCTTGCTGTGGATTCCGGGATTTCTGCTTTGGTCTCTGCTTGCACCGGGGCAGATGCTGCTTGATTCTTTGCCAGGGGCAGAACAGGGCTCTCCCCTGGCACCGCCAAACCCAGGAGTTTCAGAAACCGCCGCTGCTCTGCATTAAAAATCTCTGACATGAGCTTATGCTAAGGGTCGGACGCTGTGCTGGCAAATACAATGGCTGGCCCATATCATGCGGGCATATTCCACTTCATGATGATAATCAGTATGATAATAAAACCAGCGGCATAAAATCATCCTCTAATCGCTGGACCACTCATTTTGCAAGGGAGCGTTATTATGGAAACAAGCAGTCTGGTAACCAGCAGCAACAAGGAAGATCGCAACATCATGGCATTAATCCAGGCCGGGGGTATTTTATTCGGTTTTTTACCGGCGCTGATTGTGTACCTGATCAAGAAGGATGGCGACAATCAATGGCTCATCACCGAGAGCAAAGAAGCCCTGAATTTTCAGATCACCATTCTCCTCGCATATATTGTCGCCAGCGTGCTCAGCGCCTTACTCATCGGGATTTTCATTTTTCCCCTGGTTTTTCTCTTCAATCTGGTTTTTTGCATTATCGCTGCCCTGAAATCGAGTAGAGGTGAAGGCTACCGTTATCCCCTGACCCTGCGTCTGCTGAGCTAAACCAACATCCTTCCGCAATGACGGCTTGCGCCGCCAGAGCCCGCCCCGTACCCTATCTTCCTTCTGAATGAAAACACATGGGAGATTGGGGCTATGTCTATTCTGCGGCTGGAAGCGGGGCAGGTGGAGTGGGGAGGCCGCGCCTTACTGGACCATGCGGATCTGAATCTTGAAGCCGGTGAACGCATTGGTCTGATTGGCCGTAATGGCGAAGGTAAATCGACCCTGCTGCAAGCACTTGCCGGTCATTGCAGGCTGGATGCCGGAAATCTTTGGGTAGCGCCGGGACTTAGCCGTAGTTATCTGGCCCAGGAGCCCGAACTGGCCGCAGATCACGATCTGCTCACCGCTATCAAATCCGGACACCCCGCCTGGCGGCAGCTGCAAAATGCCGAGGCGGGAGACGCGCAGGCCCATGCCCTGGCGGACCATCATGATGCCTGGCAAATCGACTATAAAGCGGAAGCCCTGCGCGATAGCCTGGGCCTGCCAGCGGAAGGTGTGGTTTCTGCTTTGTCCGGCGGGCAGCGCAAGCGCGTAGCCATTGCTGCTGCACTGGTTTCCGAACCGGATATTCTGTTTTTTGACGAGCCCACCAACCACCTTGATTTACCGGCCATTCTTGCCCTAGAACAGTCCCTGCTGCGCTATCGCGGCACCCTGGTATTCATCACCCATGACCGGCGCTTTCTGGACCGCCTGGCTACCCGTATTGTCGAACTGGATCGCGGCATTTTACGCAGCTTTCCGGGCAGCTTTGCCGAATATCAGGCACGCAAAGCGGAAGTACTGGCGGCCGAGGCTGCGGCAGATAATCGTCTGGAAGGGCAACTCGCCGAGGAAGAAGCCTGGTTGCGTCAGGGGGTAAAGGCGCGCGCCAAACGCAACCAGGGCCGGTTGCGTCGTCTGGAAAGCCTGCGCGAGGAGCGCGCCAGCCGTCGTCAGCAGCAGGGGCAGGCGAGCCTGCAGATCAGCACGGCGGAACGCTCCGGGGCCTTGATTGCGGAACTGGATCAGGTGTCCTTCCACTATGAAGAGCGCCCCATCATCCGGAATTTTTCAACACGCATTGAGCGGGGCGACCGGGTCGGTATTATCGGCCCCAACGGAGCCGGTAAAACCACTTTGTTGCGCCTGATTCTCGGTGAACTGGAAGCCCAGCAAGGCCAGATCCGGCGCGGTACCAAACAGGAAGTCGCCTATTTTGATCAGATGCGGGCGACGCTTGATCCGGAAAGCCGGGTAGTGGATGCCATTGCAGATGGTAACGATTTCATTGAGATCAATGGGGAGCGGCGCCACGTTCTGGGATATTTGCAGGACTTCCTGTTCCCGCCCAGTCGCGCCCGGGGACTGATCAAGGCGCTGTCGGGCGGCGAACGGGCGCGCCTGCTACTGGCCCGCTTGTTTGCCCGCCCCGCCAATATTCTGGTGCTCGACGAACCGACCAATGACCTGGATCTGGAAACCCTTGAAGTGCTGGAAGAGCGTCTCCAGAATTATACGGGCACCCTGTTTCTGGTTTCTCATGACCGGGACTTTCTTGACAACGTAGTCACCCAGGTCATTGCCTTCGGTGAAAACGGCCAGCTTACCCAGAATGCCGGCGGCTATGAAGACTGGTTACGCTGGCAGACAGAAATCCAGCGAGCTGCCAGCAAGAATGCCGAAAGCTCTACGGGCAAAACATCCGGCAAGCGGGAAAACAGCAAAAAAACTACGCTCAGTTACAAGGAAAGTCAGGAGTTGGTTGCTTTACCTGCCCAAATAGAAGCTATGGAGCAGGAACAGGAAAACGTGGCAGCGACTCTGGCTTTACCGGGAACCTACCAGAACCCGGAAAAACTGAAAGCGCTCCAACTGCAGTCAGAGCAACTCGCAAAAAAGTTGCAGCAGACTTATTCACGCTGGGAGCACCTGGAAGCCAAAGCCGCTGCCAGCAGCAACGCTTAACCCTAAAACGGCAGTTGCCGTGGGTGCTTTGCAGCGACTTTTGTTTCGAGCCGTTGTTGTTCTTGGCGAAGTCCTGCGCCCGTCAGGAGAGCTGTTTGAGCCCGTAGGGCGAGTTCTCTCCTGACAGCAGGATGAGCCTTAGAACAACAGGCAAGGAACAATGGAGCAAAAAGCATCCACGGCAACTGCCGTTTTCAGGTTAACTGGAAATGATTTCATTTGCGCAGAAAAAAGTGCAGGACGATTCCATCCACGACAGCCGGGATCAGGGTAGCAATCACCCCGACGGTCATACTGATCCAGGGGCCGGGGGGATTCAGGGGGTCCGGCAAAATACCGGGCCAGTGCCAGGGAAGACCCATCAATGTGTAAGCCAACATCAATCCGGGAATCAATAAAAGACCATCCAGTGCCAGCAACAACAAAACTGCCAGAAGCACCAGAACAACGGCGATAGCGCCTTGCAGCAGGGCCTTCAGAGCCGCAGTCATGGGGTCTGCTTTAACCACGGTACACCCAGAGTTTGATGTCCTGACGCGGGATAGTCACCACCGTGCCCTGCCGAAAGTAGAGGGTCGCATCAGACCAGAAAGCAGGATTGGTAAAACGCGGGGTTACTCGATAGGCGCCCGGCCAATCCGGTGCGGCTACGGCTCGGTGTCCGGCCACAATAATATTTCGGGCACCGGCGGCATTCACATAAATATGGGCTACCGGGATGCGCGAAACAGCGGCCAAGGCGAGAACACCCAGCAACAAGCCTGCAATACCCAGCGCCAAAATGCTGGCCACCCATTTATCGGTTCGACTCAATTTCCGCCTCCTTCTGCCCAGATTTCCGCCTGGGTAGCAGTAATGCCTTTATTCTTGGAAGCACAAGCCTTGCCACCACACCAGCGTGGAGAAATATTCAATTCTTGCAGCGCATGGCGCATGGTAACCCGAAACACCGGTGCCGATTCAACGCCGCCGAAGTTCCAGTACCGCGTGCTGCCGCGCATGGTCACGGCCATGACCAGTTTTGGAGCAAAGCCGGGGGCAAATCCCACGAAGGTCGCATTGGTCTTGTTTTTTTGAAACCCGTCCTTACCATTGGCCATATTGGCGGTTCCGGTTTTGCCAGCCACCGCATAACCGGGAATGGCAGCCAAAATGCCGGTCCCGTTGGCTGCACACACACCCTCAAGCCAGTGGCGCAAATGTGCGGCAATATTTGCCGGCATGATGCGCTGTTTTTGCACCGGCTGGCCCGCTATCAGGGTCGGTGCCACATGATAACCACCGTTGGCAATGGCGGCATAACCTTCGGCGAGCTGCAGGGTCGTCACCGAAACGCCATAACCCAGCGCAATGGTGGCATGGCGGGCTTTATCCCAGGTCTGAGGCTGTGGTAGGACGCCGCCAGTAGCGCCGGCAAAGCCCAGATCCGGTTCCTTCCCGAAACCCGCAGCCCGATACATGTCATAAATGGCTTGGGCAGGCGTCCGCAGCGCAATTTTAGCCGCCCCGATGTCACTGGAATATTTAAGAATATGTGCCACATTCAATTCATGATGCACCACATCATCACGAATGCAAAACCCACCGACCGGCAAACAGTGCGAAACATTAAAGCTTTGGTCCGGCTGGATACTGCCGGTTTTCAGTGCTGCTGCCACCATAAAGGGTTTCATCACAGAACCCGGTTCAAAAGCCTGATGCACGGCGTTGTTGACGTAATCGGCAGGATTGCCGCAACCACTTCGGGAGTTGGGGTTGCAGGAGGGTACGCTGGCCATGGCTAGAATCTGTCCATTTTCGACGTTCATGACCACTGCAGAGCCTTCTGTTGCCCCAAAGTGCTTCTGGGCAGCCAGCAGGGTCATGTATGCCCAGTACTGAATCTGGGGATTAATGGTCAAATGCAGATCATGACCGGGTATGGGTGCATGACGGGCACCCAGCACCCGCAGTACTTCACCTTGCCCGTCAACCAATACTTTTTCCGTGCCGGAATGGCCCGCCAGCCATTGGTCATAGCCCCTTTCCAGACCGGCAGCACCATGGTGATCCAGATGTACCAAGCCCAGCAGCGGCGTAGTTACAGCGCCTAGTGGATAGTAAGTGCGACTGGTTGCCTGCACGTAAATTCCCGGTACATGGAGGGCGTTCAAAGCCTTGCCCATCTGCGGCTCGCCCTGACGCAAAATATAGGCAAACCCGGAACCACCGGATTGCACACGTTCCGCTAACACCTGTGGGCTTAAATTCAAGGCAGCAGCGACCTTATCCCAATCCTTCCGGTATTGATTAAAAATTCGCGGGTCTGTCCAGATGGTGACAGCAGGGACATTGACTGCCAGTGCCGTACCATTACCGGCATAAATCACGCCGCGATCAGCAGGAAGAGGACGATCCTGCATATAACGCATGCGCCCCTGATCACGCAGGGTGTGATCCTGCCACCATTGCAAATCCGTGTCCCGGGTCAGCACAACGACAAAACCGACGAGGATGATCGCCAGAATGAGTACAGCCCGCCAACGGGGCAAAATGCGATTCGACTTTGGGCGTTCTGCAGTCATCTATCCCCGGAATGCAGTTCGGCCTGACGATGAATGGACTGCAACCACGAAACGGCAGGCTCATAAGCCGGGTTTTCATGCAAAAGACGCAGCAGAGTTTTTTCCGCACCCGTTTTTTCATCTGCACGCCATTGCATCAGCGCAATATCCAGCAAAAGTTCCGAACGGGGATAAGGGAAAAGCGGTCGCGCTAATCCTGCCCGCAAAAAGGTCAAACCGCCTTTTACATCGCCCTGATCGGCATAAGCCAGTTGGGCAATCTGGTTACGGAGACTGATGCTTTCAGGATCAATAGCTAGGCCTCGACGCCAGGCCAGCAGCGTCTGGCGTTGTCTTTGTGTGGCATCCAGACCCAGTAATTTCCCCTGAGTAAGATAGAGTGTTCCAATAGAATTGAGCACGCCGGATTGTTGGGGAATTCCTATCAGGCTTTGTTGATATTGATGCAATGCCGCCTGGACCAAAGAACGACGACTTGCGCTGTTCATCCGGGTATCGCGTTCCGCCAATGTCAGATAAGTATTGGCAAGGTAAACGTGGGGTTGGGTTGCCAAGGGACGCAATGAAGTCAACGTGTCTGCGACCTTCAACAGTAACGTAGTGCGTTGCCGGGGATTTTTGATAACAGAATTCAGCCAGGTATTATCACTGAGAAAAGCATAAGTCGCCGCATCTGCCAGTAAATTCCAGGAGGCGACGACTATGCCCAGTAACAAAACAATCTGAGCTATGAACCCATGATTGATGCCAATTTTTGGCAGCAAGGGTTGGGTATTTTCGGAAGTGCCATAAATCCGCCAGGCACGCGCCATGAAAAGCCCTGCCAGTACACTCAGAGGCAGATTATAAAAAATGAAATTCCCCAAAGCGTGACCGGTGATGGCAAACACACCCAACACCAAGCCGAGCGCTGTCAGACGCTGTTCATCACTAATCTGCAGGGCTTTCCCCGCCCGATATAAAAGACGATACATGGCGTACATCAAAATCCCGGCAAAACTCAGCAGGAAGCCCAGATTGATCAGTCCACCCTCGGCCAGATACTCCAGATAGTCGTTGTGTGCATAAGTACCTGCTGATGCCAGTTCGCCTGGCAGCCGGTAAGCCGGATAATTCAAAAAGTAGCTGCCGATCCCGGTACCCAACCAGGGATGACTGAGATACATATGCCAGGTCGCAATCCACATTAGCTTGCGCGATACCGTAGTAATATTGCTGGTAATGTATCCGGGGGAAAGGTGCCCGATCAGATCATAACCATGCGCGTAGTCCATCAGTAAAAAGGCTATGATGACTAAAGCCGCAACGACAAGAAAACGCGACCGTGCTGCAGGCTGACGCCATAATCCCCAGACCGCAAAAGGCATGGTGCAGACCCAGGCCAGAAGCCCTCCCCGACTGCTGGTCGAGAAAAATGCCAGGAGCAATACCGCCAAGGTCAAAAGATAGAAAAAAGCCTCCAGATGAACACCACCGCGCAGAAAGGACACCTGGCGTCGGCCATCTTTGACAAAATACAAGGCAAGAACAGGGAAAAAAAGCAAATTCAGCCAGGCTGCAAAACTGTTAGTATCCAGCAAGGGGCCAAAAGGCCGTAAATTGGCCAGAATAATATTGGTGGCCATCCCCTGATAATATTGCCAGAGTGCCATGGCACTCAAAATCCAGGCGCTGATTAAAATCCCGCGCCAGAACCAGACCCAGAATTGTTCAGCCACTGGCTCCGGGATCATGATGGCTACCATAAAGGTCAACGGCAGCGCACCCAGCACCCAAAAGTAAAACCAGCTGCTGTAGGGAGATCCGCTCCAGAACAAGGTCAAACCAAACCAGACAAACCATAACAACATGAATATGGGCAGAAAACCGCGTGGCCAGATCAAGCCGACGCGCAGGCATGGCCACCAGACGATAGCCCCCCAGATCATCAAAACAATACTTCCAGCAGCGAGCAACGGAATCAGCTGACCGTTGTAATACCAGGAAAGGCCGTAAATCACCAAGGCCAAAACGGCGTATAAACCCGCCCGGAATGAAATCACTTGCCCGGAGGTTTTCGTCCCCGAGGAATAACTGCTGATAGTCAATCCGGATCTCCCGCATGTAGGGTACAACGATAATGGCCTTTAGCACTTATCATGGCGGAGTGGACGGATATATGGCGGCCGCAAACGGAGCAGCGAACCAGGGACTCCACTTCAGGATGTTTTTTGGGTATTCGCTGTTTTTGTCGCCAGAAATAAAACAACAGACCCAGAAACCCTGCCAGTAACAACCATTTAAACATCCACAAAATCCCTGCCTGCTTCGAGCCGCAATTTTTTGGAACGCCATAAAAACACCAAAAAGGCCCGACGAAGCGGGCCTTTTCCACAATTTGGTCGGGGCGAGAGGATTCGAACCTCCGACATCCGCCTCCCGAAGGCGGCGCTCTACCAGGCTGAGCCACGCCCCGATGCTACTACCTAAAAGTCACGCTGCACCGCGAACCCGGCCAGAAATGTCAAAGCTGACTTTTCCGGACCATCGGGAAAGCTGGATAAACAAGCAATGGCTTGTTCAGCCTTTTCTGCCGCGACGCGCAAAGTGTAATCAATAGCTTCTGTTCTGGCAATGATTTCCCAGACCGCTGCAAAATCGGCCGGGTTTTCGCCATCCAAAGCCGCACGTAAAATGGCCTGCTCAGACGGAGTAGCATGCTGCATGGCGTGAATGTAGGGTAAGGTCGCCTTGCCATCAGCCAGATCATCTCCCCGGTTTTTACCCATTTTTTCGGCAGAGGTGGAATAATCCAGGGCATCATCCATCAACTGAAAAGCAATCCCGAGTAACGAACCGTATTTTGCCAGTGCTGTTTCAGCCTGCTGATCCAGATGGTTGATCAAGGCACCAATACGCATGGCAGCCTCAAACAATTTGGCGGTTTTGGCTTCAATGACCGAAAAATAAGACGCTACACTCAAATCCGGGTCGTGAGCGTTTTCCAGTTGTGCTACTTCTCCCTGGGCAATGACACTGGTTGCCTCGGCCATGGTCGCCAAAATACGCATATCTCCGTCTGCCACCATCATTTCAAAGGAGCGGGCATAGAGAAAATCACCCACCAAAACCGCCGCCGCATTGCCCCACAGCTGATTGGCAGTGGCATTATTGCGGCGCAACTCAGATCCATCCACCACGTCATCATGCAAGAGCGTCGCCGTATGAATAAATTCCACCACTGCCGCCAGGGGAATTGGTCGCGCGCTGTGTTCTCCACCCATGCGCGCGGCCAGGAGCAGGACGATAGGACGCAGTCGTTTTCCACCAGCGTTAATCAAATAGGTGCCCATCGCGGGGATGGTCGGCACTCCGGAACGCAGTTGCTCCTGAATCACCTGATTTACAGCCAACATATCCGACCGCACCAGTTGGTTAACCGACTCCAGATCCATACCTTGCTGCTCCCTGTTTATTGGCATCGGCACCACTTTACACCAGAAAGTGCCAAGCTTGCGGCCGCAGGGGATTGTGGTGAGGGCGACAATGGCTTGTCAAGCACGATTCCTGCCCAACGGCTCAGGCATCCGGGAGAGACTTGGGAATTTCCAGCTGTCGGGAACGGGCCAGCTGTCGCAATTCTTCAGGATCACCCTCCCACTCTGCCAGCACATCCCATAAGGGGTGCGGTCCAAGATCCTGACCCGCCCGCAACATCCGTTCTCGCAGCGTTTTCCCGCCACTACCTACCGTCAGGAAGAGCAAAATCAAAGCGTTGATGTATTCCTCAAGAAGATGCTGCTGGTGGGTAATACGCAGTAACTCGGCATAGAGCGGCAAACGCAGTGGCTCATGGGCAATCGCTCGCCACAATATGGCCATGCCATAATGCGGGTCACGATTGCGGGCAACCAGCGCAAGGGCCATTTCTGCGGTCATCGCGGCCTCACCGCCTTGTTCCTGCGGCATGGGAACAGTCATTCCCACCTTTTCGGCCAGCACCAGAAGTTCGAGATTGCCGGGATCCTGCTGCAAGCCGTGTTCCACCCGCTCCCGCCACCAGGTTTCATCCATGGGAACCTTGGCAGATTTTTCGCCCAGACTTTCCAGCAAATCCGCATAACTGTCCATATCAGCCATGGCAATATAGGTGTCCAGTAGCTGATTAATCACCCGGGATTCATGAGGATTCAGATCGACATACCAACGTAATACCGTTGCCGCCTGCGCATGATGCCCGTATTCCAGATAAATATTCGCCTCATTGAGTAAGTCATCGATGCTGAGCGCTTCCTGCGTGGTCGCTGTCACTTTTTCAGCTTCAGGAATGGCTGTGACTTCACGCGGGGGAGCGGGAACAGTCTTGACTGGTAGAGCAGAGGAATCCCTGGAAAGATCTGGCGAAGCCGTCGCAGCGCGATTCTGCAAACGTCGCCGCCGGGCGCGCAAGCGAATAAACACTTCTACCAACAATAGCAGTACAACAACCACTTCCAGGAATATCATCAAGCCTTGCATAAACACCTCAACCCCACGACCGTGCTTTCAAACATGCTCTTACCCCGCATGTTCCAGTGCAATTAGTCTAACGGCCAGAATTTGCAAGAATATTTTTAGTGATCTTCAATACCCAGTTCTTTCAGCTTGCGGGTCAGGGTATTACGTCCCCAACCCAATTTCTGGGCGGCATCCTGCTTGTGACCACGGGTATGCTGGAGTGCTGCTTCCAGCATACAACGCTCAAACTGGGGCTGAATTTTATCGAGCAGGGATTCTTCTCCGCTGGCCAGGCGTTGGCGCACCAGTGTCCCCAGTTGCAGCCGCCAATCCTGGAGGATCGGTGCCTCTGTCAGTTCCGCTAGCGGCGCCGCTACGCTCATCTCCGGAGGCAAATCAGTGATCTGCACCTCACTGGTAGGAGCCATGACCGTAACCCAGCGACAAACATTCTCAAGTTGCCGGACATTGCCCGGCCAGTGCCATTCGGTGAAAGCCATTTCGGCAGCCGGGCTCAGCAGCTTGCGCTCGACATCCAGCTGATCTGCACTGCGACGCAGGAAATGCCGCGCCAGCCTCGGAATATCTTCGCGGCGCTCGCGCAGCGGCGGCAAGTGAATATGGATGACATTCAGACGATGGTAGAGATCTTCGCGAAAACTGCCGTCGCGGACCTTGGCTTCCAGATTCTGGTGGGTGGCTGCAAGCACCCGCACATCAGCACGCAAAGGGGCATGCCCCCCCACCCGGTAAAAAGTACCGTCCGAGAGTACCCGCAGCAGGCGGGTTTGCAAAGCAGCCGGCATATCTCCTATTTCATCCAGAAACAGGGTACCCCCGGAGGCTTGCTCAAAACGCCCCTGGCGGGTTTGTACCGCTCCGGTAAATGCGCCCTTTTCATGCCCGAACAGTTCGGATTCAAGCAGTTCGGCGGGAATAGCGGCGGTATTAATAGCAATAAAAGGCCCTCTGGCTCGTGGACTGTGACGATGCAGGGCGCTGGCCACCAGCTCTTTACCGGCTCCTGATTCACCGGTAATAAGCACATTGATCTGTGATCGGGACAAGCGTCCGATCGCTCGAAACACCTCCTGCATCGCTGGCGCTTCACCAATCATTTCCGCCGGGTCCGCATCCTCCGTCTGGCTACTGGCTGTCGGTTCTTCCTGACTGCCCAAAGCACGGCGAACCAGATTGATGGCCTCGTCCATATCAAAAGGTTTGGGTAAATACTCAAAAGCCCCACTTTGGAAAGCCGAAACGGCATTATCGAGGTCCGAATGGGCAGTCATGACAATAACCGGGAGCTTGGGCCAACGCGCCTGCACTTCCCTCAGAAAAGCCAGACCGTCCAGACCGGGCATGCGTAAGTCCGTGACAATGGCATTGGGTTGATCACGGCCAAGCGCCCGCAAGGCACTATCTGCATCGGCAAAACTCCGGGAAGGAATTTCCGCCTGGGCCAGAGCTTTTTCCAGTACCCAGCGAATAGACGGATCATCGTCAATAATCCAGACCTGTTTCATTGCGGCTCCTCACGATGTTGGCCAAGAGGCAGGGAGACCGAAAAAATAGTTTCCCCCGGTCGGGAATGACAGTGCACAACGCCACCATGTCCGCGCACCAGACCCTGGGCAATAGCCAGACCCATACCCATGCCTGCCGCACGACTGGTCACCAGCGGCAGAAAAATGCGGGGCAAAAGGTCCTCAGGAATCCCGGGGCCGCTATCGACAACATCTACCCGCAGGGCGAGACGAAATTTCTGATGGAGCAAGGTGACATAGCGATCCACCCGGGTCCGAATCAGGATGGTGCCATGGCGATCCAGCGCCTGCTGGGCATTACGCAGCAAATTGAGGAAAACCTGTACCAGCTGCTCCTGATCCGCGTAAACTTCCGGAATGGAAAGGTCATAATCGAAACGCAACGCAATACCTGTGGGCAGCTCAGTCTGGAGGAGACGTCGCACATGCTCCAGCACCTGATGAATATTTACGCTGGCAAAAATCGGGCGACTGCGTGGTCCCTGTAAACGATCCACCAGATGATGCAGACGGTCAACTTCATGGAGTATGACCCGGGTATAATCCTTCAATTCAGGACGTTGCAATTCTCTCTCAAGAAGTTGGGTGGCGCCGCGCAATCCCCCCAGAGGATTTTTGATTTCATGAGCCAGGCCGCGCAACATTTCCTGAGCTGCTCCGTAAATCCGATCCTGCATTTCTTCTTCTGCATGCCGTGCGGGTAGTTCCATCGGTCGCATTTCGATAATCAAATGACCATCGGCCAAAGGCGTCACCACCAGATCCACCACCGCATGGCTGCCATCATGGAGCTGCAATGGCAAGGCGCGACGCAGTATGGTCCCATTCAAATCGGTGGCATCGGCAAACAGCGCCGCAAAACGATCTTCTCCGACAATACTGCATAAGGCTGCAACGGTTTGGCCGCGTGCCTGATGCTGACTGATGCGCAGGAGATTTTCTGCCGCCGGATTCATGAAACGCAGCTTGCTTTGGGCGTCCAGAGTCATTACCGCTGACTCCAGGGCATCCAGTACTGCGTATTCCGTCAATGCTGTTTTTGTGATTTTGCGCTGCACCATGCAAGCTCCAAGTGGGTAACCGCCTCTGGAGGCGCCTTCATAAATTTAACCAAGCAAAAAGCACACCAAACCAGTCTCTGGCAGCCTGGAAATTGCCCTGCGTACGCATACAACCCTTCAGATGGGTACCAGCTCTAGTCAGTAACAGCGAAGTCTTCAATCAAAATGACCGCACATCATCCAGAGCAACGGACGCAACCCGGATAGTGCAACGACCGCACCATAATAGTGCACAACCTCTGACCACCACAACGCCGGTAAATCATGCTCATGGTGAACAGGCTTCCAAAACACCAAAATATCAGCGACTATAACTACACAATGCTGCATGCCTACAGGGATAATTCATGACTTACTGCCTCACTGCCCACGTTTCCGGGGGGCTGGTTTTCTGTTCTGATTCTCGCACCAATGCAGGCACGGACAATGTCAGTATTTACTCAAAAATGCATAATTTTTGCTGGCCCGGTGATCGCTTTCTCTGTCTGCTTTCAGCCGGCAATCTGGCCACCACTCAGGGAGTCGTCAAACGCCTGCAGCAGGATATGGACCAAAATGCCGAAATCCATCTGCTGAACCTTTCCAGCATGGCAGAAGCTGCAGATTACATTGGCCTGATTAACGCCGAAATCCAGCGTAATCAGGTCTGTCGTGATACGGCCAACACCAATTTTGAAGCCACTTTCATTTTGGGTGGTCAGATCGGCAGCGAAGTGCCTGTCACCTACATGATTTATCCTCAGGGAAACTACATTCACGAATCAGCTGATCACCCCTTTTTACAAATCGGCGAAATCAAATATGGCAAACCCATACTCGACCGCGTGATCAAACCGGAACTGTCCCTGGAAGCCACCGCCCGCTGCGCGCTGGTTTCTATGAATTCCACCATGCGTAGCAATGTTACGGTCGGCCCGCCGGTTGAGTTACTCATCTATGAAACCAATTCACTGCAGATGGGCCGCTATCTTTCGCTGACCGAAGAAGATCGTTTTTATCGGAATCTTGGTGAACGCTGGAGTCAGGGACTCTTGCAGGCATTGGACGGTCTTCCACCTTTTGACTGGGAAACTCCGACGGCTCTGCCGCCGCTATGAAGGAAAAGCCAGTCGTAACGCACCATATTGGTGCATATCGCACCAATATGGTACAATCGGTTCACCGACATTTTGGCAAGCCGCTTTAGATAAAGCCTTCGTGCAACCAAGCTACTGGAGCAAATTCCACTCATCTTTCATATAGGTAATCAACCTGACTGGCACGAGCTTTGCTTCGTTATTTGAGTTGAACGCGATAATACCCAAGCAGCTTCAACACAGAAGCATGGGCGAGAATCTTGCGACGAGGAGACAAAGCAGATGGACTGGCTCAGAACCCATTATCAACAGCAGATTACCCATGACGAACTGGTGGATGAAAATGCCCGACCGCGCCGGGCGGCTGCCCCCCTGTTCAATTATCTGAACACTCTGGACAGCAGCGAGTTGCAGGCGCGTCGTCAGGCTGCAGATGCCTCCATTCTCGCCATGGGAATCACTTTTACCGTATATAGTGAAGCTGGCAATATTGATCGTGCCTGGCCCTTTGACATTATCCCGAGAATCCTTTCCAGCAGTGAATGGACGCGCATTGAAGAGGGACTCAAACAGCGCCTGCAGGCCCTCAACCTGTTCATTGATGACCTTTACAATGATCAACGTATTGTCGCTGATGGCGTTTTTCCGGCCGAAGTACTGGAGGGTTCGCGCAATTTTCGGGATGCTTGTCGGGGCGTTCATCCCCCCTTCGGGGTCTGGGCACACATCTGCGGAAGTGATCTAGTGCGCGATGCCGACGGGACCATTTATGTGCTCGAAGATAATCTTCGCGTGCCCTCCGGCGTCTCTTACATGCTCGAAAACCGCCAGATCATGAAGCGGCTTTTCCCGGAATTATTCAAATCATCCATTATCCGACCCGTGGACGACTACCCCAATCGCCTGTACGAGACCCTGGCGGCCTTGTCTCCGCGCCCGGAAGAAAAGCCCGTGCTCGCTGTACTTACCCCCGGCATCTACAATTCCGCTTATTTCGAACATAGTTATTTAGCCCAGCAGATGGGCGCTTATCTTGCTGAAGGGCCGGATTTTTATGTCAGCAAGGAAGATATTGTTTATTTACGCACCATTTCCGGATTACAACGGGTCGATGTCATTTACCGCCGCATTGATGATGATTACCTGGACCCGGAAGTATTTTTTCCGGATTCCGTACTTGGCATCCCCGGACTACTCCGCGCCTGGCGACGCGGGAATGTGGCCATTGCCAACGCACCCGGTGCCGGGGTAGCCGATGACAAGGTCGTCTACGCCTTTGTTCCGGAAATCATTCGCTACTATCTGGATGCCGAACCCATTATTCCCAATGTTCCGACTTATTTGTGCATGCGCGATGCAGATCGGGATTATGTCCTCAGCCATCTTGCCGAACTGGTGGTTAAACCGGCCAATGAGTCCGGTGGTTATGGCATGCTGATCGGCCCCCGCGCCAGTCAGGCTGAACGCGACCGTTTTGCCGAACTGATCCAAGCCAACCCGCGCAACTACATTGCCCAGCCAACCCTGAATATTTCCACCGCACCCACACTGGTAGATGATCATCTGGAGGCACGGCACCTCGACCTGCGTCCCTTTATTTTGCAGGCGGATAAATTGTATGTAACCACTGGGGGATTGACCCGGGTGGCGATGCAGCCCGGATCACTGGTAGTGAATAGCTCCCAGGGTGGCGGCAGCAAAGACACCTGGATTGTTGATGAGGAGGCACCATGCTTTCCCGAGTAGCTGAAAATCTGTACTGGATGGCGCGCTACCTGGAGCGCACGGAAGACGTAGCCCGTCTGATTAATGCCACCACCCTGATGCTGCTGGATCTGCCCCCTGGAGCTTATTTTGGCTGGGATATCCTGTTGCAGGTCACCGGTGATGCCACGCTTTATACAGAGCTTTATGGTGCCCCCGAAGAAAACCGCATCATGCGTTTTTTGATTGCCGACGAGCGCAATCCGAATTCGGTCATGGCTGCCATTCATCAGGCTCGGGAAAACTGCCGGACATTTCGTGACTTGCTGCCTGGCGAGTTCTGGGAGCGCCTCAACACTCTGTTTCTGTACGTCCGCGATCAGGCCGTTTCCGGAGCAGATAGCCGCCATGCCCGTTACGCTTTTCTCAACGAAGTCATTGCCCGACGCCACGCCCTGGTAGGTTTGCTGATCAGCAGCATGAGTCAGGATAACGTTTACCAGTTCATCAAGCTGGGACGCAATATGGAACGGGCGGATATGACCACGCGCATTGTCGATGTCACCAGCGCTGTGATTTTACCCCAGGATCAGGGCCTGCAGAAAACAGCGGGCAGCAGCTTGTGGATTGGGGTTCTGAAATCACTCAGTGCCTTTGAAATGTATCGTCGCCATATTTCCGTGCAAGTGCGCAGCAATCAGGTAGTAGACTATCTGCTCAAGGACGGCAAGTTCCCGCGCAGCATGAAATATTGCCTGGGAGAAATGGAAGTGGCATTAGCCTATCTGCCCAATGCCGGAACCCCTGCAGAAGCCGTTCGTAGGGCCCGACGGCGCCTCGATCAACTGAAATTGAGTGACCTCCGCCCGGACCTGCTCCATGAATATCTGGATCAGGCCCAGAGAGATCTCGCCATGGTCCATCGGACCATTCAGGGTACTTATTTCGCCAGGGAAGATAGTGGTTCGGAAAATGCTCTGAATGGACTCCACTTGCAGGTTGCTCAAGCTTAAGTCCCACAGCATTTCACCACCGAGGATAATTTATGGGTATTCATGTCGTTCTGCGTCATCAGACCGAGTATGACTTTGATCGTTTGGTGGAAATCCATCCTCACGTACTGCGTCTGCGGCCGGCGCCGCACTGTCGTACTCCGATTCTTGCGTATTCACTGGAAGTCAGCCCCGAAAAACATTTCCTCAACTGGCAGCAGGATCCCTTCGGGAATTATCAGGCCCGTCTGGTTTTTCCTGAACGCGCCAAGTCCCTCAAATTCAGCATCGAAGTCATCGCCGATCTGAGCGTGATTGACCCTTTCGATTTTTTTATTGAAGAGCAGGCAGAACGCTGGCCGTTCCGTTACGAACCGGCATTATATAAAGAGCTGGCTCCCTTCCTGGAAAAAGAAAAAGCCGGACGCCTACTGCAACAAATGTTGCTGGGTATCATGAAACGCAAACAGCGGACCATTGATTTTCTAGTCGGCATCAATCAGCAGTTACAAACTGCCATCGCTTACAACCTGCGCATGGAAGTCGGCGTCCAGACTCCTGAAGAAACCCTGAAAAAAGCCAGCGGTTCCTGTCGGGACAGCGCCTGGCTGCTGGTACAGCTTTTACGACATCTGGGTCTGGCTGCCCGCTTTGTTTCCGGATATCTGGTTCAGTTGGTGGCCGATCAGGCGCCCCTCGAAGGTCCCTCCGGCCCCGCCCAGGATTTCACTGACCTGCACGCCTGGGTGGAAGTGTACATCCCCGGAGCAGGCTGGATTGGTATGGATCCAACTTCCGGTCTGTTTGCCAGTGAAGGGCATATCCCCCTGGCCTGTACGCCGCACTACCAAAGTGCCGCGCCGATCAGCGGTGCCACCGGAAAATGTGAGGTTACCTTTCATTTTTCCAATCAGGTCACCCGCTTGCCGGAAACACCCCGGGTCACCAAACCCTATACCGAGAGCCAGTGGGAAGAAGTCATGGTGCTTGGACAGATTGTCGATGACCGCCTGCAGGCAGCAGATGTCCGCCTGACCATGGGCGGGGAGCCCACTTTTGTGGCTACGGAAGCTGTGGATGATCCACAATGGAATCTGGAGGCACTGGGCAAACACAAACGCGAACGTGCTGAAATCCTTTCGGAACGCCTGCGCAAGCATTTTGCACAAGGGGCTTTACGGCATACGGGTGAAGGCAAATGGTATCCGGGCGAACCCCTGCCCAGATGGGCCTTAGGCTTATACTGGCGCAAAGATGGCCTGCCGGTGTGGCAAAATCCGGCATTGCTGGCGGATCCACTTAAGGATTACAGCTGGAAACCGGAAGATCTCCATCATTTCGCCTGTCAGCTCTGCGAACAATTGCAGGTAGACAGCACCCGGCTCATTCCTGCCTACGAAGATGCCTGGCATGTCCTTCATCAAGAGGGCCGGGTTCCAGTCAACATTGACCTCAGTACCCATCGCCTTGATGACCCTCTGGAGCGGCAGGCCCTCATCGAAAAGCTTCAGGCCGGTCTGGACCACCCCGTGGGTTGGGTTCTGCCTTTGGCCTGGGAATGGAATCAACAATGCTGGTACTCCGCGACCTGGGTATTTCGCAGCGGACGCCTGATTCTTATTCCCGGCGACTCAGCTCTGGGGATGCGTCTGCCCCTCGATAGCCTGCCGTGGATGGTCGACCCGCACAAAAAATGGCAACCGGAAACGGACCCCTTTGCGCCCTTACCGCCCTTACCAGATATGCATGCCAAGCCGACGCCGGGGAGCACCGCTAAATCCCAAACAGCGAAAAGCCCAGCCAGCAACAAAGCCCCCAGCTGGGAGGAAATTCCCCACACAGCAGTCACCCTGGAAATTCGCCAAGGCTGTCTGTATTGCTTTTTCCCACCCCTGCAGGTGACTGAACATTATCTGCGACTACTCAGCGCCATTGAAGCCACTGCGGCTGCCCTGAAAATGCCGGTCGTCATTGAAGGTTACCCGCCGCCCAGTGATCCGCGCCTGGAAAAACTGCTGGTCACACCGGACCCCGGCGTTATTGAGGTGAACATTCACCCTTCTTCGAGCTGGCCGGAAATGGTCGAAAAAACCACCCTGCTTTACGAAGAAGCCCATGCCTGCCGCCTGACCGCCGAAAAATTCATGCTGGATGGCCGCCACACCGGCACCGGCGGAGGCAATCACATGACGCTGGGCGGCGCTACCCCCGGCGACAGCCCTTTCCTGCGCCGTCCGGATTTGTTGCAAAGTCTCATTACCTATTGGCAGCATCATCCGGCTCTTTCCTATTTTTTCAGCGGGATGTTTATTGGCCCGACCAGCCAGTCACCCCGGGTGGACGAAGCCCGTCATGAAGCACTTTATGAACTGGAAATTGCCTTTACCCAGGTACCTCCAGGCAATGTCGTGCAACCCTGGCTGGTAGATCGCCTGTTTCGTAATCTTCTGGTCGACATTACCGGAAATACTCATCGCGCAGAAATCTGCATTGACAAACTCTACTCACCGACCGGTTCCGCCGGACGCCAAGGACTGGTAGAACTGCGTGCCTTTGAAATGCCGCCTCATGCGCGCATGAGCCTGGTCCAGCAGTTGCTGGTCCGCAGTCTGATTTTACGCTTTTGGGAAGATCCTTATCGTCATGCTCTGATTCGTTGGGGAACGACGCTTCATGATCGCTTCATGCTGCCCCACTATGTTTGGGAAGATTTGCGCGAGGTCTGTACGGACCTGCAAAACCACGGGATCCTCTTTCAACTGGAATGGCTGACACCCTTTTCAGAATTTCGCTTTCCAGAGCATGGTCATGTGCAGATTGGTGATGTACAAATAGAACTGCGTGCCGCCATTGAGCCCTGGCATGTTCTCGGTGAGGAAGTCACCGGAAGTGGCACCGCCCGCTACGTGGATTCGTCCATTGAACGCCTGCAGGTCAAGGTCACGGGCATGACTCCCGGACGACATATACTGGCCTGTAATGGGCGGCGTGTCCCGCTGCAGACAACCCGAGCCCCGGATACCCAGGTGGCAGGGGTGCGTTATCGTGCCTGGCAGCCGCCATCTGCCCTGCACCCGACCATTCCGGTGCATTCCCCACTGACATTTGATCTGATCGACACCTGGAATGGACGTAGCATCGGCGGCTGTACCTACCATGTCATGCATCCGGGTGGACGCAATTCGGAAGTATTCCCCGTCAACGCCTGGGAAGCCGAGGCGCGGCGCCAATCCCGCTTTACCACGACCGGTCACAGCCAACCCGAATCAACCCCTCCTACACCCCCCTCCATCATCGGGGTTCCGGTAGCTCCGGGTGAGGGGCGTTTCGTTGCCAGAGGCAGCGGTGAATACCCCTGGCAAGCACCTTATGATGAAGAACAACCGGATTATCCACATACCCTGGATCTGCGCATGGCCAGATCCCCAAAACCAAGGTCCTAACCTGCATCGTGGCGCTGGTCACGATGCTGTGACAGGAGCACTTCTGCCTGGCCGCCCAAATATACATATACGCCCAGGGCCACCAGCAGCAATGCAGCGGCGACCAGCAGCAGTACGGCCAACCAGAGATTCTGGGGGGCATCCAGAGCAAATTTGAACACCAGCATCAGGCCTTCGATGGACACCGCAATCAGGATGGCCGCAATAAATCGGGTCAAAGTGCGTCGCGTAGTACTATGACGACGAATGTCTTTGCGCAGCAGGACTTCCTCTTCAAAAATGGTTTTGGACAGATCAAATACGGCCAGCGCCAGGGTGAACAAAATAGTTGCCTGAAAAGGTGCCGCAAAATCTTCTGGCGCGGCCACCGCAGACCAGACCTGTTTCAGGGTGACAACTGCATGAAAACCCAGAGCGGCGCTGACCGCCAGCAGGCCAGTCGAAAACAGGGTATAAATGGCCTTGAAATAGGGTTCGAAGCCCCGCCGGATATCATCTTCTTCAAGCAGGGCGAGGGCTCTATCCAGCTCGCTATCCGCCACAAGCATGCCCAGCAGTCGCCCCTTTTCATCACGAATAGGTGCTGCAGCCGTCACACAAATATGACCATTGGCCGAAGATAAATAGGGTTCGGTCAGGATTGGAGACAAGGCATTGAGGGCCAGACGGTAATAAGGTCTATGGCTGCGATCCACGCCATCTCCATCTTCTTTACCAGCGGTACGGCGCCGGGAAGCAGCCACATTATCCCCAATTTGCCGACCCTCCGCATCCAGGAGATAGCACAAATCCAGAAAAGGGTGGCGGTTAATGAGGCAAGTCAGCTTTTTTCGTTGTTCATCCGCATGCTGCTGCAACAATGCCGGACTGGCGAGAGCGTCAACGACGCCCCCAAGCAGTGCGGCAAGATCCTTGCGTACCTCGCGAAAATGCTCGAAGCGATTCATGACTCACCCCCAACAGGTCGCTCGTGGCGTTTGTGTGCAAATTGATTAGATCATGACCTATGGATAGTGCAGCAAGGGGCGTGCCATAGCCTCAACACCTTTTATTGTTCAAAGAATCTACTCACCTAAAAGCGGGGATCGGCATTTCGCAAAAAAGATGGCACGCTTCCTGCTTAACATATCCTGATCATGGTCATCTGATCACTCCTCCTCAAGTGGCTTCTAGGGCGGTCCTCCCGCCCTTTTTTTTATTCAAAGCCTAGGTTCATCGCCAAATATCCATATAATCCACTGATAAACAGCTAGTTAATATTTTGTGAAGCATTTCTGGACAGAAATTTTCTGGTCGGGATGCGGACTGGCGCAACCCGCCGCCATGCACCATAATCGTGCACAGAGCGCACCACCTACGAACAATTTGTTAGTACACAGTGCAGGAATACACAGCAGGCCTCATCGGGGGGAAAGACCAGAACTATCCGCATGTTGGCACAGGAAATGCTTAATAAAAAACATTCTTCAACACCTGAACCCCAGGGCTGCGTCCATGTCCAAAAGATTCAGGCTGTAAACAATCGCGGCTTTGCCGCAAGGAGTGGCAAATGGCGTTATTCGACCGTTATCAGGAGCGTTTTCTGCAACAGCAGGAAGTCACCCTTTCCTTGGATGCTTATCTGGATCTTTGTGCCCGTGAACCCATAGCCTATGCCAGCGCTGCAGAACGGATGCTGGCCGCCATCGGCGAGCCGCAGATGATTGATACTCAGGCTGATCCCCGACTGTCGCGGATATTCATGAATCGAAAGTTGCTCACCTACCCGGCTTTCAAGGATTTTTACGGCATTGAAGATGTCGTCGAAAATCTGGTGGCCTATTTCCGTCATGCCGCGCAGGGACTGGAAGAACGCAAGCAGATTCTCTACCTGCTGGGTCCGGTTGGGGCTGCCAAATCTTCTTTGGCCGAGCGTTTGAAGACCCTGATGGAGCAGCATCCCATTTACTGTCTGGCCGCCAACGGCAAAGTTTCGCCGCTTTTCGAATCGCCTTTGGGTTTGTTTGATCGTGATGAAGATGGCCCCATACTGGAGGATCGTTTTGGTATTCCCCGTCGTGCCCTGAATGGCGTGATGTCCCCCTGGGCGGCCAAACGCTTGCGCGAATTTGGCGGAGACATCCGTAAATTCAAGGTGCAGCGCCTGATGCCATCGCAGTTGCATCAAATCGGCATTACCAAGGTGGAGCCCGGTGACGAGAATAATCAGGATATATCCAGCCTGGTGGGCAAAGTGGACATTCGCAAACTGGAAGATTTTTCCCAGGATGATCCCGATGCCTACTCCTACGCGGGTGGCCTGAATGTCGCCACCCAGGGTGTTCTCGAATTCGTGGAAATGTTCAAGGCACCGATCAAGATGCTGCATCCGCTGCTGACGGCCACCCAGGAGGGCACCTATAATGGTACCGAGGGATTTGGTGCCATGCCTTTTCAGGGTATCATCCTGGCCCACAGCAACGAATCGGAATGGTCCGCTTTCCGCAACAACAAGCGGAATGAGGCCTTTCTCGACCGGGTATATATTGTCAAGGTGCCCTACTGTCTGCGAGTCACGGAAGAAACCCGCATCTACCATAAACTGCTGGAAAGCAGCGCCCTCAGTGACGCGCCTTGCGCACCCGACACCATGGACATGCTGGCGCGTTTTTCAGTGCTCAGCCGTCTCAAGGAGCCGGGCAACAGCAGTCTCTGGTCCAAAATGGAAATCTACGACGGCAAATCCTTGAAAGACAAGGATCCCAAGGCCAAAAGCCTGCAGGAATACCGGGATGCTGCCGGCGTGGATGAAGGCATGGATGGCATTTCTACCCGTTTTGCCTACAAAATCATGTCGCGCACCTTCAATTTTGACAGTGATGAAGTGGCTGCCAATCCTGTACATCTGCTGCACGTGCTGGAAACACAGATTCGTGCCGAACAGTTCCCGGCGGACACCGAATCCCATTATCTGGCTTTTCTGAAAACCGAACTGGCGCCCCGCTATGCCGAGTTTCTGGGTCTGGAAATCCAGAAAGCCTATCTCGAAAGTTATGGGGATTACGGTCAGAATCTTTTTGACCGTTACATTCAATATGCTGACTTCTGGCTCCAGGATACCGAATTCCGTGATCCCGACACCGGCCAACTCATGGATCGCGGCCTTCTGAATGAAGAACTGGAAAAAATCGAGAAACCGGCGGGTATTGCCAATCCCAAGGACTTCCGCAATGAAGTGGTCAATTTTGTCCTGCGGGTAAAGGCTTCCAATGATGGGATCAGCCCCTCCTGGACCAGCTATGAAAAACTGCGTGCGGTTATCGAGAAGAAAATGTTTGCCAATACCGAAGACCTCTTGCCGGTGATTTCCTTCGGTAAAAAAAGTTCTTCCGAAGACGAGCGGAAACATCAGGATTTTGTCGCGCGCATGACCCGAAAAGGCTACACGGAAAAACAGGTCCGCCTGCTGGTGGACTGGTATATGCGCTATCGTAAACACCACTGAAATTCGGGTTCTATCCAGTTCTGATCTTTGCCCGCGTATGCGGGCATTATTTTACCCTGAAAACTATGCACCATATTGGTGCATGGTTTCGATGATTCGCTCTCTCTCCCGGCTCAAAATACCTCTATTCGTTGTTTTTAATGGCTTGCATGGTTTTTGCTAAACCAAATTGCACACACGGGGCATTCAGCCTCAGAAACGATGGAAAACAAGGAGCGATATGATGAAGAAGGGAGCAAGGCAATACGTATTTCGAGGAACGGCATGGATGGGTGCCCTCACCCTCCTGGGGAGTCCGCTGGCAGAGGCAGGCACCAGCACGCCCAGTTTCAATAGTGGGGATACTGCCTGGATGCTGACCTCTACGGCACTGGTGCTGCTCATGACCGTGCCGGGTCTGGCGTTGTTTTATGCAGGCATGGTCCGCAAAAAAAATGTGCTGGCCACAGCTGCCCAGAGTTTCGCGGTCACGGCGCTAATTTCGGTATTGTGGATGATGCTGGGATACAGCCTGTCTTTCACCACCGGTAATGCCTTTATGGGGGGCATGAGTCGCTTGTTCCTCAATGGCCTGGGGCTGGATTCGGTAAGCAGTCTGGCGCCCACCATTCCGGAATCGGTGTACATGACCTTCCAGATGACTTTTGCCATCATCACCCCGGCACTGATTGTGGGAGCTTTCGCAGAGCGCATGAAATTTTCGGCTCTGCTCTGGTTTACCGGTCTGTGGTCCCTGCTGGTCTATGCACCCATCGCCCACATGGTCTGGGGACCCGGCGGCTGGCTGGGCGCCGATGGCGTCCTCGACTACGCGGGCGGTACCGTGGTGCACATCAATGCCGGGGTAGCGGGCCTCGTAGCGGCGCTGGTCATGGGCAAGCGGGTCGGCTACAAGCATGATGCTATGCACCCCAATAATCTCATGTACACCCTGATAGGTGCTTCATTGCTTTGGGTAGGCTGGTTTGGATTCAATGCCGGGTCTGCGGTCGCGGCCAGTGATCGGGCAGGCATGGCGCTGGCGGTTACACAGATTGCTACTGCGGTCGCAGCTCTGGCCTGGATGTTTGCAGAGTGGGTGGCACGGGGTAAACCTACGGTATTGGGCATGACTTCGGGAGCTGTCGCAGGGCTGGTAGCCATTACCCCGGCTTCGGGTTTTGTGGGTCCCATGGGCGCATTGTGGATAGGTATTGCGGCGGGCGTCATTTGTTTCTGGGCCTCTGTCTACCTGAAAAACTGGATGGGTTACGATGACTCCCTGGATGCCTTCGGGGTCCACGCTATGGGTGGTATTGTCGGCGCGCTGCTCACCGGGGTGTTTGCCGTCAAAGCTATCGGCGGCACTGCGGGCGTGCTGGAAGGCAATACCGGACAGTTGCTGATCCAGGCTACCGGAGTGGGCGTCACAATTGTCTATGACGCCATCGTCAGCTTCATCATTCTGAAAGCCATCGACTGGACCCTCGGCTTGCGCGTGAAAGAAGAGCAGGAAAGGGAAGGGCTGGACATCACCCAGCATGGTGAACAGGTTTACGAGTAACCCGAAAATGGACCTGTGTCGGGCCGCTGCAAGGCCCGGAGCAGGTCCCCGGGCGGGCTGATCAGAACACGATTTGCAGGCTGCTGCCTGTTTTCCAGAACGACCTACGCGCGTAAACTGGAAACATCGAGCGTGCTCTGCTCAACCTGTAACGGGAGCATCCCGCAATCATTCTCTTGCGTCATCATCCGGAAAAGACCTGGTTTTCCGAGGAGCCTGCCATGAGTACGATTATCGACCGGCGTAGTTCCGGAACCCGATCCACCAGTAATCAGGAGCGCCTCCAGAGAAGAGTGCGCGCCCGCCTGAAGAGCGCTGTGGAAAAAATGGCGCGCTCCGGCTCCATTGAAGATCTGGCAAATGCCGATCAACCCATTTCCATCCCTACCCGCGATTTGCACGAACCCAACTTCCGCCGGGATTTCAGCGATTCCTCCTGGGAAAGAGTCTTGCCTGGTAACAAGGAATATCAGCGTGGCGACGAAATCAACAAACCCGAAGGCGGTGGTGCCGGTCAGGGCCGTGAAGGTTCTCCCGATGGTCTGGGCGATGACGAAGTCGCCATCGTCCTGTCCGCCGATGAGTTTCTGGATTTGCTTTTTGATGGGCTGGCTTTACCCAATTTACGCAAAACCGCGCAGGGCGATGTCCAGGCGGAACAATGGCGTCGTGCCGGATTTATCAAGGACGGCAGCCCCTCACGCATGCATGTCGGTCGCACCATGCGCGCTGCCCGGGCACGCCGTCTGGCTCTGCGGGCTGGCAAACGCCGCGAGCTTCAGGAGCTTGAAGAAGCCCGCAGCAAACTGCAGGAGGAAATCAGCACACGCATTGCCCGCAAGGAAGATGTTTCCCTGGAGCAGGAACGTCTGAAAATTCTGGACGAGCAGATTTCCATCCTGGCGCGCAAAATCAAGGCGATTCCTTTTATCGATGAAGCCGACCTGCGCTTTGCCCATATTGACCAGCAACCCCATCCCATCACCAATGCGGTCATGTTTTGTGTCATGGATGTTTCGGGCAGTATGGGAGAAAAGGAAAAAGATCTGGCCAAGCGTTTTTTCCTGCTGCTCTACCTTTTTCTGCATCGCCATTATCAGGCCGTACAAATTGTTTTCATCAAACATCACAGTACGGCAACAGAATGTACTGAACAGGCCTTTTTTGGTGCCCGTGAGGGTGGTGGCACCCTGGTTTCTCCGGCCATTATGCTCACTGAAGACATCATGACCAAACGTTTTCCGCCTGACCGCTGGAATGTCTACGTCGCGCAGGTTTCCGATGGTGACAACTATTTTGCCGATAATACGGTCGTGGCTGAACACCTGCATCAGCTTTTACCGCGCCTGCGCAATCTCTTTTACCTGGAGGTCAACCGCGAAAACGAAAGTGATCTTTTGCAACTTTATGATGGCATTGCGGAAGATTATCCCGAGCTGATTACCGCCAGAGCCAGCGCCCGGGAAGATATTTACCCCCTCTTCCGCACCCTGTTTTCCAGCGAGGAGATCCCCAGCCATGTCTAAGTTCCTGTTTACGGATAATGATTGGACTTTTCCACGCCTGGATGCGGTCACGGAAGCCATTGCCGTCATAGCTGCAGAAGAACTCCATCTGGACACCTATCCCAATCAGTTGGAAGTCATCAGCGCCGAGCAGATGCTCGATGCCTACGCCTCCATCGGCCTGCCGGTCTATTACGCGCACTGGTCTTTTGGCAAACAGCGCGCCATTGAGTCGGGTCAGTACCGGCGCGGTGAAATGGGTCTGGCCTATGAACTGGTCATCAACAGTGATCCCTGCATCAGTTATCTCATGGAAGAAAACACCATGACCATGCAGACTCTGGTCATTGCCCATGCCGCTTTTGGACATAACGCCTTTTTCAAAAACAATGCCTTTTTCCGGCAATGGACAGACGCCGAAGGGATTATCGATTATCTGGCTTTCGCCCAACGCTATATTGCCCAATGCGAAGAACGCTTCGGGATGGATGCGGTGACCGATGTCCTCGACGCTGCCCATGCCATCAGTCGCAACGGCATTGACCGGGCGCGCCGCCCGCGACAGCTTTCGGCGCGGGAAGAAGAACAGCGCTGGCAGGAACGCGAACGTTATCTGGAGCAGCAGGTTCTGGAAATATGGCGAACCCTGCCCCCTGCACACACTCCCAGCACCCATTCCCCGGACATTTTCCCCTCTGAACCACAAGAAAACCTGCTCTATTTCATTGAAAAAAATGCACCGCATCTGGAAGGCTGGAAACGGGAAATTTTGCGCATTGTCCGCAAAATCACCCAGTATCTTTACCCGCAGGGCCAGACCAAAATCATGAATGAGGGCTTTGCCTGCTTTGTCCACTATCACATCATGCACAGCCTCCACGCCAAAGGGTTACTGACGGATGGCACGCTGCTGGAATTTTACGCCAGCCATACGGCGGTAGTCATGCAGCCCGATTTTGATGACCGCCGTTATAGTGGTCTTAATCCCTATGCGCTGGGTTTTGCCATATTTCAGGACATCAAACGGATCTGCGTGGCGCCTACAGAGGAAGATCGGCGCTGGTTCAGTTTTGCCGGCGACCCGGACTGGCTGAAACACATTCACTTTGCCATGCGCGAATTTCGGGATGAGAGCTTTGTTCTGCAATACCTTTCTCCCAAGGTAATGCGGGATTTACATCTGTTCTCCCTGCACAATGCGGTAGATGAAGCGACCTACCGGGTCAGCGCCATCCATGATGATGCGGGCTACCAACACCTGCGCGAAGCACTCGCCCAGCAAATTGCCGACAGTAGCCGCCCTCCGGACATTCAGGTCATCTCTGTAGACCGCTGGGGAGATCGGCAGTTACGTCTGAAACAAATGGACCAGCAAGCCCTGGATCTTGAAGAAGCCCAAAAGACTCTGGGATATATACAGGAGCTTTGGGGTTATGACGTCCATCTGGATATTGAAGATCAGACCTTGACGGTGCCACAACCCCGACCGGATGACGAACCGTAGCGCATCATTTTGATGCAATGCGCACCATATTGGTGCGCATGACAACTTACTCCGTCGTTAAATTTAATAATCTATTTGTTTTTTAAATGTTTTTTTCATGGCATTGAATTTGCTAAACGCTTTCTGCAACTACACTGACAGGGAGCGTTACTTCAATGAAAAACAGCAAAAAAACATTAAGCAGTCGATATCACCCCATTTTCCTGGCGATGCTGGCTGTTTCGCCCTTCGCCATGGACAACGCCGAGGCAGACCCCCTGGCTCTGCCCAGCCCGCTGACCTTCAATGCCGGTCCTTTGGGTACCCTGAATGTTCAAGGTGTAGCCAGTGGCTATGGGGTATGGCAGGACAACAAGTTTCCCAGTTCCAGTAATCCGGGCAGCAAATCCGCCTCTGCCGATATCAGCAATGGTATGGTCATGATCTCCAAAAATTCCGGCCTCGTGCAATTTGCCGTCCAGGCCGGCGCCTATAACGTCATGACCCTTGGTGCCAATTATGCTTCTACCGGGACGTTTACCCAGGATACTTTTGGCGCTCTGCCCACGGGTTATATTGAAATTGCCCCGAATGATCATTTTAACGTCCAAATCGGCAAACTTTTCACCTTGATTGGTGCGGAATATACCTTCAGCTATCAGAACTGGAATATTGCGCGGGGCCTGCTCTGGGGCCAGGAAAATGCCGTCAATAAGGGTATTCAACTCAACTATAGTGCGGGACCCATTACCGCTGCCGTTTCCTGGAATGACGGATTCTACTCCAATCGTTTCAACTGGATGAGCGGCATGGTCAGCTGGGCGCTGGACAAGCAGAACACGCTCTTCGTCCAGGGTGGCGGGAATCTGGGCCATACGGATTACGCCTACTCCAGCATTGCCACCACGCCTTTGCAAAATAATGAGGCCATTGTTGATGCCGGATACACCTACAGCGGAGGTAATCTTGTCGTTACCCCGTATATGCAATACACCAGCGTTCCTGCCAGTGCCATCCAGGCCTTGGGTGCAGGCAGCAAAACCACCAGCACCCTGGGGGGCGCCATCCTCGCAAACTACAGCCTGACGGACAAAATTTCCCTGGCTGGTCGCGTCGAATATATCAGCAACTCGGGAAGCGCCACGGATGGATCGGCCAATCTGACAGGCTTTGGGGCAGGATCTCACGCCTGGTCTCTGACGGCCACACCCACCTATCAGGATGGCGGCTTTTTTGCCCGCGCTGAACTTTCTTATGTCAAGGCCAGCATGGCCAGCGGTACTGGTTTCGCGGGTACCTCCGGGCTCGCCAAAAGCCAGATCCGTGGCATGGTCGAGACCGGCTTTATGTTCTAACCCCTGGGGGGGGATTACCCCCCAGGATGTTCCAACCCTGTGCAAGAGGTAACGTCATGAAATTGATTACTGCCATTGTTAAACCCTTCAAACTCGATGATGTCCGCGAGGCCTTATCGGCGGTGGGGATTCAGGGCCTGACCGTCACCGAAGTCAAAGGCTTCGGGCGCCAGAAAGGTCACACTGAACTCTACCGTGGTGCTGAATACGTCGTGGATTTTCTTCCCAAGGTCAAAATCGAAACGGTCATCAGTGATGATGCCGTCGATCAGGCCATCGAAGCCATCGAAAAAGGCGCCCGAACCGGAAAAATCGGTGACGGCAAAATCTTTGTTTCGGAAGTTCTGGATGCCATCCGTATCCGTACCGGTGAAACCGGTAACGACGCACTTTAAATTTAAACCGTCCTACAACCGCTCTTAAATTGTTAAAAGGGGGAATCACCTCATGTCAGTAGCTTGGCTGAATACGGGCGATAATGCGTGGCAGCTCACTGCCGCAACTATCGTCGGAATGCAAAGTGTTCCGGGGCTCGTGGTACTTTACGCGGGCATTGTCAAAAAGAAATGGGCTGTCAACTCTGCTTTCATGGCCTTTTATGCTTTTGCTGCGGTAATGATCGCCTGGCTCCTCTGGGGCTACAATATGGCCTTCGGCCACCAATGGTTCTCGTTTGTCGGTATTCCGGGGCCCATAGCCAGTATGAATGATGAACTCATGCAAACGGTCTTCCCGACCAGCGGCTCTACTGCGGCCATGCCGATGGCGACGATGGTGTATTTTCAGTTTGTCTTCGCTGCAATTACCTTGGTCATCATGGCGGGGGCCTTTTTGGGCCGCATGAGTTTCAAGGCCTGGATGATTTTTGTGCCCCTGTGGCTGACTTTCTCCTACACGGTTGGCGCCTTCAGTCTTTGGGGTGGCGGCTTCCTCTCAACGATGGGTGTTATCGACTATTCCGGTGGATACGTCATCCATTTGTCTGCAGGTATTGCCGGATTTGTCGGTGCGGCAGTGATTGGTCCCCGTCTTGCCCGGGATCGTGAAAACTTCCAGCCCAACAACGTGCTGTTGATGCTGGTTGGTGCCGGTATTCTCTGGCTCGGCTGGAACGGCTTTAACGGCGGCGATCCTTATGCTGCCAGCCGCGATGCCGGTGCTGCCGTCCTCAATACCAACGTAGCTACTGCCATGAGTGTGTTGACATGGACGGTCATGGATATTTTTTACTTCAAAAAACCAGCAGTAATTGGCGCCGTTCAAGGGATGATTACCGGACTGGTCGCAATTACCCCGGCCGCTGGTGTGGTAGACGGATATGGTGCTATTGCCATTGGCATCGCTTCCGGCATTATCCCCTGGATCAGTATGAATATTGTCGGTAAAACCGCACTGTTCCGTAAAGTGGATGACACGCTCGGCGTATTCCACACCCACGCTGTAGCCGGGGTACTGGGCGGCATTATGGTGGGCTTGCTCGCCACCAAGGAAGGCTGTAAAGCATACGGACTCAGCAACCCAGGAGGTGCCCTTACTGACGGTAACTGGCATCAGGTCTGGCTGCAGATTATTGGCGCAGCATTTATCATCGCCCTGAATATCGTCGTCACTTATATTCTTCTGAAGCTGATCAGCCTGGTGGTACCGCTGCGCATGTCTGAAGAAGAGCTGATGATTGGTGATGATGCCATTCATGGTGAAGAAGCCTATGCTTTCTATGGTGATGGTGAACGGCGTCCGGTGACGGGTGACTGAAGCTATCTGGTAAAACTTTAGGAATAAGTACTATACGGCGGGAAACCGCCGTTTTTTTGTGCTCATGCAAAAAAACAAAATTAGACTAATTAAATTAAGTGAGATTATCCAAATGAACAGCCTTAAAACGGACGCCATGAATCAGGAATCTATCATCAGTCGCCTGCAACATCTCACGCGGATTTACGATTTCGGCGCTTTCTTTGAAGAAACTGCAGCACTGGCTGCGGAACAATTGCAGGCCGAAGGGGCCGCCTTCATTGTTCGTGAAGGAAATAATTTACGTTATTTATTTTTTCATGGCTTGCCGTCCGCTTATGCGGAGTTAGCCAGCCATGTTTTTCCCGATAATCAGGGCATCAGTGGCCGGGCCATTCAACTGGATCAGGCAGTATTTGTAGACAATTATCCTGCAGACTCCTCGGCCATGCCTGAATATATCGCTACTGGATTAAAAGCCAGTCTGGTCATCCCGGTGCATGGTCCCGAAGGAAGCAATGGCATTCTTGCCATTTCCTGGTTTACCGCCAATATTCCAGTAATCACCGAAGCGCAGTTGCAGCTCGCCCAACTGCTTGCCGACATGCTTGGCGCAGCATGGTACCGCATGGGCATGGAGCTGCACCTGGAGCATATTGCCACTCGGGATGCGCTCACGGGCGTCCCCAACCGCTATCAACTGGAGGAAAGACTCCAAACCGCCTGTGCCCGTGCACAACGTGACCAGCGCACTTTGGCCCTGGTCCTGCTGGATATTGACGGCTTCAAGGAAGTTAATGACAACCTGGGGCACCAGGCTGGAGACCGGCTCTTGCGCGAAATCGTGACGCGTCTTCAAGACGTATTGCGCGCCAGTGACACTATTGTTCGCCTGGCCGGGGATGAATTTCTATTACTCCTCGAAAATCTGCATAGTCGTCGGGATCTGGAAGATATTTTACAACGCGTGCTGATTGCCCTGAATATTCGTATGGGTGTTGATCACCAGCAGATCCGCATCACTGCCAGTGCCGGAGTCACTACTTATCCACATGATGAAGTTCCCGTCCTGGAGCTTATTCATCACGCCGATCAGGCGGTCTACCGAGCCAAGAGCCAGGGAGGCAACTGCTGGGTTTATTATGATCATGACGATGACGAACGCCGCCGCAGCGCACAACGCTTGCGCGGCGAGCTGGAGCGCGCATTAAAACAGAAAGAGTTTGTTTTATACTGGCAACCCATCATCGACTTGCATACGGGTCAGTGTGTCGCTGCAGAAGCACTGATTCGTTGGCAGCATCCCGAAAGGGGCCTGCTACTGCCCGCCAGTTTCATGGATATTGCCGAAAACTCTCCGGCCATGCAGCGGATTGGTGCCTGGGTCACTCAGGAAGCTTGCCGACAGGGAAATCAATGGGCAGAACAGGGTTTCCTGCTCGACATTCAAATCAACCTGTCCGCCCGCCAGATTGAGAATCATCGACTTTGCGAAGAACTGCGCGCGAATCTGAACACGTGCCCGGCACTACTTCCAGAACGGGTCTGCCTGGAACTCGTCGAAAGAATTGCCTTACGGGACATTGGCAAAACCTCACGATTAATCCAGGACTGTCAGAGCCTGGGGGTGAGATTTGCACTGGACGACTTCGGGACTGGTCCTGCGGCCCTGCAATATCTGCTTGAACTTGGATGTAACCAGATCAAGATTGACCATACTTTTGTTATTCCCATGACACGCAGCCAGCGTCATCAGGATATGGTCCGCGCCATGATACAAATGGCGCATGCCTTGGGTGTTTCCGTGACCGCCGAGGGGATTGAAGATGAAATCACCCTGCAACTTTTGCAGACCAGCGGAGCGGATCGTGGTCAGGGTTACCACATTGCCCGACCAATGCCTGCACAGGAAACGGTCGCTTATATACAAAAGTAGAATAACGGACTATAAAAATTCAGCTTTGCAGGGTGGCTGGAGCTATGCTCGAAAGTGGTGTACGGGCGCGTTACAACTGGCTTGAATGAGGTGGCGTACTGTTGCTACAAAGGGTTTCCGACTCAAAGAGCAACATAAGGAGTACGCCGTGGAAAAGAATACCGTAATAGCAGGTGGGATGGGAGAGTTGGGTCTGGGCATTGAAGGGATACTTCGACGCGCGGCACGCTCTCTGATTGAGCAGGCCATAGAGGCAGAGGTGGCGGTATTGCTGGAAGAATTTGCGACGGTGCGGATGGTTGATGGGCGTCAGGCGGTCGTGCGTAATGGGCATCTGCCGGAGCGCGAGATCATGACCGCTCTGGGTCCGGTACCCGTCAAAGTACCCAAGGTGCGGGACCGCTCAGGATCGGGGATCAAATTCAATTCGGTACTGGCGCCTCCGTATGTACGCAAATCACGAACAGTAGCCGCTACAGTACCTTGGCTCTATCTGCATGGGGTGTCTTCCGGCCACATGCAGGAAGCCCTTTCCATTTTGCTGGGTGATGAGGCCAAGGGACTTTCACCTGCGGTGTTGGGACGTCTCAAGGCGGAGTGGGCGCAAGAGTATGCCCATTGGCAACACCGCTCCCTACAGGGAAAGCGCTATGCTTACTGGTGGGTAGACGGTATTTATACGAACCTCCGTGCGGAGGAGGATCCGCGTATCTGCCTGCTGGTGATTATCGGCGTGACGGCAGAGGGCAAGAAAGAGCTGGTCAGTGTCAGTGACGGCCTGCGCGAATCCAAAGCTTCCTGGCTGGAGATTCTGCGTGACCTGCAGGCGCGCGGTCTGGAGGCGGCCCCTTTGCTCGCCATTGGGGATGGTGCCATGGGGTTTTGGGCCGCACTGGATGAAGCCTATCCCGAAACTGGTCAGCAACGCTGCTGGGTGCATAAGACCGCCAACATTCTCAACGAACTTCCCAAAGCCCAACAGAGCAAAGCCAAGGCAGCGTTGCAGGAAATCTGGATGGCCGCCAATCGCCAGGCTGCGGAAAAAGCACTGGACGTGTTTGTGCGCAATTACCAGGCAAAGTATCCCAAGGCCGTGGCTAAACTGGAAAAAGATCGGGCTGAATTGCTCGCTTTCTATGATTTTCCAGCCGAACACTGGCGGCATATCCGGACCACCAATGCCATTGAGTCCACCTTCGCTACGGTACGCCACCGGACTACCCGGACGAAGAACTGTGTATCACGCAGCAGCTTTCTGGGATTGGGTTTCAAGATGCTGCAGCAGGCTGAAAAACGCTGGATTGGGATTTATGCTCCAGAGAAAGTCCTGCAGCTTTTTGCAGGGGTGAAATTTATCGATGGCTTACCGGCTAACCTCACCCTGCCGGATGATCAACAGACCGCCGCCTGATCTATGTCAGAAAATGCTCATACACCAGATTTGACTATAGCTCGGGTGGCTGCCAACACCATTTCATCCAGCAGCATACGCAAAAGTGCAAAAACCTCATCAGGGTCTTGCGCATCCGTAGTCGTCAGGCGCAAGCGAAGATCACCATGTCGCAAGTAGGGCGGCATTTTAAGAATGTCTCGCTCATCCAAAGACAGCTTATTAAGGGCTACGACGACAACGGCCCGATTCAGATAAGGCAGGATCTTGTCCAGATAGAGGTGAATTACAGCGATGGGATTAGGACGTTTGGCGTCCACCAGGACAACCAGCCCGTCGGTATTTTTGCCTAGAATTTCCCACATAAACTGAAACCGTTCCTGCCCGGGAATGGCGTATATATGCAAGCGATAATCAGTTTTTGGGCAGGTAATCACCCCATAATCCATAGCCACCGTGGTAGTTTTTTTCTTTTCCGAAGGCAGCGCATCTGAGTACTTGGCATCCGTACTCAGCATGTTTTCACCGAAAATGGATTGTAGGGCGGTCGTTTTACCAGAACCAACATGCCCCGCAATAATAACCTTTTTTTCTATGGGAGCGTCATTCATAAATTCATGATTCCATTCGCGACATCAATCAGTTAAAACTAATTTTTTTGCAATATACTACAAGCATAATCATTCGTATAGCCTACCAAGGCCTGGCGTTAATCAGCGCCTTAGTGGCAACTTTGCTTTTTACCTGCTTTATCTCGGTAAATTTGTCCGTTAACCGTATATTATGGCTTGCTAATAGCCTGCCCTACATAACGCCCCATCCAGTGTTCTATTTGCTGAACTTCCTGAAGATGCCCATAGAGGCCAATGCGTGCTGAAAATTTGGTCACTGCAGCACCCTTGGATGTGAGATTAATAAGAACAGCATTACCCTCAGAATCATAGCCATGGACTTCCACGGTGGTCGGGCTGATTTGTTTAGCTCCGGTAAATTGCATGCCTGCCTGGGGCAAGGCCTTTTCTGCAGCCGCCGTGACCACCGCCAGTGAAGCCGGATAATACGTATAATAAGGCACCGGATTGACTTGCGGGGCCCAATTGGCCGTACAACCGCTCAGCCCCAGAGCCAAGACCACAGACACCGTCGCAAGGCGTGACGAAAAAGACATAAATTTCCTCCAAAAACAGCAGACATTAATCAGAATGATCGTTTGATGTACAATATACCCGAAATTTCCGGGGAACAATGCTCTATCTGCCATGCCTCGCTTTTCACCACACTTCTGCTGTAGGCACTTGGCTACAGTGGCATAACCCTGTAATTTTGTCCCATAATGCTGGCTTGGCCTATTATGATTAAACGCTTAGAGGAGCTGAACACTCATGAAAACTGCTAAATGGTTGATAGCTGCTGCTTTCCCGTTGATACTGGCGGGCTGTGCAAATAATCCTTATGCCAGCAATGGTACGACGGCCAATACAGCCGGTGGTTCCCTGCTCGGTGCCGTAGCTGGCGCGGTCATTGGCAACCAGACCGGTTCACCTCTGGCGGGTGCTGCGATCGGCGCAGGTCTGGGGGGATTGGCAGGTTATGGCCTTTCCAAGCAGCAGGAACAAGCCCCGGCCCCGCAACCCGGGTATTACGCAGCTCCCCAGGGCAGTGTCCCCTGTCCGGCAGGTTATGTGTGCAATCCAACAGCACCCCAGTATCAACAGCCTCCGGCCTGCCCAGCGGGTTACACCTGCACACCGCGCTAGACTTATGTCTGTAGCACCGATGAATAATCCGTCCGCAATGCCCGCCATAGAACATATCGGCGGGCATCTTGAGGGTGGAAAAACCCTCGACAAGTACCCTCTCGCCCTGCCGGGCATCATTCTCAGTTCGGGCGAGGGCAGCATTCGCAGTTATCAGTTTCATCCGCAGGAAGAGGGCGTTCCTGTCACGCCACTCATTTGCCAAAGCATGGAGCCGCTACCGAGCGGAACCGATGCAGATTTGCTGGTCCGGCAGGGACACATTGTGGCGGTACGTCTGGCTGATGCCAATATTGCCTTGCATCCGGAAATTTTGCGGAAATCGGCCATTCGCGAAGTATTGCAGCGCGAATGGCTACTTTCGGTATTTCTTTTTGGTCCAGTTGCCGGAGTGTTTCTGGTCAACCTGATTTTTGGGATGCCCACATTTTTATGGTGGACAGCGTTGGGGGTCCTGATATTTTCCTGTCTGATCATGGGAATTCTGATCAGAAACGATTTACGTAAATTGCAAAACTGGGTGGACGAATTACATAAGCTAGCCAAAGAGCAGGGCACTTAGTTTCCACCGCCCTCCGACCAGATTTCCGCCTGTGCTGTGGTAATATCCGGCGCCCGCAGACGGCACACCGATTTGCCGCACCATTCCGGACCAATATCCAGTTGTTCCAACGCATGCTCCATGGTTACCCGGAATACCGGGGCCGCCTCGACCCCCCCGAAATTCCAGAATTTATCGCTGTCGCGCAGAGTTACCGCCATCACCAGTTGCGGATCACGTCCCGGGGCAAAGCCCACAAAAGTCGCGTTGGTGCGATGATGAAAAAAACCATCCTTGCCGTTGGCTAAATCTGCCGTACCGGTTTTGCCTGCTACTGCATAACCGGGAATCGCCGCAAGAATACCAGTGCCATTGGGCTCTGCCACACTGCGTAACCAGCGTCGCAAGTCGTTGGCTACCCAAAAAGGCATGACCCGACGTTTGACTAACGGCTCCCCTTTTACCAGCACGGGACGAATATGATAGCCCCCGTTGGCGATGGCCGCATAAGCATCTGCCAATTGCAGGGTAGTCACAGATATTCCATAACCAATGGAAATTGTCGCGTGACGTGCTTTTCCCCAACCTTCCCAGGCGGGCAAAACGCCTGAAGTCGTCCCTGGTAAAGCGACTTGGGGAACATCGCCAAAACCCACCGCCCGATACATGGCATATATATCTCGACGCGGCGTCTTCAGGGCTATTTTGGCGGTGCCAATACAACTGGAATACTTGAGAATGTGCTCAATATTCAAAATGTGATGGGTAACGTCATCGGTAATCGGATACCCCCCCACCCAGAGGGGATGAGACACGTTGAAACGGGCCGTTGGGCGCACACTATGCGTAGCCAGTGCGGCGGCAATGGCAAAAGGTTTAATGACCGATCCCGGCTCAAAAGCCTGATGGACGGCGTTATCCACATAATCCATGGGATTGCTGCAACTCCCGATATTATTGGGATTGCAACTGGGAACACTGGCCATCGCGAGCACCTGTCCGGTACGCACATCCATGACTACCGCCGAACCGTTACTTGCCCCGAAATGACGCTGGGCAGCCAGCAAAGTCATATAGGCCCAATACTGGATTTGTGGATTGATGGTGAGCTGCAGGGCATGTCCGGCGCGAGGAAGGCGCAAAATTTTATCGACATGGACAATCTGTCCGTGACCATCTTCCAGAACCTTTTCTTTGCCGGGGTAAGCCGCCAACCACTGATTGTAGCCCAGCTCCAGTCCGGTCCCTCCCTGATGCTGGAGGTTGACCATACCTAACAGGGGGGCAGTGACGGCACCCAGCGGATAATAACTGCGGCTGGTGTTTTGCACATAAATACCCGGAACCTGCAGTGCATCCAGCTTTTTTCCCAATGCGGGGGGAATCTGCCGGAGAATATAGGCATAATCTGCCCCACCCCCGGCAACCCTTTCGGCAAAACTGGCAGGACTCAGATGTAATACCTGAGCAATGGCGCCCCAATGGTTTTGATGTTTATCCAGAATGGCCGGGTCAGCCCAGATGGTGACGGCTTTGACATTGACCGCTAACGGTTCACCATTTCGGGCGGTGATTACGCCACGCTCACTGGGCAGCGGTAAGGTCCGCAAATAACGCATGCGCCCCTGAGATCTTAAGGTTTGGTGCTCCAATAGCTGCAAACGCAAATCCCGGGCAAGTACGGCTGCAAAACCGAGCAGAAGAATAATAATCAACCAGCGCGCCCGACCAGAGGGTAATATTTTAACGGAAGTCTCAGCCATGACCGGGGCACTGTCTGCTGGTAAAAGTATTCATAGTGAACTCTGATGGAGTTTTAACATGAATCAGACGGCGGTACCGATAAAAAGTTCCGGGAATACGGCAGGATTTGAAATACTGTTCTATATGAACATGAGAAAAGCTTGGCAACCCAATGCCAAACTTGAACTTTCTGAAGACTCTGCCCTAGAATGGCGGAAACGACACTATTGAGGTCATGCATTTTCATGCGCTTGAAACAGGCATTCCCGTTTTTCCGATTGGGGACTTTTACCCTAGCTGTTGCGGCCCTGGCTGGCTGTGCCAGCATGCCCGGCCAGATGCATGCTTCTTCAGGCAACGGCTATGGATCCGCCTTGGCCAGTTCCGCCTATTCAACCGGGCAGTCCTGTTACGCTCCGTCTCCTGACCTGAATGCTGCCTATAATCAGCCCTATGAAATTGACGGACAGTGGTATCACCCGATGCACAACGCCTCGGGATTTTCTGAAAACGGTGTCGCCTCTTGGTATGATCGTCAATCTTCCAGCGACACAACCGCCATGGGCACGGCCTTCCATGCCCGGCAACTGTCCGCCGCGAGTCGCACCTTACCCCTGCCTTCCTGCGTGCGGGTGACCAATCTTGAAAATGGTCGCAGCATCGTGGTACTGGTAGATGATCGAGGACCCTTCGTAGACAGTCGTATTATGGATTTGTCGGCGGGTGCCGCCAATGCTCTGGGAATGCTCAATCAGGGGACTTCCCGGGTACATATCCAGGTAGTCCCCAGCGCTCTCAGTCCCAATGTCCCGACCCCGCAGATTGTCCAGGTCGCGCAAAGGCCAACGCCGCAAGCTCCAGTACCACAATCTGTAGCGCCAGAACGGGTGATTCCTCGGGCTACTCCCCAGGCTATACCCTTGCCCGCTTACACGCCTCCCGCAAATGCCCGGAAAAATCTGACGGCAGTCGTCAATCAGGCTTTCGCCAGCAACAACCCGGCAGTCCAGACAATGCCCACGCAGGTAGTACCGCCAATGCCAGCGCAGTCTGCGCCACTGCCCTCTGCGCCGCCGACGGCCCATGTTCTGCGCAGCTGGCACAGAAGCCCGCAAGTCGAGCAGGTATATCTGGAAACGGCCCAGGCGATGGGTATGCAAAGTGCACTACGTGAGCGCAGCAAACTTCAGGACTTTGGCATCAGCACCGCCAAGCTGGTCCGCGCAGCATCCAGCAGCCCAGCCGGTCTTTACAAAATCAAAATCGGACCCATGGCACCGACAGCTGCTCCCGAAGATTACGCATCCAGCCTGGAGCGCTTGCGGCTAGGCACTTTTGTGGTCAGCGAACAGGCGGGTTAGAGGCGTCAGCCCGTACCCGGTTCAGGGGCGGCAAGCGGCGCTCCCCCAGAATAGCCCAAACGATCAGTACCACCCAGGCAATGCCGGACCAGCCCAAGACGATATTGAGGACCAACACCCAGAGGAAATGCTCATGATGACGAGCAGCGGCAATTACGCTCGGCACGAAGTAAATCAGCAAACCGAGAACCGCCGCCAGTAACCAGACCACAAAATGAATAAACAAGGCGGCGATGCCCAGACCAATCAGCGCCAGCAGCACAATGCCGATACCCAGAAATGCGCTCATGCTTCTGCTCCTTCCGTTTTCGCGGCAAACAATTTGTTGATAATGATGTCTCCCTGCATTTCCTCGCCACTTAAGGTCATGGCCAGCAGTTCTCCGCCCAGCACATCGGGCGAAATAATCAGATCTGCACCAATCTGACGTAATCGTTCAAGATTTTTGGCATCCTGAACAGCCGCAACGGTTTTTCCGGGAGCATTCAATTCCTTGGCGGCCAGAATGATAAAAGCATTTTCACTATCAATCACCCGCAGGGCCAGAATACCCAGGGCACACTCAGCACCCGCCCGCCGCAAAACCTCCAGATCTGTCGCATCACCCACCATTAAATCTTCATTGGCCATCCATTGGTTTTCAGGGGGAGCAGGGACCAGAACCAGCGTCCGTAAATGGCGGGCGCGCAACGCCCGATAGGTATTTTGAGCAAGCATATTGTCGCCAATAATCAAATAATGATTACGATAATGGCGTTTCTCACCACCCATGAGCAGGCGCTGCATCCGACCATTAAGTAACGGCACAATCACTGCAGATATAGAGGTGGCAAAAACCGTAATACCCAGAATGATAATGGAAATTACAAAAAAGCGGGCATCAGTACTTTTGGGAACAATATCGCCATAACCCACTGTCGACATGGTGACCACGGCAAAATACAGGGCACTGATCAGATTGGTAATGGGTGGTGAAAAACCGGCACCAAGAACATAACTGCCCAATACCGCATAACTCATCAACAACAAGATGGAGATGACTGCGAAAAGTGTACCTGCCGCCACACTGGAGTGTGCAAAATGTCGGCGGAACAACAGCAAAGCAATGAGAATGACGGCATTGAAAATGGTGAATCCGCTCCAATCCAACCCGTAATGGTGGAGCAGCATGGCCAACATGGCCCCCGCCAATATCAGCGTAATCGCCCAGGAAAAACGTGAGCGGAACAGCAAACCAAAAGCCATTAACAAGAGGACGATGCCGAGTACGGCTTCGGGCACGGTGCCAAGCGCTGAAAGCAAAGGAGCCTGAGTCAGGCTGGTAGAAGGTGCTAATTCAGCAAGCTCCGGGAAAATGTGCAGCATATCGGGAAGCGCGTTGAGAATAGCGAGAGCCCCCAGCAAACCCACAGCCAATGCCATGGGAATATGGGGAAACCAGTGATCCAGATATAAAACCGCACGCGCCTTGGCCGCAAATCGAAATAACCTCTGGCGCAAAGACAGGCGCATTACATCAGGAATTCGAATCATGGCAGTTCCTCAGGCTCTATTCTTACTTATTCAGTTAATGGCGTTGCAGCAACACTAACCCTACAGACATAATCAACGCAATAAAAAGCCCGACAGGTCTTTAATTAGTGAACGAATAGATGAGGCGTTGAACCGGCTTTACGCACAGGGTGACGCAAAGCCGCAAATATTGCTTGATCAGGCACTGTGCTCGTTTTCATCTGGATCAGCTGGGCCAAAAGTAGTCCGCATACCCGCATACATGGCAACAACCCACAAAGCGCCCAGAACAATAAAAGTAGCATAAAACATGATAGTGATTCCTTCTTGGATAAGCTGGTAGTCAAGTATATCAGTAGACCGTAATCATCGGGAACAGTTCAAAGAGATCAACCAAAGGTCTGGGCGGGGTTCACGACAATATTGGTGAAATCCCGCAATTTCATTTTGGGACGCAAGTCACTCAAAATAGCCGCCTTGGCTACCGGCAGCGCCTGCCAGGCATTGTTCCCACCGTCTTCTACCACTGCTGCCACCGCAATTTGCGGATGATGGAGCGGCGCCCAACCGATGAAAAGTGAGTCATCATTATAAATCGTGCGGCCCTCGTGATAACCGATGGGCACTTCGGCTGTTCCGGTTTTACCGGCCATGGACAAACCCGGTGTTGCCATACTTTTGCAGGTTCCCCGGGTTACACAGGCTGCCACCCCCTTGCGCACGGCCCGTAGAGCAAAGGCAGGAATATGCAGATTCTTGGCGGGCGGTGTCGCTAAAGGCTGCCGCACTCCGGTTTCCGGATTAATGAGTGCGCTCACCACATGCAAAGAGGGTAAATATCCGCCATTGGCGATGGCTGACACGGCACGCACCAATTGCAGTGGCGTCACCAGCAAGTAGCCTTGTCCAATACCCAGAATCACCGAATCACCGGTGTACCAGGGCTGATGAAAATGCGCTTCTTTCCAACGTGGCGTCGGCACAAAACCGTTGGCGCTACCGGGAGTATCAATGGGCGCAGGGTGACCAAAGCCAAAACGCCAGAGAGCCGCATCCTGACGCTGAATACCCATTTTGATAGCCAGCTTATAAAAAAATACGTCTACCGACCAGGCCAGCGCCTTGGTCAAACCGGTTTCACCGAAGCCCGAGCGATACCAGTCCCAGTAAACATGACCACCCAGACGGATATAACCGGGGCAGTAGGTGTGGAAATGGGGCGAAATAACATGATCCTGCAGCGCCTCAATGGAATAAAAGGGCTTGATGCAGGAGCCAGGAGGATAAAGCCCTTGCGCTACCCGATTCAACAGGGGGCGCCCCTTGTCCTGCAGCAGACTCTGCCAGTGGACCTCGCTGATGCCATTTACAAACCAGTTGGCATTGAAGCTGGGATTACTGTAGCTGGCGATCACTGCACCATTATTGGGATTAACGGCCACCAGCGCACCACGAAAATGATTGCGGCGCATTACCCTTGCGACGGCACGCTGCACCCGCAGGCGCAAACTGGTCAGGAGATTATCACCCGGCGTCGGCGCAATATTCCGCAAATTGGCCACAGGTACGCCCAAAGCATTTACATCCTTGATCTGATATCCGAATTTTCCACGCAATTCACGTTCAAACGCATACTCCAGACCGTTTTCTCCAATAAACCGGCGATAAATGTATTTTTGCGGATCAAAACCTTTCAGATTTCGGGCACTGACCGGTCCGACATAACCGACTACCGAGGTAAACAGGGTTTTGTAGGGATAATAGCGGTGCCACTGTGCGGCCACTTGCACCCCTGGAAACTGCATATCGCGCACCGAAAATGCAGCTATTTGTTGGGCATTCATGCGGTGCAGAAGAATTCTGGGGATATAAGGTGGTTTGTCATCCAGGGTCCGCAGTAAATGCGCAATATTTTTTTTCGGAACAGGAAGCAGTTGATCAATGTGCTTCAGGGTCGCATGCAGATGTTCTGTTTCGTCCGGAATAATTTCCAGCACATAACGCGGATGATTGGCAGCTAAAATCTGGCCATGACTGGCAAGAATCAGTCCTCGCGCCGGAGCAACCGGGACAATGGCCGTATGATTGGCCTGAGCCATTTGCCGGAAGCGTTGATAATGCAGCACCTCCAGATCGACCAGACGCCAGACCAGATACACAAACGCCAGCAGCAGCAAGGTAATAGCCAAAGCCAAACGACCCCGGAAGCGACCGGCTCTTACGGCGTTCGGACTCATAAAAACCTGCCTGTAATAACTATGAAATGAGGGAACAACAACGGCGTAAAGGCCTCTGCTAACAAAGTTTATGGCTATGCTGAGAGGTCATGATAGCGGGTAAAGTTCCCCAAGCCTCACACATTACTGTTGAGCTGCCGGGAACTTCCCGCGAAAAGCAGACGTCTTAAGACGCGTGTACAGCACCGTGACCATGACTTGAAGATGCCGCTAATGACCCGTAATCATTCCTGTAGTTGTTCGTTGGAACTCAGCTCTGTTCCATGCTGATGACTGACGTCCTGGAAATACTGCTTATTTTGGCAGGCATCGCCCTCTTCACTTATCCAGCCAGCATTCTGGTGGAGAAGATATTGCGTCATTGGGACAAAAATCATCCTGAAAAAAATTAGGAGCCTACGTTTATGCCTTTACGTTCATTCAGTTTTCAGCCACGACAGATACTTGTCGCCGTAATAGCCGCAACGGCGGGTTTTGGACTCGGTGCGGCAGGATGGGCTTTTGCTGCAGATAGTCAGACTAGCTCACCCGCCACAATGGCTAAACCTGCCCCGGCAACAACAAACACCATGCCGCAAAAACTGGTGGATCTTCCCGATTTCACACCCATTGTCAATAAATATGGGAATGCCATCGTTAAAATTGATGACTCCGACACTAAAATCGTTCGGGGAGGGGCAGGAAATGCTACCGATCCGTTCCCCAGAAACTCGCCTTTCTACCAGTTCTTCCAAGGCTTTTCCGGAGCCAACCCGCCCCAGAAAGAAAAAATGGAGGCCCTCGGCTCAGGATTTATTATTTCCCACAATGGTTATATTGTGACGGCAGGGCATGTGGTGCGAGGTATGCATCATATTATTGTGACATTGACCAACCATCATGCTTACCCGGCCAAGGTGGTGGGTTTATCCGTTCGCTATGATACGGCGCTGCTGAAAATCAATGCCCACAACCTGCCCACGGTAGAACTGGGCAATTCCCGTAACCTTAAAGTAGGCCAGTGGTTGCTGGCGATTGGCATGCCTTTTGGCTTTTACAATACGGTCACCCAGGGTGTAGTCAGTGCCTTGAATCGCCCGCTGCCCCATGATGATGAATATATTCCTTTCATTCAGAGTGATGTGCCCATCAACCCCGGCAACTCGGGTGGGCCTATTTTCAACATGGAAGGCCAGGTCGTCGGTATTAATGATCAGATATATACCAACGATGGTGGCTACATGGGTCTTTCCTTCAGCATTCCCATCAATACGGCGATGCGTGCAGTACATGCTTTCGAAGAACACAAAAAGCTTCGCTTTGGCTGGCTTGGAGTGGACGTTCAGGAAGTGAATCCGCAAATGGCCAAGGCCCTCCATCTGAAAGAACCGGTCGGGGCACTGGTTGCCTCGGTCAGCCCCCATGAAGCAGCCGCCAGGGCAGGCCTGAAGCCGGGTGACGTTATTGTGACCTACAACCACGAGGCCGTTTATAGCGTCGGACAACTGCCCCCCCTCGTCGGTGACACCCCTCCGGGAACCACGGTACCCATGGGTATTTTGCATAACGGTAAACCGGAAACCCTGCAGGTTACCATTGGCACCATGCCCGCCAAAATGCGCCATGTTGAAGCCGAAAAAACGGCAGATATCCGCCGTCTCGGGCTGCGCGTCACCACCCTCGGTCAGGCCGCACAAAAGCGTCTGGGCATTCATCACGGAGTGGAAATTGAAAGCATTTATCCCGGCCCCGCCGCGCAAATGGGATTGACCGATGGGATGGTCATTCAGCAAATTGACCAGCAGGAAGTGAACAGCCCGGAACAACTGCAGCAAATTGTCCGGAAATTGCCGGCTCACACCCCGATTCCATTGCTGGTTCGCCAGGGTCATCAAAGCCTCTACGTGGTGATCACACTCCCTGCACACTAAAAATTAACCATCGTATAAGGAAGTCGCATGCGCCACAAAAAGTACCTGCAGCACAAATCCCGTTTCATTTTGCTTGCTGCCTTCGCCACCCTGATGACGGGTGGCACCGCCTTTGCGGGTACCAACCTGTTGATGCCCCCCCCACCACCCATACCAGATGCCAAAAGCTATGTGCTGATGGATTTCCAAACAGGCCAGATTATTGCGGAAAAAGATGCCAACCTGCAGTTACCCCCCGCCAGCCTGACCAAATTGATGACGGCTTATCTGACTTACGGCGCTCTGGCCAACGGAACCCTGCACTGGCATCAGCGCATTCATGTCAGCCGGGTAGCCTGGCACACGGGCGGGTCGAGCATGTTCATTCAGCCCAACCTCCCCGTTACCGTTGATCAACTGATGCACGGACTGATTATTGACTCCGGCAACGACGCGGCGGTGGCACTGGCCCAGGCCGTGGCAGGCAGTCGCGCCAGTTTTGTAGATGAAATGAATGCCACGGCGACCAAACTGGGCTTACCCGGTGCACATTATGGTGACGTGGATGGGCTTCCGACCCCGGATCTGCATCTTTCCGCCCTGGATATTGCGATGATTTCCCGGGACCTGATTGCCAAATACCCCCAGGTCATCAACATTTCCAAAATAAAATATTATCGCTACAACAACATCAAGCAACGCAGCTGGAATCCGGCCCTTTTCGGACATCCCGACATTGACGGCCTGAAAACCGGACACACCAACGCTGCCGGACACTGCATGGATACCACTGCAGTACGCAATGGCCGTCGCCTGATTGCCGTAGTCATGGGCGCTCCCAACTGGCCCAGCGGGGTCAACGATGTCGTAGCCCTGCTGGATTATGGTTACCGCTTCACCACCGATCACACCGTGACCAAAGCCGGAAGCATGGTGGGCACCTACAGTGACACCAGCCTCGACCCCGACAAACTCCCCGTCACCGTCGCCCGAAGCCTGAACGTCATGATTCCCACCGGTGCTGAAAAAGATCTGAAAACCCAGGTGACTTACCAGAAAATTGGCAGCATGGGTATTGCCAAAGGCCAGAAGCTTGGTGAGATGACCGTGTCATTGAACGGCAAAGTCCTGGGAAAAACCGATCTGGTTGCGGCCGATGCCGCCAAACCGGCAGGCACCTTTGGCAGTTTGTGGAACCGCGTCAAACAATCCTTATAGAACAAACCAGGAGCCTTCCATGCAATGGCCTATTCGTCGTATCGCCCTGCTCATGGCACTAAGCGCCCTACCACTGAGCGCCAGCGCCCTCACCGTCAACATCAGCAAGGCCGTCAGCAGTTCGGCGCCCGTGGCGGTTCCATCTTTTGGTTCCGGACCAGCAGGTCAGCCGGATATTGCCAGCATTGTGCGCTACGACTTGCAACACAGTGGCTATTTTTCGGTCATCAACCCCGCGCTTTATCCGGACGACCCGCATTCCGCCGCCACCATCAACGTCGCCCAATGGGAAAAAACCGGGGCATTGGCCATGGTAGTCGGTAAAGTGCATCCAACCAGCAGCGGCTATGTGGTCGATGCAGATGCCGTCAGTCTGATCACCCACAAAATGTTGGCCGGACGGCGCTACGTCAGTGATGCAGAAGGCTATCACATGGTCGGTCAGGAAGTAGCCGATCTGCTTTATCAGCAGATCACCGGTGAACCAGGTCCTTTTGCCAGCCATATTGCCTATGTGAATCAGCAGGGAAGCCACTACGATCTGGACGTTGCCCAGTCCGATGGCTGGAATCCGCACAGCATTTTACGGGGTAAAATTCCGATTATTTCTCCGGCATGGTCCCCCCGGGGTCGACAACTGGCCTATGTGACCTACCGGCATCGGCACTCGGTGATCTACATTCAGAATCTCGCCAGTGGTCAGCGTCATCAGGTTCCCGATCAGGGCACGGCGCTCAGCGCCCCGGCCTTTTCGCCCAATGGTCAGTATCTGGCCTTCGCCAAGGTCTGGGAGCGCGGCCGCACCGAATTGGTGCGGGAAAATCTGCAAACTGGTCATGAACAGGTACTGACCCGCACCGGAACCGTCAACACCAGCCCCAGCTGGTCACCCGGTGGCCATCATCTGGTTTTTGTGTCCAACCGTCAGGGCAGCGCCCAGATTTATCAGATGCGGACGAATGGCAGCCACATTCAGCGCCTGAGCTATTCCGGAGGCTACAATGTCTCGCCCTCTTACGCCCCGGATGGTCGTTGGATTGCTTTTGTGCATGCCTATCGTGGCGTGCTTTCCCTGGCGGAAATGCGGCCCGATGGCAGTGGCGTGCAGATGCTGTATGACGGTGGCAACTGCGAGCATCCCAGCTTTGCCCGTGATGGTCGCATGATTGTTTTTGCCACCCATCGTGGTGGTCAGAAGGTATTGGGTGAAGTAGCCATCAACGGCAAAGGCCTGCATTTTTTGCCTATTGCCGGGCAGACTAATGAACCGGCCTGGGCTCCGCGCTGAGCCCCTGCGGCTTCACGCGCGGTTCCAGAGGCCAATGGTAGATGGCAGTAATCACGCACTGCGCCGCTTCGTAATGCTGCGGATTGATCAGCACGTTCAGAGTCCCGGACGGCAGCACACGGGACCCGCGTAGCAGCGCAGGCTGACTGCCAGCAAACCAACAAACTTTCGGATCTCGAAAAGTCCCTGTACCTGCAGCAGAAAGCGCGGCGGAGGAATTTTTGATGAAGTACTTGACCGATGTCTTGGGTATCGTTATATATGATCGTATATATCCAAAAAGGAGAACACCCACAATGAAACCACGCAACACCGCTGTTTACCTCATCGCTGCCACTACCCTGATGACCCTGCCGGTCATCGCCAGTGCTCAGGACTTTCGCGTCGCCTATGCCGGCTCCATGGGTGCCGTCATGGATTTGCACCTGGGGCCGGCCTTTGCCAAAGCGCACAAGGTCAATTATCAAGGAGAAGGACAAGGGGCCTATGGTCTGGCACATCTCATCGCCGGACACAAACTGCGCACCGATGTGTTTGTCTCCATCACTCCCGGACCCATTGAAGTCCTCATGAGAGCCGGTCTGGTCAAGGAAGCCTATCCCGTAGCCAGCACCGCCATGTGCATTGCATATAGTCCCAACAGCCCCTATGCCAAGGATTTTGAAAAGGCGGCTGCGGGTAAAATGCCCTGGTACAAGGTATTGCAAATGCCGGGCGTGCGTTTTGGCCGTACCGACCCCAAAACCGACCCGCAGGGACAGAACATTGTTTTCACCTTCATGCTGGCAGAAAAGTATTATCACCAGCCGGATCTGGTCAAAAACATTCTCGGCCCGGTCGAGAACCAGCAGCAGATTTTCACCGAAGCCTCCCTGCTGGCGCGACTCAAAAGTGGTCAGATGGCGGCTTCTTCGGGTTACTTAAGCGCCGTAAAATCCCTGCATCTGCCCTACATTACCCTGCCCGATCAAATCAATCTCAGCGATCCGGCCATGTCCAAGGACTGGTACAGCAAGGTCCATTTCACCCTGAATGTGGATGGCAAAACCAAAACCGTCCACACCCAGCCGCTGGTGTTTTATGCGGCAGTGCCCAGCGACGCACCTGATCCCAAACTGGGCATGGCGTTCATCCATTTCATGACCAGCCCCCAGGGCCAGGCCATGTTCAAGGAAACCGGATACAGCGAACCCAAAGGCCCCGTCCTGAAGTAAGTTTTTTCTGCGCCTGTTCGTTTCCTGATGCGGGCCGGACATAGTTCATGTCCGGCTTGCTGCATTACCAACAGCTCATGGATTGATTGTCTGTTTCGTCACCGCTTTCGCTGCTCTTGAGTGCCATTCGCTATATATCAAAAAACCTATCGCATTTAACCATCGTTCTATTTGGAGTTCTTTCATGAAAAAAATGCTCGTAACGGCCATGACTGCCGCCAGCATACTGAGCTGCGTCCATGCTCAGGCTGAAACCCTGGGCCAGTTTTTTGCAAAAAGCAAAATCGACGGACAAATTCGCTCTTACTACTTCAGCCGTCTGTACGGCACAGCGGATACGCCCAACGCCTATGCTTACTCTCTGGCAGGACGCATCAATGTTTTAACCGCTCCTTTTTTATCGGGATTCCGGGTAGGAGTCAGTTTTTATACGGCCAACGCCATGGGTACCCTCGCCAGCAATCCTGACCGGGTCGATAAGACCCTGATGGGCGATAGTCCCTCCGTCAACGCGCTTGGACAAGCCTACCTGGAATATCAGGATCACTGGATCACCGCCAAGGTCGGCAATCAACTGGTCGATACTCCCTGGCTGAATCGGGTGGGTGGCCGCGTCATTCCCGTCACCTATCAGGGTGTTACCCTGGAGGCTCATCCCGTCAGTGGGCTGACCCTGAGCGCCCTGCGGATTTTCCGCTGGAAGGACCGTACTACTGACCAGTTCTACCGGGACAATCTCTATTACCCTGGCCACTATGATGGTGACTCTCTCTATGGTGGACCCAACGTCCTGCCCGCCGACACTCCGGCCAGCAACGGGGTACTCGCCTTTGGTGCCGGATACCACTGGCTCACAGCCAAAACTGATGCCTGGTTTTATCAGTTTGATCAATTTGCCAACATGTTCTACTGGAGCGGCCACTACGCCCTGCCGACATCCTTCGTCCTCAAACCCTTTGTAGACGCCCAGTTCACACGGGAATGGGGTGCCGGAGAAGCCTTTGCCAGCACTGGAACCACTCTGTTTGGTCAATCCGGACAAGGCGTCAACAGTACCAACTGGGGAATCAAAACCGGCGTCAGCTTTCCCCACGGAAGTTTATGGTGGGGCTATGATGCTACCGAATTACACGCTCACGCCCTCGGTGGTGGAGCCATTATCTCTCCCTACACCGTCGGCTATACGGCGGACCCACTGTATGTGGACAGCATGATTCAGGGTCTGGTGGGTGTCGGCCCCGGACATGGCTGGCGGGTCCGCGCCGCTTACTGGGTTTTGCCCAAAGAGGTACAACTCACCGCCGGCTATTCGCAGTTCACCACTTACTTTTCCGGCAACAGCAACTGGACCCACTTCAACGTCAGCTATTTTCCGCAGGGCATGTTCAAAGGGCTGTGCTTGCGGGATCAGGTGGAGGTCGGCAATGGCGGCGTGCAGGGCTTATTCCCCGGCTCCCCTCAGCACTCCTTCGTTTATAATCGGGTGATGTTTACCTATAAATTTTAACGGCGATATAGTCACCGCTTGGGAATGACCAAGGCAATAGCAGTGAGTAAAACACTCGCCATTGCCGAGAATCCGTGGCAGCAGTTGCAGGGTAATCGAACAGCGACACGCCCTGCTCTGCGTTACGGTGGATCGCCAGGAAAGGTCGCTTCAGGGTTTTTCGATACTGACTTCACTGGCTTTGATAGCAGCGAAAACTTCGTCACCCTCTTTGAGTTTAAGACGGAGGAGGTCGCCTTACCACCGCAAATCAATACCACATCACTTTGCTTAAACGCCCTTAAAAGGCGTACTGCAACATCAAACGATCATCAATAAAGGTTCCGTGATAGTTCGCATAGGGATTGCTATGATCTACAGCCAGACGGTTACGCAGAGATAATCCCTTCCAGAATCCTCCCGGGGTATAGGTCACATCCAGATAGTTGGCGTCTACGTTCGGCAGGTAGGGATGGGTACAATACATGCTGTAGGAATACTTGATCCGCAATTGCCGTAGGGGATGGATCAAAAAGCCAAACTTCCAGGCATGTCCCGCCGCAGAAGATGAGACCAGCCCATAATCCATGATGCTGGTGTACAGTGGATCGGCACTGTACTGTTGGGTATAGGGAGAAACAAATCCGCCGTTATACAAAGTCCGGCCACCCATGGAAAACGGACTGCGACCGGGAATATCATCATAAGCCGCAAAAACCTGGCCCAAAGGCGTTTGCAGACCTACCATGCCACCAAACACGGTCGCGTTGACGGGACCCGCGTATTGCGCGCCGTCCGCCCATTCCCGCGCATACTGAAAGTCGGCGAAGGGCTTCAAGCCATAGGGCAAGCCGGACACTCCATAATGGACAGTACCGTAAAACAGATTCGCCAAATCATAAAACTTGTAGAACCAGGCGCTGGATTTCAAGCCCTGCCAATGCGCCTTCACCCCGAAAGCCAGTGTGCCATCCATATGATCCGGCATGTCGGGATAAATGGGATTTTGATTCAGCAGGGTTTCTCGGTAGTAATTTTCCTGTATCCGGTTTTTGAAGCGAAACTCGCGAATCCCGATCAGTTGCAGGTTGTGAATAGTATTGGCCTGCACGGTGACCGCCTGGAAGGTGCTTGGAATCATGAAAGCATCCGACGGATTCATCCAGGGGGTATGTAGCAATAGGTCTCCGGCTTTCACTTTCAACCAGCGATCCTGATACTGCAAATAGGCTTGTCCCAGCACATTCAGACTGTCTTTTTCCCCCATCAAGAGCGCATCCAGATGGGTATAACCGGGAGCATTCAGATCATTGGCACCCAGACTATTGGCCGTATAAAAAGCCACACCGGCGCTCAAGCCATAGAGCGGCGCCGTTTGCACTTTCAACATGCCGCCCAGTGAATAGGCATACTTATTGGGTAATGGGCTGCCGCCATAAAGCTGATTGAAGTAGTAGGAACGGATATTCCCGGTGACCTTGCCGGCTTCCAGAAACTGTTGAATCGTCTGGTAATGCTCCGCATGGGGCATAGTATCGGCCTGGGCCACTAGAGGTCCCATGAGCAAAGCGCCTACAGCAGCAGCGATCATTGGATATTTCATGATTGATATCTCCTTTTATTACGACAAAGTTCTGAATGATTTTTTCAGATCCTTCTAATCCCTCATTTCACTGAGGTCGTTTTCCGTCAGAAGCGGCGTACTTTGGATAGCACAGGCTTCCGGCAATCCTGTTTCGGCGGAAAGGCAGGGCGCACGAAACAGGCGCCCACTCCACATGCCCTTAAAGCTGCGTTGGGTCACAATGACCCAGAAAAAGGCCAAAGCAATGGTGAACAGCGCTCCCAAGGGTAAAAACACGCTCCAGTTGGTCTCCCTGGCGAGCAGGTAGGTGGCTGCGTTAAAGACGCCCAGGGGAAAGGTAAAACCCCACCAGCCCATATTGAAAGGCAGACCTTCGCCCAGATAACGCAGGGTAAAAAATACCGCCATCAGCATCCACCACAGCCCGAATCCCCAGAGAATCAGGGCGACAAAGAGGCCTGCCATGAAACCAAAATCACCCATTCCCGCAAGGGTCGTTCCCGCAAAGACTTTCTGATCGGCCAAACCCAGAGTAATCATCGCCATGGCACCGGTTCCCAAGGGTCCCAAAGGCAGCCAGGCGGACACCGCCATGTCCTGATGGGGGAGCTTGTGCAGGGTCAGGCGTAAAAGCAGGATAGCTAGAATCCCCATGGCCAGCAGCACCGAAACGGCCCAGAGCAGATAACTCACATAAATGACGGTGCTTCCCAACGCGGGGGACAAATGCTGCGCCAATAACCCGCCACTGGCCGCTGCGACTTCCGGGGGAACAATGGGCAACAGCCAGGCAGCCGTCATTTTTTCAACGCTGTGTTCCTGGGCGGTAAACATGAAGTACGGCACCAGGAGCACCGAAAACAGCGCCAAAGCCACATCCACCCACCACATGACATTGGTGATTTGCAGGGACAACGCCGTGACCGGCCAGATAATCAGCATGCCATTGACGATGGTGGCGAAACCCATGGGGATGGCACCAATGAAAAGGGACTGCACCGGATGATGAAAGAGGCGGCGAAAGCTGGCGGGATAAAACGCCGCCCGCCCAAGAAACAGCAGGGCAAACAGTGCGAAAAATAATACGTTAATGGTCCATAAACCCTGTGCAAAGATTTTCTGACCCCAGTCGCCATAAGGAAACTCGGCGATCATGAGCGCCAAAATGCCCGTACCCATATTGGCGGCGAACCAGTTGGGTGTGAAATGACGGATGATTTCCCTGGGATCATTTCCTGGAACTTCAGCAAGGATTTTCATGACGATTTTTCCGATGCAATGAATTTGTAGCTAGCTTGCACCTGGACAGGATATTCATCTAATGCTAATTTTTCATAGTTATAATAATCACAGGTAATTTCTAAAATACTGGAGCCCTTTTATGCTGCATCAGCGTATTGATCCTGTTTTGTTGCTGGTCTGGGCCCAGGCGGCGCGCCATGGCAATCTCCATGCGGCGGCAGAAAGTCTGTTCATGACCCAGCCCGCAGTCTCTCACCGTCTCAAAAACCTCCAGGAAATTGTCGGAGAACCGCTCTATCAGCGAAATCGCCACGGTATCACCCCTACGGCCATGGGGATGGCGCTGTTACGCATTGCCGAACAAATCGAAAATGCCCTGGAAGACGCCCGCCATCTCTGTCAGGACACCGAAAAAATGCTGCGTGGCTCGCTATCCATTCTCGCCAGCCACAGCAATGCGGAAACCCTGCTACCTCAAGCCATTGCCCGGTTCCAGCAACAATATCCAGGGGTGTCTCTGCGCCTCATAGCCACCAACAGCCGCGCCGCCAGGGCCATGCGCGATCAGGCTGATCTGGTTTTTGTAGAAGATGATCTGGCCTCGCCTGCACAGAGCGAGTGGGTTCAGGAAACCCTCCGGGAAACCACTATTGTCCTGCTGGCACCGGAAAACCCGCACTGGCTGCAGATGGCGCAAAAACCATTACCTTTGCAGGAATTGGGGTCCACCGCACTGGTATGGAGAGAAGAAGGGTCAGGCATTCGCGAGCATGCTCTGCAAGCCCTCAAAGATGCCGGAATTTATCCGGAAATCCGTTATGAGTTGAGTGGTCTCGCGGCTATTCGTGATGCTGTACGTTGCGGTTTGGGGGTAAGTTTTGTTTCAGCACTGAATGACAGTGGTGGGCAGCGTCCGGGGCTGATCACCCTGAATACGGAACCGCAAATTCGTCATCGCCTCTCGGTGCTATATCGCAAGGAAGCCAGCCACAGCAGCAGAGCTTTTCTGGAGTTGCTGCGCCAGCCTTCTGTTTAACTAGCGACTTATTTGACTTTTCCACAGTGGGCACTGAGGTAAGTGCCCTGCATTTGCATATCAGTCACTGTTTCGTAATGAGCCTCGCTATGCACAATAGCAGTAATGACCCAGTGCGAATTCAGATGACGGGCGCTGGTCTGAAACCAACCTACCTGGGTCATGGAGGCCCCCGGTGCCTGACAGTGAAAAGTCCATTGGGTTTTGCCATCGGGCAAAACTTTATGACTGCCGGTACAGCGATCACTTCCCGCAGGCAGAAAAACGGATTCCGGTTTTTGATGGGCTTTCACACAAATTTGCATACTGCGTTCCATGGGCGTACTGACTGGCGGCGAAGAGACTTTCGTTGTACCAGAAACATGCATCATCCAGAGCCCCGGCTGCATGGGCGCATCGGCAGCCAAGGCAGAAACGGAACTGGCTCCAGCCAGTAATAAAATGGCGATTCCTAAACGGCGCATAAGGCTTCCCTTGATAATATCTGCAGACTCAAAAAATTTTCTGGACGGCCAGAAATGTAACACAAATATGCGTGGCTACGATATTAAAAACACCTCTGCGTAACAGCCTTTACCTAATGAGAAATGACCTTTAAGGTGCGCTGGTCAGGATGGTCGGGATGCTGCACCAGCCAGTGGTGACTGACTTCAAAAGCTCCCCAGAAACACAGGGCGATAATTATCAGGGCCAACCACTGCTTCATTCTCCGTCTCCTAGAAAATATGCATCAATGCGTGAATAAAACTCCGGGTTTCCGCACTGATCTTGGGTTTGGGCTTGGGTGGCAGGTAACCGGACAAAAAATATCCCATGGGATACTGATGCCCTGGATCGCCCTGAGGCGCAAGGTCACCCGTTTTGGGGTTATAACGTGCCGTCACAACATCCGGTGGTTGGAAGAAACCCACATCCGGATACTGCGTCAGCGCCGTATGCATATAGCGAATCCAGATAGGCAAGGCTTCGCGAGCCCCCGCCGCCCAGGTCCCCATGGACTGATTATTGTCATAGCCCACCCAAACGGATGTCGTAATATCGGGATTAAAGCCATTGAACCAGGCATTATCCTCATGATTGGTGGTACCGGTTTTCCCGGCGAGATCATGACGGTGCAAGATCTGCGCGGCGACCCCTGTACCGACCCGGATAACCCGCTCCATCATTCGCGTCATCAGAAAAGCCACCCCCGGCGGAATGACCGTCTGTTTGGGTGGCGGACGATACCCCAGGGGACAATCCATCAGTGAAACCGTGGTGCCGTGCGCAGTGACAATTTTCCGAATCAAATAGGGATGCGGCAGAAAACCGCCGCTGGAAAACACGGCATAGCCGCGCGCGATTTGCAGGGGGGTAAAGTCTCCGGACCCCAATACCATGGATGGGGAAGCGGGTATCTGTTTTGCCGGAATACCAAAACGCTCCACATAGCGCTTGGCGTAAGGAATGCCGACATGCATCAACAGGCGAACACTCGGCACATTATGAGAGTCCGCCAGATCTTCCCAAACAGGAAAGGGAATATTCGAAAAAGTCCGACTGTAGTTGGTCGGCGCATAAACCTGTCCGTTACCGAGATGAATCACCAGCGGCGTGTCGGCAATGAGGGAAACCGGGGTAAGATAATGTTTGCGCCCGCTGGCCAGATAGGTCGGCGCGTCCATGGCCGAAGAATACACAAAAGGTTTGAACCCCGATCCCGGCTGCCGGAAGGCGTATAGAGCCCGGTCAAAATGGCTGAGTTCATAGCTAAAGCCCCCCGATAAAGCCAGGATGGCCCCTGAGCGGCTGGCAAGCGACACCAGGGCACCCTGCACATGGGGAATCTGCGCCAACTGCCAACCACTGTGAGGAATATTGTGCCAAACCTTGGTGCCCCAGACCGGATTGCCTGTTCCTGAAGTGGCGGCGACCACATAACGCCGCAGCCAGATCAAATCACCGGGTTGCAGCACCTGATTGACGGCGGTGGGGGGATTACCCTTGGGAGCAGACCGTGCCCAGGCGACGTCGCGCAAGCTCAGATGTACCAGATGACGGCCTTCGAAGGAAACCGTCGCCATTTCCGGCGTAGATTTGACTACGACTCCCCAGTGCAAATTGGCCGGATTATGGTTGGGTAACTGGCTGGGCCGCTGTCCCTGTAGCGCGGCTTCCATGGCTGCCGTCGATAACTGGGCAATTGGACCATGCCAGGCCTTGGGGTCCATGCTGTCCAGACCCATCCCGTAGTTTTCCAGACCCACGGCAATATCCCGATCAGCAGCACGCTGGTCAGTGGGGTTGATGCTGGTGTAAACCCGCAGACCGGTGCGGTAGGTAAAATCAGCCCCAAAATGTTTTTCCAGCCAGTTACGAATCCAGTCGGTGGCATAGGGAGCTATGTTGCTGGCCGGAGCGTGATAACGGGCTTTGATGGGTTCTGCCAGAGCCGCTTCTTCCTGTGCCTTGGTGATATATCCGTAATGCGCCATATGCCGCAATACATAATCGCGACGGGTTTTTGCCGAAGCGGGTGAGGCAATCGGATTGAAATCCGAGGGTGCCGCCGGCAGGCCCGCCAGGGTCGCCATCTCGCCAACAGTCAGCTGATTGACGGTTTTGCCGTAGTAAGTTTTCGCCGCTGCCTGTACCCCGTAGGCCCCCTCGCCCAGATAAATCTTGTTGAGGTACAAATCCAGAATTTGCGGACGATGCAGACGCGCGCCCAGTTTATAAGCCAGCAGAATTTCCGCGACCTTACGGGTAATGGTTTTTTTGGGGGTCAAATAAAAGTTGCGGGCCACCTGTTCGGTGATGGTGCTGGCCCCCTGCACGGGAGCCATATGCACCAGATCCACAAATGCCGCGCGGATAATGCCCGGAAAGCTGACCGGATAATAAATCGGATTATGACTATAGAATTTTGAATTTTCGGCAGAAATAAAAGCATCTTGCAGCGTCTTGGGAATTTGCTTCAGAGGCAGGGCATAGCGCAGTTGCGGCCCGACCACCTGCAGCAGGTGGTCATTGTCCGCATAAATACGTAACGGCTCCTGAGGGTGCCAGTTTTCGAGTTGCACGACGGGTGGTAATTCCTGCCATATCCGCCAGGTCCAAACCCCGATCCCCACCACAATATTCAGGGCAACCAGCAGGAGCACGACAAGCGTCCAGAACACCCAGCGGCGCCGGGAAGAAATTCCACGCGCAGCCAAAATCAGCCCCAGATCCGAAGGGCTATAAAGCAGGTGCTCTTGTTACCAGTCATAACCATGACTCGCCCTCGTGAATCAGGCGGGTAAACCAGCCCGCCGGCTTCACCGCACTTCGGGTTTGAACAGGAACCGTTTTCAGGACATGACCGTGCCAGGAAATTTGCAGGGTACCAATTTCAGCCCCCGCTGCGAGAGGGGTCTTCAGGTTGGGAGTCGGTACGAAGCGGGTTTGCAACCGGGTTTTCTGCTGCTTGGGTTCGGAAACCACGACCGGTCCTGCCGTCACCCCCTGCACTGTTGCCGGGCTCCAGTCGCCGTTATGGATTTGGGCAACGGTTGCCCCCGCCTTGTAGAGAGACACATTCTGCCAACCGTTCCAGCCATAGTGGAGCAAGGCGCTGGCATCACTGCCCGCAGCACTGCGCGAAGGCGCACCCAAAACCACGGCCACCAATGTACGACCATTCCGAGTTGCGCTGACCGCCAGATTCCAGCTGTTTTTACCCGCCAAACCCACTCCCAGGCCATTCACACCATTCTGCCCGGCCAAGGGATTATAGTTGTACTGGGTGATGTGGTTATAGGTATAGGAAACCTTACCGGCAACCTGCATCACTTGCGGATAACTTTGAATCAAACGCGCTGACAAGCGGGCAAGATCCAGCGCGGTGCTGGTTTGTCCCGGCTGTGGAAGACCATCTGGATTGGTGAAATGGGTGTGCTGCAATCCCATGGCCGCTGCGTCATGGTTCATCAAATCCACAAAACCACCAACACTGCCGGCCACCGTCTCGGCAATGGCAATGGCGGCATCATTGCCGCCGTCAATCAGGAGTCCATGGGTGAGCTGCGTCATGGTCACTGGCATTCCCGGTTGAATAAACATGCGGGAACCCTGGGCATGCCAGGCGTCATTGGACACGTGCACATTTTCGCCGGGCTGGACCAAACCCTGCTTTTCCGCCTGATACATCAGGTAGGCGGTCATCAGCTTGACCAGGCCCGAAGGATTAACCGGCTTTTCATCATTTTCGGCCATCAGAATCTGACCACTGTTGATGTCCAGCAAAACGGCAGACTGAATCCCCGTCAATTGGGGCGCCGGCATGGGTGGTGGCGGCGGCAAAGTAGGCATGGGAGGTAGAGGCGGAACAGCCGCACAGGCGACGCTCCCCCAGGAAAATACGGCCGTAATGGCCAGAACAATGGGCAGTTTCATGTTGTTGGGCGGCTCTTCAATCCGGCTAATAATTCCTCATTGGAAAACCATAGCCGGGTAAAAGTTCCCGCCCCGTTGCACGGGACCCGGTCATTCCCGAAAAATCTAGTGGCCACGTCGCCGCAAATAGCGTTCCAGCAGGGTCGATGTGGACCCATCATGGGGATGTTGGGTTTTACCCTGCATATCAGAAACAATGCGCTGAGCCAGCACCTTACCCAATTCCACACCCCACTGATCAAAAGAGTCAATGCCCCAGATGATCCCCTGAGTGAATACGCTGTGTTCATACAAAGCAACCAGTGTACCCAGACTATACGGACTCAGGGCATCCACGAGAAGCACACTACTCGGACGGTTTCCGGCAAACGTGCGGAAGGGAACTTGCGCTTCGGAAATACCCTCAGCACGCAATTCCTCCGCCGTTTTGCCAAAAGCCAAAGCCTCTGCCTGGGCAATCAGATTCGCCATCAACAATTCATGCGGTTCTGCTGAAGCACTGAGGGGATGACAAAAACCAATGAAATCGCAGGGAATCAATCGCGTACCCTGATGAATCAGCTGATAAAAAGAATGTTGTCCATCGGTTCCCGGCTCGCCCCAGATAATGGGACCACTATCTACGGACAGCAGTTGCCCGGCTTCATCGACACTTTTACCATTACTTTCCATTTGTAGCTGCTGTAAATAGGCCGGAAAACGCGCCAGATCATAAGCATAGGGTAAAATAGCCTGGGTTTGCGCTCCCCAGAAATTGTTGTACCAGATGGACATAAGGCCCAGTAACACCGGCAGATTCTGTTCCAGCGGCGCATTCCGGAAATGCGTATCCATGGCATGAAAACCGGCGAGCATTTCCTGAAAATGCTGCACCCCCACGCCGAGCATGGTGGACAAGCCAATAGCCGAATCCATGGAATAGCGGCCCCCCACCCAGTCCCAGAAGCCGAACATATGTTCAGTATCCATACCAAAGGCCTTGACGGCTTCCGCATTGGTGGAAACCGCCACAAAATGCCGGGAAACTGCGTCTTCGCCCAAAGCAGAGGTAATCCAGTGCCGGGCGGCATGGGCATTGGTCATGGTTTCCAGCGTGGTAAACGTCTTGGATGAAATAATGAACAGAGTTTCTGCAGGATCCAGATGCGCCGTCACATCGCTGAGCGTCGCGCCATCCACGTTAGCCACAAAATGCAGATGAACATCGGGATGCCGGTAGGCACGCAGGGCTTTCCAGGCCATTTCCGGGCCCAGGTAAGAACCGCCAATGCCAATATTCACAATCTGCCGAATCGGCTGGCCAGTGGCCCCCCGCCAGGACTGTTCATGAATGGCCCGGGTAAAACGGGCCATATGCTCCAGCACCTGATGCACTTCAGGGACAACGTCCACCCCCCCGGTGCGCATGATCGTACCCCTGGGTGCCCGCAAAGCAGCATGAAATGCGGCCCTACCCTCGGTATGGTTGATTTTTTCCCCGGCAAACATGGCGTCTCGGCGCGCTTCCAGATCACGACTGCGGGCAAGATCAAAAAGCAGATTCAAGGTTTCCCGACGCAGCAAATGTTTGGAGTAATCCAGATAAATCCCGCAGGCTTCTGCCGAAAAATGCCCGGCGCGATGAGGGTCTTCCCGAAAAAGTTGACGCAGGGTGACATCTTCCCAGCTCTTGCGGTGTGCCTGTAAATGTTGCCATGCGGGTGAAGCGGTCAGAGGGGCTGCAGACATGAGGCGACTCCTTGGTCAAAGCAAACAGGATAAACCGATCGAATATATCCGCTTAAAGATTAGGTCATGCCAGTAATTTCCCGCAATAATAATTTAAGCAGGTATTTTTATACCGGGTTATTTTATAGCACTCGGTTCATTTAAACCACCCAGTTATGGTTGTTATGCACACAATGGTCATCCGCTATATTACAAGACGCTGATAAAGCTGGTGTTCATAGATACCTGAAGCATGGCACGTCATTTGCTCATGATGAACCAGTAGTCAGCAATAGCATAAAAAGCTAAGGGAGTATCATCATGATTATCGAAAATTCATTACCGGTGCTTTTGAGCCGTCTGGATTTTGCCTGGATCACCTCCATGCACATTCTCTGGACGCCGATGACCATCGGCATGTCCTGGCTGCTCTTTTTCATGGAGCTTGCCTGGCTGAAAAGCGGTGACGAGCGTTGGTACAAGCTTAATCGTTTTTTTGAAAAAATCTTCATCATCAATTTTGGCGCAGGGGTCGCTACCGGCGTCACCATGGAAATGGCCTTTGGTATTCTTTATGGCCCGTTCTCTCAGGCCGTCGGACCCTTCTTCGGCAATATCCTTGGCTTCGAAACCATCACTGCCTTCATGTATGAAGCTGGCTTCATCGGCCTGATGGTGTTTGGCTGGGGTAAAATCAGCAAGGGCATGCATTTGTTTGCCACTTTCAACGTCGGCATTTCTTCCAGCTTGTCTGCTATGTGGATTCTGGTAGCCAACTCATGGATGCAGACACCGGATGGCGTTGTACTGAAAGATGGATTGTTCCAGGTGACCAACTGGTGGCACGCCATTATCAATGACAACTTCGTCTGGGGTTTTCCTCACATGTGGGTGGCCACTGTAGAGTTGGCGTTGTTTGTATTCGCATCGGTGAGTGCATGGTTCGTCCTCAAGAATCGTAATGCGGACCTCTTCATTAAACTTTTGAAACCTACTTTATTGGCTCTGTTGATTGTGGCTCCTCTGCAGATTTACATCGGGGACAGTGCCGGTAAAGACGTAGCGGATACCCAACCTACTTCCCTGGCGGCTATGGAGGGACATTTTCACACTTACCTGCCCGATGGCAAGCCAAATACCTCATGGAATCTTATTGCAATTCCTGATGTAGAAGCGGGTAAAAATCTGTTCTCCATTCAGATTCCACACGTTCTCAGCTTGCTGGAAACTCATACTTGGAATGGTGTTGTTAAGGGTATGGACCAATATCCGGTAAATGAGCGCCCTGATGTTTGGGTACCCTTCTATGCCTTCCGGGTGATGGTAGCCATTGGTTTCGCTTTGTTCTTCGTCGCTATTTGGGGTAACTGGTTGCGCATGCGGGGCAAAATGAATGCCTCTGAATTACGCAAACATCCGTGGTTCTTGCGTGCAGTGGTTTTCTCTGGATTCCTGCCTTTCCTCGCTATTTGGGGTGGTTGGTGGGTTCGGGAAATCGGTCGCCAGCCCTGGGTGGTATTCGGCATGATGCGGACTTACGAAGGGGTCAGCAACATGGGTGTTACTCAGGAAATCGTCTGGTTTGTCGGTTATATCATTTTTGAGCTGGTGGTCTGGTCCGGCGCTTGGTACTTCTTCACACGCGTCATCCAGAAGGGTGTCAATGACATTCCACACTCAGATACCTTGTTTCAGCATCACAGTGAAGATCATGATGCTGCGCAAGCGGGGGGCGGGCATGTTGCACCGACTTTCGCCCACAAGCCCATGATGCACTCGGATCGTTAACAGACCCGGATCAGAGGGAGGAATCTATTCCTCCCTCCTCAATTAATTAAGTCACCGGAGTAATGAGTATGGAACTTAGTTCAGATATTGTTCGTATCGTATCTGCCCTCTCCACCTGGTGGTGGATGATACTTGGGCTGATGTTTTTGCTGTATATCGCTTTGGACGGGGCTGATCTCGGCGCCGGTATTTTTGCCTTGTTCTCCAAGGACGAAGAAGAGCGTGGCGCCATCATGGCATCCATGGCGGGCTTCTGGGATGGCAACGAGACCTGGCTGGTAGTCGCTGGCGGTGTCTTGTTTGGTGCTTTCCCTCTGGTTTACGGGTCCGCCTTCAACTTCTTGATGATTCCCCTGATGTTGGCACTGTGGGGTATCATCTCCCGCGCTGTGGCTTTTGAATTTCACATTCATGCCCGCAGTAGCAAACGTTTGTGGGGCTGGGCTTTCGCCATCGGCAGCCTGGTCGCGCCATTTTTCGCTGGTGTCTCGCTAGGTGCCGTATTACAGGGTTTCCCCATGAAATCCGGCATTGCCATGAGTGGCATCGCTGATCGGGGTTTCACAACCCCCGTGATGCACTATGCGGGAGGGGCCATGGACTTCCTGACCCCATTCTCCATCTGGACGGGTTTTGGTGCGGTAATTGCCGCCGGTCTGGCGGGAGGATTGTTTCTCTGTGCCCGCTTTTTACCGGGCGACGTGATTCATGAACGCGCCAAGTCCTGGACCAACCTGTTCTCCTATCTGGCGTTAATAGCGATTGTTATCACCCTGGTTTGGTCTTATGCCATTTTCCCTTGGGCCGCTGCCAAGTGGACCGGTCCCAATTGGTGGATCTGGGCCATCTGGTTTGTCATCGTCCTGTTCTTCGCTTTCAAATCCATGACCAACCACTCCATGCAACATGATTTTATTGCCCTGCTTTGGGGCGAAGGGGTGGTAGTTCTACTCTGGGCGGCCATGTGGGCAACCATGTTTCCCTATATTGTCCCGGGTACATGGACTGTACAGGCGGCCTCCAACCCCGCCAATTCTATGGCGGTGTTTACCTTGTTCATGACCGGTTTTGTGCCGGTCATGATCATGTACAACTGGTATCAAATCTGGGTCTTCCGGGGTCGCTTCACTAAAAAAAGCGTCTACGGCGCCCACTGATAGTGGCTTGCTGAAAAACCGGTCGCTGCTTCGGCGCGGCCGGTTTTTTTGTAACCAAGCGCAACTTTTTCCGCTCTACAACAGTCTTAAAAGCTGCAGTTAAACGAAAAAATTTTAATTCAACAAGGTCAACCTCATGAAAGCACGCTCCTTGAGAACAGTCCCCATAAAATCAACGCAATTACTCGGACTCGCCGCCGAACTTCATCCCTCCACGCATTCCGTAAAAAATCCTGATCTGGATGATTTACTGAATGCTCTGGAGGAGCGCCACCAGTTCATCAACAGTCAATGGCAGGAAATCATGCAGCGCCTGCCTGAAGAAAGGCCCGATGCCATGATGGATCAGATGCTGCTGATGGATCATGAACTCACGCGCTACCAGCGCTATTTTGTCATGCTCAAGGAAACCCTGCGTCATTGCGCGCCCGATCTGTTGGACGCCTCCTGAAAATCATTGGTTGTTCACTTTGGTTTACCCCGATGCTGAGGGTATAATCGGGGATTGTCCCTTCCGGAACTTCTTTCCTTGATTGCAAACGCTTTGACCGGGCACTGTCCCGGCAGAAAATCGAGATGACTGCAGCGCAGCAGAATCTTCAGCGCGGCTTCAGGATCAAGGCCATCGCTCTTTTCTTCCTGGCGTTCCTCTTTTTTGCCTGGGGTACTGGCAACACCAGCCTCTGGGATATTGATGAACCCATTTACGCGCAAAGTCTGAAAGATCAGATTGCCGCCGACAACCTCGTCGTCCCGACTTATAATGACCGCTTGATGCCGGACAAGCCTGCCCTGAATTACTGGTTGATGTGGTCGGGAGTCCGTTTACTGGGTATGAATTCCTGGGGATTACGGATTGGCTCAGCCCTGGTCGGGGCGTTATTGGTTCTGTATTTGATTATCGCCCTGCGCCGCCTCTACGGGGAGTCCATCGCCCTGCTCAGTGGGTTACTGACTGCCACCGCACTGCACAGTACCATTATTTTTCGCAGTGCCACCCCCGATCCACTGCTGATATTATTGGTCACCATTGCGTTATTGAGTTATCTGCGTGGATATATTTATCCAGAAATTCGTACCCGCGAATTCCATTGGGCCTATGCCGCCATGGCCCTGGCCACCCTGGATAAAGGACCCGTCGGGTTTCTATTGCCGGGACTCATTATTGTCTTGTTTCTGTTATTGCGTCAGCAGTTACCCCTACTATGGAAAGAGGGGCGACTGACAACCGGCATTCCACTTTTTTTGATAATCATGCTGCCCTGGTATCTGGCGGTAGGTATTGAAACCCACTGGAATTGGGATCGCCTTTTTATTTTTGAGCAGAATATCGGGCGCTTTGATGACAGTATGCAAGGCCACCGGGGTCCCTGGTTTTATTATCTCATCAGTACTTTTCTGGGCATGCTGCCCTGGTCCATATTTTTACCGCAAGTGCTGCATGATCTTTGGCTGAAGCGACGCCACTTTTTGCAAAACCAGGCCATACCACTGTTTCTACTGATATGGGCAGGCACCTGGATCGCCTTTTTTACCCTCTCTGCGACCAAACTTCCCAATTATGTCTGGGAGGCCTATCCACCTTTATTTATCCTTCTTGCCTTCTGGTTTGAAAAAATCCGCGCCCAGTCCCGGTTACCGCAAACCCGGGGGTTGGCTCTATCCTTCGGAACATTGTTTCTGGTAGGGCTCGCGCTGAGCATTTTTGCTGCCTGGGTTTTACCCCTGCGCGAACCGCATCTTCCTGGAATGGTTGAAGTCGGGTTTCCCTACATGCTTGCAGCAGTTTTCGCCATGCTCCTGATTTGGAAAAAGCATTGGTCAGCCGCATGGGCTAGTCTGGGAGTGGGCAGTATTGTCCTCAGTGGTCTTCTGGTATTTGTCATTCTTCCACCGATCAATGCGCTCAAACCCTCCAGAGCAATGGGACAGGAAATTGCTGCCATTCAGGGCAAGCATCCTTATCATCTGGGCTCCTGGGACTGGTTTCAGCCGAGCTTCCTGTTTTATGCCGGGCGCGGAGACATGCCCATTCGTCATCTGTCGTCATTAACAGAACTACGGACTGTTCTGGGTGAAAACCCGCTTTATCTGGTTTGTCCCTCTCGCGATGTTTCTGCCGTAACGGCCGCTATTCCAAAGGGTTATCAAGCACAAAACCTCACAACCGCTTATGAAATATATAGTCACGAAAATATCAGCCTGTTACAAATCAAACACCTCCCGCACGCCAAGGGCACCCGGCCTGATCCCCTGCTGCCTGATCCTGTAAAAACAGAATAAAGCGTATGCCGGAATCATCCCCTTCTGCACACAAGACCGATAAGCACAGGCTCTGGCTGCTCCGCAGCATTTTTCTCAGTGCCCTGGCCATCTATGGCGGAACCTGGTTGGGTTATTATTTGTTCAGCCGTGGTCTGGATCCCGTTTCCGGGACCATTGCCAAGGCTTTGATCAACTGGGATGCCAAATGGTATGTGGACATTGCCACGCACGGGTACAGCTACATACCGCATGCCGATTTTGGTCAAAACATCATCTTTTTCCCCTTATATCCGGCTCTCTGCAAAGGCCTCAGTTTCATCCTGCCTTTCCCTATTCCCGCCATTGGCATAGGGCTGGCCATCTTTTTTGGACTACTCTCGGTGCTGTTATTTCAGCGCCTTGCCAAGGACTGGCTGGAACCCGATAGCGCCGCTTTTGCCACGCTGAGTTACGCACTGTATCCTGCTGCCGCTTTTTTTATCAGCGCCTATCCGACATCCTTGATGAATTGTCTGGCCATCGCCACACTGATTGCGCTTCGTCAACAACGTCCATTTCAGGCCGCTTTCTGGGCGGGAATCGGCACGGCTTCCGGACCTTTGATGGTTTTTTTCGCTTTCGGAATATGGCTGGTTTTACTGGGGCGCGTTTGGGCGGACAGGCAAAACCTTGTGCTCATCTCCCTATTCAAGGGGTTAAGCCTGGGAATAATCGCCTGCAGCGGGCTGGGTGTATTCATGGCCTACCAATGGTATTTATTCCAGACCCCTTTTGCTTTTGTAGTGGCCCATGGTCCCTATATTGGCCATTTATCGCCTCTGGACAAACTGAGAAATATTGTCGAACTATTTCCCTTGTGGGGAGGAGACTATACGCCGCTAGTCCATGCATTACTGCTAGAACCGACAGTGCTGAACCCTGCCCGCAGTGTATACTTTTTCATGAATGCTCTGATCTTGCTGGGTAATTTTTTTGCTCTGGGGATTTTATGGTGGAAACGTCAATGGGCCTTACTCGTCATCAGCATTCCTCTGGTTTTTGCTTACTTATGGTTTCAGGGAGCGGCACAGGGACCGGTTTCCACTTACCGCCTGCTTTATGTCAATCTGCCCTTGTTTCTGGCGGCTGGCTGGATATATCAAAGCTCCGTCCGTAAAACCTGGGTGCTTCCGTTTCTGGGCGCGGAAATGGCTGCCCTTGTCTTGCAGGCAGCCTTTTTCATTTCCGGGCACTGGGCATTCTAAATCCGGTTTTATCCGTTGTTGCAAGGTATCATGGTTGCGTTTTTTCCGGGGATACCGTCACAAATTCAAAAGGTTTGCCGACCGGCTTGAAATCCGCTGTGACATCTCCGGAATAAACCTGGCCTTGGCCCATGGGCAACTGCAAAATGGGAGCGCCCTTTTTGAGATCAGCCTGATGCAGATTAACCCAGAAGGTATCCATGCTGCTGACGGAGTTATAGTAATATTTGAGGCCCGTCTGATCCGCGACCACCCGCCAGCGCGTTGAGGAAATATTGGGTTGTCCGGGTGTTGAAATACCCATGGGCACAGATACATTCTGCAAAACACTCATCACTTCAGCCGCGCCCACGGACTGGTTCGCCGTTTTGGGAATGGCATGAATGTAAAATGCTGCCCGTGCAAAACGATCAGCGGCACGATTGGTTCCCGGCAGGAAAGTGGTTCCGCCAATCTGGTTCCAGTACTTTTCAATAGCCAATTGCTGGGAATATTCGGGATCATTGGTCATGACCTGGTATTCACGGCCTTCATGAATCACCAGCTTACCGTCGATATACTCAAAAATGGCACTGTTCCCATTGGCATCGGAAATAGACAGGTGCAAGGTTGTATAACGATCTGTGCCGGGAATCTTGTCAGATACCACACACAGAGGATGTGCCTTGATGGAGGCCACAGCTTCCTTGACCGAAGAAAAATTATCCAGGAAATACTGGGCCCAGGCGGCAATACTCAAACGGGGTTCCTTGCCGCAATCATCAGGATACTTGCTGCCCGCCAACCAGAGCATATTGGCAACCAGACCCTTCTGGTTCATGCCATCGCTGACTGCGGCATTCAATGAAGTCACCACCACGCTGCCATAACGCGATACCCAATGCACAGAATTGCGTCCTGCACCGCCTTCATGTTCAAGACCCTTTGGAAAAATCCACAAGCGCGAATGCATGGGATCTTTCCAATCCATGGTCCGTCCGGTGATAACCAGACCATCCTTGCCGTGATAAACCACCCGGGTGCAGGCATCTGCAGAACCCGCCGCAAATACCGCCGCGACCACACCCAACAGGACCCATTGTCTCTTTAGCTTCATCATTTCCACCTTTTTATAACTGAATGTGTCATTTAATCTGTTCTCAACAACCTGAAGAACCCAAGATTTTACCGTGATAATAGCAGGTTCAGTTCTTAATGCTCATCTGGAGTCAGGATTTGTTTGAAATATCCGGGAGCGTTATCCTAAGCCCGCGCCTTGCCCCATGAAACTGCAGCTTTCACCAGCAGGCATGGAAATGGCAATTCATCTTGCATAAGGACCAGAACAGCATGATTTCTCCAAAGCACATTCTCTTGTCTACCCTTGTACTTTCCTGTGTGGCAGCTGGTGTTTCGGCTCAGGCTTCAGCGCTTTCCGGTTTATCCGGTGTTTCCGGTTTTCACAACACCGCCAGCATGTATACCTAATTTATCGCCGAACATCTCCAAAAGGCAGAAGTTCCGGGTGCTATCGTCGGCATCTGGCAATCAGGGCGACCTGCCTATCTGCAAGCTTTCGGGACAGCAAATTCAGCCGAAAAAACTGCTATGAGCGTACGCATGAATATGCCTATTGGTCAACTCAGCACTGCCTTCACAGTGAGAGCGGTTCTGGATCTTGCCAAGGCCGATAAAATTCAACTCAGCGCGCCCGTTTCCCGATACGTAAGTGGTGTCCCTGATGGCGAGCACATGACTGTCGCAGACCTTGCCCAAATGCGCAGCGGCCTGGTGGATTTCAGCAAACAGGCCGCCTATCTGGACGCCATTCAGAAAAATCCGGAAGCCCGCCTGCTGCCCGATCAGCTCCTGCATTACAGCTTCACCCATCCACTGTTGTTCAAGCCGGGTAGTCGTTTTGACTATTCCAGCACCAACACGATTTTATTGGGTCTGATTATTGAGAAGGTCACCGGCAAGCCCTTGTCCCGGGTCATCACCGAACAAGTCCTGCAGCCTAACCGCTTAAACAGCACGACTTTTTCCACCAGCTTCGCAGATCCTTTTCTGCAGGTTCGTGGATATGCCCGCAATAGTACTACCCAAAACCTGCAACCCGTCGCCTGGAATCCTTCGCAGTTCTGGGCAGCCGGGGCAATGACCGCAACCGCCTCTGATCTGCGCGACTGGGCAAGAATCAATGCGAACCTGACTGAATATAATCACATACTGGCAGCGTATCCGCAGTCCCCGGCATCTGGCCAAACAACGACTTCCGTAGAGTATCGCTGGGGATCGTTTGTCAATCATGGTTGGGTTGGCAATGCCAGTTATCAGGCCGGATTCGAATCCATAGCCATCTACGCTCCCAAAACTAAAGATACCATTGTTATCCTGTTGAACTCCGAGGCGCTGGATAAGGGCGTCCCGCTTGCCGCCAGTCTCGCACAGCGCCTGAGCCGCTTCATCAGTCCTCATGCCATTTATCAGTCCGACGGACAGCCCTGAATGATGGCGTCTTGCATAAATCTAAAAACGGCAGTTGCCGTGGGTGCTTTGCAGCGACTTTTGTTTCGAGCCGTTGTTGTTCTTGGCGAAATCCAGCGCCCGTCAGGAAAGCTGTCTGAGCCCGTAGGGCGAGTTCTTTCCTGACAGCAGGATGAGCCTTAATGTGAAAGAGATGGGATTACGGGCACAGAAGTCCCTGGCCTGTGAGGACCATTTGACGGGATCTGAAAGCGGTTATGCCGGATCGGGCAGGAATCCGAACTTGATCAGCTTTTTAATCCAGCGTGCGGCATTACGTTGTACGCTCAAGGCTTCATAATCGGTGGCGGCGTCCCGGTAATATGTGCCGCGAGAGAGCATGAAGTAGATGATGCGCAGCATTTTGTGGGCCAAGGCGATAATGGATCGTTTATGACCTCGGCGCACGACCAGGTTCTGGAATTTGGTGGGCAGAGCGCATTGGGTGCGACTGGCGGCATGGGCGCATTCGCACAAGACGCGGCGCACGTAAGGATTCCCTTTCCGGGTGCGACCACTTTTGCGCTTACCGGCCGATTCGTTGTTGCCCGGGCACAGACCGGCCCACGACGCCAGGCGATCGGCACTCCCGAAGACCTTCATATCGTCCCCGATTTCCACCAGCAATAAGGCAGCACCTGTAGTATCCACCCCCGGCAAGGTCTGCAGCAACGCCAGTGCATGCTGTTTAACAGTCACTTGTGCCTGATGAATATCCAGGCCAATCACACGTTGAAAAATGGGTTTCAGTTCCATTGGCTTTCCTCTCCATCTATACTGAAAACGTGGGGGGCGACGGATGCCGATGCCGAATCAACCTGCCTGCAGCAAGCCACAGGCGGTCCTATTAATGTGCGCTCTCATGGAGGCAATCCGGGGTACGAGTCGGCCCGGCGGGTCACGTTAGAAACGGGATCAAGTCACCAAAATTTCGTGCGATCTCAATCCGCCGCCACCCGCTCCCATTCTCTTTCATTCTCCGGGGTGGCGCGAGTCGCAATGGACGTTAGAACAACAGGCAAGGAACAGCAAAAAGCACCCACGGCAACTGCCGTTTTTAGGATAAAATGCTCTTGACCCGATTTCAGTCTCTGCTTATCATCAACACAAATTATGGCGATGGATTCCGCCCAATAACCGCCTTTATAGGCTAATGACTCCTACTGATCCCGACTGAAAAGTCGGGTCTTTAGGTCATAAGTCAAACTTATAAGGGGAAGGTATGCTCGACGACATCGTCCTGCAGTGTGGGCAAGTTCTCACCGTGATGTTTCTAGCACCACTGTTGCATGGCTTCATCACCACCGTGGAGGAGCGTGTTCAGCGCGGTCAAGGGCCTTCCATTTTCCAGCCCTATCGCGATCTCTGGAAACTGTTCAACAAGTCGTTGCTGGTACCCGAATCTGCCACCTGGGTTTTCTTCTGGGCACCCGTAGTTGCGTTCACCGCCATGCTCATCGTGCCGATGCTCATTCCGGTGCTGACCAACTTTCCCCTGCCGCTTTCGGACATGGGCGACATACTGGGTGGCGGGCTGATTCTGACCCTGGGCAGCTTTTTTATCCTGCTGGCCGGCCTGGATACCGGCCAACCCTTCGGTGGTTTAGGTTCCAGCCGCGCCGTCATGCTCGGCATTCTCGCCGAACCGACGCTGATCCTGGTATTTGTAGGCATCACTTTTCTGGACCATTCCATGCTGCCTTTTGTCGCCAATCATCTATTGGCCAAAAATCCGGTAGCCTACTGGAGTCCCGCCCATATTTTCCTGATTCTGGCTTTTTTCATTCTACTTACCGTAGAAACTGACCGCTTGCCCATTCATTCCACGATCCCCTATGAAATCTACATGATTGATGAGGCGCGCATCCTGGAATATTCCGGCCCCCTGCTGGCTCTGCTGAAATGGGCAAGCTGGATGAAACAGTTCATTTTTTACACGATTTTTCTCAATGTATTTCTGTTTCCCTGGGGTTTGTCCACCACTGGCAGCTTTCCGTCAGTCCTCCTGGCCCTGCTGATCATCCTGGCCAAATACGGCGTGATCGGCCTGCTTATGGTGGGCGTCGATACCATGCAGTCCCGTCTGCGCTTTTATCGCTATCAGGAGCCCCTGGCGCTGTCTTTTCTTTTTGCCGTATTGGCCATTGTTGCCGACCAACTATAGGAGCGACCCATGCTGATATTTCATCTCGGTCCGCTGGCCACCTCATTATTCAGCCTGCTGGCGATCCTCGCGCTGGTTTTATCTTTTGTCATGCTCGCTTCACACTGGCTGAAAAATCATGTTTATGCTTTTGCGGCGGAATCCTGGACCATTGCGGCCATTTCTGCATCCATTGGCTACTATGGACATTATCCCGAGCTGTATATTATTGCGGCATTGACGGCCTTGTTTCGGGGCACCTTTTTACCCTATCTGGTCCTCCGACTGGTCAAACGACTGGATATTCAGCGCGAATTCACCCCCCTGCTGAAGCCTTCTTCCAGCATGATTCTCGGTGCCGCACTGGTGATTTTTTCCTATGAGGTATCCCGGCAACTCGGTGTTGCCCTGCATCTGACTGACAATATTGCCGTGCTGGCCCTGACCTGCATGTTCAGCCTGAAACTCATCGGCTTTTTGATGATGATTTTGCGTTCGGAGGCTATCAGCCACATTCTTGGCCTGCTGGTCATCGAAAACGGAATATTTCTGGGCTCACAGATTCTGGTTCCGGGTATGCCCGCCCTGCTTGAGCTGGTGATCATCTTTGATTTGCTGACAATCGTCATGGCCTTCGGCATGCTGGTCCGATTCCTCCAGACCCATGCCGGTACAACCAGCAGTCGTGGCCTGCAAAAGCTGGTGGGTTAAGCCATGGTGAATTTTGATGCACTGATTGCCGCACTCTGGATCATCCCCGCCGTCGCCATCATTCTGATGCTCGCCCTGCGTCGGCCGCATCTGGCCGAATATCTCAACCTGCTGACTTCCATAGCAGTTTTCGGCCTGACTCTAGCAATTCTCGTGGCCGTTCCCGATAAGGCTCTGGTCACCGGAGAGCAATACATTTTATTGACCCCTCTGGGGGCCTGGGTGCTGTTTTGCGTGGGCCTGGTTTATCTGCTGGCGTCCATTTACGCCATTGGCTACATGCGCCTGCTGCCCGAAGAAAAACCCCGACTGCACAAATACTATGCCCTGCAGGCGGGTTTTGCCTTGACCATGCTCATTGCGCCGTTGATGAACAATCCCGGCATTTTCTGGATTGCCATTGATTTCACGACCATTGTCAGCGCTTTTCTGGTGGGTTTCGAGAAAGAAGCCGAATGCATCGAAGCGGCCTGGAAGTATCTGATCGTCGTTTCTGCGGGGCTGGCCCTGGCCCTGTTGGGTATTATCCTTTTTTACTGGGGTGGCACCTTCGTGCTTGGCCCGACTTATGCGCTGACCTGGGCCAATCTCCGTGAAGTCGCCCCCAAGGTTCCCGAAACCCTTTTGTTTTTGGCTTTTCTCCTGACTCTAGTGGGTTTTGGCACCAAGGTGGGTCTCGCCCCCATGCATACCTGGCTACCTGATGCCCATAGCGAAGGCCCGGCCCCGGTGTCCGCCATGCTTTCCGGTGCTTTGCTCAACATTGCCCTGCTGGGGATTTATCGGTTTTTATCCATTGTCGACAGTGGCGGTTACAGCCTCATGGGGCACACTGCACTACTGGTACTGGGCGTAATATCCCTTTTTGTGGCAGGCCTGTTTATCGTTCGTCAGGATGGCGCCAAGCGCATGCTGGCCTATTCCTCCCTGGAACATATGGGGGTACTGGCCATTGGTTTCGGCTTTGGTGGCCCCATTGCCTTTGCCGGGGCCATGTATCACATGATCAACCACTCCATGAATAAATCCCTGATGTTTTTCGGGGCGGGCAACATGATGCGTGCTTACGGCACCAAGTCCATGAGTAAAATGCGTCAGGTACTGCGCTACTATCCGGTGACGGGCGCCCTCTGGTTACTGGGTGCTGTGGCTATTACCGGAGCCCCGCCCTTCGGCTTGTTTTTATCGGAGCTGACCATTTTGCGGGGTGGCATTCTCAGCCCCAACCCTTGGGCAGTCTGGGTGATGGCCATTCTGCTCATTCTCATATTTATTGCCTTCATGAATCATTTTCGGCGCATGATCTGGGGCCCGGAACCGGAACCCGATGAAGTGCCCACGCTCAAGTTATCCCTGTGGAATAGCCTACCCATGTGGCTGGCCCTGATTCCTGTGCTGGTACTGGGACTTTGGTGGCCCAGTGGCTTGTGGGGATTTTTCCAACAGGCCTTTATGGTGCAGCCATGAATATGCAAAGTCCCATGAATAATTGCAGCATTCGCTCTGTCACTGCGGGGCAGCTTGCAGCAGTAGCTCAGGAATGCCTGGATCAGCAGATGCGTTTCCTCATGGCCTGGCATGACTGGGAAGGGCAGCAATGCGTCGTGCGTTATTTGTTGAGCCAGAAGGACAATCCCGAATTTGTCCTGCTGGAATTACGCGGCACGGATACCATTCCTTCGCTCGCGGCGCTTGTTCCGCTCCTGGGCTGGTATGAGCGGGAAATGCAGGACCTGGGCGGTCTGCATTTTACCGGGCACCCCGAACCCTTCCCCCTGATTATTCACGAAGGTTTCAGCATCTCCCAGCCGCCACTCGGCATAAACGGCCGTTCAGGTCACCTGAGCGGCCTTTACCAGCCCCCCACCATGCCCGAAGTGCAGGGGGATCAGGTGCAGGATTTGTACTGGGGGCCGGTGCGTGCTGATGTGGTGGAAACCGCTGAATTTCACTATTCCTATATTGGTGAGGCCATTCTTCACTACCATCCGCGCTTGTTTTTCAAGCACCGGGGCATGGAAGCCCGTTTTGCCGGCCAGGACGCGCAGCGCAGTGTTTACCTGGCCGAGCGGGTTTCCGGAGTGGGCAGTGCCTGCCATGCTCTTGCCTATTGTCAGGCCGTAGAAAATGCCTGGGGCATTGAAGTCCCGCCCCGGGCGCAACTGCTGCGGGTGATAATCGTGGAACTGGAGCGTCTCTATAACCATTTCCACTATTTTGGCCAGCTTTCCAAAACCACGACCCTCAAAGTCGGCGCCGCCACCGGCTTCCTGATGGAAGAAAAAGTCAAACAACTGGCCGGAGAATTAACGGGTTCCCGCTATTTACGTAGCCTGCTGCGGGTAGGTGGGCTCCGCCGGGACTTGCAGGCCGAGCATTTGGCCCATGCTCTGGAGCCCATCATTGATGAAGGCGAGGCTTATCTGAATCGGTTGCAGCAAACGGCGACCCACCTGGATCGTCTGATGGGCACCGGCGTACTTTCGCAAAGTGCCGCTTTTGATCAGGGGGCTACCGGTCCCGTCGCCCGCGCTTCCGGGCTCGATCGTGATTTGCGCCGGGACCATCCTTATGCGGCTTACCACAAATTACGTTTCAACGTACCAGTGCGCCAGAAAGGTGATGCCATGGCCCGCAGTGATGTTCGTGGGGAAGCTCTGCGGGAAGCCATTGCCCTGCTGGTACAGGCTTCGGGTCGTCTCAAAGCCGGTCCTGTGCATGCGGAATTCGACGTGCCAGGCGGAGCACAGCAGGGCCTGGGCTGGGCCGAAACCCCGCGAGGCACGCTGATTTACGCCGTCAGCATTGAGGATGGACGCCTGCAACGAGTCAAGATCAAATCACCCTCGTTTTCCAACTGGCGGGTGTTTCCACTGACGGTACACGGTACCAACATGATGGATTACGCCATTAACGAAGCGAGCTTCGGCCTCACCATTGCCGGTTGCGACCGCTAGGAGAAAATTATGCCATTATGGACCTGGACAGGACTTAAAGCCGGTAAAGCCGCTACCCGCTGGCCCCAAAGTGGACCCGATGGTCAGGAAGGGGTATTGGGAATGCCGCGCCTGGATATCGCGGCCTGCCGCAGCGGTTGTGATCTTTGTGTGGAGAGCTGCCCCACTCAGGCTATTCATCAGGTGGATGGCGAACCGGTGATCGATTACGGGCGTTGTATTGTCTGCCAGCGTTGCGTGGAGAAATGCCCGGAGGGGGCCATGCAAAGTTCCTACGACTGGGCTTTTGGCGTGCGTCAGCGCAGTGATCTCATCTGGTCAGCGGCACTGGAAAGTGCTGAGGCCGCAGACCTTCGCAAACGCATTGCGGCCAGCCAGCGCCGCAGTCTGCACATTCGCCATGTGGACGCCGGTTCCTGTAATGCCTGCGAGTCCGAAATCAGTGCGCTGGACAATCCCTTTTATAATTTGCACCGACTGGGCATTTTCTTTACGCCCTCACCGCGTTTTGCCGACCTGCTGATGGTCACGGGACCCGTAACCGCACCCATGCACGACGTACTGCTGGCCACCTGGGAAGCCATGCCCGAACCACGTAGTGTCATGGCTACCGGCACCTGTGCCGTCTCAGGCGCGCCCATGGATGAGGGTTATGCCGGTGGATCCGGACTGGAAGGCATTCTCCCGGTGGACATCTGGCTGCCGGGCTGTCCACCCAATCCGGCAGCACTCATTCATGCCCTGCTGCTTCTGGTAGAACGCATGCCGCAAAAAGTAACAGGAGGCCAATATGCTCAATAGTTTCCTGCTGGGCGCACTGCTTTTTGTTCTCGCCATTATTCTCGGTCTGCTGCGTCTGAGTTCCGGCGCACGGATTGCCCTCATTTTCGGCACCGTGGCGATACTGGTGGGCAGCGTCCTCAGTCTGCTAGCAGGATCTGGCCCTGACACTGGACAGCTTTGGTCCCTGGGCAGCATTCCCGTGACCTGGCACCTGCAGGCGGCTGCCGCCTGGCTGGTCTTCTGGGGCGGGCTCGCCGCGTTGGCCGCCTTCCTTTCCCCCAGCCGCGCCAAAAATCCCGGCATCTGGATGTCCGGGGCAGGGCTGGCTTTACTGGGAAGTCTCGGCGTTGCCGGTTTACAGGAAGGGATCGCCTTTCTGATTGCCTGGGAATTTTTGAGTTTTGGCGGTGCCGTCATGCTGCTTGCCGATGGGCTGCAGAATCGTGAAAAAAGCGGTCAATCCAATTTGTATATGCTGGCTCTGCTCGAGATTGGCGCCGTCGCTTTGTTGCTGTGCCTGCTCTTACTGGGAGCCGAGAATACTGAATTTACTGCCTGGGCGGGGTCCTGGGCAACTTATGGATCAGCGGCCTTTGGCATTGCCATTCTGTTCATCATTGGCTTCGGTGCCAAGCTGGGTATTTTGCCCTTTTACGAGTGGTATCCCGGTGCCTACAGTAGTGGCAGTGGCGCATCGGGGGCATTATTATCCGGCATCATCCTCAATGTGGCCTATTTTGCCCTGGGCCGGGCCATGCTTGACTGGTTACCCCGGAGTAGCGCTACCGGCACCGGTATTTTACTGGTTGCATTGGGCACCATCACCGCTATTCTGGCCATTTTATATGCCTTTCAGCAGGAAGACTGGCGCCGTCTGCTGGCTTTTTCCACGGCTGAAAACGCCGGATTAGCGGTCGTCGCGCTGGGTGCCGCCTCCCTGTTCCGGGCTGACGGTCTGAATATGCTCAGTACCCTGGCCTGGACCGTAGGTCTCATTCATCTGGGCGGTCACAGCCTGGCCAAAGGCAGCATGATGCTGAGTGCCGACCGGGTCGCCAGTGTGCGCGGCGATTACAACATAGCCCAGAGCCGGGTGCTGGCACTCGCGCCCTGGACCCTTGGCATCGGCGCACTGCTGGGCGCAATGAGTCTGGCTGCGATGCCGCCTACTGCCGGGTTTGCGGGCGAATGGTATTTATTTCAGACGGTCTTTCAGGATTTTCATCTGACCAGCTCTGCCGCCAGAGTCACCCTGGCTTTGGGTGGAGCGGGATTGGCACTGACCGCCGCCATCGCCCTGGCCACCATGATCAAGGTCTTCGGTCTGGGTTTACTGGGTCGCGAGGAAAATCAACACAGCATTACCGGACGCTGGCCCATTCTCGCTTTAGGCCTGCTGGTTCTGGGGTATGCTGCAGCACTGCCCTGGACCCTCGGCTTTCTCGCCGACGATAACTGGCCCGCTGTTCCCGCCGCCCTGGCCAGCATGGTGAAAGGACCAATCCTGATCCCTCTGCGTTTTCATTTTGCGTTTATTTCACCTCCGCTGCTGCTGCTGATGGGACTGCTACTATCCCTGATTCCATTAGCCATGCTGGGCTGGAGTCATCTTCGTCAGGGGCGCAAACGGGTGCCGGTCTGGGGTCACGGATTACGCCAGATACCGGCCAATAATGCGGTCACGGCTTTGGCTTTTTCCAATGCTTTGCGTGAATTCTATAGCTTTGTCTACCGCCCCAGCACCAATACCCGGAAAAGCCACAGTGAAAGAAGTTATTTCGTTCGTGAACTGCATTTTGATTACAGTCAGGCCCCGGTATTCGGTCCCTGGTTATTCCGTCCTGTAGTGCGCTTTGTGCAAATCATGAGTGATCGCCTAGGACTAGCCTTGCAAAATGGTTCGCTGAATGCCTATCTGGCCTATATCGGAGTACTGCTCATCATTATTTTTGCGAGTGTTTTTTATATTTAATTCAGTCAAGGAGTAAAAATGTTTGCCACTTTCGGCTTCATCGCCATATTTGCCGTTTTGGGTGCCTGGGCACGATACGGACAGAGTCTGCTGGTCCAAACGGTATTCGGGCGGGGTTTTCCCTGGGCAACCCTGAGTATCAACGTCATGGGCTGTTTCATCATGGGTTTTCTTTTTTTTGAAACTCTCGAACGTATTTCTCTCAGTCCGGAATTACGTACAGGCATGCTTACCGGGGGCCTTGGCGCTTACACCACCTTCTCGACCTTCTCCCTGGAGACTCTCGTTCTTTTTGAAAACGGCGAAGCACTGAAAGGTTTGCTCTATATGTTTTCTTCACTGTTCCTGTGTGTGGCAGCGGCATTTGCCGGTGCCTGGGTATCCCGCAGTATTTAAGAGAGGTGAAAATCATGACCAGCGTTTCCGTAGTCCGTATTTACATCAAAGAAGGCGATAAACACGATGGCCACAATTTGATGGAGGAGATATTTCGTATGCTCCACGATCAGTACAAAGTGCATGGGGTCACCGCCTTCCGGGGTATTGCCGGCTTTGGCAGCAAGGGCGTGGTTCACGCCGATGATGTATTGCGCCTGAACGTGCATCTACCCCTGGTACTGGAGTTCTTCGACGAACCGGAGACCGTCGATGCGGTCATGCCCCACCTGCTCGAACTGGTACCCGGCAATCATATTCTGCGCTGGGAAGCTGACTGCGGCTGCGCATGAATCATCATTACTGCCCGCTCTGCTTCGCTGAAATTCCGATCGGAGTAGAGAATTGTCCGGCTTGTGGGCGCAACATTGAGGCCTGGGAACGGCAAACCCCTTATTATGATCGTTTGATCTGGGCACTCAAAAATCCCCATTCGGAAGTAAGAATGGGAGCCATACTCAGTCTCGCCAATCAGAACCATGCGGAAGCGGCAGGCCCTCTTGCTGAATGCGCAATGTCTTATCCCGTAGATGTTATCCAGGGGCTGGCCGTCATCCGCGCCATAAAAAATGTCCCGGATAGCCCGGAAAAAGTTTCCGCGCTGCAGGGATTAAGCCATCACGCAGCACATGCCGTCAGGGTCGCCGCAGAAGAAGCGTTGAATACATCAACATCATTGCGCCTTGCATAACAATAACACAGCAGTCAGCACCAAGGGTTTGGATTCATCTCCAAAATCAGAACAGAGGAATTTGTTCTACAATCAAGAAATGGTTGAGGGTTGTGTATACAGCCACATTGATCGTCATCATTCATCTCCAGATACGGGAGGAAAATTCACGTGAAAGACTTACGAAGTAACTTTCTGGACCATGTCAAAAAAGGCCTCAATGGCAAGGCGCTGCCCTTACGGGTCATTTTTTGGGATGGTCACGAATATGCTTTCGATGAACCCACACTGGTCACCATGCAGCTCAAATCAGCGAGCGTCATTACCCAGATCCTCACCGGCAGCGCTCTGGATGTACTGGGCGAAGGCTATGTGGAAGGCACTATCGGCATTGAAGGACGCTACCAGGACATTCTTGCTGTTGCCGAAGGTCTCAGCGACGCATTTCCGGCCAAAAAACCCAAAACCGGCATTCTCCACAAGGCCTTACACAGCAAAGCCAAGGACAGGGAAGCCATTCACTATCATTACGATGTTTCCAACGACTTCTACAAGCTTTGGCTGGATCGCAACATGGTGTACTCCTGTGGCTATTTCAAAACCGGCAAAGAAGATATTGATGTTGCCCAGGAGCAGAAACTGGATCACATCTGCCGCAAACTCCATCTGCAGCCAGGTGAAAAACTCCTGGATATTGGCTGTGGCTGGGGCGGCCTGCTGACCTGGGCCGCCAAACACTATGGCATTCAGGGGGTGGGCGTTACCCTCAGTGAAGAACAGTTTGCCTTTGCCAAAGAGCGCATTGAAAGGGAAGGCCTCGCCGATCGGGTAGAAATTCGCCTGCAGGACTACCGCGATATTCCCGAACGCGATTATTTTGACAAGGTGTCATCCGTGGGCATGTTCGAGCACGTGGGTCGGGCCAAGTTACCCGAGTATTTTGAGGTCATCAACCGGGTACTCAAGGAAGGCGGTTGGGTCATGAATCATGGCATTACCGCCAGCCAGCAGGACGATGAGGCGGGGCATCATTCCGGCAGCGATTTCATGGATAAATACGTGTTTCCCGATGGTGAAATTCCTCACCTCTGGCGCGTCGTCCGGGATATGGCCGGACAGAATCTTGAGGTGATTGATGTCGAAAACCTGCGTCCACACTATGCCCAGACTTTGATTCATTGGGTGGACCGCCTGGAAGCCCATAAGGACGAAGCTATGAACATGGTCGGAGACAAGCGCTATCGGATCTGGGCCATTTATATGGCAGGTTGCGCTTATGCCTTCTGGCGCAACTGGTCGGCATTGCATCAGGTGCTGGCTATCAAGCAGACCGGGGAGGAACTCACTCCGCGCCCCTGGGAACGGCGCTATCAATATGAAAATGATCAATACCGTCTGGCTGAACCGGATTGGGGGGATTTGTAAGCCCGAAATATTCCCTGACAGAATAATCATGCTTAACATGCCCTGATTAACTACAGGCAGTCAGGGAGGAAGCATGGGCAGAAACCGTTTGGAAGCCTTCAGTGATGGTGTCATTGCCATCATCATCACCATCATGGTCATCGAAATGAAGGTCCCTCACGGGGAAAATATGGCAGCACTGTTACCCGTGCTGCCCGTATTTCTCAGCTACATAATGAGCTTTATTTACGTCGGTATTTACTGGAACAACCATCACAACATGCTGCAAGCCAGTGGGAAAATCACCGGCAGCATTCTCTGGGCCAATTTGCATCTGCTGTTCTGGTTATCACTTTTTCCCTTCGTCACCAGTTGGATGGGTGAAAACCATTTCGCCACAGCACCTACAGAATTATACGGCGTGGTCCTTTTCATGGCTGCCATTGCCTATTTCATCCTTCAGCAGCGCATTATCGCACCCGGAGCACCGACCCTGCGGCGTGCCATTGGTCGGGACTGGAAAGGAAAGGTCTCGCCCATCTTCTATTTCATAGGCATTATTTCCGCTCAATGGTCACCCACAGGCGCCAAACTTATTTATCTGGGACTCGCTTTTTTATGGTTGATTCCAGATCGCCGCATCGAAAGCCTGCTTATCGATAGCAAAGAATGATCATCATTGTTCCATCTGCCCGAAACGGCCACTTCTGAAATCTGCAATGGCCTGTTGAATTTCCGCTTCCGTGTTCATGACAAACGGGCCATATCCGACAATAGGCTCATCAAGCGGTTCGCCACTGAGCAGTAAAAGTACCGCATCACTGTGGGCTTCGATGGAAAAATCCTGAGCCGCAGCATCCAGCACCAGCATCTGCGCGGCCCGTAGCACATTTTCACCGTTCACCGTCAATTCTCCTTGCAACAGCACCAGCGCCACATTCCATCCTTCGGGCAGCGTCCATTGACTGCGCCCCCCGGCCTGCAGACGAATATCCCAGACCTGTAGCGGCGAAAAAGTATGGGCCGGGCCTTTTTCTCCGGCATATTCACCCGCAATCACCCGTAATGATCCAGCCTGTTCCGGCAAACGCACTTGGGGAATATCTCCATCCATAATGGCCTGATAAGCAGGCGTCGTCATTTTGTTTCGCGCCGGAAGATTCACCCAGAGCTGCACCATCTCCAGTTCGCCCCCGGCTGCCGTGAATGCTGGCGAATGGAACTCCTCATGCAAAATTCCTGAGCCAGCAGTCATCCATTGCACATCGCCGGGGCCAATTATTCCACCACGACCGGTTGAATCCTTGTGGGCGACCTCGCCCTTATACACAATGGTGACCGTCTCAAAACCCCGATGGGGATGGGTACCTACGCCACGCGGCTGTTTACTGGGAGTAAAATGCATAGGCCCGGCATGATCCAGCAGCAGAAAAGGACTCAACATTTTGCCGTGTTGATGATAAGAAAGCAGCGAACTGACCGGAAAGCCATCTCCGACCCAATGGGAAGGCGGTGCATCATAAATACCCAATATTTTTTTCATGCTGATCTCCTCGAAAAGCGTCCATACTGGCTACGCTATTAATATAGATATTGACCCAAAACATGAGTAGTGGCTAAATTCGCTTATCAGAGTCTCATATATAGGACAATGCATCCATGGAAGACCTGAACGACCTCTATTATTACGTCCAGGCAGTAGAGCATGGGGGTTTCGCTCCGGCGGCACGTGCCATCAACCTGCCGAAATCCAAACTCAGCCGTCGCGTCGCCGGGCTGGAAGAGCGCCTGGGTGTGCGCCTGATCCAACGCTCTACGCGCCATTTCACCGTGACGGAAATCGGGCAAATCTACTATACCCACTGTAAGGCCATGCTGGTGGAAGCCGAAGGGGCTCAAGAGGCCATTGATTCCGTCAAGGCGGAACCCGCCGGCGTATTGCGGCTCACCTGTCCGGTAGCCCTGCTGCATTTGCAGGTCAGCACCATGCTCGCGGATTTCATGGCGCAGTATCCTCGGGTCACCTTACTGCTCGAAGCCAGCAACCGGCGGGTAGATTTACTGGGTGAAGGTGTGGATGTCGCCATCCGGGTCAGGCCACCGCCATTGCCTGATAGTGAACTCATCCAACGTATTCTGGCCGAGCGCAGTCAATGCCTGGTGGTCAGCCCCACCCTGGGGCTTCAGGCAAGACGCATCCAGCAACCCGACGATCTGGTAAAATTACCGAGCATGGGTCTGGGAAGCCTCCAGCAAAATCATCATTGGGAGTTGTTCGGACCGCAAAATGCCGTCGTCATCCGGACGCATCAGCCCCGCTTCGTCACTACAGACATGATTGCCCTGCGGGATGCAGCCATAGCCGGGGTGGGAGTTGTCCAGCTGCCGCTACTGATGGTGCGCGAAGCTTTGACTACAGGCACTTTGATGCGCATATTGCCTGCGTGGGCCCCACATCCGGAGCTTATCCACGCCGTATTTCCTTCGCGACGGGGGCTGCTCCCTGCCGTACGCGCCCTGATAGATTTTCTCGCAGCGCGTTTTGCCGAACTGCAGGAAGACAGTCCACATTTTTAGTCGACGCCATTGCAATTGGAGCCAACTTTTGGCTCGGGATATGGTCAGATGGTTTATACTGTTCAGGAACAATCCACATGGAGGTGTTGTCATGCCCATGGTCAATATCATGAGTATCATTGGGGTCATCATTGCACTGGGCATCCTTGCCTTTCTGATCCTGGCACTGGTTTATCTGATTTCACCGCAAAAACTGGACGGCTTTCTGCGCGGAATCGGCGTTCATCGCGGCATCGGCGTATTCACCGCTAAAAATGTGTTTATGGTGTTGTCACGACTTGCCGGAGTCATGATTCTCCTCGGTGTGCTGACCATTGCCATGGTTTTGTTTCAGTCCTGGCCCAGAGGTTGGCTGATCCCGGCTGCGCAGGAACTGGTCATGGCCGTCATTCTGTTTGTTGTGAGCTACTGGGGGAGTCGAAGCAAAAGCACCGGCGGTAGACCGGGAACTTCCCGTTAAGCTAAAATTCAAGAGCTTGGGCAGGCTTGGAACCAGTCCGAGCTTATTTCGGTCAATATGCGGGTCAGTCTCATTTTTGCGGAGCAAAATCATGACGAAACAACGCCTGGCTTTCTGGACCACCCTGATCAGTGCCGCCTGCCTTTCCGGTTGCGCCACGGTCACCCCGGTCAGCGGTACTTTCCCAAACATCACCCCTGTCGCCGCACAAAGCGGCAATTTCAATGGTCATCAAGTTCGCTGGGGTGGCAAAATCATTGAAACCCGACCCGAAACGCAGCAAACCTGCTTTACCGTACTGGGTGAACCCCTGCGCAATGATGGCAGACCCCGGTCGGAAGAAGGTGAGGCGCATATTGGTCGCTTTGTGGCCTGCGCACCCGGTTTTTATGATCCCATGCTTTATCGTCCCGACCGTGAGGTCACTTTTATCGGAATGATTACCGGCACTGAGCACCATGATGTAGGTCAGTTCAGTTATACTTATCCCAAACTGGCAGCGAATACCGTGTATTTGTGGCCTATAGAACCGCCCCGTGCACAGGTGGAGCAACAGGTTTTTGTCGGCACCGGCTTTGGTTTCTTTCCTGGTTGGTACGGACCCGGTTGGGGATATTGGCCTCGGGGTCGCTGGTAAGCCTCTTCTTTGTAACATAAAGGAAAACAGGATGCTGAAAAGAGCTTTACTGATAGTGTTGTGCAGCAGCTCGCCGTTTATCTTTCAAAGTGCATGGGCGGCCAGCTCCGGCGACTGCAGCATTTCAGCGCCGGACCATAGCCAGAAACAATTTGATCGTCTGATGACAGCCCTGGTTCACAAGGATTTCAACCTTTGGACAGAAAATGCAGATACCCAGTTCACGACAGCAGCCTCAGCACAAAGCTTTAAGGAAATGGCGGCCCGGCTTGATGAAAAATTGGACCTGCAAAAACACTGGACGGCGAATTATGTGACCACCCTGAACGAAGAAAAATACCGGAGCGGAATATGGCGCCTGACCATGGCTAACGGCCAGCAGGTTCTGATTCAGATTACCTTTATTCACCATAAAGTTGCAGGATTTCATGTGCTGTGAGAGATTGCTCTTATTCAAGCTGGGGGGCGGGCGTCATCATGGCCTGCTCCCTGAAAACCCACTTTGCTGAGGATTTGTCATGAAAAAAACCTATGTTTCTGTTGCGCTCGGTTCCGCTTTTGCTTTGTCCATGGCGGCATTGCCGGCAACCGCCATTGCCGCTACCACGGGCACGGCAACTCTGCAGCCAGTTGCCATGATGGGCAGTAGCGCCAAAAATGAAGGAAATTGCTCGCAGATGATGGGCAAGGGTCAACAGGAAGGCAATTGCTCAAAATATATGAACAAGATGGCCCCCAAAACTGCAAATAACGCCAAGGCGAAGGAGGCAAATTGCGTCAGCAAATCTGCTATCAAGGCCCATGACGGAAAATGCGGCAAAAAAACAATGGAAAAAATGCACATGCCGATCACGCATTCCTGATTGTAGTGCCTCCGTCGTTTATGAAGCCCACGTCAGCCCACTCAGCGCTGCCTGAAGCCGCATAAATGACGGGAGCACATGCCGCCGCCAACCTGCCTGAAAATGCCATTGGCCTTGGCCTGCGCAGGGAGTTTCTGGACGACTTACTGGCCCATACCCAGAGTGATATCCATTTTTTTGAACTGGCTCCGGAAAACTGGATTGGCTTTGGTGGCCGCCCGGAACAGCAGCTCCGTCAGTTGACGGATATCTATCCTTTTATTTGTCATGGTCTTTCCCTATCCATCGGCGGGCCGGAACCGCTTGACATGAATCTCCTGGAAGCCGTGGGCGACTTCATGCAAGAGCACGGCATTCAGCACTACAGCGAGCATCTGGCTTTTTGCTCCGACCGGGGTCAACTTTACGATTTATTGCCCCTGCCGCTGACGGAAGAAATGCTGGAATATGTCGCGCAGCGGGTGATGCAGGTCCAGGATTTCCTGAAAATGCCCTTGATTATCGAAAACACGGCCTACTATGGTGATTATGCACACAGCACCATGAGCGAGCAGGACTTTCTTTTGGGGCTGCTGGCAAAATCTGGCTGCAAGCTGTTATTGGACCTCAACAACCTGTATGTGAACAGTTGCAATCATCACTACGATGCTTTGGAATTTATGCAGTTTTTGCCCGCAGAACGCATCGTTTATCAACACATCGCCGGACACCAGCAGCATGTGAACGGCTGGCTGATTGATACCCACGATGCTGCTGTGGACCCTGCCGTATGGAAACTGCTGCAACACAGTCGGGAGCAATTTGGCCCCAAGCCCACTCTGCTGGAATGGGATAACCAAATCCCACCCCTTGAGGATTTATTGCGCGAGGCCCGAAAAATTGCACCGCAAACAGCAGCTCATGCAGATTTCTGATACGCCCAATGAACAGGACCGGCTCAGGATACTGACTGCCCATCTGCGCAACCCGGTCCAGCAACCCTGTCCAGGATTTATGGATGCCCAGGCGGTAGATCTTTACCGGGAACTGCTGGTGGGTAATTTTGATGCCGCCCTGCGTGCCTGTTTTCCTCTGTGGATTCGCTGCCTGGGTGAAGCCCGATATCTGCTCTGGCGAGATGAGTTCATTGCTGAACATGCCTGTCGCAGTCCGTTTTTTCGCCAGATTCCCGATGAGTTTATGGCCTATCTGAGCCAAAATCCGCAACGTCTTCAGCAGGATCTGCCTTATGCTCTGGAACTGGCGCACCTGGAATGGCTGGAACTGGCTCTGGGTGTTGCCCAGACCGACACACTCCCCGAGCACAGCGGATCAGAAGCGCAGGATCCCTGGACCACCCCGCTACGGCTGAACGCGGTTCATGCGCTGGTTCAGTATGCCTATCCTGTACAGCAACTGATATTGCGGCCAACATTCTCCGCAGCCCCCGTTCTCGACCCGAATCCGGTTTCCCTGTACCTTTATCGGGATCGGGACGACGCTGTCCAGATGCTTGAGCCTGATGCCTTGAGCCTGCAAATACTGGTCAGTCTGGATGCAGACCCGCAATCTGGAAGCGCCATCTTCCAGCATTGGCAAGACCACGGGAAGATTGACGGGAATGCCCAAACAGTTGCCGAGCAAATGCAGGGGCTCCTGCGCCAGATGCTGGATCTGCAGATGATAGACTTTGTGAACAGCAATGACTGCCGGACCTTACATGACTGAAACATTGGCCGGCTCCCTGGAGCCCGGTTTTATTGTCCTCCAGGGCGACCGCCTGGAATGGCTTCGTGATGCCGTCCTCGAATGGCTGCGCAATCACCCGCTGCAGCCTCTCGAAGAAGAAATTTTTCTGGTCCAGAGTAACGGCATTGCCGAATGGCTGCAGTGGACCCTGGCAGAGCACGAAGGGATTTGTGCAGCCGTCAAGGTCATGCTGCCGGGACGTTTTCTCTGGGACAGTTACGCCAGGGTACTGGGCCGGGAGCAGGTCGCCAGTCGTTCTCCTCTTGATAAGCAGGCACTTACCTGGCGACTGATACGGCTGCTTCCGCAGCTGCTATCCACCCATGATTTTGCCCCCCTGCAGCATTATCTCAACGGCAACGGCAGCACTGCCATGGAACGCCGCTGGCAGATGGCCGCGCAAATTGCCGATCTTTTCGATCAATATCAGGTTTATCGCAGTGACTGGCTGCAGGACTGGGCGGAGGGCCGGGATACGTTGCGCAGCGCGCAGGGACAAACCGCCAGCATACCGGCAGATCAGCGTTGGCAGTCTCGACTCTGGCAGGCTGTCCAGCAGGATCTGCTGCTACAGAATCAAAGCGCCGTCATGGGCCGGGCCGAAGTGCACCAGGCTTTCATAAAGGTCATGACAAACGGAGTAACACCGCGTCCGGCCCTGCCCCGCCGGGTCATCCTGTTCGGGGCGGCCACCCTGCCCGAACAGAGCCTGAGCGCTCTGGCGGCACTGGGGAAAAGCATGCAGGTAATTCTCGCAGTACCCAATCCCTGCCGTTTTTATTGGGGAGACATCATTTTAGGGCGGGAACTGCTCCGCCGCGAACGCCGTCGCCAGCCCCTGCGCCAGGATCGGGACCTGAGCCAAATAGCTCCCGAAAACCTGCATAGTGAATGTAATGTGTTACTCGCCCAATGGGGTCGCCAGGGTCGGGATTTTCTGAACATGCTGGAGCAATGGGATGATACCCAGGCCAGACAAAGCGCGCTGGCCATCCCGCGTATTGACCTGTTTAGCGAAGACTGGGGCGAGACCCTGCTCAGACAACTGCAGGTACTGATCCGCGAGCAGGAAGTCATTACTCCGGAACACTGTCAGCCAGTCTGCGAAACCGACCGTTCCATTGTTTTTCACGTCGCCCACAGCGCCCTGCGCGAGTTGCAGGTTCTCCATGACCAGCTACTGGACCATCTCGCCACCGGTTCCATGCAGCCTCGGGATATCATTGTGATGGTCCCGGAAATCAGCCGCTTTGCGCCGCTGATTCGCGCCACTTTTGATCAGTACGACCGCGAAGATGCACGCTATATTCCCTACCATATTGTGGATTTGCAGGCGCGCGAAGAATCTCCCCTGCTGCAGGCACTGGACTGGTTGCTGCAATTACCGGAACAGCGCTGTCAGCAAAGTGAAATCCGTGATCTGCTGCATTGCCCGGCCTTCCGTCGACGCTTCGGCATGGAAACCGAGGACCTGCCCCTGCTCGAATCCTGGCTGGAAGAATCGGGATGGCGCTGGGGTTTATCGGCAGAACATCGCCACGCATTGGGTATGTCCTACTGCGGCGCGCAAAATACTGGTGCTTTTGCCCTGCAGCGGCTGAATCTCGGTTATGCCAATGGCCATGACAGTCACTTCGCCCATATCGAGGCCTACGGCGAGGCCGGGGGGCTCGACGCAGCACTGCTGGGTCCTCTCAATCAGATGCTGGAAAGTCTGGAAAACTGGCAACACGCTCTGAGCACGGCGCGGAGTCCGCAGGCCTGGGCTGAAGCGGCCCGGCAGTTGCTCGCCGATTTTTTCAGTGCCGAAGACGCAGATGACACTGAAATCATGCAACAACTGGACGCCGCCCTGCAGCAGTGGCTGGAAGATTGTGCCCTGGCGGATTTTGCCGAAGACCTGCCCCTGGCAGTATTTCGCGCCAACTGGCTGGACATGCTCAACCTGCCGGAATTACATCGCCATTTTCTCGGTGGTGGAGTCACCTTCTGCACCTTGCTACCCATGCGGGCGGTTCCCTACGCCATGATCTGCCTGTTGGGCATGAACGAGGAAGACTATCCGCGTCGCAATCCGCGCCCGGATTATGATTTGATGGCCCTGGCGGGCATGAGTCGTCCGGGTGACCGCTCACGCCGGGATGATGATCATTACCTGATGCTGGAAGCCCTGCTGGCGGCACGGCAAATCCTGTATATCAGCTGGACGGGTCGGGACCCGCGCAATAATCAGCCGCGTCAACCGGCCTTAATGATCAGCCAGTTACGCGATGCCATCGCCAGGGGCTGGCCGGATAAATATCCCATCGACGACCCCGCGCCCGAAAAAAACCAACTGCTCCGCCGCATCACCCTAGAACACCCGCTGCAGGCGTTCAGCAGCAGTTATCTGGAGCATCCACAAAAACACCATACCTGGGCGCGCGAATGGTTCCCTGATCCGGAAGAAAATCCCCCACCCGAACAGGCACTGGTGATTCCCGAAACAGTCAGCAGAAGGCTGAAAGATTTGATTGAGTTTTTCCGCTGTCCCTCACGGGCGTTTTATCGGCAACGTCTGGATACATTTTTTCAGGATGACCCCTCCGGCAGCACAGATAATGAAACTTTTGTCCTGAATGGTCTGGATCAATATGGCCTGCTCAACGCCATCCTGGAGGCAGGAACAGAAAACACCCAACATCCGCATGTTATTGCGCAAAAAATTGCCGCACAATTGCGCAGCGGTCATTATGCCTTCGGGATTCTGGGACAGCGGCAGGCGGAAACCTTGCGTAGCAGCGCCGCGCCTATTCTCAGCGTCTGGCAAACCCTGATGCAAAGCTGGCAGCCCGAGCATCAACGCCATGCGCTTTGTCATGAAGCTGGGCATGTGTTGCTGGATGACTGGCTGCCGCCTTTGTATCTAGATGCCGACCAGCATCGGGCTTTTCTGCAGTGCCGTGCCAGTCGCCTGCTCCATGATAAAAACCAGATTCAGGCTGACAAAATGGCGGATATTTGGATACAGCAATTATTGGCCGCAGATTTGGGTATTGCCAGCCGCGCCATTGTGCTGGGCAAGGATGCCGTGATCCACAGCACCCAGCCCTGTGAAAATGCTTCCGACACGCTTAATGATCTGCTGGATTTCTGGGGAGAAGGCCTCCTCCAGCCCCTGCCTGTCACCCTGAAAACAGCAGTGGCCGCGTTACACAACGCCAACCCCGCTGTCATTTATGAAGGGAATCAGCATAGCGACGGAGAAGTACAGCGTTATCCCGGTCTGGCTCGGGACTATCCGGATTTTGCCCGCCTGAGCAGCCAGCGCTGCGGGCCTCGCCAGTGGGGCTTTCAGGAATATGCCGAAGCCCTGTACCGGCCCTTTGCCGACTGGCTGGAAAAACTGGAAGTGGAGCCACACGCATGAGTACGGCGCTGAATCCCCTGGAGATGCCACTCTGGGGCAGTCGTCTCATCGAAGCCAGTGCCGGCACCGGAAAAACCTGGACCATTGCGGCATTGTACCTGCGCCTGATTCTCGGTCATGGGCAGGCTGGCCAGCCCGTGCTGATGCCGCTACTCCCCGAAAACATACTGGTGATGACCTTCACCCGGGCCGCCACCCAGGAACTGAAGGAACGGATCCGCCAGCGTCTGCAGGAAGCGGCCGCGTATTTTCGTGAGCCGGAGCAGCAGCCAGCTGATGCATTTTTGCAGAAATTGCTGGAGGACTATGCAGAACCAGCCGCACGTCAGCATGCCGCCTGGCGACTGTCTCTGGCCGCCGATGCCATGGACCAAAGTGCCATTTTCACCATTGATGCCTGGTGCCAACGCAGCCTGCGCGAACACGCCTTTCTGACCGGCAGTGATCTGCGCGAAAGCCTGCTGCAGGACGACAATGATCTCCGCGCCGATGCCATCCGCGACTTCTGGCGGCAGGAAATATATCCACTCCCGGAACACCTGCTGGAGCCGGTGCTGGCGGTGTTTGCTGATCCCGATCAGGTCCAGAGTAAAATCGTTCCGTTGCTTGGTAATGGTGCGACTTTTGGCCAGCCTTCCCGGCCTCTGCAGGCACTGCTGTCGCAATCCATAAAGGCGCTGCAACAGCAGATTAAAATGTTAAAACAACGTTGGTCTGATCAGCAGGCAGACTTGCGTAGCTACATCCTCCAGATTCTGAATGGTCCGAAGGCAGACAACCCGCTCAATGGCGGAAAATACAAACCCGAAGCCATGGAAGCGGTTTTCGAAGCCTTGCAGGACTGGCTGGATAGCCCCGAACAAATCCTGCCCGCCAATCTGGAGAAATGTCAGTTACTCCGCGCCAGCAGCCTCCAGAAAAACTGCAACAAAGGTCGAACTATCGAAGTACCGTCTTCGGCCCGGATACTGGAAGCCGTTCTTGACGAACTGGAGACCCCCAAAGCGCAATTCCAAAAAATTCATCATGATATTCAAAGCCATGCTGCCGCCTGGATTCAGCAACGCCTGGAAACCCTCAAAGCCATGCATCATCAGGTCAGCTTTCACGATTATCAACGTCGCCTCGCCGACGCGCTGGGTGATCCGGCCCGGGCCGAACAACTCAAAAGCCGTCTGCAAAATCAGTATCCGGTGGCCATGGTCGATGAATTTCAGGATACCTCCAGCCTGCAATACCGGATTTTCGACGCCATTTACGCCACAGCAAGCAACACCCCCGAGCGCCTCCTGCTGCTCATTGGCGATCCCAAGCAGTCCATTTATCGATTTCGCGGCGCCGACATCCAGAGTTATCTGCAGGCACGACGCCTGACCGCAGGCCGGCACTATCAGCTCGACACCAATTTCCGCTCCAGCAAGCCACTGGTAGCTGCGCTCAATGCGCTCTATGACGAAGCCGAAGCAGAACTATCCGAAGGCGCATTTGCCTATGCCAAAGCGGGTACGGACAATCCCTTGCCCTACTGGCCCGTCCGGGCCAATGGCAAAAACGCCGATTGGCAACTCGGCAAACAACCCGGACCCGCCCTGACCATCTGGGCCGCTGCAGAAACCCTCAACAAAGCGGATTATTTGTACCATGCCGCCGAACAGGCAGCAGAATGCATTGTCCAGATACTCACTGATCCTGAAACCGGTTTTCGCCAGGAAAACGCTGAGCAAATACGCCGGGTAAGCGGGAGAGACATCGCCATTCTCGTGCGTGACCGTCATGAGGCTGCCTGTATCCGTGAAGCCTTGCAACGGCGGCACGTACGCAGTGTTTTCCTCGCGGAAAAACAATCTGTATATGACAGTCCCGAAGCACAACAACTGCTGCTCTGGCTGGAAGCCGTTGCCGATCCGGAAAACACCCTACGCCTGCGCGTCGCTCTGGCCCTGCCGCTGCTCGACTTGTCCCATCAGGATCTGGACGCCTTTAATCGGGATGGAAATGCCTGGGAAGAACAACGGGGCAGTTTTCAGGACTTGTCGCGCAGATGGCGGCGTCAGGGTGTTTTGGCCATGTTGCATCACAGCATCCACCACTTTGCCATAGCCCGTAAGCTGTTGCGCCACCCTGATGGAGAACGGCGCCTGACCAATCTCCTTCAGCTTGGCGAACTCCTGCAAAGCGCCAGCGCCACCCGTGAGGGACCTGAGGCACTGATTCATTTTCTGCGCGAGGCCATCGCCGCTGGCCATGATCAGAGTGATGCCCACATTCTCCGCCTGGAAAGTGATGCCGAGCTGATTCGGGTCGTCACCATCCACGCCGCCAAAGGCTTGCAATACCCTCTGGTTTTTCTGCCATTTATTGCCACTTACCGGAAAGACAAGGCTGAGGATTATCAGGTCCAGGTCGAAGAGGATGGTGCAGCGCGCATTATTTGGGAGCGGGGCGACTCAAAAGCGACGGAACGCGCCCGCCTGCAGGAAGATTTACGCCTGCTGTACGTGGCGCTGACCCGTGCGGAATATGCCCTCTTCCTGGGACTGGCAGCACCCAGCTCGGCTAAATCGCCCATTTTTGACCACAGTGCCATCGCCTATCTGTTGGGGTATCAGCACCATAATATGGCCTTGCCCGAGCTGCTCAAGCGCCTCCAGCAAAATGCCGCACTCAGGGAAAACCTTCAGATCCAACCCCTGCCTACAGAAACCCCAGTTACCCCCTTGGTCGCCAGCACCAGCAACACGCAAAGCCGGATTCCCGATTATCATGGTCACTTCGATAAAACCTGGGGAATAGGCAGTTTTTCCCTGCTGGTGCGTGATCTGTCCCCATCTGCCCCGCTCAGTGCGCGACGTGCCCGCCAAGGGGCCATCTGGCACCAATACCCACAGGGAATGCGTGCGGGGACTTTCCTCCATGACCAACTGCAAGCGCTCGCGGGGCAAGGGTTCGCCACTGTTTTGCAAAAGGGCAGCGCAGCACGCATCACCCGGGCCTGTGAACAGGCGGGTCTGTCCGGCTGGGCAGAAGGCACCCTGGAATGGCTGCAAGCCATCGTCCGGACGCCCCTCATGGCATCCGGCCTGAGCCTGGAAAACCTGCAGCACTATCAGAGTGAAATGGCTTTCTGGTTTCCCAGCGCCGCCCTGCGCAGCCGGGAACTGGACCAACTCTGCACCGACCAGATGCTTCCCGGAATGCAGCGGCCGCGTCTGCCGGATCGCGTTCTGCACGGGATGATGCGCGGCTTCATGGATCTGGTATTTGCTGATGCCGGTCAATATTTTGTCATGGATTACAAATCCAATGTCCTCGGCAGCGAGGACCGGGATTATCATGAGCAGGCCATGCAGCAGCAGACCCTGCAACATCGTTATGAACTGCAGGCCAGTCTCTATCAACTGGCCCTGCACCGTTTGCTGCAGCAGCGTCTGGGCCGGAATTATGATCCGCAAGCACATTTGGGGGGTACCCTCCTGTTCTATTTGCGCGGACTGGAAGGACCGCAACGCGGAATCCTTCATCTGCCCGCCAATCTGGCACTGATTGAAGAGATGGACCAGTTGTTTGCGTCTGGAGAACGCGCATCATGAGTCAGGCTACTTGTCATACCAATCCCGAAGCCATTCTCCAGCTTTTGCAAGACTGGACGGAAGCGCAATGGTTGAGAGCCCTCGATCTGAGTTTTGCGCGGTTTCTGCTCAGCCTGGAACCCCAGGCACCGGCCCTCTTGCCGCTGGCGGCAGCCCTGCTCGCCCGCCTGGAAGGCGAAGGACATACCTGTTTGCAGCTCGAACTTTTTCTGCATGAGCCCGATCGCTTTCTCAGCGGAGCACCAGAACTGATCACGGAAATTCGCCATATCCTCGCCGCATGGTCCCAGCCGCAACAATGGATGGATATTCTCAGCACTTGCCGGGTGGTGGAGCAGATCGACCGCACTCAACCAAAACCTCAGGACGACGACAGCGAAACGCCCCTGGTGCTGGATCAGGGCTGTCTGTATTTGCGGCGCTACTGGCGCGATGCCCAGTGCATCGCCCGGACACTAACAGAACAGGTCAGTCGCAGGGCGCTCAATCCCGTCCCGGCAGACACACTCAAACCGCTGCTGGCACAGCTTTTCCCCGCAGACACTTCAGGTTCGCCGGAAAATCTTCCCTGGCAGAAAATTGCCTGTGCGCTGGCCATGCGTGGCCGCTTCACCATCATCACGGGTGGCCCGGGTACGGGCAAAACCTACACAGCAGCGCGCCTGATGGCCCTGCTCATGGCGCAGCACAACAGTAGTTCATTGCGGATCGTGCTCGCCGCACCTACCGGTAAGGCCGCTGTACGCATTAATGAATCCCTGCACAACGCTATTGCCCAGTTGCCGCCACTGGGTCAACAGGATCTGGCGACCGCCTTTGCGCGCATCGGTCCGGCACGCACCCTGCACAACCTGCTCGGCGCACGTCCCGGAACCCGACGGTTTCGCCATGACCGTCAGCACCCCCTGGATCTGGATGTGCTGATCGTCGATGAAGCCTCCATGATTCATCAGGAAATGATGGCCGCTCTGTTGCGTGCACTACCCGAACATGCCCAACTGATTTTGCTGGGAGATCAGGATCAGTTGGCTTCCGTCGAGGCGGGCGCGGTACTTGCCGATCTTTGCAATCATACTGGGTCCTACGACAGTGCAACCTGCACCTGGCTGGAAGAGACTTGCAACTGCACGCTGGATGCAGACCGCCGCTCTACCAATCCACTTGCCAGCGGAGTGGTGCGACTGCAACGCAGTCATCGCTTTAACGCCGGAATTGGCGCGCTCGCTGACGCCGTGCAACAGGGACAAACGTCTCTTGCTATCCAGACACTCCACCAGGAAGCAGTGCTCCAATGGTATGAAGCTCCGGAAATTGCGCAGATCCTACAACTGGCGGACAGCCACTCATGCTACCGGCCACTCTGGGAAAATATCCGCCGGGGGAGCGGCAAAAATATTGAGGAACACGCCCTTTGGGTACAGCAGATTCTCGAACAATATGGCGCGTTCCGCCTGCTGTGCGCCCTGCGTCAGGGGCCCTGGGGCGTTGCCGGAATCAACCAGGCCATCGAAAACCATCTCCAGGAAACCGGCCTCCTCAAAACCCAAGGGCTCTGGTATGCCGGACGCCCCGCCCTGATTACCCGCAATGATCCTCAGCTAGGGCTGAGCAACGGTGACATCGGTATTGCTCTCCCCGATCCTCAAGGCAAGTTACGGGTTTACTTTCCCGGCAACGACCCACTGCCTCGCGCCATTCTCCCAAGCCGCCTCAAATACAGCGAAAGCGCCTGGGCCATGACTGTACACAAATCCCAAGGTTCAGAGTTCCAGCACACGGCGCTGATTCTGCCGCCGCAGGATAGCGCGGTGATCCGCCGGGAACTGTTATATACAGCCATTACCCGGGCTCGCGAGAAATTCAGCTTGTTTGCCCCGAAGGCTGGCCTGGAACAAGCCATCACCCGCAGAACCCTGCGGATGAGCGGCCTCTTGTCAGCTTTGCAAAATTCAGCTAATTAACACAACAAATTAAAATACGCACAGACTGCTCATGGCCCACTACCCACTCTAGAAAAACCCACAGGAAAGCATGTCCAGTCCATTCCCCCTTAAATCCCGTAAGTTACTCAGTTCACTGCTTCAGAACCGGCAGGCCGATTTTTCGGCTGCCATTGCCCAGGCGGTAGAGCAGTTTTATGCAAAAGTAGCGGAATACCCCGAATTGGAGATTGTACTAAAGCGTCTGGGTAATGAACGAGTCTCCCGACTGAAAGCAGAGCAATGCAAACATTCCTTGTCGCTGCTGTTACCAGACGATGATGATGATTTTGCGCTGCGCTCACAGGAAATCGGCAAGATCCATGCCTTAATGGGTATTCAAAGTGAGTGGCTGATCAACAGCATGGCCCTTTACAGTGACAGCCTGCTCGATCTGCTCAATCCCTTTTTTAAAGACACCCCCGAATTACGCGGATATCTGCTGCAAAGACTCGCCACCGATCTGGCCCGTCAATTACAAGGCATGGAAACCGTAGCTCTGGAAGAGCGCAAAATTCTTGAGGACATTGATCAATTGCTGATCAGCGAGGTCACTCCGGAAGAAAGTGTGCGGCAGATGATCAACAAGTTGATGACCATTTCCGGGCTGGATGGTGCATGGATCGGCCATTCTGAAGATGGCATTCACCTGCTCCGCGATCAGGTCAGTGGTGAAGCGTTGGAGGAATACCTGAACAGTGTTGAGATTCGTCTGGACGACAGTCCTTACGGCCAGGGACCCGCCGGAAAAGCCTGGCGCAGCGGCGAAATTGTGTATGTCGACGACTGGCTAAGCGATCCGATCACAGCCCCCTGGCAGGAACCCTCCCAAAAATATGGCTGGCGCTCCAATGTGACCATTCCCGTCAAGGTCAATGGCAAGCCTTATGCCACTATTGGTCTGTACAGCAAAATTCCAGGGTTTTTTCGTGTCCCCAATCGCCAGAACCTCATACGACACCTTGCCATCATGTTGGGCATCGCCATTGGTCGTCATCAACAACAAATACGCATCGATCGCTTAAATAGCCTCTATCGGGCTTTTCTCGCCGAAGGCGACATTCTGATCCGGGCCCGCTCCGAAACTGAGATCCTCCGCAAAACCTGTCAGCACATCGTGGAAGGGACCCTCTTCAAAACCGCTTATGTCATGAAGCCCGATCAGGATGACTGTTTCAAGGCCCTTGCTGGTGCCGGTACCGGGAGCGGAATTCTCGGTAATCTGGGTATCCAGCTGTTTTCAGATCGTCCCAGCCTCTTGCGCGATACCTGGCAATCTGAACGCCTGCAATACCGTAATGATTACCGCAACGATCTGGCTTTCAGTGCCCAACATAATCTGATGGAACAACAAAACTGGGCCAGCGTTGCTATCATCCCGATTCGGCGTAACGGGCAAATCTGGGCGATTCTCGGTGTGACCAGCAGCGAAAAGAACATTTTTGACCAGGAAATCCTCGGCACGCTTGCCCGGGTAGGCAAACTGATTGGTTATGGCCTCGATGAAATGGATCTCAAAAAACGCATTGATCAGGAACGCATCACCCAGAGCTGGATGGCGCGTCATGATGCGCTCACCCGATTGCCCAATCGGGTGGCCCTTTTAGACAGAATTCCCGAGGCCATCCAGCGCACCCGGCGTGAAGAAAAATTACTCGGCATCTGCATGCTCGACCTGGATGATTTCAAGCCCGTCAACGATCAGCATGGTCATGCCGCCGGCGATGTATTATTGCAAAAAGTCGCCAATCGGCTGGGTCAGGCACTTCGACAGACAGATTTTGTGGCCCGAGTGGGGGGCGATGAATTTGCCCTGGTTCTGGAAAACATCCAGAACATGGAAGATGTAGAAAAGCTGATGGTCCGGATTTCTGAAGCCCTGGAAAGACCCTATGTTCTTCCCGGCAATATCACCGTCAAAATTGGCGGAAGCCTGGGCATCACCATTTTTCCCTTTGATGAAGGCGATAGCGAAATACTGCTGCGTCATGCTGATCAGGCGCTTTATGTCGCCAAAGCCAATAAAGCAGAACGTAGCCATTTTTGGGCCAGTTTCCAGGGAGAAGAAGTGTTTTCTGGAGAAAGCAATCTGCCGTATTTGACGCTGCTTCAGCAGGATGAGGGCCTGATTGCCTATTACCAACCGATTCTGCATCTGGCAACAGGTCGCATCATTGGCATTGAAGCCCTCGCCCGCCTGCGGCAAGGCACTGAGATTATTCTTCCCGACACGTTTATTCCCCATCTGGACAGCAGAGCAGCGCAAATGCTCACCAGCAGAATACTGCGTATTGCCACGCGGACAGCACAACAGCTTCATATTGCCGGATTTCCTTTGGAAGTAGCCGTTAACATCCCTCCGGACGCCCTCTTTGCAGACAATTTTCTGCCAGAACTACAGGCGGTTCTGGCCGACTGTACGCTGGCACCGGAACAATTAACCCTGGAGATTCTCGAAAATGGCGATTTTCTGTCCCTGCAACTGGCTCAGGAAAAAATCGCCACCATTCGTTCACTGGGGGTTCGTGTTGCCCTGGATGATGTGGGTAGCGCCTACGCCTCGCTGTTGCGCCTGAAAGAAATTGCCGTTGATGAAGTCAAACTCGACCAGTGTCTGGTCCGGGGGATTCCCGAGCAACCCGGAGATCTGATTTTTGTCGGCAGTGTTGCCGCATTGGCCTTGTCCATGGGTTCGCGTTATGTGGTCGAGGGGGCGGAAACGCCGGAAACCCTGGACGCTCTGGCCGTTCTCGGTGTGGACTGCGTTCAGGGCTACGCCATTGCGCGGCCCATGCCCGAAGAATCATTGCTACCCTGGCTTCAGGCCTGGACGCCAGAGCCACAAAACAATCAGCCTAAAACCCTGTTGGGTGCTTACGCCTCGCATTTGCAATTCGACAGCTTATATCAGATTGCGCCCGCGATTCTTGGTCAGCTTCCCAGCCTGGATGATTCTCATCGTTGCCGTTTGGGAAAATATCTGGATACCCACGGTCTCGCGGACTCCGCGCTCGCAACGGCACATCACGCCTACCATGCCTGCATTTCTCGCGAACATAGCCCCGAAGAAATCACCCGACTCAGAAAGAAAATGGCCGACAACTTTGCGGCCACGCACGACAAACTTCCCGAAAACCAGGCACTCATTCATCCTGAAAACGACAGTTAGACAGGAAGCTTTTTGCTCCAATATCCCTTGCCTGTTGTTCTCGGACTCATCCTGCCTCGGGTTCGAACCGGAGGGCAGCGGAATTGAGGCAATAACGCAGGCCAGTGGGTTCAGGCCCATCCGGAAACACATGCCCCAGATGGCTGTCGCAGCGGGCGCAGCGGATTTCCGTACGCACCCGGCCATAGCTGGTGTCAGTCAATTCACGGATATGATCTGGGGCGAAAGGCTCCCAAAAGCTGGGCCAGCCGGTTCCTGACTCAAATTTGTTGGCCGAGCGAAACAAGGGCAGACTACAAAGCGCACACACGTAGTTACCGGCCTCCTTTTCATGGAGCAGGCCTCCACAAAACGGCGGTTCCGTACCATGCTCAAATAATACGTGGCGCACCTCTGCGGGTAAATCTTTAGCCATTTCGGCGCGAGTATTGGCATCAATGGGGGTCAAGTCATATCCTGCAGATGAAGTGGGCATTTCCTAAGACTCCTTGGTCTGTAAATACTGTGGAAAAGTATGCCGCAATTTTTCCACCTTGGGCAAAGCAACCGCGCAGATATAAGGTTGATCAGGATTACGGCGAGCATAATCCTGATGATAGTCCTCCGCAGAATAAAAGTTTTCCAGAAGGGATACTTCAGTCACTATGGGTTGTCCGAACATTCCCGTCGCATTGAGTTCTGCAATATAATCGTTAGCCATCTGCCGTTGTGCAGCATTTACGGCAAAAATAGCCGAGCGGTATTGTGTCCCCACATCATTCCCCTGACGATTGCGTTGGGTGGGATCATGGGCCACGGCGAAAAAGACCTGCAACAGGCGGCCGAATGACAGGCGCGCCGGATCAAAATGAATCTGCACCGCCTCGGCATGACCGCTTGTACCACTACAGACCGCCCGATAATTGGCTGTTTCCCGGGCTCCTCCGGTATAACCCGAAACCACCCGGGTGACGCCTTCCAGAGCAAGATAAACAGCTTCGGTACACCAGAAACAACCACCTGCAAGCACGGCCATTCCGGGCGTAGTGGCGTCTGGTTGCTCTCCCTGGGGAGCTGGTATTTGCATGACCATCACTAACCTCCTGGATTCGTATTCGGGAAAGACCACAAAGCACTTGACCTAAACCGGCAATCTCATGAGCATAGCCGCAAATCAACGATTGACCAAGCTGGAGACGTCATGAGCGGACATGGACTGCATAGCCACCCACCCCACGAAGAAATGGTTCATCATGCTGCCGGAGGCCATGGCGGAGAACGCCACAGCCTGAGTCAGTGGGTCGCCATATTTACCGCTATCCTCGCGGCATTTGGCGCCATTGTCAGTTATCAGGGGACCCACTTGATGAATGAAGTACTACTCCAAAAAAATGAAGCCGTTTTGGAAAAGGCCAAGGCTGCTGACCAGTGGAATTACTATCAGGCCGTCAGCACCAAGCTGCACATGATGGAGCTGGCCATTATTCTTGCCCCTGACAAAGCCGTCGGCTTTAAAGAAAAAATTGCAAAATATGAACAACAGAAAGTCAGCATTCAGCAAAGCGCCACGGAAATGGAGCAAAAATCTGAAGCGGCCAACCGGGAGTCGGCGCATCTCAACCGCCCCCATAATGATCTGGAAATTGCCATGATTTTTCTGCAAATTGCCATATCATTGGCTTCCATAACCGCGCTGACCAGACGTAAGTGGTTGTTTGCCATAGCAGGGATCAGTGCTGCCGGAGGCATTGGTCTGTGGATGAGTGCCATTTTTTTATTTTGATCCGGTCCCCGGTAGCCATTTCATACCCTGCAACAACGCACTCTGCCTTAGTAACGCTGATTGATCAGTTCTGACGGATCGGGATGCGACAGATAAGGGTATTTGCTAGGATGGTGACATTATGTTCAACAAATCAGCCTGAGGATGATAAGAAATGACGTTAAACAGACAGTTTCGCAACCTGGCATTACTCACAGGAGGCTTTTTGCTTGCAGGCTGCGCCAGCGTCAACACCTCCAATCTGAAACCGGCGGAACACCTGGTCCAGCAAAATTTCCACGATAAAATCCATGTCACCAAAGTCTTTCCCGGCCCCGTCCACAGCCTGACGGGTATTGTCGTTGAAACTGACCAGCACCAACAGGGCATACTATGGATGCTGTCCGACAAATATCTGTTATTGGGTCCGGTAGTAAATGCCCAGCAGGAAAACATCACCGGACATTATGCAGACAAGTACCTGCCTCAACCCGCCAAAGTACCTGCCGAAAAAATTGCGCCCGCAGCCTTGGCAGCACCGGGTTTTACCATAGGACATTCGGGACCGCTGATGGTCGTGTTCATGGATCCCAACTGTATTTTCTGTCATCTGCTCTGGGAATCGCTGCAACAACCGGTAGCCGAAGGCAAAGTCCGGGTAAAAGTGGTTCCTGTCGGCTTCCTCAAGCCTTCCAGCCCGGCCAAGGCGGCAACCATTCTCGCTGCAAAAAATCCTGCCGAAGCCTGGGCCAATAACGAAAAAGGCTTTGATTTGCATACCGAAGAAGGCAGCACCAAACCCCTGAGTCATATTCCTGCGGTCGACGAGGCGGCGGTCAAGACCAATACCCAACTGCTGCATCAGACCGGAGAAACGGCCACCCCCGCCCTGTTGTACTGCATTAAAACGGCCAAAGGGCTGGAAATGGAGATGAAGCACGGAATTGACGTGCACCACACGCCGGAGTTCATCCAAAAACTGGCGGGCAGTGTCGGCGCCCGAGGCTGCATCCCTGCTGCCTGAGTGCCATGCACATGAGTGCCTCGCGCCTGATTGCCTTGGCACGGAACGAACCCTTAGCGGGTCTCCCAACGCCAGGCATCGGCGATGATGGTGGCCAGATCCGCATAGCGGGGCTGCCACCCCAACTGTTCACGGATTTTGCGTGAGTCCGCCACCAGGCGGGCGGGGTCCCCTGCACGTCGAGCTTCATCTTCACAAGCAATGGGCTTGCCCGTCACCTGCCGGGCAACATCAATGACTTCCTGAACCGAAAAACCATTACCATTGCCAAGATTAAAAGCGCAACTATCGCCTCCGGCGAGAAGATGTTCCAGTGCCAGCCAATGTGCTTCAGCCAGATCAGTCACATGAATATAGTCACGAATACAGGTCCCATCGGGTGTCTCATAATCACGCCCGAACACGCGGATCTGGGTCCGTCGCCCGGAAGCGGCCTGTAATACCAGCGGAATCAGATGCGTCTCCGGATCATGGCGCTCACCCAGCTCCCCATCAGGGTCCGCCCCTGCCGCATTGAAATAGCGCAAACAAGCAGCTTTGAGGCCATAAGCGCGATCGTAGTCAGACAGCGCCTGCTCCACCATCCACTTACTCCGTCCATAGGGATTGATGGGATCTTTGGGATGATTTTCATCAATGGGCGTATATTGAGGTTCACCAAAAATCGCTGCTGTAGAAGAAAAAATAAATTTTTTGACATCAAATGCAACCATCACATCCAGAAGATTCAGTGTATTACTGACATTGTTCTGATAATATTTGGAAGGCTCCTGCACGGATTCTCCCACCTGAATATGAGAAGCAAAGTGCATGACTGCAGCAAATGAATGCGTTGAGAAAATCCGATTCAGCAACCGGGTATCCGCAATATCTCCATAAACAAAAACGCCACCACAAACTGCATCACGATAACCACCGGAAAGATTATCCAGAGTCACCACCTCTGCCCCACTCTGAAGCAGGCGTTTTACCATATGGCTGCCAATATAACCCGCACCACCCACTACCAGAATTTTCATGAATTGCCTGCCTCTGTCAGATAATGCGTTTATTGAACAAGTAACCTTTCGGAGCTTTCGGACCAACTGTTCATTTTTGCTGTCTGGATTCTAGCGAAAAAGCACCGCATGGGGCAAACTATTCCCAAGTTAATCAGGCCTCTCCATATGTTTCCAAAGGACTTTATGAATCCGTCAACTTTTAATCCCTGGGTGTACTCTGCAGCATTGTTTATTGGTTTGATTTTATGTGTTTTTGTAGGCTTCCAACTCGGCAAAAGTAGTCGGGCCGACGGGGGTTCCGGGGCACTGAACGGAGCCGTATTCGGGCTTTTGGGATTACTGTTGGCGTTTTCCTTTTCAGGTGCCGCCGAACGCTTTCAACACCGCCGCGATTTGATTACCGAAGAAGCCAATGCGGTCGGCACCGCCTATCTGCGGCTGGATTTATTGCCAGCAGCACAACAGATGGCTCTCCGCCAAAAAATGCAAAAATACCTACAAGCCCGCCTGGAAACATATCAGCATATAGGTAACAACACCCCTGCAGCTCTGGACGCCTATCAACGTAGCGTTCAATTACAGCACCAAATCTGGACAGAAGCGATCCTCGCGGCCCAACACACCGGCAATACAGCCATATTAAGCCTGGTCAGTCGTGCACTGAATGCCATGTTTGATATTACCACCACCCGCATTGCCGCCACCCGAAGTCATCCACCAAAGATTATTGACTTCCTGCTTTTCGCACTATCCTGGATTTCTGCCCTGCTGGCAGGCTATGGCATGACCGAACACAAGCGCATCCCCTGGCTACAGGTCATCATTTTTTCCGCCGCGCTGACCGTCACCATTTTCGTGATTCGTGATCTGGAATATCCACGCCTCGGCTTCATCCGTGTCGACTCGGCGGATCAGTTACTGGTCGAAACCCTGCAGGGGATGCAGACAAGCGACACTTAAAGAATCATGCACAGTGCTCTTCACGGCTATCCCTCATTTCGTCAGGAAGCCGAAACACATTACCATCTCACTGCTATTGCGAGACTAAACCTGCAATGGACTGGATATGGAGTGACGGAAATTTCGGCGGTTTGTGGTTCAACCCCCTTCAAGTGGCCTCCCTTAGATTGCGCAATGGTTAATTTGAATCTACAATGTTTATTCGTCAAGCACAGGGGATGCGCATGAATCAGACCAAAATTCAGAAGTGGGGGCACAGCATGGCCCTACGCATACCTGCCACGACCATACGGAGTTGGGGCGTCGGCGAAGGTCAAGCAGTCTCATTGGAGATCGAAAACGGCGCACTGGTAGCACGACCAGCACAAAAGCGTTACACCTTGGACGAATTACTATCGCAGTGTGACTTTACTCAGCCCATAAGCGCCGAAGAGCGTGAGTGGATAGATGCGCCGTCAGCAGGAATCGAAGAAATTTGATGCGGTGGCCACGGCGAGGGGAGATTTGGCAGGCAAACCTCAGCCCGACATCAGGCCGTGAACAGCAAGGTCATCGTCCCGTGCTAATCGTATCGAGAGAAGCCTTCAATCGCTCTGGCCTGGTTTGGGTCTGCCCCATCACTCAAGGTGGCAATCAAGCTAGATTCGCGGGATTTGCAGTCTCTTTGATGGGGTCTGGAACAAAAACACAGGGGATAGTGATGAGCAACCAATCTCGCACCGTTGATCTTATGGCAAGGGACGGCAAGTTTGTCGAGATGGTCCCAGAGTCCATAGTCAACGAAGTGATAACCAGGATACAGGCCATTTTGGAGTGACAAAATGAATAGGCTCAGCGTAATGTCCCATAATTGGCACTTCTGGGTAGCAGAAGAACCGAGCAAAAACCGGGCGATCTGCCCTTCAGGATTTTTGGCCCACGAGACAGAACGGTGCATTATGTCCGGTAAGTCCGCAAGGAGGTCATTCAGTTTTTTACTGCACTGACAGTGCAGTCGAATTTACGTTAGACGTCCCAATCCCGTCCGCGATGCACATTCATAAGATACGTAAACCATGACACAGCTACCACCCGAAGCAGGCGGCTTCAATAGTGGTCTCTTTGAGCCGGATGATGATTGGATCGCTTCTGCCCCAAAGGAACTTCAAATCGCTGCTATGCGGCGGTGGTTTCTTGATCGCTACGAGGACCCTGCGAACGAAACGCCATGGGACGGCGAAGGCAAAGAATATGTATTTGTCTGGGGTGGTCCATACGACCCTGATGACGAAATCCAGAGCAGCTTTAACAATTTGTCTCGCGTACGCGACGTTATCCAACAATTCTCCAAGGGAATCGAGGAGGAACTTGTTCGTCGCTTTCCGGTGTAATTGGGGGCCCTTCAGAACTCTGAATTTAAAGCACGTTAAGCATCTGGAGCCTAGTTCTGTGTGAATCTGTCCAAAAAAGATCAGTTTCGGATAAAAGCTAATCTTGTGTACAAAAGCAATATAAAAAGCATGATGGACATGCGCTGAAATTCGCACATCGGTTTTGATCATCCTGAAATCTGCAATATGTGGACCGAGGTCCCTGTAACCGATTCATCTGGTGATGGGACATGCAAAAACTAGCAAATATAGGCTATGCAGCGACCTTAACGTACTTTAAATTACGTTTTCGTTCCATTTTAACTTCAGCCCCCTTTAACTGTAGTTGAGGCAGTTGTATCATAAGCTGATATGGTCGACTAGGATACTTAAATGAAGGGAATATTTTGGAAAAAGAAAGAAATTAATAAAACTACCGAATCAAATGAATTCGCCGGGATCGACCCGTTTGAAATAGACGAGTGTGAATTTAATGAAGCTCAACGTGCTGAACTTTCGCGTATGCGTTTAGAGCGTATACTGGGTGACGTAAAAGAGCCATCATTAATTGAAAAAATTAGAGAGCGATTTGACGTACCGTTATATCTTATATTTGATTAATTCTTACCTTATTCGTTTTACATTGGCATACGGGCAGTTGTCATATGGTTTAGCTTGCAGATATCACTGCCCCAATATTACGGCCCACCCGCATTCGAATGGTTAGTCTCTTGTGATGATCTTATGGATAGTCCCGTTTTACTTCTGGATAAGCGAGGTTCTGGGTGAAGAAGGAAAAGAATTTTGCTGACTGATCGCACAGGTACGCTTTTAACTCGTTAGCCATAACAGAGGGTGGATCCCAACAAAGGTACAAAAGGTCCCACAAGAAACTCTGCAATAGCCTGAATTCACAAGGGCCACAAGCATTCTGGCATCCCCCGTGATTTCTCCTGTCTCGGACCATGGGTTTCGGGGAAACACTCTGTATGTTCTTAAAACGGTCGTTTTGAGAATGCGTCGTGCCACTCCCCCAAATGGGCGTATGGGTGCCAAAGAATATCCGTTTTCCTTGTCCCGAAACTTAAAACCCCTTACGTTTTCGTCAAACCCATTAAAGAACATAAAGATATAGAAAACAGATCTCATTTCATTGGTGACGTGATTGACCAACAGGGGATCGGCAGGACGGCCTTCTAACGCCATTTTCCAACAGATCCGGAAAGGCGCTCAGGAATGAGCGTTCAGCAGAAGCTTAACTGGGGGGGGGCTAAACCCTGGGACTTTTGGTACCTTTGTTAGGATGAACCCAAGGATTGGCTTTCAGTGTAACGTGGGGACTCAGCAGACGCGAAAAACACCATGAAATTGTTACGGTAACGGTTATTTAACAGCCCCCCCCAGATTGACAAACCGATTTTCTGTCAATTTATAAGCCAGTAAACACAAGGGTCCCACATGGGAAAATCCTGGGAAAATGGCGCATTGCCCAAGACATGCCCAAGCCAGATGGGCACTAGCATGTAGCTTATGTACAGAGGGCTATGATGGTTATAGCAGGGTGGCGTGTAAGCACCATCTCCAGGATCACATTCGCCGGAATCGCTTCCATCAAAAGATACAGCCGTAGATTAGATGTAGTCGAACCAGTTATCGCTAATCGTTTGATTTATATGGTGCCCAGGGACGGAATCGAACCGCCGACACGAGGATTTTCAGTCCTCTGCTCTACCGACTGAGCTACCTGGGCCAAGAGCGCGTATTTAAGCGGGCTCACGCCCGGAAGTCAAGGCCAGGGCGCGACGATATAAAAGACGGTGGGCCATTCCGCTTTGCGCTTCAGCAATTCGCACCGCCTGAGTCAGTGGCAACTCATCGAGCAAAGGGGCGAGCCAGCGATCTGCTTCCTGTTCACCGGGGTCTTGTTCAGGTGCCCCGCCGAGTATCAGGGTCATTTCGCCGCGCACCTTATCGGGGTGCTGAGACAGTTGCTCCAGCAGCCCGCCCAGAGAGTCGCGCAAACATTCTTCGTAGATTTTGGTCAGCTCCCGGCAAAGCGCTGCAGGTCGATTCCGGCCCCAAAGTTCGGCCATGTCCGTTATGGTTGCCACAATGCGATGGGGGGCCTCATAAAAAATCATGGTTCGTGATTCCGACTGCAACACCGCAAGACGCGCCCGACGGGCGCCCGCTTTGGCGGGTAAGAATCCTTCAAAACTGAAGCGATCACTCGGCAAGCCGGACAAGGATAACGCCGCTACAGCAGCATTGGGTCCGGGGATAATGGTGACCGGTAACTGCTGTTCGCGCAGCAACGCCAGTAATGGAAAACCAGGATCGGAAATTAACGGCATCCCGGCATCAGAAAGCAGGGCAATCTGCTCACCGGCGGCTATGCGCTGGGCAATTTGCGGGGCCAGTGCCCGCTCGTTATGTTCGTGCAGGGCCATAGTTTTGGGCTGTACACCAAGATGCTGGAACAAGCGCTGGGCATGACGGCGATCTTCCACCAGGATCAGGCTGGCACCCGCAATGGCCTGCCCGGCCCGTGGCGAAAGATCCTCCAGATTGCCGATGGGGGTGGCGATAATCGTCAACAGCCCGGAATGCATTTCAGTCATTGAACCACTGCTCCATTCTCCATACACTCTGCTCATGAAACTGCCGACCAGTTTATTCCATTTGCCACGTTTGACCGCCACCCTGGCTGTCGCCGCCGCCTTGAGCGCCTGCGCGAGTATGCCACATAAGCCTGCGCCCGTGCTCAGTACCGCTCCGGCTCCTGTAGCCACTGCGGCAAATCCTCCTGAAGCGGCAAGTGCCCGGCAGGCAGATGCGTTACTCGCAGAGGGGCATGACCTGGAAGCCGCCAAAGACTACATTAAGGCGGCGGCGGCCGTTCAAGGCAAGACACAACTCCAGTATTTGCTGAAGGCTGCACAAGCCTCCCTGCAGGGCAACAGGGCTCCAGTAGCGGTACTCCTCGCCGATGAAGTCCTGCGCCTGGAACATGACGATAACGGTTTACGTGGACAAGCCTTGTGGGTCCGCGCCCAGGGATTGATGGATCAGGGACAGACACCCAGGGCCAAAGGCAATCTCGAAGAACTTCTGACCATCGCCAGCACGCCGCAGAACGTGCGGGCCGAGGCCATGGGAACCCTTGCCACGTTATACACGCAAGAGGGGCATGAACTGACTGCCCTGAATTTTCTGATAGAACGGGACAGCCTGCTCAGCGGCGCTGCCATCCACAAAAACCATCAGCGTATTCATGCTCTTCTGGACTCTGTTTCCTCGGCGCGCATTCAAAACTGGCAGGGACGCAGTGGTAATCCTTTGGTACAGGAATGGCTCGCCATTGCCCTGATCAGTCGCCATAATCCTGATCCGGATCAACGCAAAGCCGCTATCAATGCCTGGATGGCCGCGCATCCTGGCCACCCACCCATCAATTTTACCAGCCATGACGAACTGAACGTCGCCGACACTACCAGCAGTCAGGAGGGCAGTATTTGTGCACTGCTGCCCTCCACCGGTAGTTATGCGAGACTTTCCCAGGCCCTCAGTGCCGGCATGGAAACGGCGGCACAGCTGACCTCCGGGCCGGCCGTCAAGCTGCTGCAAAGTACCGGGAATCCCAGTTATACCGCCGTACTCTTTGAGCGCGGAGTCAAGGAAGGTTGCCAGATATTTGTCGGGCCATTGTTACCGCAGGACATCAATGCCGTGGCCAGTGTACGCAAACCTTCAGATCCTCCGGTTATTGCTCTGGGTTCCGATGCCGGGGTACAACAACCGGGGTTATATACTTTCAGTCTGAGTCGGGATGTTGCGGCGCGTCAAATTGCCAATCAGGGCTATGCAGCAGGCTATCGACGGGTCTACGTGTTGTATCCGCAGGATTCCAGTGGCGCTGCCATTCAGGCCGATTTTATTGATACCTGGAAAAAACTGGGTGGCAGTGTCGCAGGAGTCGCCACCTATCTACCTGGTCATTCTCTGAATGGTCAGGCGCAGCAACTGCTAAGCGGGACCAGCTCAACGCATGATTTTGTTTTCCTGGTCGCAGACAGCAAAAATGCCAACGCTGCGGTCTCTGCTATCCGTTCCATCAACAGTCATATCCCGATTTTCAGTCCGGCGCTTTTACATGGGGCCACCCTCCCGAGCGATGCGCAAAATCTCTCCGGAATCGAGTCCGTGGATATGCCCTGGGTTATTCAACCGGCTACGACCAAGCCACAGGCCGCCGCGCTCCTCCACACGAGCCTGCCCAATGCCAGTGATGCGCAGTGGCGGATGGCCGCTTTTGGTCTGGATGCCTACCAGCTTGCCGATAAAATCCTCGCCAAACAATTTAGCCAGCCTCTCAAAGGCGCCACCGGAACCTTACATTTTGGTAAAGAGGGCCGCATCGTGCGTGACATGGAATGGATGGAAGTAGAGAATGGCGCTATTGTGCCTTTACCAGCCATTCCCAAACCCGGCAGCTAAATTAACGCATGCCTTCGCCGCGCCAAAATTTCGGTCAGCAAGGTGAGGATCGCGCTTTAGCTTTGCTGCTGAGGGCCGGACTAAAATTGCTGTTGCGCAATTTTCGTTGCCGTTCCGGGGAAATCGACCTGATCGTACTCGATAATGAGGCGCTGGTGTTCGTGGAAGTGCGCCAGCGCACCCATAATCGGCAAGGATCTGCCGCCGCCAGCGTCAACCATCGGAAGCAGCAGCGTTTGATTCGCGCTGCCGAATATTTTTTATTGCGTAATCCCCGGCATGGTCTGCGTCCTTGCCGGTTTGACGTGATTGCCATTGACGGTGACGCAGCGCCGGAGTGGATTCGCGATGCTTTCAGAGTGCCCAGCCCATGACCATGCCTAACCGGATAAATACCGCCTTGCGCGCCAGCATCGCCACCAAGGAACATGCTGCACAGAGTCTCGCCGCACCTTTCGCCAACGCCAGTGCAAGACTGATAGCCACACTGCAGAACGGCGGCCAGGTATTAAGTTGCGGCAACGGTGGTTCATCGGGAGATGCCCAGCATCTGGCCTCCGAACTGGTCAACCGCTTTGAAAGTAATCGCATGGCCCTTCCCGCCGTTGCCCTCAGCACGGATAGCAGCGTCTTGACCGCCATTGCCAATGATTCTGCCTACCCACAGGTATTCGCCCGTCAGGTGGAGGCCCTGGGCCGACCCGGCGATTGTCTGGTAGCTTTCAGTACCTCCGGCAATTCCGAAAATGTTCTGCAGGCCATCCGTACAGCCCGGGCTCGGGGCATGTGGACCTTGGCCATGACCGGCAAGGATGGCGGACAACTTGCCGGCCTGCTGGGGGCGGCGGATATTGAACTGCGCGTCCCCGAAACCAGTACAGCGCGCATCCAGGAAGTCCATCTGGTCATCATTCATGCCCTTTGCAGCGATGTGGACGCAGCCTTTGCCGAAAATCCAATTCCGCCCCATAGCGTCGCGTCATTTTCCGGACGGATTCTGCACGACCGGGAGCTGCTCAGGCAGGCCTGCAATTATCGTCGTCCACTGGTGTTCACCAATGGGGTTTTTGATGTCCTGCATCGTGGTCATGTCCAATATCTCGCCGAAGCCCGCGCGGAAGGCGCCTGTCTGGTTGTCGCCGTGAACAGTGATGCCTCCGTGCGTCGACTCGGCAAGGGTGCTGATCGCCCGATCAATCCGGAAGACGATCGGATGGCGGTACTCGCGGCCCTGCAGTCTGTGGATTTCGTCACCACTTTTGATGAAGACACCCCCTTGCAACTCATCGAAAAACTGCAGCCTGACGTCCTGATCAAGGGCGGCGACTGGCCGGTGGAACGCATCGTCGGTGCCCGCGAGGTCCAGGCGCGCGGCGGTCGCGTGCTCAGCATTCCTTTCCGGCACGAACGCAGCACCTCCGCCCTCTTACAGAAAATCCGGAATTCCCGACCATGAGCATCGCCGTCATTCTTCCGGCACTGCGTGCAGCTCTCGACACCGAGAGAGTTCGGGATGACAGCGATACCCTGTCCATTTACAGCCGTGATGACACCCCGGGAAGCTGTCTCCCAGCCCTGGTGCTTTTTCCCCGGAGTCATGAAGAAGTGCAGGCTATTGTCCACATCGCCCGTCGCCATCATTTACCGCTGATCCCCAGAGGGGCCGGGTCGGGCAATGTCGGCGGCGCGCAACCGGTACCCGGCAGCGCCGTCATCAGTTTTGAGTGCATGCAGGAAGTTTGTGATTACAGCCCGGCAGACCGGACCATCACGGTAGAAGCAGGCATGATTACCGCCGCCATCAATGACCATGTTGTTCAGGACGGGCTTTTTTATCCTCCTGATCCGGGCAGCAGTCCCTATTGCCGGATTGGTGGTAATCTCGCCATGAATGCCGGGGGGCCGCATGCTGTCAAATACGGGGTGACCCGGGATTATGTGCTCGGTTTGCGCGCCGTCACCGGCTGCGGGGAAACCCTCTGCTGTGGAGTGCGTACCAGCAAAGGCGTGGTCGGTTATGATCTGACCCGTTTACTGGTGGGGAGTGAAGGTACGCTGGCGTTGATTACCGAAGTCACCCTGCGCCTGCTGCCCCTGCCCATGGCCAAAGCCACGCTTCGCGCGGCCTATGCCAATACCGCCAGCGCCTGCGCGGCGGTCCAGCGGGTCATGGCACAAAGACGTACACCCAGCGCCCTGGAACTCATGGATCCTCATGCCCTGGCGGCCGTACGCAGTATGGGCGCCGCAACAGACCTGCCCGCTGCCAGTCAGGCGCTGTTGATGGTCGAAGTCGACGGCGAAAGCGAAACCATCCCCGCCCAGTTGGAAGCCGTGCGCCAGGCCCTTGCTGGAGACGGTAATCTGGAAATCCTGGAGGCCACAGATGCCCAGGCCACGGCAGCACTCTGGGCGGCGCGCAAATCCCTGTCTCCAGCCACCAAAGCCATGGCCCCTCTGAAAATCAACGAAGATGTGGTCGTCCCGGTCAGTCGTCTGCGCGATTTACTGGAAGCCATTGAAGCCATTGCCCAAGAACAATCCCTGCACATTGTCAGCTTTGGCCATGCCGGGAACGGCAATCTTCATGTCAATTTTCTGGTGCACCCCGAAAACCATGAGGAAATGCGCCATGCCCGTCAGGGTCTGCAAAAACTCTTTCAGACGGTCCTCCGCCTGGGCGGCACGCTTTCCGGCGAGCACGGCATCGGCTCTACCAAACGGGAATTTTTACCGCTGGAACTCAGCCCCGAAAATCTCAGTATTCAGCGTGCCATCAAAAAACTGTTTGATCCAGATGGCATTTTGAATCCTGGCAAATTACTCCCCGAAGGATAAATGTATGAGTAGTATTCTTCACGCCATTCAACCCGTGCGCCATATTGCCCTGAAAAACTGGGACGAAACCTTCGACATGGATCTGGTAGATAATAATCCCGCCCACCGCCTGCTCCGCGACGGAGATGCCTGGGTAGCCATGTTCCGTTCCGGGGTGCTTTGTTTTTTTGGGGCAGGACCGGCCCTGCAGGCGCGGATTATTGCCAGCGTCCAGGCTCAGTTCACCGCCATCAGCAATCCGAAAGTCGAAGAATTATTCATCAAAACCGGTGAGCGGGATGCCGTCGGCCGGGATGGCGTAACCCTCAAGCATCTGGATGAAGAGCGCATCCTCCTGGTGGCTTTGCGCCTGGCCCAAAGCCTCGCCCTCGAACTCCACGAGGAAGCCGTCGAAACTCTTCTGGAAACCACCTTGAACTTACTCTCCGAGGTCACCCGTACCGGTCGCCTTCCGGGACGCCGGGGTAGTCATCTGCGTTTTCTGGCCTCCACCTCGGCGACCCGCACCGAAATCCTGTCGCGTCTTGCGGTGCTGGATAATCCGGACATTGTCTGGGAAACACCAGGGCTGGAAATACTCTCCCGGGAGCTTTCCGCCGATCTGGAACTCACCAGCCGTTTCCGCGCCCTGGATGAAAAACTCGATGCCATTCATGAAGGACTGGAAATCATGATTGTTGCCAGTCGCCATAATCGTGAGACCGTTCTGGAATGGATCATCATCATCCTGATTACGGCGGAAGCGCTGATCATGCTTCTGGGCAAATGAACATGTCAGAGGCTTTACCGGAAACCATCGAACCGCCTTACGCCGAAGAAGACGCCTTTGCCGCCCATAATACCCGCCTGGCCCGGGCTTATGATCCGGCCCGCCTGCTGCTGGTGGGTCCTGCCTGGGTAGGCGACATGGTCATGGCGCAAGTATTATTGCAGGTCATGCGCCGGCGCTGGCCCAAGCTGCAGATTGATGTCCTTGCCCCGCTGGCCAGCCTGCCGGTTGCCTCGCGCATAGCAGAAGTGCGGCGCGGCATTCCTCTGGATATTCCCCACGGCAAACTGGGCTGGAAAGAACGCCGCCGTATCGCCGAAACCCTCCAGAAAGAAGATTATGACTGGTCTATCTGTTTGCCCAACAGCCTGAAATCCGCACTGGTTCCTTACTGGGCCCAGATTCCCAACCGCAGCGGCTTTGGCGGCAATGCCCGAAAAATGCTGCTCAATGACCGCCACCACCTGGATAAAAAACGCCTGCCACGGACAGTAGATCGTTTTGTGGCCCTGGGGTTACCACGACGTTTGCCGCAACCCAAGCATTTACCCGCACCGCGTCTGATGGTGGATCATGCTGCACTTGCCGTCACGCTGCAACGTCTGAATATCCAAAATCCCGGTGCAGGACTGGTGGCACTCGCACCCGGGGCAGAATATGGCCCGGCCAAACGCTGGCCTGTACGCCATTGGATCAGTCTGGCCCGGCAACTGACTCAGGCAGGACGACCGGTGTGGCTTTTCGGCAGTCCGAAAGACACCGAAATCACCCAGGCCATCGCGCAAGCTGTCCCGACAGTGCTTGATCTGGGTGGGCGTACCAGCCTCACAGAAGTCATCGACCTGCTCTCTCTGGCAGAAATCACCGTCAGTAATGACTCGGGTCTGATGCATATTGCCGGGGCCGTCGGCAGCCGGGTCATAGCCCTCTATGGATCAACCCCCCTGCAAATGACTCCGCCCTTATCACCCGGCGCCGTGGCCCTGCGTCTGGGACTTTCCTGCAGCCCCTGCGGCAAAAGAGAATGCCCTCTCAAGCACCACCGCTGCATGGAAGATCTGCTTCCCGAACAGGTTCTCCAGCAGCTCTCCTCTCGATAATCCGAAATACCCGGAATAAAAAAGCCCCGCAGAGCGGGGCGAGGAGAGGAGGAGCAATGCCATGAGCATTGCAGAGGTAAAATCGTTACATGTTCAGGCGATACCTTGACCGTTAGTTGACGGTTTTTTCCACCTGAATGGTCGAATTGATTTCCACCCGCTGGTTGGCAAAACGACCCTGCGGCGTTGCATTGCTGGCGACCGGATCATTATAGGAATGGCCCTTCAGCACCATCCGCGAACGGGACACACCGTGCGCTTCCAGATACCGAGCAACACTGTCAGCGCGCTGTTCTGACAAACGCTGGTTGTAGGCGTAGCTGCCTACCTTACTGCAGTAACCATTGACATCCAGTACCGCGCTGCTGTGCTTTTGGGCAAAATCCGCCACTTGATCCAGAACCTGGATGTCATGACTCATAAGCTTGGCAGAATTCAGCTTGAAGTTGATACCCGTGATGGTAATGGGTTTGCTCTGCAGAACCTTACGCTGCACCGGTGCAATGGGGGCCGGAACAGGAACGGGCGCAGGAGCCGGGGCCGGCACAGGTGCCGCTACCGGTGCCTTGTTGGCAGGACAGCCCTGAAAGGGGGCTTCCGCACAACCCGCCGCCGCCATCACCATTACCGCGAGTAATACATGTTTTTTGGCAATCATCATTGTTCTCCCTGAGGTTCGCAGTATGCGTCAGCTTAGAATGCGTAGGTCAACATCACGCGGTTGTAGATGAAGTAGCCGGTCGAAAGATCACCATGGGCCACTTCCACCCGGTCACGAATGGACAAACCCTTGAGGAAGCCCTTGGGGAAGTAAGTCAGATCACCATAGATATCGTTGGCATAACCTGCCGCCTGGAGATGGTACTGGGCGTAAGCCGTCTGGAACAAAAAGCTGTTGTTAAGAAAATGCTGGCTCAGGCCAATTTTAAAGCCATGACCGGGACCCATTTCCACCAGACCACGAATCATGGAAGTGGTATAGAGGGGATCTGTCGCATAACCGACGGTATAGGGCGAAACAATGGCACCACCACCGATGGCTCCAGGATGATATTCGATTTCGTTGTAAGCGGCTGTCAGTGCCCCTTTGCCGAAAATAGCGTTATCCAGGTTATATTTGACACCACCTTTTATACCCCAGGCAGTGCTGTTGACGCCGTTGCCCTGGAAACCATCTACTTTACCTGCTCCGTAGGCACCATTAAGACGACTATTGGCATCCCACTCGCGTACCACCTGACCGCCCAGGAATGGATCCAGCCCCATGCCAGTTTTCAGGGTATAGCTGGCATCACCGTAAAACATATTGGTAAAATTATAGAAGTTGTAATACCAGGCCTGAGCGTTGATACCGTACCTCTTGTAACTTGTACCAAACGCCAAAATACCATTAGAAGCTGGCGTAGTTGCGGGCAGGTCAGCGGCGCCACCATAAATGGGGTCACCGTCGAAACCGGTGTTGTAATACAGGTTATCGCGGTAATAGTCACCGGAGGTGCGACTCTTCCAGCGGAACATCCGCATGCCGTAAATATTCCAGCCGCAGTAAGGGGTCACCTGCGCAAAAATACCCTGATAGGTAGCCGGAATCATGCGGGAATCAGAACCGTTGACAAAAGGCGTGTTCACTTCCTGGTTACCGGCACGAATCATCACCACATCGGGAATGGCATATTGCAGATAAGCCTGACCCAAGGCATTGATGGAATCGGCCTTGCCCATCAAGGTCACATCAGGATTAACGCGATTGGCGCCCAGACTGTTGGCTGTATAAAAACCTACGTCAGCACTGAAACCCGCCGCAGAAGGAGTATGCACGTTAATGTAGCCACCCAGCGAGAAGGCGCTGAGATTTGTGGCATTCTTTCCAAAAAAGCGATCAAAGTAGTAAGAACGAATCTGTCCATCTACCTTGCTGTGCATAAAAAAGTCAGCCAGGGTATTTCCTGTGGAACTGCTGTCGGCATGAGCGACGGCAGCAAATCCGCTCAGGGCAGCAAACAGTGCAACAGCAACGCGGTTTTTCTTCAACATGTGACCTCCTCGATTTAGGGTTCTTTGCAACACTGTGGGCATAATAACGAGGCTATGTGACAAGATGATGACAGTTTTATGAACCTTTTGTGACGTTATTTCCATATAAATATAACGATTATGACAGAAACAGGTTGAAAGAGGAATCCATCATTCTAAAAACGGCGGTGGGCCTGGGGCTTTGTAGCGACTTTGGCCCGCTCCGACTGCCGTTTCGAGGATTAAAGCATGTTGCAGGACGCGATGATCGTGGGACAATGCATTCTGGAAACCTCCTGATTCGAGTCTGCCATGCCCATTGAAATCCGCCACCTGCGCACCATCGAAGCTGTCGCCCAGTTTGGAAGTCTGGCTGCCGCAGCCCAGCGCCTGCATCTGACCCAGTCCGCCCTGTCCCATCAGCTCCGGGGTCTGGAAGCGGAATTTGGTGTCAATATTCTGGACCGCGAACGGGGCAGCCAACTACGCCTCAGCCCTGCCGGCGAAGAATTGCTGGCGGCGGCGCGGGAAGTTCTGCCCCGCGTGCGGCAGTTGCAGGAAGAACTTAAACGCCGGGCACTGGGCAACAGTGGACGTCTGCGTATTGCCGTGGAATGTCATACCTGCTTTGACTGGCTGACCCCGGCCATGGATCGTTTCCGGGAAAACTGGCCGGACGTCGAGATGGACCTGGTGTCCGGTTTTCAACAGGACCCTCTGCCCCTCCTGCAAAGTCATCAGGCTGATCTGACCGTACTGACTGCTCCTGATGCCATGGCTGCGGACATTGTCCTGCATCCCCTGTTTGCCTACGAAGTGGTCGCTCTGGTCAATCCTCGCCACACCCTGGCCAGCAAGCCTTATCTGGAGCCCGCCGATTTTCTGGAGGAAACCCTCATCACCTATCCGGTAGAAGACCGACGTCTGGATTTATTCCGGGAGTTTCTGCAACCCGCTGGTATCCAGCCCTGGCGCCGGCGTCACGCCGAACTGACGGTCATCATCCTGCAACTGGTCGCCTCCGGTCAGGGTATTGCCGCCCTCCCTTCCTGGGCGGTGGGGAGCTACGGTGAAAAGGGTTATGTGCGCGCCCTGCCACTGGGTTCCCAAGGTCTTTGGCAGACTTTGCAGGCAGCCACCACGGCTGAGCAGTCGGAACAAGAGCACATGCGCGCCTTTCTGGATGAAATCCGAGCCAGTGTGGCTGCAAATCTACTTGGAGTAAAAGATATTCAGGGCGTATGATCTGAGCTAATTCCCTGTCTGACAGAGGTCGTCCCCGTGCACATTGATTCCGAACAAAGCGTGATTGTCGATTCCGATCTCATCCGGCGTTACGATCAGGCGGGGCCGCGCTATACCTCTTATCCGACAGCGCCGCACTTTCACACCGATTTTGACGAGACCGACCTGATCAGCGCGCTACAGACGTCCAACCATCAAGCTCGGCCACTGTCCCTGTATTTTCATATTCCCTTTTGTGAACACCTCTGTTTTTATTGCGCCTGCACCAAGGTAGTCACCCGCCATCACGAATGGGGCGGCCCTTATGTCGCGCGCCTGGAAAAAGAAATGGCGTTGTATCTCAAGCATCTGGATGCCAGCCGTCCGGTAGAACAGCTGCATTTTGGCGGTGGCACCCCCACCTTTTTGCGTCAGAATGACCTGACCACTCTGCTGAACAGTATTCATCGGCATTTTCAGCTCCTCCCCGATGATCAGGGAGAATATGGTATTGAAATTGATCCCCGCGCTCTGGAACCGGGCACCCTCAAGCGCCTCCGGGAATTCGGATTTAACCGCATCAGTATTGGCGTGCAGGATCTGGATGTTGCCGTGCAAAAAGCCGTACATCGGGAACAAAGTCTGGAACTGTTAGCTGAAGTGATGGCTGAGGCAAGGTCCCTGGGTTTTCGCTCCATCAGTCTGGATTTGATTTATGGCTTGCCGTTACAAACTCCGGAAAGTTTTGCCCGCACCCTGGAAGCAGTGATTACCCTCCGCCCCAATCGATTATCGGTATTCAATTACGCCCATCTCCCCGAACGCTTTCCGGCACAGCGGCGCATCCTGGAAACGGATATTCCCTCTCCCGAAAACAAGCTGCGCATTCTCGCGGAAAGTATCTCAACACTGCAGCAAGCCGGATATGTATACATTGGCATGGATCATTTCGCCTTACCCGACGACGAGCTGACCCTGGCCCAAAAAGAAGGAAGCCTCTATCGCAATTTCCAGGGTTATTCCACCCATGCGGGAAGTGACCTGCTCGCCTTCGGCATGAGTGCCATTGCCATGGTCGGCCCCAATTACAGCCAGAACATCAAAGAGCTGGATGCCTGGGGAGAGCGGCTGGATCATGGTCATCTTCCCGTGGAAAAGGGCATACGCCTGAATGAAGAAGACCTGCTGCGCCGGCATATCATCAACCGGCTGACCTGCGATTTTCGCCTGGATTTTGCGGCATTACAGCAGCAATACGGCATCTATTTCAGGGCCCATTTTAGCGATTGTCTGCCCGCCCTGAAGCAACTGGAAGAGGACGGACTGATTCAGATGGATGCAGAAAAGTTGCAGGTAACGCCCCAAGGCCGCCTCCTGATCCGTCATGTCTGTATGGTTTTTGATGCGTACCTGCCACAAAAGTCGGTCCGTTACTCTCGGGTGATCTGAAGCCAGCGTTCCGGATCAAAGCCCAACACGCCCTGATCACCGCTGATGAGAATGGGGCGACGGATCAGGCTGGGATGCGCCATCATCAAGGCAAAAGCCGTGTCTGCATCCTGGCAGTCACGCGCGGCTTCGGGTAAACGCCGCCAGGTCGTTCCCTTGCGATTCATCAGCGCTTCCCAGCCCCACAGCGTCGCCCAATGCTGCAGGTCTGTCAGGGCCACTCCGGCTTTTTTGTAATCATGAAAATCGTAAGGCAAGCCTTGCGCGTTCAACCAGGCAAAAGCTTTTTTCATCGTATCGCAATTGCGAATACCGTAAATGCTTATCGTCATATTTTTTCTCTCTTTTTCAGAATCAACACCTTGAAGCTTTCACCCATTTCCTGGGGCATGGTCAGGCGTTTGATTTCATTATTCAATGCAAAAAGGGCTGCGACCTCCTGCCCAGCGGCCATCTCTGCATAAACGTCAGCGAGACCATGCTCCACCAGAAAACGGGCGAGATTTCCATAAAAATCCACTTCCAGACCGAGCCTTGGCGCAGCACGTAACAGTGCGCTGAAATTCACATGGGCCGTCAGATCGCATAATCCCGGCCAATAAAACGGGTCATCCAGCCAGTGTTGGCGATAATAGGCGCGCAAACTGCCCGTCTGACGTTGAGGATGATAATACTCGCCCGCCTCATGGCCGTAATCAATCAGGATCAACGCCCCGGACTGCAGGGAATCCGCCACTTCCCGCATCCAGGCGGTGGCCAGAGGGTGTAATTCAGTACGGTAATGTTCAGGCCACTGCGCCATCAGCGGCAGCAGGCCGGGGTCGAGTGCCCCAATGCCATAAGGCTCCGGCATCCAGGCCCATTCCAGCCCTTCTCCATTCCAGCGCACCGCGCGTTCCCGCAACACATCCTGATCATCTGTTTCGACGACCACTACCGGCATGGCATCCAGCACCTCATTGGCCAGCATGACGCCGCGCCAGTGCACGGGTAGCTGCTGCACATGATTGACTGAGGGAAGCATTGCCCGTTGCTGTGCCTGCAGATCGGGGCTGAGTTCCAGCACCGTGTAAGGAATCATCGGCAGGCATTGCTGAATTTGTTGCGCCAGAAAGCCACGGCCTGCGCCAAATTCAAGGATACCGTCACTGCGCGCATCCGTTTGTAGCAACGGGGCCAGCACCCGTGCCAACACCCTGCCCAGCAGCGAACCCATCTCCGGAGCGGTCACAAAATCGCCGTCGGCACCCAGACGGTTTTGCCCCGCCATGTAATATCCCAAACTCGGAGTATATAAAGCCATCTCCATGTAGCGGCGAAAGGAAATGACGCCCCCAGCCGCCTGGATTTCGGCACGAATCCGCTCCAGCAAAAGCGCCGAATGGGCTTGCGCGGCAGCATCCGGAACCGGCAGGCTGGCCTTGCGCCCTCCTTGGGAATGGGTTAAAAAATCGGGACGCTCTGGGCGCATGGAATCCTCTTGAAAGCTACCGAAAAAGTTGTTCTGATCACTGGCGCCGCCCGCAGGGTGGGGGCCGCCATCGCCCGACATCTGGCCGCCGAAGGCTGCCAGTTGGTCCTGCATTATAGGCGATCCCGCAGTGATGCCGAAGCCCTGGCCGCCGAACTGCGCCATCAATACCGTACAGAGTGTCTGCTGATCGCCGGGGATCTGGCCGCCGTGAATTTCCCCGCCCAGCTCATTGCCGCCAGCATGGCGCATTTCGGCCGCCTGGATGGCCTCGTCAATAACGCCTCCATTTATCAGTCCAGCTCTTTTGCGCAAATCACGCCTGAGGACTGGCAGAGAATGGAGGCCATTCATTTGCGTGCGCCCCTGTTCCTGACCCAGGCAGCAGCCCCCCATTTACGCCGCAGTCACGGAGCCGTAGTCAACATCGGTGACATTCATGGCGAGATTCCCCTGCGATCTTATTTGCCTTACAGCGTCACTAAAGCGGGTCTACTGGCGCTGACCCGCTCCCTTGCCAAAGAACTCGGTCCGGATATTCGCGTCAACAGTGTTTCTCCAGGCGTAGTGCTCTGGGCAGAAAATCAGGATCCTCCGGATGGAGATAAACAGGCACTGCTGGAGCGCAACGCCCTGAAGCGGGTCGGGAATCCTCAGGATATTGCCTCGGCGGTGGCTTATCTGCTTTTTGACGCCCAATATACCACCGGCCATAACCTCGTCGTCGATGGCGGGCGCATGTTATATTGATTCCATGAACAGCAAAGCCCCCATCCGCTTTTACAGCGAAGAAGAACTGGATGCTCTGGAAGAGCAGGACCCACTGACCGCAGCCAAAATTGCCCATGCCCAGGCCATGGCCGCCCGTGGACTGGACCGTCAGAAGCGTTATGGTCCGGATGATCCCCTGCCCGACCCCGAGGCGGTCGCCGAAGCCGTGCACACCGTGCGCCGCATTCTCATGCGCGACGGCGGCGATATTGAACTGGTAGACATTATCCAGCGCGATGTCCGGGTGCGCATGAAGGGCGCCTGCGCGGGCTGTCCCAACGCGGTCATAGATCTCAAACAGGTGGTGGAACGCATTGTCGGTGCCGTCCCCGGAGTCGTCAGCGTGAGTAATACCTTTTGAACAATCCTCCCAGCAAAACCCCGAAAGTCGGCTTCGTCAGTCTGGGCTGTCCCAAAGCCACTGTGGACAGCGAGCGTATCCTTACCCGGTTGCGGGCTGAGGGCTACCTGCTGGTAGGCGATTACGCCGATGCCGATGTGGTGGTAGTCAACACCTGCGGTTTTATTGACGCAGCGGTGACAGAATCGCTGGAAGCCATTGGCGAAGCCCTCGATGAAAATGGCAAGGTGGTCGTCACCGGTTGTCTGGGGGCCAAGGATAACGGGGACTTTATCCGCAATGTGCACCCCAAGGTGCTGGCCGTTACGGGTCCCCAGCAGTCTGGCGCGGTACTGGAGGCCATACACAGCGCACTGCCGCCCCTCCATGACCCCTATACCGATCTGGTTCCCCCCCAGGGTCTGCGCCTGACTCCGGCGCACTACGCTTACCTGAAAATTTCCGAAGGCTGCAACCAGACCTGCAGCTTCTGCATTATTCCCAGCATGCGTGGCAAACTGGTCAGTCGCGAACCCGGTGATATTTTGCGGGAAGCCGAAGCCCTGGTTTCTGGAGGCGTCCAGGAATTGCTGGTGATCTCCCAGGACACCGGAGCTTATGGCGTCGATCGCAAATATCGCACGGCCTTTCACGATGGGCGCCCCATCAAAACCCGGATCACTGATCTTTGTGCGGCGTTGGGAGCTTTGGGTGTCTGGGTGCGTTTGCACTATGTGTATCCCTACCCCCATATTGATGAATTGCTGCCGCTCATGGCAGAGGGAAAAATCCTGCCTTATCTGGATGCGCCCCTGCAGCATGGTAGCCCCCGGATTCTCAAGGCCATGCGCCGCCCTGCTGCTGCCGAAAAAACGCTGGAGCGTATTGCCCATTGGCGGCAACAAGTGCCCGATTTGACCATCCGCAGCACTTTTATTGTCGGCTTTCCCGGAGAAACCGAAGCCGAATTTTCAGAACTGCTGGATTTTCTGCGCGTTGCCGAACTGGACCGGGTGGGCTGTTTTGCCTACTCTCCAGTCGAAGGCGCACCCGCCAACGCCTTGCCCGGTGCCGTTCCGGAAGCAGTCAGGGAAGAACGTCGCGCCGAATTCATGCGGGTGCAGGAAAGCATCAGCCGTGCACGGCTCCAGCGGCATGTGGGTCAGCGTCGTGAGGTGCTGGTAGATGCCCTGGAACGCGGGGGCCGGGCCATAGCCCGCTCGGTCAGCGATGCGCCGGAAATAGACGGTGTGGTCCACCTGAGTAATGCCGGCGGCCTCAAGGTCGGTGACCGCCTGGCCGTGCAGATCACTCGGGCGGACGACCACGACCTGTACGCAGACTGTTTCAGTCTGGGTTAATCCTTGCCTCTTTCTATACGCACCCCCACATCCCGGGTGCCCCGCACCGCCGCCGGTTTATGCACCGTCACCTGTACCCAACGCGCAGCAAATTCACCCCGGATAATATCCGCAATCTGCTCGGCCAGGGTTTCCACCAACTCCACTTCAGAAGCACTGATGTGACTGACCAGGCGTTGACAGACCGTCTGATAATTAATGGTTTGCTCCACCTTGTCCGATTGGGCGGCAGCATGGGTGTCGGCGGCAATTTCCAGATCAATCAAAACGGTCTGCTTAACCTGCCGTTCCCAGTCATAAATACCGATGCGGGTATCTACTTTCAGCTCCCGCACAAAAAGAATATCCATAGGCATCCCGAAAAATGCGACAAGGCGTCGCGTCTGGGCCTATAATAGCGCTTTTCCGGGCCAACGCACTGCATGTCTGTCATTATTGATATTGTTTTCATAGTGGGTGCCTACCTGATCGGCTCTGTCGCGACCGCCATTCTGGTAGGTCGCGCCATGGGCCTGGGTGATCCCCGGCAATCCGGATCTGGGAATCCGGGGGCAACCAACATTCTGCGCATCGGCGGCAAAAAGGCCGCAGCCCTGACGCTTTGCGGCGATCTGATCAAAGGCGTCATTCCCGTTGTGGTCGCCCGATGGCTGGGTGCGGAAGGCTGGATCCTGGCCGCCGTCGCACTGGCGACTTTTCTCGGCCATTTGTATCCCGTTTATTTTGGATTTCGGGGGGGTAAGGGAGTGGCTACGGCCATGGGTATCCTGCTGGCGCTGATGCCGTTACTGGGATTATCGGTGCTGGGTGTCTGGATAGTGGTTTTTGCCGTCATGCGGGTGTCCTCCCTCGCCGCGCTGCTGGCCGCCACCAGCGCGATACCCCTTGTTTTTGCTTTGTCTGCCAGCAGCAGTCTGCGTGCCCTGATTATCGTGCTGGTCATCCTGATCCTCTGGCGACATCGCAGTAATATTCAGCGCCTGCTCGATGGCCGCGAAACACCCTTCAAAAAATCCTAATCGCGGATATTCCATTCCTGCATGCGTTCGTCTATCCATTGCGCGAGCTTTTCGGCAGGACGAAATCCGGGCGCCAAATGCTGTGCTTCCTGGGCAGCGGCCAGGGCACGGCGCATGCTGCCCTGATGCAGGTAATAGCGCGCCAGATTCATTTGCGCCAGATGCGGCGCATCAAAATGCCGGGATTTGAGCGCCCGCCGAATCACAAAAAGGGCTTCATTTTCCCGTCCGGTATCCATGAGGTATTCGCCAAGATCATTCCAGGCCTGCCCCCACTCGGCGTCACAGGCGATGGCCCGTCGGCAGGCGGCAATTGCACCATGACTGTCACCCGATGCTGCCAGTGCCCAGGCATAAAACGTCCAGATCAATGCGCTGCCAGGATCCGCATCCAGTGATCGCCTGAAGGCTTCTGCTGCTTCTTCGGGATGACCGGTCTGCTGCCAATCCAGGCCTTGCTGGAAATCCGGATCGACGGCGGCCCGTTCTTCAACCACCGTATCCAGAGAAAAAGATTCACTCGTCATGCTTCCTCCTTGACCAGCGACCAACGCGCCCGTACCGGGAACTCAGCACTGGCAGACTGGGCCATTTCAGGATGCAGGGCACCCGCCAGGGCAATCATTGCAGCATTATCCGTACAATGGGCCAAATCGGCGATACATAATTCTACGCCCTCTGCAGCCAGGGTTTGCAAGGCACTGCGCAAGGCGCGATTGGCACCCACCCCACCCGCCACAATCAAACGCTTCAGACCGGTGTGTTGCAAGGCACGCTGGCATTTTCGAAACAGGGTGTCGACTACCGCCTGCTGAAAACTGGCAGCCAGATTTTTTCTCTGGGTCATATCCTCTTCAGGAACTTTCATGGAAGCGAGACGAAAGGCTGTTTTCAATCCGCTGAAGCTGAAGTCCATGCCGGGGCGATCCAAAAGCGGTCTTGGCAAACGAAAGGCCTCGGGGTCACCACCTTCTGCTAGAGCCGCCAAAGCCGGCCCCCCGGGGTAGCCCAGTCCCAGCATTTTAGCCGCTTTATCGAAAGCCTCACCGGCTGCGTCATCCAGGGTTTCACCCAGCAATACATAATCACCCAGCCCCCGCACTTCAATGAGCATGGTATGCCCACCGGAAACCAGCAAAGCCACCGCCGGAAAGGGTGCCACGCCATTGAGCAGGGGGGCAAGCAGATGTCCTTCCAGATGATGAACGGGAATAACCGGAATATCCCAGGCAAAGGCCAGGGCCCTAGCAAAATTCACACCCACCAGCAAGGCGCCAATCAGTCCCGGCCCCGCCGTGACGGCTACGGCATCGGGGCGTTGCCCCCCGGTTTGCAGCATGAGTTGTTCCAGCAGCAGCGGTAACCGGCGCACATGATCCCGGGAGGCCAGCTCTGGAACCACCCCGCCGTAAGGCGCATGCAGAGCAATCTGACTGAACAGGACTTCACCCAACAAGCCTTGGCGGCTGTCATACACAGCCAGGCCGGTCTCATCACAGGAGCTTTCAATACCCAGAATACGGGTGGCGACCGATTCAGACATGCGCCGCTTTCTCCTCAGCCGCAGAACCCATCACCGGGTGCTGATTTTGGACGACGCATTTTTGTAACCACAGCAACTCCTGTTCGGAAAAACCTCCGGCGCGGCGCGCTTCCAGGGCTAACGGACCCTGAATACGGCCCCGGTAGCGTTCCTGCAGCAATTGACGAAAAGTCTGCTCTGCATCCAATCCACGCTGTTCACACAAATAACGAAACCAGTGACTACCAATGGCCACATGACCACGCTCATCCGTTTCAATGCGTTCCAGCACAGCGGCGGCGGCGCTATCCCCGACTTCCTGCAATCGCTCGCGGATAGCCGGGGTCACATCCAGACCTCGCGCTTCAAGCACACGCGGTACCAGCGCCATACGTTCCAGAGGATCAGTCGCTGTATCCATAGCCATTTCCCAGAGACCATCGTGGGCAGGTAGATCACCGTAATCACCGCCCATAGCCTGAAGCAGTCCGCGCAGCAGAACAAAATGTTCCGCCTCTTCCTGGGCAACCTGCAGCCAATCGTGATAATAGGCTACGGGCAGATCGACAAAACGGCACAGCGCATCCAAAGCCAGGTTAATGGCATTAAATTCAATGTGAGCCAAGGCATGGAGCAGGGCAAAACGACCGGCCTGGGTGCTCAGCGCCCGGCGTCTGGGTAATTGTTTGGGCGCGACCAGCTCAGGACGGGCAGGTCGCCCCGGGACACCGGGACAAGGCAACAGTGCCGCCCGGACTGCACCCGTACAGTGCAGCGCCCGAACCTGTGTCACTTTTTCGGTTGGGTCTGTGGCTAACAGCGCGCTCAACACCTCTGTAGCAAAATCCCGATGCTGCTTTTCTTCAGTGACATTCATCATGCCAACGCACCTGTCTTCAGAACCATTCAAAACACAGAATATAGCACATGCGCTGCCTGATTCTGCGGAAAGCCATTTATCAGACTCTCCTGATAGACTAAATATATAATATAAACAAGTATTAACACTTTTTTGTTTTATTTAATTTTCACCACTGGTGGTTTTAAACCACTTTATAGCGGTGCATATCAACCGCAAATGCTGCAAACATTCGACCGGCCGAAAACAAATCAAAGCATTACAGTAATTAGTAATATTGGCATAAGCCTTGCAAGAGTAGAGGTGCAACAAAACCTTTCTTATTCACAAAATTTATGGGGGACGGAAGTTATGATCATTGAAAACTCTCTCCCGATCTTGCTCAGCCGTCTGGATTTCGCCTGGATTACTTCCATGCATATTCTCTGGACGCCTCTGACGATCGGCATGTCCTGGCTGCTCTTCATCATGGAAGTCGCCTGGCTTCGTACCGGCAATGAGCGGTGGTACAAACTCAATCGCTTTGTCGAAAAAATCTTCATCATCAATTTCGGCGCCGGTGTCGCCACCGGCGTTACCATGGAAATGGCCTTTGGTATTCTTTATGGCCCTTTCTCTCAGGCCGTCGGCCCCTTCTTCGGGAACATCCTTGGCTTTGAAACCATTACCGCCTTTATGTATGAGGCCGGCTTCATCGGCCTGATGGTGTTTGGTTGGGGCAAAGTCAGCAAAGGTATGCATTTGTTTTCAACCTTCAATGTGGGCCTTTCTTCCAGCTTGTCGGCTATGTGGATTCTGGTGGCCAACTCCTGGATGCAGACACCTAACGGTGTTGTCCTGAAAAATGGACTGTTCCAGGTGACCAACTGGTGGAATGCCATTCTCAATGACAATTTCCAGTGGGGCTTTCCTCACATGTGGGTGGCCACTGTGGAATTGGCATTATTTGTACTGGTTGGACTCAGCGGATTTTTCATCCTGAAAAACCGTAATGCGGACCTGTTTACCAAACTGCTCAAACCCGCACTGTTGGCGCTGATCATTGTGACGCCTTTGCAGATATTCATTGGTGACAGCGTGGGTCGTGTAGTCGCACAAACACAGCCGACCTCATTGGCGGCTATGGAAGGCCACTATCACACCTATTTGCCCAACGGCAAGGTAAACACCGGCTGGCATCTGATTGTCATTCCCAACGCCAAAAATGACGGCAACGTCTTTGCCATCACTATCCCGCATGTACTGAGTCTGCTCGAAACGCACACCTTGAATGGTAAGGTTACCGGCATGGACAGCTTCCCGGCCAAAGATCGCCCCGATGTCTGGGTACCGTTCTACTCATTCCGGGTCATGGTAGCCATCGGCTTCTTCCTCTTCTTTGTCGCCATCTGGGGTAACTGGTTGCGCCTGCGTGGCAAGCTCAACGCTACAGAATTGCGGAAGCGTCCGTGGTTTCTGCGGGCTCTGGTGTTTTCTGCATTCCTGCCTTATCTGGCCATTTGGTGTGGTTGGTGGACGCGTGAAGTCGGTCGGCAACCCTGGGTAGTAAACGGTCTGATGCGGACTTATCAGGGAACCAGCCATATGCCGGTCGCCATGGAAATCATCTGGTGGGTGGGTTACATCATTTTCGAACTCACTGTGTGGGCAGGTTCCTGGTACTTCTTTACCCGCGTTATCAAAAAAGGGGTGGACGGGATCCCAGACTCCAGCACGCTGTTTGATCATGATCATGCGGATGCTACGGATGTTAAAGCCGGTGGTGGCCATGTGACACCGACCTTCGCCAGCAAGCCCATGTTGCGTTCGGATCGCTGATCAGCGCTTTCTGACGTTCTCAAAATCATGACGGGGAGCAGAGCTCCCCGCACAAGCTACTGGAGTCATTTATGGATCTTTTATCAATAGGACGCATCGCCGGGACATTGACGACCTGGTGGTGGCTGCTCCTTTCTCTCGCTTTTTTTCTGTACATTGCCACGGACGGTACGGACCTTGGTTCTGGCATTTTCGCTCTGTTTTCAAAAGACGAAGAAGAACGTGGCGCCATTATGGCATCCATGGCCGGCATGTGGGACGGCAATGAAAGTTGGCTGGTCGTGGCGGGTGGCGTGCTTTTCGGCGCCTTTCCACTGGTTTACGGTTCGGCTTTCAACTACCTGATGATTCCTTTGATGTTTGCGCTCTGGGGCATTATTGCCCGGGCAGTGGCCTTTGAATTTCATATTCATGCCAAGAAAAGCAAACGCTTTTGGGGTTGGGCCTTTGCTGTCGGCAGTTTGTTTCCCACCTTCTTTGCGGGTGTTGCCCTGGGCGCTACATTGCAGGGCTTTCCCATGAAGTCCGGTTTGGCAATGCAAGGTGCGTTAACGGCCCATGGTGTTGCTATGCAAGATTATACCACCCCTATCATGCATTTTTCGGGTGGCATCCTCGACTTTTTGACGCCTTTTTCCATCTGGACGGGGGTTGGTGCAGTCATTGCCGCCAGTCTTGCCGGAGGGCTGTATTTGTGTGCCCGCTTCATTCCCGGTGATCCCATTCATGAACGGGCTCGTAAATGGACGAATGTTGTTTCCTTACTGGCTCTGGCTGCTATTGTCATTACACTGGTCTGGTCTTACGCACTCTTCCCCTGGGCAGCAGCCAAGTGGACCGGTTCGGATTGGTGGATCTGGTTGATCTGGTTCATTATCGTGCTCGTTTTCGCCTTCAAGTCCTCCACCAATCACTCCGTACGCAAGGACTTCAGCGCAATGATGTGGGGTATTGGCGTGGTTGCCTTGTTGTGGGCGGCCATGTGGGCGACCATTTTCCCCTACGTGGTACCCGATACCTGGACCATTGTGCAGGCGGCCAATCCGGCAGATTCCATTGCCGTATTCACCCTGTTCATGACGGGCTTCTTCCCCATCATGATCATGTACAACTGGTATCAGATTTGGGTGTTCCGTGGCCGCTTCAGTAAAAAGATGGCCTACGGAGCGCACTAAAAGCGTATCGGCGATGTTCTGAAACAGAACATCGCCTTTTTCAAACGGGGTGAAAAATGTCTACGGAATATGATGAAAATTCTTTAAGTACGGCGCTGGATATTATTGAAAATATTGAGTCCCGTTATGGACGGCTTGCAGACCGCCTCGGCGAAGTCCGCAAATCCATGCCGTCGGAAAATGTCGAAACCATAGCGGACCAATGCTTTGAGCTCTCTGTCGAGATCATGCGTTACAAACACTACTTCTCTTCAGTAAAAAAGCTAGCGATTAGCAGACAAGACATTGGTTTGGTTCACTTATTATGACACGAGCATATTTTGATTAAACGGTTTCAACATAGACCTTTAAGAACCCGTGGGAAGTCAGAAAAAGATTATCACCCCACACTGCTTGATGTACTGAATATACTGGAAAAGCGGCTGGATATTGTCGAAGAGCAATGTGCGGAAGTGCTCCACTCCATCAATATTCGTACACGCACGGAAGTGGACGATCAAATTGCCATTATGGATGCCGAAATTAATCGTTGCCAAAAGTTATTAAAAATCATCAAAAATACCATGCTTGAACCGGAGTCAGAGAACTAAAATCATCCAGACGTGTCGAATATCCATATGAAAATACGCCATCACCATCAAAAATCACGTTCCCGGCTTCTTATTGCAAAAATAGGGGTTATCCTAACTGCCGCCAGCATAACAGGCGCATTAACAGTAAATGTACCGGCCTTCGCCAACACTTTTGATTCCAGCACCAACACCATTATCCGCACACAAAACCCGCAAGATTGGCAACAAGTCTGGCAAATTCTCGCCCTAACTGGATACGTACACCTGGTTTATGGCACGTATATGGGTCGTTATGGGGGCATGCATACAGTCGCCGCATGGAATATTCCCGTGCCCCGGGCCCTGCAAAAAATTTCCAACAACTGGGGTTATTCGCCCTATAATCCCGCTTTTCGTAGCGGCCTGATCCAGTTTGAACGCGCAGATCACTTGCTCAATCGCCGGGGCATTTCACGCGGGCGGGTCACTCCGGAAGTCCTCTCAGCCCTGCGCGCGCCAATCCCAAAAAATCGTTTTCCATTTCAATGGATTAAGGTGGACAAGAGCACGCACCCGGAGCACTTGCAGATCTGGCAGGTGCCACCCGAACCCCAGGGAAAAGGACAATGGATTTACCGGACAGTCGTCAACACCGGGGTCATGCACTCCACCCCGGATGGTAGCTGGCCAATTTATCAGCGCCTTGCCAAAACTACCATGACCGGTAAATTCCCTATTGCGGTCAGCCCCCAGGAATACCATTTAATCCCTGCCTCAGACCGAAGTATTTATCATGGATATCACGTCCGCTGGCAACACTATACCGCGCCCAATGTGCATTTCGTAAATTACTTTTACGATGGCCGCGCCATTCACTTTTATCCGCGCAAAGGCTACGACTGGCCTCAAAGTGCGGGTTGCGTGGAGGAGCCCTACAAAAACGCACGCAAGGTTTACTCCCTGTTACACTATGGGGATATTGTTTCGGTCATGGGACATTACGAAAATCACAAAAGCAATCTCGTAACACCCATGACAGCCAGAAAATTACGCCAAAAAATATTGCTTGAATTTGCCCATTCATGACCTGGCAGTTAATTACAGACGTTTCAAGTATTAACTTGGCTGTAATAGCCGCTACGTGCTGCCCCTGAAACCGGACAATAGCCATTTCATTGGTGCTGGGTTGACGACTGCCATGACTCAAGACCCCGCCTTTAACGCATGGTGATGCACCGATCGCCCAAACCACAGATAAAAGGCCGGAATCACAAACAGGGACACCAGGGACCCAAAGCCCAGACCACTGACAATGACCAGACCCATGGAGAATCGGGCATCGGCATTACCCCCACTGGCAAAAAGCAGGGGCACGGCTCCGGCAATCATGGCGGCCACCGTCATCAAAATGGGACGTAGCCGTAAAGTGGCTGCTTCCACGACGGCATGGCGTTTGTCCAGTTGCTTTTCTTCCTGCATGACCCGGGCAAATTGCACAATCAGAATCCCCTGCTTGGCAATCAGACCAATCAGCATGACCATTCCTACTTCCGAGTAAATATTGACACTGGAAGCGCCGAGACTGATGGGCAATAACGCCCCAAACAGAGCCACCGGAACAGCCGTGAGCACCACCAGAGCATCCCGGAAACTGTTGAACTGTGCCGCGAGCAGGAGCAGCACCATCAGCAGGGCAAAGGCAAAAGTGATCGCCAGCGCATTACCCTGATGCACATACTGGCGGGATACACCGGCATAATGGATCTGATCACCACCGGGAAGAATTTTTTGCGCATGAGATTGCAAAAACTGCAGCGCTTGTCCCAATGACACGCCGGGGGCCGGGTTGGCCTGAATAAATACCGCCGGCAACTGCTGAAACTGCGGTAAAAAAGTCGGTGCCGATTCCGACTTCAGGGACACAAAAGTGGATAGAGGAATCTCGGCGCCGGAAGGCGTTTTAATGGTATAGGCCTTGAGAAAATCGGGGTTGGCCCGCAACGCAGGTGGTACTTGTGGCACTACCCGATAGCTCAAACCGTCCATATCGAAGTAGTTGACGTAGTTGCCACCCAATAGTGTCTCCAGATTTTGTCCGATATCGGCCATGCTGAGCCCAAACGATGCAGCCATTTGCCGATTGATGACTACCTGCTGAATCTGATTGTTGTACTTCAGATTTTTGCAGACAAAAGAAAAAAGGCCGCTGGCTTTGGCTTCCTGAACCAGTTTGGCAGAAATGCCATCCAGTTGATGATAGGAGCCTCCCGTACTGGTCAATACGAACTGCACCGGCAAGCCGACCGCTGCCCCGGGGAGTGGCGGCAAGCCAAAAGCGGACAGTTTCATACCGGGTACCTGCTCGGCCAGCTTCTGCACCTTGGTTTTGACCTGTTGCGTAGTCACAGTGCCGCGCTCGGGCTTCAGAACCACACCCGCCATCACTTCATTATTTAACAGCATGCCGCCAATACCCACCCCGTTGACCGCAAAGCTATGACTGCGGCTGGCAATTTTGTCGAAAACCGTATTCGTCAGATAGTGATCATAAGCATTCATGTATTCCAGCGTCGCCGTGGGCTGGGCAACGCCGTTCACATAAACAATGCCCTGATTCGCCGGCGGTGCCAGCTCACTCTGGCTGATGCTGAAAAGAAAATAGATGCCTCCCGTCAATACCAGCGCCAAAGCCACGGTGGCCGGCCAAACCCGCAAACTCGCGAAAAGAAGGCGTCCGTAAAAGGCCTTCAAGCGTCCAAATACATGATCCACCAAATGGGCGACCCGGCCCTCCTGTCCCGCTTTCAAAACTCGTGAAGCCAACATGGGTGCCAGGGTCAGCGCGGCAATCATGGACAACAGCACCGTGGCCACAATGGTAAAAGCAAATTCGCTGAATAAGTGGCCCACCAACCCGCCAATAAAGGCCATGGGGGCAAATACCGCCACCAGCGTCGTGGCCATCACCAGAATCGGGCTGGCCAGTTCTTTGGCACTGAGCAGTGCCGCATGTAAAGGGGTTGCCCCATGTTCAATATGACGATGGACGTTTTCCACCACAATAATCGCGTCGTCCACCACCAGCCCAATAGCCAGCACCATCGCCAACAGGGTCAGCAAATTAAGGGTATATCCCAGAGCATGCAGTATGGTGAGGGCTCCCACCATGGCCACAGGAATCGCCAGTGCCGGAACAATCAGCGCGCGCCAGGAACCCATGAACAAATAGATGACCAGAATGACCACCAGTAGTGCCAGGCCAATATTGATTTCTACTTCCTGCAGGGAGCTTTTGACAAACTGGGCCCCATTATAAATGGTGTACCCCTGCATTCCCGGAGGCATGGTCGCCTTCAACTGGGTCATGACTTTGTGAATACCCTGGGCGACCTGCAGGGCGTTACTGCCGGGGGCCTGCTGAATACCGATATTGACAGCCGGCTGTCCATCCACCATGACGGATGAATCATAAGTCTGAGCGCCCAAAGAGACCTTGGCGACCTGCTCCAGATGGATGGGTACGCCGTGCACCGTCGCCGCTACCAGATTGCGGAATTCTGCCGCACTATGCAGGGCGGTATTGGCACTGAGGGATACTGCCGTATATTCGCCGCGCAACCGCCCTACCGCCGCGACAAAGTCATTTTTCTTGAGCGCATCGCTGACCTGCGCCGGGGTCACTCCCAATACCGCCATTTCCTGCGGATTCAGCCAGACCCGCATGGCGTAAGTATTACCGTTAGGCCCGGTACCCGGAGGCAGAATGGCAGTCAGACCCACGCCTGGAACCGATTGAATGGCGGGCTGCACGACGCGGGTCAGATAATCGGTAATCTGCTGCTGATTAAAGCCCTTACCGTGGTAACTCAACAGCATCAGATAAGCCCCTGAACCAGACATTTCCTGAACCACCGGTTGCATGACCCCCTTGGGCAGCTGATTCAGGACCGTATTGACCTTGCTTTGCACCTGCGACAGGGCGGCATTGGGGTTTTCCCCCATCCGCATATACAGGGTCAGAATGGAAATACCGTCTTCACTGACCGCCGTCATATAGTTTATGCCCGGGGCCTGACCCACCGCCTTTTCCAGAGGGGCGGTGATAAAGGCGTTGACGGTTTTGGGGGTGGCCCCGAAATAGTGGGTCGTGACCGTGATCATCGAACTATCAGTAGGCGGATATTCGGTGATGGGCATCAGCCCCAGGGAGCGCAGGCCAAAGAAAAACAGTACCAGGCTCAGGGAAATGGCCAAAATCGGGCGACGGATAAATGGTTCGGTAAAATGCATGTTGGTCTTCGTCCCTATAGATGCACAGCATTATTGATCTGCACGGAGTCGCCACTGTGCAGCTTCACCTGCCCGGCGGTGACCACCGTATCCCCGACTTTGAGTCCGGAACGAATCACCGTATCCTGGCCCTTCTGCATGCCGGTGAGCACTTTTTGTTCGCGGGCGATCAGCCGATGGTCCGGCCCGGGACTCAGCACATAAACAAAATCACCATAGGTATTGAAGCTCACCGCAACAGTGGGAATCAGCAGCGCTGCTTTGGGCGCCTCTTTCTCCAGAATCACACGCACAAACATACCCGGCTTCAACCCCGGTTCGGTCTGGAGCAAGGCTCTTACACTGAGGGCACGATTATCCGCATGCACATGACTGGAAATCGCCTGTACAGAAGCGCTATAGTGCCGAACTGCGTCGCCATTGTGAATATCTACCTGCACCGGCGCACCTTTGTGCAGGATCTGGGCATCGCGTTGCGGAACGGTGAAATCAACATACAAATGTTGCAGATTCTCCAGATGCACCACAGCGGTTCCCGCATGAATAAATTCACCGGTATTGACGGTGCGCAGACTGAGCACTCCCGAAAATGGCGCGCGGAGTTGAGTGTCGGCCAGCGACTCCTGCAATGCTGAAACTTCTCCCTGAGCGGCCTCGGCATCGTATTGCGCCTTGTCCAGTGCGGCGGTAGATATACCGTGAATGGCATAAACCTTTTGGGCGCGTCGATAATCCACCAAAGCCAGCCGGGCATGAGCCTGAGCTGCCTGCAACTGCCCCGGCAAGGCACCCGGATCCAGGGCGAGGAGCAACTGCCCCTTGCGCACCGTTTGTCCCGAGTGAAAATACAGTTTCTGAATAACCCCACCGACTTGCGGGCCAAGGGCGGCGCCCTGCTGCGCCACCACCTCGCCAACGGCGGTCAATTCACCCGCTATATTGCGGGTTTTGACTTTTACAGCAGAAACCGTCACCGCCGGATTGGCAGCAGCAAGCAATTGGGTATGCAGGCGTTGCTGCCGCCATGCATACCAGCCATACACGGCTCCAAAAAGCAGCACAACAACCAATCCTAATAGAAGAAACGCCTTTTTCATGCGGGGGCTCCTGCAGTGTTTACCATGGGGGTTTCAGAGGGCACAGAATGCGCTTTGGGTGCTGGTTGATCCGGTTGCCAGCCATCACCCAGCGCCACAAACAGCGCGACGCTATCCAGATAGCGCTGACTGCGGCCTTGAATAGCGGCGACAGAATCCTGTTGATAGGCAATTTCGGCATTCAATACGGTGGCATAGTCCGTAGCACCATCCCGATATCGGGCCTCGGCCAGGTGCAGGGCCCTGGCAGAAGCTTGCTGTGCCTGTTTTTGCTGAATGTAAGCCGTATCAGCACCCTGCAGGGTGCGCAAGGCATCTGCCACCTGTTTAAAGGCATTCAATACCGTGCTGCGATACTGGTCACTGGCTACCTGATACTGATCCAACGCCGCACGCCGCTCTGCATGCAGGCTGCCACCATTATAAATGGGCGCTGCCAAGCCAGCGCCCAGTGACCAGAGGGTGGAAACCGGGTTGAAAAACAGGCCACCGGTCATGGCTGCCTTGCCAATCTCCGCAGAAATGTTGAATTGGGGATATAAATTGGCTGTCGCCACATCCGCCTGGGCAGCAGCAACCTTGATCTCCGCTGTGGCCGCCTGGATATCCGGACGATTTTCAGCCAGTGCCGAGGGAATGGTCGTGGGCAAGCGGGCTGGTAAATGCAGGCTTTGCAGAGCGGGAATGCTGAGGGCCACATTTGGCGTTTGCCCCAGCAACGCCGCCAGGGCGTGGCGGGCGGCCGCCAGATCTGCCGCAAGAGGGGCAATGCGGGCACGCGCAGCGGCCGTCATGGCCGCCTGCTGTTCTACATTCTGCAGATTCTGATCACCCAGCTTATATTCCTGCTGCAACAGTTTCAGCAAATGAGCATCCGCTGTGGCAATCTGCCGGGCTGCATGCAACTGGGCGCGGGCGGCGGCACCACTGATGACAGCCCGACTGACGTCTGCGGCGAGAAACACTTCACTCTGATGCAGATTGGCCTTGGTCACCGCCGCCTGTGCCCGGGCTGCATGGACCAGATCTTTCTGCCGGCCAAACACATCCGGGTTATAGCTGACGTCAATGGTGCCCAGAAAAAGGCTGTAGAGATTGCCCGGAATACGGTAACTTTGTCCGCCGTCGGCACCTGTCCGCAAGGCCCGCGCGCGACTGATTCCCGCGTTTGCCGAAACCTGTGGAGCCAAGCCCCCCTGCGCAGCCACCATCAGCGCCTGCTGCCTTGCCAAAGCCGCATGGGCTGCCTGCAAATCCGGATTAGCCTGCATGGCCTGCTGGATATAGTTGTTGAGCGGTTTTGAGTGAAACAACAACCACCAGGAACGCGCCTGCTGCTGCGTCCACTGGACTTTTTGCTCGTCTGCCGGCAAAGCAGCGGGACGGGCATTATAAGATGGCGGCGTACGCATCTTCGGTACGGACCAATGGGGGCCCACCGCACAACCCGCCAAACCGATCATCAAACCCGAGCCCAACAATATGGCGATGCCCCGCCTGTGTCTTCGGGGTCCCGGCCAGCGCCGGGCTGCCGCATTTTCCTGTGCCATGCATTATCCTTGTTCAGGTCCAATGGAAGTTCAGGAAAAGCATAACGGGGTGGCCTGTAACAATCGTGCGCAGACACCGCTCCAATATGTAACAAAGTGTCTGTTTATTTCCGGAGTACCCTGCTTGTTACATTTACGTTTGGTCTATCCGCATCCGGGGAGTACAGTACAATGCATGGAAAACAAAGCGCGAATTTTAGTGATAGATGATGACTTGCGACTGCGCAGCCTGGTGGAATCGCATCTTAAGGGCTATGGTTTTATGGTTCAGGGCATGGGTGATGGTCGCCAGATTGAAGCCAGCCTTGCAGAAAACCCGGTAGATCTCATTATTCTCGACCTGGGTCTTCCCCATGAAGATGGCCTGCAGATATGCCGACGCCTGCGCCAGCAGCACGACGTGCCGATTCTCATGCTCACCGCTCGGGGTGACGAAGTCGACCGGATTTTAGGCCTGGAAATGGGTGCCGACGATTATCTGGCCAAACCCTTTCATCCCCGTGAGCTGGTTGCCCGCATCCAGGCCATTTTGCGCCGGGTCCGGGGCAGTGCGCCCAGAACCTCAGGGGTCACCGCCAGTTTTGAAAAGGGTCCGTTTCGGGTGGACATGAGTCGTCAGGAAATTCATCTTCATGACCAGCTCATCTCCCTGACCAGCGCCGAATTTTTAACCCTGGCCACCCTCATTCAGCATGAAGGACAGGCACTGACCCGTGAAAAACTGATGTGGTTGACACGTGGCCGCCAGCTGGAAGCCGATGACCGCAGTATCGATATGCAGATATCGCGGCTCCGCCGCCTGCTCGACAAAGGCCCTGGTCGCCCCCGGCACATTCGTACGGTCTGGGGACACGGCTACCTCTTCGTGGCCGAACCCTGAACATCCGTACATTTTGGCCCCGCAGTACACTGGGGCGGACCCTGCTGCTACTCGGCCTGCTGCTGCTTGGCACCCAAGCCGCTGTTTACGTTCTTTTTCATCAGTATGTGATGAATCCAGCCGCCGAACGCTTTGCCGAGTTTCTGCTGCAAACCGACCACGCACTGATCAGTAGCGGGGCACAATATGCCCCCAACGGAAACCTGCAATGGCGACCTGCCAGTGCCAAACCGGGCAAAATTCCAGATAAGTACTTCATGGACAAGACCGCTCACTATGTCGAGCAGCAGGTACCGGGGGCCAGACTCCGCGTAGGTTTGGATGAGGGTACTACTACCTGGATGTGGATACGCGGCGGCCCTCACCAGCCCTGGCTGGGCATGCCGGTATCGCCTATGAACTTTGGTGGGCAGGGATTCATGTTCATGCGTCTTGGAGTCATTGCGCTGGTGACCTTGCTGGGGGCCTGGCTGATTGTCCGCCAGATTAACCGCCCCCTGGCCCGCCTGGCCGCCGAAGCTCCACGCATTGGCCTTGGTGATACCCCCGACACCCTGCAACCCATCGGTGGTCCCCTGGAAGTACAGCACCTGACTCAGGCCATTACCGGTATGGCCAATGATCTGCATCGTCTTCATGAAGAGCGCACCCTGCTGCTCACGGGCATTTCCCACGAGCTTCGGACGCCGCTGTCCCGACTGCTTTTGACCCTGCACTTGCCCGATTCAGATTTTCTGGAACAGAAATCCGCCATGTGTGTGGATGTCAACGAGATGGACGAAACCATCGACAAGTTTCTGACTCTCGTGCGCAGCGGGGATCAGGAAAAAGCCATAACCGTCAACGTGCGGGACTGGCTGGAGGAAATGCAGGAAATTGCCAGGGAACGTTATGGACTGGACATCAGCGTTGCGAAAAATCATTCTGCTGATACCGCAAACTCTTTTCAATGCCGCCCCTTGGCACTGGAGCGGGTGTTTCGGATTATTTTCGACAATACGCGCCGTTACGGCGACGGCAGCCTGCAGATTCGGGTTCTCAGTCATCCCGGGCACACGGAAATACAACTGCGGGATTACGGCCCCGGAGTTTCTGCAGCGCATCTCCTGGCCATGAATCAGGGCACACTTCCGCGCCAAACCGGCCACGGTGCGGGTATTGGAATACGCATCTGCAAGCGCATCATTGACTTGCACGGCGGGACCATACATTTTGAGAATGCCGCAGAGGGAGGGCTGATGGTCAGACTACAATTTCCAGTCATTGCGCCTCTCAGGACTTGACAAGTACCCGTTAAACAGGAATCATTCGCAAATCAAAAACGTAAATACGGATTATTCTTAATAATGACTGCAAACAACTCCACAATGCCTCAGCGCCACTCCCGCTGGTCTGTTTTTCTGATTGTACTTGGCCCCGGCCTGGTCGTCATGCTCGCCGATACTGATGTCGGCAGCATTATCACCGCCGCCCAAAGTGGCGCGCAGTGGGGCTTCAAACTGCTGCTGCTGCAATTTATTCTCATGCCGATTCTCTACATCGTGCAGGAACTCACCGTACGCCTGGGAATTTTCACCGGCAAGGGGCACGGTGAACTGATTCGTGAAACCTTTGGCACCGGCTGGGCTTATTTGTCGGTAGCCGGACTGAGCATCGCCACTACCGGTGCTCTGCTGACCGAGTTTTCGGGGGTTGCAGGGGTGAGTCATCTATATGGATTACCGCGTGCCGTGGGTGTCATTCTCGCCGCAGCCACCTTGCTGACCATTGTCTGGACCGGCTCCTACCGGCGCGTAGAGCGCATTGCCCTGATCATGGGCCTGTTTGAACTGGTCTTTTTCGGGATCGCCTGGGTCTCTCACCCCGATCTTCAGGATATTCTCCACGGCCTGACCCATGCACCCATTACTGATAAGAATTACATGATGCTGGTAGCCGCCAACATCGGTGCTGTCATCATGCCCTGGATGGTATTTTATCAGCAGTCCGCCGTTGCCGATAAGGGGCTCCATCCTGAGAACTATCGGCATGCCCGTTGGGATACAGCCATTGGTGCCGTCCTTACCCAGGCCATCATGGCCGCCGTGCTTATTGCCACAGCGGCCACTATCGGCCGCCTCAATCCCAACGCGCCCCTGAATACCGTCCATCAACTCTCCGAGGCCATCACCCCGTACCTGGGAGACACCTGGGGACGCCTGGTGTTTTCCCTGGGTATTCTGGGGGCCGGCATGGTCGCAGCCATTGTTGCCTCACTGGCCGGAGCCTGGGGCTGGGGAGAAGTCACCGGATTCCGCCACTCCCTCGAACACCACCCCAAAGACGCGCCCTGGTTTTACGGAATCTATACCGCCATCATCATCGCCGGTGCCGTGGCTGTGATCAGCATACCCGACCTGGTCAGCCTGGATATTGGTGTGGAAGTCATGAACGCCCTGCTGCTGCCCCTGGTTCTTGGTTTCCTGGTCGCTCTGGCAATGAAAGCACTCCCCGCTGAGCATCGCCTGCGTGGCCCGTACCTTTGGCTGGTTCTTTTTGTGGTCATTCTGTCTGCCGGGCTGGGTGTCTATGGCGGCTTGACCAGCATTCCCGGCCTCTGACCGACCAGCGTTCAGGAGAATCCTCTTCCTAGCACCCGTTGTCATAAAACTGTCACATTCGAGGCGTACACTACGCTCCATAAATAGATGGAGATAATTGTCATGCCTCGAAACAAGCTGATTGTAGCCGTACAATGATGAATACCCTTGTAATTAAAAAAACTACACATCTACTAACGTTCCATGGTTGCTGAACTGCAGGTAAAAAGCCGGCCGGCAATCGCGGCGGTGCCCAACGAACCGGCGCTTTCGGTGCAGGGACTGAATGTGCGCTTTGGCGCCCAGACGGTCTTGAGTAACGTCCAGATGGATCTTGAAGATGGTCGTTACGCCTGCCTGCTGGGTGAATCAGGATCAGGCAAAAGCACCTTGCTGGCGGCCATTGCCGGGCTCATCAAGCCCCGGGCTGGCAGTATTCGCCTGCGCGGTCAGCATGTATTCACCGCCGGGGGCATACAGATTCCTCCCGAAAAACGCGGCATTGGTATGGTTTTTCAGGATGCGGCGCTCTGGCCCCACCTCCGGGTCATTGATAATGTTCTTTTTCCCCTGCGCGCTCAGGGACTTCCGGTAGATCGCGAGCGGGCCATGCTGCTGCTGGAAAAAATGAACATTCCTGCTACCGCAGCAAAGCGCAAACCCCACGAATTATCGGGTGGGCAACGGCAGCGGGTCGCCATTGCCCGCGCCATCATCGCCCGTCCGCGTCTGGTCTTACTGGATGAACCCTTATCCGCCGTAGATCAGGGGGTTCGCGAAGAAATCCGCTACTTTCTCCGTACCCTGTTTCGTGAAGAAGGCATTGCCGCCCTGCATGTCACCCATGATCCCAGCGAAGCCTTTTATCTGGGCCAACATGTCGGCGTTCTCCACAGCGGTCATCTGGAACAATGGGATCAACCGGAGAAACTGTTCCGTTTCCCGGCTAGTGAAAATGTAGCTCGACTCAGCGGCTCCGTCCGGAGCCTACCCGTAAAGATTATTCAATATCAGGGCGGTAAAGCCGAAGTCGCGTTGGCAAATGGCCAGAAAATATGGGTACCCGGGGCCGATACACTGCGTGAAGGCAAACCTGGTCTTTTGCTGCTGCGCCCCGGAGACATTGACTGCGACGGCCCGGAAGCCGCATTTGCTGGCGAAGCCATTCATTCCCATTGGAGTGATGGTCGCTATCTGGTGCATTTGCAGGCTTTCGGCCAGCACGAATTATTGAGCTACTCCCAGCAAAGCAGTCTGGGTCCGCGCCACTGGCAAATTTACCCAAATCACGGCTGGTGCATTCCTGCCGAAACTTCCGCAACTCAGGAGAAAACCCTATGAACCCCGTAGTCAAACAAGTTACCTTGGCCATCATGAGTCTGGCATTTGCAGGCACTGCTTCTGCCGCCACGCTGACTTTGTACAGTGCTGCGCCAGCTTCTTTAGCCAAGGCTCTGGCGCGCGCATTCAGCAAAAAAACCGGTGATCACGTCGCCGTGTGGACATCCAGCACCGGAAAAGTCATGGCCCGCCTTGCGGCCGAAGCTGACCATCCGCATGCCGATGTGGTCATGGTCGCCGACTGGACAGCCGGCCTGGAACTCGCCAAAGACAAGATGGTGTATGACTATCAACCTGAAAGCATCGACAAAAATCTTTTCCCGGCCATGCAGCTCAAAGGACCCTTCCTGCCCTATGGTGCCGATACGGTTTCCATGGTCATGAACAGCAAAGCCTTGCCCAAGGGCGCGAGCATGCCTACCAGCTGGTTTGATCTGACCGCTCCCGTCTGGAAAAATCACCTCACCGCGCCCAACCCGCTGCTCTCGGGCACGGCTTCGGATTTTGTCATTGCCTTTGTGGATAAATACGGCAACAAGGCCTGGCAATATTTTTCCGACCTGAAAGCCAATGGCACCGTCTGGCCGGGGACTAATCATACCGCACTGATGCCGGTACTTTCCGGTGAACGCAGTGGGATGGTGGAGTGCGTTGGGCATGCCGCCGTGCAGGCCAAGGTACAGGGCAACTCCATTCAGCTGATTTACCCGAAAGAAGGCACCATGCTGATTCCCCGCCCCATCATGATCATGCAGTCGGCGCCGGATAAAAAGCTGGCCGAACAGTTTGTCAATTTCACCATGTCCCCTGCCGGACAAAAACTCGTCGCCAAATATAATCTCTATCCTTCCCTGAATGGCGTTGCCGCCAAACCTGCTCTGGCCAAGCTCGGTACTTATCCGGTCATGCAGGTCAACTGGGATCAGGTCGCCGCAACCCGCGCCAGCGTGCTGGCCAAATTCCGCAAGGACATTCTCGGTCAATGATGGTACGCAGCCTGAATCGGCTGCTGGTTTTTGGCATCCTTGGCCTGCTGGTTCTCGCACCACTGGCCACCATCGTTTTCGAGGCGCTGCAGCCCGACGCCAGCCATCATCATGGCATGGCTCTGCTGCAGTTGGGAGTAGACCAGCACTTTATCCACGCCCTGCTGGGCACCGCAGGCATGGCTGCTCTGGCGGTGGTTTTTGCGCTGCCCATCGGGCTGATTCTGGCCTTGTTGATGTTTTACGCCCCGCCCAAATTCAGCCTGCTTTGGGAAGGGCTGATTCTTATCCCCTTTTTAATACCACCTTACCTGACTGCCGAGGCCTGGACCTTGCTGGTTGGTCCGGTAGGACTCATTGAACAACTCATCCATGGTCTCGGAACGCCCCTGGAAAATTTTTTGTACTCGTTGGCGGGAATGGCTGCGGTAATGGCCCTGCATCTCACCCCGCTGGTGTACATTATTCTGCGCGCAGCCTTACAAAATGGGGATTTTCGCCTGATTCAGGCAGCCCGTGTACATGGGGCAGGACTGTGGCGGGCCTTTCGCGTCGGCGTTTTGCCCCTGGTTTTGCCCGCATTGGCCGCTGCAGGTTTACTGGTTTTCCTGGATACTTCAGCAGAATTTGGTGTGCCTGCCTTGCTGAGTGGCTATGCCGGAGTTACTGTGCTCAGCACCAGCATTGAGGCCGCCACCAATGTCTGGCCCGTCAATTTGCCACGCGCCTCCGCCATCGGCCTGGTATTGTGTACCCTGGGCATTGTCGCCTGGTTTTTTTATCGTCCCCTGGCCAACGAAAATCGTGGACAAATCCACCAGCTTCACTACCCAAGCCGCTGGTGGTCAATGCTTCCTCTAGCCGCTTTTGTTTTGATTGCCATGTTGTTACCCATCGGGGCGGTGCTGGCGGTGTCTTTCGAGAAAGCCATTACGGTAGGACTGAAATTCAGCAATTTCACCTGGCATCACTACCATCATATTCTCTCTCATCAATCCAGTGCGTTCGGAGCCCTTAAAACCAGCCTGGAACTCGCCGCCCTGGTGGCTTTTGGTACCATGGTGGCCGCCCTGCTGACGGCCAATATTGTCCGCCGTGGTGGTCGTTTTGCTGCTTTTCTGGATTTGCTGGCCACCCTGCCCATGGCCATACCCGGCGTTGTCCTGGCCGTGGGCATGATCCTTTTCTGGAATGCGCCATGGAACCACCTGCCCGTCTTCGGCACTACCGCCATTCTCGGCGTTGCCTATGCCACCACCACCTTTCCTTTTGCCATGCGCTATGCCCGCGCCGGGCTGGCGCAAATACCGCCGCTTTTGGATAACGCCAGCCGGGTACATGGTAGTGGGCCCTTGCGAACTTTCCTGAAAGTGCATATTCCCATCGCCTGGCCGATGCTGATTGGGGGTGCGACCGTAGTATTTGCTCTGTCCATGCGCGAACTGGTGGCCTCGTTGATGCTGCAGCCTGCGGGGGTACAGGTGATTTCCACTTACATTTATGCCAATTTCCGGCAAGGCGTCATTGGTGATGGCATGGCCATGTCGGTCATTGGCGTGCTCAGTTCGGCACTCATCCTGGGAGTAGCCCGGGGACTGTTGCTGCGTCGTTAAATTTTATCGTGTTGCCACTATTACTCGTACTGGAGTCCAGACATGAACAACCGCAAGCTTATTACCACCCTGCTGATTGCTGCTTTAGGTGGCGTCTGCCTGCCCCTCGTAGCTTCTGCCACACCGGCTGAAATCATCCTGCTGCGCCATGGCGAAAAAATGAACCCCTACGCCCTGTCACCCGTGGGTCAGGCCCGCGCAGCGGCCCTCGCCCGGCAGTATCTGGGAAAAAACGCAACCCATAGCCTGCTGCCAGCACACGAAAAGCCCGCCGCCCTCATGGCCATCACCCTGCATACCATTGAAACCATGACACCGACAGCGCAGAGTTGGGGGCTTCCGGTGACGGCCTTTACGGTCGTTCCGGAACCAGGTCTGAGCAAACATCAGAAAATGGTGCAGGAAAATCTCCGCACCCGGGAAGCCGTTCACGACATCATGACCAATCCCGCCTATGATCAGAAGGTTGTGGTCATCATGTGGGAACATAAACATATTGCCAATGCCAAGCTGGAAGCCCAGTTTCCTGGGCAACAGATCACTTTCCGGCAATTGCTGCATCTCAACAAATTCAAGAATGTACCGCAAACCTGGCCCAAGAAAACCTTCGACTACTTCTGGATTGTTCGTTACCAACCCGGCGACACAACCCCTGTTTCCTTCAGCATGGAACCGGAAAAGTTTACCGGACAATATGCCCGGTTGCCTGAAAATGCCTGGGGAAAGCCGGAATAGCCTGTCACGGCCTTATGCCAGAGTTCACCGGACTCCTATTGGCGAAAACTTTACAATGTCCGGCCTTTTAAGTAATAACAATAACCATGGACCAGCATTTACTGAAAGGTTTTTTGCTTCATTGCAGCCGTGCCTGTCGGGTTTTGGCTGCCGTTTTTATTTTATCTGCAGGTAACGCGTTGTTACCTGCCCAGGCAGCCATTTACCGTTGGGTGTCTCCCAATGGCACCGTCAGCTATGGTGATCAGCCACCACCAAACGCAGCAAAGCTGCAGTCTCTGCCACCCATTCCTCCGGCACCACCGCCCGTAGCGCATCTGCAAACTCCGCAAAAGGCAGCAACTGTAACCCCATCTTCAGCAGCCAGCGATAAAACCCTGACAGCCATAGAACGCTTGAATCTCCTGGCGGCACTGAATAACTATCAAAACAGCCTGCGACCGCCCCCGGAGCCCGAGCACCATGTTTACATACCGGCCTATATCGGCCCTGCGCCTTTTCCACCGTATCGACCCGGTCGTCCACCCCATTGGCGGCGGCCTCCACCCAGACCTATCCGCCCCCCGAGCAATCGTCCGCCGACCGTTCTTTTGCCACCACCTGCTCCAGCCTCGGCTTATTCTTCGCCGGTGCTGTTGCCGTAGTCGAGAACGGATGCGGAAACTGTCAACGCTTCCCTTTCACTGACAATCTGCGCGCCGTGCTTCCAGAGATAATAAATGACGATGACCCCCATAGGGATGAGCAGGGTCAACACAAAAGTAATAAAAAAGGTGATGATTTTCAGGTTGCGGCCCCATCTGGTGCGCGCCGTACCAATGGCCAATGCCACACTTCTCAGTTCTTTTCCGTCGGAATTTTCTACGCTCACGAGCACTCCTGTTGTTGGCTACCGGAACACGAGGGCTCATGTTACTCCTGCGGAAAAAGCAAAACAATTCCCGTTGGGACGACGTCAATCGCGTTCAGCGTGCAAAGACCGACATCCGCAATTTCAGTGCGCCTTGCGCAAAGTCAGATTAATGCGCCGTGCACCCACGAGAGGATGTTCTCCCGGCTTGATCGGAGCAACACCATGATAGCGCAGGCGGGCAGGACCACCCCAGACCAACACATCACCATGCTCTACAAAAATACGTTTCACCTTATCCCGGCGTTGTGCACCGCCAAACAGAAAAGTAGCTGGCAAACCCAGAGATATGGAAACAATGGGCGCATCCATATCCTGTTCGTCCTTATCCTGATGTAAAGACATCCGCGCTCCCGGAACATACACATTCACCAGACAGGCATCTGGCGTGAAACCGGCAAAACCCGCTTTTTTTGACGCAGCTTGAGCCAAATTCAAAATAATGGCGGGAATTTCCGGCCAAGGTTCCGCATTTTCTGGATCTTTGGACACATATCGATAACCCTGCCTGTCCGACACCCATCCCCATGAGCCGAAATTACTCATGGCGACGGACATTGTTTTTCCACCCGGGGTGCTCATCTGCCGCAGTGCCGACTGCATCAACCCCTGTTGCACCGCATGAATCAGGGATTCGGCATCGGCTAAGGCCCAACCCCTCAGAATCGTGGCCCCTTCTTCAAGCGATTCCACCGCCGTAGCAGGCAAGAGAAAGTTTTCAAAAAGATCTGCCGTCACAGCACCCCCTCCCGCCAGCTCTGCGTAACTATCGAGCCATATTGATCTTTCGGTCTAAGCTACCGCCGGACCGCGCACCGACATACTGGAATCCAGTCTCTGACATATGTGTCGGGTCGCATAAATGGCAAAACGCTCATTGCCATCCACCACAAACTGGCGAGCGGCGTCAATCAGCGCCAGGTTACCTGCTTCAATAAAATCAATCAAAGCGTGCGGTGTTTGATCGTGATAGCTCCGTGCAATACGTAACACCAATCGTAAATGCATTTCGAGTAATTCATGCCAGGCTTCACGATCATTGTGCTGAATTCTGTTAAGCAGATGTTCTTCTTCCAATGCAGTCAAAAGTTCATGATAAGCGATCTCCTGCAAATAGGCGTTGATACGATGACTGGATAGGGCAGTTTCTGCACGAACCTGACCATGTTGAGAATGTGTCCGACGTACTGTAACGGAGAGTGTATCGGCTGAGGGCGCTAAACTTTCTGTGGCCATGGAAATATTTTCCCTATATTTGTAAAGTGCGATATAGGGTTTAAACATACGGATACACCAGACATCATAGCAAATGTATTTTATTGGTAACTTTATCGGAGAAATCGATAATGGCAGATGAGGAACAACTTCTTTCCCTACTGGCCATCGCCGAGCACGGTAGCATCAGTGCGGCCGCCGAGCATTTACATCGGGGCCAATCGGCCATTTCCGAACGCCTGAGAAAACTGACCGAACTGGTCGGAGAGCCTCTTTATACGCGTGAAATCAATGGGGTAAAGCTCACTCAGGCGGGGGCCGTACTCATTCCCGACATTGAACGCCTACGCCGCGTCCTGCGCGATATTGACAGTATTATCAGGCGTCGTCAGCGCCTCATGGAAGGAGAACTCAATATTGTTTCTACCAGCCTCATTGCCAATTATTATTTACCCCCTTTTCTAACCCGATTCAGACAGCAATATCCGGGGATCAATCTCTACATCAAAAGCGGCGAACGATACTGGAAAGATGCAGCGGCGGGCGAAGTAGATGTGTTTTTTTATGAAGGTGACAGCGATCTTCCGGAACTGCCCGATTATTTTAAAAGTGTACCCTGGCAGGATAATGAAATTGTCATTGTCACTCCCTTGCAGCATCCTCTAGCCGGACGCCAAAATGTTTCCTTTGAGGAGTTGGAAAGTTATCCCATTATTTGGCGCGAACCGGGTTCTGCTGTACGCGGCGCCATAGAAAAGGAATTTCGCCGCCGTGGCATCGTCCCCAGGCATTTTATCGAAGTAGCCGATATTGAATCGGTAGGCACGATGATCAATGCCAACCTGGGCATCGGCTTCATGAGCAAAAGAGTGTTAGACAAACGCTCCGACTGGCAGGTAGCTACCGCCACGCTGGAAAGCCACCAGATGGTCTGCCTGAATTTCATGGCCGCACCACAACCCGACCGGCGCTCGATAATGCTCCAGAAATTTCTTGAGATGATCGAAAACCCTGAGAATTTAACCTGAGCAAAAGACTGGGAAAACCTGATTGCCGCCAAAGGTAATGCAGAAAAAGCCGACGCATGGGTTAGAGCGCGCTTGCATGAAGCGGAGAATTTAAGCACCGGCGCACAAAAAGCGTATTTGCGCATCATGATCAGAAATTTGCCCTGAAATGCCGGAGTATCTGCTTTCCTGAAGGGTTTTTGTGCGCCATGGTAGCCAAGCAGGGCAGTCACCCCGTTAGCTGCTTCAGGCACGATAGAGACAGGAAATGCTATACTGGGGCGAGTTCGCCGGGCTTACAGCTTCGGATGCAACACCAACCTTCAGTCAAGGAGTTGATTTGTCCAGTTCAGTCCCTTCCCGCCTAAATTCCGTCAGCCATGCCCTCTGGCCCAATTTTTTTATTACCGGAACAGTGAAAGGTGGCACCACCTCTATGTATCGTCACCTTCGCGGGCATCCCGAGGTATTTTTACCGGCCTTTAAAGAACCACACTATTTTGCCCGGATTCAGCCCAAGCCAGAACAACGGCATCTCATTGAACACATTAGTGAAGAACATGCCTACCTGCATCTTTACGAAAATGCCGGAGACTTTCCGGCCATTGGTGATGCCAGTACTTCCAACCTCTGGTATCCGGAAGCTCCAGCACGCATTCATGACGTCGCCCCCGATGCCCGTATTATCATTTTATTGCGCGACCCGGTCAGCCGCGCCCACTCCCACTACCTGATGGATTTTCGTGAGGGTCTTGTGGATCTTCCTTTTTCAGTAGAGTTACTCCAGGGGGATTTTGCGCAAAGTGAAAAAGGCTGGGGTGTGTCCCGACTGTATGTGGATCTTGGCTTGTATCACGATCAGGTGCAGCGCTATCTGCAAATTTTTGGTGAGGATCAGGTACTGGTCCTGCAATTTGACGATCTGGTGAATGCGCCTGAACAGACTCTAAAGCGCGTAGCTGCTCACTTGCATATTGACCCTGCACCCTTTCAGGAAATGGATGTAGACCAGGTGCACAATGGCTTCAAGGCCCCCCGGGGGAACTGGTCGCGGCGTTGCGCATCCAGTCCGCTAGCCCGCTGGATTGGTTATCATCTGATGCCCAGAAAGCTGCAATGGTGGCTATATCAGAATCTGATCCTGAAAGCCGCTTCCAAACCGCAGATAGATCCGGCTGCACGTCAGTATCTGGAACAAATTTACGCACCGGATATTGAAAAACTGGAAACCTTATTGGGACAAAAGATGCCAGCGCTGCGCTCTTCCTGGTAAAAATCAGTCACTCCAGCCATACTTTTTGAAAATAGCGGCGCCCTTCCGGGTAATGGAGGTGCTTACTATTCGAACAAGATGTTCACACCCGCCAAGAAAGAAGAAGGACTGGTGAGAAGCATTGCCCACTGCTCTACCTTTGGCGAATACAACTGAGATTGCTCTCGCCATTGCGTTACCGTAACGGTTCGATGGTATCTGGGCGTGGGAAGCGCCAGCGCGAAAAAATCCCGCCAAGTAGGGACTGTATGGGGACCAGATTCACATTTTGCTGCTATGGAGTAATTTACGCGATTCACAACTGTTTGTTTTTAATGGTGGGAACGGCGGGATTCGAACCCGCGACCCACGGCTTAAAAGGCCGAAATAGTAAGTTTTTGACACTTTCTGCATCAATGTTTTACAAAAAATAAAGAGTATATTCATATTGTTGTGGGTGATTTCTGGTAAATATATTCCCTTTAATTCCATGACATTCCTATATTCAGTATGGCGCAAGGGTGGCACAGAAATCGAGCGGTTGAGACCATTCTATCTCTTCTACTGGTAATGGGATGCCGCCAAACACCCTCGTAGAACGATTAAAATCATACCTTAAGATTGCAAGGGCGGACTACATTATTCTACCTAGACGCCCACCCGTTGACCCTCCTTGTCAACTCTGTGCTTCGGGGTATCATCAGCCACTGTGGCGGCAAGACCCTACCTAACGCCCAGTTACCGTGTCGTTGATTGGAAAGTCATATCCATCCGCATTTCCCTGCCCCGTGATGGTAGACTGAAAAGCACGCCCGCATCAGTTACCGCCAGATGAACCGTCATGTGCATATGCGCAGCACCACCCTGCGGTTGCTTCGAAAGGCAGTTTTCCTGAAAAACGGCCTGCCCGTCCCCTTCGATAACTGGTACCCCCGTAGTCGTACAGGTTGATCCTTGCTTTGACATCATCCAGGAGGTAAAGGCCTGACCGTGATTGCAGACGGTATAGGTGTCCTTAGATGCCCCGTCCGGTGGCAATGCTTGTCTCTTTCCATTCGCCGCGTTTCATGTGCGGCAATCCTTGCGCGAACGCCCCCGTTCAAAACGCTGTCACACAAGTGATCAGTACTATTTGACGAATACGCATAATTTCTCCGAAACTGAGTCATAAAAAACAAACGGACCACTATTTTCCCGTGCTACAGGAAAGGTTGTCCAGTACTACCCACCGAATTTTGGAGGATATCCATGCACATGAAGGTCAAAAGGATGCTGGCAGGCGTGACCGCATTGGCGATAATATATGCACTGCTGGTCCATGTTGGATTAGCGCATGCGCGTTCAGCACCCGCCGGAGACTTTCCTTGGACTTACGGATTTCAACCCGGCGAATGGCAATATATCACGACCACCAAGAGTCCCTTGCTCGGCACCTCCCGCACTACTTCTATGCGGTGTTCCCATAGCCTCTATCAACCCCAGGATACGGCCCACGCCACACTCACCACCCCCGGCTCCTCTCCATTGACGAGTTAGAGACACCTCGGCACGTGCGTCAGCGTTTCACCGTTGGGTACTGATTCGGCACGAACCAGGCGTGATCGAGGCCCTCCTACGGGCCTAATCAATTGTCGCGTGTCTTGTAAGTTTTGCGACGGGTCGCAGCCACCCCCTGTGAATACTCCACCGGCTAAAAGCCGGTGGCTTCAGGTTACGGCTGGGAGCTGGATCGGTCGGCACTGAGGCCGACGGCTGTCGCTACACGACATGAAAGTCATCGTCTGGATCTGGTGGAGTTTGACTCTTGATGTACTCCTGCCAAACCTCATCCGTCACATTCCCACTACTCGCGACCCAATAGCCCCACCCCCATAAATGTTGGCCCCAGTATCTCTTGCGTAACTTCGCATACTCCGTCAGCAACCGGTGCGAGCTCTTATCGCCTTGGCCCACAAAATGCTGCGCATCATCTACTTCATGCTCTCTCGTGGCACATATTACCGGGACGCCGCCACCGATTATGAAGCCTTGAGCGTACAACGTAATGCCGCACGCTGGATCAAAAAGCTGATTGGGTCGTGAAGCAATCACCTCCATACGAAGCCTCTCGAAAACGGACCGATGGGGATATCTCCATTCGTTATCGGATTTACCCCCATCGTTGACCAGCCATTAGCGAAGTCCAGACACGTGGTCTGTGGTCTCCACTCATCCATCCCACTCAAAAGATCGAAGAGCGAAATATTTCCATCATAGCCCTAATTTATTATCTAACGAGTATTTCCCGGCTCCGGTAACATATAGAAGGAAACATCCACCAATGATGCTGATGTTTTTATAAAAATTGATTTTACCCTCGAAATGAGCCATTCCCGTCATGGTCCAGTAATGATGGCCGATCAATGCCGTTCCCAGAGTGTAAATAGCCAATAAAACGGCTAGTGGCCGGGTAAATATTCCAACAAGTATTGCTGAACAAACAAAAACTTCCATAAATATCGCAATGATCGTAGCAATTGGCGGCATCGGTGCCCCAACTTGCTGCATATAGGCAACTGTTCCGGAGTAGTCTGTCAACTTTCCCCATCCAAATATGAGAAACAGTAAAACCAGCAAAAACCGGGCTACCAAAATCACTTCTTCCTTTATTCTGTCAGAACCAAACGTTTTCATCACTATTCTCCTGGATCATATTGAGATTTTCAAATCGTACAGACGATGTGCATAAGACTAACCAATCCTCATTTATCACTCCTAATCCGCATGCAAATACTTCATCACGCCGATATCATCTGACTTCTGAGTCGAGGAAGCATCGATTCCGCGCAGCAGCTGACAACAGAAAAGTGGAAACATATTTTTCCATTTTGAAATTCTCTTTCATTTTAGTGAAGGTCATATTCAAGCTTGCGCTTTTCTTATTTACCGTACCCAAACTCATAAGTTGCCATTGGAACTTTCATTACATGGTCTACAAACATTGACCTTCCTTTATCCTCTCCCGCTGCGCCGGCAATAACCATGAGAGGAATCAAATGGTCTTCATGCGGATGAGCCAATCGTGCACCAGGTGCAGTTTCCCATTTCGCCAGCATGTCATTTCTTACCTCAGCATTATTTTGTTTAACCGCCTCACTGAGGTAGTTTTCAAATGCGTCAGCAATCGGAGTGGATTCATCACGACCAAACCCTCTCATGTTGTGGTAAGTCAAGCCACTGCCGATAATCAGGATACCCTCATCACGCAAAGGGGTAAGTGCCTGACCAACGCGAATATGCTGGTGCGGGTCGTAATTCGATTTCATCGATAGCATCACAACCGGTACATCTGCATTCGGATACATGAGTGTAATTGGGACAAATGTCCCATGATCAAAACCACGTCTGGCATCTTCCTTCGCCGCAATGCCAGCATTCGACAACAAAGCTAGCACGCGTGAAGCAAGCTTGAGCGAGCCTGGCGCCGGGTACTTGATGTGATAAGTGTGCTCCGGGAATCCGTAGTAGTCATAAACCATGGGCGGACGCTCGGCGGTTGAAACGGTAAAATCTTTTTCTTCCCAATGACCGGTTATCACTAATATTGCTTCCGGTTTCGCGGGCAGACGTCCAGGCAATGCGATGAATTCCTGTTCTGTCTTGGCGAACTGTTGCCGCATGTCGTCGACATACGGCCATGGCCCGCCACCATGCGAAAGGAAATAGACTGGCATTCTGTTCATCTATATATCCCCCTAGCCTTATCACAGCCCGGATTGATGCCAGGCTCTATTTCAATGCAACAACTTGAAGCCGATATCAGTCCCGTTGCCTAGCACATAGCCAAGCTGGATATTGAAGTATCCGAGTGATTCCAACTGCCGTGCGTTTTGCAATGGGCCACCATCAATTGCATCAAAGCCGATCGCTTTACCCAATTCAAGAACGACATTGCGTGCCGTTTCATTGTCACCGGCAGCGAAGACGGTTAACTGTTGACCCGCCACCAACCCGTCACTCATGTGCTGAGCGAATACGGTATTGAAGCTCTTTACCACATGTGCGCGTGGAAGCGCCTTTTGCAGTTCCTCGGCACCACTCGTCGTAAATCCCATAGCTAATTGCATTTCTGGTGTCAGCGCATTGGTCACGTCGACGACAATTTTGCCGTCAGCTGCCGTTTTCAACTCGCGTGCCACATCTTGTACCGCACCAAAGGGGATAGCCAACACGATGACATCGGCCCAAGAAACATCCCCAGCAATTTCCCCTTTCTTGACGGCCCGAACTTCGTATCCGGCTCGCGCAAGACCTTTATTGAGGGCGCTGCCGACGTTCCCTGTTCCGATGATGATGATTTTGTGTTTCATAATTGCTCCTTGTAGATAAAAAGTAGGTTTGTTAGGTTCGATGCCGCTATGCACTCATTAGTGATGTGCTTTCCTTGATGCGTACGTCGATGGAAGCACTTTAGGAGTTTGTTTGATCATGCACTAGATGGTAAAACTGGGAATTACTGTGCATAATTTGGGACAATCAAATGGATCTCGATGCAATTGAGGTATTCGTGAAAGTTGTACAAGCAGGTAGTCTGTCCAATGCGGCAAGACTATTAAATATGCCCAAGACGACGGTCAGCGCCAAACTCGCTGCTCTGGAAAAACGGCTGGGGACGAGCCTGATCTACCGCACTACCCGTAAATTGCATGTGACCGAAGCGGGCGAGAAATACTTTCATCATTGCGCGAACGCCGTTCGGGAGATGGAACTCGGAGAGGCCGCACTTCAATCGTCGCAAGGCACGCCGACCGGGTTGCTCAAAGTCACTGCTCCTGTCGACATAGGACATGCGGTGCTTCCTCACGTTACGCGCGCCTACCTGGCGAAGTATCCCGATGTCACCATTGAATTACTGATTTCAAACCAGATCGCTGATCTGGTGGGGGGAGGTGTTGATTTGGCTATTCGCGCGGGCATGCTGAAAGACTCATCGTTGATCGCAAAGCGATTTATTGACTTGCGCGCCAATCTTTGGGCTTCCCCCAGCTATATCAAAGAATTCAGAAAATTCACGCATCCCAAGGATTTAGTCATGGCGTCGTTCGTTGGGCGCAAGGGTGTCGACGTACTGCGGCTTACGGACGGCAAGTCAGAAGTCGATGTACCTGTCGTCAGCCGCGTCATTGCAGACGATCTCGAAACCATTAAAGCATTGACCATTCTTGGTGAAGGAGTCGGCTGGCTGCCTGACTTTCTGTCCGCAGATGCGGTAGACGCCGGCACGCTTGTGCCAGTTCTTCCGCAATGGAAATGGAAAGGAGGGGGCGCGTTCTATTTCGTCTACGCGGGCCAAAAATATGCATCGCCCAAGGTGCAGGCATTCATCCAAACGGCGTTGGATGTCGTTTCATCGAGGATGCCCAACTTCAGTTTTTGAACTGGCATTTGCCTTCAGTGCATCTTTCTGCGCAACAACGCGCGGCGGTGGATGATCTGAACCAGAACAAAACGACAAAGGAAGAGAACTGGGGTTTGATGCTTTGCGCCAGATATTCCGCAAGACCCGCCATATGACCAATGTGGAAGCGCTGATCCGGATCATGGTCCTTAACCGGCTCTGCGATCCCGAATCGAAACTGGGCGTATTGCGCTGGGTGGAAACAGTCGCCTTGCCGGATGTACCGGTAGCAGCGATCACCCACCAGCAACTCCTGCGCAGCATGGATGCCCTGATGGAGCAACAGTCTGCCGTCGATGCCGTAGTAGCCGGACTGTTGCGCCCCCTGATCGATCAGGACTTGTCTGTGGTCTTCGATGACCTCACCACGATCCGCAGCGAAGGCTTGATCGCCCGCCAGTTCCTGCTGGGGGCGTGCAGACGGCAGCGGGTGGTCGGAAAACCCGGCAACGTGGTTACCTGGATCGTCAATACCGAAAGCGTCGGGAATCAGAAAAGTATCAGCCTGCGCTGCAGCGATCGGTTAAACCAGGGCTAATTTATAACGCCAGTGACGTCAGCGGCTGCCTGACCCGCCACAATACGCCCAATCGGCCCCAGAAGACTGACGGATTCTGATAGCAAAGCGATGTTCTCCAAAGATCATATCCGTAGCTTTTGGGTTATTTCGGCCACATGCCGCCCCTGAAAACGAGCGATGGCCAGCTCGTTGGCACTGGGCTGACGACTGCCATCTCCGTTGGATAGTGTCGTGGCACCATAGGGTGTACCTCCGCTGATCTCACTCATATTCATCAGTTCCTGACAACTGTAGGGGACGCCAACCACGATCATCCCCTGATGGAACAGGAAAGTGTGAAAAGAAGTGATGGTGGTTTCCTGACCACCGTGCTGCGTGGCTGTGCTGGCAAAAACGCTGCCGATCTTGCCCACCAGTTTACCTTCTTGCCAGAGATTTCCTGTGCGATCAAGAAAATTACGCATTTGCCCACTCATATTGCCGAAGCGTGTTGGCGTGCCGAAAATAATCCCATCATAATCCGCGAGATCATCGGGGTGCGCCTCTGGCGCAGCTTGATTAGTTTTGGCATGCACAGCGGCCAAGGTTTCCGCTGGCATGCTTTCCGGCACCCGCTTAATATCCACCGTCACGCCGGAGATGTCTCGTGCACCTTCAGCTATGGCATCGGCCATGGTTTCGATATGCCCCCAGAGGCTGTGATATAACACCAGTATTTTGCTCATAATGCTCTCCTCGTATTAGTCAACGTCTTCCGAGAGTAAAGATGATAAGTATACCTTGTAAAGGTTCCTCGTCATTTCAAGTGGGTAGCCTGAGATCTAGCTTACCCAAGTGTCAATCAGCGATGGTGATTAGCCAATTTTCAGCAGAAATCAGCGGTTGAATGGTTCGCCATTGAGAGCCTCGGTATTTCGCCAACAAACTAATGATTCATATTCCGCGATATGGGTTGGTAAATACCTGATGCTGACAGATGGCAAACGAATGGCGCTGATTAACAGCAAATTAGCGCCACCACCCACGATGCCAACCCCACCATGGACGATACGGACGATAGATAGGCACGGGGTGAATAACCACAGGACCAGGTCGAACCACAGCGACCGGTCCTCTAGGCGGCACCACATAACAGCCGGAGAGTAGGCTCATAGTAAGCAGGAGGAATAGTGCAGCATTTATTTTGCGAATAGGGAACATCGGTTATCTCTCCCAGTTCAGATGAATTGCCTGTATTCAGGCAGCAAATCTTTCAGCAATCATCAATTGTTGACGGGCACGCTCCAGTTCCAGAATAGCAGCCGCCTTGTGACCCCCAAACACGTCAGGAGCCTCATGCCGCAAGATGAAAATAGAATGGTCAATCTGACGGATAGCTCTTTGCAGATTTGGATGCGGGGCAGCTTGCGCTGTACTGATGCCCATAAAGAAAAATGCAGAAATTAACAGCGCGCTTTTCATTATCTGATTCATGTTAACTCTCCTCTAGGGATGTAAGGCTTTACGGGACTGCTGGTATTCCTGCCACAACTTTCTTTGTTGAGCAGGAGGAAGTTTATGAAAGCGTCTGGCGCGATCCATTATTTGCTGTCGGCGTGTCTGAGAATAATGTTTCCATCTTTCAGCCCGACGCTCCCAGCGGATTTTCGGAGCTGGGCGCTCCCATTCAGGTTTATGAACAGGAGCACGTCGTATCCAGTGTGGATCTCGATGCATGGTCGGTGAGGCCAATACCGGCAATGAGAAACCGAATATGCATATTCCCAGTAAAACAATGGGAAATCCCTTAATAGCCATGATCCACCATATTGAGTTTGTCTGGATGCGCTTCCAACCATTCGTAAAAACCAAGATGAGCAACTATGTTGTGTGCTTCAGGAGGAATGGGCTGATTTGTCTTAACCGGTGTTGAACGTGGCATAGGGCTGAACACATGCAGCGACATCGCAACCAGTGCGATAGCACAAAAACCCAGAATTATCTTAGCCGCGACGGGTAGTCGCCAGATTGTTACGGACCGTCTGATAGATTGATGATGCGGCTGATAACCCGCCGACCAATGATCCAGGAGCGTTTTAGAAAATGCACATTGTTCTTCGCAACGTGGACAATGGCCCACATGTGCGGCAATCCGGCGTGCAAAATGCCCCGATAGCATTCCTGCACGCCACCGATCCAGAGTGTCTGATCGCGGGTGACAACTCCCCGAAGGCGCAATAAAAAACCGATCATGCTTCATCGTTATATCCTCCAGGTGCCCAATCTGCGAGAAGCGTCCGCAGACGTCGCAACGCTCGATAGTGGTGGACCTTGACACTTCCGCTACTGCAACCCATAGCCATCGCTGTTTCTTCCACGCTTAATTCCTGCCATTCCCTGAATAGAAAGGCTTCCCTCTGCCGATTGGGCAATTGGCGCAAAGCCGATTCAATCTGTGTGCCTAACTGTTGTCCGGATAACTGATCATCGGGACTCGGAAAAAGATCGGGTAGGGCACTTAAGTCCTCCTCGGCATCGTCATTTTCTGTTCTCCAGAATCCGAGTAATCTCTCTAAACGCTGGCGGCGTTGATGATCCCGAATGTGGTTGCGCAGGATGGCGTAAAACAGCGCCACCCACTCTTCTGTCGGGCGGTCTGAATATTTCTGCATGAGCTTTATGGCAGCTTCCTGAACCATATCTCCAGCTTGGCCGGAGTCTCCAAGTTCCAGGCAGGCAAAGCGAAAAGCACGTTTTTCCAACCCATAAAACAGCTGGGACCAGGCTTTTTCTTTCAGGCTGGTGTCAATGAGAATAGCCTCAGTTTGAAACATGTCAGAATCGTATTCCTCCGGATCTTACGGTGTTTTAACGTGTGACACGCTACTTTGGTTGACAGACTCAATCTATACTTTGCGATGCTACCGAAAAACGGAAATATATGATCAGAAATAGATGGAAGGCGTGCTTGTTGATTGCTTGTATGGTCTGGGTATTTGCGGGCATTCCGGCCGAGGCTTACGGGAGTCATTTTCGACCTGGGCCGAAAGGAAAGGACGTCACCATTTCGAATGGCGGCCTTTCGATAAAATTTAACATTCCTTGGGGTGGGGTGGTGGTTTCGGTGTCGAATCGACACGTAGCCCATGGGCTGAACATTGTCGACACCCATGATCCGGGGCGTGAATTACAGGTGGACCAGTTTCTGTTTTTGATGATAAACGGTCATTGGAGCCTGATGCTTAACCCTACGCAGGCGGGATCTTTTGGACACCAGGCCTTTTATCTGCACCCCCACGGGGTCATACATCCGGAAATTGGAAGTAAGGTGGTGAGGTGGAACGCGAGTCGAACGCATTTTCATGCGGTGATTGATCCGGTGGATTACGATACGGGCCATCCTACAAAGTGGGTGTACGTAGAGGATGTTCGGATTAGCGCGAAAGGTGTTGCCCATTTTCATTTTACGTTTTACAACCACGGAATGCAGACCTACCTATTGGACTCGGAGGTCCCTACGCTTTACTCGGACTGGACGGATGCGTTTCTATATCCGCTGGTTTCGCCTTATGGGCGCGCGGGGCGGTCTCTTCTGCTTCAAGATGCCAAATGGCCAGTGAGGATGGTTCGTGGAAGCCGCTGGCCTGAAGGCCATCTGACGTCCAAAGGCTGGATCGCCAACATCGACACCAGAAATAACATCGGGATTTTTTATACGACGCCAGTTGGACGACCGGAGACCTATGGGGTGTTTGCTCGTGCCGCTTTTCGAGGGAGAAATCCACTCGGCAAATCCAATGTGACGGTTAGGAAAGCGATTTCCTATCCCGGTGAAATTTACTTGATTGATTTTTCAGTATTAGTGAGTACACCCCAAAATGGGCCTGCACTGATTTCGAAGCAACCCCAAGCGGTGCTGAAGGTCATACGCAACCAACCACCTGAATAATCGGATGGGACGTCATCTGTTCTGCTTTTCATTGGAAATCATCACTGGACAGCTTCAGCCCGGAATGTCTTTTGTAGGATCCTCCCTGCGTCATGGCCACATCCATCAGAATTAGGATCTACAAATTGATACGTGGCCGTATTTCCGGGGTAGTTGTAGCTGTTGATGATATAACCAGCCGCTTGAACGGGAGCATCCCACCCGTAAACGGTTATCCCAATAGCATGCGCTGGGAGATATCGCTGAATAAAGTATCGGGTGATGGTCTGATTCGGATCATTCGGACAATGTTTGAGGCCCTCGTCCCATTCTGTAGCGATGACGGCATGACCGGTGGCTGCCAGATTTCCAAACCGTGTATTCCATACATGGATACTGTCGGTTAGATTTCCGCGCACCACATACTGATAGGGATGCACGCTGTAGGCTGAGTTAGGCGGCATTCCATGCGGCACAGTGAAGCCGGAGAAACCAAAATCCACACCGTCACCCATGAAAAGAAGGACATTTTCTGGAGCTTGCTGACGAAGCCATCTCCCTACCGTGAGCATGCCCTGATCGGGCTCTCTGCCACAGCCACGCGCCCAGGATTTCCAGTCAGGATGCCTGAAGGTACCGTCATCGCATGCGCGAGTCGTTGAAGGCTCGTTAAAGACTTCCAGTATCACGCCCTTATCATGCGTCAAACGCGAATCCAGGAGTTGTTTCCAGGCTTGTTCGGTCCGGAGATCGGGCAGCTTCTGGAGTCCTCCATCCTCATAAGGCGTACAACTGTATCGCTCGGTTTGCATGCACAAGATAACGATAAGGCCGGCGCTTCGCGCCTGTTCAATCACGTTGCGCACCATGTCGGTGTAGGCAGAAAGCCCGTGAGTATATTCGTACTGCAGTGCTCCCTGGCTGAGATTGAAACGTACCGTATTGGCGTGCCAGTCCTTTACCATCGCTTCCAAGGACGGGTTATAACCGAAACCAGGCATTGCGGTCGCCGTCATGGCGGCCTGTGCTTCCTGAAGATTGGCTGCTGCGGGAGAGGCACGAAAATGCCTGCTACATAAAGTGGCAGCGTACTGCGTGGGATAGGCCAAGGAAACCGAGGTGAATCCTCGCGGTATAAATAATTGATTGGTTCCAGCCACGACTAACCGTCCGTCCACGACGGCCACTCCTGAAGTCGCAGCAGACGGAGCGGGGGTTTGCGCAGGGGTAGTATTGGCCAGAGCCTGATTGCTAACGCACGCGATACACGCAAGAACTACCGCCGGGAGTGCAGCAGCAAGGGCGATACGCAGCGATTGTTTCATTTGAGTTCAGTTGCCTCCGACATGGGTACATATGCGAGTGTCGTCTCTCGTCCCCGCATTTTTACTGTAGTCAATATATTTGTTTTCTATTTTACAGAATTTTGATTGTCTGCGGCCATCTCGGGGCCCCTTCAGTGTTAAACAAGCACGCGCACGGACATTGCCCGGCCTGGCCGGCTAACGGTCGTTTGGTGTATATAGGATATGGGTGCGATCGCGTCTACTGTTTCTGGATTGCACAATTCAAAAAAAGCCGGCAAGGGTTGAACGATTGTAGTTCTTTGACTACACTACGCCAGTGATCGTAGCTAAAACAGACCGAGGCCTTCGCGAATTGGGAATCTCGCCTCCGAGACAAGCGCGCCAGGACCATCATCGCCACACGATTGGCGCGACTGGCCCACGGGTTGCCGGGGGATGTAGAACCCGTAGGCGAAGGCGTCAGCGAACTTGCGTATCCATTACGGTCCTGGTTACCGCGTCTACTTCCAGCAGCGTGGCGACATCCTGATTGTATTGCTCTGTGGTGGCGACAAAAAAACGCAGGCCCGCGACATCGCCACAGCAAAGAAGCTGGCGGAAGAATGGAGTACATCCAATGACTGAGAAATTGACGACTTATGATCCGGCAGCCGCACTCGTCGACGATGAGGAGATCGCGGCGTTCATGGCCGACGCCTTTGAAACCGGGGATGCTGGCTATATTGCCCACTCGCTTGGTATTGTCGCGCGTGCTAAGGGTATGACCCAGATTGCCCGCGATACCGGTCTTTCACGCGAACAGCTCTACCGTTCATTCAGCGAAGCCGGCAATCCGACGCTGAAAACGACGCTGGCCGTCATGAAAGCCCTGGGGATTGATCTGACAGCGAAGCCCCGCAGTGAACACGTAGCGGCCTAATGAAGAACATCCTCACCCGTATAAGCAGACTCAATGTAATGTCCCATAATCGGCCCTCCTGGGTGGCAGAAGAACCGGGCAAAACCGGGCGATCTGCCGTTCAGAGTTTTGGGATCACGAGACAAAACGATACATTGCGTCTCGTGAGCACAACCATAACACAGACATTAGAAATCCAAGGTGACAGCTAACTCCAGACATAACGTTCTGTCATTTTTTGTTTGGGAACATTTTTTATGGGCTGACCGCAGCTTAAACATATTCCAGAGAGGATCCCCTGCAAGAGTATGCAGAAACACCATTCCTACGTGCCCAATCCACTGCAAAGCAATTGCAACAGCCCCCCAACGAAGAATCTCCAATAACCATCTAAATGGAATTCCAGACCACCACCCGCGAAATCCGCCTAAGAGTGTCAGGCCAGCAGCGGCAACCAGAGTCACCGAGAGAAGGAATATCCCGTGCATCAATCCAGGCAGCCCCGCGCGTGGGCCGGGAGACGCTAAAATTCCTTGAGATAGGCCCCTGATGTCTTGACTAATTGCTCTTAATCCAACGGGATTCAGGGGGAAAAAATAACACAACGTAATGCGTCCACTGCGGCTCAACATAAGCCAACCCCATTGCAAAAGCAGGACCACGATCAGCATCTGCCCCACGATGACATGCCACTCAAAGGGAAACCATCCAAATAACCAGCCCATGAGCCCCATAATCATTTGAAAAGCAACGGTGGAGAGTAGCAACAAATGGAGCAGCTTGGCACGATTGGGTCGATTGTCATGGATGCGGCTATATGGAGCGGTAACAGGAATCATCGATGGCTCTTCGTCAGATCGAGTGGGTAGGGTTTACAATGCAGCGGAGCAGTTGTGTCCCGAATAGGAGTTAGCTGATGGTCCCAGAAGAGCTGTTTTCTCTCGCGTTAGGGTTGGTACCGCCGTGGTTGGTGGACGATGTGACCTTCCAAGTGGAGGAGAAGCGCCTGGATCTGCACATCAACTTTCCCAAGGGCAGTCGCTTTGCTTGCCCCGTCTGTGGTGAGGAGTGTCCGGTACATGACACCCGTGAACATACTTGGCGGCACATGGATTTCTTTCAGCATGAAGCCTATCTCCACGCCCGCGTACCCCGTGTGATGTGCCCGGAACATGGGGTGCATCAGATCCCTGTTCCCTGGGCGCGGGAAGGCTCGCGTTTCACCCTGCTCTTTGAAGCGCTGATCATGACCCTGGTGCGGGAGATGCCGGTATTGACAGTAGCCCGCCTGATCGGCGAGACCGACACGCTCCTGTGGCGGGTGATTGACCACTATGTGCCCGAAGCCCGTACCAGAGTGGATATGGCCCATGTCCATGCCGTCGGCGTCGATGAAACCAGCAGTCGGCGCGGCCATGACTACATCACGCTCTTCGTAGATCTGGAAGCTAGGCGACTGCTGTTTGCCACCCCCGGTAAGGACGTCTCCACTTTTGCGCGATTTGCCACAGACCTTGAAGCCCATGGGGGCAGCGCAGAAGCTGTCACGGACGTCAGCATGGACTTGTCTCCCGCCTTCCAGAAAGGGGCTAAAGAGCATCTTCCCAACGCCCAGGTGACCTTTGATCGTTTCCACCTCATGAAGCTCGTCAACGAGGCCGTGGACGCGGTACGCAGGAGCGAAGCATTTACCCAGCCAGACCTCAAAAAGACCCGCTGGCTCTGGCTCAAGAATGAACGGAAACTCAAGGTGAAGCAGAAAGAAAAGCTGCAGGCATTACTCAAAGACCAGAACCTCAAGACGGCGCAGGCCTACCAATTCCGCCTGACCTTTCAGGACATCTTCACGATCAAGAATCGCCATCAGGGTGCTACCCTCTTGAAAGCCTGGTTGGAAAACGCCAAGACCAGCGATCTGCCGCCTATCGTCAAGGTTGCCTACACCATCATGAATCATTGGGATGGTGTGCTCCACTGGTTTGAGAGCCAGATCACCAATGGAATTCTGGAAGGTTTTAACAGCCTCATTCAATCCGCCAAGGCGAAAGCTCGGGGTTACCGTACCCACAAGAACTTTATCAATATGGCCTACCTGATCTTGGGTAAGCTGGATCTCAGGCTACCCACTTGAAATGACGAGGAACCTCATCGATATACTCAGCGTACCTCATCAAAGTTAATCCCTTTATAAAAAAACTGTTTGGTGGATATACGAATAACCTCCTGATGTAGATCCAAAAAAATATCTGTTAGGCGAGTGCATCCAGATACTAAAAGCTGTCGTATAGATATTTGCGTGAACTTTTATTTTCTTATCAACGCCAGCTTTAAGGACAATCTCTATGAAAAAATCGATGAGTCGTCGTGAATGGTTAAAAATGAGTACTCAGATTGCCGCCGTCGCGGCTGTAGCGCCCTTGGTGTTTTCACCCCTGGCGGAAGCCGGCACGCTTTCGAGCAAGGCGTCCGTCAGTTATCAGGATCATCCTTCGGGCAAGGATATGTGTAGCAACTGTATGCACTTCATTCCAGGCTCAAGCCCTACCGCAGACGGGACTTGCAAAGTAGTGGCAGGAAAAATCAGCCCTCACGGTTACTGCTACGCCTATACGCCTAAATCGTAAACACAAGTCAGGAGGTTTAAATGAAAAGGTTCAAACTAAAAAATGTTGCTATGTTGACAGGTCTCGCCCTTACCCTAGGCTTGGCAGCACCTTTGGCAATCGCCGCACCTGGTTCCGCATCCATTCAGCGTGCTGACATCAAGATGCCCATTCAGAATTACATCGGTGACTTTGGTGGCCCGTCGGGCGTAAAAGCACTGATTAATACTTTTGTGGGTTATGTCGCTGCAGATCCCCATATCAATTATTACTTCGCGCACACCAACATCAAGGCGCTCAAATACAATCTGACCCAACAGGTTTGCGAGGTCGTCGGTGGACCCTGCAAATACACAGGTCCGACCATGACCGCCGCGCACAAAGGACTGCATGTCACCACTGCCGCTTTCAATTATCTGGCACAAGACATGATCAAGGCCATGGACAAGAAAGGAATCGCCAAGCCTGCACAGAATTACCTTTTGGCACAACTGGCCGCTATGGAGCCACAGATTGTCACGGCCAATGGTCCCTTGGGCTGATTTGAATAGCTCGCATGTGTGTCCGTCACGCTATTCAGCAGGTCTTTCTGGATAGCTACGCTTAATGGGAATGAGGAATCCCAAGTCAGGAGGAGTTTATGAATACACTAAAAAGTAAAGGATTAGCCGTTGCAATCGCTTGTGCATTAAGTGCAATAGTACCGGTAACCGCCAATGCGGCGATCGGGGCTGCCAGTCTATTTGGCCAGGGCCGCATTCTGGGTACCGGGGCAGTAACAGCCGTGGACGGTGCCGCCGGTGGTGGTATTAACCCCTGGGCCGTCATTTCGGGTTATGGTACCAATCAGCAAATTGGCGCGACCGCTTTTTATTCCCATGTCATGCTGAATAACTATAACTTGAACGATTACGGCGCTTCGGTCGGATTATTCAACCGCATTGAGATCTCTTTTGCCCGGCAGGGGTTCAGTTTAGGTAATACCGGGCAAACGCTGGATCATCGTATTCTCAGTGTCGTCAGCGGAAAGTCGGTCCCCTTGGGCACTTCCACGACTTCTGCAGCACTTGGTCTGAGCGGTCCCGCATTCTTTGGCAGCAACTATGATCTGAATCAGGATATTGTCGGCTTAAAGGCAAGACTTTTCGGTAATGTTGTCTATGATCAGAATTGGTGGGAGCCGGAGGTATCCGTCGGCGTGGATTTCCATCATAACGAGATGCCCAGAAATCTGGCAACCACGTTGCATGTGGCGCGCAATGGGGTCAGCTATTACCTGAGTGCGACCAAGGTGTGGCTGAATGGTCTGTTCGGTCTGACCACCCTGGCAGACGTAAATATTGATGTAACCAATGCGAACCAGCAAGGCTTGTTAGGTTTTGGTGGTGTCAACGGCATGCGTTACAAAGTCCTTCCCGCAGCCTCTGTGGGTGTTTTCTTGAACCGTCATGTGGTACTGGGTGCAGAATATCGAGATATGCCACAGAACCAGCTGATTGCCCCGTCGAGTGGTGCGGGTAATTTCAGCACATTGGGGAATGCAGTATCCAAGACGAGCGCCTGGAAAGACGTGTATGTCGCCTGGTTCCCCTACAAGCAGCTTTCTGTGACGGCAGCCTATGTAGATTTGGGTACCATTGCTACTGAGCAGAATCAAAACGGTCTGTATCTGTCTCTGACCACCAGCTTCTGACCGCATTTATGAAGCATTTTCCCCGTCATTTATATAGCGAAAATTTTCAGAATTTGACACTGGATAGATGGCGGGGAACGGATTACCACACTGAAAAAATCATCCATGAAAGAATCCTCCTCCCTGAGCTTTTAGGGATTATTAGGCTTCCTATTAAAGGAAGCCTTTTTTTCTGGGAATCCTTACTCGCTCAGTTCAGATTATCGATTTCATGTCCTGTATATCACCGGTTTTGATATCGTGTGACCAGGTGCGTCAAAGGGTTTGAATGATGGCCCTGTCATGGTTCCAGACAAATCCAATGTGCTATCGTATTGGTGGCGAGGCAGTTGGATAACGGCGCATTTTGGTGGCGTCATCCCAGGGGTAGCCGATCGGCAGCGGATGTAGTGTTTTTAGCCGGATGAGCTAGGTGGCGTCCAACGGTGCCGTTCAGGACTAGCCAGTTGCTGAATCATTTCCGCCTTCTTGCAGAGATACAGCTGCTCGGCTTTGCGATGCTGGGCTTCTGTGAGCTTGAAATGAACACCGATCAGGTACGTATGACTGGAATGGACCAGATTCTCGATACGGGCAATGGTGACGGTCGTTTCACAAGTCCCACAATCCGCAATATCAAATTCCACCAACAGCATCTCGCCGACACGGAATCCCGTTGCACTGGTGTAAAATCCTGCCCCTGTCGGAGTGAAATCATAGAGATGGGCAAACAGCGATGTGCCATCCCGACGACGGATAGTAATCTTTCCTTCGAGTCTTATCCGCTGCGTTTTGCGCGTCCGCCTGCGCAATACACGCTGCGGTCGCCGAAAATGATGTGCCTCTTTTTGAAAGTACTTCCAGTCCGCAAAAAAACCCAGCAAATACGGTTTAGCCAAAATGAAGACGAGCGATTTGCGGTAGCTGGGCATATTGTCGAGGGTGGATAAGGAAGGTTTCAAAACCAGATCTCCCAGGTCCCAATCCTGGGTATGGCACAGGGTGCCACTGTCATCCTCTTCTTCGTCATAAATAATCGCGCTCTGGCCAACCGCGATTCCCAGATCTTCTGGTTCGGGTAACAGAAGATCCTCTGCACCGCTGAGGAAAACCAGTGGCAGATACTCCACAAGCGGGAGATCCGCACGATGCGGCAGCAGCAGAGCCAGTTCGGTATCACTCTGAGTTAAGTCGATTGGGATCTCCTTCTATATGAAGAATCGTCTTTGGTCAAAACTACCCTATGGCACATTATGAAACAATCCCCCACATCTACCGGAGTTTGAGCCAATTCGCCAGCTGGAAAATTAGCCACCAGCATCCATTAAATGATTCAGAACTCTGATATTCCCTTGGCTCGTCAAAATGTCGGGGGCACAGAGTAAATAGTGCTACGTATCGAATTACGGTTTCCACTGCGGTTACCAGAATCCGATTCTGTCTCCTCGGTAACGATACGCAAAGGAGCGACAGGCAAGATTAACGTGAAACCCCAGAAAAACTATCATTATTCTCATTATATCTGCTGTTTCTTACTTTTTTCTTCAAAATAAGTCTCCAAAATAGTCTGTTCAAAATCCACTGCAGCTTGGTCAACAGTGCTCCAATCTGCACCGCTTGGAGCAGCCAGCATAAGGGCATCCATTACGGCAATGGCGCGGTGGTAATTTCGATGCAGATGATCCAGCCGGTTCGCGTTATCGCCTCCCAAGCGTTGGATATCCCCATGGAGGGAGCAGACCGTGGCATCAGCCAGAGTCAGGTAATCTACTGCGCGTGGAGAGCGAATGATGGTTTTTTTCAGCGCTTCGTGTTGAGCAAGACGCGTAGCGTACAGTCCAAGCAAACTGATGGGTCGATGTCGGTGCGGGAAAACGGTGTGCTGGAGGAATGCCTGCAATTCCGCGAACGGCATAGGCCTGGCAATGGCGTAACCTTGCAGAAGCGTGCTTCCCATAACGGTGACTGCATCCAGGATATCTTCAGTCTCTACACCCTCTACCACGAGATCTACCTGCATGCCGTTGGCCAGATCCTGAATGGCGTTTAAGAAATGAAGGTCCTGCGGTCGCTGTTCGAGGGTGCGGACAAAGCCCTGGTCGAGCTTGATTTCGTCAATAGGCAGTTCCTTCATGCGGAGCAGAGAGCTGTAGGCACTTCCCACATCATCAAGCGCCAGACGAAAGCCTAATGCTTTTATTTCCAGGAGAGCATCGACAGCCTTCTGCCGTTCAAAAAAATCTCCCCCCTCAAGAATCTCCAGAGTGATGCGCGCAGGGTCTACCGTACTTTGCGCAATCACTTCCTGCAGGCAAGTGACGCAGCCTGCCGAGACGGACTGCGGGTCAAGATTGACAGAAACGCTTAGGGGCCATCCCTGCGTATCCAGAAGAGTGAGATCGTTCAACGATTGCACCAAAACTTTTTTGGTCAGATCAGAAAGACTTCCTGGCTGCAATTGCGGTAGAAACTTCGCTGGATGCCAAAGGGTACCCTCTGTATCGCGGAGACGTGCCAAAGCTTCGACACCGACTATCTTGCCTTTGCGGCTATCCAGAATGGGTTGATACCAGACCTCCAATGCGCCGTTATCCAGCAGGACCTGTGCGGGATTACGCTGATCTGCGAAGTTTTCCTCACCGAAAAGTGCCCAGCAATTTTCTCGATCCGCTTTGTGGGCTTTGATTTCATAGAGCGCCTGATCAGACCAGCGCAACAGCTGATCCGCTTGGTCTGTATCGGCAAAAGGATACAGCACGACACCCATACTTGCCCCAACCTGAACGCTTTCACCATTACTCAGAAGGATCGGTGCAGTGATGATTTCTTCGATCTTTTGCAAGACTTGCGTAAGGTCTGCATGTCCCGCCAAATCTTCCAGCAGGAGTACGAATTCATCGCCCCCGTAACGGGCAATAAAATCAGATTTGCGCAACATATCGGTCAAACGTTTACCTAAGGTCACCAATACTTCATCGCCTATCTCATGACCATAGGTGTCATTGATTGGCTTAAAATCGTCCAAATCCAGCATACAGACCGCCAGAAGACGATTGTGACGAATGGCGCGGAGCATGGCTTGCTCCATCTGCGTTTCCAGCGCCCGTCGATTGGGCAGATCGGTTAAAGCATCGGTATGCGCCAGATTTTTGAGGGTTTCCCGATACTGCTGTTCATTTCGACGTGTTTCCAGATGCTCCATGGCGTCAGCAATGAACACAGCCATCTTTTCCGCACTGTCGGCCATGAGTTCCGGCGGCTCATCCTGTAAGCCGCTCAACACCAGCACTCCCCATACAGTGGCATGACGATGGATCGGCGTGGCCAGAAGCCACTGGATGCCAATGGCTTCGATCGCCTGTCGCCATCCAGCCAGATCGGGATGTTGCAAATATTCGCTGTGCACATAGTCAGTCACGAGCAAGGTACGGTCCTCAACCTGAGCCCGTGCCGTCATGCTGCGCGCATGAGGATGGTCTGGCGAAAACAGTACAGCCACATTCTCCAGAACTATTGGTTGCAATGGACCGGAAACCGCCAAAGGCTGCAAAATGTGACCGGTATCGGCCCGAGCGATAGCGCAGGTATGAAACAGCCCGCTTTGATCCAGACTGCTCAACATCTGGTCCATAAGCCGCTTTTGAGCCTGATCCCAAGGCAGGTCTACACTTCCTGTGAATGGGGCCTTACTCATGCTGGAAAAAATATCCAACCAGATTTTTAGGGGGGATTGATTATCCATTGAAACCTTTTGATTGATTGGAGTAAGAGCCTCTTCGCTGAGCAGGCTATCAGGCTATGTATATATGAAACTGAACAACCATTAAGACCTTTTCTGCTAACTGCGCGAAGACTTATAGATTCACAAGCATCTCTGGGGGCATTTGAATCGAAAATTCGCAATGTAATGTCCTCAAATGCTGTAGTCATTTAAAAGGGACTTTGTGTGGCAGCAAAAAAATCACAAGGAATCATAAAATGTTGCGCTCCACCACAATCTCGGAATAGGGATCTCCCATGGCGACACAACGCGTTTGTCTGGCCCAGAAGCCGGCTTTGGAACGGTTTACCTGATAGTAAAATTCCAAAGTGAGATCGGGCCTGGCGGTGATGTCTGCCGTATAGAGCAGGTTCATCAGAGAAGAGCCAATGCCCGTCATCAAATAATCAATGGGATGATCAGCATTCCCGTAGGCGCGGAGATGACCCAGCGATTCGTAAGGGTACCAGGCACGCAGTACCAGACGTTCATTCGGAATGATTTCCTGAATACGCCATACACCCCAACCGAGCGCATTGATGCAGGCAATGATGCCGGATAACCAGTCCTCACGGCATTGCAGTTGCGGGACAATCAACTGATACCAAGGATCCGAACGCATGATGCCGCCCATGGTGTTGAAACCGCAAATATGGCCCGCTTCAATCAACAAGGTTCTGGCCAGTTCCTGGCCCTGAAGATGCTGGAATTTCTCCTTGTAGTAAAACAGCGCGGGATACTCGTACCACAGCATCTCTCCTAAATAGCGATGCGTGTTGAGTGCTTCCTGAAGTGCCCGTTCAAAGCGAAAAGACACCAGATTGTAGTAGTCCGCGTAGTGGCGCGTGAGAAAAACGCCAAAGGCGGGAATCAATCCGTCGGCATCCCCGGTCAGTGGCAAGGTGCCCACCGCAGCCATAATGGTGTTTTCATCGATATGCAGGCCGATATGTCGCGGAGGAACCTGATCGGCACCCTGGGGCAGAGTAGCCTGGGGGATCTCCGGTATATCCAAGGGGAATGGATCCCCATCATTGCGCAGATGTAGATGAAAGCGGGTCGACACCTGCCCCATGGAGAGCGCATCTCTATCGATTTTACCCCCATAAGACTGTCCATAAATGGCCGATACGGCCCCTATGGCATAGCCCAGATCAAAATGCTCCCCCGGCCAGCGCCGCTTGCCATAATTCAGGCGCAGTGCGGCCCCGTAATGGGAGTGATTTTCGATGAGTACCAACTCTGGTTCTGCTGAGTGAGGCAGGGTGCCCAAGGGCAGGTCGCCAAATCCGCAAAAGCGGTACAGGTCTTCTGCATACTGGAGGCGATCTGCCATGGACCATTCCGGGTGTTCCCGAAAGGCCGCCTGAAGTTGTCGGAAGCTGACTTCTGTAGCCGATTTTACCAGAATGGGTTCACGGTCAATGTAATGGCAGTCTTCGATCACCAATTGAAGAAAGCGATTGTAGTGGTTGCAGTGAAAGACAAACGGCTCATGGGATATGGTCATGATGCCGGTATTGGATGAGGCTTCTGGATGGATCATTTTTATCTACTCGCTTCAGTAGTCATAAAATTATCAGAAAAGGACATCATTCTGCATGACCCTTTATTATCATTGTTCCAATCATCAAGCTGAAATCTAATCGCAAAACGAGGAGCAACGTTTTTTGTTTTCTGAATTACTTTAAGATTTAATTATACAATCAGCGAAAATCAGTTCTGGCAGCCTAGATTTCGGGTTAAACACGTGAAGCCACCGATTCCATATCGGCGGCTTCAAAACAGCTGATCAGGCCTTTTTCGGGGCCAGACTACCTACGGGCAATATCGCTTTACCTATCACGGGATTAATGACATGCACTGCGGCCAGATAGAAGCCAATCAGTGCAACGATCATGAACAGCAAGCCCGCGATGTTCGACACGGAAATAGCCATCAGGACAAAGGCTGCACAGAGAATTCCAAACAGTAACACCAGACCGATGTTAGCGCGCAGGGATGCAATAAAGAAAATAAAAGTAATCAAAGCCATCAACCAGAACCACACCATCAAAAGTTGGGGCGCACTCTTCATTGTCGCTGCCAAACCGCCGCTGATAGCCGCAATGGCAAAGCTCAGAAAAAACGATCCGTAGGTAAAAAATACGGTGGCAATGTATGAATTTGGCATCTGGTAAGTAAATCCGCCCGCCATATACATGGCGGCCGCACCAAACCCGAAACAGAGGGCCAGCAAGGTACCCAATCCAGCGAGCGGCACAATGCCATAAAATACAGCACCAATGATGAACAGCGGAACGGCAAATCCAAACAAACCAATAGCAATTGGGTCTTTCATTTTATACTCTCCTAAGTGGCTAAGCGGCCAAAGTGGCCATTACTACTTCATTATTCACTACTGAACTTCAAAAAAGGCCCCACTGTCGTGGAGCCTGAAACTCCCGAAAGGCTTAGGGAGGAGGAGTCGTTTCATCGTCCATTTGTAATCACATTGCGGTTAATTATGTTCAGCCCAATGGGCCGTTAGCGGTGACGATTTGCGGTTCCATGGAAGCCAGAATAGCAATCAGGTAATTCTGTGCCGACATGGGAATCTTTTGAGTCTGCATCGCATCCATCATGTCCTGAGCCAGATAATTAAAAGCCGCAGTGGTGATATGTAACCCTTCGTGGGCTTTCCGCATGCTGAGTCCTGTATACTTGCAGGGACCGCCCACCGCCATGCACACCTGCTGCACCAATTCATACTTCAGGTGAGGAATATTGGTATGTGCGAAGTAGTAATTAATATGCGGATCACTAGCCACATTACCCACAAACGTATTAATCAGCTTGGTAATGCCCGCCTTACCGCCGTACTGGGCATAGTAATCCTGAGCGGATGCGGTCGAAATCCCCATCATGGCAACAGCCGTAAACCCTGCCGCCAAAGCGACACCCTTGGCTACAGCCGAAAGACGGAAAGAGGTTGGTATAAATGACATGGTAAACTCCTCTTAAAATCAGATCAGAAGCTGGTGGTCAGAGACAGATACAGACCGTTTTGATTCTGCTCAGTGGCAATGGTACCCAAATCTACATAGGCTGCCGTCACAGAAAGCTGCTTGTAGGGGAACCAGGCGACATAGACGTCTTTCCAGGAACTGGTCTTGGATACGGCATTACCCAATGTGCTGAAATTCCCGGCCCCACTCGACGGGGCAATCAGCTGGTTCTGTGGCATATCTCGATATTCTGCACCCAGTACCACATGACGGTTCAAGAAAACACCCACAGAGGCTGCGGGTACGACCTTATAGCCCATACCATTGACGCCACCAAAACCTAACAAGCCTTGCTGGTTCGCATTGGTTACATCAATATTTACGTCTGCCAGGGTGGTCAGACCGAACAGACCATTCAGCCACACCTTGGTCGCACTCAGGTAATAGCTGACCCCATTGCGCGCCACATGCAACGTGGCCGCCAGATTTCTGGGCATCTCGTTATGATGGAAATCCACGCCAACGGATACCTCCGGCTCCCACCAATTCTGATCATAGACAACATTACCGAAAAGTCTTGCCTTTAAGCCGACAATATCCTGATTCAGATCATAGTTGCTGCCAAAGAATGCGGGACCGCTCAGACCAAGTGCTGCAGAAGTCGTGGAAGTGCCCAAGGGGACCGACTTTCCGCTGACGACACTGAGAATACGATGATCCAGCGTTTGCCCGGTATTACCTAAACTGAACCCCTGTCGGGCAAAAGAGATCTCAATGCGGTTGAATAATCCGACCGAAGCGCCGTAGGCGTTCAAGTTATAGTTATTCAGCAATACGTGTGAATAAAAAGCGGTCGCACCAATTTGCTGATTGGTGCCATAACCCGAAATGACGGCCCAGGGGTTGATACCACCACCGGCAGCACCGTCCACGGCTGTTACTGCCCCGGTGCCCAGAATGCGGCCCTGGCCAAATAGACTGGCAGCCCCGATCGCCGCATTGGCGGTTACCGGTACTATTGCACTTAATGCACAAGCGATTGCAACGGCTAATCCTTTACTTTTCATCGATTTGACGACGTTCATATTTTTCATAACCTCCTCCTAAAACAGGAATTCAAATTTTACTACCAGAAATGACTGATAGCTGAAAAATTTTCAGCAAAATACATGCCAAAACACAAACGCTTGAAACAATTTCACGTCGAGTGGTTCGCTTGTTTTCTCTGGATAATATTCGATGGATGAGTTAAACAATACAATGAAAAAATTAAGATATTTTGCATTATATAGGGCTCAATAATTAGAATTTCAGTAATTATTAATGATTCATGCATGGAATAACCGCGCAAATAGTCATGACACGTCATGACGTGTCATGACTATTTTTATCTTACATTTAACTTATAAGCATGAATATTTTTAAGTGTCTAGCTACTTTATTGAATTTTTAACGTAAACATTTAATCACTTAAGACTACCGGTTAATCAAAACCGACAAGCATGTTGGCATTGAATTTGCGTTAGTTTCACCACTTAACCTTTGCGATGCATCGGAGATATCATGTCAGGCATGTACATCATTTGTTTAAGTGGCGAGCGCGAGAAGTTGCAATTCGCAGCCATGGCGGCGTCCGTAGCGGCGGTATCCGGAACCGACGTCCATATTTTTCTGTCGATGAACGCCTTCCCCTACTTTGTGAAGGGTCATAGTAAGGAAGCCCCCGCTGAAGGCAAGCTGGGAGAAGTCATGGCCGAACGTAAAGTGCCCCCCTTCTACCAGATTTTCGAGCAGGCGGTGGAACTGGGCGATGCCAAAATCTGGGCTTGCTCCATGGCTATGGATGTTCTCGGCGTCAAAGAGGACGGCATGGAGGAAATCGTAGCCGGGCCTCTGGGCCTGACCAAATTCCTGAGTGACGCCGAAAATGGTCAGATTCTGACTTTTTAAAAGGAGGAGCACATGAGTGAACGCGTTGTAGATGCCCGTGGCAGTTTTTGTCCGGGGCCGCTGATGGAACTGATTTCCAACATGAAAATGATGCAGGTCGGGGACACCCTGGAATTGTTGTCCACAGATGCCGGTTCTGCTGCGGATGTGCCGGAGTGGATCAAAAAAGTCGGTCACGAAATGGTAGATACTGAGCAGGACGGCGAAGGCACCTGGCACATTCGGGTCCGCAAGGCCAAGTAAGCGCACAAACAATCGCAGGCGTAAAACCCTAAGGAGAGTGACATCATGAGAATTCTGGTCATAGGTGGCGGTATGGGCGGTACTATTTTTGCCAATCATCTGGCACGGCGTATTCACCATGAAATGAAAACCGGCAAGGCACGCATCACGATGTTGTCCGCCAGTCATGAGCATGTGTATCAACCCGGCTGGTTGTATGTCGCCATGGGTCGGGCGACGCCCGATGAACTGGTCCGCGAACAGCAAAGCCTGCTGGAGCCGGGGATTGAATTTCATGTGGATCCGGTTGAAGAATTTCATCTGGCCGAGAACCATGTCAAATGCAAAAGCGGCAAGGTGCATGAGTATGACCTCATCGTCATTTCGACCGGTTCGCGTGCCCTGCCCGAGAAAGTTCCCGGTCTCAAGGAAAATTCCATCAACTGCTATACCGCAGAAAATGCCGTCGAATTCTTCAAGCAACTGTCGGACTTCAAGGGTGGACGCATCGTGGTCACCGTCGGTCTGCCGCACAAGTGCCCGATGATTCCCCTGGAGATCACCTTCGCCATGCACGACTTCATCAAGGATCGCGGCCTGCTGGACAAGACCGAGTTCTACTACACCTACCCCATTGGCCGGGTGCACAGTCTGGAAAATGTCGCCAAGTGGGCAGCGCCGGAATTTGACCGGATGGGCATTAAATACGAAACCCTGTTCAACATGAAGGAAGTGGATGGTAAGAATGCCCAGGTACTGAGTGAAGAAGGCGGAGCAGTGAAATACGATCTGCTGGTAGCCGTGCCGCCCCATAAGGGTCAGGAAGTCATCGAGAAGAACGGTCTGGGTGAAAACGGCTGGATTCCCACCAATCGCTCTTCCCTGCACATGGAAGGAGAACATGGCAAGAATGTTCTGGTACTGGGAGATACCACCAATTTGCCCATCAGTAAGGCCGGTTCAACCGCCCACTTCGAAGCGGAAGTGGCTGCCGAGAATGTGGCGGCGGTCATCAAGATGGGACGGCCGGTGCGCAGTTATGATGGCAAGGTGTTCTGCTTCATTGAGGCGGGCAAGGACCGGGCAACGTATGCCATGTTCGATTATAAAACCCCACCCCAGCCGAAAGCGCCTACCGGAGCCGTACACGCCTTCAAGATGTCCTATAACAAACTCTATTGGGCTACCGCCCGTGGTTTACTCTGAGGAGGTGACGTATGGCTGCGGTCATGGCAGAAACTTCTGAAGATGAACTGCAACGCGCGCAGGAAGCCCTGGTCCATCTGGTGCAGAACGGGGATCTCGAACGCATTGTGCACCTGGCACGACTGAGTGGTGCGGCAGCAGACTCCATGAGTGATGAGATGGTGGGTCGTCTGGCGGGGTTGGCCAGCGACGGTCTGGATTTGGTGGATCAGGTCACCCGCAGTCAGGTGGCGCGGGCCCTGCCGGCCATCAGCTCCCTGGTGGAAAACGGGGATCTGGAGCGCATCGTGCAACTGGCCCGGCTGAGTGGGGCCGCCGCCGATTCCATGAGCGATGAAATGGTGGGTCGCTTGGCCGGTCTGGCCAGCGATGGCATGGATTTACTGGATCGGGTGAACCGCAGTCAGGTGGTCAATGCTTTACCGGCCATCTCGGCACTGGTCGAAAACGGCGATCTGGAGCGCATCGTTCATCTGGCCCGCATGGCGGGTGCCGCTGGCGATTCTATGAATGATGAGATGGTCTCACGCCTGGCCACTTTGGCAACCGATGCCATGTGCCTGCTGGATCGGGCAACGCGCACCGGGGTCATGGACCGTTTGCTCGCTGTCGCTGAGAAAATGGATCAGGATCATATCCTCACCGATTTCCTGCACTGCCTCAGTGGCGCCACTGAGGAGGCCGCCAGCGCCCCCATTCCCAAGGGAGGAATCGCCGGACTCTGGGACATGATGAAAAAACCGGAAACCCAGCAAACCATCCAGTTCCTCATGCTGGTCGGTAAACATTTCCGTTCCTGCCGTCTCAGGCACTGATCATCCGCTAATTTTCCGTTTTAAAGTGTTCTACTCGCCCCGCTTGCAGCCCCTGTCGTTCAGGGGCTTTTTTTAATTGGAGTTACCTCAGAAAACGGATTACAGAGTTATCCGTCGTAAAGTCGGCTTGCCGGGGATGAGGAGAATCAGTACATTAGCGACAGAGAAGAAACGCCCACGAGACAGAGTGATGCATTCTCTATCTCGTGTATAATAGGTTTTATAGGAGTCCCTTTTTAAACAGAACCAAGCTCTAGGTGCTTAGCGTACTTTAAGTTCCGAATTCTGAGGGGATCCAAAAAACACCAACACTGTTCGATAGCAATAGAGCAAGCGATTAACAACGGGGATTAATCCAGTCTAGCAATCACTAAATGGAGGTACAAAGTAGGATTAATGAGTATACTCGTTAAAAAAAACACAGTTTAGTCTCGAGACCGGTTTCACTCTTATCGAAATGATGATCGTGATTGCTATTATCGGTATTCTAGCAGCCATCGCTATTCCACAGTATGAAGAATATCTTGAAAGAACCAAAGCTACAGACGAAGCTGCGAACTTCCACGCTGCAATAATTGCGGCTGAATCAGCAGTTGCTGCCGCAGCTGCAGGACAGCAGGTAACTCTCGTGGGTGGAACAACTGGCACGTCAGTTGGGGTTTTGAGTGGTAACGCGCCGGATCCTGTAGACAACGCTTCAACCAATCATGCTTACACATATAGTACATCAACAGATGGGGAAATATCTGTTGTAGCCGAAGGCGGCACTCGGACGTTAGCTCAGAGGATAAATCCTAGCACGGTCAATTCTGGGAATTATGTGCAAATCACTATGAACGCCAGTACTCTACCATCGACCACGCTTAAAGATGATATAATTAATGCAGTTGACGGATTAGAACTTGGTAATTTTCAACGGCCGGTTTGCAATGGTTATGGTTTTGGTGTGTGTAGAATTTATATAGGCAGTAATGGCGGCTTATCAACAATTCCTCCTTAATCTGCTTCAATAATTTTATGAAATTGAAAATCCAGCGTGGATCCATCGCAATCAGCTTGTTACCGTTCTCAAGACTAATCTTTATTCAGCTTCTTGAGTTCAGGCTCTGCATGATGAGTTTTTATATTGCGTGACCAGCTGGGTTACGCGTTACCGTAATGGATATTTCCCAGACCATCGGATTGATAATCTGATGGTCTGATCGAATAAAAAACCTGCAATAAAAGGCATTTCAGCCTGTGTCATGCCGTAATTTTCGCCGATTTGCCCAAATTTTGCCCAAGTGAACCCGAAAAACGCCTTATTTGTGACCAGTCACGATATAACATAGTTACGCAGTAACTCGCTCAATCCCCTAACCCATGCCCCTTGTTCTGGCCCGGGCGCTTCTTTCCCTTGGCCGTCGGCTCCGGCCCGGCAAAAAGTACCTCCGGCTGCTGCTGATGGCGGAATACCGCCTCCCGTCCGATCTGGGCAGCGGCTTCATTCGTCAGCTGCTGCCTGTCTTTTGTCTGACCACGATAGCGCTCATTGACCAGGTACGTGACCCCCACGGCAATGACTTTGCTATCGAATCCAAGCGCAGCCAGCGCGTCCGCCGTCGCTTCCAGGGTCTGGCGTTCTTCAATGAGCGCACACAAATTTCTGCCAACTTCGGAAGAGACTTTCTTGGCCAGACCCACGGCGTCCGGAATCTCTGCCCGTTGCGCCGCCGCTATCCGTTCCTGCTCCCGCTGCGCATCGATGACCGCTTGCGCCCGTTGCGCGAGCTCCGCATCCGCTACCGCCAAACCCGCCTGTAACGCGGCGATGGCTGCCTTCTCCTGAAATTCTGCAGGGCCTGTAAACGTCAGGGTCTCCCAGCCTTTCCCTTGAGCGGTCTCGATCAACAGCGGAATATCCTGCGCGCCATTCTTTGCTAAAAGTAACGGCCCCTGATCAATCACTTCCTGCTTACCCAGGCGCAAATACAATCCGCCATGCTCTGGCATCCAGCGACAGTAGAGGTCTTTTTCGGCCATCTCTGCCGAATACGCAGGGTCGTATTTCCGGGAAAGGGTCTGTGCCCGCCATTCCCGCCAGCGGCTGCGCTGTGGATAGCGGACACCCGGCGCGGTTTCTGCGGCCACCCGGTCATCCAGGGCCTGTTCTTCCCGCTCCCGCTGTTCCTGGACTTCCAGTAACCGTTCTTCCTCCCGTCTCCTGGCCCGTTCCTGCTGGCGAAAGGCCCAGCGCTCCCGAATCTCCCAGCTGTCCCTACGGTACCCCTGCCGTAAGCGGGCACGTTCCAGAACCTGTTCCGCATCATGCAGGGCCTTTTCGAGCGCAAGGGCTTCCAGGCGGGCCTGGGCCGCTGCCTGGGCCGCCACCTGGCGGGCTTGTTTGTGCGCTTCATACCCTAAAACCATCGCCGCCCGGTCCGGAGCCTTCTCCGCGCCCGCATGGGTCAATACCCGTCCCCGCTTCGGCTGGGGCGGACGGTCCAGGGCGATCACCCGTTCCAGGGCTGCCCGATGCGCGTCATGGTCCCCTTGTTCCCACAACCGGGCGGCCTGCTGTTCCGCTTCCTGTCGCTGGACTTCCAGACTTCGGTGATCGATGCGGATCGATGAATAGCCGGCATGCGCCAGTTCTTGATTGGCCAGATCTGCCCATAAGGGCCGGACGACTTCGCTCAGCCAGTCCTGCCCAATCCGCGCTTGGGTTTTCGGGGCACCACCTCAAGCGGGATCCACCGGGTTTTTGTTCTTCGGGGAGACCGCCGCCCGTTTGAACCATAAGGCCGGGTCCCGCGCTATCCCGTCGTTGATTTTGTCCGAGAGCATCAGGTGGCAGTGCAACAGGGAGGCGTCCCTTTCGCTCCGGTGAATCGCGAGTGTATAGGGCGTATGCCCGCCTTCCACAGCGCCCAGGCGTTCTGCAAAGTTGTGCGCCAATAAAATGTTCACGGCTTCCGGTAGTTCCTGCGGCAGCGCAAACTCGAGCTCCCGATAGACGGTCCCATTCTTGCGCTCGTACTGATCGGCTGCATCCCAGTAGTCCGCTGCCGTTTGCGCCCACGCGGGTAGATATCCTGATTCAGCATGCAGGACTTGATCAGCCCGGGAGACACGCTCCTTTTTTACGGTATTGCCGTCGACCTGTTCCACCGTTTTCTGAGCGTAAGGACCTTCTCGCAGAATGTACCGCACATGCCCGCCTGCGCCTTTGCCGACGCCTCGGTTGTGAGTTTTTGCATGTAAATGATATTCCGCCATTTTGACCTCATCTTTCTTTTCGCCGTCTGCAAGACCGTGCTTGTTTCTCGGAGAGAAACATTAAAGCGCGCCTGCTTTAACAAGCAGGAAAATGCTTTAATAGATTATCATGGAACTTTTAAACTATACTCATGATAAAATGTTCTATTAATTGAGACAGGATGTTATCCATTATGGTATCAAAAGTTGAACGCTTATAAAAGCAGTATAAAGAAAGTCTTGAAAAGACCAATAATGCCAAACATGAACTCATAAAACTGCGTAAAGAACAGGAGCGCAAGGATAAGGCCATCGCGCGTAAGGCCCGTAATCATGCCTTGTTCAAAGTCGGGGGACTCGTGGAGCTGGCGGGGCTGCTGGAATGCGATAAAGGCGCACTGCTCGGTGGCTTGCTGGAAACAGCAGAGACTTGGAGAGATGGACCGGAATCTCCCCGTTTCCAGGAATGGAAACAATCCGGCGATGCCTTACTCGCTGAGCGCGAAGCGGAGCGCAAATCGAACACCAAAAAAACTGCAGAAAGCGAAACGACGGTATCGGAAGCGGCAGAGACTCACTCGCTTCACGGTCAGCCGTAAGTGTAGCGGCTTGCCATCGAAAACACCGTGTTCAGTTGGCTCTGCAAGTAGGTGAGAATGCTGTCCATCCGGTATTTTTTAGTCCATCCTTTTTGCCAAATCTTCTGCTTTCAAATGCGTGTATCGTTTGAGCATCTGCAAGGTTTTATGGCCCGTGATAGCCGAGACTTCCACCGTATTAAAGCCTTTCTCAAAAAGGCGGCTGGTAGCTTCATGACGCAAGTCGTGAAAAGTGAGTCCTGAAATTGTGGCTTGAGCCAGCGCACGACGCCAAGATGCTCTCATACCATCTTGTGTGTAATTCCAGACTTTCCCATCTGAACGATGGAGTAGCGATCCCAATATCTGTCCAGCAGTAGATGATAATGGCACATCACGCGATGACCCATTTTTCGTTTCAGAAAGATGCACAACGCCTCGCTTCTGATCAACCATGTCCCAAGTCATACCCATGATCTCGCCTTGCCGCATGGCGGTTTCAATAGCGAATCGCGTTATAGCAGCAAGCTCTGGATTTACGGATTGACAAGCAGCCAAAAGACGAGTCTCCTCATCGTCGACCAAGCGTCGTTCGCGACCTTTTGGCAGATTAGGTTTCTTTACCAGAAAAGTTGGTATCCCATTGGGTAATGCAATACCCCATTCATGGGTACCCTTTTTTAACGCACGTTGCAGTATACCGAGTTCATGCTTCACCGATTGCGGACCCACCTTTTGCAAACGTACATCACGATAATCAGCAATCAAGGAAGATGTCAGGGCAGCGAGTGAGTATTTACCCAGTCCTTCCTTTAGATGCTTCACCCTGGAGACTTCACGACGGCCACCTTTCTGGGTAGGTAACACCTCTCGCGCATACCTATCCATTAATTCGTTCACCGTAGTGCGCTCGGATTCGCTGCGCGACACAAAAACGCCGCGTATCATTTCCGATTCCGTCACCGTTGCCCACTGCGTCGCTTCGGCTTTGGTTCGAAAGGTCTTAACTTGTAGAGGAAATCCCTTGCGCTTTATCTGGGCTTGCCAGCCTATCGTGATACCATCCCGGTCTTCTCGGGATCTGATGGTTGCCATCTCTTGCCTCTCTTTCTGAGTCCAAGTATGGCATAAAGGTGGCACAAATTCCAAACTAAATCAATATGATTTTATAAGTTGCTGTTTTTAATGGTGGGAACGGCGGGATTCGAACCCGCGACCCACGGCTTAAAAGGCCGCTGCTCTACCGACTGAGCTACATTCCCATACATACGCAAACGACACCAGAACAGCGTCAAGGCCGCGTATTATCAGCGGTGGAGCAGCTTCGGTCAAGTCAAGGATTATCCAGCGCGAAATGCCCTGAGAATTCGGCATGATCCAGCACATGCCCCAAACTGTGCATTTCACGGGCACGCGGATCTGCGGCAGGGGGCGGGCCAAGCTGGTCGGCGTCATGGCCTGGCGTATGCAATCTCGCCTTTACCGCCTCCCAATCAGCCCCTTCGGCCAGACCCAGTGTGGCTTTGTCCGTCGCCAGCAGCAGGAAATCATAATGCTGCAACTGGTGATCAGCCGCTGCCTCAGGGGGGCGATAACCCAACGTCCCGAAACTGTTGCGTCCGGTGAGGATGCCATCGGGGAGAGGACCCCCCTCGTGTAAACCTTCGATCGTTGGAGAAATATCGTAGAGCAACCAATGTACCCGTTGCCCCGATTCGGCCTCCCGATGTTCCATGAGCAACACCAGACTCTTGGTGTTGGGGGGAAGATGTTGCCAAAAAATGGACGGGGTCCTGCCTTCACCGGGATGGGCGAAACGTTTGGGAATCCAGTCTTCTGGATCAATTCCGGTACTGAATACTTTCATTTCTGCTGCCATGTCTGCCTCCTCACTGACGTGCGGGCTGCTGGCCAAAACATCGACAAACGGTGCAATCACTTCGCCCGCAAAAAAAACAACCAGCTTTATATAACGATAGCAGAAAATGAGCACTCGCGATGGCCGCAGGGCAAGTCATGGTGCAGATCAAACACCAAGCCCTGGACAATGAATTGGGGTCAGGGGAGCTCCATGCCCATCAGATCATCCCAGTTTTCCCGTCGCCGAATGAGGCGATGTTGATGACCATGGACCAGCACCTCCGGGGGCCGGGGCCGGGTATTGTAGTTGCTACTCATGGCAAAGCCGTACGCACCGGCACCCATAATGGCCAACAACTGTCCTGCCTCCGCACGAACGGGGCGGTCCTTGGCGATGAAGTCGCCGCTTTCGCAGATCGGCCCAACCACATCCATGACCTGCCCGGCTGCCGCATCCTGGCGGAGTGGCAAAATATCGTGCCAGGCCCCATAAAGAGCTGGGCGCAACAAATCATTCATGGCGGCATCCACCACACAAAACTGCTTGCTGCCATTATCCTTGAGGTATTCCACCCTAGTCAGCAGAACCCCTGCATTCCCCACCAGGGCCCGGCCCAGCTCTACCGCCCTTTTGACGGCCAGGCCCTGCAGGGCCTGGTTGAGAACCTCCGCATAATCCGCAGGACTGGGCGGGTTCTCATCGTGATAACGAATACCCACCCCCCCCCCGAGATCCAGATGCTCCAGGGTAAGGCCCTGGGCAGAGAGGTCTGCATAGAGGGCACGCACCCGCGTCACCGCTTCGCCGAGGGGCGCAAGATTAAGTAATTGAGATCCGATATGACAGGCTATGCCCTTGAGCTCCAGAGCAGGATGTTTTGCGGCCTCCAGGTAGAGAGTCCGCGCAGCATCCATGGGGATCCCGAACTTGCTTTCCTTAAGGCCGGTGGCAATGTACGCATGGGTGCCGGGGTCTACATCCGGATTCACGCGCAGGGCAATGGGCGCGCGCAGGCCCATATCAGCAGCAATATCGGCAATCCGCCACAACTCTGCAGCAGACTCCACATTGAGACAGGCAATGCCGGCAGACAGGGCGGCACGAATTTCATCAGCAGACTTACCTACGCCCGAAAAAATGATTTTCTCCGCTGCACCTCCGGCACGCAGCACCCGTTCCAGTTCTCCGCCCGAAACAATGTCAAAACCGGCACCCATTTCAGCAAATAAACGCAGCACCGCGAGATTACTGTTGGCTTTGACGGCATAACACACCTGCGTGCCGTCACCCAGTGCGTTACTGAAGGAATGGTAGCGTTCGCGCAGCGCCGCCCCGGAATATACATAGCAGGGAGTATCATAATGCCGGGCAATGGTGGCGAGGGATAAATCCTCGCAGTACAAGTCTCCCTGATGGTAATGGAAGGGATTCATGGCCGCGCAGCACTCCCCGTGGCACTGCTGGTCGGGCTGATTGGTGCTGGCGCGACAGCCGTATTGGCGGCAGGATGTGCCGGAGGGGGTGGCGGCAGACTCAGTGGCGTCTTCCGTCCACAGCCCGCCAGACCGAGGACCAACACCCAGACGAAGACCACAGCGGCCAGGGATTTCATGCAGACTGCTCCTCAGCCAGGCGCGCACGGGCACGGGCGATAGCCGCCCGCACCTGATCAGGGGCCGTTCCGCCGAGATGATTACGGGCCGCAAGCGAACCCTCCAGGGTCAGCACCTGATAAACCTCTTCGGTAATAAGCGGGGACAGGGCCTGCAAGTCAGGCAAGGGCATGGCTTCCAGGCCTATATTGCGATCCTGGGCGAGACGCACGGCTTTACCCACCACCGCATGCGCATCACGGAAAGGCAAACTTTTACGCACCAGGTAATCGGCCAGATCCGTAGCCGTGGCATAACCTCGTTCTGCCTGGGCGCGCATAACTGCGGGGCGGGTTTGCAGGCCCGGCAACATGCGACTCATGATTTCGACGCTGGCCCGCACCTGATCCAGCGCATCAAAAAAAGTTTCCTTGTCTTCCTGATTATCCCGATTGTAAGTCAGGGGCTGGCCCTTCATCAGCACCAGCATGGCGACCAGATCACCGACTACCCGACCGCTTTTGCCACGAATGATTTCCGCCACATCCGGATTTTTCTTCTGGGGCATAATGCTGGAACCCGTACAAAAACTGTCCGGGAGATCAATGAAGCCAAAAGGTGCGGACATCCACAAAATCAATTCTTCGCATAAACGCGATAAATGGACAGCAATCATGGCCAGATCAGCCAGCACTTCCATGACAAAATCCCGGTCGGAAACGGCGTCCAGGCTGTTTTCCGCGACGGCATCAAAACCCAGTTGCCGCGCCACATCCCAACGATCAATCGGGAAAGTGGTACCTGCCAGAGCCGCTGCACCCAGGGGCAGCACATTAACTCGTTTGCGGGCGTCCTGGAGACGCTGGGCATCGCGCTGAAACATTTCAACATAGGCCATGCAATGGTGGCCGAAGCTGACCGGCTGCGCCACCTGCATATGGGTCAGGCCGGGCAGGATGGTTTCCACCTCGCGCTCGGCCAGGTCCACAAATACTCCCTGCAGATGGCGCAAAGCGGCGACCAGATCATCCACACAGGAGCGGGTATAGAGGCGCAGATCGGTGGCCACCTGATCATTGCGGGAACGGCCCGTGTGCAGCTTTTTCCCTACGTCCCCGATGATTTCGGTCAAACGGGATTCAACATGCATGTGAATATCTTCGAGGCTGTCGACAAATGGCAGGCGCTGTTCGGCAATTTCCTGCTCCACCTGCTGCAGTCCGGCGACAATGGCTTCCACCTCGCTGGCGGTCAGCACGCCAACCCGCCCCAACATGCGGGCATGGGCTTGCGAACCTCGGATATCCTCCGCATATAACCGGCTGTCCACCTGAATGGATGCCGTGAAGGCTTCCACCAAACTATCCGTACCTGCAGCGAAGCGCCCGCCCCACATTTTTTCACTCATGCCTGCACCTCCTTTCTGCCCGCGACTATAACGAAAACCTCAGCGCTTACGCCAGCATTAACCCATGCTTCCCGATAAAAACGGCAGTTGGCCCGGAGGCTTTGCAGCAACTTTGGCAAAACAGCCGATGCCTTGCTACAGTTAGCCTGCTGAACACCGTGAGGGACCGAAGCAATGAAGCAAGAGCAATCATACCAAAGCTGGCGCTGGCTGATCGTGGTCATTATTGTGCTGCTGATCGCCGTTTTGGCTTTTTTCTTTTGGCAGCATAAGCAATCGGTCCAACGGACCCAAAAAGCAGCTGAAGCGGCCGCCGCCGTAAAACTCGCGGCACCAACAGTGTCTACAGTGTCCGTGGCCGACTTTCCGGTGGGAAAAACCATTTCTCAGGAAGGCTCTCTGCAAGGCCCCCTCAGTGGCAAATGCGGCAATATTGCCTGGCACGATCTCAGCCCTTCCGCCGAAGCCAATCTCCGCAAGTTGTGCTCGGCGCAAAAGCCGACACCCTGAACAGATCGGTTCAGTAAGGCTGACTCAAGGGCAGGACGAGTTCGGCAACCAGGCCGCCATCAGGGGCATTATACAAATTCAACTGCCCGTTATGGTAGGCCATAACCCGTTCGACAATGGCCAAGCCCAGACCAATCCCACCGCCCTTGCCCGCCTGGGCAAAAGGAGCGCGTACGGTTTGTAACTGGGATTCAGCAATCCCTGAACCATGATCCCGCACCCGGATCAGCATCTGCTGACCGACTTTTTCGGCATAAATATCTACGGGTCCCACGCCGTGCACCTGAGCATTATCAATCAGATTTTGCAGGGCGCGCGCCAAACCGACCTCCTGGATGGCCAATTTCGGCAAAGGACCAGGCGCGGGATGCCAGCGCACTTCAGCCTGCTGACGCAGCACCAGTTGCTGCAACCATCTCCCGATATCGGTTTCCACCAGCAGCTCGCGTTCGCCGCTGCGCGCATACCCCATGAACTGATGGATGACTTTGTCCATTTCCTGAATATTGTCGATGATTTCCTGCCGGGCTTCTTCCTCAGCTGGCAGAAACTCCGCACTTAAACGCATCCGCGTCAGAGGCGTCCGCAAATCATGGGAAACTCCCACCAGAACCATTTCCCGCTCTCGCCACAAACGCTGCAGGTCCCGCAGGGTCTGATTGAATCTTTCCGCCAGACGCCGTAAATCCGCAGGCCCGGCTTCCGGCAAATCCCCCAGGGTATCCCCGCTGCGCAAGCGATCTACGCCCTGCATCAAACGCGTCAGGGGGCGGGTAACCTGGCGTACAACCAAATACGCGCCCAACCAGGACAAGAGCAGAATAGCGGCAAGCTTGAACCAGGGCAGAGGTAAGCCTGCCGGACGTGGCATCGGCATGGCCAGAGCCAGAGCCGCACCGGGATGCGTCTGCAACCACAAGGTCCCGGAGCGCGGATCAAAACGCAACAGGGCGTCCGGCCAGCCCATCTGCCGGAGTTGCTGCAGGGCATTGACCAAGGGAGGAATGCGAGGATTGCGCCCGCTCATCGCGCTGGCCGGCAACACCTGCAAACCTTGCCGGGACAAAATCGGCTGAATGGCGGTCCGCTGGGCAGGACTGAGGGTTTCGCTGAGGGTCAGAACCTGCGCCCAATTCTGAGCCATATGCTCGGCCTGGGGATTAGCCTGATAAATATTAAAAAACCAGTAAACCGCTAACTGACTCAGAAAGAGCAATCCGGCAATAATCAGAAACATCCGGTTAAACAGAGTATCCGGCCACCAGAATTGATTTTTTTTCATAATCCTTCATCCCAATGCACTGTTTGACGAGGACATTCTGAACCAACAGAGCGCGATGTCGGAGAAGCACCGCCCCGGCCTTGCCCAAAATGCCCTCGTCAAAAATAACCCTTTAACCTAAAAACGGCAGTTGCCGTGGGTGCTTTGCAGCGACTTTTGTTTCGAGCCGTTGTTGTTCCTGGCGAAATCCAGCGCCCGTCAGGAGAGCTGTTTGAGCCCGTAGGGCGAGTTCTCTCCTGACAGCAGGATGAGCCTTAGAACAACAGGCAAGGAACAATGGAGCAAAAAGCATCCACGGCAACTGCCGTTTTTAGGTTTAACCTGGGGGTGCTAGGTTTCATCCGGCTCCGCAGCAGCATTGCCACCATCGGGCACCAGCACATAGCCGCGTCCCCACACGGTTTGTATATAACGCGGATCACCCGGATCCGTTTCGACAATGCGCCGCAACCGGGAAATAAATACATCAACGCCCCGCGATCCCGCAGTGACTTCTTCATTCCCATGACTCATGGCCAGCAGACGCTCTCTGGACAAGGGTTGCCAGGCGTGACTGGCGAGGGCATGTAAAATGGAAAACTCGCTATCGGTCAGGGAGATTTTTTCCGCTCCCCGCCACAAGCTGCGCGTATCCAGAGCCAGACGAAAGGGGCCGAATTCTATGGCCCCAGGCGCCGGATCCACCGTCCGGATTTCCTGACTACGCCGTAACACCGCCCGAATACGGGCCGTCAGTTCACGGGGTTCAAAAGGCTTGGGCAAATAATCATCGGCGCCCACATCCAGCCCCTCTACCCGGTCACTGAGGTCGCCCCGTGCCGTGAGCATGATAATTGGCAGATGAGGTTCCTGCGCACGCAGGCGACGACAGATGCTGAAACCATCTTCGCCGGGCATCATGACATCCAGAAGCAGCAAATCGTAATATTCCCGCTCCAGATGGCGGTCCATTTGTACCCCGGACCCCACTGCCTGAACGGCAAAACCCTGCCCTTCCAAATAGCGGACCAGCATGGTCCGCACTCTGGGATCATCATCGACCAGCAGTATCTTGCCGTTCTCAGCCATTTTATTTACCCCAGGGTCCTGGACGATGGCCCTTGTGCTCCGCCATCTTCACGACGGTCTGCCATTGTACCGGGGTCAGGATTTTGTGCAGGTACTGGACCTGCGCAATACCCCGATCCAGCATCATTTCATGATCCTTGACCACGGCCGCTTTCAGGGGTGCCAGTGCGGCCCCCGATTCACCGTTGAGGAGAGCATCGCGCAATGCCTTGTTATGCGCCATCATGCCCTGACGCCAGGCCGGAAAATCCTTACGCTGGGTATTCCGCCAATTTTTCAGATCACTCTCCTGTGCCGGGGTCAATTTCAGGTCAATCGCGTGTTGCCAGACAATAGGCATCAACATGGGAACGGGCATATTCTGCATCCAGGGGCCACGCATGGGTCCATGCTGCCATGGTCCGTGATGGCCATGCATCATCCCCGGTTCCATGGGGCCATGTCCGGCCATGGGCGGCGGGGGTGCATCTTCGGCAAATGCCGGCAAAGCAGTCATACCGAATGCGGCAATCATCAAACCGGATACTGCATATTTCAGTTTCGACATTGTATTGCTCCTCGTCTCTCAGGGGGAAAAGGTTCGTCCCTTTCCGTGGAATACACGTTAACGGCTTGCCCCCTCTGTTGCCAGCGACAAATTGTCAATAATTGTGAATAAGGCACCGAATCCATTCACACTTTGCAACAATTTTGCACAAAAACCTACTTCCCTCCCTGACGCTTTTTCAGGAGAATGCAGGCTCCACGAATGAGGAGCTTGAGCGTGCCCCATAAAGTGCTAAACGCCGTCACTGGCGTCTGGTTGGCGGTCACCGGACTGACTCAGGCGGATGCCGGGGTGATGGGCTGGTTGGCAGATCCCTTTGATACCGATGGCGGAATCAGCCAGCAACCCGGACAGCCGTGGACCGGCCCCAGTAAACTGCCGACCATACCCGATGCCCATACGCTTGCTCAGGCTGAACAGGAGCAGGTCTGGAGCCTGCCGCAACTGACCGCCTATGCCCTTGCCCACAATCCGCAAACAGCAGCCGCCTGGGATTCTCTGCGTGCCGAAGCGGCAGGAGTGGGTGTAGCAGAAAGTGCCTGGTTGCCGACTTTAACCCTCAGCACTTCGGCTTCACGTCGCCAGTCGGCTTCTACGGCGGGCTTTACCGTACCCGCGCGCAACAGCGTCAATCCGAATCTGACCCTCAGCTACACCCTCTGGGACTTTGGCCTGCGCTCCGCCAAAACCGATGCGGCAAAAGCCCAGGAATGGGTAGCCGGCTTCACCCAGAATCAGGAAATCCAGTCTGTGGCCTTCAGCGTGGCCCAGGCCTATTATCAGGTGCTCGGCAACCAGTCCCTGCTCCTTGCCGATGAAAAAACCGTTGCCGAAAATCAGAAAAACCTGGAAGCCGCAGAAGTCATGCACCGCGCCGGTCAAGCAACAGTTGGAGCCTTGTATCAGGCGCGGGCGGCCATGGCTCAGTCACAATCCACCCTTGCCGCCCAACAGCAGACCCTGCGTAGCAGTCAGGGCGTATTGGCCAGCACCCTCGGCCTGAGCCCCAAAACCGTTCTGAAAATTCACCCGCTGCAACTCAATCAGACACCCCCGCAACTGCACGATGCGGCAGACACCCTGATGCAATCCGCACTAAGCGCCAACCCGGCCTTGCAGGAAGCACGAGCCCAGGTGGCTGCAGCCCAGGCCAATCTGCGGAGTGCTGAGGCCAGCGGCTTGCCCACTCTGGGGGCCAGCAGTTCCTATGGCTACCTGTTTCAGGGTGGCTTTCGGCCCGGCGACACCTGGACCGTTGGTTTTACTCTGACCGTTCCATTGTTTACGGGCTTCAATAACCACTACCAGGTTCGCCAGAACGAGGCCTTGCGTGATCAGGCTGAAGCCAACCTTGCCAGCAGCCGTAACAGCACCGAAAGCACAGTCTGGCAGGATTATCATAATTTTCAGGGTGCGACGGCAGCATGGCCAGGAGCTCGCAGTGGTCTGCAAAACGCCGACAAAGCTCTGGAAGTAGTACAGGCACAATATCGCGTTGGGCAAGCCACCATCCAGGATGTGTTACTGGCAGAATCCACCCTGGCGCAGGCGCGTTACACCCTCATTCAAAATCTGGTCAGCAGTTACGTGGCACTGGCGCAACTCAGTCAGGCCGTGGGCATGCCTTTGGGAGCACAACAACCGTGATGCGTTATCCCCTTATTTTTCTTCTGACCGCTGTTACCTTGGGTCTGACGGGCTGTCAGGGCAAAGCCCGCCATGAAATGCCTCCGCTTCAGGTACAGTTGACCACTCCGACCCAAGAAAATATGACCCACTACGTCGGTTATCTTGGAACCGTGACGCCTATCCAGACCGTCACCGTCATTCCCCAGACTTCGGGACTGCTACAAAACATCTCTTTCACGCAGGGGGCCATGGTCAGCAAGGGTCAAACCCTGTTTACCATTGATCCAGCTCAAACCCGAGCGGAGCTTGCCCAGGCTCTGGCCAAACTGGCTGCTGATCAGGCTACTGCCCGCTACAACCGCAATCTGGTTGATCAGGATCGCCCCCTGGCGGAAAAAGATTTTATTACCCGCCAGAGTTTTGACCAGGCGGTTTCCCAGGCGCAGGCGGCGGCGGCTCAGGTGGCCGAGGATCAAGCTGCTGTTCAGCAGGCTCGGATTAATCTGTCTTACACCAGGATTACCGCACCTATCAATGGTCGCATCGGCTTGGCGCTGGTCAAAGCCGGGAATCTGGTGGTCGCCAATCAAACCCAATTAACCACCATCAATGAAATCAACCCCATCACCATCAACTTCAGTGTTCCTCAAGCACAACTGGGGGCCGCCAGACAAGCACAATCCCAAAACACCAACCTGCCCATCCAGGAAGAAAAAGGCGGGACCCTACTGGCTCAAGGCAAGCTGACTTTTATTGATAACACCGTCAGCGCCAGCACCGCCACGGTCAGCCTGCAGGTCACGGTACCCAATACCAACCATAAACTCTGGCCGGGTCAGTACGTGCTGGTGCAAATGCCGGTCCAGCACATCGCTAATGCTCTGGTTCTGCCCGTAGGAGCTGTGCAGCAGGGTAGTTCCGGTCCTTTCGTTTATACCGTCGAACAGGGCAAAGCAACGGACAAGGCCATTCAGGTTCTCTGGGAAACAGGAAAAAAGGCGGTGATCAGTGGTATTACGCCCCAAACCCGGGTCATTTTCCCGCTCCCGGCGCGACTATATCCCGGTGCCGCCGTACAAACCGGTGCGGCCGGGCACTCTACCAAGCAGCAGCATCAAGGTAGCCCCTCGTGAATTTCTCGGCGTTATTCATCCGGCGCCCGGTGATGACCGTTATCATCATTCTCGGGCTGGTGATTTACGGCATTTTTGCCTTTACCAATCTGCCCGTCGCCCTCCTGCCCAGCGTCGATTTCCCAACCGTCATGGTATCGGCCAGTTTGCCTGGCGCCAGCCCTCAGACCATGGCCAGTGCCGTCGCCACGCCTCTCGAAAAACAGTTTTCTTCCATTCCCGGACTGTCTTCGATGAGTTCCGTGAATAATCAGGGTTCCACACGCATCATTCTGCAGTTTGATCTCAGCCAGAATATCGACGTAGCCACCCAGAATGTATCCAATGCCGTCACCCAGGCCAGTCATCTGTTGCCACCCGGCATGACCAGCCTGCCTTTTGTCAAACAGCTGAATCCTTCTGCGGCCCCCATCGAATTCATCGCCCTTTCCGCACCCAATATGCCCATCTACAAGCTCAATGAGTACGCAGTAGACAAGGTGGTGCCAGCCATTTCCGGGATTCCCGGGGTAGCGCAGGTGCAAATATTTGGTGAGCAGAATTACGCCGTACGCATTCATGCCAATCCATTTGCCATGCAGGCGCATGGTATTTCCCTGCAGGATCTCAGCACGGCCATCAACAATCACAATGTGAATTTACCCCAGGGAACGGTTCTGGGCGCCGTCCGTAATTACGCGGTGAATGTTCATGGTCAGCTACAGGACGCCCAGGCTTTTGCCAACATGCCCGTAACTTTTGCCAACGGCGCTGTAGTCCCCCTTTCCGACATCGCTCAGGTGCGCAATGGGGTGGATAATGACCAGATTGCCAGCTGGATTGGTAACCAGCGCGCCCTGATTCTGGCGGTCGTCCGTCAGCCCGACGCCGATACGGTCGCCATTTCCGATGCCATCGGCAAGCGCCTGCCGACGCTTGCTGCCAGTCTGCCCGGCGGGGCGAAAATGACGGTGGTTTATGACAAAGCGGACTATATCCGCTCCGCCGTGGAAGAAGTGGAAATCACCTTGCTTCTGGCTTCCCTGCTGGTAGCGGGCGTGCTCTGGCTGTTCCTGCGCCGGGGAAGCCCCACGCTGATTGGGGCAGTAGCCATTCCAACCTCCATTTTGGCCACTTTCGCCATTATCTACGAACTGGGCTACACCCTGAACACCCTGACGCTGCTGGCCCTGACTTTGGCCGTCGGATTTGTGGTGGATGACGCCGTGGTCATGCTCGAAAATATCACCCGCCACGAAGAAAATGGTGAAGAACCTTTCCATGCGGCCATTACCGGCAGCCGGGAAATTGGTTTTACCGTCATTTCCATGACGCTTTCGCTAGCTGTGGTGTTCCTGCCCTTTCTGGTTATGGGTGGCATTATTGGTCGTTTGTTCCGGGAGTTCGGGGTCACGATAGCCATCGTCATCCTCATGTCCGGACTGGTCTCGCTGACCCTGACCCCCATGCTCTGCGCCCGTTATTTGCGGGTAAAACATCATAGTCCCAGCCGCTTTGAGTCGGGCTTCTCGCGGCTGCGCAACTGGTATGGACGCAGCTTGCGCAAAACCATGCAGCATCGCGGCTGGGTGTATATAGCTGCACTGCTCAGTCTGCTGGGCATGATCGGCCTGTTCGTCATTCTGCCTAAAGGGTTCATTCCCAGCGAAGACAGCGGCATGATCATGGGCAATCTGGAGTACCCTCAGGGTATTTCCTTCAGTCAACTGGAAGATACCCAGCAACGTATCGCCACGGCCGTAGGTCACAACAAGGCCGTACAGGCGGTCATGTCCAGTGCCGGGCAGGGAGCGGGCGCTTTCGGGTCCGCCAATACCGGACGCCTGATTATCCGTCTGAAGCCCCTGGGACAAAGAGCTTCCGGAGAGCAGGTCATCATCCAGTTACGCCAAATTGTCAGTCACTTTAATGGTGTCGAGGCCAGCTTCCAGTTGCCTCCAGCCATTCAGATGGGGCCGGTATCGTCGCAGTCTCACTACCAATACATTCTCCAGAGCGAAGATCAGGACAGTCTCAACGAAGCAGTCCCCCATTTGGTAAAAGCCCTGCGCAAAGTGCCGGGACTCCAGGCCGTCAATAGTGATCTGCAGCTAGCCAACCCCGAAATCGAGGTCCATGTAATGCACCAACGTGCCCAGGCCCTCGGGGTAACACCCCAAGGTATTGAGCAGGCCCTCAACTTTGCCTTCGGTGGCACCCAGGTTGGCACCATTTATGCTTCCACCAACCAGTACGAGGTCATTCTTGATCTGGAGAGAAAGTTTCAGGAAAATCTGGGAGCCCTTTCGGCAATTACCATTCCCGGTACTGCCGGTCTGGTCCCCCTGGCAGCCATCGCCCATTTTGCCTATGGCGTAGGGCCCTTGAGTATCAGTCATTATGATGGCCTGCCCAGTGTCACCATTTCCTTCAATCTGGCCCCCGGTGTCTCCCTGGGAGAGGCCACCCAAAGGGTGCAAAAGGCTGCCGCACAAATTCTTCCCGCCAACGTGCAGGGTGAGTTTGGCGGCTCGGCAGCGGCCTTTTCTCAATCCACGAACACGCTGCCCTTGCTGCTTCTTGCCACCATCGCCCTGATTTATGCGATTCTGGCCATTCTCTACGAAGACTTCATCCACCCGTTGACCATTCTGACCGCCTTGCCACTGGCAGGTTTCGGCGCGCTGCTGGCTTTGTGGATATTCCATCAGGAACTGGATTTGTTCAGCTTTGTGGGCATTATTATGCTCGTGGGTCTGGTCAAGAAAAATGGCATTATCATGGTGGATTTTGCCGTCCATCGGCGTCGCGAGGGTGCCAGCGCAGAAGATGCCATTGTCGATGCCTGCATTACCCGGTTTCGCCCGATCATGATGACCAACCTTGCGGCGGTATTGGGTATTTTGCCTATCGCCATCGGCATCGGCGCTGGTGCAGAATCGCGGGTTCCGCTGGGTGTTGCGGTAGCCGGGGGCATTGTTGTTTCACAATTTTTGACCCTGTATATCACTCCCGCTTTTTATGTACTTTTTGAAAACTGGAAAGGACGCTGGCGACGCCAGCCTCAGCCGGCACAGAGCAGCCCGGGGATTTCCGGGGATCACCCATAAACCTCAAAACGGCGCTTGGGCGGGAAGCTTTGCAGCGACCTTGGTCCGCGCCGTAGGCTGCGCGGACCTGTTTCGGTATGACATCTGAATGGATAAGTTCTGCATTATCACTGAATTGTGATATATAACGAACAACTATCCGTAGAATAGCGAGTCCGTAATGCCTGCAAAAATCCTGTTATTACTGGTCCTTGCCAGCCTGGCCGGCTGCGCCACTATAACGCCCTCCGGGCCCAACCATTTGACGAGCAGCGCCGCCACCCAAAGCGCCCAACTTGCGCAACAAAAAGCTGAACTGGCCGAACGGCACCTGGCAGCCATTGCTGGCCAACGGGCTACTGCAGAACGGCAGTTTTGTCCCAACTGGCAACAGGCACTCCTACACGCCCGTAATAATGCTATCGGCTGCGCCCAAATGCCGATCAATGCCCAATCCGCCTGCTGGCAGGCGGTTGCCCAATGGACCAACGAAGAAAGCCAATATTTTCATGCTCTGCATCCTTTATTCACCCACAGCCCCTACGCGGAACCCGCAGGGCATGCCGCACACTTTTTCGATTTGGCCCAAAGCTGGGCCATGACCTGCGAAGATGGCGGTGCTGCATGTACCCAAGCCTCAGGACATCAGCAAATGGATCAGGAGAAGAAGCAGGTGAATCAGTTTTGCATGCACCAATAAATAATGATCCAGGCCACTTTTTAAGGCGAAGCTCTATAGGCATCTCTGGAGAAATTGAGTAGGATAAAAATCGGTAGAAAACAATTACCTTACAATTAACTAAAAGATTTTCCTGCCCATAACTCAAAAAGGGAGAAACCATGTTCAAGGATTTTATAGGAGACTTCAAAACATTTCTGCAGCGTGGGAATGTGATCGATCTGGCGGTCGCTTTTGTTATTGGTACGGCTTTTTCTGCCATAGTCACCGCTTTGGTAGGCGACATCATCATGCCGCCCATCGGCCTGCTGCTCGACAAGGTCGATTTTTCCAATCTATACGTCATATTGAAAGAGGGCAGCACTCCCGGTCCTTACCTGACCCTCGCTGCGGCGAAAAAAGCAGGCGCAGTCACCCTCAATTATGGCCTGTTCATCATGTCACTGATCAGCTTTTTCATCATTGCTCTGGTCATATTTTCCATTGTCCGCGTCATCAACAAACTCTACCCCAAGCCTGTTGCACCGGTTTCCACCAAAAACTGCCCCTATTGCTTTTCCTCCATCCCTTTGGCGGCTACGCGTTGCCCCAGTTGCACCTCCCAACTGGAATCCTGATCAGGTAATTACTTTGGCGAAGCCCGCTCACTGAGAGCCCCTTCGCCTTTCCTGCGCACTTGCCGTATGCTCATGACTCATTATGTACACGGGTGGATCATGTGATCTGGGAACTTTTTCTGGTTTTTCTGGCCGGGATGCTGCTCGGTCTGGGTATTCTGTTTTTTTTGAGCCGGCAAAACTTACGTCGCCAGCAGGACGAGGCAGCAGCTGTCCAGGCACGTCAGGAACAAGTCATCTCCGAATTGCGCGCCCATATTCAGGCGCAACAATCCGAGCTGCTGAAACAAAATGAAAACCGGGTCCGGGCAGAGACAGAAAACCAGCAGATCCCCTTGCTGAATGAAGCACTCAAAACTGCTCAGGATGAAATCAATCAGTTACATAATAATCTCAATCAGATACGCGGTCAGCAGGCAGAATTACAGGAACGCCTGGAACAGGAGCGCTTGCGCAGTAATGAGAAACTGACTTTGCTGGAAGAAGCCCGGCAGCGCCTCACCGAAACTTTCCAGTCCCTCTCTGCCGATGCCCTGCGCCGCAATAATCAATCTTTTCTGGATCTCGCCAGGGAAAACCTCGAACGCTTTCAGGAAAACGCCAAAACTGACTGGGATGGCCGCCAGAAAGCCGTGGGACAACTCATCGAGCCCATTCGTGAATCCATGGAAAAAGTGGGCCAGCGCATGGATGCCATGGAAAAAACGCGTATTGATGCTTATGGCGCTTTAAATGAACAACTGCGTGGCCTCGTTCAGGACCATCTGCCCCGCCTGCATCAGGAAACAGCAGCCTTGGTAAAGGCACTGCGTCAACCTGCCGCGCGAGGCCGCTGGGGCGAAATGCAGCTCAAACGCGTTGTGGAAATGGCAGGAATGCTGGCCTACTGTGATTTTGCTGAACAGGAAAGCGTGCAGACGGAAACCGGGCAGCAACGCCCCGATCTGGTTGTCCGACTGCCCGGAGGCAAACGCCTGATTGTAGATGCCAAGGCGCCCCTTAACGCTTACCTGGAAGCCATGGAAAGCGAGGATGAGCAAAAACGTCAGCAGTTCCTGCTCAAGCATGCCCAGGAACTACGCACGCACATGACCCAACTCGGCAAAAAGTCCTATTGGGAACAATTTCAGCCCACCCCTGAATTCGTGGTGCTTTTTGTCCCCGGAGAAGTATTTTTCAGCGCGGCGCTCCAGGCCGATCCAGCTCTGATTGAATTTGGCGTCGAACAAAAAGTCATTGTTGCCAGCCCAACCACCCTCATTGCCCTGCTGCGAGCCGTTTCTTACGGATGGCGGCAGGAATCTCTGGCAGAAAATGCCAGAGCCATCAGTGAGCTTGGCAAAGAACTTTATGATCGTCTCCATACGCTTGCCGGACACTGGAGCAGGGTAGGGAAAAATCTGGGACAGGCCGTTGATGCCTATAACAAGGCCACCGGCTCACTGGAAGGTCGTGTTCTCAGTTCTGCCAGAAAGTTCCGGGACCTCAAGGCGATAGCAGACAACAAGGAATTATCTGTCTCGGAGCCGGTAGAACTCAATCCGCGTCAATTACAGGCAGACGAACTGATCGGCGAAAAGCTGCCTGACTCCAGCGATTAGGCGGAGTCCCCGGTCACCTGCCCGGCATCCTGCCGACGGGATTGTGCCTGCACGAGCGCCAGAGGCAAGCTGAAAATGACCTTTTCTTCAACCCCCGCCGTTTCCTGCGGCGCTGTAGCACCCCATTCCTGTAACTGGTCGATAATACCTTTCACCAGACTTTCCGGTGCCGACGCACCGGCACTAATCCCGATTTTGCCGACATCAGCAAACCATTCCCGACGCAATTGGCTCGAATCTTCAATCAGATGCGTTGGGGTATCCAGCCTTCCGCCCAGCTCGGCCAGACGACTGGAGTTGGAACTGTTGGGCGCACCGACCACCAGCAAAATATCCACCTCGGGAGCCAGGGTTTTGACGGCATCCTGACGATTTTGGGTGGCATAACAAATGTCATCTTTTTTGGGGCCCTGAATATGGGGAAAACGCGCACGCAAGGCCTGAATCACCTCGGCGGTATCATCCATACTCAGGGTAGTCTGGGTAATATAAGCCAGCTTTTCCGGGTTTCGCGGAGTCAGGCTGGCCACATCAGTCACATTGGAGACCAGATACATCATTCCTTCTTCCACCTGCCCCATGGTGCCCTCCACTTCCGGATGCCCGGCATGACCAATCAGCACCATTTCCATCCCGTCCCGACTGTATTTCTTGACCTCCATATGGACCTTGGTGACCAACGGGCAAGTCGCGTCAAATACGCTCAGCCCCCGGGCGGCCGCATGTTGACGTACCGCAATGGGTACCCCATGCGCACTGAAAATCACCGTTGCCGCATCGGGAACTTCGTCCAGTTCCTCCACAAAAACCGCCCCACGGGCACGCAGGTCCTCGACGACATGGCGGTTATGCACCACTTCATGACGTACATAAATCGGTGCCCCGAAAAGCTCCAGGGCGCGGTCCACAATTTGAATGGCACGATTGACCCCGGCACAAAAACCGCGCGGATTGGCTAACAGAATTTCCATATTGAAGTTCTCTAAACGATTTAAGGGAATGGTCCATCCTGCCGCAGGCGCTGTCAACCCAAGCGGCACCGTCTGACCAAGGCTCAAATTCATCTCACCGGAATTTCATCCGGGCCGATAAAACTCAAACGATTGTCATAAAAGCGTCATATTTACCTGATATTATCCTTTTGCAATTCCAATCACTTATCAGGGGTCATCATGGCAGAAAGCTCCAAATCCACCCAAAATCTGCAGGAACAAGCTCTCTCCGCAGAGGACAGCGCCCATAGCCTCACCAGCTCGGGAGATATTGCCCCGGATTTAAGCCCTGAAGGTATTCGTGATTTCGTCATCCATGAAGCCGTAGAAGCAGCCCAGGCTCAGCAAAGTGCCATCGTCACCGACTATGTCAACAGCCATCCCCAGGCCGCCCAGTCTCTGGATGACGCCATTCGGGTGATTCATTCGGATGTCAGCCCGGAAGACCTGGAGCATCTGCATGAGAGTGGAGCCATCCATCCGCGCAAGCACGTCGCCAACACGGATGATGCCCTCAATGACGACTGGCGTAGCGGCGGTTATCCCTACAAGTTCCGGATGACGCGCCGGGACTATGAACACGATAAATATGGCCTGCAGGTAGAACTGCTCAAGTTACAGGCCTGGGTAAAATCCAGCGGTCAGAAAGTTGTCGTCATTTTTGAAGGGCGGGATGCGGCGGGCAAGGGCGGCACCATCAAGCGCTTCATGGAACATCTCAATCCACGTGGCGCCAGAGTGGTTGCGCTGGATAAACCCTCTGAAAGAGAAAAGGGACAGTGGTACTTCCAGCGTTATGTGGAACAACTGCCTACTGCTGGTGAAATGGTATTTTTCGATCGCTCCTGGTACAACCGCGCGGGCGTCGAGCGGGTCATGGGTTTCTGCAATGAAGCTGATTATCAGGAATTCATGCGCCAGGTTCCGGAATTTGAGCGACACCTGATTTACAGCGGCATCTATCTGGTCAAGTTCTGGTTTTCGGTGACCCGTGACGAGCAGCACCGGCGTTTTGAAGAGCGTAAAGTGCATCCCCTCAAGCAGTGGAAGCTATCTCCCATGGATCTCGCCTCCCTGGATCGTTGGGAAGATTATACCCGCGCTAAGGAAACCATGTTTTTTCATACAGATACCGCTTATGCGCCGTGGACGGTGGTCAAATCCAATGACAAAAAACGGGCTCGACTGAATGCCTTGCGGCACCTGCTCCAGGTCATTCCCTACGACAATAAGGACCTCCATGCCATTGGTCCCGTCGACGGACTGGTGGTAAGCCGCGCCCACGTCATGTACGGCGAGACCAATTCTCAGGAACTCAATCCCTTTAATGGTAACCATTCACCGGAATCCGCTGGCTAAATCCACTCCAAGGAGCACCTGACCGTGAGCACAGAAAAAATTCACACCCCGCCTTCGGGGAAAAGTATCCAGCAATATATTGACGAAACACCTGTCTGGTCCGATGGCACGTCCCTCAAGGGAACCCCCATGACGGCCATGCAGTGGCGCATCTGGAGCCTTGCCGTGGCCGGCAAGTTTTTTGAAGGCCTGGTGATTTTCATGACGGGTATTGCCTTACCCCTCATTGTCCGGGACTTTACCCTGCAGGCAGCCCAAAAAGGGGTAGTCACTGCCGTAGCACTTTTCGGTATCCTGATTGGTGCCACCATGCTGGGCGGATTATCCGACATATTCGGACGTAAACGCATGTTTATTGCCGAAATGGTGATTTTTGTGGTGTTTCTCATCGGTCTCACCCTGAGCCCCAGTTATCTCTGGATGGTGATCTGCCTCTTCGGGATTGGGCTGGCTCTGGGTTGTGACTACCCCACCGCCCATCTGGTCATTTCTGAAGCGGTTCCCAGCAAGGGACGCGGCGGCCTGGTGCTTGGCGCCTTTGCCTTTCAGGCGGTAGGTGCAATTGTCGGTGCCGGTCTGGGCATTATCATTCTCGATGTTTATCCCGAAGTGGATGCCTGGCGCTGGATGTACGCTGCAGCGGTTATCCCGGCCATTCTGGTGATTGTCGGCCGGTTTTTTATCACCGACAGCCCCCACTGGCTGGCCAGCAAGGGGCGTATGGAAGAAGCGGAAAAGGAAACCCGCCGCCTGCTCAAGCGGGTTCCCCAATACCCCAAGGAAGTGGTCCTCAACAGAGAACACGCCCATCACCACCAGAAAGTCAGTCCTGCTGTGCTTTTCAACAACAAAAACCGGCGCGCCACTTTCCTCGCCGCCATCCCCTGGTTCATTCAGGATTTAGGTACTTACGGTATCGGTATTTTTACCCCGATCATTCTGGCCACCACCCTGGGTGCTTCCAGGGATGTACATAGCGTTGCTGACCTGGCACAAAATGTAATGCTCTCTGCCAAGGGAACCGCCCTGCTCGATATGCTGTTGATTCTGGGGGTGCTTGCTGCCATTTTCTTCGTGGAAGGGACCGGCCGCATCAAGTTGCAGATCATCGGCTTTATCGGCTGTGCTGTCGGTCTGGGTCTGGCCGCCATTTCTCTGAATCTGCCCGATGGGGACAAAACCATTCTGCTTTTTGCCGGATTCATGCTTTTCAACTTCATGACCAATCTCGGCCCCAACGCCCAGACCTATCTGCTGGCCGGTGAAGTGTTTCCGACCTCCATTCGCGGCTATGGTGCCGGCTTTGCGGCTTCTTTCGCCAAAATTGGGGCGGTCATGACGGCCTTTTTGTTCCCCATCCTGCTCCACACCATTGGTACCCAAACCCTGTTGATCATTCTGGTGTGCACGTCAATACTGGGGGCCGTATTGACCTGGGTTTTCCGGGTCGAAACCCGTGGTAGCCTCGAAAAAATTGAAGAGGCGCGCGTGCAACCCCAGGTCTGAGGGTTTTGCTTATGGGTCCGCGCAGCTTGCGGGCCTGTTTTTCCGCCGGAAATGGCTGTTAGCGTTTCCGGCGGAACCGTTTATGAGGTAAACGACCACAACTTCCGCAAAGGAGTAAATATATGCTGGTCAACTGTGTGGTATATAACGATGGACATAAAGTTGCAGACAGCACACTGGAGGACGTTACTCAGTACTTGCAGCAAGCCGGTAACTTTGTCTGGGTTGCCCTGCAGGATGCGACGGAACCGGAACTGCGCATTCTGCAAAAGCAGTTCAATCTGCATGAACTGGCCGTGGAAGATGTATTTAATGGCTTGCAAAGGCCTAAGGTGGAAGAGTACGACGAACATCTTTTCGTCATACTTCAGGCTCCGGCCTACCACGGCAAAGATCTGCATATGGGGCAGATCAATATTTTTGTCGGCAGCAATTTTGTGCTTTCCGTCCGTCAGGAGTGTGAGCAAACCCTGCTGGGCGTCCGTGCCCGGGCCGAACGCGAGCCGCATATGCTCAAATACGGCTCTGCCTATGTGCTTTATGCCCTGTCTGACGCCATTGTCGACCTGTTTTTCCCGGTCGTAGATATGCTGGATGATGAACTGGAACAACTGGAAACCGTGATGTTTCACAATCAGGATGCGCGCCAGAACATGGAGCGTCTATATGATTTCAAATACAAAAGCAATGTGTTACGCCATGCATTACTGCCTCTGGCAGACGGCTTCAGCAAACTGTTTGGCGGACGGGTCCCCGCCCAGATAGATGGTGCAGAAAACTACTTCCGAGATGTTCATGATCACATCATGTTGCTCAACAGCCAACTGGATACCATCCGTGACACCATTTCCACAGCCATTCAGGTCAATCTTTCCCTGATTGCCATCGACCACGGCGAGGTCAATAAAAAACTGGCGGGCTGGGGTGCCATTCTGGTGCTGATTACCATTTTTACGGGCATCTGGGGCATGAACTTTGAATACATGCCGGAATTGCACTGGAAATTCGGATACCCCATGGCCCTGACCGTCATGGCCGGATCCTCCTATTACCTTTACCGTCGCTTCAAAAAAGCCGGCTGGATTTAGTTTTCAGAGATCCCCCCACAACGCCTGCAACACGGCGACTGCTGCAACAGCAGCGGTTTCCGCCCGCAGAATGCGTGGCCCCATATGCACCTTTTGAAAACCATGGGCACTTGCCGCCGCCAGTTCTGAACTGCTCAGTCCACCTTCAGGCCCGCTTAACAACGTCACTTCCGACTCGGGGTGCAGCAGTTCACGCATTTTCGCATTCTCCGGCGCAGGGTCCAGAACCAGACCCCGCCCCCGGCACAGGGGCCAGGCATCACTCAGAGCCATAGGCGGCAGCACCTTGGGAATGCACGTCGCGCCACTCTGCTCACAGGCGGCAATCACCATATCCTGCCAACGCTGGAGACGTTTTTCGCCGCGCGTTTCTTTCATCTGTACCACGGCATGCTGGCAAGCCACCGGCTGAATCGTCTGCACGCCCAGCTCTACGGCTTTTTGCAGACTCCAGTCCCAACGCTCCCCGCGCATCAAGGGCAACCACAGATGAATCATGAGCGGAGAACGTGTTTGCCGCACAAAACGCCCGTTGATCAGGATTTCGGCGCGGTTACCGGAAATGCCTTTCAATGTACCTGCGTAGACGCAACCATCCCCGTTGAAAAGGGTCAGCTCCTGAGCAATGCGTGCGCGCAGCACTTTCAATAAATGATGGCTGGGCTCCGTGGGCAAAAGAAAAGCGCCGCTTTCGGGTAATTCGGAATCAGCGTATAAATGAATGCGCGGCATCACTGTAGGCTTTCAGCAAGAAATAACCCGCATATCATCGCAGCGCCGTAGTAGTGGGTCAAAATTCACGGAGATGGGCATGTCCAGAATCAATGAAATCGACCAGCAATGGGTGGGGAAATTGCTGCGTACCAGTGCCGAGCGTTTTGTTCTGCCGCGTTTTCATACCGTAGTCAGCAGTCGCAAGCCTGACGGCAGCATCGTTACCAGCGCCGACATAGACAGCCAGAATTTTCTTCAGGATATGCTGGCCGCCCGCTACCCCGATATTCCCTTGCTGGGTGAAGAGATGCCCCGCGCAGAACAACAATCCCTTTTGGAAAACAGTGATGCACTCTGGTGCCTGGACCCTCTGGACGGCACCAGTAATTTTGCCGCCGGGGTACCGATTTTTGGCATCTCTCTGGCCCTGCTGGAAAAGGGGCATTCGGTCATGGGCTGGATTTATGATCCGGTACGCGCTGAACTTTTTTCAGCCGTACAGGGAAAAGGGGCTAAAATCGATGGGGCTATGCTCCACACGCGCGAAGCGCCAACACTGAAACACTGCGTAGGGGTGGTGGATTACAAGCGACTGGATCGAAATCTGGCCCTGCGCATCATTGATGAACGCCCCTTTCATAGCCAACGTAATTTCGGTTCATCCGTATTGGAATGGTGTTGGCTGGCGGCGGGGCGCTATCATTTTTATTTGCATGGTGCCCAGCAACTCTGGGATCGCGCCGCAGGCGCATTGATTCTTCAGGAAGCTGGGGGGCAAATTTCCCAGTTCAATGGTCAGGCTCTTCAGGAAAAAGACCTGAAACCGCGCTCCGTTCTGGCCACACTGGATCCGAATTTGCACCAGACCTGGCGAAACTGGCTGGAGCATGCCGCCGATAAGGCCTCCGAGTTCCCAAACGCGGTCCTTTGATTTATGCTAAAACGAATTATGTCTTCTATCTAATTCCGCCACTGAAGGGAACAAGCTTATGTCATCCATAGGTAGTCTTGCGCTGTCTCTACTCCCCGTTACCGAATCTGCCGCCCGCGCTGCCAGCGCCTGGATTGGGCGAGGTGAAAAAGAACTGGGAGATGGAGCCGCTGTAGATGCTATGCGCGCTGCCATTGCTCAAGTCCCCATGCGTGGCGTGGTTATCATCGGCGAAGGCGAAAAAGACGAAGCCCCCATGCTCTACAACGGTGAGCAGGTCGGATCGGGCACGGGTCCGGAAGTGGAAATCGCCGTGGATCCCGTCGAAGGCACCACCTTCTTAGCCCAGGGCATGCCCGGTTCCATTTGTGTACTGGCTGCAGCCCCCAAAGGCAGCATGTTCCAGCCCGGCCCCGCCTATTACATGGACAAGTTGATTGTCCCCGCCCCGGCACGCGGCAAAATCGATCCCGAAGCACCTATGAAAGCCAAACTGCAGGCACTGGCCAAATCTCTCGGCAAAGATGTTAAAGAATTGCGTATTTTCCTTCTGAAGAAGCCCCGTCATGACGCCATGATCCGGGAAATTCAGGCTGCAGGCGCGACGGTTCGCCTGCAGACAGACGGTGACGTCAGTGGTGGCATCATGGCAGCCCTGGGTACCAAAGTGGACGCGATGATGGGCATCGGCGGCACACCCGAAGGCGTCATCTCGGCCTGCGCCGCCCGTGCCATGGGCGCAGATATGTTTGGCTGCCTGGCCCCGCAAAAACCCGGCGAAGCCGAAGCGATTGCCGAAGCAGGCCTGAAAGTAGGCCAATGGCTGAGCCGTGATGAACTGGTTTCCAGTGACGACGTGCTTTTCGTCGCGACTGGCCTGACTTCCGGCGACATTCTTGATGGCGTTACCCGTTCCCACTACTTTGTAGAGAGCGAAACCCTGGTCATTTCCGGTCACGACGGTATTTTACGCCGGGTCCGCACCCACCAGCGCGCCGACTGACATTTTCATCTATCCAAGGAGTGAGTTATGACTGTAACCCGTACTGATCTGGCCAATGCCATTCGCGTTCTGGCCATGGATGCCGTCGAAAAAGCGAACTCCGGCCATCCCGGAATGCCTATGGGCATGGCGGACATCGCCGAAGTCTTGTGGAATGATTTTCTGGTACACAACCCGGCCAATCCGCATTGGGCCGGACGTGACCGTTTCATTCTTTCAAACGGTCATGGTTCGATGTTGCAGTATGCGCTCCTCCATCTGAGCGGTTACGATTTGTCCATTGATGATCTTAAGCAATTCCGTCAGTGGCACAGCAAAACTCCCGGTCATCCCGAATATCGCGATGCCCCCGGCGTTGAAACCACCACGGGCCCCTTGGGTCAGGGCATTGCCAACGGTGTGGGTATGGCCCTGGCGGAACGTATGCTGGCTGCCCAGTTCAACCGCCCCGATCATGAAATCGTCAGCAACTACACCTATGTGTTTCTCGGCGACGGCTGTCTCATGGAAGGGGTTTCCCATGAAGCCTGCTCTTTGGCCGGGGTCTGGGGACTGAACAAGCTTGTCTGTTTTTACGATGACAATAACATTTCCATTGATGGTCACGTGGACGACTGGTTCGGGGACGATACCCCGGCGCGTTTTGAAGCCTACGGCTGGCATGTCGTTCGTCATGTGGACGGTCATGATCCTGAAGCCATCAAAAAGGCTATTGCCCAGGCCCACAAACAGACCACCAAGCCGACCCTGATTTGCTGCAAGACCGTCATTGGTCATGGCTCACCCAACAAAGCCGGCACCCACGATGTACATGGAGCCGCGCTGGGCGCTGAAGAAGTTGCCCTGACGCGCAAGAATCTCGGCTGGAGTGGTGCACCCTTTGAAATTCCGGAAGCGATTTACCACGGCTTTAATGCCAAGGCCAAGGGCGAAAAAGCGGAGAGCGACTGGAAGGAAAAGTTTGCCAAATACAAGGCCAACTTCCCCAAGGAAGCGGCCGAATTTGAACGGCGCCTGAGCGGCGAAGCCAGCCCCGAATTTGACGCCGCCATTGACCGGATGATCAGCGAGTTCCGCAAGGAAAATCCGAAAATTGCGACCCGTGTTGCCTCAGGCAAAACTATTCAGGGTATTGCGGCCTCACTGCCCGAGTTTCTCGGTGGCTCCGCCGATTTGACGCCTTCCAACAATACCCGCTGGAAAGAAGCGATTGACATCGGCAAGCACCGTTTGATGGGTAATTACATTCACTACGGCGTGCGTGAATTCGGCATGTCGGCCATCATGAACGGTGTGTCATTGTATGGCGGCTTCCTGCCCTTTGGTGGCACCTTCCTGATTTTCTCGGATTACAGCCGCAACGCGATCCGCATGTCAGCCCTGATGGGTATTCGTGTCGTCTATGTCATGACTCATGATTCCATTGGTCTGGGTGAAGATGGCCCCACCCATCAGCCGGTCGAGCAGGTCAATAGCTTGCGCCTGATCCCCAACCTCAACGTCTGGCGTCCTGCAGACGCCGTGGAAACCGCCATTGCCTGGGAATCTTCCGTCAAGCTGCAGCGTACGCCTTCCTTGCTCGCGCTCAGCCGTCAGAACCTGCCGGCACTGCCCCATACGGATGAAACCGTAGCCAACGCCCGTCGTGGTGGCTATGTCATCAAGGATGCCGAGGGTGGTAAGGCACAAGGCATTTTGATTGCTACCGGTTCTGAAGTTGAACTGGCTCTGGCCGCCCAGGCGAAACTGGCTGAACAGGGTCACGCCGTTCGCGTGGTTTCCATGCCTTGTATGGACATCTTCGCCGCTCAGGATGCTGCCTATCAGGAAAGTGTTTTGCCGGCCGGCATCAGCAAGCGGGTCGCCATTGAAGCAGGCACCACGGGACTCTGGTACAAATACGTCGGATTGCACGGAGCCGTCGTCGGTATTGATCATTTCGGGGCTTCCGCTCCGGCAGCGACGCTCTTCGCCAAATTCGGCTTCACTGTGGACAACATTATTGCCCAGTTCCAGGCGCTTTGAATTCATTTGCAATTTTGAGGAGTAAATATAATGACCATTCGCGTAGGTATTAATGGTTTCGGCCGTATCGGCCGCATGGCTTTCCGCGCCATCGCCAAGGAAGCAGAGTTCAACAACATTGAAGTTGTTGCCATCAATGACTTACTTGAGCCTGCCTATCTGGCTTACATGCTGCAGTATGATTCAGTTCACGGCCGCTTTCAGGGTGAAGTCAAGGTTGAGGGCAATGATCTCGTCGTCAACGGCAAGAGCATCCGCCTGACCGCCGAACGCGATCCTGCCAATCTCAAGTGGGGCGATGTAAACGTAGATGTAGTCATTGAGTCTACCGGCTTTTTCCTGACGGGCGAGACCTGTCAGAAGCATCTGGATGCCGGCGCCAAAAAAGTGGTGCAGTCTGCGCCCTCCAAGGATGACACCCCGATGTTTGTTTACGGGGTAAATCACAGCAAGTATGCCGGTGAAAAAATCGTATCAGCAGCTTCCTGCACCACCAACTGCCTGGCGCCCATCGCCAAGGTGCTGAATGATCATTTCGGCATCAAACGCGGCCTGATGAGTACAGTGCATGCTACTACCGCGACCCAGAAAACCGTTGATGGTCCTTCTGCCAAGGACTGGCGCGGTGGCCGTGGCATTCTCGAAAACATCATCCCTTCTTCCACGGGTGCTGCCAAGGCCGTGGGCAAGGTGATTCCGGAGTTGAACAAAAAACTGACCGGTATGTCTTTCCGGGTGCCCACCTCTGACGTTTCGGTGGTTGACCTCACCGCCGAGCTGAATAAGGAAACCAGCTACGAAGAAATCTGCAAGGCCATGAAAGCCGCCAGTGAAGGTCCGCTCAAAGGCGTTCTGGGCTACACTGAAGCCTCAGTGGTTTCCACCGACTTCCGTGGCTATCCGACCCCGTCCATTTTTGACGCTGGTGCTGGCTTGCAGCTGGATCCGACTTTCGTCAAGGTAGTGTCTTGGTATGACAACGAATATGGTTATACCTGCAACATGATGCGCTTCGTCAAGCACGTCGCCAGTCACTGATTATCACTGCAAACTGGAGATGCCATCATGCATGTTTTGACTTTTGAAGACCTGTGCAAGCGTGGCCTTGCCCAAGGCAAGCGAGTTTTTATCCGCGCTGATCTCAATGTTCCCCTGAGCAAGGAAGGGGCCATTGCCGACGACACCCGGGTGCGGGCGTCTGCACCTGCGGTCCAAATGGCTCTGGATGCCGGTGCCGGCGTCATGATCACCTCACACCTGGGTCGCCCCACGGAAGGTGAATTCAAACCCGAAGACTCTCTGGCTCCGGTGGCCAAGCGACTTTCCGAGTTGCTCGGTCGTCCTGTCCGTTTGCAGGCGGACTGGGTGGACGGTGGTTTTGAAGTCAAGCCAGGTGATGTGGTTATGCTCGAAAACTGCCGCATCAACAAGGGCGAAAAGAAAGATGACGATACTTTGGCGCAGAAATACGGAAAACTCTGTGACATTTTCGTCAATGACGCTTTTGGTACCGCCCATCGCGCCGAAGCCAGTACCCATGGCATCGCCAAGTATGCACCGACTGCCTGTGCTGGCCCCCTGCTGGTGGGTGAACTGGATGCGCTCGGTAAGGCCCTGCAGAATCCCAAACGACCATTGGTGGCCATTGTTGCGGGTTCAAAAGTATCCACCAAGCTCACCATTCTCAAATCACTGGCCGATAAGGTAGATCAGCTGGTGGTAGGCGGTGGTATTGCCAATACCTTCATTCTTGCCGAAGGTCATGGAGTGGGTAAGTCGCTCTGCGAGGCTGATCTGGTCCCCGAGGCAAAAGCCATCATTGCCGCTGCCAAAGCCAAGGGTGGCGCGGTTCCCCTGCCTACGGACGTGGTCGTTGCCAAGGAATTTTCGGCCACGGCACCAGCTCGTACCTGTGCAGTAGCCGACATTGCCGAAGACGACATGGTTCTGGATATCGGGCCTGATACCGCCAGGGCGTTGGGCGAAATTCTCAGAAAAGCGGGGACCATCGTCTGGAACGGCCCGGTAGGCGTTTTTGAGTTTGAAAGTTTCGCGGGGGGAACCAGGGCCATTGCCCAGGCTGTCGCCGAAAGCACGGCATTTTCCATTGCCGGTGGTGGCGATACCATCGCGGCCATCAATCAGTTCCATATTGAAGACAAAGTTTCTTACATCAGTACCGGTGGCGGTGCCTTTCTGGAATTTCTGGAAGGCAAAACCTTACCGGCCGTTGCCATACTTGAAGAACGTGCACGAGGTAACAACGCTTGATACGCCGGACGAAAATCGTCGCAACCCTAGGCCCTGCCAGTTCTGATGTGCAGGTCATCGATCGTCTGATCGAGGCGGGCGTCGATGTCGTCCGCCTCAATTTTTCTCATGGTTCCCCCGAAGACCACGTGCAAAGAGCGGAAATGGTGCGCGAACGGGCACGTGCCCATGGTCGCGCCATTGGGGTCCTGGCCGATTTGCAGGGCCCGAAAATCCGCATCGGCAAATTTGCTGATGGCAAAATTCATCTGCAAGAAGGCGAACCCTTTATTCTAGATATTCACTGCAGCATGGGAGATCAAACCCGGGTGGGGGTGACTTATCCGCAGCTGGTCAGCGATGTTGATCGTGGTGCCACACTGCTGCTGAATGATGGCATGATTGTGCTCTGGGTCGAGAAGGTTCAGGGCGGCGAAATTCATACCCGGGTAGTACAGGGTGGTGAATTGTCCAACAGCAAGGGGATCAATCGCGCCGGTGGTGGCCTGACCGCGCCGGCCCTGACCGATAAGGATCGGGCCGACATCATCACGGCCGCCCAACTGGAAGCCGATTATCTGGCGGTTTCCTTTCCGCGCAGTGCAGCAGATATGGATGAAGCACGTCGCCTGTTTCGTGAAGCCGGAGGACATGGTGCCCTGATTGCCAAAATAGAACGTGCCGAAGCGGTTGATGCGATTGAAGAAATTTTGGCAGTATCCGAGGCCATCATGGTCGCCCGGGGAGATCTCGGGGTGGAAATTGGCGATGCAGCCGTTCCTACAGTCCAGAAGCGCATTATCGCCCTGGCCCAAAAACATAATCGCCTGAGTATCACCGCCACCCAAATGATGGAGTCCATGATTCATCAGCCCATACCCACGCGTGCCGAAGTTTCCGACGTGGCAAATGCGGTTCTTGATGGTACGGATGCCGTCATGTTGTCGGCAGAAACGGCAAGCGGCGCTTATCCGGTAGAGGCCGTGGCGGCGATGGACCGTACCTGTCGCGAAGTTGAACGGCATGCCCCCAGCACCAACACCCTGCAGATTATTGATCGCCCGCTTGCCGGAGTGGATGAAACCATCGCAGCTGCCGCGCTTCTGGCTACCCTGCGCTCATCTATCGCCGCCATTGCCGCCTTTACCGAAAGTGGCTCTACCGCATTGTGGTTATCGCGGGCTAATCCCAAGGTACCCATTTATGCTTTGACGCCCCAGGTGTATACCCGCCGTAAGGTGACTTTGTACCGGGGCGTTCATCCGGTGAATTTCCCCCAAAGCCGTCATGATGATCCTGTGCAGGTGATGCGCGCTGCCGAAGATGAACTGCGCCGTCGTGGTGCAGTACGCGACGGAGATCTTATGTTGATTACCATTGGTGAGCCCATTGGCTCTCCGGGCGGAACCAACACCCTGAAACTGGTCCGCGTAGGAGATGTCACCCATCGCGGTTAGACAGAAACACCGGAATGACGGGCGGCTTGCAGTTTGCCTATCCCGTCTATAGGATTGATTAGAAACCAACCATTTTTCATTCACGTTTAGGAGAAGTGCTATGGCCCTCGTTTCACTGCGCCAGCTTTTGGATCACGCTGCAGAACACAGCTACGGAATTCCCGCATTTAATGTCAACAACCTCGAACAGGTTCGCGCCATCATGGAAGCCGCCGCTGCTGTGGATGCGCCGGTTATCCTGCAGGCATCTGCGGGTGCCCGCAAATATGCTGGTGAACCCTTCCTGCGCCACCTCATTTTGGCGGCCATTGAAGAATATCCCGATATTCCTGTCGTCCTCCATCAGGATCACGGTGCCAGCCCAGCCGTTTGTATTCAGGCCATCCGCTCCGGATTCTCCAGCGTCATGATGGACGGCTCCCTGATGGAAGATGCCAAAACCCCGGCCAGCTACGATTACAACACCGCCGTCACTGCCAAAGTGGTTGAAATGGCCCATGCTGTAGGCGTTTCTGTGGAAGGTGAACTGGGTTGTCTGGGATCCCTGGAAACCGGCATGGCTGGTGAAGAAGACGGAGTGGGTGCCGAAGGCTGTCTGACCCACGACCAGATGCTGACCGATCCGGAAGAAGCCGCCCAATTTGTGAAGGCCACCAAGCTAGATGCCCTGGCTATCGCCATCGGCACCAGTCATGGTGCCTACAAATTTACCCAGCCGCCAACCGGCAAGGTACTGCGTATTGACCGGATCAAGGAAATTCACGCCCGTATTCCCGATACCCATCTGGTCATGCATGGCTCCAGTTCCGTGCCCCAGGAATGGCTGAAAATCATCCACGAATTTGGTGGTGATATTGGCGAAACCTACGGCGTGCCCGTCGAAGAAATTCAGGAAGGCATCAAAAACGGGGTGCGCAAGGTCAATATAGACACCGACCTGCGTCTGGCCGCTACGGGTGCTGTGCGCCAGAGCCTTTACAAAAACCCCAAGAACTTCGATCCCCGCAAGTTCCTCACGGCTTCTCTGGATGCTATGCGCGACATCTGCCGTCAGCGTTTCGAAGCCTTTGGTACGGCCGGCAATGCCAGCAAGATCAAGGTCGTTCAGCTGGATGACATGTTCAAACGCTACAAGAAAGGTGAACTGGATCCCCGCGTCACTGGTCTCTGAAGCGATTCCGGTTTTTGCAACCGGCGAGGGCGCACGGCGCTCTCGCCCTGTTTTGGAGGCCGTATGACACAATTCAAGATTTCACCCTCCATTCTCTCTGCTGACTTTGCCCGCCTGGGTGAAGAAGTGCGGGCAGTGGATGAAGCTGGCGCCGACTATATTCATGTTGACGTCATGGACAACCATTTTGTACCCAACCTGACTATTGGACCGCTGGTCGCTGCGGCTATCAAACCCCATACCCAGAAGCCTCTGGATGTGCATTTGATGATTGCCCCGGTGGATGCCATCATTCCCGAGTTTGCCAAGGCCGGTGCCAACATCATCACCGTGCATCCGGAAGCAACCATTCATCTGGATCGCACCATTCAGTTGATCCACAGCCTCGGTTGCAAGGCTGGCGTGTCGCTCAATCCCGGAACGCCCCTCGATGTGCTGGACTACGTCCTGGAAAACCTGGACCTGGTACTGGTCATGAGCGTCAACCCCGGTTTTGGCGGTCAGAGTTTCATTGACTACACCCTGCGTAAGATCGAAGCCATCCGCAAGCGCATTGACGCTACCGGCAAGCATATTGAACTGGAAGTAGATGGTGGCGTTAAAGTCGATAATGTGCGCCGGGTCGCCGATGCTGGTGCCGATGTATTTGTCGCCGGCAGCGCCATTTATAACACTCCAGACTATAAAGCTACCATTGCGGCTTTCCGCAAGGCACTGGCGGGTTAAATGACGGTGCAACTGAACGTCAGCGCACCCTTCACGGCGCGGGTGGTACTGCTGGATCTGGACGGTACGCTCATTGATACCGCTCCGGATCTGGCGGGAGCCGCCAACCACGCCCTTCGCAAACTGGGGCGTCAACCTGCCGGGATGCCGGTGATTCGCGGCTTCATCGGCAATGGCGTTCGTGAACTGATGCGCCGGGCCCTGAGTATTCAGCAGGAACCCAGCGAAGCAGAACTGGACGCCGCCATGGTCGATTTCAGTCGATACTACGGAGAGCATCTGCTGGATCACAGTCAGATTTATCCAGGCGTAAGCGACACCCTCAAAGCCCTTCAGGCGCAAGGCCGGGAGCTGGTCTGCATCACCAACAAGGCCAAGGCTTTTACCGAACCCCTGTTAAAACGTCTGGAGTTATATGACTTTTTTGGCCTGGTCCTGTCGGGTGACAGCCTTCCCAAAAAGAAGCCGGATCCATTGCAACTCCTGCATGCTGCTGCCCACTTTCATCAGCCGGTAGGTGACTGTTTGTTGGTCGGAGATTCCTGCAATGATACCCAGGCAGCCCGCGCAGCTAGCATGCCCGTAGCTTGTGTAACCTATGGATATCATGGTGACGAACCCGTACACACGCTCAATCCCGATGCTGTACTGGACAATATGAGTGAATTATTGGATATTCTCGCCTGAGACAGGAGTAACGGAAATTATGCGGAAATTGGAACGTGTGGGAAAACGATGGCGTTGCTGCTGAAAAGCAGTGCCCTTCTTTTTATCGTTCCAACGAGGTGATCCGTGATTTCTGAAGCCACTTTTGCTGCCCTGGCAAGCCAGGGCTATAACCGCATTCCCCTTTCCCGCGAGGTCATTGCCGACCTCGATACTCCTCTTTCCGCCTATCTGAAACTGGTAGACGGTCCCTATGCCTATCTACTCGAATCCGTTCAGGGCGGTGAAAAATGGGGGCGTTACTCCATCATCGGGCTCCCTGCCCGGCAGATCATCCGCGTGCATCACGGGTTGGTGACCGTTCATAATGAGGGGGTCGAAACGGAACGGGCCCAGCCGCAAGACGCGCTCGAATGGATCAGCGCATTTCGCGCGCGCTTTCGGGTCGCGCCCCTGGAAGAAGCCATTGATGACCGTTTCAGTGGCGGACTGGTCGGTTACTTCGGATACGATATTGTTCGCTATATTGAGCCGCGTCTGACGCGTAGCGCAACCCTCCCTGATCCGCTCGATCTGCCGGAAATCCAGTTGCTGGTGGCCGATGAACTGCTGATTTTTGACAATTTACGTGGAACCATCCGGCTTCTGGTTCATGTGGATCCCAGTCAAGACAAGGCCTATCACCAGGGTCTTCAGCGCCTGGATGCGCTGCAGAAGCGGCTACGACAAAGCGCCATGCCGCCGCCACCCCCCGTGCAAACCCGCAGGGTGAGGGAAGAAGACTTCACCGCCAGTTTCAGCCGTGAGGGATACATGGCCGCAGTGGATCACATCAAGGATTACATCGCTGCTGGCGACGTCATGCAAGTCGTGCCTTCGCAACGCCTGTCCACCGAACTGAGTGCCCATCCTCTGGACCTTTACCGGGCCCTGCGAGGCGTCAATCCTTCTCCCTACATGTTTTATGTAGATCTGGACGACACTTATCTGGTGGGCTCTTCGCCAGAAATTCTGGTCCGGGTGGAAGACCAGCAGGTCACCGTACGCCCCATTGCCGGAACCCGTCCCCGGGGCAAAACCCGGGCAGAGGATGAAGCCCTGGAAAAAGAGCTTCTGGCAGACCCCAAAGAACGTGCCGAACATCTCATGCTGATTGATCTGGCCCGCAATGATGTGGGCCGAATTGCCGAAGTCGGTTCGGTCACACTGACGGATTCCTTTGGCATTGAACGCTACTCCCATGTCATGCACATTGTTTCCCAGGTCACTGGTCGGCTGCGCCCGGAGCTGGATGCCATGGATGCCCTCCGTGCCAGCTTTCCGGCGGGCACCGTATCAGGAGCGCCGAAAATTCGTGCCATGGAAATCATCCGGGAAATCGAACCGGTATCCCGGGCCGTATATGCCGGGGCCGTGGGCTACTGGGGCTGGAATGGCAACATGGATACCTGCATCGCCATCCGCACTGCAGTCATCAAAAACGGCACCCTGCATATTCAGGCCGGAGGAGGCATTGTGGCCGACTCCGAACCCGCAGCAGAGTGGGAAGAAACCATGAACAAGCGCCGCGCCATGTTCCGCGCTGTAGCCCTGGCCGAAAACGGCCTCGACCCCGAAGGGAGGGCAGATCATGCTGCTCATGATTGACAATTACAGACTACGCCACCTGCATTCCGTTGTCGGAATAATGCCTTGTGCTAAAATATTCTTACTAGGTAAGAGGGGAATGTTGCCATGTTAACAACTGTTTCCGATAAAGGCCAAGTTGTCATTCCGGTGGAAATCCGTCGCCGCTTGGGCATCACCCCCGGCTGTCAACTCGATTTCAGCCTGGAAGGTCATGTCATCCACGTCGAGGTGAAGCGCCAAGTCACTCAAACCACTGCCGAAGACGGCTTTGGCATGCTGGTTTGCACGCGGCCGGGCAAGCGCCGTCTTGCCGATTTTGATGTCGCCCTCGCCATGCGGGAAAGCAAAGATGATCGCCCTTGATACCAACATTCTGGCACGTTTCTATGTGGCTGACCCGGCTGACCCCGAGGCCGCCAGACAACGACCGATTGCCCATAGACTCCTGACCGAATCTCCCCAGGTGTTCGTGCCCCTGACCGTAATCCTTGAGCTCGAATGGGTCTTGCGCGCCTTTTATGGCTTCGCGGACGAGGATTTCGTCAGGGTCGTCAAACATCTGCTTGGTCTGCCCAACGTCAATGTCGAGGAATGGTCGCGCATCGCCGATGCCTTGGCCTGGCACACAGAGGGGCTGGACTTCGCCGATGCCCTGCACTTGCTGGCCAGCAGCCACTGCACGGAATTCATAAGCTTTGATGACCGTCGCTTTGCGCGCCGCGCCAAACGTCTTGCTGTTACACCTGCAGTCGTTGTCCCTGCCAAGTAGCCGTCGCTAAAGAGGGTATGAAAGGGCATGATTCGCGAGTGTTTTATGGTTGAATGCATAAAAATCAATAGGATGGTGAAATTATGCTGCTCATGATCGATAATTACGATAGCTTCACCTACAACCTGGTGCAGTATTTTGGTGAGCTTGGTGCAGAAGTACGGGTAGAACGCAATGACGCCATTGATATTGCCCGCATTGCAAAACTGGCTCCCAGCCATATCTGCATCTCGCCCGGTCCCTGCACCCCCAATGAAGCGGGCATTTCCATTGCCACCATCCAGCACTTTGCCGGAAAAATCCCGCTGCTGGGCGTTTGTCTCGGCCATCAGGCCATCGGTCAGGCTTTTGGTGGCAAGGTGATCCGCGCCGATCAGGTGATGCATGGCAAGACCTCGCCCATCCATCACCATGGTCAGGGAATCTTCCACGACCTGCCCGATCCCTTTCCCGCCACCCGTTATCATTCCCTGATTGTCGAACGCGACAGTCTGCCAGAGAGTCTGGAAATTACGGCCTGGACGGAAGCGGGAGAAATCATGGGCTTACGTCACCGCGCATTGGCCGTGGAAGGGGTGCAGTTCCACCCTGAATCCATTCTCAGCGAATGTGGTAAAACCCTCCTCCAGCACTTCATACAGGGAGAAGCAACCCGATGATGGTCCGCGACATTCTTGAACAAATTGCCGCCGGGCAGGATTTGTCCCGAGAGCAAGCCCAGCATGTATTTGCCGGAATCATGGCCGGTGACTGGACGCCTGCGCAAATTGGTGCCCTCCTCATGGGCCTGCGCATGAAGGGACAACGGGTCGAAGAACTGGTTGGTGCCACCCTGGCGCTGCGCGCCTGCATGACCCGGGTAGAAGTTTCCACCGATCATCTGCTCGACACCTGCGGGACCGGCGGAGATGCCCTGAGCACCTTCAACATTTCCACGGTATCTGCCGTCGTCGCAGCAGCGGGGGGCGCCCGGGTAGCCAAACACGGCAACCGTTCCATGGTCAGTCGCAGTGGCAGTGCAGATGTTCTAGAAGCTGCGGGTCTGCCCATGGATATGGACCCCGAAGCGGTGGCCCAGAGCATCGAAAAAATCGGCATCGGCTTCCTGTTTGCACCGGCGCATCATGGTGCCATGCGCCATGCCGTCGGTCCGCGCAAGGAACTGGCTATTCGCTCATTGTTCAATTTGATGGGTCCCCTGAGTAACCCGGCGGGAGCCCCGCATCAGGTGCTCGGCGTATATGCCGAACGCTGGCTGATGCCACTGGCCGAAGCGGCACGGGAACTGGGCTCCCGTCACGTACTGGTGGTTCATGGTCATGACGGCCTGGATGAAATCAGTCTTTCTGCCCCCACGGACATGGCCGAACTGAAGGATGGGGTGATTTCGCGCAGCCGTATTCAGCCGGAGGACTTCGGTATTGCGCGCGCACCGCTTGCCAGCCTGCAAATTAACAGCGTAGCAGAAGCATTGTCGGCCGCTGAAGAGGTCCTGCAAAACCGGGCTGGGCCGCGCCTGGATGTGGTTTTACTGAACGCGGGGGCGGCACTTTATGCGGCAGATGTGGTACCCGATATGGCGGTTGGTGTGGTGTTGGCAAGAGACATTTTGAAGTCAGGAGCTGCCTGGAATAAATGGCAGGAATTACTGGGCAAAAACCAATAAAGGATCCGTATGACGGACATACTCCAGGAAATTATTACCCGCAAACACGCTGAAATCATTGAACGCAAGGCTCGCCTTGGCCTGGCTGAATTGCAGGAATCTGTAGCCCTGAGCGGGCCAGCGCGTGATTTCATCGGTTCTATCCGCAGTAAAATCGGCGCCGGGCAAGCCGCAGTCATCGCCGAAATCAAAAAGGCCTCCCCTTCCGCAGGCATTATCCGGGAAGATTTCAATCCCGTCAGCATTGCCCAGGATTACGCAGCCCACGGCGCTGCCTGCCTGTCAGTACTGACGGATGAACATTATTTTCAGGGCGCCGACATTTACCTGACGGCTGCCCGGGAAGCTTGTTCCGTTCCAGTGCTGAGAAAGGATTTCTGCATTGATCCCTATCAGGTCTGGGAAGCACGCGCCATTGGCGCAGATGCCATCCTCCTCATTGTCGCGGCGTTGTCTGATGAACAACTGCAAACCCTGGAAGAATCTGCACATTACCTGGGTATGGCTGTACTCGTCGAAGTACACAACAGCGCAGAACTCCAGCGTGCCCTAAAATTGCGTACTCCATTGATTGGCATCAATAACCGCGATCTGCATCGCTTCGTGACCGATATTGAAACCACCCTGCAGTTACTTCCACAGATACCCGAAGACCGCATTGTGGTCACCGAAAGCGGCATTCGCCAGGTTGAGGATGTCCTGCAACTGCGTGCGGCGGACGTCAACGCTTTCCTCGTCGGCGAAGTCTTCATGCGCGAAGCGCAACCCGGTGCGGCTTTGAGTAAGCTGTTTGGTTTACTTGACGCCCATATTGTCATCTAATGATAGATTGTTGTTCAAAAGTAAAAGGGGGCGACGCATGCAGACACGCGTACAATGGATGGGCCCGGGTCAAATGAGTTTTGTGGCCAATGCTGACAGTGGTCATGCCTTGGTCATGGATGGATCCGCAGAAATTGGTGGACACAATCTCGGCGCACGTCCCATGGAAATGTTGCTCATGGGTCTCGGTGGTTGCGCGAGCATTGACGTGGTCATGATCCTGCAAAAATCCCGGCAGGCCATCCAGCAATGTGTGGTTGACATCCAGGCCGAACGGGCGGATACCGACCCCAAGGTATTCACCAAAATACACCTGCATTTTATGGTATCCGGCAACGCACTGGATCCCAAGCGAGTAGCACACGCCATCAGCCTGTCGGCGGAAAAATACTGTTCAGCCAGCGTCATGCTGGGGAAAACAGCGGAAATCACCCACGACTTTACAGTCGTCGACGAATCCTGAGGATGTTTTCATGCTACTGAGTAAAACCAGCGAATATGCTTTACAAGCATTAATTTATCTTGCCGCCCAACCGGAGGGCGAACCGGTGCTGAGCCGGGATATTTCCGATTATCTGCGGGTTCCGGCCCAATATCTGGCAAAAATCCTTCAGGATCTGGCCAAACGCGGGGTACTGGATTCTTTTAAGGGCCGTGGTGGTGGCTTTGTGCTGAGGCCGGGAGCCGACCAGATGAACATTCTGGATATTGTCGAAGTGGTGGAAGGACAACCCTTCAGCCAGGGTTGCGTGCTGGGACTCAAGGCCTGTGCCGACGAAACCGCCTGCCCGGTCCACTATCAGTGGAAGCCTCTGAAGGCCGAAGTCATGAGTTTACTCGGCAAGCAAACCATTGGCAGCATGGCAGAAGCCGTACGGGCCGGTCGTTACCGTATTCATCTGCCGGGGGGTTCAGAACTCCATATCCGGCCGTTGGCCACCAAAAACCAGGCATCCTGAGTTTTCGGGAGGCTTAAATCCAGAGTGCTCCCTGCGTCAGCACCCTGGAAAACGCCGCCATGGCCATCCGCACCGGCATGGGCAGTTTCCCGGCACCCAGGGATTCTGCAGTCTCGGCATGTCCTACTTCATCATCCCGCATCTGCGCCACCACGGCCCGGCTGCGATCATCATCAGCTGGCAGGGTATCCAGGTGCCCGTTCAGATGCTCTTCCACCTGATTTTCCACCGCCACCACCAGACCGAGATTGGCTGCACGACCCTGGCGGGCGGCGAGAAAGCCCATGCTCCAGCCCGCTCCGTACCAAAGAGGGGATAAAAGACTGGGACGACTGTTGAGTTCTTGCAGCCGGGTCTGGCACCAGCGCAGATGATCTTCTTCTTCGCTGCGGGCATGTTCCAATTGCGCGCGTAATTCTGGATCAGAGGTACCTGCCGCCTGGCCCGTATACAGGGCCTGCGCCATCACTTCACCGGCATGATTGACCCGCATCATTCGCCCTGCCTCCTGACGTTCCCAGGGACGCAGCAAGGTATCGGGCACCGCCCGGCCGGGATAGGGGCGATTACTCCCGACGTGCTGACCGGTCAGGGTACGCAGGGCATTATCCAGATTGGCGACAAGCAAATCGCTGAGCATGATTTCTCCGTACGCTGTTTGTAAAAGCTGATTCGGGTATGATGTCCCTGAGCAGAGAAAGGGTCAACGCTTATGGAAGAAGGTTTTTATCAACGGCACATGTTCATTTGCCTGAATCATCGCGACAATGGTGAACAGGCCTGCAACAACAGCGGGCTGGCCGACGAAATGTTTCATCTGGCCAAGAAACATGCCAAATCCCTGGGTATTCATGGTGATCATCAGGTCCGCGTCAATCGCTGTGGCTGCCTGGGACGCTGCCAGGAAGGCCCGGTGGCCGTCGTTTATCCGGACGCCATCTGGTACACTTTTGTCGATGGAGATGATGTGCGGGAAATTGTCGAATCCCATCTGCGTGACGGGGTTCCCGTAGACAGGTTGCGCATCTGATGCTGCCCATAGACCGCAGTCACCTGTATGACGGAGGGGAGCTGGCGGGCCTGGAATGCGTCGGCCAGAAAGTCCTCATCCCCGGCCCGGCAGGTGATCTGGAAGGCCTTACCGCCTGTCCTGAAAAGGAAACCCGGGGGGCAGTGGCCGTCCTTCTCCACCCGCACCCGCTCTATGGCGGCACCCTGCACAACAAGGTGGTGCACTATCTCAGCAGAACCTTCAACCTGCTGGGGATTCCCTCCCTGCGCTTCAATTTTCGGGGCGTTGGCGAAAGCGCCGGCAGTTATGACGACGGCCGGGGGGAAACAGAAGACTGTCTGGCCGTCCTGAATTGGGTGCAGGAAAGACGTCCGGGTTTTGATATCTGGCTGGCCGGATTTTCTTTTGGCGCTTACGTGGCCTATCGGGCCGTACACCGTCATCCCCATATCACGCGCCTGCTGACGGTGGCCCCGCCCGTCAATCTGTTCGACTTCCAGCACCTGTCGCCACCCCGCTGTCCCTGGACCCTGATTCAGGGTGAGCAGGACGAGTTGGTACCCGCAGCCAACGTCAAACAGTGGCTGGCAGCCTTACCCGTCAACCCCACAACCCTGCTGCTGCCTGCGGATCATTTTTTTCATGGTCAACTCAACACCCTGCAGATAGCGCTGCTGCAATCCCTTGCAGACGACGTAGCCAAAATGCGCTATACGGGAACAAGCCCCTGTGCTCAATCCCGCTTTTCTTGAACTGAAACATCTGCACAAGCAGTACGGTAACCGTGAAGTCCTGCGGGGGGTGGATTTTTCCATTCCTGCGGGTAGTTGTTATGCCCTGGTAGGACCCAATGGCGCGGGCAAAAGCACCACCGTACGGGCTATCCAGGGCCTCACCCCCCTGGACGGCGGAGAAATCCGCATGGATGGACAGGCCCTTTCCACCTTGGGGGCAGCGGGCCGTGCCAGAATCGGCGTCGTTCCGCAAATGGACAACCTCGACCCGGATTTTACTGTAGAAGAGAACCTCTGGACCTACGGACGCTATTTTCGTCTTCCCAAGACCAGAATCTGTCAACGCAGTGCGGAATTGCTGGATTTCATGGCCCTGAGCGGCTACGCCCGGCAACCTATCTCCGCCCTGTCTGGTGGTATGCAACGTCGCCTCACCATTGCCCGCGCGCTCATCAACGCGCCGCAGCTCCTGCTGCTGGATGAACCGACCACCGGACTCGACCCGCAGGCACGGCACCTGATCTGGCAACGTCTGCGGGACTTACGCCGGCAGGGAACCACCCTGTTGCTCACCACCCATTACATGGACGAGGCAGAACGACTTGCCGATCAGGTCGGCATTATTGATCAGGGTCACATTCTCGCGCAGGACACCCCCAGAGGTCTGATTGAATCTCATATTCCCGGTGAAGTGCTGGAGTTGCGCCGCCTGGACGGCAGTACCCCGGATCCCGAAAACTGGCATCAACAGCAGGTAGCGCTCAGTGAAAGAGTCGGGGACACTCTCATTTGTTATGGGCAGAACCTGCAGCAAGTGCTGGCGCATTTTGTCCATAACCCGGATTACCGATGGTTGCAGCGTCCTGCCAGTCTTGAAGATGTATTTTTAAGACTCACAGGTCGCAATCTGCGTGAGGACGAGCACTGATGTCCTGGCAAGATGCCATTCCCAATCCCGGAGCCCTGACGGTGGTACAGCGCAATTTCGGGGTATGGCGGAAACTCCTGCTCCCCAGCATGCTTGGCAATTTCGGTGATCCATTACTGTATTTACTGGCTTTGGGTTATGGACTCGGGCATTTTGTCGGACACATGGACGGCATGCCCTATATCACTTTTATTGCTTCGGGCATTGTTGCCAGCAGTGTCATGAATACGGCGAGTTTTGAGGGATTGTATTCGGCTTTTACCCGGATGAGCGCCCAACATACTTATGCCGCCATGCTGGCCACCCCCTTACGGGTCAGCGACATTCTGGCAGGCGAGGTGCTCTGGGCTGCCATCAAAGGCCTGATCAGTGCTATCGCCATTATCATCGTGGCCAGCTTTTTCGGGGCTATTCAGGGACCCTGGGTATGGCTGAGCATTCCGGTCATTCTGCTGTCGGGATTAAGCTTCGGCAGCCTCGCCCTGGTCATGACCGCCATGGCCCGCAGTTATGACTTTTTCATGTACTACTTCACCCTGGCTGTCACCCCCATGTTTTTATTTTGCGGGGTATTTTATCCTTTGCACTCACTCCCCGCCTTTGCCCAGGATATTGCCCAGGTATTGCCGCTGACCCATGCAGTAGCCTTGATGCGCCCACTATTGACCGGACAACTCCCCAGGCAAGTGCCTTACCATCTCGGCGTTCTACTGCTATATACCGTAATTCCCTACCTGATCGCCTGGCGTTTACTGGTCCGACGCCTGTTGCGCTGACAGATTAAGTTGCTCCTTGGCAACAGCTTGTGGACTCGCGACCATATTGACTATAGAATTAGAATAATTAAATATACAAATATGATCTAAATGAGGAGCGAGCGTATGAAACCCATTGTTGAATGCTTTTTTGATGAAGCCACGTTCACTGCCAGCTATCTGGTCAAAGAACCCGAGGGCCGCTCTTGCGCCATTATTGATCCGGTCCTGGATTTTGATTATGCCAGCGGGCGCACTTCGCACAGCTCGGCTGACAAACTCCTTGCGCGCGTCCACGAGGAAAATCTGCAGGTTGAGTGGATACTCGATACCCATGCCCATGCCGATCACCTCAGTGCGGCACATTTTCTCCGCAAGGAACTCGGCTGCAAAATAGGCATCGGGGCTCACATCACCCGGGTGCAAAAAACTTTCGCCCAGATCTATAACGAGTCCGATCAGATTCCTCAGGATGGCAGACAGTTTGACCATCTCTTTGCCGATGGCGAGACTTTTACCATCGGCAAACTGTCCGTGCAGGTCATGCATACGCCCGGCCACACACCCGCTTGCCTGACTTACGTCATCGGCGACGCGGCCTTTGTCGGCGATACCCTGTTCATGCCGGACTACGGCTCTGCCCGCTGTGATTTTCCGGGTGGTAGCGCCGAGACACTGTACCATTCGGTTCAACGCATATTTGCGCTTCCGGAGGAAACACGTCTGTTTGTTTGCCATGATTACAAGGCTCCGGGACGTGACGAATACCGCTGGGAGAGCACAGTCGCCGAGGAAAAAGCCCACAACATTCATCTCGGCAATCATCGGAGTCTGGCCGATTTTGTTGAACTCCGCCAAAAAAGGGATGCAACCCTGGCCATGCCCAAACTGATTTTGCCAGCACTTCAGGTCAATATCCGCGCTGGCGAGCTCCCCCCGAAGGAGGATAACGGCGTCGCCTACCTCCGCATTCCTCTCAATGCGGTTTAATTTGCCCCGAAGCAGACTGGAGAAATTCTGATGCAACATGAATGGCTCATGGGTTTTATCGGAGGTTTGATGATTGGCACTGCGGCCTTGATCTTTCTGGTGGTCAACGGTCGCATTATGGGCGTCAGTGGTCTTATTGGCGGTCTTATTGATCGTTCTGGTTGGGGAAATGGCCGGGAGCGAATCGTTTTCCTGTTCGGCCTGTTCATGGTTCCGGTGCTCTGGGTCCGCTTTATTGCCCCGGTCGAAACTCACGTCACCAACAACCTCAGCCTGATCATCATCGCCGGCCTCTTGGTCGGTATCGGTAGTCGTCTGGCCAATGGCTGTACTTCCGGACATGGTGTCTGCGGGATCTCGCGCTTTTCCATACGCAGTATTTTCGCAACGGCAGTTTATTTAATGAGCGGGGTCATCGCCATTTCTATTTTCCGGCAACTTTTGGGGGTGATTTAATGTTACGACTGATCAGCGCCTTGTTTGCAGGATCTCTTTTTGGTCTGGGATTGATTGTTTCTGATATGCTCAATGCCGATCGGGTCCAGGGCTGGCTGGATGTTCTGGGTAATTGGGATCCGACCCTCGCCTTTGTTCTCGGTGGTGCCATTCTGCCCATGCTCCTCGCATGGCCCTTAAGCGCCCGTCGAGGCAAAGCCCTGCTGGGCAACGTCCTGCCTGTACCAGCCTCGGTTCGTATTGATTGGGAGCTATTTTTCGGCGCTGCCTTATTTGGTGCCGGATGGGCACTTGTCGGTCTTTGTCCCGGACCGGCCGTAGCTGGATTGGGCCTGAACGGAATCAGTGGCATCTTATTTTTCCTGACTATGATAATGGGAATGTCTCTCACCCCGTATTTGCGGCGACACTTTCAAAAGCCTGCCATGGCTTGAGTACCTAGGCCGGAATTTCGCAGACCTTCCCGATTTTAAACGCGGGAAGGTTTTTTGCGTTTTTTGGTATGCCTGTTTATACTTTGAATCAATTAGAATATTCTTACCATTGAGCGTATATGAATAAAGCCCTCAGGCTATGGGTACTCTCATTTTTAGGCCTGGCTATCACACTGTCATTGTCGCCGGCTGCGGCTAGCCCCGATACCCAGCCCATGATTGCATCGGGACTGTGGCGGATAGTATCGATCATCCAGGGGCCTTGGCAGCAGCAGAGTAAGATGACTCAATATGAATGTTGGAACGCCCAAACAGGAAGCCTGCAGGCCTTTCTCCCAAGCATTGGAAATAGCCGGAATCTGGAGACCGACAATGCCGTCATCAACTCTCCACACCGTACCACGGTGCATCTCCACAGTTTTCAAAATCTCCCCAACGGTACGGCAACACAAAATATCACCATGATTTTCAGTGACAATCGTAGTGTCCTGCACCGCGCCATCATGTCGGGTTCCGGCAGACTGACTTTTTCCTCCTCTCCTGAACTCGGCGATCACTTCACTCAACAAGGTCGCTGGATATCAGCAACTTGCCCGGTAAAACTTCCTGAAGCGAACCTGCAGCAACTACAGAAACCGGTCATACCTGCCCTGCAAAAACTGGATGCGCTCGCAAAACAGTTACAAGCCGGGGATCCTGATCCAACCCACCAGTAAATATATTTTAAACAATTTAAAATCAATTAATTGCGAATTATAAAAAGACTGCACCGGGTCATCGGGATGGAGAATTTTCCTGCTTCGTTCGCTATTGTTAACTTGACAACAGCGACTGCAAACGCTTTAATTTGCTGCTATTGGCGCTTTAGCTCAGTCGGTTAGAGCAGCGGAATCATAATCCGCGTGTCCGGGGTTCGAATCCCTGAAGCGCCACCAATAAAATCAAGATGTTAGGCTTACGTCTAGCATCTTTTTTCTTTGCCTGCTTGAATTTGCACCGTATTTGCACCACAGTCTGATCTGGTTTACCCTCTCGTCAGGTGTTCATTGCGGGGGGCTGTATGGCATCCATCACACCGAGTTATAACCGGGAAGGCGAGCATATCGGCTGGCAGGTTGCCATTCGCAAAAAAGGATTCCCTGCACAGTACAAGACCTTTCGGACAAGGAAGGAAGCAGATGCTTGGGCGACGGTGGCGGAAAGTGAGATGCTGCGGGGCGTCTGGCGCGACCGCTCGGAAAGCGAAAGCACGACCCTAATGGAAGCCCTTGACCGTTATGCGGAAGAAATAGTCCCGTCCAAGAAACCCCTCGACAAGAACTGGTTCGACTACGCCAATGGCAGGCCAAACCTATCGCTAAGATGTTTCTGGCGTCTATCCGTGGTAAGGATGTTGCTGCGGTCATACGGGATATGGAAGCCGAAGGAAAGGCCCCCAACACTATCCGACTGTATCTGGCCCTAACTATCCCATCTGTTCACCATCGCCCGCAAGGAATGGGGCATGGAAGCCCTCACCAATCCGGTGGAATTGGTGCGCAAGCCCAGACTGCCCCAAGGGCGCGACCGGCGGCTTGTGGGCGATGAAGAAACCCGATTGCTGGACACTTGCCAAGCCATGAACCCCGAATTGGCATCCATTGTGGTTGTCGCCACAGAAACCGCTATGCGCCAAGGGGAAATCATGGGCATGACTTGGGACAAGGTGGACCTGAAGCGCCAGACCGTTACCTTGGAAGACACCAAAAATGGTGAGAAGCGTATTGTTCCGCTGACCACTAAAGCCACTCAGATATTACGTGACTTGCCACGCAACTTGGACGGCAAGGTATGGACCTACACACAGGAAGGCTTACGCGCCAGCTACATTAAAGCCGTCAAAAAGGCAGGCATTGAAGGCCTGACTTTCCATGACCTGCGCCATGAGGGTACCAGCCGCTTTTTTGAGAAAGGACTTGGCCTCATGCAAGTGTCGGCCATTACCGGCCACAAAGACATGCAAATGCTGAAAAGGTACACTCACCTGAAACCGGAAGATTTGGTTAAGCTGTTGGGGTGACGGATAAGCCATCATGACTATGAAGGCGATTATGGGGCATAAATCCACCCAAATGATGAAGCGGTACACGCATATTTCGGGTAAGGTATTGGTGGATGCTGTGAGGGGTTTGTAGTTTATCCTCTTGAAAAAGTCTTGGGCCTGTGTAAAAACCATGAATTGCAGACTAGGCTTTTACCGTCTAAGTTGTTTCTAATTATTACATCCAAAGGATGACATCCATGAACAAATCCGAATTTATATCCGCACTGGCACGTCACGGTGAAATGTCCAAAACAGATGCCGAGAAGTTTTTTCAGGCTTTTCGGCATACGCTGGAAGCGGAATTGCCGTCAGCCGGAAAGATTGTCTTTCGGGGTTTCTGTACCTTTGAGGTCGTGGAAAAACCCGCCCGTAAAGGTCGCAATCCGGCGACTGGACAGGAAATCGATATTCCCGCCAAAAAGAGTGTAAAGTTTAAGGCAGGTAAAGAATTTGCAGACAAAGTGAACAGTTAGAGGAATAGGCCATGACAGAAGTGAAAAAACGTATTCGTCGTACCGCAGAGGAACGGCTGGCAGATTTGGAAAAGAAACAGACGGAAATTCTTGAACGTCAGCGGGCTGCGCTCGCCAAGATTGAGTCCGCCAAGAAAAAGATCATGCAAACCCCTGCCGTGCAGAAAAGAAACCTTGAGCTTGAAAAACGCTTTGGACGGGCTGCGAAGGTCGTTGCCCCAGAATGGGATCATCGGCACTACATTGCGGCCATTGAGAAGGTGCTGGCGGATTCCGCTGATGCAGCCGACCTCTCGGTGCGTGGTGAAGCCTTGCTGGAAGAGCACGGAAAAGCCAGACGGGGTCGACGATCCAAAGTTGGGTAAGCACGATTATAGGCAAAATCGCCTATTCTCAATCAAGCATGGTCGATTATGAATCTGGGTGAACGTTTGGCTGATGAAGCAGATGTAGGCGCAAAGAATACGGAAGAACACCTAATGGACGCCTTGGCGAGACAACGTAAAGCCTTGGTGCCCCACGAAGAACCTGACGAAGACGCTCAGGGGAATCGCTACTGTCTGGATTGTGCCGATATCATTCCCCCCGAACGGATACAGGCGGTACAGGCTGTTCGCTGCGTAAGATGTGCTGCCAAAAGGGAACGCTTTAACAAATTGACTCAAGTGCGGGGTGGTGCTGGACGTGTGATGAACGATGAAGGAAATGATGGTGGAAAATAATGTCCTCATCCTCACCATCAACGACTGCCCCGGTATGCGCGTGGTTCGGGTCATCGGGCCGGTCTACGGTACGGGTGTCCGGTCCCGCAATATCGTTGGTAATCTTCTGGGTGGTATCCGTGCCGTCTTTGGCCGAAAACAGGGTGGTTATCTCAAAATGATTGCCCAAACCCGTGATGATGCCCTTGAACAGCTGGCCGAACATGCCCGTTCTCTTGGGGCCAATGCCGTACTGGGGATGCGCTTCGATTCTGGTGAGTTTGACGCGGGACAGGGGCAGGCCATGGATGAGGTCACGGCCTATGGGACGGCGGTGGTGGTGGAAGTGCTGTGAGCAACCATACAAATTTATTGCAGACGTGGTTATTACCGGGGGTGACGGTATTGCTGGCAATTTTCACAGGCGTGTTGGCTTACTTCACCTATAGGATGGCAAAATCTACCGAGAATGCACTTAAACAAAACGCGCAACTCGTGGCGGAAACACATGAATTAGTCGAGAGTAATAAAACGCTTGTTGAAAGCGAAGAGCGCCACCATCAAGAAAATCTACGTCCTTTGTGTTATATAAAACCGACTAGTCTTAGGATGGGCCATATTTGTGATGATATTTTTGGCGATCTTGAGCCTTACCTGAATGCCTCAGTAGGTCCGGTATTATCTATAAATGGTACTTTAGAAAATGTTGGACTTGGTCCCGCAAAGAATGTGTCTGTGATTCTGAGGCGATTTCCAGAAAAAGATGAGTTTCGTTGTAATTACGGACCTATTGACGCGCATGGAAGCTTTTTTGTTACTAGCAAGTATGGTTACTCTGTCCCGTTACCCTTACTAGGCAATACCAGTAATTTACGGGCGACAGATGTTGTAAGATCTAGTTCTCTGGTTATTTATGTAGAGTTTGAGGACTTTTTTGGTAAAATTTTCCACACCACTCACAGAAAGTATCGTGATCATTTCTACGATGGATTCTCGACTGGGAAAGTGCCTGATATTTCAGAAACGATTTTACGGTTCCTCGTCATTTCAAGTGGGTAGCCTGAGATCCAGCTTACCCAAGATCAGGTAGGCCATATTGATAAAGTTCTTGTGGGTACGGTAACCCCGAGCTTTCGCCTTGGCGGATTGAATGAGGCTGTTAAAACCTTCCAGAATTCCATTGGTGATCTGGCTCTCAAACCAGTGGAGCACACCATCCCAATGATTCATGATGGTGTAGGCAACCTTGACGATAGGCGGCAGATCGCTGGTCTTGGCGTTTTCCAACCAGGCTTTCAAGAGGGTAGCACCCTGATGGCGATTCTTGATCGTGAAGATGTCCTGAAAGGTCAGGCGGAATTGGTAGGCCTGCGCCGTCTTGAGGTTCTGGTCTTTGAGTAATGCCTGCAGCTTTTCTTTCTGCTTCACCTTGAGTTTCCGTTCATTCTTGAGCCAGAGCCAGCGGGTCTTTTTGAGGTCTGGCTGGGTAAATGCTTCGCTCCTGCGTACCGCGTCCACGGCCTCGTTGACGAGCTTCATGAGGTGGAAACGATCAAAGGTCACCTGGGCGTTGGGAAGATGCTCTTTAGCCCCTTTCTGGAAGGCGGGAGACAAGTCCATGCTGACGTCCGTGACAGCTTCTGCGCTGCCCCCATGGGCTTCAAGGTCTGTGGCAAATCGCGCAAAAGTGGAGACGTCCTTACCGGGGGTGGCAAACAGCAGTCGCCTAGCTTCCAGATCTACGAAGAGCGTGATGTAGTCATGGCCGCGCCGACTGCTGGTTTCATCGACGCCGACGGCATGGACATGGGCCATATCCACTCTGGTACGGGCTTCGGGCACATAGTGGTCAATCACCCGCCACAGGAGCGTGTCGGTCTCGCCGATCAGGCGGGCTACTGTCAATACCGGCATCTCCCGCACCAGGGTCATGATCAGCGCTTCAAAGAGCAGGGTGAAACGCGAGCCTTCCCGCGCCCAGGGAACAGGGATCTGATGCACCCCATGTTCCGGGCACATCACACGGGGTACGCGGGCGTGGAGATAGGCTTCATGCTGAAAGAAATCCATGTGCCGCCAAGTATGTTCACGGGTGTCATGTACCGGACACTCCTCACCACAGACGGGGCAAGCAAAGCGACTGCCCTTGGGAAAGTTGATGTGCAGATCCAGGCGCTTCTCCTCCACTTGGAAGGTCACATCGTCCACCAACCACGGCGGTACCAACCCTAACGCGAGAGAAAACAGCTCTTCTGGGACCATCAGCTAACTCCTATTCGGGACACAACTGCTCCGCTGCATTGTAAACCCTACCCACTCGATCTGACGAAGAGCCGATTTTACTTCAATATGGTATGAACAGTGAATCATCAATCGCCTTATGAGCTCTTTCTTTCGAGTACGAGAATTAACGCTTGGTAAGTCCTACCCAACTTCCTTTCAAGGTACTTACAATCCGTTTTTTATCTCGACTCAATACACGTTTGAGCAGCCTTCCTGAAGTTCCAACTAAAATCGGAATAAATGGATTTTTATAATTTTTAAGATAAAATCTAATGGCAGATGTATTGTAATAATAATCCAGAAGTGGACTGTTGTTGCCTACAGATGCTGACTTTTTATGAAATATTTTAGAATTATTCGCAACAGCCAGTTTCCATCCTGCTTTACGAAGGCGACAGCATAAATCGACATCTTCCCAATACATAAAAAAGGACTTTTCATCAAATAACCCGACATCATTCACTGCAGAGGCCCTTAAAAGCATGCTGGTCCCCGTAATATAATCAATGTGAGGTTCATCATTTACAGTAAAATAATGTCCAGCTCGTCCCGTTAGTTTGCTCACCCAACCACCACCCCAAGCCTGTATGTGATTGATTGTGCCCATGTCATGAATGACGCTGCCGACAACCCCTATTCTAGTATCAGACTCTGCTTTACTGACCATCTCATGCAATGCATTAGAATCTACTTCCGTATCATTGTTTAGCAGCCAGATATATTCAGCATGTTGTTCTAGGGCATATTTAATGCCAACGTTACACCCACCAGAGAAACCGAGATTAACCCCAGTTTTAATCAAAATATAGAAATCATCAAAATGCTCAATAGCTTTGATGGACTCATCTGAGGAACCATTATCAATTACAACTACCTGATTGTCAGTGTATGTAGATTTTTTTATTGAATTGAGACAGGTCATGGTATCATGATGTCCGTTCCAGTTAAGAATTATAGTAAATACTTTTGGCCTCATAAGTAAACCTTATAGTTAAAATTCATTTAGAATGCTTTTGAAGCATATAGGTTTCTAGGATTATGTCAATAAAAGGTCTCTTAAAAGATGAAACAAAAAAGATTTCATACCAATTTTTATTTTCCATTGGCACCACAGCAACAAACCTTTTTTCGTTGGTAATTTTAGCACGTAATTTAAACGCCCCTGCATATGGTCTGTATGTATATATTCTATCGTTAGTTGGCCTAACGAGCGTTATAGCTTCTTTTGGAATGCCTACTTTGCTAATCAGAGAGATTGCAAGATTTTATAGTAATAAATTAAATTCAGAAGTAAAAAAAATTATCATAGCAGCTTTTATTATGCTGACAATAGGCACAGTTTTAGTTGGATGTGCTTTCTTTGTTCTGATGGATGGTTCTTTTTCTATAATTAAGATCAAAGCTTCAAGCGGTCTAATTTTAATATCAATTTTTCTTCTTTTTGTGGTGCAAATAAATAATTTATTGATATCGGTCCAAAACGGCATATCAGAGTCTTTACGCTCTGCAAAAGTTGTTTTAATTAGTTCTTTACTGTTTCTTTTATCAATTTTTGTTATTTTGATAATCAATATAAAGCTAGACACCTCAATTGTATTGATTATTTTAATGGTGACCACAATATTGTCTATTGTTATTCAGTCGATTCAGTTGCGATCTATAATTAATTTGAAATCCAGTGCTAATGTTTTTGAAATGCCATGGAAGTTTTGGCTTTCTGAAGCTTTCCCATTGTTAGGGGCTGGTCTTGCATTTTCAATAAATTCGCAAATTGATATGGTACTCTTGGGTATAATTAAGGGGTCTGATTATACCGCCATTTATCAGGTTGGCGTGAAGATGGCTTCGGTGCTTGTAATTGGCTTAGGTTCTCTCGCTGTTGTTTATCAGCCATTGTTGTCGAAAGCTTATTTTTCAGGAAACACGGATGATTTAAAAATAAAATGCAAGTCTATAAGTCGAATTGCATTTGTTTTGGCTTTATCTATTTCTATCATATTGATCCCAATGAGAAGCCTTATACTACAAATTACTTTTGGTACTTCATATATAGAAGCGGGCCAAGTCATGGTTATTCTGGTTGTGGCTCGGCTCTTCAATGCCTCTGTAGGCGCAGTAGGTCCATTTCTAAGCATGACCCAGAAAAGTAAAGTTTTATTCATAGGATTGATGATAGAATCTGTAGTTAATGTTTTCCTAAATCTGATGCTGATCCCTGATTATGGATACGTTGGTGCTGCTTTTTCCACTGGAATTAGTATGGTTATTGTAAATATTGCTTTAGCAGTGTATATCAATAAAAAGTACGGTATTGGTATGTTTATTATTTAAATTTCTTAATTTTAATATAAATATTGGGCACAAGAAAAATCAGTAGTGATTTCACCGATGGCCTGATCATTAATGATCTCTTCGCCAGCTTTATAGCTTCTGATATGTTGTTTCTCATCAAACAATCTATAGCTGCAGTTCTTATTTGTAGAGAATAACATTTTTTATTTTTATCAAAAGAGTCTATATTGTTTTGAATTATCTTTAAAATGCTCTCTGATCTGGGTTTGGTGTTCACGCCATCGCTTGACGTTAAAGAGCAGACTAGGATTTCATCAGTTAAAGCAAAGCGGTATAATTTTGTAAGCTTCAATGCCAAATCCCAATCTTCATCTGTTGATAGTGATGAATCAAATCCACCCACTTTATCAAGAGCTTCTTTTTTTGCTAAAAGTGTCGGGGTTCCAATTAAGTTGCGATTTAGTAATTTCTCGTGATAATTCCCATCGTTTGCCAATAGATCGCTACTTAATGGTACAACATTTGTTCCGTTATTACCTGAAATTTTGATGTATCTACAAAAACAGCCAGCTACAGTTTTATACCGGTTATACATATCGTTATATGAGTCAATTTGTCTTTCAATTTTTTTGGGAAACCAAATGTCATCACTATCCTGAAATGCAACAAAAATTCCCCTAGCCAAACTAATTCCTTTATTTCTTGCAGCAGAAGCACCCACATTTTCTTTCAATTTGAGATATTTTATTCTGGAATCGTTTAGTTCCTCTATTTTCTTTTCTGTATCATCTGTAGAGGCATCGTCAATTACAATTACCTCAAGATTATTGTATGTTTGCGCCAAAACACTTCTAATTGATAATTCAATTATGTGCCCCCTGTTAAAAGTTGGAAGTACGACGCTAACCAAAGTGTTTTCTTTTGTTCTCATCTGTTCGTTCTCATTGAGGATATTGTTGAGCAGGTATCTGATGCTTGTTGTTTGTTGGGTGGTTATATCACAGAAGCCCCTTAGCGTCAGTTCATCAGCAGATGCAACCCATCATCTGACACCCTTTCCACCCGCTGCGCTTTCAATTCAGCATGCGGCAAGGCAAACACCTTGGGAATGTCAGCCACCTTCAAGGCAGGACTGATCCATAAAGACAATGCCGCATCCCCCAACAGGACAGGACTGCGGTCATGGATACCGGAAACGGCAGGTTCTGGTGGGCCTACCAGAATGCTGCAACTATCCAGCGTAGAATCCCCATCGGTCCAGTGGTCCCATAAACCGGCAAAAGCCAGCGCTTGACCATCTACGCTACCCAGATACCACGGCTGTTTTTTGCCGGATTCACCGGTTTGCCATTCATAAAAACCCGTGGCGGGTATGATGCAGCGTCGATGCTTCCATGAATCCCGAAAAGTGGGCTTCTGGCTGGCGGTTTCGACTCTGGCGTTGAAAGTGCTGTAGGTGGCCTTGGCTTCTTTGGCCCAATGCGGAATCAGTCCCCATCGCGCTGTAATCCATTCAGGGCCAGCACCGACATCCCGGATAATCGGCACATTCTGGCCGGGGCTGATATTAAAGTGCGCATCGAAGCCAGGTAGAGGTAGAGCCAATTCCCTGATGATGTGGTTCAGTTTGCGGGGTTCCAAAGCATAACGGCCACACATAGGCACCTCAGAAATGCGGTTTAGTTAAATTATGGTACATGATTTTGATCATCAGGATTTTCTGGGAAGCTGCATCGTGATAGATTCCCGCAATGAGCAATGTCCACCCATTCCCCGCAGGCGGTAAGTCCGCCAAATCAGCCCGCAAGAAAGGCGGTCGCGCCAATGGTCATCATGCCGCCATTGGTGAGGCGCTGCTGATACAAGACATTGATGGCCGACCCGTAGACGTGCTTGAAAAGATTATTCAAGCGGGTGGCCTGTACCTCGCGCCTTCGGATGCACGGTCTGATGTGAATCTGGAAGCCGCACCCAGCGCCCAGTTCCTGTGGACCGTCCAGGGGCTGGATACCCTGATAGATGCGGCCAATGTACTGATCTATGAAGCGCAGAGACACCCAGAACGCATGGATCAGGAATCCGTAGATGGGCTAGATCAACAAGCTAAGACCACGCACAAGCTGATTCAAAAACTGGATGCAATGCTTCCAACGGATGAATTTATTCTTTCTCCAAACAGCTTTGGACCGGAATTCATGGCAGAATATGCTACCAATGCCGCCATGCTCATGGTGAGTCGTTTTGCCATATCACTGCTGGGTTACTATGATGCGCAGTTCATTCGGACCAAGAAAGATCGGCGCAAAGACATGATGATGGACTTTGTGGATGTATATCGGGAAGTGATTCAGGATTGCCAGATACACATAAACGCCCACGACTATCTGTTGAAAGAACTGGCCTCGGCACAACGCGCAATGAATAAGGTGATGAAAGAACTATGACCGTTACAAAAGCAGAAATAGCTTATTCTTTAATGGATGAAATGGGGCTGACCCGTCTAACCAGCTTGGAACTGGTGAATAGTTTGTTTGATACGATACGGGAAATGCTGGCCTCTGGTGAAGACGTGAAGTTGTCTGGCTTTGGGAATTTCACGTTACGGGATAAGGTTGCCAGAGAGGGCCGAAACCCCAAGACCGGTGAACCTTTCGAGATTGCGGCTAGGCGGGTGGTGCTATTTAAAGCCAGCCGGAAGGTCAAGGAACGTGATAGCAACCCTGTCGCGGGATAAACCATTTTGGTGGTTCCTGCTGTCCCTGCTGGCCATTCGCACCAATAAAAAAGCTACAGCTTTTGATGCGTTACTTTATCTGGCGTTCACCTTATCCCATTAAAACAATAATCACTAAATATATAGCGACGCTAACCAACCATTTTTCATCTACCGGAACCAATTCATTTGGTTACGCCATCCTTAATAAATAGTCGGCCACCACCCAATTAAAGCCGTACATGAATAGTGGCCATCACTTAATAAGTCTGCGCCTGAATGGTAAACGATCACCTAATAAGGCCAACCCTGAATAGTAGGCCGCCACCTAATAATGTTAACTCTGAATAGTCTGCCGCTACCCAATCAAGTCACCTCAAAATAGTCGGCCATCACCCAATAAAGCTATACCCCATATGGTTCGGCTATACCAATCATGACGGAATAAGCCGTGATGAGATTTGTGAGGATGAATGCCATGAAAAAATCCCTATTGGCAGGACTGGGTTTGGATGAACTCAACTTAAAACCTGTAACGCGGGAACCCCTGCGCAAGCCGGAACAGCCGGTATCAACCCGACCGGAACGTGGCCAGCCAATAAGGCCACCGGAACCTGTAGGTCAGCCGGAACCCACATACCTGCCTGCACCTGTTATGGAACGGCCCTCTTTGGTCCAGCCTGTTGTTGATACCCCCACCCCAAAACGTAAAGCGGGCCGTCCAAGGCTGTATGCCGACCATGTACTGACCCCTACCGAAAAAGCAAGGCGGTATCGGCAGAAGCGGAAAACGATGGCACAGAGTGCGCTGGATGGTTCTTTGCTACCTGTTGATGTGGCATTGATGGGCCATAGGGATTTATGCCTTGCCGTGTCGAGGGTACTGGGCCAACCCGACAATCTGGAACTACGGATGAACAGCGCGCCGCTCATCAAGGAACTGAAGCGTCGCCTGAATCACTTGTGATTTGCATTGTTCCATCGCTGGATATGATCTGGATATAGGGTGGTGTCAGTATGTATCCATCAAGACGCGTCTTTGTGACTGGGCATAAACTGGTGCCAGTTGGCAGCCAGTCTGTACCCACTGATAGGGACCAAAAAACGCCGAAAAGCGTTTTTCTGGCAAAAATGGCTATACATGAAAAAATATCCTGTAAAAAGTTTTGTCATCTAAATAAAACATATAGTTACATTTTTCATCAGGGATAAAATGAGTGGAACCTATGAAATTAATTCATGTCAAAGGTGTTGATGTAGGATGTTTTTGAACCAAAACGGGTTAGAAATGTGCTATCCCCTTTCCCGTCATCCTATACCCACACGTGGGTGCGAAAAACATCCACACGGCGGATGCCTCGGATGTGCTCTGGTCCGCCCCGGCTGGTCCCCGGATTCTTCGCTGCCCAAGCGAGTTGTCCCACGGGCCAGACACGGATGGGTTCACCTGTAAGGGTGAGCACATCCGAGGCATCCATTAAGTAGCTGACCTTGTTAAATGGGACAACGAACATGAAAGACACAAACATGCCCGGCGCATGGGCTAAAATTTGCGCAAAAATAATCGTTCCATCGGCTGTAGTTACGCTCACCATGGGTTTATTGGCTTGTGTGGCAAACAGCATCCTCGGCACCGCCGGTCATGACATATCCTTTCTTGCGGATATGGTTGCCGCATTTGGTATATTGGTTTTCACTGCCTGCATTATGGGTGAAATGTGGGCTTCCTTTACGGGTAACAAAGCCAAGCAATCCCTGTATGACAACGCGTGGCACGAAACCAAGCTATCCTATGCAAAAGCATTCCGACACTTTGGTAAACGCCCCAATTGTCTACATGAAATGGGTGCCATTGGCATAGATTTGGTCACCCATGCTCACAAACAGCAATCCGCCGGTCGTCAGTCTGGTCGCAAAGCTGGTGGTCATAAAAAGTCAGCCAGCAGTAGTTCCGACGATAGTGCTGGTGGTGAACCGCCTGCGTCTCTGCCTTTACTCTGCACGGTCCATGATCTGGCTGTACTGCTACAGGTTAGCCCTAAAACGCTTCAGAACAAGCCCCAGTCTGCACTACCCCCCGCCGTCTTCATCCCCGGTTGTCGCGGTCCCCGCTACCATCTTCGGGATGTCATCGCATGGCTGAATAGCTTCCCTGTCGGTGGCATGAAACCCCCAAGAAAGCCCACCGGCAAGAGGGGCCGTCCAAGGATTGCCACATCCGCCCAGATAGCCGCTGTTCGCGGTAAGGGGGTGTGACATGGTAGATGAAGCATTGCAAAGTTTTATGCACGACGATTTAGCCCATTCCGGTTTGACCGCAGAGGAATTGAAAGCAGAACCATTGGGTATGCCTGCATTGAAGCAGCGCATAGGCTTGGAAAACGCCTTGCCTTGTCGTGGTGGTTATTCCATACCGTATTTCAACTACGATGGCAGTCCGCTCATTGATTCCGGTATCCCCTACGAGCGCTTCCGGTTACTGGATATTGAACCGGGCAGCGAAATTGGGAAATATCTCTCACCGGCAGGTTCCAAAGCGCACTTGTATATCCCAGAACGGTTCCACATGGCTTTGATGAATTCACGTCTGGACACCAAAGTGGTGGTCATCACGGAAGGCGAAAAGAAAGCAGCAGCAGCCTGCAAAGCGGGTATCCCTTGCGTAGCCATCCCCGGCATTACGATGTATCGGGACTCGGAAGATCGCGATAAGCTGTCCAAGGAAATTCGCAATTTTCTGGTGCCTCTGAACGATTCCATGCAGATTTTCTATGTCGTGGTCATGTTTGACTCTGACGGTTACCCCGTGAGTACCAAGCAAATGCCTTCTGACGAAGAAGAAGCGGCCAAGTACGAACCACTTAATCGGGGTAAGAAAGTCCGCAATAGGGACGTATTCAATCAAGCTTTCCGGTTTGCCAATTTAATCAAGCAATCCATAGCGGGTCTGCGGGTAGCTTATACATGGTGTTATCCTGCCTTTTCCACGACGACCGGACCCAAAGGCGGTAAGCTCGTTGTGGTTGAAAAGCAAGGTCTGGATGACGCCATCCAGAATGGTCAGACAGATGACCTGATTAAGCAGATTGAAACGGTCTGTGAACGGGCGACTGCAGGGGATGGCGAAGGCGGTTACATCCCCTTGGGCATGTCGAATGACGGTCTGACGGTGGCTCTCTGGTCTATTCCGCAGAACTGTCTGATTAAAACCAGTTTAGCCAGCCTCAACAATGCAGCGACACTGGCGGGTATCTGCGGCAGGTCCTGGCTGGAACAGAAATTCACCAAGATGGTCCATGACACCGTTGAATTTGACGTTAAAAAGGCGTCTATGGAAATTGCGTCCATTTGTGCCAACAAGGGCGCGTTCCACGGTGGTGATCGGATTTTCGGTACAGGTGTCTGGTCGCCGGATAAACGTGAAATTGTCATCAATACGCATAACGCGGTGTATTTGCAGGATGGTTCCACCATTGACCGCATTGATGAAAACCGCAGGGAATTATATGTGAATGGCGGTGCCGCCACCCCGCCACCGCCGCCGGAACACATCGTCACGGATGATGAGTACGCCCGTGTTTGCGCCAAGATTTATCGGGATTTAGGTACGTGGTCGTTTGAAAAGCCGGTAGTCATGGACGACAGACTCAAGAATTTCCCTATGGGTCCATCCTTAGTCATGGGTTGGATGACCATGGTGGTATATCTTGGCTTGCTGGAACGTCGTCCGCACATGTGGGTCGTAGGTCCGCGAGGCAGCGGCAAATCCCGACTACTGTCGTACTTGGCACATATGCTCATCGGTTACCTGAAGCATACGGACATGGGTTCAAGTATGACCGAAGCGGGTATGCGCCAATTTCTGCAAAATTCCTGTTTCGCATTCATCATCGACGAGCTGGAAAAAGAAAATACGGAAAACGGGCAGAAGCTTCTTTCGGCCATCGAACAAGTGCTGAAGCTCATGCGTGCAGCTTATTCGGCTTCCAGCACCGTTTTCAAGGGAACGGCAGACCAAAAGGGCATCGAGTTCCGCATCATGACTTCAGTGATGGCTGCGAGTATCGCAGAACCCGCACTGGAACCCGCCGACCGCAGCCGGATCGTAATGGTCAAGCTATCCCCGCGCGTGGGTGCAACCGGTCAGCCACCGGAAAACCTGACACCAGAGGAATCCGCCATCTTTTTCTGGGGCACGATTCAGCGTTGGGGCAGGTTTCAGCACATCTATGACTTGGCGCTGAAGAACTGGAACACGTATGCCGGTAATGGGGATTCTCGTGAAGCGGAAACCTTTGGTACTGTCATTGCCGCCAGCATGATTTCCAACCCGAAAATACAGACGGATGAACAGATACTGACGGTTCTGAAAGTCATGATTATCTGTTTGCAGCCGCAACTGGACGAAATGCGTCAGGGCACGGCGGAACACGAGATCATATTGAACACCCTGCTCACCAAAAACATTCCGGTCGAATATCACGAATGCGATGAAAATGGCAGAGAACATATTAACCGTGAAACCCATTCCATTGGTGGACTGGTAAGCAATCTGGTGAATGGCGGCACAAACAGCGATGAAATCCGCGCCTTGGGGCTGGTGGGGCTGAGGGTATGGGAAAATGATGGAAATTTATGTCTTGCCATCGCCCATAAGCACAGCGGATTGACCGACTTGCTCAAGGGGTCACGGTATAACAAAAATGGTGCGTGGGCTGGCGGTTTGAAGGACGTTCCGGGTTCCACCTGGGACAAGACCGTGCGTATCAACGGGATGTCCACCCACTGTGTTATGGTCCCCGCGAGGCACCTTGCCCTACAGCCTGATAACAAAGCCACGATGCCCATGCGTCCGAACAGCTTTGACACGGCACATACCATCAACTAGCTGAACGTCCTTTGGTTTATATGGCCGCCGATTGAAGAGGCGGCCTTTTTATGTCCGCATACCGTTGGGAACTGTCCCATGATGGCAGCAAGGCAGCGCCGCTTTCTAGGGCACCTCATTTATTCGGGTGGCTTGATAATAACCTGCGTCAGAAAATGCGCCAGAGGGCAAATATAGAGCCTTTACGGTAGGTTGGTGGCATTACGCCATGAGCGGCGCTTGAACGATCCCGCAAAACGTTCTGTTACCGTAACGATATCCTGACATTGGATAGAAATGGTTATGGCACACTCTATCCTGAAAACACATAGTTGCAGCATACTTTATCTGTAACCGACTGATTTTATTGGTGTGCGGATTGTGCGGAATTGTGCGGATTGTTTTGCACACTTTTTTGCCTTAAAACCATATGATTTTATTATATGTTTTCCATTTTTAGTATAGTTGTGCGGATGTGCGGCGAAAAATACACAAGTTACGCGTTTCGATAAGATTGATAATGGTTATCATTCTCTATCTTCTGTTTCAGTATATATATCCGTATATCTGCCCGCACATTCGCACAATCCGCACATCATTGATAATTCAATATAAATACTGTGCGGGTGTTCCGCACAATCCGCACAAACCCGCACAAGCAACAAGGCCGCAGCCGATTTCGTTACGCCATCAAAGAAGTACGGGGTGCTCACCAAACTTGCACCTCTGCGATGCGTCAAGGCCCTGCAAAAACCGCTTGCATAAGACGGTGCCAAATCTGGTAGTGGTAAGGTGGTGTAATCAGCACCCTTGCCGAGAAATTGCGCTACAGGGCAAATTTAGGGCCTTATCGGGTATGTTCCAGTGCTTGCTTCGGTTCAGCATATCGGGTTCGGTTTCAATCCTAATTTTTCTTTATCGAAGTTTTTACCACCAAAAAAATTTCGTGAACGGCAATTATGAAAATTGAGTGTCCGTAAGTTGTTGTTTTATTGGGCTGTAACCAGTGTAACCGGTTGTAACCAGCCTTGGTTACACTTTTTATTTCTCTGCCTCGTTGATTTTGTTAGCCTTTTCTTCTCTCTATATCCGTGTAACCAGTGTAACCAGAAATATATATACGTACGCGAGGAAAAAAGATAGAGAATAATTCTCATTTGCTATTGTTTCTCATTCTCTATTTTATCCTGTGAAATGATAGTATATGGGTATTGTATTCTGGTTACACTGGTTACACTCGAACTCGTGACTATTTTTTCAGATGTAATCAGTACCTTGCGAGACCAAAAAGTGTAACCAAGGCTGGTTACAACCGGTTACACCGGTTACGCCCTTATAAATCAGCAGCTTAGAACAAATCATCAACGGCAAGAAACACCGTTCACGAACTTTTTTAACCAAAAAACTTCTATAACGGACAGTGAGGGTTGGAAAAATACACAAAGGCCTGCCGCCCAAGCCGCCTGCATAAGACGGTGCCAAATCTGGTGGTGGCAGGATAGCAGCACCAATGCCGAGAAATTGCCCCACAGGGCAGATTTAGGGTCTTTACACGGCATTGTTTGCGGCACTACACCATGAGCGACACTCGAACGATCCTTCACCCGCGCCGATGCGTTATCCCCACAAGCACGATCCCTCTTACTAAAACTATCCTACCAATAAAGTTATATCTCTATTATTTTGTTTTGAATAATTAAAAGGAACGCCAGATAAAGGATGGGTTCAAAAGATGTAGATTTTTAATCATGGCGGATGCGTTATGGGCATCACCCCTGCGTTATGGTGGTCCTGCAGCATCCCAGCCCCGATCCGGCACGGTGGTGACTGTAACGGTGACTTGCGCATTACGCTGTAAGATTGCAATATCTCGTTACCGTGTAACGGCAGAAGAGGATTCACCATGACAATGACAGCAGCAGAATGGCGGGTGGTCCATCGCGGGCCGGTACTCAGCAGGTCATTTTTGCACCGTAATTGCACCACACCAAAAACGGGAATCGCAGGGGATACCAGGGAATAACATAACGCTTATCTAACTGTTTTTATTATTTTTTATCTGGTATGTTGTTGATCCAAAAACGGGCTACAGCGCAATCATAATCCGCGTGTCCGGGGTTCGAATCCCTGAAGCGCCACCAAATATTACAAAGGCTTAGACCTCGGTCTGAGCTTTTTTCTTATCTTGTTACATTTTACTGTAATCATCCTTTTGATTTTATGGGCGTTATCCACTGAGTTGCTAGTTATATAACCCATAGAAATTACCATGAAAATCGTGTATAGTTTTCAAGAGAAAACTAGATGTTGCTTCCATGCTTCGAATTTTTATTCGCTGTGTCCAATGGATATTAGCCTATGAAATCCCCTGAAACCAAAATGACAGCTTCAGATGAGTCAGTTTCGAGTATGACTTCCTTTCCAACTTCAAAACGCTTTTTTTTGGTACTGATCAGCCCCGACAAGCCGGGCCAGCTTCCAGAAAACGTAATTCATGTCACAGACCAGACCGCTGTAGTTGAAGGGAATATCAATCTATTCGGCTTCTTGTTACAGGGGCTTTCTGAAGCTGAACAAAACAAGGCCGTTTCGCATATCCGTCAGTCTCAGTACTGGGTCCATCCTGTATATACAGATAACACCAACAACTAGAATCCTCTGTTAGATGGTCATAAAACACTTGTTGAAGCGATGAGTTCTGCACAGCAAATGCAAGAATTACTTATAAGCCTCAAGCTTGACCCGCAAGCCCTGCAGACTGATGAAAAAATAATGCTCTACCAATATATTCGTGAGCAGTCTGAGCTTCGACCGGTACTCGATCGAAACAGCAAGCGACTGTACCGATATCCTGTGATAGACGTTCTTTCAAAAACAGAAGAATTAGCAGACATCGTACTAATCGATCTACTTAAAAGGCAAACGCTAATTCCAAGAACATTGCTGGATCGAACCAGAGAATGCCCGCATTGCGGAAGCGCACACCCGCACTTTATTGATGTTTGCCCACAATGCGAAAGTATAGAAATTCACAAAACAGCAGCTCTACACTGCTTTACTTGCGGGCATGTCGGTCCGGAAACAGACTTTCAGTCACCCAGTGGAATGCTTTGTCCTCAATGTAACACCAGACTCCGACACATCGGTGTAGACTATGATCGGCCACTGACTCAATACGCGTGTCAAAGTTGCCATCATATATTTATCGAGCCTAAGATCAGAGCGAATTGCTTGGATTGTGGATCAGAAAATCTTCCTGAACAACTGATTCCCCATGATATATCGACCCTAGTACTATCAGTACAAGGCCGGATGCTACTTCGCTCAGGAGCCTCCAACGAAAGCTTCACCAATGTGAAGACTTCAAACTATGTAGTAGGTGCTTATTTTCGCCAAACAATCGCATGGTCACTCAGCATCCAAGAACGCCATCCAGATATAGGCTTTGGGCTTGTACTTTTTAACATTCAAAACGCTCAAGAAATCATCGAACAGATTGGAGCATTGCGTGCATATGCATTATTTGATGAAATATCATTGAGAATTAGTGAATTGCAACGAGATTCTGACCTGGCAACTCGGTTTGGTGAATATGGATTATGGATATTTTTACCTATGTCATCAGCAGAAGGCTTTGCGAATAGGCTTAAAGGCATATTATCTACGTTAAATATACCCCAACAATCAAATATTCAGGCGGAAATACATTCACTACAATGTCCACAAGATATCATACCTAAGACTACGGTAAATGATGTTATGGCAAAACTCAGCAAAAAAGTACAAAAGCATGTGGGCTGAAGCGGTATGGACATTTATGCGATTGATGGATACAACGAAGCACGGTTCCGGACTGAATCTCGCATTAAAGTTTTTTCCGTTCGCAATCATACTTGAACTTCCACTGTACCTACTTGTATTAATTGGAATAATTCGTTACACTCTGGCTAAGACTCGCCCAGTATTATGGCGTGAAAAATATCCTTCTGTATCATGCACAATCACTTGCTACTCAGAAGGAAGAGATGTTATAAAAACCATTCTTTCTCTCGCATATCAAGAATATCCTGGATTCATTCAAATAATTCCTGTTATTGATGGCGCACTGCAAAATGCTAACACTCTAAGCGCAGCCCTTAGTTGCATACAAGAGGTAAACAAATTACCAAATAGACGCCTACAGGTGATACCGAAGTGGCAACGAGGTGGACGCGTATCGTCTCTGAATACAGGCCTGATGTTTGCCACCGGGGAAATAATAATGGCTTTAGACGGCGATACCTCTTTTGATAATGATATGATACAAAATGCTACGCAGCATTTTGACGATCCGAATGTGATTGGTGTAGCTGGTTGTTTACGTGTACGCAACAGAGATAAATCACTGACAACCATATTTCAAAATATCGAATACATGCTTTCCATCGCAGCGGGAAAAACTGGACTTTCCGAATTCGATGTAGTCAATAATATATCTGGCGCTTTTGGAGTTTTTCGCACATCTTTTATTCGAATAACTGGAGGTTGGGATGCTGGTACTGCGGAAGATCTGGATATGACGCTGCGAATTAAGCAGCACTTTGGTCGGCATAGCCGTTTAAGAATAGTTTTCGATCCGATGGCTATAGGCCATACGGATGTACCAGTGACTTTTAAAGATTTCATCAAACAGCGATGGCGATGGGACGGTGATCTTTTTTATATTTTTATACGAAAATATCGTTACAATATTCGTCCAAAACTATTAGGCTGGAAGAATTTCTTTTTTATCTTATACTCCGGATTAATCCAGCAGATATTAATGCCCTTCATAATCACTTTTTATACTGTAGCACTTTTCATATTATTTGATACAGGGGTAATAGTAGGCCTTCTCATGTTTATATACTGCGTATACCTTATTGCACTATTAATACTATTCATTTTTTACATCATTGGGATATCAGAACGCATTAGTCAAGATATAAAATACTTACCATTTTTATTATTATATCCATTTTTTGCATTCATTACCAGAGTCAACAGTGCATTTGCAATCATCCAAGAAATATTTATTGGTACTCATTATGATTCTGCCATGGCACCATGGTGGGTATTACGTAAAACAAAATTCTAACATGAAAACACTGCCAATTAGATTAATTATGATGTGGCTCCTGGTAATCTGCACTCCAGCTTCTGCCGAAGTAACAGTGGATGATCTTGTTCATTGGGCAAACTATTCGGCTATTGATAATCAGCTTGCCAAAGCAGACATAGACGTTTTGCAACAGCAATTAAAAATTGACCAAGCCAATCAAGGTTTAAATCTTTTTTTGGGATCAGGTTTTGGAAATAACCGTGCGGTAATTTCTAATACATCCACTCTCACATATCAGTCTGCAAATATGCAATTAGGATTGACTCTACCATTATTGGGCTCCGCAGAGAAACTAGAAAAGAAGGTAATGAACACTGAACTTTCACTTAAACTAGCTCAGATAAATCACAAGAGAATTGAGGGGGACGTTTTAAATCTTCTTTTTACTGCTAATGCACAACTATATTACGCCGAAGAGCGAATTCAATTTGACAATTCATTTTTGTCAAGGAAGGATAACGCAAAAAAAATTCTTTCCTATAGATTAAAAGAGCATTACTTACTTAAATCAAGGCAACTAGATTTTGATTCAATGTTCGACATTGCAAAGAGGGAACTGATCAAAAACGAAGCCGAAAAAAGTGAGGCCCTGTTAGTTTTGCAGGAACTCACTGGAAAAACCCTCACCACTTATCAGCCACAAGCCCCGACTGTTTCTCCTCCAACAGATTTTGAAAAGGTGCTTTCAAGTGCCGCTCAAAGTGCTGCTTCCGTGAAAAGTGCTGAGGCTGTACTAGCTGCCTCAGAAAATTCTGCTGAAAAGCTAAATTGGGAAGGGATAAATGGAAACCTTATACTTTCACAATCACTCACAAAAGGCATTGGTGTACCTTCAGGCTTTGCTACGACCATTGGTGTACAAGTCGATATGCCTATAGATATCCTGCATGAACGTTCTGTAATTCATCGCGAGAAAGCTGCATTGATCGATCAGGCGCAGTTATCTTTAAGAAAAGCTCAACTAAAAGCAAATCAGGATACACAAATAGCCTTAAATAACGTACAAAAAAGTGACATGGACACAATAGCGTCATGGCGACAATTGGAAGCCGCATTTTCAGCTTGGCAGATAGCCCATCTTCGCGCTCAGGCAATTCCTGATGACGCCATAGAGAAAGACTTAAAAAAAACTTACTTGCTCTATCAAGCAGCAATAAACTACAGCTATAGTCAAGAATTATTAGCAAAAAACATTATTCATGCTGAAAATTTCGAGGGAAAGTTATCTGCAAATAAACTAATAGACAAAGAACAATCGGAAACGTCCAATATTCAACTAGAAAACATACAAAATAATAATGTAAACAGCGCGCTTAATTCACTGAAACATAATTGGAAAAAAGTAGTCCAAGCTGCCCTATATCTTGGTCACAAGCCAATTAAAACCATAAGCAATAGAAGTGCTAAAATTTATGGATGGTACACTTGGAACGCTGCAGATTTTATTCGTGAGTGGCACAATAATGAAAAATTTCTATACCAAACAAGACGGGTTGAATTATCTTTTACTCCCTCGCAGATGCAAACTATTATGGAGCTACATAAATTACCAGGACTGGCAAATTTTTTGGAAAAAGCCAAAGATATGGGAATTACTGTGAATTGGTTGATTGGTGAGCCTGATTTAGTTACAGCAAATGGACGCAGAAAATTAATGCAATGGTTACCGGCAATTTATGCACTTGGTTTCGATGGTGTAGACCTTGATGTTGAACGCAGTCAACTTCCGAAGAATAAACAAAATATCTGGAAATCTGGGATTATCAAAACTATAGCTGTGATTCACAGTGAAACTGGACGACCTATCACTTTGACTATTAATTATAAAGAATTCAAAAATAAAAATCTAATCAATCAGTTGATAGGAGCAGGACTTAGTAATGCTGCGATAATGATTTATATAAGCAATCCGAATCGTGTTAAACAGATTGTGATACCAATACTACAAAAATATTCAAATTTGGGCTCTTCGTCAGATTGAGTGGGTAGGGGGTAGAATGCTGTGGAGCGGTCGTGCCCTGAATAGGAGTTAGCTGATGGTCCCTGAAGAGCTGTTTTCTCTCGCGTTAGGATTGGTTCCGCCGTGGTTGGTGGATCATGTGACTTTCACGGTGGAGGAGAAACGCCTGGATCTGCACATCAACTTTCCCAAAGGTAGTCGCTTTGCTTGCTCCGTCTGTGGTGAGGAGTGTCCGGTACATGATACCCGTGACCATACCTGGCGGCACATGGATTTCTTCCAGCATGAAGCCTATCTCCATGCCCGTGTACCTCGTGTGAAGTGCCAGGAGCATGGAGTGCATCAGATATCTGTTCCCTGGGCGCGGGAAGGCTCGCGTTTCACCCTGCTCTTTGAAGCGCTGATCATGACCCTGGTGCGGGAGATGCCGGTATTGACGGCAGCTCGCATGGTCGGTGAGACCGACAAGCTCCTGTGGCGAGTGATTGACCATTATGTGCCCGAAGCTCGTGCTGCGGTGGATATGGCCAATGTCCATGCCGTCGGCGTCGATGAAACCAGCAGTCGGCATGGACATGACTACATCACGCTCTTCGTGGATCTGAATGCCCGGCGACTCTTGTTCGCTACTCCCGGCAAGGATGCCAAGACCTTTGAGAAATTCTCCGCAGATCTACAGGCCCATGGTGGTAGCGCGGAAGCGATCACCGATGTGAGCATGGACCTCTCGCCGGCCTTCCAGAAAGGGGCTGCCGAGCACCTGCCCAATGCGGAGATCACTTTCGATCGTTTTCACCTCATGAAGCTCGTCAACGAGGCCGTAGACGACGTGCGCAAGGGGGAAGTCCTCACCCAGCCAAATCTCAAAAAGACCCGCTGGCTTTGGCTCAAGAACGATTGCAACCTCAAAATGAAGCAGAAAGAAAAGCTGCAGGAATTGCTCAAAGACCAGAACCTCAAGACGGCGCAGGCCTACCAGTTCCGCCTGACCTTTCAGGACATCTTCACGATCAAGAATCGCCACCAGGGGGCTACCCTCTTGAAAGCCTGGTTGGAAAACGCCAGAACCAGCGATCTGCCGCCTATCGTCAGGGTCGCCTACACCATCATGAATCACTGGGATGGCGTGCTCCGATGGTTCGAGAGCCAGATCACCAATGGAATTCTGGAAGGTTTCAACAGCCTCATTCAATCCGCCAAGGCCAAGGCTCGGGGTTACCGCACGCACAAGAACTTTATCAACATGGCCTACCTGATCCTGGGCAAGCTGGATCTCAGGCTACCCACTTGAAATGACGAGGAACCCAAATTTGTCTATCAGTATCGTGCAAAGTATTGAACCCGGTCTTCCAGCGGTTGAAAGTCTATATCCACAGGGACAAAGTGCTGCGATGACTCATTGGCAAAACTTATCACGTTCACTTAATGCATTCCCAAACTTTGACGGCATAGATATACAATCATGGGAAGATTTTTACAAAGCAAAACCTTGACTGAAACAGCTTCGCGAAGCTTCACTTCGATGAGGATAACCCTTTGAAAATCAGTTTTGATATGCCACCTGCAACTCCCGATTCTAGTAACGATCTATCGGTGCGGTATGCAGCTTCTAGGCGTCATGTACCACGTTGGCGATGGTATCTTATTGTGCTCGCCGTGCTAGCCCTACCAGTATACTACGGTATTCAGTTTATCCACGATTTACTGGTCGTGAGCGCTCCAGGTTTTGTGCAAATGCAGCAAGTCACTATCACTGCAGGTACCGCTGGGCATGTTTTATTTGTTTTACCTAGTGGAGCAACCGTAAAGAGCGGAGAAGCCTTATGCCGTATCCAACCCTATGAACAGAATGATACGATTGCAGCTTCCAGAAGCAATAGAATTTCCAAAAGTGCTCTACGATCCTTGCAGACAGCGCTGAATCTGCAGGCAAGAGTGGTTGTTATACGGCAGAACAAAGTTAAGGCCTTAAAAAAACTTTTGGATGAGGGTGCAGCTACGACAGCGGACCTTACTGAGGCTCAAGAGCAACTTTTATCCGCTGAATCATCGGCTGATCAATCCAAAGCAGCTTTGGAGCGATTGGCTGCGCAAACTTCTGTCCTTCCACAGGTCACGGAGGCATCCAGGGCACCTTTTACTGGACAGGTTATCCGTCCACTTGTCTATCCAGGCCAATGGGTGTCCCATGATACCCCAATATTGACTCTACTTAGCCATAGTCAGCCATGGATCGAGGCATTTCTTAGCCCAAAAGACATACGCTATGCACATCCTGGCACACCTGCAACCATTATTTTTAGTAATGGACAACATATTCCGGGTGTCGTTATGAGTGTTTCAGCTGAAGCGAGTAGATTGCCCCCTCAGTTTTCTGTGTTTTCCTCGACGCGAGGAAATACATTACGGATAAAACTCCGTCTTAAGCACCCATTACAATTGCATGATGTTGTGAAGGATATGCCCGTAAAGGTAAATTTTCAGGCTTGGCCATAACTTAAAATTCGGGAGAATGGATGGATACGCTCAGCATAGAGCCTACAATAATGCTTGTTATTGGTGGTGCCGGCTTCATCGGCTCCCACACGGTTGAACTTCTGCTTTCTGAAGGTTATCACGTCCGTGTCCTGGATAATCTCTCCACCGGGAAAAGGGATAACTTACCCGCAAGCCATGAACGCCTGGATTTTATATTGGGCGACATGACTGATCGCACACTACTGCATAGCGCCTGTGAAGGGGTGACCCACATATTACATCTCGCCGCCCAGGTTTCCGTCATCAGAAGTCAGGAGGATCCTGTTTTTTCCTGTCAGCAGAATATTCTGGCTTATGTTGGTGTTCTCGAAGAGGCGCGGAAACACCAAGCGCGCTTTGTGTACGCCTCTTCGGCAGCCGTGTATGGCAACCCCACAAAACTGCCTCTGAATGAAGATGAACCAGCTTTGCCAATTTCTCCTTATGGAATGGAAAAATATACGAACGAGTTATATGCAGACCTCTATGGCCGTATGCATCAACTTTCGCATTTAGGCTTACGTTATTTTAATGTTTATGGCCCCCGGCAGGATCCCCAATCCCCCTATAGTGGGGTGATTTCCCGTTTTGTGGCCCAGGCGCTATCCCGGCAGACACTGACCATCCGTGGTGATGGCAACCAGGAACGTGATTTCATTCATGTAAAAGATGTTGCTCAGGCCAACGTGGCGGCTCTAACAGGAAGGGTGCAGGGAAGCATTAACATTGCCCGAGGAGAAGCGACTACTATTCTCAATCTGGCAAAAACCATCCAAGAACTTGTCAATGCGCCATCCCGTATTGAATGGGTTCCACCCGTAGAAGGAGACATCCTCCGTTCCATTGCGGATAACGAGCAAATGCGCAAGGACTTATGCCAACCGTCCTGGTCTCTATCTGAAGGTATTCAGGATTTATTGCTGGCCAGGGTTATCTGACATACGCAGTGCTGGGTGCCATGCGCGCCCTGAGCCTAATTTCACGAGCCCAAAAAAAAAAGCGCCGCAATTGCGGCGCCCTGGGCGATGATCATCCGCTAGGGATTAGATCTCGCGCACGTCCTCAGCCTGCATGCCTTTGGGGCCGCGAACACTGTTGAACGATACACGTGCGCCTTCTGCCAGGGTCTTGAAGCCGCTGCCCTGAATGGCGGAGTGATGTACGAATACATCTTCTTTGCCATCTTCAGGAGTAATGAAACCGAAACCTTTACTATCGTTGAACCACTTTACTGTACCTGTTGCCATTTGATGCACTTCCTATTGCGTAAATTCGGACCACGTGTCCATGAGCGAGCATAGGGACTATTCTTGAGACATGCAAGGCATTTCGCAAAAATTTCGCGCCAAATCATTCAATGTTGACGAAAACAGGGATTCTGACTAAGGTTAGAACCAACCGTCCGGTATGTAGCAGATGCAAAACGAGGAGGTCACCATGCAAGTGGGTTTCGTAGGACTGGGGCAGATGGGCTCGGGAATGGCAGCCAGACTGCTCACTTCCGGAGTAAATCTGAAGGTATTTAACCGCACTCCCGAGAAAATACAGGCGCTTGTTGATCAGGGCGCAAAAGCCGCCGGTAACCTTCAGGATCTTGCCGATGCCGATGTTGTATTCACCATGCTCGCCGATGATCCAGCCGTAACATCTCTGGTTCTGGAGGAAAACGGCCTGATAACGCATTTGCGGACAGGGGCCGTGCATGTGTCCTGCAGCACCATCAGTGTCAGCCTTTCAGCGCAGCTGGCCGCAGCCCATGCCCGAGCCGGGCAGGAGTATCTGGCCGCCCCGGTTTTCGGAAGGCCCGATGCGGCGGCTGCCGGCAAGCTGTTCCTGGCCTTGGCAGGAAAGCCGGAGATCATCTCCCGCCTGCAAAACCTTTTTGATGTGATGGGTCAACGTAGTTTTGTGGTGGCAGATGCGCCGGAAAAGGCCAATCTGGTCAAACTCAGTGGTAATTTTTTGATAGCTTCGGTCATTGAGTCGCTGGGTGAAGCCATGGCACTGGTGGAAAAAGGGGGAGTAGACCGCCATGCCTATCTGGATTTGCTGACCTCCAGCCTGTTCAATGTGCCCCTCTACAAAAATTATGGCGCACTGATTGCCGACCGGAAATTTACGCCGCCAGGATTTGCCGCGCCGCTGGGCCAGAAAGATATGCGTCTGGTTCTGGCAGCAGCGGAACATCTGGATGTTCCACTGCCTCTTGCAAGCCTCCTGCGTGATCGCTTTATTCGTCTCGCTGCCGAAGGCGGCACCACCCGTGACTGGTCTGCCGTAGGGGCATTGGCCGCGCAGGATGCCGGTCTTCTGTCCTGAATATCGGTGATGCTTCACAAGGAGAAAACCATGTCTGAACTGAAATTTCGTCCTTATCATCAACCAGCAGGAGGCTGGGGAGCACTTCGTGCTTCCATGCAGAGCCTGCGCCAGCAAGGTATTCTCTCGGAAGGTACAGCCCTGCTGCTGAAGTCCAATCAGGCCGAAGGTTTTGATTGTCCGGGCTGCGCCTGGCCTGATCCCGATGCCCACTCCACCTTTGAATTTTGTGAAAACGGCGTCAAGGCGGTTGCTGCCGAAGCCACCAGCAAACGCGTAACAGCGGATTTTTTTGCCCGGCATTCCGTGAGCTGGCTTGCCCAGCAAAGTGATTATGATCTGGAAGAATTCGGCCGCCTGACCGAACCGATGATCTATGATGCCGCCAGCGACCATTATCAACCCGTTTCCTGGGAGCAGGCATTTGCCCAGATAGCCCATCACCTGCAGGTGCTCGACTCCCCCCACCAGGCTATTTTTTATACGTCCGGCAGAACTTCCAACGAAGCTGCTTTTCTCTATCAGCTTTTTGTCCGTGAGTTTGGTACCAACAACATGCCGGACTGCTCCAACATGTGTCACGAACCTACCAGTCTCGGAATGCCTGAGTCTATTGGTATTGGCAAAGGTACCGTCACCCTGGAAGACTTTGACCACGCCGATACACTGCTCCTCTTTGGCCATAATCCCGGCACCAATCACCCGCGCATGCTCGGCACCTTGCGAGATGCGGCCAAACGTGGCTGCCGGATTCTGGTTTTCAATCCGCTTCGGGAACGTGGCCTGCAGCGTTTTGTTAACCCTCAGGATCCCGGCGAGATGCTCACCAATCATGGGACCGAAATCGCTACCCATTACTATCAGCCCCGCATTGGCGGCGACTATGCCATTGCCCTCGGCATAGTGCGTTATCTGTTGGAGCAAGGCTCTCTGGATGAGGATTTTATTGATACGCATACTGAGGGTTTCACTGCTCTGAAAAAAATTACCCTGGATACCCCCTGGGCAGAAATTGAGTCGGAAAGCGGTCTCAGCCATGCCGATTTTATGGAAATCGGTAAAATTTATGATTCGGGCAAAGCCAGTATCATCACCTGGGGCATGGGCATCACCCAACACAAGCATGCCGTGGCTACCATTCAGATGCTGGTCAATGTGCTTCTCCTCAAAGGGAATATCGGTAAGCCCGGAGCGGGAGCCTGCCCCATTCGCGGACACAGTAATGTTCAGGGTGATCGCACCATGGGGATATGGGAACGTCCCGCTGCCGATTTTCTGGATCGTCTGGGCAAGGAGTTTGGTTTTGAGCCGCCCCGAGAACCCGGCCATGACGTCATTGCCAGCATTGCCGCTCTGGAAAAAGGTGAGGCCAAGGTGTTTTTCGGGATGGGGGGCAATTTTGCCAACGCCACCCCGGATACCCGGCGCGTGCATGAAGCCTTGCGCCATTGTGAACTGACCGTGCATGTAACCACCAAACTCAATCGCTCTCATGTGGTCCACGGAAAAAACGCCCTGATTCTTCCTTGTCTGGGTCGAACAGAAATAGACATTCAAAATGGTCAGCCCCAGGGCATTACCGTTGAGGATTCCATGAGCATGGTGCACATTTCCCAGGGAATGCGGGCACCGGCATCGTCCCAACTGAAATCCGAATGTGCCATTATCGCCGAACTGGCTGAAGCCACCTTGCCCGACAGCAAAACCCCATGGCGCGCACTGATAGAGGATTACGACCGGATTCGCGATCGCATCTCACGGGTAGTTGCAGGTTTTGAGGACTTCAATGCCCGGGTCCATCAACCCAGAGGGTTTCATCTCGATCTGCCGCCACGCTCCCGGCGCTGGACGACCCCATCGGGCAAGGCTCAGTTTATTGCCCAGCCATTGCATCACATCACCGAAGACCGCTTTATTCCCAAAAGTTCTGAGCGGGTTTTCAATCTCATGACGATTCGTAGCCATGATCAATACAACACCACCATTTATGGTTACGAAGATCGCTACCGGGGAGTATCGGGTGCCCGCAATATTTGCTTCATGCATCCTGAAGACATGGCTGAATTGGGTTTTATCGAAAATACGCTGGTGGATATTATTTCGCACTGGACTGACGGCGAGCGCGTTGCCCGGAGTTTTCGCCTGCTACCCTATGATATTCCCCGCTCCTGTGTGGCTGGCTACTATCCCGAGCTGAATGTACTGGTGCCTCTGTCCAGTCATGCAGACCGGGCCAACACCCCGACTTCCAAATCCATTCGGGTGACCTTTCACGCGGTGAGCAAGCGTGACGTCTGAGTCTGCTCCAGAATCGGCCACGGAAGATCTGGTCATCGCCCTGCTGCAGGCACTGTGTCATGAACCGGTCATTTCTCTGGCGAAAATAGGCAAACAGATGAATTTGCGGCGGAGCCAACTGGAACGTCTGTTGTTACTGCTTGGTGAAAATGAAAGCTGGGGTGGTATGGGATATCTGACCCAAAGCGAACAACGTGGTCGCACCGTGATCCTTCTTACTCAAAAAGGAAAGGATTTATGCGCATCAATGGCGAATTAGGTGCGGGCATCGGCTGGTCGGCAGCAACCCTGCTGACGGGAAAGGGATTACCGGTTGCCCACCAGGAAGCGGTCCTTGAAGAACGCGCAGTCTCCATTGTCCTCAATGGTCAGGCTTACGCAGTGATGATGGTGACGCCGGAACACCTGGATGATTTCTTTATGGGTTTTTTGTGGAGCGAAGCCATTATTCACGACCCTGAGGAAATTATCACCTGGGAGTGGGTGACCGAAAATGGTGCCTGGGCCGTTTACCTCCAGCTCACGGCAGCAGCAGCAGAACGCGCGCAACACAAGCGTCGCCAAGTCCTTGGCGGAAGTGCCTGCGGCTTGTGCGGGACGCCGCTCCTGGCCGGGCTCATTCCTTTTGCGCCACTGGAGAGCAGCTTTTGCTGCAACCCGGTCTCCATCCGTACTCTCATGCTACAGATGCAGGAGCAACAGGCGCTGAATCACAGTACCGGCACGGCCCATGCCGCCATTCTCGGCTATCGCCGGGATTATCTGGTGCGCGAAGATATTGGTCGCCATAATGCCGTGGACAAGGGTATTGGTGCGGCCATTCAGCAAGGACTGATGCCCGGCGAAGTCAATGTGCTGGGGATTTCCTCGCGTCTGAGTTTTGAAATTGTGCTCAAGGCCATTGGCTTTGGCATTCCGGTGATTGCAGCCATTTCCGGAGTCAGCAGTCTCGCCATCGAGCTGGCTGAAAGCCACGGAGTAACCCTGATTGGTTACGCCCGCGACGATCGCATGACTTTGTATGCTCATTCCGAACGTATCCAGAAGGATTGGATGCCCGCACTTTCCCCGCTTTGTGATTAGCGGTTAAGCTGTTTTTTGTTCGCCAACTTTCAGGAGATCACCTTATGGATGTACGTGCCGCTGTCGCCTATGGCGCCAATCAACCCCTCGTCGTCGAGACTGTGCAGCTGGATGGTCCACGCGCCGGGGAAGTGCTGGTGGAAATCAAGGCGACCGGGGTTTGCCATACCGATGCCTACACACTTTCCGGCATGGATCCGGAAGGACTGTTTCCTACCATTCTTGGTCATGAAGGTGCAGGCGTGGTGGTTGAAGTGGGCGCGGGCGTGCGCTCTCTGAAACCCGGAGATCATGTTATTCCCCTTTATACCCCGGAGTGCCGGGAATGCGAATATTGCCTGAGTGGTAAAACCAATTTATGTCAGGCCATTCGTGAAACTCAGGGTAAAGGCTTGATGCCTGATGGCAGCAGCCGTTTTTCCAGTCAGGGCAAGCCTCTATACCATTACATGGGAACCAGCACTTTCGCGCAATACACCGTGCTCCCGGAAATTGCCCTGGCCAAAATTCGCGAGGATGCACCCTTTGACAAGGTTTGCTATATCGGCTGCGGCGTAACTACGGGTATTGGCGCGGTGATTTATACGGCCAAGGTGCGCCCTGGCGACAAGGTGGTGGTTTTTGGTTTGGGTGGTATTGGCCTCAATGTCGTGCAGGGTGCCCGCCTGGCGGGAGCCGACATGATCATCGGCGTGGATATCAATCCCTCCAAAAAAGCTTTGGCCGAAGAATTCGGGATGACGCATTTCGTCAATCCCAAAGAGGTAGAAGAGGATCTGGTCCCTTATCTGGTCAGCCTCACCAAAGGCGGAGCAGACTACAGCTTTGAATGCATTGGTAACACCACATTGATGCGTCAGGCTCTGGAATGTTGCCACAAGGGCTGGGGAACCAGCATTATCATTGGCGTCGCCGGGGCTGGCCAGGAAATCAGCACGCGCCCCTTCCAGCTGGTGACTGGACGTAACTGGCGCGGCTCTGCTTTTGGCGGCGCCAAAGGTCGTACGGACGTGCCCAAAATTGTCGACTGGTATATGGAAGGTAAAATCCGGATTGATGAGATGATCACTCATACCCTGCCACTGGAATCCATCAATACCGCCTTTGATTTGATGCACGAAGGTAAATCCATCCGCACCGTGCTGACTTTCTGAGGTATTTCATGCCCGCTCAAGAACTGGAGATCCTCGAATCGCATGCCTGCTTTGGCGGGCGCATGGCGCGCTATGAACATCCATCCCGGCACTGTCAGGGACCCATGCGTTTTGCGATTTTTATCCCCCCGCATCAACCAGGGGAAAAGCTTCCGGTGCTGACTTTTCTTGCCGGACTGACCTGCAGCGAAGAAACTTTCATGATCAAGGCGGGAGCTCAGCGCTATGCGGCAGAACTGGGCCTTATCCTGGTAGCCCCCGATACCAGCCCCCGTAATACCGGAATTGCAGGAGAAAATGATGACTGGGACTTCGGCAGCGGTGCCGGATTTTATCTGGACGCGACGCAAGCCCCCTGGCAGGCTCACTACCAGATGTTTTCCTATGTAACCGAAGAACTTCCCGCCCTCATTGCCCGGAATTTTCCCATGAGCGCAGGCGTCCAGGGCATTTGCGGGCACTCCATGGGTGGTCACGGGGCTCTGGTCTGCGGATTACGACGACCCGGGCAGTATCAGTCCCTGTCGGCCTTCGCCCCGGTATCCGCCCCCAGTCAGACGCCCTGGGGACAAAAAGCCTTCAGTCGCTACCTCGGTGACGATACCCGGCAATGGCTGGCTTATGACAGTCTGGAACTCCTCAAAAGTTCGGGCCAACAGCACCCACCCATCCTGATAGATCAGGGACGTGCCGATCCCTTTCTGGAGGCAGAGCTGAAAACCGAATATCTGGAGACTCTGAATGACCCGCAAATCATCCTGCGCTGGCATGAAACCTATGATCACAGCTATTTTTTCATCAGCAGCTTCATCGGAGAACATCTGAATTTCCATGCCCGCCATCTGGGCGCTGTACCCAGATCACCTGCTCATGACTGATTTCCGGGACCCGCACAACGGGCCTAGTCTCTACCAAGCAGAGCCTTTAGCCGATGGCTGACAGCCGGGGGCATGCGTTGGGTGCAGCCATGTTGGGGATGCTGTTGGACGGCTATGACCTCAGCATCATGGCGGTGGTTCTGCTGCCGCTGAGCAGCGCCTGGCATCTGCAGGCTACGGAAACCGGCATTCTTATGGCCATGGCCCTGCTCGGCTCCCTGATCGGCGGATTATTCGGTGGATTTTTCACGGATCGTTTTGGTCGCCGCCGACTGCTTTTCCCCAACATTTTTCTGTATGTACTGGGAGCCTTGATCAGTGCTTTCAGTCCGGATACCGCAGCGCTTTTCGCGGGCCGATTTATTACCGGTCTCGCCATTGGCCTCGACTACCCACTGGTGGCCACCATCGTTGCCGAATACAGCCAGTCGGCGCAGCGCGGAAATCGCTTTGCCCGGGTCAATCTGGCCTGGTATGTAGGCGCATTGCTCTCCACCCTGGTCGGCTGGGCACTGCTATCCACCGGACCCGACTCCTGGCGCTGGATGCTGGGCAGCGCCATCGTCCCCGCCCTGGCCTTGCTCTGGCTGCGTCGTGGCCTGCCGGAATCACCGCGCTGGCTGGTGCGCAAAGGGCAGCATCAGCAGGCGGAGGAAGCCCTGGCGCAGCTACAGCCAGCTTATTCGCCAGCGCAGCGGCAGGCGGAACTCGAAAGTTTTCAGATTCAGCGTCAATCGTGGCGTATTCTGCTCCGTAAAGCCTGGTTACGACGCCTTTTTCTCAGCGTTTTCCCCTGGTTTTGTCTGGACGTGGTCGGCCTCGGGATTGGTCTCTATTTCCCCATGGTACTGCGTGATAATGGTCTGGCCAGCAGTAATGCCGCTGCTGCAGCCATCAATGCGGCTTTTCTGATTATTTCGGCCCTCGGGATCGTTTTCATTGTCTCCCGTCTGGATCGCTGGGGGCGCATTCCCCTGCAAAGTGCGGGTTTTGCTCTGATGTCCCTGGGACTGGCCGTATTCGCGCTCTGCTCCTGGAACCATTGGATTATGGGCGTATATCTGGCCGCTGCCGTATATTCTTTCGGGGTGGGCATTGGTCCCGGCGTCACCGTATTTGCTCTGGCAGTGGAAATCTTCCCCACTGAATTGCGGGCCAGCGCCGCTGGTCTGGCAACGGCCCTGTCGCGGCTGGGGGCCTTCTTTTCCGCCGTACTGTTTCCGATTTTTGAAAAAAGCTGGGGGATTCCTCTGGTGCTGGTATTTATGTCAGTTGTTGCCCTGCTCGGCTTGCTGGCCACCCTGATTTATGGCGTGGAATCGCGTATGAAAAGCCTGGAAGAACTGGAAAACCTGGCCGCTAAAAACTGAAGCTACTCAAAACTCCAGGTGCGGACGATACGCAAAGGCGTCGGCGGGGATTGCCACAGAGCCGGTAAGGCTGCAAAAGGTGACGCAGCACGAATAAGGGTTTCCACCGCTTCCACCAGGGCAACATTGCGTGAGCCCTGCAACATGGAAATTTCCAATAAATGTCCATTTGGAGCAATGGTTACTGCCACGACCACCCGTCCTTGCGGCAGCGGCCCATGCCCCGGCGCAAACAGCTTTTTCTGGGCGAGCGCCATGATGCGTCCTTCCCAGTTTTTCAGATAGAAGTTATAGGCAGCCTGGCGCTCTGCTGAAGAAACAGCTGGCATCGCTTTATGCGTCACGGCGTCCACATCCGCCTGGGGACGCGACACGCGCGGATCTATCGGGGCACTGATCCGGGGCTGATGAAAAGTGGGAGTCAGGGAAATTTCCACTAACGAGGTAACCGGATTTTTTTTGGCCAGGGGTGCGGCCAGGCCCAATAACAGATACATCCAGACCAGCAAATTGACAAACAACGAAAACAAGAGCCAGGGAAACAACTGGTCCATGTCACTGGCGCGCAACCGGAAAATCCGGCCAATGGCGATAATACCTACCGCACCATACCAACGCAGCCGAAATAACACATCTTCAAGTAGGCTCTCAGATTTTTTCTGGCGCACATTCCGGCCAGGACGCGCTGAGGACGCTTTTACTCCAGCCATTCCGCCGCATCCAGGGCGTAATAAGTAATAATGGCGTCTGCCCCGGCGCGTTTCATGCCCAATAAAGATTCCAGCACGCTGCGCTGTAAATCCAGCCATCCCGCCCGCGCGGCTGCCTGCAACATGCTGTATTCTCCTGACACCTGATAAGTCAGCACCGGCAAATCACAGCGCTCGCGCAAATCCCGTACCAGATCCAGATACGGCATGGCAGGCTTGACCATGACCATGTCGCAACCTTCAGCAATATCCAGATCCAGTTCGCGGAAAGCTTCGCGGCGATTGCCTGGATCCATCTGATAGGCGCGACGATCGCCAAACTGGGGGGCACTATCGGCTGCATCCCGGAACGGCCCGTAATAGGCGCTGGCATACTTGACCGCGTAGGACAAAATGCTGACCTCGGAGTGACCGGCAGCATCCAGCGCCTCACGGATGGCCGTCACCATGCCATCCACCATGCCCGATGGCGCCACCACATGCACACCCGCCTCGGCATAGGAAAGTGCCTGACGCTGCAGGTTTTCCAGGGTCGTATTATCGTCCCGATCCCCTTCGGCATTGAGAATACCGCAATGGCCATGATCGGTGTATTCACAAAAACAGGCGTCTGCTATGACCAGCAGATCGGGGTAGGCAGCACGGATTGCGCGGGTGGCCTTTTGCACCAACCCCTCACTATCCCAGGAGGCAGAGCCACAGGCATCCTTGCAGCCTTCAGCAATAACACCAAACAACAAAACCGCCGAAATACCCCGGGAGACCGCTTCTCTGCAAAGCTTCAGGGCTGAATCAATACTATGGCGGAATACCCCGGGCATGGAAACAATATCGCTGCGGATCCCTTCACCTTCCACCAGGAAAATGGGCAGGATGAAATCCGCTGGTGTCAGCTGATTTTCCCGCAGCATGGCGCGCATGGCCGGATGGCGGCGCAAACGTCGGGGCGAATGTCGTAAGGAAAGACTATTTCTAGACATCGGCAACTTGCTCCCGGCTTTTTGCCCAGACTTCCAGAGCCGCCATAATCCCTTCGGTACTGGCTTGTTCAGCTACCCAGGGGTCCGGTAAACCCACCGCAGTAATGGCTTCTGCGGTAAGCGGGCTGATGGCAATCAGGGGGGTATTTTTCAACCAGCGCTGGCCGAGCCCGCCAATCATTTGATAAAAGTTATTGAAAATTTCAGGACTGGTCAGGGTAACAGCATCCAGTTCACCACGGGCCCAGGCGTGCAGGAGAGGGGTTGGATTGGCACCCGGCAGGGTGCGGCGATAACACAGGACCTTGTCCACTTGCGCGCCGCGTTCGCGCAACACCTTTTCCAGCAATTCACGACCCTGATCGCCGACAAAGAGGGCGACGTGGCGGTCTTGCATTTCCGCCAGTTCAGCACTGTTGAGCAACCCCTCAGAGCTGAATTTTTTGGGCACCAGATCCACTTGCAGGCCAAATTCCCGAAGGGCCTTGGCAGTTTCTCTCCCCACCGCCGCAACGCGCGGCCCCTGGGGCCAGATTAAATTCCGGCTTTGCAGACGACTCAGGGCAAAAGCTACCGCATTGCGGCTGGTAAAAATCACCCAGTCGAATGTATCAAGCTGGTGCAGGGCATCATCCAGAGACTGCCAGTTTTCCGGTGCTTCAATTTGTACTGCCGGAAACAGAATCGGCCGCGCAGCAACCGCTTTCAGCGCTTCCACCAGATCTCCTGCCTGCTCGCGGGGACGGGTAACCACCACCCCTTTGTTCTGTAGTAATCCACTACTCATCATGTCTGAATTTCCTTGATAATTGCGGCAGCACCCTGGGCCAGTAACTGGTCAGCCACCTCCCGGCCCAGCGCCACCGGATCCGTACCATTGGCTTCTGCCCGCAGCAGGCGGGAACCATCTGGACTAGCTACTAACCCACGCAGGAGCAGCTTTTGTTCCTGCCATTGTGCCAGCGCGGCAACCGGCAAGCGACAATCTCCACCCAGAATCCGGTTCATGCTGCGCTCCGCCAACACACACTGCCAGGTAGGCTGATCCATCAAGGGCTGTAATAACTCCCTCGTTGCTATATCGTCTGTGCGGATTTCAATGCCTACCGCGCCCTGCCCCACTGCAGGCAAGGACTGCTCAACGGGAATAGCGTAGGTAATCCGTTCATGAAGCTGCAGACGCTTCAGCCCCGCCACAGCCAGGATAATCGCCGAATATTGACCTTCGTCCAGCTTGCGCAGCCGGGTAGCTACATTACCCCGTAAATCATCCACCTGTACTTGCGGATATTTTTGCAATAATTGTGCGCGGCGCCGCAAGCTGGAACTCCCCACTCTGGCGTCCGGCGCAAGTTCCTCCGGATGGTGGACCGTGTTACTGACGAAGGCATCACGGACATCCTCCCGCGCCATGATGGCCGCAATTTCCAGGCCCTCCGGCTGCAGGGCCGGCACATCCTTCATGGAATGCACGGCAATATCCACCTGGCGCGCCAGTAACGCTTCTTCTATTTCCTTGACGAACAGCCCTTTGCCGCCCAGAGAATGCAAGGGCGCGTCCAACAGCACGTCCCCACTGGTACTCATGCGGATGATTTCCACCTGAACATCCGGATAGGCGGCATGCAGGGCATCCCGGACATGCTCAGCCTGCCAGACAGCGAGAGGACTGGCGCGGGTACCAATTCGAATAAGCGGCATCATGGCGGGATAATCATCCTGGAATAACACAAAAAAGCAGGAGCTAGACCCCTTGGCAGGGCAACTTTTCCCGTCAAGGATAATGATGTTTGAGCAAAGCAGCAAATAACATTGAAATACTCTTTAACTACAAGATACAATCGCTGCAAATTTAACAGGAGCTCGAAAACATGCGTCACCATCAAATCTGGATAGCCGTTGCAATGACTGGTGCCCTGGCACTGACGGGCTGCGCCCATAATGTAGGTAGTGGTAAACCCAGCACTGTGGGTGCTGTGGCCCCTGTCAATTCCGCTGCCACCGCAGGTTACAATGGCGAAGGCGTCAATGGCCAGGATCTGAATGCCAATGGCCCCATCGGCGGCGGCAACAGCGGCCTGACGGCGGCTGAACTGGCTGCCCTGCCGCAGCAATTGCGTGTGCATTTCGGCTTCAACAGTGAAAACATGGATGCCCATGCCCAGCAGATTGCCACCCAGAATGCCCAGTTCATGGTCAATCATCCCCATGTCAAGGTCCGCCTGGAAGGCAATACCGATGACCGGGGTACTCAGGAATACAATCTGGCCCTCGGCGAACGCCGCGCGGAAACCGTGAAGCAGTTCCTGGAAGCTCAGGGAGTCAATGCCGCGCGCATCAGCACCGTGAGCTTCGGCAAGGATAACCCCCTCTGCACTACCAATGATGCCGAGTGCTGGGCAAAAAACCGCCGCGTTGATTTTGTGTATAGTGGTGGCTACAACGGCTAAACAGCCAAGGAGTATATGTTGATGAAACGCTGGCAATTACTGCCTGTTCTACCGTTATTATGTCTGAGTCCTTTTGCCCAGGCAGAATCCACGAGTGACCGGGTCCTCCAGCTTCAACAGCAAATGGCAGTCATGCAGGGCGAGTTGAGCAGTCTTGTTGCGGTTCAGCAAGCGGACAAGGGCTCACAAAGCGCTCTGGCCAGCCTGCTTCAACGTACTCAACGACTGGAGCAGGAAGTTCGCAATCTGCGTGGGGAAGTAGATACCAAAACCCATGACCTGCAGACAGAACAGCAAGCTACGGCCAGCAAGGTGCAGGCTCTGGCCGCACAACTTGCCGTAGCCACTCCAGCAACCGGCATAACCGCCAGCACCAGCAGCGTGCTAACCAGCACTTCTCCAGTCAGCACGCCTGCTGCAGCGGTGGCCAGCGCGGCCAGCAATGCATCCGCACCATCCATTCAAGGACTGGGACAAGCGGATTACCAGCATGCCTTCAATTTTCTGCGTCAGGGTAAATATGGTGATGCCGTCACCGGCCTGCAGGGTTTCATCCAGAAATATCCACAAAGCAGTCTGGTGCCGGATGCCTATTACTGGTTAGGGCAAGCCCAGTACGTACTGGGACAAAATGATGCGGCACTGAAAAGCCTTTATGTGGTGCCTACCCGTTTCAGCCAGAGCAGCAAGGCTCCCGAAGCCATGTTACGCATGGCCGAGATTTATCAGGCCATCGGCAAAAAGAAGCAGGCAACCGTGGTCCTTAATAAGGTCCTCAAACAATATCCCAGCACCCCGTCAGCACAAAAAGCGGAAGCACAGTTACAGGCCTTGCCGTCTCAGTAAGGATGGACGAACGGCTTCGCATCACCGAAATTTTTCATAGCCTGCAAGGGGAGACCCGCAGCGTAGGCCGTCCTGCAACTTTTGTGAGGCTGACCGGCTGTCCTCTGCGTTGTCACTACTGTGATACGGCTTATGCGTTTCATGGTGGTGAATGGCAGACTCTGGATGTCATCATGGATGCGGTGCGGGAAGGTGGTAATCGTCTGGTCGTCGTAACTGGCGGCGAACCACTCGCCCAGCAGGACGTGCTGCCGCTCATGACCCGGCTATGCGACTCCGGCTACGAAGTTTTTCTGGAAACCAGCGGCGCCCTATCCGTCGAAGCGGTAGACCCCCGTGTTATCAAGGTGCTTGACCTCAAAACGCCGGATTCTGGCGAGTCAGACCGTAACCTTTGGGAAAACCTGACCCGGCTAAATGCCCAGGATCAAATCAAATTCGTCATTTGCAGCCGCCGGGATTATGACTGGGCCAAGGAAGTTCTGGCGCGGGAAGACCTGAGCCAGATCTGCGAGGTCTTGTTTTCCCCCTCCCAGGGGGAAATGCCGCTCCGTGACCTGGCCGACTGGATACTCACCGACCAACTTCCGGTGCGCCTCCAGATTCAACTGCACAAACTCATTTGGGGCGATGTCCCGGGACGCTGAATGGTGCCAGACATGATTGAAACAAAACCTGCCATTGTGCTGCTTTCCGGCGGCCTCGACTCCGCCACGGTCATGGCCCTGATGCGTCGCGATGGTTATGCCATTCATGCCATGTCCTTTGATTATGGCCAACGCCACAAGCAGGAACTGCATTACGCCGGACTGGTGGCACAGGCTATGGGAGTGGCCAGTCATCGCACCGTGCATATTGATCTGGCCGCGTTTGGCGGTTCGGCCCTGACGGATGCCCAGCTTGCGGTACCCGAAAGTGGTATCGCTCCCGGCATTCCCATTACCTATGTCCCGGCGCGGAACACCATATTTTTATCTTTTGCCCTGGCCCTGGCTGAAGTAACGGGGGCACAGGATATTTTCATCGGAGTCAACAGCCAGGATTACAGCGGTTATCCTGACTGCCGTCCAGAATTCATCAGCGCCTTTGAGAAACTGGCCCAGGTAGCTACCCGCCTCGGCGACGAATCCAGAGGACCGCGTATTCACGCGCCTCTCCAGTATCTCGACAAAAGCGAAATCATCCAGTTGGGAACCCGGTTAGGCGTCGATTACGGTTTGACCCGCTCCTGTTACCAGCTCGATGACCAGGGCCGATCCTGCGGCCGCTGCGACAGTTGCCGCCTGCGCCACGCCGGATTCCTGAGCGCCGGAATTGCTGATCCTACGCCTTATCAAGAAGCCTAAAAACGGCAGTTGTCGTGGGTGCTTTGCAGCGACTTTTGTTTTGAGCCGTTGTTGTTCTTGGCGAAATCCTGCGTCCGTCAGGAGAGCTGTCTGAGCCCGCAGGGCGAGTTCTCTCCTGACAGCAGGATGAGCCCTAGAACAACAGGCGAGGAACAACGGAGCAAAAAGCACCCACGGCAACTGCCGTTTTTAGGATAAGGCGGAGTGTGCTGTGGCTGGCGTAGTCTCGAAATAAATACGCCCATTACGTCCATTGGACGGCTCCTTAGCCGAGCCACGGCCTTGATGCAGAAGTGCCGGTTTCGTCTACCGTGACCAGGCGGGCTGGCTGTCCTGACCGACGTCACTGTGCAATATGGCCATGGTTTTACCATCCAGACTGACTTCTGCCAGAACCTTGCGGCCACCCCGATGGGTGCCATACAAAATCATCTGACCATTACCCGCGAAACTCGGATGATCGCAGTTGCCCTGGGCATCCAGCACCCGCAGGCCGCTGCCGTTGGGATCCATCACGGCCAAGGCATAAACACCATCCGTGCGATGAATAAAGGCGATGGCATTTCCCGTGGGTGAGTACTCAGGTCCGGCATTATAGCCGCCGCTGTAAGTCAGGCGATGGATGTTGCCGTCATTGGCATTCATGGCATAAATCTGCGGCCCACCCGCGCGATCCGAGACAAACACAATCTGGCTGCCATTAGGCGACCAGGTAGGCGAAGTATTGATGGCATCATCATTGGTCAATTGCCGCCGCTGCCCGGTCTGCAGATTGGCCACATACAGCTCGGTATGTCCGCCCGAGGAGCGTGCGTAGGCAATTTCCTGGCCATTGGGTGAAAAAGCCGGAGCACTGACAATTTCACCACCCGGCGCGATAGATTGGCGTTTTCCCGTCGCCAGATCCTGCACGTAAATGATGGCGCGGGCATTGGCATAGGTGACATAAGCCAGACGGTGATTGTTGGGTGACCAGACCGGCGAAAATACCGGCATGATGCCCCGAACAATGGGATGCGGATTCCAGCCATCTGATTCAGCCACCAGCAATTCATAGGTATTACCGGTCTGCCGCACATAGGCAATACGGCTGGCAAAGGGACCGGGTTTTCCGGTGAAAGCCTGATAAATGACATCTGCGACGTGATGCGCGGTCATATGCAATTCAGCGGCCGAACAGGTGAAACGCCGCGCCGTCAACTCCTGCCCCGTGCTGACATTGTAGACATAGACACTGACCGCATACCCGCCATTCAGGGGCTGCACCGAACCCACTGCAAGACCGGTAGCTCCCACGGCAGTCCATTCGGAAGCCTTGACGGCTCCCGGGGCGCGGGGATCACTGGGATAACCCGCTGGCTCAATCACCCGAAACAAACCACTGTGGCGCAAATCATTGCGCACCACATCGGCTACTGAAGGCTGTCCCGGCACGCCCGGACCAAAAGAAGGTATGGCAATGGGCAGAGCCGAAGCCACACTTTTAGTGATTTCTACGGTGAGTGCGGCCTGGGCGGGCAACACAAATACTGAAGCCAGCAGAAACAGGGCCAAAGCCCAGAAGCGTTTAGCCATGATTGAGATCCTCCGCGTTCATTTTGAGGTTAATAGGTGTGTTGAAGGCTGAATAGGGCAAACCGATAGGCGGAACAAAAGGTGCGGCGGCTTCCACGGCAGCAATCACCAAATGATCGAAGTGGGCATCACCACTGGATCGAATAACAACGGGCGTTCCTATCAGTTGTCCCTGGGGTCCAAGGCGTATCTGTATTTCACAAGCAAGGGCCGAAGAAGACACCGGAACCCAACGCTCCGACACCTGGGTTTTTATGGTGTTTATCAGCATACCGATCATCCGCTGATTTTCCGAGGCCTGCTGGGCGCGGGCAGCGGCCATGTTGGCTTCAGCCTGCAACTTGGCCTTTGCTTCGGCCATGCGCTGCTGCAAGGCTTTGGCGCGTGCGGCAGCCGCCACTTGGGCCGCCTGGGCTGCCAGTTGTTTTTTGAGTTCTGCAGCGCGGGCCGCCGCTGCTTTTTCCTCGGCGGCCTTAGCGGCAGCCTGTTGCGCGGCCTTCTCCTGAGCAGCCTTCTCTTGAGCAGCTTTTTCCTGGGCTGCCTTTCTGGCCGCTGCTTTTTCCTGAGCGGCTTTTTCGGCGGCAGCCTTGGCCTCTTGAGCGGCTTTTTGTCGTGCGGCCAGCTCTTCGGCATGCTTTTCCTGCGCCGCGCGTGCTGCCGCAATTTGTGCCGCCTTCTGTCTGGCCGCTTTTTCAGCTTTTGATGCCTGTTCAGCGGCAATTTGCGCCGCAGTAGGTGGTGGTGGCGTCACCGGTTTGGGCTCCGGCTTGGGAACGGGAACAGGCTTGGGAGTTGGCTTAGGAACAGGAACGGGTTTAGGCACCGGTTTGGGTGCAGGCTGAGGGGCAGGAACCGGTTGCGGAACCGGAACCGGGGCAGGCATGGCGGCCATAGGCATACTGCTGCTCAGTTGTGCCTGCATGGGTTTGTTGCCACTACTCGGTGGCACCTGCACATGAAAAGTCCAGAACAGGGCAAACAGTATGGCCGCATTGAGAATAATGGCCAGCAGCAAAGGCCAAAAAGGCTGACGCTCTTTCAATGACCCTCCGGGCGGGTCAGCAGGCCGACATGGGAAATACCGGCTTCCTGCAGCCGTGCCATCACGGCCATGACCTTGCCATAATCCACATGGGCATCACCACCTACCAATACCTGCACCTGACCATGACTGGAAGCGGCAATATGGCGTACATCTGTAGCCAGATCATCCAATGCTACCGAACTGTGACTGTCTTTGAACTGTACGGAAATGGTCCCTTGCCGAGTCACGGAAATCAGCACCGGCGGGGTTTTGTCCGAGACCGGTTTAGTAACACCCTTAGGCAGATTCACATTCACGCCCTGGGTCAGGAGCGGCGCCGAGAGCATAAAAATCACCAACAGCACCAAGGTCACGTCGATATAGGGAACAACGTTCATTTCCGCCATCAAACGCCTTCTTTTCATGGCTTGGTCTCGGGTACCTGACGATGCAGGATGTTGGTGAACTCATCCATGAACACCTCATACTGGGCATCCAGCTTGTCCAGTTTGTGAATGTAGCGGTTGTAGGCAGCCGTTGCCGGAATGGCCGCAAAAAGGCCAGCCGCCGTGGCAATAAGGGCTTCGGCAACCGGGGGGGCGACGGTCGCCAGGGTGGCCTGCCCTGCGACACCAATATGCATGAAAGCGGTCATGATGCCCCAGACGGTGCCCAGCAAGCCGACGAAGGGGCTGACCGAAGACACCGAGGCCAGAAAAGCCAGACGATTTTCCAGACGGCCAACCTCGCGCATTTGGGCCACACGCATGGCGCGGCGGGCGGCATCGAGGGCATCACTGGGACGAACTTTGCCGCGCTGCCGCTGAAATTCTTCATAACCCGCACAGAAAATACTGCCGGCTCCGGTTTCCAGATTGGTGTTGCCGGAAACGTGCTGATAAATCTGGCTCATTTCACCGCCGCTCCAGAAGCGTTTCTCGAAACGGGTCAGGGCCTTGAAAGCACCAGCAAATACCGCCCATTTTTCAAAAATGATGGTCCAGGAAGCAATGGAGGCGATGACCAAAAGTACCAGTATGATCTGGACAACAGGGCTGGCATTCAGAACCAGATGGGCTACGGAAAGAGAAGCTGCGGGATGGGTGACAGTTTGAGGATCCATAAAATCTCACGGGTGAACACTGAGGGGAAAGGCCTGCAGAAGTTCTGCAGGAATGACGTGGGGACGAAAAGTCTCGGCTTCCAGGCAGACCACTTCCACCTCGCCACTGCACAAGTGCTTTTCCTTCACCGCAATATCTTGTTGAAAATGCATACGAACCGGGGTCTTGTGAATGATGGCCGATTTTATCTGAAGCAGGTCATTAAAACGAGCCGGGGCGCGGAAATCCAGATGCGCCCGACGCACCACAAAAAGAATACCGGGATCGCGTTCCAGCACATCCAGTTCATAACCTTTTTCGCGCAGCATTTCCGTACGGGCGCGCTCCATGAAGCGTAAGTAGTTGGCATGATACACCACCCCGCCATGATCCGTATCTTCATAATAAACGCGGACCTGAAAGACACTGTCAGCGGCCTCAGAGTGCATCGAAAAGTCCCCCGCCAGCCTTAGGTATCGGTAAACCCAACGCCAGATAACTCATTTCCGTGGCGCAGCGTCCACGCGGCGTACGGATCAGGTAACCACGCTGAATCAGGAAGGGCTCCAGCACATCTTCGATGGTTCCGCGCTCTTCACCAATGGCTGCGGCGAGACTTTCCACCCCCACTGGACCGCCGGCAAAACGCTCGATGACGGCTTGCAGTAGCTTACGATCCTGACCGTCAAAACCATGCTGGTCGACTTCCATCAAGGTCAGCGCGGCCTCTGCGGTGCCTTGATCAATTTCCCCGTTGCCGCGCACCTGGGCAAAATCCCGCACCCGCCGCAGCAGGCGATTGGCAATGCGCGGAGTTCCCCGGGCACGCCGGGCGATTTCCTGGGCACCTCGTAAATCCTGGGTAGTCCCCAGAATATTGGCCGAACGGGTCACAATCTGGGTCAATTCTGCGTCACTGTAAAATTCCAGATGAAAACTGATGCCGAACCGATCACGCAACGGGGAGGTGAGCAAACCCGCCCGGGTGGTAGCCCCGATCAGGGTGAAGGGCGGCAGGCTGATTTTAATGGAACGGGCGGCAGGGCCCTCACCAATCAAAATATCCAGCTCGTAATCTTCCAGCGCCGGATAGAGAATTTCTTCGACCACGGGGCTGAGGCGATGAATTTCATCGACAAATAACACATCATGAGGTTGCAGATTGGTCAGAATGGCGGCCAGATCTCCCGGCTTATCCAGAACCGGTCCCGAGGTGACTTTCAGACCCGCACCCATTTCCTGGGCAATAATGTGCGCGAGGGTGGTTTTTCCAAGGCCGGGGGGGCCGAAGAGCAGGACATGGTCCAGGGCTTCAGCACGGCCTTTGGCCGCATCAATATAAAGACTGAGGGATTCGCGGAGTCGCGCCTGGCCAATATAATCCGCCAGCAAACGCGGGCGCAGGGCACGATCCACTGCGTCGCTGTGGATTTCCTGGGGATTGAGAGGGCCTCTGTCCATCATGGGGTTGTGACCATCGCGATGCTGGCGGGTTCCATAAAATCAATGGCGTGAAAGTTGTTGCAAAGCCTGACGGATCAGGTCTTCAAGACTCAATCCATCGCCCAGGTTGCCAATCGTCTGACTGGCCTGTGCAGGCTTATACCCTAATGTCAGGAGTGCTGCAATAGCTTCCTGGCGCGGATCACCCGACACGGCTTTACTGGTAGGCAACGTGCTGATTCCACCCATTTTATCGCGTAGCTCGACCACCAGTCTTTCTGCGGTTTTCGGACCGATACCGGGAATGGCCGTCAGCTGTGCCACATTGCCTTCCGCCACCGCTTGACCGAGCTTTTCTGCCGGCAGACCCGAGAGGCAGGCCAGTGCCACTTTGCCACCAATACCATTGACACGAATCAACAGACGAAAAGTATCGCGCTCAGCCACGCTCATAAATCCATAGAGCAGATGGGCATCTTCGCGAATGGTCAGATGGGTATGCACCAACAGGGTTTCGCCCGCGTCTGCCATCTGGTAGAAGCTGGACAGGGGCATTTCCAGCTCATAACCCACCCCCTGGACCTCCAGCCAGAGCCAGGGTGGACGCTTCTGCAGAATGATCCCGCGCAACGAGGTAATCATGGGCGTCCTTTTTCCAAAAAATCAGACATGGCCGGCCGCCTGCCAGCGCTGTTGAGTCCGGGCATGATGGGCATGACAAATGGCACAGGCCAGGGCATCAGCCGCATCGGCCTGAGGGTTTTTATCCAGATGAAGCAGCCAGCGCACCATGCTCTGAACTTGCGCCTTGTCTGCATGTCCAGCTCCCACCGACGCTTTTTTGATTTGCAGGGCGGTGTATTCTTCTACCGGCAGCCCCGCTTCCAGCAGTGCCACCAGCGCCGCACCCCGGGCCTGACCCAGTTTCAGGGCAGAATCCGCATTGCGGGCCATGAAAACCTGCTCAATGGCTGCTGTATCGGGTCGATGCTCGGCCAACACCTGCGCCAGATCCCGGTAGATGGCGCCGATACGCTCCAGAAAGGGCCGGCCAGCCACATTCAGGCAGCCATGAGCCACATGCCGCAACTCGCCACGCGCATCCGACTCGATGATGCCATAGCCGGTGCGCAGAGAGCCCGGATCAATACCGATGATGCGCAAGGCCGTTTCCTGATGGACTGAAAAATTCAGGATGCTGCTTCCAGGCGGGCCATTTCCTCATCGCTGATTTCATAGTTGGCGTACACATTTTGCACGTCATCGTTTTCTTCCAGGAAGTCGATGAGACGCAGCAGTTTTTCTGCCTCCTCTCCACTTACCTCAATCGTGTTTTCCGGAATCATGGTCAATTCGCTTTCTTCCGGCTGCAAACCGGCGGCTTCCAGTGCCTGGACCACACTGTGCAAGTCCGTGGCCGCCGTATAGACAGCAATCCGCTCACCTTCATTGACCACGTCTTCGGCCCCTGCTTCCAGCGCCGCCTCGAGAATTTTGTCTTCATCAGCATCGCCGGGAAAAACAATTAAGCCCAGCTTTTTGAACTGATAGGCAACAGAACCGGCGGTTCCCATATTACCGCCGCGTTTGGAAAATATATGGCGGATTTCTGCGACGGTACGAACCTTGTTGTCGGTCATGGTTTCAATCAGGATAGCCACACCCGCAGGGCCGTAGCCCTCATAAGTCACTTCCTCGTAATCCACGCCTTCCAGCTCACCCGTACCGCGTTTGACGGCGCGTTCAATGGTGTCTTTGGTCATGTTGGCACCATATGCCTTGTCCAGAGCCAGGCGCAGTCGTGAATTACTGCCCGGATCTCCGCCCCCGGCGCGCGCTGCAACGGTAATTTCGCGAATCAGACGGGTAAATATTTTGCCGCGTTTGGCGTCTTTCAGTGCTTTCTTGAATTTGATGGTGGACCATTTACTATGCCCGGACATAACCCACTCCTTGCTTCTATAACTGACTTATTCTGGTTGAAATATCGGCCATGATAACGCAAAGGCAAGGATGCCGTCATGCAAGTGTGGCAATAGCACTCATGGTCGCCCCCATGACTTCGGCGGCGTCAGCATCACGATGAAAATGCAGGGGCACCCCATAGCGTAACAGGGGATGCTGGCGCCGCAGCCAGGTCTGCAAGTCAGAAGCGGCCTGCCGGGCGCCGCCGACATGAGCCGGGACCACCGGCGCGGCACTTTCGCGCACCAGCCAGGCGACACCTTTCCGGGTCTCCGAGCGATTGATGCCGCCCTCGGGAAAAATGCCGAGTACCCGACCTTCTTCAAGAACATGGCGGGCCTGCAACAGCGCCCGCACATCACGACGATCCCGACGTACCGGAATGCTGTAGGTTTGCTCCAGCAACTGGCGCATCAATGGATTGTCGTAGTATTCCCGGGCCACCAGAAAGGACACCACGCGTTGATTGCTGGCGACCAGCAGCAGGGGATCCAGCACCGACACATGATTACACACCAGAATCGCCGCGCCCTCAGCCGGTACGGTACTGTGCTCCCAATGCGCGCCCTGATAAAAGCGCAGATAGGCAGTCAGCAGACGATGCAGATTGCGCTGGGTCAGCGACCATTCGCCAATCACATCAGCCGGCTGCACAGCGACAGAGGACATGGCGGCCGTCAGGACACCATAAGCATGCGTTCCAGGGCCAGACGCGCCTGGGCCGCCGTTTCCGGCTCGACCTGAATCCGGTTGCGTACTTGCCCTTCCAGAAGATTTTCCAAGGTCACCGCCAGTTGCTCGGGATCGATGCGGAACATGGTGGAACACATGCACACCATGGGTGACATGAATTCCACGGTTTTTCCTTCCGCCCGTACTTCGTCAGCCAGACGGGTCACCAGATTGATTTCGGTGCCTACCAGCCATTCACTGCCTGCGGGAGAGGCTTTGACCGTACGCAAAATAAAGTCCGTAGATCCGACTGCATCGGACATCTGACAGACTTCAAAGGCCGACTCGGGATGGGCGATGACCTGCCCCTGAGGGTGTTCCCGGCGCCAGCGCTCAATATGCGCGGGCTGGAACATCTGGTGCACGGAGCAATGCCCCTTCCAGAGCAGAATCCGGGCACGGCGAATCTCCTCGGGCGTCAGTCCGCCCAGGGGCAGCGCCGGGTCCCAAACCGGCATATCCCGCAAGGGGATATTCAGCTGGTGCCCGGTCCAGCGGCCCAGATGCTGATCCGGAAAAAATAACGCCTTGGGCCGCTGCTGAAAGGACCATTCGAGCACCTTGCGGGCATTGGAAGAAGTGCAGACCGTACCACCATGCGCCCCGCAAAAGGCCTTGATGGCAGCCGATGAGTTCACATAGGTGACCGGGGTGATTTCCGTCTCCACATCCAGCACCATCGCGAGTTCGTCCCAGGCGCGTTGGACCTGCGGGATATCAGCCATGTCGGCCATGGAACAACCGGCGTTCAGATCGGGCAGAATGCTGGCCTGATCGGGACGACTGAGAATATCCGCCACTTCGGCCATGAAGTGTACACCGCAAAAAACAATGAATTCCGCTTCCTGCTCGGCTGCCGCCCGGGATAACTGCAAGGAATCCCCATGGAAATCGGCATGACGATAGACTTCTTCGCGCTGGTAATGATGCCCGAGAATAACCGCACGTTTTCCCAAAGCGGCTTTTGCCCGGCGAATGCGGGTATCCAGGTCGGCTGCTTCACTGCGCCGCAACCCCTGCACCATCACTGTCTCTACACCCATAACCACCCTCTCAGGCGCTGTTGCGCGTGCACAATGTTCCTTACGTTACGAAGCCGCCTGCTGTGCGTCAAGGCGCGCCCCAAAATGGCGATAAATCGCATCCCGGTTGGTCCACGATCCGGTACGGCGGGCCGCTTCGACCGCCGGCAACCAGGCAAAGTTCACATGCTCCTGATGACGCAGTTGTGGAACCTGAGGCTCGGGCAAAGCCAGGGTGAATATGCGCTCCTCGTTGAACGCCACCTCCGGCGCGTAACGCTCCCGCCAGGGTGGCACAATGGGAAAGCGATTCCGTACCCCGGTATCCACCAGTCCTTCCGCCGCAAATCCCGTCTCTTCACGGAGCTCCCTCACGGCCGCGTCCCGCCAGGATTCTCCCGGTTCCAGACTCCCGGTTACCGACTGCCAGAATCCTTCCGGTTGGGCACGCTCCAGCAACAGAACCTGCTGACCGGCGTAGATCATGACCAGAATCGACTCAGGAATTTTGAACATCGGCTCCTACTCCGGGACGCAGGCGGATACCCAGCTCCTGTAATTGCTTGTCGGCCACCACGCCGGGGGCCTCGGTCAACAGACAACCGGCTTTCTGGGTTTTGGGAAAAGCAATGACATCGCGAATGGTATCCGCGCCAGACATGAGCATGACCAGACGATCCAACCCGAAAGCCAGGCCACCATGGGGTGGCGCACCATAATGGAGAGCGTCCAGCAGGAAGCCGAATTTATCCCGCGCTTCTTCGGCGCCAATACCCAGGGCCGCAAACACTTTTTCCTGAACTTTTTCCTGATGAATACGAATACTGCCGCCGCCAATTTCATTGCCGTTCAGCACCAGATCATAGGCGCGGGCCAATGCTGCCCCCGGATTTTCCGCCAGACTCTCCAGATGTGCGCTTTGCGGTGCCGTAAATGGATGATGGGTGGAAGTCCAGCTATTATCCTTCTCGTCGTAATCAAACATGGGAAAATCCGTTACCCATACGGGTCGCCATTCACCTTCCAGCAAATTCAGGTCGGCCGCGACGCGGTTGCGCAGATTTCCCAGCGCCTCGTTGACCACCTTGGCACTGTCGGCGCCGAAAAAGAGAATGTCGCCGACAGCCGCGCCACTACGCTGGAGAATTTCCTGCAGCACCTCGGGAGCAAGAAATTTGACGATGGGCGACTGGAGCCCTTCGGCACCCTGATCCAGCGCGTTGATTTTGATCCAGGCCAGACCCTTGGCCCCATAAATGGCCGCAAACTGGGTGTATTGATCAATTTGTGCACGACTGAGCTGGGCACCACCGGGAACCCGCAGACAGGCGACACGACCCCGTGGGCGCTCAGCGGCCTCCCGAAATACCTTGAACTCCACGCTGCGCATCAGGTCGCTCAGCTCGGTCAGCTCCAGGGGATTGCGCAAATCGGGGCGATCCACGCCAAAACGGTGCATGGCATCCGCGTAGGTCATGCGTGGGAAAGGATTGGGCAGATCAATACCGAGCACTTCCGCAAACAGGCCCCGAATCATCGGTTCGGCAATACCCATGACGGCTTCTTCATCCACAAAAGAGGCTTCTATATCAATCTGGGTGAATTCCGGCTGCCGGTCGGCGCGTAAGTCTTCATCCCGAAAACATTTGGTAATCTGATAATAACGATCAATACCCGCGACCATCAGCAGTTGTTTGAACAGCTGGGGACTTTGCGGCAAAGCGAAAAAATGACCCGGCTGGGTTCGGGACGGGACCAGATAATCGCGGGCACCCTCCGGTGTCGAGCGGGTCAGAACCGGCGTCTCAACATCCATGAAACCGCCACTGTCCAGATAACGGCGCACATAGCTGGTGACCTGATGGCGCAAACGCAGGCGTCCCAGCATTTCCGGGCGGCGCAAATCCAGATAACGGTATTTGAGACGCAGGTTTTCAGCAATGTCCTCTTCGTCCAAGGGAAACGGAACCGGCTCGGAGCGGTTCAGAATCTCGATGTGCGTCGCCATGAGTTCGACCTTGCCACTGGGCATCTGCAGATTTTCCGTACCTGCAGGGCGGGCCCGCAACACCCCTTCGACACTCAAAACAAACTCGCTCCGGCATTCATTAGCCGCCGCGAAGGCTTCCGCCTGATCAGGATCAGCAACCACCTGAACCAGCCCTTCCCGGTCCCTGAGATCAATGAAAACCACACCGCCGTGATCACGACGGCGTTGAGCCCATCCGCAGAGACGCACGGTCTGTCCGATCAGGTTCTCGTTTATGCCATTACAATAATGTGTCCGCATGCTGCGTCCCGTATAGTTGTGTCAAATTACATCATCAAATAACAAAAGGCCGCCCGACCGGCGGCCCGCGCACAATCTAGCCCCGCTGCAGGCGCGACGTCAATGACAGGCGCAACTGCCGCCCGGGCAAGCGGGCGCGGCACTGCTGGCGGCTTCACTTTTTGTCGCCCCCCCCTTACTGCCCTTGAAATCTGTCTCGTACCAGCCGGACCCCTTCAGCGCAAAAGCGCCAGCACTGAGCTGCCGCTCCAGGCCCGGTTTGCCGCAGACCGGACAATCGGTCAGGCGGGCATCACTCATGCGCTGCTCCGCGCTCAAATGATGTCCACAGTCCTTGCATACATACTCATAAGTTGGCATCGTATTCACTCCGTATTAGGTTGTAACTGAATATGCCTATTAAATACGTCTTCAGGCACCATTTTTCAAGCGTTCTGTGTACTGCACAGTCTGTCACGGTAATTTTACATGTCTATCACGCCTGAACTGCATAACGCCCTGCAAACCCTGATTGCCCTGCTCGCCATTCTGAATCCCATCGGGGCCATTCCTATTTTCATTGCCTTGACAGCTGACGAAGATCCGGTCCAGCAACTGGCTACCATCAAACTGGCCTCCAGAACCGTTGCTATCGTGTTGCTCATCGCCGCTTTTCTGGGTGAGTACATTCTTCAGTTTTTTGGCATCAGTATCGCCGCCTTTCAGGTAGCGGGGGGCATGGTTCTGATGTTGCTGGCCTTCAACATGTTACAGGCAAAATCCAGCCGTTACCGCCACACTCCGGAAGAAACGGCCGAGGGCATGAGCAAGGAAGCAGTAGCCGTGGTACCACTGGCCATTCCCCTCATGGCGGGTCCGGGTACCATGATTACGGTGATTATTGCCCATCATAAAAATGCTTCCTGGTTTGCCAGCGGGCTATTGATTCTGGACATCCTGATCATTGCCGGAGTCGCCTACGCGGCGCTGCGCCTGGCCCGGCCATTGTCACGGCGTCTGGGCGTAACCGGCATCAACATATCCACCCGAATTTTCGGGCTGGTCCTGGCTGCCATTGCCGTCACCTTCATTGCCAATGGTCTGGCAGCACTTTTCCCCGGCCTGGTGCATGTCAGCACCAGCTGATCAGCGCATCATCCTGGATAACCCAGTCAAGCACACGGCCCATTGTAGCATCAGGGCGGCATTCAATCCGTCGGCAAAGCTGAAGGCAGATCGACGCCCGCATAGATGTCCTCTACTGAAAGTGCCAGGTCGACACATTGGCAGCGCAAACGATCGCTTTCAGGGTCATTCAACAACTCGTACCACCAACCTTCAGGATGCCGGCGGAATGCCTCGACAACGATTTTTTCGCTATCCACCAAAACATATTCCTGCAGGCTAGGGAGCGTCTGATAAGCTTGTAGCTTTTCACGACGGTCCACATTCGCCGTGCTCGCCGACGATACTTCGACGATAAGGCAAGGATCTTCCAGATAGAGGGTATCTCCAGACAACGGCGCGCCACAACGCAACACCACATCGGGGTAATAAAAGGCATCTACAGCTTCCACCCGCACTTTCATATCGCTGTTCAGAACCTGACAGTGACTGCCACGGGCTTTTTGCCAGAGCAGTCCATACAGGTTACCGGCAATCTGGTTATGCCGCAGCTTGGCCCTGGCCATGGCATAAACCTGCCCGGCCACATACTCATGGCGTATATCTGCGCGCTCCTCACCTTCCAGATACTCTTTGCCAGACAAAGGCCGTAACATGGCTATCTGCATGACCTTTCCTCCTGACTCAGCGTATCAACAGTCCTCATCATAAAACGTGGAAGCTTCTGTGTCATCGCCGCAAGATGGCAAGAAATAGCGGGTAGCGCCGGGATGATTCTTCCCTTTAGGGCTTGATGTCGCGCCCCAAGCCATATTTTAGGCGGCGGGCAGGCAGATACCAGAACAAACCATCCAGCAGCATCAGGCAGCCCGCAGCAATCAGAATATAATCGGTGAAACTGTAGGGTGTCGCGCCCAGTATTTTGTGGATGGCCAGACCCAGGCCGATAAATGCCACCCCGGTGCGGATCAGCGACAACCCGGTTCGGGCGCGCGCGTAAGAGGCGCGGTGACTGGCGGCAATGGTGCGCTGAGCGGCGAGCATATTACGCTCGCGGGCCAGATGGGTGCGCTCCTTGCTGGCCGGAACCGGGCGCAAAATCGAACAGTAATGGGGAATGGCCGCCGCCAGTCTGGCCAGGGCACTGTCATCCTCCGCCTCAACCGGGGCTTCAGGAAGGTGATAACGATCGGTAAAGCGCACGTTCTCGGTCGTAATATCAATCAAGGCGCTTTGGCAGGGTAGATCCATGCGGCTGCCACGCACTTTCAGATAATCGAACAAGCCGATCAGGGCCAGAACAATGCCGACCAACAAAATCGGCAGGTGGTAAGGTGAGAGGTCGTTGTGGGAGACTTTAGTCAGCACATTGGCCAGTGCCACCATGGCAAGCCCCCAGCGTAGCAACTTCATGGCCGTCCGGGCGCGGGCATGAGCGGTACGATGGGCAGCCAGCTTGGTGCGCCAGTGCGCCATGGTGTTACGCCAATAGGCCAAGCCCGTGCGCTCAATGCCAATGAGCAAGGGTGCCTCGGCATGCTTGTAGTCCTGTATGTACCAGCGGATGTCTTCCTTGAGCGCGACACGAAATTCGTAATGATGGGCAGGGATCAGTTCCTGAACCTGGGCACGCATGCTCAGGTTGTTCGGGTCAGCCGCAGCGATGATGACCGTATCGCCCATCTGCCGGATGGGAAACCACTCTCCGGTAAGCAGCACCTTGCCATCCAGGCCCGAAAACAACTGCGGCACGGGCAGGCGCTCATCATATTGCGCGATAGCGCAGTCATAATGCCGGGCCAGCGCATCCAGCAAGGTGCAGCGCGTCACGGCCAATTCTTTCAATAAGATGCGTTCGGCGTCGATACCGCGCTTGGCGGCACTATGTAGTGCCGACTGGAGCAGGGCTTCACTCAGAATGCCCTGCTCAACCAGGGGATAATAGGGAGATATTTCAGTGTTCATGCGGATAGTTGGTGCGCTTCCAGGCGCTTTTCGGCTGACTATAATCGGCATCGGCGATTTCAAAACTACCGTCGACAAGTGGTGAACTGCGCTTGACCCGTTCTGCCGGCAGATACCAGCGCAGGCCATCGACAATGAGATACAGGCCAATGATCACCAACGCGGCATCAAAAATTGTCCAGAGGATGTCTACATGGCCCGTAAATTCGAAGTAAATATAGAGTCCGGCGCCGACCGTCATGATGCTGAAGCCGGTGCGGATGAAAGCCATGCCGGTGCGCGCCCGGGCCATGACCGTCCGCAGCCGCGACATGACGTTGCGTTTGTCCGCAAGGGTTGTGCGTTCCAGCGCCAGGCCGGTAGTTGCAAAAACTCCTGGGCGCGCCTGCTCGGCATTGGCCTCAACTAGCGGATCTATATTGTGGGTATAAAGGCATAAAGAGGGAAAAATGCGGTCCCAAGGCCCGCGTTTGACGTGGGCATTACTCACCGCTTCCAGCGCCCTATTGGCGGCATCCCGCCCGGGATGGTACCAGAGAAAACCCTCCACCAGCATGAAAAGGCCAATCGCAATCAGACTCCAGTCAAAAATCGACCAGGGACCGGTAGGAAATTTGCGGATGAAGCCAATACCGATAGCCGCAAAGGCCACACCGGTCCGGGCAAAGGCGAGCCCCGTCCGCGCTTTGGCCATCATCGTCCGCAGATAGGCCAGAATGGTGCGTTCTTCGGCGAGATTGGTCCGGTCATTCGCCAGGAAACGCCGCCTCTCGACCGGAGAAAGTGCATCCCAGGCCTCACGCAGTCCGGCAGCCACCGCAACCACCGGACTGCGTCGAAATGCCATCTGCCCGCCCGGATCAATGACATTCAGGGCTGAATAGTTTTCGGGAACCGCGTAGGGGAGATAGGTTTTGATGGCGCGCGACTCCTGTCGCGCCGGCAGATACCAGAGCAGGCCGTCAATCATGGCCAGAATCCCGAAAACCAGGAGTGGGATTTCAAAAAACAACCAGGCCCCACCACCGAACAGGCGCAAAAAGGCGACACCAATACTGGTCAACGCGACCCCCGTGCGTGCCAGAGCCAGCCCGGTGCGGCTGCGCGCAAAACGGGTCCGTTGCGCGGAGTAGCGGGTGCGTTCTCCGGCCAGATAGGTACGGACCTTAGCCAGTGGTGTACGCCCGCCATATACGGGAAAATCGTCATTCAGATCAGCACTGTTTTCAATCAGACGAATGAGATCGGGGCGCGTGGCGACCCTGAAAGTGAGGTTTTCGACACCAAGGGTTTGCCGGACATGCGCCAGCAAAGCCGGATCATCCGGTGTACAGACTATGACTTCAGCACTTTCCGCCGTCCAGGCCACAGGCAACCATAACTCGTTTCTCAGAGTGTCCACGTCGAGTCGGCGGAGGATTGCCTGAGATGCAACCAGCCCCTCGTCGTATTCGACCACGGGACAAGCATAGCGGTCCTTCAAGTCATCAATCAGTTTCTCTTTTGGTAATGCTTCTATCGTAATACCCCAAATAAATAACCATCGGCAGCACAGTACTGCGCAGACAAATATCTGCGCAGATACGCAGATGCAAACCGCCTATTATAAACAAATCGTGGCAGCAGTGACCAGCCGTAGTCGCGGGCAATAAAATTTCTGGATAGATAATAATAGATATTATGAATTGATCCATTAAAAAAGGATGCATGGACAGCAAGCTGTCTTATGCATCCTAAGGACGGAAGAACGATCGTAAAGGATATCAGGGTTTGATATAGCTGAAGCCAGCATGCTCCAGTTGCATGATGCGGACGATGCCTGCCGGAACAATGACCACCGAAGGATCCAGTTTGGGAAGATGGCCGGTTTTCTTCTTGAACTCTTCCATGCTGTTATGGCACACATCGAACTCCACGCCCTCAGCATTAATCGCGGCAATGCGACTCGCCACCGGGCTGTTGGGAAGATACATTTTGATGCCCGGCCCAAATGCCACGACAACAATCTGAACCTTCTGCTGACCAAAATAATTGAGCAGGTTCTGCGCATTATTCAGGGTAAGATTCCAGCGGGCCGGGTTAGCCTGACTGACCTGGATCACCACATGATGCTCGGCAAAAGGCAAATCATGAATAAAAGTGGGGTGATTAAAATGAAAATCATGGAGCATCGAAACATTGGCCGAATCGACATTGGCCGAGGCAGTGGTCATGCCCAACATGCCCATCACCGGCAAAGCGCTGGCTAATACGGCCGCCTTCAAAAAGTTCTTCAATAACATTACCATCTCCTCATTATCTTCATCAAAAGGCAATCATCGCCTGCATGGCAAATTCATTATCCACGGCATCAGAAATACTATTCGCAACAGGATTAGGCTGATGCGGTACATCCAGCGTCCGGAAGTAGTAACCGGCCATGATTTTGGTCAGTGGCGTGAAGTGATACTGCAGACCGATAGCCCAGGTCTTGAAAATGCGTTGCTGTGCTGGATCATTGGGCAAGCGGTCGTAATAGTCATAACGTAAATTCGCTTCAATATGCTTGGTCAAAAACAAGCCGCCTTCCAGCATGTAACCATTAGCCGTGTTCTCACTGCCGGGATAAAGTTGGGTGTTGGTCAGTGGTGCAGCCAGACCAGGGGCGCTGCTGAATGCCGAAGCTGCCGATATCCAGCCGGTACCACGCATGTACTGGAAGCGGAATTGCCTGCCCCATTGGTGCATATAACCCTGCAAATACTGCACATCCACGCCGTAGCGATTCATACTGTAACTGGTGTCATTCAATTCAGGGCTGGCATGTTGATACCAGATACCCGCCTGCACATCGCTACGGAAGGGCCCTTTCCCCCCGAATATATAAGCTTCCTGCAAGCGCGCTGCATACAAAGGACTGCTGGATTGATTGCCGGCGGCCACCGTGCCAAACATTCCAATCATGGCGCCGTAGGTAAATTCCCAGTGACCGTTACGGAACCAGTCAAAGGCCATGATGCCTGGATAGCGGAAGGCATTAACACCCAGAGTCTGTTGACCATTAATCAAGTAGGCATTCAGTTTAGTATTGATTTTGTAAGGATTGCTGGAGTTATACATTGGTTGCTGCATCAATTGCCCAATCATCGTCGATGACAACACAAAGTTATAACTCATGAATCCTTGCATGGCTCCTTCGGCACTAGGCGCACGAATAAGGCCCGCTTCAATTCTGGCCCCTGGAATATAACTGAAGGTAAAATGCCCATCAATAAGACCAGGTTGATAACCGCCACGCACATGCGTGAAACCATTATCACCAAACTCCCCACCAAAAAAATAGGAAATATGCTTGTTCAGGTTTCCGCGCAACATGATTCGTGCTCGCAGAATATTAGCGGTAGTGCTTTGCGAAAATCCGGGCGCTATAAGATCAATGTGTGGGATCTGGTTATTTTCAAGGCTGTCTTCATTACCGGGTTGCGCATAAAGACTGGGCTCAATAAACCCAGAAACACCAAATATCGGGGCTTTGGCAGGAGATATCCCCTGCAATTCAAACCAGTTGGCGGCATGGGCTAACGGGGATAAACCAAGCATGGCTGCTGCGACAATAAGCGTGTTTCTGGAAATTTTATGGCCGTGATACATGTTCATCACCTCGTAATGTTTTGGCTGAATTTTTATATTATGAAATAAGCGACGACCAACAACTCGGGAATACCGCTGACCTTCGCCTTACAAAAAATGGCAGCAAGGTTCGTGCCACCATGAAATCCAAGCTTATTGGTGAAGAGGATCAGCTGATGCGGACAAAATAGCACAAGGAATTGTGCTTAAAAGAACACAACAAATAATCCATATTCATTTATTAAGGAATACTAATAAATTGTCGCTCTATTTCTTCGAGACTCAAGCCTTTGGTTTCTGGCACCAGCTTCAGCGTGAATAGTATGGCCAAAAAAGTCATGAGGGCGTAAATCAGAAATGTCGCACCACGGCCAATAGCGCCAACGAGATCCAGAAAAACTCCGGCCACCAGCATGTTAGACAGCCAGTTGATCACCGTGGCCAGACTCATGGCGCGACCACGAATAGCCAGCGGGAAAATTTCAGAAATCAACAACCAGAATATCGGCCCTAAACTCATCGCGAAAAAAGCGACAAACACTGCCGACGTCACAACGATGAGCGCAGCCCCCAAGGCTCCCTGCAAATTGGTTAAAAACTCCAGCGAGAGGGCCAGCAAGCTGATCAGCATCCCCCACAATCCCCATAACAACAATTTACGACGTCCCAGACTATCCAAAAAGCGCATGGAAATAATGGTTGCCAGGACATTCACCAAGCCGATGCCGCCCGTCGCCAGAATGGCCATGAAAGGAGAAGACAAGCCAGTCTCCTGCAAAATCTTCGGCGCATAATACAAAACGATATTGATACCGGTGATCTGCTGAAAAACGGCCAGGCCCACAGCGATGACCATCAGGCGCCGCAGTTTCCAGTTATTGAACAGGCTACGCAAAGCCATAGGCTCGGTGTTCGCATTGCCCTGCTGTAAGGATTCCAGCTCTTCTGCCACCAGCGCCGTACTGCGCAAATACTGCAAAGCGGATTTAGCCCGATCGATGAGCCCTTGCCTGATGAGCCAGCGCGGACTCTCCGGCAATATCCACATTCCCACAAAAAGCATAAGCGCGGGCAGGGCTCCTAAGCCCAGCATCCAGCGCCAGCCACTGCCAAAGTCGCTAAACAGAAGATCCACCCCATAGGAAATGAAAATCCCGATGCTGATGTAAAGCTGATTAATGGTGACAATGGCCCCGCGCCGCTCTGGCGTGGTAATTTCGGCCAGGTAAAGCGGAGTCACGGTTGAAGCAATCCCAATAGCCAGCCCCAGAAAGACGCGCCCCAGAAAAAGGAGTGCCACACTGTTGGCCAAGGCTGCCAAAAGACTCCCGAAAACGAACAGTGCGGCGGTTGCCAGCAAAATCCGGCGCCGTCCCCATCGGTCTGCCAGCAACCCGGAAATAGCGGCACCCAACGCGGCACCAGCCAAGGCCACCGCCACGAACAATCCCTGCATGCTGCCATTGAGCTGGAAGTCATGCGCCAGAAAGAGCAAAACCCCCGCCACCACCCCGGTTCCATAACCAAACAGGAGACCACCCAGACCAGCTATCACGGCAATCAGCACAAATCGCCAATCCCGAGATTTTACAGACTGTTCGGGCTGCAGCATGCCATCCCCCAATTTTTATGAATTTTATTTACGCCAAGCGTCGCCCGTCATCCGGATCAAAGAATACGGCACGCTCCATATGGAAGGAAAGGAGCGTATTGGTACCCTGCACCAGCTTCGTGGAGGGGTGTGCACGGGCTACTATCGGGGTTTTGTTAAGCCGGGTAAATACCAGGGTATCAGCACCCGTAGGTTCTGTCATTTCCACCATAAGCTCCATGGTGTGTAAGGCACTCCCTTCGCGCGCACTTCCCGGATCGGTGATTTGCTCCGGGCGAATACCCAGAATCACTTGGCGATCTACAGCACTTTTCAGACCTGACTGCAGAACTGGTGGAAGCGGCAAACGCGAGACGCTCTGTCCTTCTCCCCGCAGTTCCAGCCAGACGGTGCCGTCACCCTGACAGACGGTAACTGGAATAAAGTTCATGGAAGGAGAACCCATGAACCCGGCAACAAAACGATTGGCAGGATCATTGTAAATGGCATCGGGGGTGCCCAGCTGCTGTATAATTCCATCATTCATCACGGCAATGAGATCGCCCATGGTCATGGCCTCAATTTGATCATGGGTCACGTAAACCATAGTGGTTTTTAGTTGCTGATGCAGCCGTTTGATTTCTGTACGCATCTCTACGCGCAGCTTGGCATCCAGATTGGACAGTGGTTCATCAAACAAAAATAGTGCAGGGCGCCGGGCGATGGCCCGGCCAATGGCCACGCGCTGCTGCTGCCCTCCTGAAAGCTGCCGTGGGCGACGATCCAGAAGGTGGTCCAACTGCAGCATGTGCGCCACATCCTGCAAAATCTGCTCGCGTTCACTCTTGGGAACATGGCGGTTAACCAGTCCGAAAAGAATATTGTCGCGGACTGACATGGATGGATATAAGGCGTAGGACTGAAAGACCATGGCAATATCCCGATTTTTAGGGCTGAGATCGTTCACCCGCCGATCGTTAATGAGAATATCGCCAGCACTTTCCTGCTCAAGGCCAGCGATAATGTTCAGCAAGGTCGTTTTTCCACAGCCCGAAGGTCCAACCAGAATCAGAAACTGATTTTCCTCGGTTTCTATATTAATGCCGTGAAGTACTTCATCCTTACCGAATTTTTTATGAATATCCTTGAGTATCAGGCGTCCCATTCTTATCCCTTTACGGCGCCAGCCGTTAATCCACGTACAAAATATTTACCGGCAATCAAATACACCAACAGGGTGGGTAATGCCGCAAAAATGGCAGCCGCCATATCGACATTCCACATATGAACGCTGGTGACCGTATCGACCAGGTCATTGATAGCCACAGTGACCGGCTGTTGTCCTCCCTGAGTAAATACCACCCCAAAAAGGAAATTGTTCCAGATCATGGTGAACTGCCAGATCGCCGTTACCATGATGATCGGCGTACTGACCGGCAACATGATCCGAAAGAAAATACTGAAAAATCCGGCACCATCCACGCGTGCCGCCTTCACCAGATCATGCGGAATGCCGACGTAATAATTCCGAAAAAACAAAGTCGTAAATGCCAGACCATAAATCACATGCACCAACATCAGACCCGGAACCAAGGTGCCGGCGATGCCCAGACGACCTTCTACCCAGGCCATGGGTAACAGCACTATCTGGAAGGGAATAATGGTGCCGAGTAACAACATGTAAAAAAACACATTGGAACCACGAAAACGCCAATGCGTCAGTACATAACCATTAAAGGCACCAATCGCCGTAGAAATGACTACAGCGGGAATCACCAAAATAAAAGAGTTCAGAAAGTAACCATGAATTCCTGAACTGGCCGCACCAATAGTGGCGGCACTCCAGGCATGCACCCAGGCATACCAGTTGAGGCTGCTGGGTAGCGCAAGAATACCGGTTGAGTAAATTTCCGGCATGGTCTTGAAGGCAGTCACCAGCATGACGTAAAAGGGCAATAGGAAAAACAGCGCGGCCAGAGATAAAAGGCTATAAATAACCCATCTTCTCGGGCTTAAAACGGATGAAGTACGCATCAGGCCTGCCTCCTTGAGTCGAGATAAAGGAAGGGCAAGGCAAAAATCATCATGATGACCAGCATCATGAGGGCACTGGCTGCGCCCACACCCATTTCACCGCGTTGAAATGAGAAAACGTACATAAAAATGGAGGGGACATTGGTGCTGTATCCGGGCCCACCACCCGTCAGGGCAATAATTAAACCGAAGCTTTTGATCGCTAATCCGACAGATAACACCAACGCCACAAAAAAAGTGGGCGCAAGACTGGGCAGAATTACGCGCAGATAAATACGCGCATGACTGGCACCATCAATCTGTGCCGCTTTGACGATATCCGAACTGACGCCACGCAATCCCGCCAGAAAAATCGCCATCATAAAGCCAGTCGTCTGCCACACTGCCGCAATGACTACCGTATATATGGCCATGTCTGGATCATCTATCCAGGCAAAGGCAAAATGCGGGAACCCCATTGAACGGACAATGGCCTGTAAGCCAAAGCCGGGGTCCAGCAGCCAGCGCCAGGCTACGCCGGTAACCACAGCGGAAAGCGCCATGGGATAAAGAAAAACCACCTGATAAAGCCTTTCGCCCTTGATACGCTGGTCCAGAAGAATGGCCAGACCAAGACCGAGAGACAGGGAAATCAGAACATACAGACCGCCAAAAATTCCGAGGTTGCTTAATGAGCGCCACCAGCGTGAGCTCCCGAAAAGATCATAATAATTGGCCAGTCCGACAAAATGATTACTAGGCAAAATGGTTGAGCGCGTCAAGGACAACCAAATCGTCCATAAAATAAAACCATAGATAAAAAAGGTAGCAGCCAAAATAGTCGGCGAAAGCACTATTTTTGCCATCAACCGATCGCGTCCACTGAACTCTGCCTTGGTGAATGGCATGTGAGGATCCTCTGCAGCACACATCAATGGAACAAGCCCGGCCTGTACAGGCATGGCCGGGCAATACCTAAGTATTAATCCTGACTCTTGGCCACTTCTACCCGTTTGGCCATGGCTGCGGCCGCAGCCTGCGGGCTTTCGTTGGAAGTGTAGAATTTATCCAGGGAGTCAATAAATGCACCGGTGGGCGGACCATAGGTGGACATATTCTGGGAAAAGCTGGGCACCAAACCATTATCCTTACGGGCAACCAGAAACTGTGCCCGGGATTTTTTCTGGCAGGCATTGTAACCATTCAGGGAAACATTCATCAAATCCGGGATGGAGCCCTTGTACTTATTGAACAGCAACTGGAATTTCGGGCTGACCATGGTTTCTGCCAGCTTGATTTCCGCCGCCCGCTTCTCGGGAGTATTCTGCCGGAAGAAAATAAAGCTATCGACGTTGTAGATGAATTCCTTGGCCGTACCGGGAAAAGCCACGCAACCCACTTGTGGACCACCCGGAGTCACATGGAGGAATTCAAACTGGCCATTGGCCCAATCGCCCATGATCTGAAATGCGGCTTTTCCGTGGGCGACTAAAGCCGTATCAAAATTCCAGGTGCGGCCCGCCAGAGATTTGGGGGTATAGGCTTCAATGGCGCGCAAGCGTTCCAACGCCTTAACCATGGTTGGACTGTCAATAGCCTTGGGATCCAGCTTGACAAAAACATCCTTGTACCAGGTCGGTCCACCCGTTTCCAAAGCAATCGGGTCAAATTCAGTGGCAATCATCCAGCCATTACCGCCACCAGCCATAGGCGTGAAACCTGCAGCCTTGACCTTGGCAAGATCCGCCATGAGTTCTGGCCAGGTTTGCGGAGCGGTGGCAATTCCGGATTTTTTGAGAATGGCCCGATTGTACCAAAGCCAGTTCAGACGATGCAGATCCATGGGAGCCGCCACATAATTGCCCTTGTACTTCATGTAATCATTGATGACTGCTGGGACATTTTTATTCCAGTCTTCAGCTTGAGCGGCAGCGTCAATATTGGCCAAGAGACCCGTATGTCCCCATTGCTGGATTTCCACCCCTTTGATTTGCGCGGCACCCGGAATCTGCCCTTCCATAAGACGCGTTTTTAAAATGGTGCGCGCCTGGGCACCGCCGCCACCAGCGATGGCGTCATTCTGAATATTCACCCCTTTGGCCTTCATCATTTCCACCAGAACATGCATGGCCTTGGCTTCCGATCCTGCTGTCCACCAGTTGATGACACTCAGGCTGGGGGCCGAAGCCGCCATCGCCGTTCCCGACAAACCACTACCCAGAGCCAGCCCTACACATACGGCAAGCATTTTTTTATGCATGGATTTCATTTTATTCTCCTCAAAAACGATATTTGAAGTAAAAGCGGTTGCTGAAATACGGGTTTTGATAATGTGGATAACCCGCCTCATTTTGCGCCATGGAAATATCCGTATAATCGGCCACATAAAGGCCTTTAAGGATGCTGGACAGGTCATAGGATAAACCGACATCCATGGACCAGAGATGCTGATCGGGAATGGCTGTTCCCGTTGGAAAACCGTAATCGCCGTTATAAGTATAAACACTGCCACCAAACCCATAACGGACAAGATAACGAATGAAACTGGCATTCAATTTGAGTTTGTTGGCTAAAAAACCAAAGTTGGAGGCAATTCCGTAAGCATATCCCGGTCCAAAATCGGAAATGCCCGTTTGCATGGTGGTGGTGTAACTGGTACCGCTGAGATCGTTGTAGGGGTGAATCATGCCACCATGACGAAAGGAGTTATAATTTACAGGACTATAGCTTGCCACCAAGGCAACATTATCATCGTGATTGCTGCCAAATTTTATACCAATACGCCCCCCATAAACCTGGGCATCTACCGAATCGGCATTTAGGGCATTCAGATAACTCGTACCGGCTCCAGAGTTTCCTTCAGAAACCACCTGGAAATTTCCGAACAGGGAAACATTTTTGGTAAGCGGATGACTGATACCGGCCTGTCCGTAAAACATGTTTGCAAACCCATAAAAGTCGTAATACCAGGCCTGCAAATCAACATGACTACCCAAAAACGGGGTTTGATAGCGGGCACCGAGCACATAAAAACCATTGGTATGGGCGCTGGTGTAGCGATTCCCCGTGGTAAAAGTGGCACTGTAACGACTGGCATAACTGTACATGCGCGCAGCCATGAAGCTCAGGGTTGCTGGCGACCCACCCAGAGCCATTGGACTATTACCGGACCATTGTCCAACCTTGGGATGGCCAATAATGTCCACCACCGCGCTGACGCCCGTAAAAGCCCGGGGGTTGTAGGTGTAATAATCCCAATTGGCATATGGAGTATTTATAAATTGCCGGCCGCCACGAATGACAAAAGGTCCGTAGTGATACTGCAAATATGCCTGGCGAACAATGGCTATGCCATGGCTGGGATAGGGACCGGTAAGCTCCGGGTCTTCATGTTGGTAAAAACCGGTCCAGGTGGCAAAGTCTCCACCGACTCCCAGACTGAACCCTGCCAGTTGGGGACTGTGTACATACAAATGCCCGCCCAGCGCCAGGGAATGCGTATCCTGACCAGTATGGGCATGATTGAGGTAGCTAAAGTTAAGCAGGCCAACCATGGCCGATATTTTCGTGTTGGCAATAGCCTTATCCAGAATGGAATTGGCAGGAATCAGCGAATTGGTCGGGGTGGCCGCCTGGGACAATGCCGGTGCGCCCAGGGCAATGGCACAGGAAACGGCCAGGCTGCAGGCCAGAAAGCGTCTGGATGGAATCCTTCCAGACAATGATGGATAATTACTATAATTATATTTTTTAATCATGGCACTCTCCTTATTTTCAGTATTTATAGCGCCCTTATGCAGGGTGTATTTGCGATAACCACTCCTTTTTCTCTTTTCCGATCTTTCGGGGGTTCATCAAACCTTACTGCGTTTCTTCAAATAACCGAGCATGACCGCCAGCAAAATAACAACACCTTCCACCAGCTCGGTATAGAAGGGTGAAATATTCAATAAAACCAGACCATCCAGAATAGTGCTCAGTAACAGCGCGCCAAGCAGTACACCCCAGACGGTGCCTCGGCCGCCAAACAGATAGACGCCGCCAATAACTGCCGCCGCAATAGCTGGCAGTTCGTCGCCGCGACCGGCATTGGGGTCAGCAGTGGCCAATTGGGCCGCGAAAATCACACCGGCAAGCCCTGCGGAAAATCCGGAAAAAGCATAGGCCAGACTGCGCAGGCGGCGTACCCGAATTCCCGCGCGATAGGCGGCGACACGATTCCCACCGATGGCGTATAAATAAGCGCCAGAAGCGCTCAGACCCAGAAACAGCGCGACCACAATGACCATCAAACCCGCAATCCAGACCTGATCAGGGATACCCAGAATGTGGCTTTCGCCAATGGCGTTAAAACCATTGTCATTGATATTCAGGGGCTCCCCATTGGTGACAATCAGGGTCAGGCTCGAAAAAATGGAAAGTCCGGCCAGTGTGGCTATAAAGTCCGTAATATGGAGATAATTGATGACGACGCCCTGTAAAAGCCCTGCCGATGTGGCCGCCAAAAGCGCCAGGAACAGCGCCAGGGGCCAAGGAAAACCCAGCAACATCATGGTTGCGGCGAGGGCACCCGTGAGCCCGGCCACGGCGCCAACAGAAAGATCAATTCCGGCGACCAACATCACCATCAACTCACTTAATGCCAGCAGCACCAATGGCGCCGCATCAGTCAAGATGCTGAAAAAATTATTGGTGGAAACAAAATGGGGGGCGACAAACGCTAAGAAAATCAGCAGGGCAATAAAAGCCAACAAAACACCCTGATCCATCAGAAACTGGCGCAGGGCGTGCGCCTTCAGTTCCGGGGCGTTCATGCAGCCACCCCCTTACCCACCAGCATGGCTTTGACGACCGTGTTCTCATCCAGACTTTCTGGTTTCCCATCCAGCGCCTTTTCACCGCGTGTAAGTACCGTGATGCGCGAAGCCACCTGCCAGACGTCGGGCATGGTGTGGGTGATCAGAATCACCGCTACACCCGAAGCCGCCAACGTCTGAATCAAATGGAGGATGGCAGCGTGCTCGCCGACCCCGATGGCGGCAGTGGGTTCATCCATAATCACCAGCTTCGCCTGCCAGTAAGCGGCCCGGGCAATGGCTACGGCCTGTCTTTGTCCCCCCGAAAGCTCTCCAACCGGTTGCCGCAGAGGCAGTTCAATAGCAAGCTTCTGGAGAGCCAGCGCCGATTGTTTACGCATTTCGCGCCGCGCCAGGATGGGGAAAATACCAAGCAGACGTCTTTTGCGCTCCCTGCCCAGAAAAATATTAGCGGCAACGTCCAGATTTTCAGCAACTGCCAAGTCCTGATACAAGGTTTCAATACCCAGATCCCGGGCATAACGGGGATCAAACTGACGCACGGTCTGATCATTAAAATGCATCCTCCCCGCGCTCGGCGCCTGGGCACCGGCAATGATTTTTACCAGGGTAGATTTGCCAGCACCATTATCTCCCAGCAAGGCCAGGACTTCTCCCGGCCAGATGTCCAGATCAATGTCCCGCAAAGCCTGGACTGCTCCAAAGCGTTTACCAATGCTGCGCAAGCTCAGCAGAGGTGCCTGGCCAGCTCTTTCGCTGACTCTGTCTGCAGATTTCATGAATGGCTCGGCGCAAGATCCATATGCAAAGGTACCGGAACAAAAACTGTACCCGTAGACAGATAACTGTAACCAGCCTGGACGCCCAGGGCTCCCATGACTGCTGGCTGCTGCGCCACACTCAGGGCAATTTTGCCTTGTTTTACCAATTGCGTTTCGCCGACACTGCCGCTGCCGATCATGGCGATGGTGAGTCCTTTTAAACGACCAGCCGCCGCTGCAGCACGCATGGCGCCAATGGCCATTTCACCATTTTCCGAATACACGGCGTTGAGTTTCGGGTTGGCAATGAGGACGTCGCGCATAACCGTGAGCCCACCTTCGCGACTAAACCCGCCTGATTGTCTGGCCACCACCTTGATATGCGGGTAACTTTTCAGAACCGACTCACAACCGGCGGTTCTCTCATTGGTTGCAGAGGCTCCGGATATTCCCAGAAGCATGAACAAGTTACCCTGTCCATGGAGTTTATTGGCAATATATTGACAGGCTTGTGCTCCCGCTTGTTTGTTATCCGAAGCAAAATAGGCAATGGCATGACCACCATCAGCCTTACGATCAATATAAATGACGGGAATATGTGCGGCATTGGCTTTTTCAACGGCAGGGACCAAAGCTTTGGCGTCGGTGGGATTAATCAGCAATAAATTCACCTTGCGGGCGATTAATGTATCTATCTGATTACTTTGTGTAATTGAATTATTATTACCATCTTCAACCAGTAATTGTACGCCAAGCTTCTTAGCTTCCGCTTCTGCACCACTTTTAATGGTGGCAAAATAAGGGGTCATGGCGGACAACATCAGACCGAAAGTATAGTGCTGGGGGGCGGCATCCTGCGCACTCGCCATGCCAGAAAACCCCAAAGATAAAGCCATTGCAGCCATCAATACCGAAGTCGTTTTGTTTTTCATGGTCAAGCCCTCGAGTAATTATTGGAATTTGTCGAAATATTCTGCGCAATAAAACTTTCTATCGTCGCGCGCAGCGGCAACGAAGCTTGTGCACCTTCACGGGTTGCAGCCAACGCACCTGCGGCGTTGGCAAAAATGACGGCAGATTCCATAGAATGATCGCTGGCAATAGCAGCACTGAAGGCACCGGCAAAAGCATCTCCACAGCCTGTGGTGTCGACGACATCGACGCTAAACCCGGGAACAAGACCGGATTTCCCCTGCCTTATCGCCCACGCAGCGCCAGCTTTACCGAGTGTAATAACTGCCGACTGCCGTCCTGATGCCAGTTTCTCAACCATGGCAATAGCGTTTTGCGCGTTAACTGGCTCAGATAAGGCGAGTAATTGCATCGCCTCCAATTCATTAACCAGAAGAATGTCCGCAAGAGAAAGAATTTCTTCCATTTTTTGTTGCACTGGTGAAGCATTGAGGATGACTAAACCACCCATCTTGTGCATTTGCTGAGCGCTAGCCTTAACAACTTCCAAAGGAACTTCCAGTTGCATCAAAAGAATATCGCGTTGCTGAATGGCAGGCAGTACCTGTTCTGGAGTCAGAGCAGCATTTGCACCGGATATGATGGTAATCCGATTTTGCCCGCTTTCTTCCAGTAAAATAAAAGCCAGACCGGTAGGTGTATCTGAACGGACGAGCGCGGTAAGTTCAAGGTTCTCTTGCACTAGATTGTCGTGGAGGAATTCACCATAGGCATCACAACCCAAACAGGCCACAAAGCACACCGAAGCACCCGATCTTTGCGCCGCAACCGCCTGATTAGCCCCTTTACCACCGGGATACATCACATAATCGGTACCAAGCACTGTTTCACCAACATCGGGGGCACGGGCTACGCGCAGGACAATGTCCATATTGCTGCTCCCGACAACAATCATTGCACAACCTCTTGAATATTGCCACGAGGTTTAAACGACTGCGCAATAAGAGAATGAAAAAGTTTGTTCTTTATAAAAATTATTTTCACCTACACCCCCGAGCCCGAAATGAAAACCCAGGCTATTTTTTCAGAATCTAACGCTTTGTGACAGTGGGTATAGTCTGAGAATTCACGAAGTGCAAGTTAGAAAGGCATCAAGACAATTAACATATTTTAATTTTATCTAATAGTGGATAGTTTTAATGGATTTTTCAGAGATTATTACCCAAACCATTATATATTTTAATCAGCAAAAACCTTTTGATAAATTTCTTTTGCGAAACTCGTGCTTAACGGCTCGGCTTCGGAGACCGTGAATTTTTTGTTTGATTCCTCATTGGAGGCGACTCGTAAAGGAAGTACTTCAGGGCTTTTCTTCGCATAAAGCTTGCGTGCAAAAGCGTATAAATGCGTAACGAAAACAACCTTTATGCCCTTTTCCAGCAGAGCATTACAAATCTGCCAGGCAATTTCGGAGCCCTCACGTTCATTGGTTGCGGCAAACGACTCGTTAAACAAAACCATAGCTGTCGCTTTGAGTTTAGGGACCAGAGCAGCCATGCGGAGAAGCTCTTCATCAAATTTCCCACTACGCATATTCGTATCCTCTTCCAGCTTGAAGTGGGTATAAACCTCATCACAAAGACTCGCTGAGAATTGTTCAGCGGCTACTGGAAATCCACTCTGAAGCAGTAACTGATTGACGCCCAAAGCTCGCAAAAAGGTGCTTTTCCCGCCACTATTGGCACCTGTTATGAGGATAAATGACTTATTTTCAGCCTGGAGATCATTCAAAATCAGCTTCTCCTGCTGTAACAGGGCAAGGCAGGGATCATAAAGTTTGCTGGCCACACAAACGGGATTCTGTCCGCTCAACGGTGTTGGAAGGCAGAAAACATAACCCCTGTTTTTCAGCGCCGCGCACAAGTTCAAAGCTGCTTGGTAAAAAGCCGACTCATCACGCAATCGACTAAAAAATTGAGAAACTGCTGAACAGCAACATCCATAATTAACGCTACCGACTCCAAAGCCGCGTCGCGAAATTCGCTCAATGCCGTTAAACCGCTTTCATCACGCTGGGAAATGGTAAAGGAATACTCCTCTGTAGAACTATTTGATGAGAAAATCTTATGTAGCCAACTGGTTGATGGCTGCTCTCTATTCAGTAAAAATTCGCTACTGCGATTATTATGATCTAACCTTGCATTGACAGAAAAACCATGATTAAAACGTAATACGGAATTCTGTAAACGAAGCTTATTCAATACTTCGTCACTGAAATCTGTTTGCAAAAACTTAAAAAATGACTGCAAACCGGTAGATTCGGCATCTGCATATTGAGTACTCAGATTGCGGATTTTGATCAATTGCGCAAGCAGCATATCCATCAGTTCCACGTTAGTGCGCAAGCGCCTGCTGGCCGATTTCGCAGATAACCAGAACCTCAAAGAATCCCGATAGGCTTCCAAGGTGTCAAGGCTGAGCTGATAAATCTCGGATACCAACAGCGGATGACGCATGAAATCCTTGAGTATCTGTTGTCGGAAAAGGATAACAGACTTTTCATTGCTACGTTGGCCAAGCAGTATTTTGCGTACAGCCTCAAGAATTTTTTCATCCTGATTGGCCATTACAGAAAATAATACGGACAATTCCAAATCAGCAATCAACTGTTCTGAATGATCAGGAATAGTATTAAAATCATATATCCTGTTATCAGGATATAGCAAGCTGATTTTATTCATCAATTCCCTCCATCAATCTGTTGTACGTCAAACCGTACTTTTCAGCAAGAGACAAAGCATAGGCCAAGCCATCTGCGGGCTTTCGACATATTCTGAATGTTCTACGAGTGAGGTCTTCAGTCTCTACCATGCTCATCAAACTGACAATCTGCGGACTGATGAGAGTCAGCGCATCAATAAATGTTACCCACACCGTAACTATTTTTTTTGCTAGCAATTTACGGATTATTTGTTCGCTTAAATACAGTGCATCATCATAGGTTGTCGAATCGAATAATTCATTCATTATAAAAATACTGGAGGCAGTAGCCTCTTTCAGGCTATCGTGTATCCGGATTAAATCCTCTTCCTGCTTTCCATGTCCAGCACGAATATCCTCGCGATATGAAAAATGCGTATAAATTGCATCGCAAAAACCAAGCTGTGTATTCAGACCAGGCACTGGACATCCCAACCCGGCCAAATGGTGCAGTTGACCAAACATTCTGGCAAAAGTGGTTTTTCCTCCTTGATTGGGTCCAGTGATCACGAAAATTTGCTCGTCATTGATAAGAGATAAATCATTAACCACAACCTTCTGCCCGGTTTCTTCCATAAGTCTGGTTGCCAGCGCCAGATCAAATGTCTGTTCGGCCCGCACTTGTTTATTGCTTATGTCTATATTTGGAATGCAAAACGCTAATCCCAGATGTTTTAAGGGAGCGATATATTCCAGATAAGCCAGATAGAATTGTAATTCTCGCTCCCAGATCAGGATATTATGATCCATAAAAGGATACCGGGAGGCTCTCAGCGAGTCAGATGGATATTCAACCTCACTCGCCACAAGTGGCCGCATATACTGCTTACAATAACTATCCAGTCGAGCAAAAGGTTCTGGATACAATTGAGCCACCCCTTCCAATATTTGTGCTTCAACATGGTTTAAATCAACTGTCTGATTGCCTACTATATTATCATCATCAAGCGGAATATCCGATAAATATAAATTTTTGGCCACCTCTCCAGCATAGTCATCTTCTTCACAGCGGCGGACAGATACTTTATTTTCTACAATGACGACACAATATCTAATTTTTTTTAGACTTTCGCAAAGATTCGCAGTTTTATTTTTAAACTCAACAAATGTACCTGTACATAAAATTTCTATGAATTGATTGATTAGCTCTTTCAATCCTACTGATTTTACTTGTACTGATTTCAAGCCTTCCAGAAAGTCTTCAAGATTTTTCTGATACCGCAACGCCAGTTCCAGATAACAACGTTGCTGTTGCAGTGGGTAATACAAATTCTCTATGCGATCTAACGTGTTGCGAATATCTGCCAAATATTTAGAATATGATAATATAGTTTTATAAACCTTTTTCTCCTCGAAGTCTTTCATAATTTCCTGACGATACTGGATTTGTTCCAGATTTTTATTTAAATTATAAAAATATTGATTTAATTTATATTCTTCCCTGCCGTCAACAATATGACTGATAACCTTATCCAGATTAAGATCATGAAAATAAACAGGTTTAGCAATTTTTACGAACTGCTCCTGATCAGCATCAACAAAAAGCAAACTCAGCCTTTTCAATTAATAACCTCTTATTTATTAAAGTAATATTCTGTTCATATTTGTGTCATTTATGGTATGCTTCTATCTACCCGATAAAGCCATTCAGCATAAAATACTTTTGGCATCATTATGTCCTGCACTTACCTTGATTTATCCCATCATATGAACTATCTATAAAGAAATTGGTTGTATCTGCTTATTTCGATTTTCCCAAATTCTCAAACTCTATGCGTTATAATCACTATCAGGAGGAGCTTGATGTCTAATTCCTATGACTTACTGATTATAGGCGGTGGAATCAATGGCGTTGGAATTGCCCGCGATGCCAGCGGTAGAAAACTCTCCGTGCTCCTAGTTGAGCAAGATGATCTTGCCGCACATACATCCTCTGCCAGCACCAAACTAATACATGGTGGCTTGCGTTATCTGGAATACTACGAATTTCGCCTCGTCCGTGAGGCCCTCATGGAACGCGAACGGCTTCTCGGCATTGCCCCCCATATTATCTGGCCTTTGGAGTTTTTTCTGCCCCAAAGCCCAGATGGTCGTTCTTCCTGGCGGATTCGTGCGGGGCTTATGCTCTACGACCATCTCGCCCCACGCTCTCGTTTGCCCGGTTCAAAAGCCGTGCATTTCGGACCACATCCAGCAGCGGCAATTCTGAAGTCCGAATTCGCCAAGGGGTTCACCTATGCAGATTGCTGGGTGGAAGATAGCCGACTGGTTGCCCTCAATGCTTTGGATGCATCTGAACGGGGTGCAAAAATCCTGACTCATACGCGGCTGCTTGCTGCGCATCCGGAAAAGCAGCTGTGGAAAGCGCAACTGAAAGATCAAGGAACCGGAAAGGAAACCACTGTTTTCGCCAAGGCTTTGGTCAATGCTGCCGGACCTTGGGTCGGTGATGTGCTGGTCAAGGAGCTCGGCATTCAGACCCATAAAACCGTCCGCAAGGTCAAGGGAAGTCACATCATTGTGCCTCGCATTTACCTGGGTGATTACGCCTTTATCCTGCAAAATCCCGACAAGAGAATCGTATTTGCCATTCCCTATGAGTATGAATACACCTTGATTGGCACCACGGATATTCCCTACGATGGCGATCCAGCCCAGGTCAGCATCTCCCCGGAGGAAACGACTTACCTCTGTGAAAGTGTTTCCCGTTATTTCCGGACCCCGCTCCATCCAGACGACGTTGTCCGCAGTTATTCCGGGGTACGCCCTCTCTATGATGACCATGCGGCCAATGCTTCCGCAGTCACCCGGGACTATGTGCTGGATATGGAAGGCGGCAATGATATTCCGCCTTTGCTTTCTGTTTTCGGGGGTAAAATTACGACTTATCGACGCCTCGCCGAACACGCCCTGTCCCTGCTTCAGCCCGTTCTCGGGCACCCCAAGAATCACAGTTGGACAGCAACAGCGCCTCTTCCCGGGGGCGATATCAGCAACGGAGATTTTGCCGGATTCGTCCGTATGCTTTCTGAACAGTACCAGTTTTTGTCGGCGCATCTGGCTTACCGTCTGGCACGCGCCTACGGCACAAGAGCTTTGAAAATATTAGGTGATGCCCGTCAGATGACGGATCTGGGTGAAGACTTTGGCGGAGAGCTGACCCAGGCAGAAGTAGATTATCTGGTCACCCAGGAGTGGGCGCGGGAATCAGAGGACATTTTGTGGCGGCGCTCCAAAATGGCCCTGCATGTGCCTGCTGACACCAACGAGAAACTCAAAGCATACCTGCAATCACCAGAAATCATCGCAAAAATCGGACAAGGAGGAGCCTAAGACCATACTGTGACAATCTTTTTTGAGGAGGATATCAAAATGTCAAAATATGTAGGGGCCATTGATCAGGGGACAACCAGTACCCGTTTTATTGTTTTTGATAAACAAGCCAACATTGTTTCCATAGCGCAAAAAGAACATGAACAAATTTATCCCAAACCCGGCTGGGTAGAGCATAATCCGCTGGAGATTCTGACGAACAGCAACGAGGTCATCGGGGCCGCCCTCGCCAGGGCAAACCTCAGCGCCAGCGATCTGGCGGCGGTAGGCATCACCAATCAGCGGGAAACCACCGTACTCTGGGATCGTCATACCGGCAAACCCCTTTGTAACGCTCTGGTGTGGATGGATACCCGCACTGACCAACTGGTACAACGCTTTGCCCGGGATGGTGGACAGGGAAGATTTCGCAGCAAGACCGGACTGCCACTGGCCACCTATTTTTCCGGCCTGAAACTGCTGTGGATTCTGGAAAATGTGGAAGGAGCCCGACGCCAGGCCGAAAAGGGCGACGCGCTTTTCGGCAACATCAACACCTGGATGGCCTGGAATCTCACGGGTGGCCCTGACGGCGGCGTGCATGTTACGGATGTAAGTAACGCCAGCCGTACCATGCTGATGGATTTGCAAACATGTGCCTGGGACAAGGACATGCTGGATCAATTCCATATTCCCGAAGCCTGCCTTCCCAAAATCGTGCCATCTTCCGCGCCTTATGGAGAAATCAAGACCGCACCACTGCGCGGTACGCCCCTTGCCGGAATGCTCGGCGATCAACAGGCTGCTCTGGTAGGACAAACCTGCTTCGCTCCGGGAGAAGCTAAAAATACCTACGGAACCGGCTCTTTTCTGCTCATGAACACCGGCACCGAACCCGTACAGTCCAATGCCGGGCTTCTGACCACACTGGCTTACCAGTTTGGTGATGAAAAACCCCGCTACGCACTGGAAGGCGCCATCGCCATTACCGGAGCATTGGTGCAGTGGTTACGGGATAATCTTCACTTTTTTGATGTCGCCGGACAGATTGAGCCACTGGCGCGGAGCGTACCGGATAATGGCGATGTTTATGTGGTTCCGGCTTTTTCGGGCCTGTATGCCCCCTACTGGAAAGATGATGCGCGAGGAGTCATTGCCGGCCTGACCCGCTTTGCCAATAAAGCCCATATTGCCCGCGCAGCGCTGGAATCGACGGCCTATCAGGTGCGCGACGTGGTTGAAGCCATGGAAATTGACAGCGGCATTCCTCTCAGCAGCCTGCGCACGGATGGCGGCATGGTAGTGAATGAGTTACTCATGCAGTGTCTGTCTGGTCAGAAATGCTGGCAGAATTTGTGGGATGTTTTGTATTGCTGGCATTTGGAGCGGGCTGTGTGGCGGTTGCCGTAGTCGGTCTTACGGAATCCCACCGGACCATGGTTATTTTTCAGGGGGCAGGGGGCTGGATGGTCATCGTCTGGGGATGGGCTTTTGCCGTGGCCATGGCCGTTTATGTGGCAGGCGGGGTCTCCGGAGCGCACATCAATCCGGCAGTCACCCTGGCATTTGCCCTCAAGGGTAATTTCCCCTGGCGAAAAGTCATACCCTACTGGATAGCTCAGGTAGCGGGCTGTTTTGCTGGGGCTGCTATTGTCTACTACGATTATTTCCGGGCTATCAATGCCTGGAATTTGGCCAACCATGTCGTCTCCCGAGCGGATCCTGGGGGCCTGACCACATTCAGCATATTTGCGACGTTTCCTGCCGCGTATTACGGAAGCCATCTCGGTCTGATGCTGCTTGATCAGATCATCGCGACTTTTTTCCTGGTGCTTTTTGTTTTTGCCATCATCGACAACATGAACGTGGGACCAGGGTCCAACCTGGCGCCATTGATGATTGGCTTTGCCGTCGCAGCTATCGGCCTGTCATTTGGTGTAGGTACAGGCTATGCCATCAATCCCGCCCGTGATTTCGGACCCCGTCTGTTTTGCTGGCTGCAGGGCTGGGGACCCAACGCTTTTCCTGGACCCCATGGTTATTGGTGGGTGCCCATTGTGGGGCCTCTTATCGGTGCCGCCATTGCTGTCTATTTCTACGATTGGTGCATCAGCAGAACCCTCTGCGTGCGTGCCAGGCTGCTGAAAGAACGTCAGCCCCGTGTTGAACAGAAGGGCCTAGGTTTCAAGCTGGAAAAGCTTCAACAGGCTCTGGATGAAGTCAAAACTCAAATTGATGGTGCCGACAAATAAACCCGGGAGGTGTGTCATGAAACAATTGGTCAATGCTCCGGATCAGGTTGTCACGGAAGCTTTGCAGGGCATGGCCCTGGCTTATCCTGACCTGATCCGTGTCCATGAAAACCCGCATTACATTGTACGCGCCGATGCGCCCAAAAATGGTAAGGTCGCCCTGGTTTCCGGGGGTGGATCAGGACATGAGCCCATGCATGGCGGTTTTGTGGGTCTGGGTATGCTCGATGCCGCCTGTCCTGGCGCGGTATTCACCAGCCCAACCCCTGACCAGATTCAGGAAGCCTCTGCTGCTGTACATGCTGGCAAAGGCATTTTGCACATCGTCAAAAATTACACTGGTGATGTTCTGAACTTTCAGATGGCTGCGGAACTGCTGCAGAGCGATGGGATAGAGGTGCGCACCGTCATTATGGACGATGATGTGGCTGTTAAAGACTCTTTATATACAGCCGGAAGGCGCGGAGTCGGGGCCACGGTGCTTGCCGAAAAAATCTGTGGGGGCGCTGCCGAGGCCGGCGCCAGCCTGGATGAAGTCGCCGCATTGTGCAGTTCAGTCAATGCTTCTGCCCGTTCCATGGGTCTGGCTTTAGGCCCCTGTACCAACCCGGAAACGGGTCAAGCCAGCTTTACCTTGGGTGAAAACGAAATTGAATTTGGTATTGGTATTCATGGGGAGCCCGGGCGGCAGCGTATTCCACTGCAATCTGCAGATACTTTGACGGAAATGCTGATGATACCCATTCTCGAGGACTTACCTTTCAAAAAAGGCGATGAGATCCTGTTATTTGTCAACGGTCTCGGCGCTACTCCTTTGTTGGAACAGTATATTGTTTATCGCGCCGCTGAAACAGTTGCAAAAAAACACGGCCTCAAAGTGTCCAGGCGCCTAGTCGGTGCCTACATGACCAGCCTGGATATGGCTGGCATTTCCATCACCTTGTTGCGTCTTGACGAAACCATGCGTCAGTACTGGGACGCCCCGGTTCGCAGCCCGGCGCTGCGCTGGGGTTTATAAAGCAGGAGCCTCAATATGGAATATAGCCTCAATGCACTGAATCAGTGGATTGTCTGCGCAGAGCATCAATTCAAGACGCAACTTGCCGAGCTCAATGCGCTGGACGCAGCCATTGGTGACGGTGATCACGGCAGCAATCTTGCCCGTGGCTTTGCCAAGGTCGTCGAAAAGTTGCAGGCAGAGAAGCCAGCAACCCCCGCAGCTTTGTTGAAACTGGTAGGCATGACCCTGATCAGTTCCGTGGGGGGTGCGTCGGGGCCGCTGTATGGAACCTTTTTCCTCGAAGCCGCCAAAGTCGCCGGAGACCAGCTTCAACTGGACGATGCCGGGCTGGCTCTTTGTCTGCAGGCCGGACTGGCTGGCATCCAGAGACTCGGCAAGGCCGAACCGGGAGACAAAACCATGGTCGATGCCCTCAGTCCCGCCGTCAGCGCCCTGAACCACCAGGCCGGATTGGAAATGGCTGCACAAAAAGCCCGGGAAGGTCGGGATGCAACGATTCCCATGATCGCCCACAAAGGCCGGGCCAGCTATCTGGGCGAACGCGCCATCGGCCATGCCGACCCGGGAGCCACGTCTGCGAGCCTGCTTTTTGACTGTCTGGCAAAGCTCTAAGCCGCCATGAGCACTGCCGAATCCAGAATGAATACCGTCGGCCTTGTTCTGGTTTCGCACAGTCGTGCCCTGGCCATGGCCACAGAAACCCTCATTCGTCAGGTCACCGGTTCCAACGTACGGATGGCCATTGCAGCAGGGGCGGGTGATGAGGGAGCAGATCTGGGCACAGATGCTTTGCAGATTCTGGCCGCCATTGAATCGCTGGATGATCCCATGGGAACCCTGGTACTCATGGACATGGGTAGTGCGCTGTTGAGTACAGAAACCGCCTTGGGACTCCTGTCAGAACCGGTCAGGGCGCGGGTCCTGATGAGTAGCGGCCCCTTTGTGGAGGGCGCCATGGCCGCTGCCATGGCCGCCAGCGGCGGCGCCGCTCTGTCCGAGGTGCGTCAGGAAGCCGAAAACGGGCTGCGCATGAAACAACAACAATTGGCTCCCGATAACGCAACGGCCAAAGAAAATCCGCAAATACCAGCTGACTCGCCGGAACATCAGCTCAGTTTGTACTTGGCAGATCCCGCTGGCTTGCATCTGCGCCCGGCAGCCGCATTGGCAAAACTCGCCCTCGCCCGCAGCACGCCGAGCTTCATAGCAGCAGCAAAACACCCGGATAATCGGGTTTCCGCTTCCAGTCTGACCGCCATTCTGGGACTGGACCTGCGCCAGGGAGATGAAATTCATCTCCAGACTTCAGGGCCGGATGCCGATGCATTCCTGGACAGGGCAGCAGCCTGCCTGCAGGAAGATCAGCATCCTCCTGCAAAAATGCCAGTCCCTGTTGAAAATGAAGCCACAAAGCACTCTCAGGGGGCGGCTCCCGGCTTCGCCCAAGGACCCCTCATCATCCATGATGAGCTCCTGACGACAGTTCCCCGGTCCTATTGCGATGACTGTGCAGAAGCCCTTCACACATTTCTTGAGGCCGTCGCTGAAGTGCGGCGACAACTCAGCGATCACCCTATTTTGGAGGCTCAAAATGTGCTCTTGAGTGATCCTGCTCTGCTGAAAAAAACCACCACCCTGATCCAGAACGAGCATCTGGATGCCGCCTCTGCCTGGGCACAAAGTATTTCGCAGGCCGCTTCCCAAATCGACGCCCTCAGCGACCCCATACTCCGCGCCCGGTCTGCAGATTTACGGGATTTGGGTAATCGGGTTCTCCAGGCCTTGGGAGTGACCGCAGATTTGCAGCCCTGGCAGGGGCCACCCGCTATTTTATTGGTCAATGAACTACTTCCTTCCGTAGCCTTACGCTTCGACCCCGAACAGGTTCTTGGCGTGATAGATCGACATGGCAGCGCAAACTCGCATGCCGCCATTCTCTTGCGTGGCTCTGGTATTCCCTACGTCATCAACGCGGACCCCGTTATTTTTGCGAACACTCAATATGTAGCCATGGATGGAAAAACTGGCGAATTATGGCCCGACCCCGACGCCCGGATTCTCGAAACCTTGCATGATCGGGAACAAATGCATCAGGACCAGAATTCAGCGGGTTCTTACGGCCAAATCACCCTGAGCGATGGCAGCACGCTGGAGCTTTGGGCAAACGTGGCCAGCACTGCGGAAGCAGCTGCGGCCAGGCGCCTTGGTGCTACGGGTATTGGTTTGCTGCGTACCGAGTTCTTTTTTCTCGATCAGCAAACACTTCCAGATGAAGAAAGCCAGTGTCAGTTCCTGCGACAGGTCATGGCCCCCATGCAGGGTCTGCCTATTGTGGTGCGAGCGCTCGATGCCGGAGCGGATAAGCCATTGACCTTTATGGCCTTGGGTGCCGAAGCCAATCCCGCCCTCGGCAGACGAGGATTGCGCGCTCTGCTCGCGTATCCCGACATTTTTGCCCTGCAACTGCGGGCCATGCTGCGTGCCGGCCGGGATCACGATCTCCGTATCATGCTGCCTATGGTCACCAACCCTGAAGAATTACGCAGTGCCCGAATGATTCTGGAGCAGGCGCATCAGCAACTGGAGGCTGCAGGTCTGGCGCATCGCTGGCCCGTGCCGCTCGGGATCATGGCAGAAGTTCCGGCGGTCGCGCTGTGCATGAAGCAGTTCAATGGTCTGTCGGATTTTGTGTCCATTGGCAGTAATGATCTTACTCAATACACACTGGCCAGCGATCGCAGTAATGCATTACTTCAGACCTTGGGTAATGCCGCACACCCGGCGGTCCTTGAGTTATGCCGGAAAATGGTCCAGGACAGTCATGCCCCGGTTTCGATTTGCGGAGAAGCCGCCGGGGATCCACAAATTGCCCCTTTGCTGGTGGATTGCGGCATCCGCCGCTTGTCGATGGCGCCGCTGCGACTCAGTAACGTGTACAAGCGCGTCTCTGGCACTTAATGCTGAGTACCATGGCTACAACTCAACGCACTCTCTTCGTCATAGACCAGATTACGCAACTCCTTAATCATTTTGTTGTTTTCACATTCAAGAACGGAGCCCAGATAAAGAGCATTGGCTACATCTCCGTTATCCAGCGCCAGTTTTGCCTGGCGTGCCAGATGATGTATTTTTTCATGGCGCTGCAAAATCTGTAAAAACTCGGACTGTTCGCCAAAACGCAGAGATCCGTCCCCCTTAAGCCAGCGACCCAGATGGCATTTTTCTTCGGCATCCTGTTCCAATACATGTTGCGGGATGGATTTTTGCTCGCGCATGGCCAGCAGAAAATTCTCGGTCCGTTGTCCATGACCTTCCAGCAAAGTCGGCAAAATATCAATGGAAGCATGGCTGAGCACACTCAAATTCAGATTCTTGAACTGCCGCAACCAGAGGGGAATATCTTCTCCGGGCATGGGCTTGGCAAACAAATATCCCTGCAAGTGACCGCAACCCATTTTCGCCAATAATTTAGCATGGGCTTCTGTTTCCACCCCTTCCGCTATCACATCCAGACCCAACATACGACTGGCAGTAATAACGGCTGCTACAATAGCCAGGTCCTTGGGGTCGTTGATCATGTCGCGGACAAAGCTTTGATCCAGCTTGACGGACTGGGCGGGGAGCTGCTGAAGATAGGTCAATGAAGCGTTCCCCGTTCCAAAGTCATCCAGCGCCACCCGTACTCCCAGATCATTGCAGGCAGCCAGACGCTCCTGAGCATGCAGCAGATCGTTCAGTGGTGCCGATTCGGTAATTTCGATTTCGATCTGCTCAGCAGGTAAATCGGGATATTTTCGTAGAGCTTTTTCCAGATCGTCCAGGAAACGTGCATCCAGTAAATGATGGGCACTGATATTAACGGAAACGCGCAAGGCAAGTCCTTGTTGCTGCCAGATTTGCCCTTGCCGAAAGGCAGCATCCATCACAAAAATACCCACATCCCGGGCATAGCGATGATGATCCAGACCGGCCCAGAAAGCTGCGGGACCCAGCAAACCCCGTTCAGGATCAAGAATCCGAAGTAAAGACTCAACCCCCGATACGCCACCAAAACTGTTGACGATTGGCTGGTAATACAACAGCAACTGATGATTTTTAAGTCCCCTTTCGAGCAGCAGTCGCATATTGGCCGCATTTTGTGCGGCCTCATCCAGAGTCAGACTATACAGGCTGAGCTGATCCCCTCCCTGTTTTTTTGCCGCATATAATGCCATATCTGCATGCGCCAGAAGGGTTTCTACGGATACTTCATCCAGAGGATATAACGTCACGCCCAGACTGGCACTCACATGAATCCACTCGCCATCGATTTCCACGGGCGTACGCACGGTTTCCAAAATCCGGCCACAAATGAAGTCCAGGTCGTCTATGGAACTCAGCGACGGAAAAAGCAGCCCGAATTCGTCCCCTCCCAACCTTCCCAAGGTATCGCCAGAACGCAAACATTGCCGAATCCGCTGGGTGACAGAAAGCAGCAAACGATCACCGGCACCATGTCCAAAACGGTCATTAACCGGCTTGAAACCATCCAGATCCAGCAGCACCACCCCCAGTAAAGTCTCCTCTCGACTGGCCTGCCGGCGGGCGATTTCCAGGCGATCCATAAATAAAAGGCGGTTGGGTATCTGAGTCAAGGGATCCCGGAGCATGCGATTACGTAATTGCAAAACGATCTCGCCGAGATGGGCAAACGCCTCAAAATAATCTGACCCGATTCTGTTGAAATATCCTTTTGCCCGAGCGCCAATAAAACCTAAACCTTGCAAGTCACCCGACGAAAAGGGCAGAAACACCATCTCCTGAACGCGGGGTCGCAATTTCCGGATCCACTCCGGTGCTGCAGGATCATCACTTGAGTAAACCAGGACCTGGTTTTGTTGCAAGGCCTGCCAACAGGGATCTTCTGCAGAATAAGGGAGATAGGGCATGGACAAGCGCAAACCGGCCGAAGCTTCCAGAGTCAATAGATCATTGACTCTACTGGAGCACAGAAAATAGCCAGCCAGGGTGATATAACGACTTTTACGCGGCAAGCGCTCACATAACACCTGTAAAAGACTGGTGTTATCCGTATCTTTTTCAATACGGGTGCTTGCCAGGGTATCGAGCAATACATCAAAAACGGCGCTTCGCTTACCATCCGTTTCCCGCGCTGCCCGGGCGTAGCCGCTTAACTGACTCATCAAGTCACCCATCAGCAGGCTGATGAGAATTTGTCCCAGACGCGAATGGTGTTCGGTTGGGACGTGCTTTTCCAAAATCGGCTGCCAATGCCGCCAGTAGATGGTGTAGCCACCGGCCAGCCAGGCAGGATCAATGCCTAAATGGTGATGCTTGGCACCCAGTTGCTGCATGGCAATCTGCCAGGATGGGTTCAGTTGGTTGTTCAGAAGACCATATCCATGCTCTGCCTGACGCTGAACCAGGGCTTCAATTTGTGCTTCTGAAAAGTTTCTGAAAGCTGCGGCGGTAGCCGGATGTGAAAACAGATAGTTATAAAAATCCCGGGCCAGCTGTTCTGCACTTTGGGCAAATAAACCCCAATACTGGTCTAGTAAAGTGAAATCTTCACTATCCAGTCCCAAAAAACTGACCAGACTATCTGGCCTTTTAAGGGAGCTATTCATCGCTGCAAAAAGCCGTACAACTCCCCTGTTTAGACAGAACCGCATCCAGCACCAGGCTTTCCAGTGTTTCCGTCGGGCTTACCCCATAGAAAACACTCAGCTCCTTGAGCATTACCCATGCCCACTCTGAGAGTGCCACTTGTTTTATTACCGCCGCTTTTTGCCCGATCTGATCATTATCAGGTTTTATAGTAGACATAAATTTTACTTCAACCTCACTCATTTATTCTGATGACTATTATATTTTCTCCAGAAAACCAGCCTGGACTTGTAACGAAAATGATACAACTTCTGGGAGGGAAGAGCAAATAGAGAACCAAGGTTTTTCTTATGTATCAAAAATGTAACGATAAGTAACAGCGACACATAATATCATTATTTTCTTAATAAGATATTTAAAGAATTCTCAGAAAATATTAAGCCCTCAAAATTTTTTATTAAAAAATGCGTGTGTTTCTGGAATATTCCGGTCGCTTCTGAATTTCCTCGGCCTTTTTACATAAATACAAGTGCTCGGCACGTTTTTTTTGATCGCGGGTGAGAGACATCCGGATTCCGACCAAACATTGACCTGCTGGAGCCCCTTCTTCTTGAACGCGAACAACTGTAACCACCGTTTCACAGGTTCCGCAGTCCGCAATGGTAAACTCAGCAAGCACATTATCACCGGGCTTGTATGAATCTCTGGGCGCATAAAAGCTGGCACCGCTGGGACTGAAATCGTGCAGTTGTCCCACCATCTCAGCACCACCCGCCTTGCGTAAGGTAATAGCGCCTTCCAGTCGTACCCGTTTGGCTCTGCGCGAGGCTCTGCGGTAGATCATACGCGGCACATCAAAATAATAGCGACCTTCAAACAAGTATTTCAGATCCGAAAAAAACATAAAAATAAAGTCACCCAATTCAACAAAAATCAGGGCTTTCTTATAGTCTTCCCGAGCCAGGACACCCTTCAAGCGGAAAAGCAGACTCTCCGATTCACAGCCATCAAAATAAAAGTGTGCGCCAGAATCATTACTGTCAGCCGAAAAAATTACGGCGTCTCCCAGCCCCTCCGCAGACCGCTCAGAACAGAGCATCGCCGGAATATTTTCAAAGACAGCTTCACCAAACTCCTCCACTAGAGTTTGCTGATATTCTGCAATACTGAGCCCGCTTCTCAGCGGCAGCATCATACCCAACTCCGTATCGTCAGAAGTCAGTCCCATATACCCTCCAGAAACAAATGGATAGGCCCCATGATCCGGATGAGCAAACACCAGGGCAATCCAGAAAAATCCAATGAAAATTTACGCTTAAAAATTCTAGACACTTTCTTATCAAAAATGTTACACCTAATGTCATAAAGGAACAAACACCCCGGCTAAAGCAACCTGTCTGGGGGTGTCCACAAGTTCCCTGGTCTGCGCTACACTGCCCCGCAATCAACCCACCACGCTCCCGGATGGAACCCGCCATGGCCCAATATGTATTTACCATGAATCACCTGAGTAAAACCGTACCGCCCAAGCGTGCGCTGCTCAAAGACATCTCTCTGTCTTTTTTCCCCGGAGCGAAAATCGGGGTTTTGGGGCTGAATGGCTCGGGGAAATCCACCTTGATGAAAATCATGGCCGGCGTGGATCGGGAGTTTGAGGGCGAAGCCCTGCCCATGCCGGACCTGAAAATTGGCTATCTGCCTCAGGAGCCCGATGTCGATCCCAACAAGACCGTGCGTCAGGTGGTGGAGGAAGGACTCGGCGAAATCATCGATGCGCAGCAACAGCTCGAAGCTGTCTATGCCGCTTATGCCGAACCGGACGCCGATTTTGATGCCCTGGCCGCCGAGCAGGGACGACTGGAAGCCATTGTCGCCGCCAGTGACGGGCACCAGGCAGAACTGCAGATGGAAGTAGCCGCTGATGCTTTGCGCCTGGCCCCCTGGGATGCGTTGGTGGGCCCGCTTTCCGGTGGGGAAAAGCGCCGTATTGCCCTGTGCCGCCTGCTGATCAGCCGTCCCGACATGCTTCTCCTCGACGAGCCCACCAACCATCTGGATGCCGAGTCAGTCGATTGGCTGGAACAGTATCTGCAGCGCTTCAGCGGGACAGTGGTGGCGGTCACCCATGACCGCTATTTCCTGGACAACGCTGCCGAATGGATTCTGGAGCTGGATCGCGGCCGTGGCTTTCCCTATAAAGGTAATTACTCAGCCTGGCTGGAGCAGAAAGAAAAACGTCTGGAACAGGAAGCACGCAGCGAAGCTTCGCGCCTCAAAGCCATGCAACAGGAACTGGAATGGGTCCGTCAGAATGCCAAGGGCCGGCAAAGCAAGAGCAAGGCGCGTCTGGCCCGCTTTGAAGAACTCAGCTCCTACGAATACCAGACGCGCAATGAAACTTCGGAAATTTTCATTCCCGTTGCCGAGCGACTGGGTAATGAAGTCATTGAATTCAAGGAGGTCAGCAAAGGCTTCGGCGACAAGCTCCTGTTTGAGAATCTCAGCTTCAAGATTCCTCCGGGGGCCATCGTCGGCGTGATTGGTCCGAACGGCGCCGGCAAGTCCACTTTTTTCCGGATGATCATCGGTCAGGAGCAGGCTGACAGCGGTGAAGTAAGCATCGGCGCTACCGTCAAACTGGCCTACGTGGATCAGTCCCGCGATGCCCTGGCAGCCAAAAACAATGTCTGGGAAGAAATTTCGGGAGGCCTGGATATTCTCACCGTTGGTAAATTCGAGATCCAGTCCCGCGCCTATTGTGGTCGCTTCAATTTCAAGGGGAACGACCAGCAGAAACTGGTGGGCCAGTTGTCGGGTGGGGAGCGCGGTCGCCTGCATCTTGCGAAAACGCTGATTGCCGGTGGTAACGTGCTGCTGCTGGACGAACCGTCTAATGATCTGGATGTGGAAACCTTGCGGGCCCTGGAAGATGCCCTGCTGGAATTTGCCGGTAGCGTCCTGGTCATTTCTCATGATCGCTGGTTTCTGGATCGAATCGCCACCCATATCATCGCCTTTGAGGGCGATGGTCATGTCGAATTTTTTGCCGGCAACTACCATGAATACGAAGCCGACAAAAAGCGTCGCCTGGGTGAAGAGGGGGCCAAACCCCATCGCTTGCGCTTCAAGCCGATTGTTCGCTGAATGGCAGGCTAGACCCAAAGCGCATACAAGCTTCTCAGCGAAGTTTGAGGGCCACATCCCGGAACGAAGCCAATGCGGCTTCCAGATGGTCGATGATCTCCTGCTGCAATACATCCGGCGGTGGCAGTTCGGCCAGGTCGTCCAGGCTGTCGTCCTTCAACCAGAAGATGTCCAGGCTAGCCTTGTCGCGGGCCATCAACTCGTCGTAGCTGAAAAATCTGAACCGCTCTGTGGCAACTCGCTCATGGCGGTTTTCTGGATGGTAGCAAGTGATGAAATCCTGCAAATCTTCCAGCTTCAAGGTGCGGGTTTTCAGGGTGAAATGCTTGTTGGTGCGCAGGTCGTAGAACCACACGCCCTGGGTATGCACCTTGCCGTCCTTGGGTTTGGCGTCGAAAAACACCACGTTGGCCTTCACGCCCTGCGCGTAGAAAATGCCCGTCGGCAGGCGCAGGATGGTGTGTACATCGCAGGTTTCCAGCAGCTTCTTGCGGATTTTTTCGCCCGCGCCGCCCTCGAACAACACATTGTCAGGCAGCACCACGGCGGCCTTGCCGTCCAGCTTCAACATGCTGACGATGTGCTGCAAAAAATTGAGCTGCTTGTTCGAGGTGGTTTCCCAGAAGTCCTGGCGCTCGTAGGTCAGCGCGTCGCGGTCCTCCTCGCCATCCTCGTTGGTGATGGTCATGCTGCTCTTCTTGCCGAAGGGCGGATTGGCCAGCACATAGTCCACCGTGCGCCTGGGCTCGGAAATCAGCGCATCCGAACGCTCCACCAGCGGCTCGCCATCCAGCTCGCCAATGCTGTGCAAGAACAGATTCATCAGGCACATGCGGCGCGTATTGGGCACGATCTCGTTGCCGTGAAAGGTCTGGTCGCGCAGAAACTCTTTTTGCGCCTTGTTCAGTTGCGCGCCCGGGCGCGTCAGCCAGTTGTAGGCACCCAGAAAAAAACCGCCGGTGCCACAGGCCGGGTCGGCAATGGTCTTCATCGGCTCGGGGCGCACGCAGGTCACCATCGCCTCGATCAGCGCGCGCGGCGTGAAATACTGCCCCGCGCCGCTTTTGGTGTCTTCCGCATTCTTTTGCAGCAGCCCTTCGTACAGGTCGCCCTTGGTGTCGGTGTCCAGGCTGATCCAGTTTTCCGCGTCGATCATCTGCACCAGGCGTGACAGCTTGGCCGGGTCCTGAATCTTGTTTTGCGCCTTGAAAAAGATCGCACCCAACATACCCGGCTCCAGCCCCAGCTTGTGCAGGGTGGCGAGGTAATGCGCCTCCAGCGGCTCACCCGTCTTGCCGCGCAGGCTGGCCCAGTCGAACCCCGGCGGAATCTGCGTGTCGCGGTTATAAGGCTCTTGCGCGTACTCGTGCGCCAGCTTCAGGAACAGCAGGTAGGTGAGCTGTTCGAGGTAATCGCCATAGCCCACCCCGTCATCGCGCAGGGTGTGGCAGAAGTTCCAGACTTTCTGGACAAGTGTGGAGGTGTTCATGGTAGAAAGGCCTGTGCAATAGACTGGACTCGTTGATCAAACAACGCAGCTTGCGAGCAATGGGATATAACTTGTGTCCACTGCGCTGTTACTACTCCAGCCAGCTTTCTGTATTGGCGAACACTCTTGCGAATTCTCTGCCCACTGGGTAACTGGGCAAGCTGAGTTTCAAGATGCAGATTGCAATCCAGTCCAGTCAGCAACGCGTGATTCGCCGGAAGTGTAGCTGCAGCAAGCCAAGCTTCAGTAGCTTTCGAGGGAATGCAAAACAAGCTCTTCGACCCAGTCGCTGAAATGCCCAGCCAACTCCGCAACACAGCCTCCAGTGCAAGCACAGTATCTGAGGGTGGTGGACAAGGCTGAGCGCAGGGCAATGGTTGAAGCGCGAGTGCCGCCTGCACAACGGCATCTCCACAATCCGCATAGCTTTTGTCGGCCACATCTGCATCCAAATGCACCATCACGAGATCAAAATTGCTCAGGGTTGGGTCAGATTCGATGTGTGCCGCACCGCGCTGGCGAAACTCTTGACACCATTTGAAAACGCCGCACCAGCCACCGCCCATTTCTGGCCTTGTTGGTTCCGGCTGTAACTGATTGAGCACAAAGGGGCGTTGCAAAATGGCTTTTAGCGCCGCCTCAATCACGATGAAGTCGGTTGATCCTTCCGCCACCAGCGCAATTCGGGGATCAGACATTCGGCATGGCCCCCAAATTACCCATCAGCCACAATCGTGATAAAGGATATTGCTCATTCATCGCCCGCAATTCGGCACTGATTTCAATTCGGCGCACGACCGTGTACCCCTCACTGTTGCGCTCCACTGCAAACAATCTGATTTCGGAGTCAGTCAAATCCAAACCGTCGAGCACGGCTGGATTGTGCGCGGTGAACAACAATTGCCTCTGCGCATCGCCTCGCGCCAACCAACCGGAAAGCTTGGCCGTCAAACGCCCAACCAGCCGGGGGTTCAATGCCTGATCCAGATTATCGATAGCAAACAATTTGGGGGCATGGGGCGACAGGCACAGAATGGCGCAGAACAACACATATAGCGCCCCCTCACTCGCATCATAAGCCGTCAAAGTATTGCGACTTTTGCGCATGAATCGGTCGGTGAACTTCAGCACCTCCTTGGTGCGTGCCACAGAGGGCGACAAGAGTGATCCGGCAGATGAAGTGGTTTGAATATCGGCGACCCAATCCACCAGCTCGAAGACGCTATCCAATAACTCATCGTCACTGTCGAGCACCGACTTACGAAACTCGGCAAATCCCTCGGCCAAGCGTCCGCCCGCCAGTCCCACTGGATTGCGCGATTGCGGATCGCTCACCATCGCCCGCAAGGTCGGCGTATTAGGCGAGTAAATTGAGAAGTTCTGCAGCCGCTGCATCAATTCGGCAGCTGGACTGTCGGTCGGCACCTCCACCAGTTTCAACGCAGCTAATCCTGCTGTGGGCGTCAGGTTGCGCCTGTTACGCACGCCATCGGAGACAATTTCATCATTCCCGCTGGTCAGTCGCTCAGTTTTGAACGACCAAGCGGGCTCCGGATTATCCAGCGGGTTCAGCAGCGACACCCGATAGCTGGCCGTATTGGCGTTGCTACCACTTTCCGCACTCAAACCGATATGCACCGGGACGCTCGCCGATTCAAATGAAGTCTTGTAGAGCCGGGGTACACCTGGGCGAACACCGCGACGCAGCAGGGATTCATCGTCCACTTTGCCGCTAGCGGCTGCGCCGAGCACACCAATTGCCTCCAGGATATTACTTTTCCCCACCCCATTGGCACCGATAAAACAGTTCACCCGCCCCAGTTCTATGGTTTGCGACACGATGGATTTGAAACCATCAATCTGAACGCTGCGGATCATAGAATTCCCCCGAATGGCAGCTGAGTCTTTGTTGTGTAAAAAATATACCCATCAAAATTTGTGTTCACGCTGGCTCCTTCGCCTTGCTTCTGCGAGGCATTTTCAATGTATCACGCTCCGCCCGCTCAGCGCGGATGCGAGCCAGCAGCACGCTGGCGGGTTCGTCGGCCGGGTCTTGCGGCACGAGGTGGCCGGAGAAGGCGGCGCGGAGGATGTTCTGGCGTTGGGCGGCGGATTGTTTGAGACCTGTCTCCATCGCTGACTCCATTGCCGCGAGTTGCTCAAACTGCTGTGCAAGTGCTTGTCGGATTAGCACCTGTTCAGCGAGTCCCGGCACGGGAACTGTGGCGCTGACGATGTCTGGCTGGGCGATCTTGTAGATGCCCGCCGAAGTTCTGGCACGGCGCTCTAAGTGGCTTCGCACTACATGTGAATCCCAAACCAGACCAATCCAAGCGGGGCTGACCACCGCCTCCACAACTCGCAACCGAATCATGGTGTCCGGATAGGCCACTTGCTCATCGACAGACCCCACGAGCCCTGCGCGGCCAACCAAAGTGAGCGAGCCATTGCCACGCACGATCAGCAAATCCCCTTCACTCACAGCGAACGGAGCAGCTTCCTCCGAAGACCAAGCGCCCAGCTTGTGTTCATGCAGGTCAACCGCACCTGCCTTGATCGCAGTCAGTCTCAGCACCTTCGCGCCATTCTCTGCCGTCGGGACTGATCGCCCGTTAGCCAAGTCATCCGGTGACAACTGATCCACACTCGCCCACACCCACCCCTGCGGCAGTTCCGGCAAACCGCTGGTGTCGGGTTGCACCGGTTCGGGGTATTTTTTTTGCCAGTCTTTGGGCGGGGTTTTGTCTTGTTCCTTGAACTTGGCGAGTTGCTTGGCTTCCCAGCGGGCGCGGCGTTCGGTGAGGATGCGTTGCAGCAGTTGCACGCCCGTCTCGGTGGGCAGGTGCTGTTGCCGCCACTCGGCGGTGAGCGTGCCTTCCACGGCGGCCTTGAGCAGCGACTGGCGGTATTGCGCCAGCTTCTTCTGCGCGGCCTTGAGCTCGGCCACCCCGGCATCGAGGTCGGAGAGCAGTTCTTCGAGTTTTTCGACGATGCGGGTTTGCTCTTGGAACGGAGGCAGTGAAATTTCCCATGACTTGACGATGCCCTGCGATATGTTGGGTTGTGCCCCGCCCTTCCCAGCATCAACAAACGCCTTACTTTGGGAGACTAGAAAGTAGTAGAGAAACTTGGTCTTGACTGCATCGGGGATGCCTACCGCACACGCTTGGTTCGTCGCTGCATCGATCCCAAGCATTGAAGCTTTTCCGATAGTTGCGCCATACATCGCAACCGCGACGGATCCCTTCGGAAAAACCTTAGCGCTTGAGTTTGCAACTGCCTCTTCAGAAATGCTCTCTTCAGTTTGAACCACGATTGGCGGCCCAAGCTCGCCGGTTTTCAGCCAGGGAATCGTGCCTGCGTAGTAGCTGGGATTGGACCTCGATGGAGTACCGCCGGAAGACCACTTGGCGACATCTTCTAGGGCTGCAGTTACCCATCCAACCGGCAACTCACTCACGCCACCAACTCCCGATTCATCTCATCCATCAGTCCATCCAGTTCGCTGCCGAACACCTGCCACACGCGCTGCAGCCCGCCTTTGTCGGCCAGTTCGGCGTAATCAAAATCGTCGCGGGCGATGCTGCAACTGCTGGCGATGTGGTCTTTCATCAGGCGCAGCCAGTCGGTTTGTTCGGGCGTGAAGGCGGTGGCGCGCTGGGCGTTGTGGCGGAAGATCCAGGTCTGGAAGCGCTTGTCCACCTCGTCGGCGAAGGGTTTGAGTTCACCGTCCAGCCCCAGCGCAAAGCGCACCAGGCTGATGAGGTCGGTGAGCTGGCGGCGGGACTCGCTGCCTTTCACCTGCCCGGCTTGCGCGCGGGCGTAGGCGCTCCACAGGCGTTCGGTGGTGAGCATGAGCGGGGGTTTGCTCAGGCGCTCGTGCAGGTCTTCGATCATGGCGAAGGTGAGGGCGCGGCGCTGGTAGGGCTGCTGGTAGAAAAAATCGAGGGCGGCGATTTCGTCCTTGTGCTGCTGGATGTAGTCGGCAAAGCGTTGAATGACCTCGCGGGCTTCGCCTTCGGCCTGCTCGGAAAAACCGCTGAAGGTGACTTGATCGAGGTTGATGTGGTCGATGAGCTGCTCGCGCTCGCGGCGGGCGTTGTCGATGGCGTCGCGCAGTTCGGGGCGGTCGAAGGGCGCGCAGGCGGCGGCCACGCGCTGGGCGCGGGCGGCGTCGATTTCTGCGGGCAGCAGGGCGTCTTCGCTGGCGGTTTTGCCTTGGGCCTGGGCATTGGCCAACGCGGTTTGCACGATGGCGTCGGGGTCGAGCGCGACGATCAGCCCTTTGCCGAGGGCGGCCACGGAAACGCCGCCGCTGGCTTGTTCGATGCGCGCCTGCGCCTTGTCGTCGAGCTGCTTGGCCAGGCGCACGAGACGGTTGGCGAGGCTGAGTACGGTGTCGTCGTCGAGGCTGCCCATCGCCACGCCCTGCAGCAGGTCTTTGAGCGCCACGCCGGACTTTTTCTCCAGCGGGCGGCTTTCGGTTTTCAGCGATTTCTCCACGCCCACGGCGTCGATCAGCACAAAGCGGGCTTTGGCGCCGTCCGCACTGTTGCTGACGCGCTTGAGACTGTCGCCGTCGAGGCTGCGCACACCACGGCCTTTCATCTGTTCGTAGTAGCCCTTGCTGCGCACGTCGCGCATGAACAGCAGCACTTCCAAGGGCTTCACGTCGGTGCCGGTGGCGATCATGTCCACGGTGACAGCGATGCGCGGGTTGTAGTCGTTGCGAAAGCTGCTGAGGATGCTGTCGGCGTCTTCCTCGGCGCGGTATGTGACCTTTTTGCAGAAGGCGTTGCCCTGGCCGTAGACCTCGCGCAGGATGTTGATGATGTCGTCGGCGTGGCTGTCGGTTTTGGCGAAGATGAGGGTTTTGGGCGTCTCGCGGCGGCTGGGAAAAATCTGCGTTTCCACGGCGGTTTTCATCGCCTGGATGACCTGACGAATCTGGCTCAAGTTGACCACGGAGCGGTCGAGTTCCTTGCCGGTATAGGCGGTGTCTTCATCGGTTTCGCTCCAGCGCTTTTTGCGCGTGGCGCGGTCGCGGTGGTCCACCCATTCTTTGGCCTTCAGCTCGGCGCCCCTTTGGGTGATGTCGGTTTCGATCTCGTACACGTCATAGCCGACGTTGACGCCATCGGCCACGGATTGCTCGTAGGTGTATTCGGCGACGATGTTCTCGTTGAAAAAGCCGAAGGTGCGCTTGTCCGGCGTGGCGGTGAGCCCGATGAGGCTGGCGTCGAAATAGTCGAGCACCTGCTTCCACAGGTTGTAGATGCTGCGGTGGCATTCGTCGATGACGATGAAGCCGAAGGTTTCCACCGGCACGGCGGGGTTGTAGCGCACCAGCTTTTGCTGCGCCGCCGTCTGCTGCACCTCGTTGAGCGACAGGTCCTCGGCGGATTCGTCGATCGGCTCGCCGCTGAGGATGGAATACATGCGCTGGATGGTGCTGATGCACACCTGCGCGTGCGGGTCGATGCTGGGGCTGCTGAGACGCTGCACGTTGTACAGCTCGGTGAACTTGCGGCCGTCATCCGGCGGCGTGTAGGCCATGAATTCCTGATGCGCCTGTTTGCCGAGGTTGCGCGTATCCACCAGAAACAGGATGCGCCTGGCGCCGCCAAACTTGAGCAGGCGATACACGGCGGTGATGGCGGTGAAGGTTTTGCCCGCGCCAGTGGCCATGTGCACCAAGGCGCGGGGCTTGTTCTGCGCCAGCGATTGCTCCAGCCCGGTGACGGCGCTGATCTGGCAATCGCGCAGGTTGCGTTCGGGCAAGACGGGCATGCGCTCGGCCAGGCGGCGGCGCAGGGTGTCGGGCTGACCCAACCATGCGGCGAACGTTTCTGGCTTGAAAAAATGGAAAATTTCCCGAGAACGTGGCGCGGGGTCGGCGTTGTCGGTGAAGCGGATGATCTGGCCGGTAGCCTCAATCAAAAAACGCAGCGGGGTGTTGTCCTTGCGCCATTTGAGGGCTGCGGTGGCATAGCGCTCGGTTTGCTTTTCGGTGACAGTGATATTTTCACCCGCGCTGTCTTTCTTGGCCTCGATGACGCCCACGGCATTACGGTTGACGAACAGCACGTAATCCGCAGGGCCGGTATCGGTAGGGTATTCGCGCACGGCGACACCCACCGCTGCGCCGAGGTTGATCTGCTTCACGTCTTGGATCACCCAACCGGCCTGCTCCAGCTTCTGGTCGATTTGTTGACGTGCCTTAGTTTCTGGAGTCATTGAATTTAGCTGTTTGCCTTTTAAGGTCTAGTGCCCAACTTCTGGTTGAATGCGGATCGTTGTAAAACATATCAATGTGACGCCACGTTAGCCAGCATTAAAGTGCTTGGAGTTCGGCAGCATCTTAAATGGATTTGGTTGAGTTCGACACCTTGACTTTCGGACAGCATCTCCTTATCTTCTCAGCCCTTAGGATTTACCCGCAGGAAGTGTTCCAATGAAGCGTACTTTTCAACCCAGCATTACCCATCGCAAGCGGACTCACGGCTTTCGTGCCCGCATGGCGACCAAGTCCGGGCGTCTTGTTCTGAAACGTCGGCGCGCCAAGGGCCGTCAGCGTCTCTGTCCGTAAGTTTATGCATCCGGCGCAGGCGCATCCTCATCGCTTTACCCGCGAGGATCGCCTCCGTCAGAAAGCGTTGATTCAGCGCACCATTAAACAAGGGCGCAAAAAAGTTTTTCCCGAGTTGGTCATGTATACCCTCCCCAATACTGTTTCTCATCCCCGGCTGGGTTTGGCCGTGAGCCGCAAGGTAGGTAACGCCGTCATTCGTAACCGGGTCAAACGTCGTCTGCGCGAGGCCTTTCGCCTGCAGCAAACGCGCTCGGCAGGACAGGATGTCATGGTGGTTGCCCGGAATGGGGCCAGACAACTCAGTATGCGCGTTATGGGTGGTTATTTCCGGCAACTGCTGGGGAAAGCATGAGCGCGCGCCGCGCAGCCGTGCTGGCGGTTCGTACCTATCAATATGCCATCAGTCCCTTGCTGGGCCATCATTGCCGCTTTTATCCGACCTGCTCCGAATATACCTGTCAGGCCATTGAACGCTATGGCATCGCCAAGGGTTCGTGGCTGGGTATCAAACGTATCGGCCGCTGCCATCCCTGGCACGCGGGCGGTGTTGATCCCGTTCCTTAATACTCTGGGGCTCCATGGAAAATCAGAAAACTTTTCTTGTCATTGCACTGGCCGTGGTCTTTTTTCTGTTGTTTCAGGCCTGGCAGGCGCAAAATGCGCCGAAAACCGTGACGCCCGCAACCAGCACCGCCAGCAAGGCAGTCACCCCCAGCGCCGCTCCCGTCACCGCCCCGACGGTTTCACCCATTAACACGACGGTACCTGCAGCCGTCAGTCAAGCCATGGCTCCAGCGCGCGGCCCCTCTGTGCCTTTCAGCACCAAGGTGTTTACCGGTCATATCGGCCTGCATGGTGGAGATATCCAGAATCTTGGCCTGCTTGCCTATCCCGTAGCCACCAATAATCCCGCTCCTTACCCTATTCTGGACACAAGCTCCGCCAAACTGACGACCCAACAAAGTGGGTTTTTGGGAAGCGACGGACAATTACTCATTCCCCAGTTTGCAGAAGAGAATCCCTCTTCGGATACGGACAGCCCGATCGTACTAAAGGGCAAGGCCGGACCTTTGACGATCACCAAAACCTGGGTTTTCCAGCCCGATAGCTATCTTGCTGAAGAACACATCCAGGTAACCAACAGCGGAACCCAGCCCTGGAACGGCAGCTACTTTGATCAGATTCTGCGCAATGATCGCGCCGAAAGTCACATGTTCATGTCCATTTTTACGGGCGCCGTACTGATGCATGGCGGAAACTTCAGTGAAGTCAGTTTTGGTGACATGCGTGACCACCCCCACACGGAAGCAGGGCCTGGCTGGGCCGGAATGATGGACCATTATTTTCTGGCAGCCGTTCTGCCCGCCGAACAGGCGCAGCATGTGCAGGTTTATGCCCGACCCTCCGGCGGTAATTATGTGGCGGGGGTAAATACGCCTCTACCCACCCTGGCTCCGGGGCAGAGTACCACCATTACCCAGCAGATTTTTCTGGGTCCCAAACAGCAAAGTCGTCTGGCGGCACTGGGTCGGGGTCTGGAGCAGACGGTGGACTATGGCTGGTTTGCCATTATTGCCGAACCCATGCATCTGGTACTCAAATGGTTTCATGGTCTGGTTGGCAACTGGGGTCTGGCCATTATCCTTTTGGTTATTGTCATCAAGGCGATATTTTTCTATCCCTCGGCCATCAGTTACCGGTCTATGGCCAATATGCGCAAGCTTCAGCCCAAACTGGAAAAACTGAAAAAAGAATGTGGTGATGATAAGCAGAAACTGGGCGCGGCCATGATGGAGCTCTACCGTACGGAAAAGGTCAATCCGATGGCGGGTTGTTTGCCGATCCTTCTGCAAATGCCTTTTTTCATTGCCCTTTACTGGGTTCTGGTGGAAAGCGTATCACTCCGCCAGGCACCCTTCATCCTCTGGATTCATGATCTGGCGGTGCCCGATCCTTATTACATCCTGCCGCTGCTCATGGGCATTTCCATGTTTTTTCAGCAGCGTCTCAACCCTGCGCCCGTCGATCCGATGCAGAAAAAAATCATGTCGGCTCTGCCGGTCATTTTTGCGGTGTTTTTCTCTTTTTTCCCGGCAGGTCTGGTACTCTACTGGTTGACCAACAACGTCGTTTCCATTGGTCAGCAATATCTGATCACCCGACACATCATGGCCGCCAAAGACTAGGGCGGCACGGCTTTTCGCAGCCGGGTTGTCTCATCGGTTCCTGAATCGTGGCGAGGTTCTTATAGATGCGCTATCAGCAGGGAGATACCATCGTCGCCATTGCGACGCCGCCCGGAGAGGGGGGCGTCGGCATTTTGCGCCTCTCTGGTCCAGCCGCCCTGCGCATTGCCAAGGCCCTCTGCGGACTGGCCCCGGAAAGCCCGAACTGGCCCGCCCGATATGCCCATTTCCGGCGTTTTTACGGCCGCGATGGCCAGGGCATAGATCACGGTATTACCCTCTATTTCCCGGCACCGCATAGCTATACCGGTGAAGACGTGGTCGAATTACAGGGACATGGGAGTCCTCTGGCACTGGCCGCCTTAATGCAGGAATCGGTCGCTTATGGCGCCCGTGCAGCGCGGGCAGGTGAGTTTACCGAACGCGCTTTTCTCCATGGCCGTCTGGATCTGGCCCAGGCGGAAGCCGTGGCAGACCTCATTCATGCGCGCAGCGAAGCGCAGGTACGTGCCGCTTCGGCAAGTCTCGAAGGCGCTTTTTCCAAGGCTGTCGACGCCATCTATGGGCAATTATTACAACTTCTTGCCCTGGTGGAGGCCGGGCTGGATTTCAGCGAGGAAGACCTCGGCACTGCGCACGACAGCGCTGTTCATCATGGTCTCGAAACCTTGCAGAAGCAGCTGCTTCACTTGCAACAGCAAGCCCGGCAAGGTGCACGTCTCGCCCGGGGTGGCCGCGTCATTCTTGCCGGTCGCCCCAATGTTGGCAAATCCAGCCTGATGAATGCGCTGGCCCAACGGGATGCGGCCATTGTTACACCGGTTCCCGGAACTACCCGTGACCTGCTGCGCGAGGAAATCCTGCTCGACGGCCTGCCCGTAGAACTCATTGATACGGCAGGTCTCAGGGAATCTCAGGATCTGGTTGAGGCAGAAGGTATTTCCCGGGCGCGGCAGATTTTGCAAAGTGCCCAGCTGATATTGCTGGTTGCGGACGCCCACACTGGCTGGCAAGCAGAAGACCAGGCCATTCTCGATACCCTGCCATCCATAGCCCGATTAATTATCTGGAACAAGCAGGATCTGGTAACCAGTCTCCCCAAAGCACCGGCCCACGAAGCCTGTCTGGCCATTTCTGCGCTGGTCGGAAATGGTTTGGATGCCCTGAAAGCGGAAATCATGCAGCAGATGGGTATGGAAAACAGCGCCTGTGTGTTCAGTGCCCGGCAGCGCCATGTGGAAGCACTGGCCGACACGACCGAAAAAGTGGCAGAGGCCGTGCACATGCACCATAGCGCAGCCCCCCCGGAACTGCTGGCTCAGTCGCTGCGGGAAGCGGCCAATGCCCTGGCGCAAATTACCGGAAAAATTGATGTGGAAGATATTCTCGGAGAGATTTTTTCGCGCTTCTGCATCGGTAAATAAATGCAGATCTTCATAGTATAAAAAGGGCTGGATAACTCTCCAGCCCTTTTATTTTTTCAACTATTGCTAAACCTCATTCGACGCTGATTTTCCGCCTTTTGGCAGATTCCGCCTTGGGTAAGACCAGCTCCAGAACGCCATCTTTATAGGCTGCCTTACTCTGGCTGGCATCTACATCAACAGGTAACTGTACCGTCCGTGAAAAATCACCATAACGGCGTTCACGATAAATGTACTTACCTTCTTCTTCCGTCTTGTTTTCTTCCTTGCTGCCGCTGATATATACCTGGTTACCATGAACCTGGACATCCAGCTTTTCCTTATCCATACCGGGTACTTCGGCGCGAATGACTATTTCGTTATCCCGGTCCAGGACATCAATATGAGCAATATGTGCGCGCACTGAACCATTCTGATTACCGTTATTTACCGGACGAAAAACGCCGGGCAAAAGGGAATCAAAAAACTGCTCTACCGGATCCACCGAACGCACCGACTGTACTGAAGAATTCTTTTCATCAACCATGGAATAATCTCCTTAATTCATCCCGGTGACCTGATCACCATGCTCCAGTTAATGGGGCTGCGAAAAACCATTTTCAAGCCCTGAGAGAAATATTGTTGAAGAAATAATTCAGTATGGATAATCCCAGCCCTCCGGCTGATCCTTGAAACGACGATGCACCCACCAGTATTGTTCCGGGGCCTTGCGAATGGCTGCTTCCAGCACGGTATTCATGGCCGTGGCGTCTGCCACCGCTGCACCCGCAGGAAAATTTTCGGGCATGGGCACAAACTCCAGTCGAAATCCCTGACCACGGGGCAGACGGTAGGCAAACAGACCGAATACCGGGCTCTGCCGGCGCAGGGCCAGCCGCCCCAGCAAAGGAGTGGTACAGGCGGGTCGCCCAAAAAAAGGGGCATAGTCTCCTTCCCGGGGATCCACATTCTGGTCCGGCAAAATACCCACCACCTGATGCTGCTGCAAAGTATGCAAAAGAGGACGAATGCCCTCTTCCTTGGACGTCAACCGTGCGCCACTGCGTCCCCGACCTGCAGCCATCAATGCATTTAACGCCGGGTTGCGGGTGTCCATATACAGCACCGTCACCGGCCAGCGATGACCAATATATTGTACGGCCGCTTCCCAGGCCCCCAGGTGGGCGGTAAACAAAATGACACCGCGTCCTTCTGCCAGCGCATCATCCACCTGTTCCACACCGCGCACCTCACGAATCAACCGCAAAGCCCGGGGCAAAGGCCAGAACCACAGGGGCCCCAGTTCCAAAGCCGCCTGGCCCAATGCGCGAAAATGCTGGCGTTGCAAATCGTGGCGCTGCACCAAAGAAAGATCGGGAAAAGCAATGGCCAGATTTGCGTCCACCACCTGGCGGGGTCGCCGCATAATCCGCCGGGCGACATCGCCGAGCGCGGAACCCAACGCCGCCCGCCATGAACCCGGCAAAACGGCTGCACCACGCAGCAGGGCGACAATCAACCACACCTGCAACCGCTGTCCGGGGCTTGCCCTGGAGGATTCGACTGATGATTTAGCCACCTGATTCCTGATCTGCTCCGCAAAGCGCACATCATAAACGCGGGACCGGTCTTTTGTCGCTGTCTTCCCCCCACCTCCACCCTTCGTTATATTCGGGGTATGAAGATTTCCACCAACAATGATCTGGTTATTCTGGGGGGGACTTTCGATCCCATCCACTACGGGCATCTGCGCGCCGTAGAGGAAGTCCGTCAGGCCCTCAAGACTGCCGAGGTGATGCTGATTCCTGCAGGTCACCCGCCGCATCGTAAAAGTCCCTGGGCTGCCGCCCAACATCGTCTGGCCATGGCCCGCATTGCCGTCGCCCACCACCCCCGTTTTGTCGTCAGTGATCGAGAGGTGGGACGTGAGGGGCCGTCCTATACCGTGGACACCCTCCGCACGCTGCGTCTGGAACGCCCGGATGCCTTGCTGGCCATGGTCATTGGCATGGATGCCTTTTTGCGTTTTGATACCTGGCGCGACTGGCAACAGATTCTGGAATTAACCCATCTTATCGTCACCGGACGACCGGGCTGGCCAGCTGCCGAGCTCCCCGAAGCCTTGCGGCAAACCCTCTATCAACGGCGTTGCGACGATATCCACCAGCTCCACCAACAACCCGCCGGCTTCATTTTTTTTCAGACCATCACCGCACTGGAAATCTCCGCGACCAGTATTCGCAGCCTGTTGGCCAACGGCCAAAGTCCGCGCTTCCTGTTACCCGACGAAGTATTGGATTATATTGAGAGCAAGGGGCTCTACCAAAGCCCGTAATTCGACACAAAGGATTATTGCACTTGGCGACAGCAGAAAATCTCCGCGACATTATTGTGACTGTTCTTGATGAACACAAAGCCCTCGATATCAAAGCCATCGACGTCCGTAAACAGACCGACATTACGGATTATCTGATTATTGCCTCCGGCACCTCCGACCGTCATCTCAAGGCCCTGGCTGATCATGTCATGGCCCGCATGCGCGAAGAGGGCGTCCGGCCACTAGGAAAAGAAGGGCTCAGCGTGGGTGATTGGGCACTGGTGGATCTCGGCGATGTGGTAGTTCACGTCATGCGCCCTGAGGTGCGCGATTTTTATCAGCTCGAACGGCTCTGGGGAGAACTTCCCCAGATGCGTGGGCAAAACGAACGCCGCTGATTATTGATGCGGCTCCGGATTCTTGCCATCGGCAACAAAATGCCGGCCTGGGTGGAAAGCGGTGTCGCTGAATATGCAGCCAGAATGCCGCCGCAGTGTCGGGTAGAATGGCGCGCCCTGCCAATGGCCAAAAGGGGGCGCAGTGGCGACCCGATCCGGTGGCGGCGTGAAGAAGGCGAGCGAATACGCAGTGCCACGCCTGCAGGGTCCGAGAAAGTCGCTCTAGAAGTGGGTGGCAAAGTTCTGAGCAGTGAAGCCTTGGCGCAGCGGATGGATGCCTGGTTTCTGGGTGGCCGCGACGTCACCTTCTGGATCGGCGGGCCGGATGGACTGGACCCCGAACTACAGGCTGACTGGCAATGGTCACTGTCGGCATTAACCATGGCACATCCTGTTGTGCGGGTAGTTTTAGCGGAACAATTATATCGGGCCTGGAGCATTCAGGCCGGATTACCTTATCATCGTGGCGCAGAGGAGTGACGCTGACGTGAAGCAAATGTGGATAAAACCGGGAGTCATCCGGATAAGTATTGCCCTGACCCTGAGTCTCGGACTGAGCGCCTGTGCGCAAATGGTGGAAGTCAGCCCCCAGCAGAGCAGTTCGGATGCCATTGCCGTGCAGGTAGGGCGGGAGCACATTCTGGCCCTTTCACCCGCCGTCAATGATGCCCAGCTGGCACCGGTTAAAAGCGCATTGACAGCGGCTCAATCCGCGCAGTCCCGGGGCGATTATCTCCTGGCAGAGCGCGAAACCCTGCTGGCGAAAGTATTGCTGGATAATATTCAGGTTCGTCTCAAGAGCTCTCCCGGCAGCAGCCAGCGTCAGGCCCTGCAGAGCCAGATCGCCAATCTGCAAAGCCAGATCGCCGCAACCCACCAGCAAATAGATGCCACCAAGGCACAAATCGCCAAGGAGTCTCAATAATGCGCGTCCACGCCCTGATTGCTGCCGCCCTGTTGTTGTCATTTCCCGCGCTGGCCAGTGCCGATGTCGCAACCACCCGGGTATTACAACAATCCCTGCAACGCCTGCAGAATGCCCAGCGCAGCGGGCCGGCCATTCCGCCAGCCACTTTATCGGGCTTGCAGGAATCCCTGCAAATGATGACCCGTGATCAGGTCAACCCGGCAATCTTTCAGGTCGACAAAGCCATTTTTGACGCCCGGATGGCGGGCCTGCAGGAACAGCGCCAATCTATTCATCAACAGACCAGCCTGAATAAGCTACACCAGCAGGTGCAGTCCCTGACCAGGCAGCATCAGGCCCTGCAAAATGAATATGCGCAATTGCGCCAGCAATTGGCCAGCAAAACCATGACCGGCGCGCAAACCCAACATTTGCAGGAAGAAATTCAACAACAAAAACAGATGCTACAGGCTGAAGAAAAGCATCTCGCCAGCCTTGCAAAACAAGCGCCAAATTCGCTAAACGGCTTATCCAGCAGTACCGCCATTACCAGCACCATGAGCCTGCCTGCTTATGGCAAGGCTTTGACCGTATATGCCCGGGTGCAGGCCGCCAGCGATGGGGTGCATGTCTCCATGCCTGCCGATAGTCTTTTTGGCAGCGATAACCGCCTCAGTAGTGATGGTGAACAACGTTTGCAGGCTATTTCCCGCATTCTCAAACAAAGTAATGCCCATGAAATTCTGGTGCGGGTAGCGCCCCAGCCGCTGGGAGCCAATGCGGCCACCCAGCGCGCCGAAGCCATTTTGCGCAATCTGCGGCGTAATGGCGTCCCCGACCAGTCTCTGGCCCTGGCGACGGGTTCCGGCCTGGCAGCGGGAACCGCCGAGCTGCTTCTGGTGAATGCCAGCCCCACTTCGTGAGCAAGCTGATTCTGGCATCGGCTTCTCCCCGGCGACTGGCCCTGCTCCGGCAACTGGGCTATGACCCGCAGGTGCAGGTTGCGGATGTCGATGAAACCGCACAGGCCGGTGAACGCCCGGAAAATCTGGCGCAGCGCCTGGCGCGCAGCAAAGCCACGGCCCTGGCCGGAAGTCATCCAGAAAATCTGATCCTTGCCGCCGATACGGTGGTTGCCCTGGCCGGACAAGCATTTGGCAAGGCCCGCGACGCTGCCGACGCCTATGCCATGTACGCGAAACTCGGCGGGAAAGACCATCAGGTACATACGGCAGTTGCCCTGCTGCATGATGGACAGGTCGATGCAATCCTGCACAGCAGCACCGTGCGCCTGCGCAACATGAGCCCCCAGGAAATGGCGGATTACTGGGCCAGCGGGGAACCTGCAGACAAGGCGGGGGCCTATGCCATACAGGGCCTGGGTGCGGTTTTTGTCGAACATCTTCAGGGCTCGTTCAGTGGCGTCATGGGCTTGCCCCTTTTTGAAACGGCCCGGCTTTTAACGCAGTGCGGCTTTCCGCCACCCGCATTTTCAGGATCCACATGAGCGAAGAACTTCTCATCAATGTCACTCCCCAGGAAATCCGCGTCGCCCTGGTAGATAACGGCGTACTCCAGGAACTGCAGGTAGAACGCAGCGGCCATCGCGGACTGGTCGGGAATATATACAAAGGCGTCGTGCGCCGGGTATTACCCGGCATGCAGGCCGCCTTCGTCGATGTCGGACTGGATCGCACCGCCTTTTTGCATGCTGCCGACATTCAGGATGACAGCGAGGAACTGAATGGCGAAACCGACATTGAAACACGCCCCGGTCATCATGAAGTCCGCAATGTCTGTACCCTGTTGCACGAAGGTCAGGAAGTTCTGGTCCAAGTCATCAAGGATCCGGTCGGCAGTAAGGGCGCGCGGCTGACAACGCGGATTACCTTGCCGGGAAGATACCTTGTCTACATGCCCTTTGTTCCCCGTATCGGGGTTTCCACCCGCATTGAGTCGCCGGAAGAACGATCCCGGCTCAAGGACGAACTCAAAGCCGCCATTCCTGCTGATGAAGCCGGTGGCTACATCATCCGTACCCTGGCAGAAGGGGTTGAACATCAGGACTTTGTCGGAGACATTGATTTTCTGCGCCGCCTGTGGAGTTCGATCCGCCGCCAGTTGGAAAACAGCAGTGCCCCCTGCCAGATTCACAGTGATTTGAATCTCGCCATGCGCATGATGCGCGATGTCATGTCGGACAACATCGAACGGGTGCGCATTGATTCCCGCGAGACTTATGAGGCGGCAGCGAGTTTTTGCCAGCGCGTCATTCCGGAGGTCGCCGACCGCATGGAGCACTATAGCGGCGAGCGCCCCCTCTTTGATCTCTATAATGTGGAAGATGAAATTGAAAGGGCCTTGCAAAGCCGGGTCACCCTCAAATCCGGCGCTTACCTGATCATTGACCAGACCGAGGCACTCACAACGGTGGATGTAAATACCGGGGGATTTGTCGGGCGTCGCAATCAGGAAGACACCATTTTCAAAACCAATCTGGAAGCTGCCGCTGCCATTGCCCGACAAATGCGTCTGCGCAATATTGGCGGCATGATCATCATTGATTTCATCGACATGGATGATGAAGAACACAAAAGACGGGTGCAGCGCGCCCTGGAAAAAGCCATTCAGAATGACCGCACCCGCTGCAATATTACCCAGATTTCAGCCTTGGGCCTGGTGGAAATGACCCGCAAGCGCACCCGCGAAAGCCTCCGCCAGACCCTGTGCGAACCCTGCTCTTATTGTCATGGTCGTGGTTTTCTGAAAACGGCAGAAACCATCTGCTACGAAATCCTGCGGGAAATTGTCCGGGAAAGCCGGGCTTATCCTGCCGAGCGCTTTGTCGTATTGGCTTCACCCATGGTTATGGAAAAACTGCTCGACGAAGAAAGCACCAGCCTTGCGGCGCTTGAGGAATTCATCGGCCGCCCCATCAAGGTACAGGCAGAAGCCACCTATACCCAGGAGCAGTACGACATCATTTTGATGTGAATACTGATCCATTCAATCTGGACCTTGCGTGACAATCTGTGGCCGTAGGCGGGCAACAATTTTCGGGCTTAATACGGCACCCAGGGCGGCCGGTCCCGGAAAGGGACCATGTGCTTCGCGAAAAGCGATAATGGCCGCAGCACGCTTTACTCCTACACCTTTCAAACAACGCAACTGTTCGATACCGGCCTGGTTGATATTCACTTGGGGTGGACAGTTTTTACCTTTACCCCAGGCCATGTTGACACCCAGCAAGGTTGTCAGGAGCAGCACCAAAACATAGCGCCACAACGACGGCATGCTAGCCTCAGCCCTGTAAGGCCGCCCGAATCTGATCTCCCATGGCAGCCAGCTCCGCTGCCGGCGTATCCGTAGCATGGGCAAAATTCAGGTCCGGAATAGCGTTCATGGGAATCAGATGGACATGGGTATGGGGAACTTCCAGTCCGGCAACCATCATTCCGACCCGCTTGCATCCGGTGACTTTTTCCAGCGCCGGAACCACGCGTTTGGCAAACGGTAATAGTCCGGCGAGGGTCTGATCATCCAGGGTGAAAATATAATCATGCTCCTTTTTGGGAATAACCAGGGTATGTCCGGGACGGACTGGGCGGATATCCAGAAAAGCCAGATAATGTTCGTCTTCCAGCAGCTTCTGGGCAGGGATTTCGCCGGCGATAATACGGGTAAATAAAGTGGTCATGCTTCCTCCTTCAATTGTGCCAAAACCAATTCTGCAGCATCCAGGGTGGCCTTTATTTCAGCATCACCATGCGCCGCAGAAACAAACCCGGCTTCGTAGGCACTGGGTGCCAGATAGACGCCTTGCGCCAAAAGCCCATGAAAAAAACGCGCATAGCGCTGGCTGTCGGCACGCATGACCGCATCAAACCCGCGTACAGGTTCGTCGCTGAAAAACCAGCCAAACATGGCCGGAACCTGATTAATCTGTAACGGAACAGAGGCAGCCTTGGCACGCTCCGCCAGTCCGTCACACAATTTTCGGGTTTGCACGGCCAGTTTGTCATGAAATCCCGGCTCGCTCAGCAACTGCAAAGTCTTTAGGCCCGCCGCCATCGCCACCGGATTCCCCGACAGGGTCCCCGCCTGATAAACAGGGCCGTTAGGGGCCAGATATTCCATGATTTCCCTGGGACCGCCCAGTGCTCCCACCGGCAATCCGCCGCCGATGATTTTCCCGAAAGTCGTCAAATCCGGGCGCACCCCATAAAGGCTCTGGGCACCTCCCAACGCCACCCGGAAACCGGTCATGACTTCATCAAATATCAGGATCGTTTCATACTGGTCACAAAGCGCTCGTAAGCCTTCCAGAAAACCTGGCTCTGGTGGCACACAACCCATGTTGCCCGCTACCGGCTCGACGATGATGGTGGCCACATCAAAACCATATTGCTGCATCATTTGCTCTACAGCAGACAAATCGTTGTAAGGCAGAACCAGGGTATCCTGACTGACTTCCCGGGGGATCCCGGCACTGGAGGGCTGCCCCAAGGTCAGGGCGCCGGAACCGGCCTTGACCAACAAACTGTCACTATGGCCGTGGTAATTCCCCTCAAACTTGATGATTTTATCCCGGCCGGTATAACCCCGGGCGAGGCGAATAGCCGACATCACCGCTTCGGTGCCACTGGAGGTCATGCGCAGCAACTCAATACCCGGAATCAGACGGCAAACCATTTCGGCCATGTCCACTTCAATAGCGGTGGGAGCACCAAAACCCAAACCCTTGTCCACCTGGGCATGAACGGCGGCCCGGACCTCAGGATGATTATGACCGAGAATCATCGGCCCCCACGAACCTACGTAATCTATATAGCGTTTGCCTTCCACATCCCAAAAATACGCGCCTTCGGAATGGTCCATAAAGATGGGATCTCCGCCCACACCACGAAAAGCCCGTACCGGAGAATTCACACCGCCGGGAATACACTGCCGGGCTGCCTTGAATAAATCGTGAGAAGTCTGGGTCATCATTACTCCTTGGGAATATTCCTGGGATGATCAAATAATACCGCAAAGCGCCGGGCGGCCGCTTCTACCTGTTCCGAGGCAAACACCCCGGAAATCACTGCCAGGGCATCCGCACCTGCAGCAATCAGCGCTCCGCCATTATCCTCGGTAATGCCGCCAATGGCGACCAGTGGAATATTCAGTTCCGCTCGGGCCTTTCGCAAAACCTGCAGATCTACGCGAGGGGCCTGCGGCTTGCTCGGCGAGGCAAAAAAAGCACCAAAAGCTACATAATCCGCCCCTGCCTTCACGGCTTCCCGGGCTTTATCCAGCGAAGCATAGCAGGATACGCCAATGCACAGATCACGACCAAAGGCCTGGCGTAACTCGGCCAAAGGCGCATCTTCCGCGCCGACATGCAAAGCCGGAGCCTGAACCGCTCTCACCAGATCGGGGTCATCATTCACCACAAACAGCGCACCATACTGGGTGCAAAGTTCACGCAAGGCACCCGCCTGCCGCCGTCGCCGCGCATGTTCCTGCCAAGGGTCGCCCTTATCCCGATACTGCAGGATCCTTGCCCCACCCCGTAAAGCGGCTTCGGCTTTGTCCAGGAAAACCGCTTCCGGCATCCAGTGCGAATCGGTAATAGCGTATAAACCGGCAATGGCTTTGCGTGTTTTTACAGGCATTTCATGAACTGCTTTCAGGATGATAAAAACGGTTGGGGAAAAACTGGCCACTCCCCAGAGGATAGGCATGCAGCAGCGCGTCATGGGTGAAAGCCAGGGCCGCTTCTATTGCCTGCATCACCGCCTGGCCCTTGGCCAGACCCGCAGCAACCGCTGAAGCCAGGGTACAGCCTGAACCATGATATTGATGCGGGAGGCGTTCCTGAATAACAGTCTGCCGCAGAATGCCCCCCTGAAAAACCAGGTTTTCCAGCTTCGGACCTTCGCCATGCCCCCCGGACAATAAAACCCATTGGGCACCCTGCGCATTGAGCAGGACGGCGGCAGCCCGCACGTCTTCTGCACCCGTCAAAGCCAGCGCCTCAGGACCGTTGGGCGTGATAATACTGACCTTTGGCAAAAGTTCGCTGCGCATCGCCTCCAGCAATCCTGATCCCGCCAGGGAAGTCCCTCCACCAGCGGCCAGAATCGGGTCCAGCACCACAGGAATCTGCGGGTAAGCATCCAGGAGTCCGGCCAAGGCTCTGACCATCTCAGCGGAGCCCAACATCCCGATCTTGATCACCCGTACAGGAATATCATCCAGAATGACCCGGGCCTGCTGCAGACATTCCGCAGGGTTCACCAGACTAAAGCGCTGAACATTGACTGAATCCTGAATGGTCAGTGCTGTAATGGCGGTGCAGGCGTGGACACCAAGACGGGCACAAGTTAACAGATCAGCCTGTATGCCTGCGCCAGCACTGGGGTCGGAACCGGCAATACTGAGCACAACGGGAGGTATTTCAGCGCGTTCGGGCATTAACATATTGTGCATGGACAAACCTCAAATCCGGCAGGAAAATTGCTTTCACTTGCCACGCAAATCCTATCCTAACGACATCATTCATGGAGGAAAACCACATGCGGCAATTGCCGGAGTTGAGTCTAGCAGAAAAACTGGTCCATACGGGATTTATTTTCCTGGTGGGGTTGGGCCTTTTGGTCGCAGAAGCCTATGTGTACGTTACAGTAGGTGGTAATAATGGCCTTACAGTACATGCTGTTGCCGAACATTATTATGGCAATCGCAGTTCCAGCACGCTGCAAACCGTCCTGCCGCGCATGATGGGTTACGCAGGGATGTCAGCAGCTGATAAACCGAAAATGGTTGCCGCCGTCAATCACTGGATTGCTTCGGGCGAAACCGAGGCGGATTACAATCAGGCCATCAAACCCTTGATCGCCGGAAACTGTTTGAAGTGTCACAGTGTTGCCATGACCAAGGTCCTCCATAACCCGCCTTTGGTTACTTACGGTGACGTCAAAACCGTGGCCAAGGTCGATACGGGCATGAGCCTCAGTACCATGCTGCTGAACGGTATGATTCACCTGACCATGCTCGGCGTAATTTTTTGGGTGGCTGGCTGGATATTCAGCAAATCGCGCGTCCCCAACAGCATCAAATATCCATTAATTATAATTCCTTTTATTGCCATGCTCGTGGATTTCAGTGGCTGGTTCCTGACCCATCAGAATCCGGCTTTCGTCTGGCTGGTACTGATTGGTGGAGCACTGTCCTGTCCAATTGCCTTGCTGGAAATGCTCCTGAGCCTGATCCAGATGTGGTTTGTGAAGCCGCGACTTCAAGCTGCCTGATCAAATTGCATCCCCCAGAAAGGTCAGCCCCCGCATGGGGGCTTTTTCATCAGGTTGTGCTGTATTTTCTGTGGATAACTTTGTGGATATAAACTGCGGAACCCCGATTATCGTAGGTTAATTTAACTTGAACACCCTCCGGACTCATTTTGTAAAAAGTTTTACTCATTTTAAACAATGTGTTATATAACATACCGAAAGTGTGTTCAGAACAAGGTGCCATAAGTTCCTTATAAGCGCTTTGTGGAAAACTTATTCATCCCGTCCAGATATTCGTGCGTTGGCAATGGTTTCAGCATCGTATTGGGCCGAACTTTTCCGAGCCTTCCCTGCCACCCGGGCAAACAACCGGTCATAAAGCGCAATGGGTAAGTGCCGCAAAATCATTCCCACTACCCCCATCTGCCAGGGAACCACCAGCCAGGCTCGACCACGGTCTATGGCTCTACGCATTTGCTGTGCCGCTTTGTCAGGGTCCATCAGCCAGGGCATGGGATAGTGATTGGCTGCCGTCATCGGGGTGGCAATATAACCTGGAGCGATACAACAGACGCGGATACCCTGAATCCTCAATTCCAGTCGCAGACTTTCCAGATAGGCAATCACCCCCGCCTTGGAGGCACAATAGGCAGCTGCTCCAGGCAGGCCGCGAAACCCGGCGACACTGGCAATTCCGGCAATGCGCCCACCCTGCGCCATATAAGGCAGAAAGGCCGTACAGGTGTTATCCATCCCGAGCAAATTGGTGGTGATGATTTCGGCAAAAACCGGACGATCATTCAGCTCTCTGGCCAGAGTCCCATGACTGATTCCTGCATTGGCAATCAACACCTTGATTTCACCAAATTCATCCGAAAAATTTAGCGCGGCCAGATCCAGCGTTGTCACATCACCCACATCAACTTTCAGCACCCGCACAATAGCCCCTCGGGACCGCGCCAGAGTCGCCGTAGCTTCGAGGTTCTGCAGACTGCGCCCCAGGAGTAACAGCGGCCGGTCCGGTTCCGCATAAGCCAGTGCCAAGGCCTGTCCGATCCCACTGCCCGCTCCGGTAATTACGACAGATCCCTTCGCCATAAAAATTCTTCCTTTGTAAGATCAGCGAGATACCACAGTTAATGACTTATCCTGTTTCATATGTAAATCGAATCATGAATTATTATTAAAAATATCATAAAAAATTATTTTTATCGCTGTTAATTAATTATATCTTTATAAATCATATGAAACATAATAAAAAAATAAATCATTTAAAAAACATAATGATAAACTATTAATATTGAGCTTTACAGGGATAGATAAAAAATTTTAGCAATGTTCAGTTAACAAATCCAGGCTGGCCAGATTATATACTGGCGCAGATCGTGTCACTTGGCTATACTGCAGCGACTGATTGTCGTGTCCAAACATCACGATTTTACCGCCCAGCACTCAACCAG